>NZ_CP083740.1:2705000-4057500 GCF_020150455.1 Bremerella sp. TYQ1
AGAAAAGCGATTTGTCGCGATGCTGGAAGATGGCCGCATCGTCGAAGATGACGTCCTGCGAAATTGGTACTCCGGCAACGCCATGCCCCAGTTGGCTGGGCAAAGCCTGATCCATGGCAACAATCCCATGCGATGGATGATCGATCGTTCGCTGGGTCCTGCCGAGATGCCCAACGCGTACATCGAACTGTTCTCTGGCGACCGCATCCCAGGCCACACCAACGCCTACTCACCGGCGTCGGTCGAATACCAAGTCGACGTCCCGGAGTACTTTACCGTAACGCCCAGTTTTTCGTTTCGGCGTTCGCCTGACTCGCGTTATCGGTCCGACGTGCGTGTGAAGCGAGACTTCGTTCGTAAGATTGTCTGGCAGCAACAGCCATCGTTGATCGATCGTCATGTTCCAGCCACGGTGTTTCTGAAAAACGGTCGAGAGATCAGCTTCAGGGCTATCCGTTTTTCCGAAGCCGGGGTCCACCTTCTTTCTGGTCGCGAACGCATGACGATTGGCTTTCACGAAGTCGCCGAGATCCACTTGGAAAACGAGTCGGTCTGGGAGAAACATCTCGACGAGTTAGCCATTCTGTTTCCCGACGGCAAAACCGAACCCGCCGATCAACAACGTTTGGTGCAGTGGGAAACGTCGGACGGCTTGGTGGCGACGACCTGCGTTCAGCGGATCGACGCCGACTCGCGTGGCGACAACAACAATTCCGATCGTTGGGTGCATGGTATTCAGCCGGCCTGGTCGCTCGATCCGATTTGGGTCGAATGCCGCTCGACATGGATTCGCCGGAGTTGGCCGATGCACGAGATGCCGTTGTTTCGATTGCCGTTTCAAGAGAACCGCTCGAAAGCCATGTTCTCGCGCAATGGTTTCTCGGCTCGCGTGAATCGCGGAATCTTGGCTGGCACGGCGAAGTCTGGCGAACGCACAAGCGGGTGGAACTTCGGCGTGATGGCTCCTAGCGAGCTGAGCTTTACGCTTCCACCGATCGCGACCGGATTTCAAACGTTCGTCGGCATCGATCAGGCCGCTCACGATCGAGGGTGCATTCGTGGCTTGGTGAAAGTGTCGTGGGAAAGCTCCCCCAAATTCCAAAGCGAGTCGATCGTCGGCTCAGAAAAGTTAATCGACGCCGGCAACATTCATTGGGGCGAGACACCCAAAAATGGTCAGCTGATTCTCGAAGCCGACATGGCACACGAATCGCGACCGGACGGGGCCGATCCGTTTGATATTCGCGATATGACCAATTGGATCGAACCTCGAATCGAGTTGGACAAGGAGAAACTACACCAAGCGATTTACGACCGAACGCCTCGAACGATGTTGGCCTGGCAAGGGTGGACTCTGGAATCGAAACGAGAAGATCTCAAGTTTCAGACGATTCGCCGCCGCGTTGAATACGCGCACGAAGTCCTCTCTTGGCGAGAAACGGTGATCGCGAAGAACGAGCCGCTACGGCTTTCGATGAAAAAGAAAATCGATCCTGATTCGAGATATCTGGAAGTCAACGTCTCGAAGTTCGACGGAGGCGACGAGGTAGAGCTGGGTGTGTTGGTCAACGGAATTCCGGTTCTTGAGCAACCGCTGAAAAACACCAACACCCATGACCATGTCAACTCACCACCACCGATGCTGGTCGACTTGGACCCATTCATGGATAGCGAAGTGACGATCGAGCTGACGCAATCGGTTGGGCCCGACAACATGCCAATCGATTGGCGTGGCATTACCTTTTCAGCAAAGCCATCGTTTTTGCGTCCCGTGTTGGATGCCCCAAGCCTGGCTGATGTCGAAGCGATGAAGAATCTTGACGGGGAATCCGTCGACGCAACATGGCGAAATGAGATTCGCCTGGTCAGTCGACCAGCCGTCGAAATTGCGGATGGTCCCTGGGTACAAATTGCAAGCTTCGATCAACCGATTGAAATTCGAGAGCGTCCCTTGCCAGGTCAATTCCGACAGATGCGATTTGCCTTTCAAAAACGGGGCAAAGGTTACGTTCAAATCCGACTGCTTCATGCTAACGACGCTGAACGCCCCGCGATCTATTCCGTCGCGACCAGCAAAGCGGAGAAAGGAGTTGTCGAACTCCAACCGAAAAAAGTGGAAGAAGATCTTTGGGAAATCGCTCATGCCGACATCTTCTCCAACTTCGGTGAAATCAATATCGATGGCATTGCCATTCAATCGACCGGAGAAGCATCGTCGGTGTGGGATCAAATGGTCATCTCCAGCAGTGCCAGTCATTACGACCGACTTGTCTCGATTTCGCCCATCAACAATCGCTGGGACGACTGGCAAAAGCGGTCGGACGACCTCCTGCCACGTCTGATGAAGGCCACCGTAGAAATAAAACGTCCAAAAAAATCACCCCAATCGGCGATTTTGTTCGACATCAATCAAGGTCTCTTCGCCACCCTGGGAGACGACGATTGGAAGCGTGGCGAGACGATCGAAATTATTCGCGATGATGGCAAAACGTTTCAGGGAAAGTGCCTGGGCATGGACCCTGAATCGAAGTTTGCGATCGCCCAAATTGAGAAAGTTGAACAATCGGGAGAGTGGGCTCACTTCGATTTAAACAGCCGAGATAAGTTCGATCCCCAATTCGCATACATGGTAATTCAGGCAAACGAGAAACCAGACTCACTATCTTGGGATATCTGCCGACCGCTTACTTTCACAAAGACTTATGAGATTCTTTCCGCACCAGAACCGTTCGCATGCCAAGTAGGTGCGATCGTCATCGATCGAGACCATAAGATCGCTGGGTTCGTGGTCGCTCTAACTCCCAGCGGGGCTCCCGTTCTTGCCATTGGGCACCCCCTAACGGAAAGACTCACCACCCTTATGGGCAATTAAACAGTAGAAGCGTTTTTTCTATATTTTATTAAATACCCCGTCTACGGGAATTTCTTCATTCATCTTGGCCTGCGCCAAGACGAAACTATTCTAAGTGCTCCTGAGACAATCTCCTTATTTACCTCATCTCCAGGAAGTCCGTGATGTCTAAAAACAAAGGTTTCACTCTCGTCGAGTTGCTCGTCGTCATCGCCATTATTGGCGTCTTAATTGCGCTCTTACTGCCGGCCGTTCAACAGGCCCGCGAAGCCGCACGCCGCATGCAGTGCACTAATAGCGCCAAACAAATCGTCCTGGCGATGCATAACTACGAATCTTCGTTCAACTGCTTCCCAACTGGTCGCCTAGGCTGCGACGGGGCATGTAGCCCACAAAACGGTCCCGGTACCAGTGGCTTTGTTCTGCTGCTTCCATTCATTGAACAGAATGCGCTGTACGAACAATTCGCTCCTTACGGGCCAGGATCGGGCTTCCCTGCTTCGCTTCCAGAAGCAATCTTGTCGACGCGACCTGATGCCTACGTCTGTCCAAGTTCGACCATGCCAGAAACGGTAACCGTTAGCAGCAAGGAATGGGCGACCGCTTCCTATGCTTTGGTTTCAGGACATATCGGTCCTTCGCAAGGGATTGGCTTGAATGTCAAGCTGAACAACACCGGTATGTTCATGTACCGCGATGCCTACGAAATGCGTGACGCGACCGACGGGCTTTCTAACGTGATGCTCGTGGGTGAAGTGATTGATGGCCATCTGTCGAATCACATTAACCGCTGGGCCTCGGCTGGACGTCACCTGGACTCGCTGCGAACCGTTGACAATCCTGTCAACACGCCACCCGGTGAAGGAATCACCACCGCCCCTTATGGCGAAGAGCTCAACGGCGCTTTTGGTAGCCGTCACCCTGGCGGTGCCAACTTCGCATTTGGCGACGGTTCGGTGCATTTCATTCCGGAAACCATCAATCTCACTGTCTATCGATTGCTAGGCCAGCGTGCCTCCGGTCAACCGAAAACGATTGACTAACCCGATACGCCGTCTCTTATCGAATCTATAGACACTCAAGTGAGATGATAACCATGTCGAGACTTCTCTCGATTGCGCTGATTATTTTGCCGGTTCTGTTGTGTGGCTGTGGTGATGGCCGGCCAGAGTTGGTCGAAACATCCGGACAAGTCCTGCTCAACGGCGAGCCGCTTACCTTTCAAGGGAGCGGCTTCATCCAAGTCATTCCGGCAGACAACCGTTCGGCATCTGGAAAGATCAATCCTCAGGATGGCACGTTCAAGCTCACAACGTTTGAAAACGGAGATGGTGTCATCCCTGGTGAACACCCGGTGACGGTAAAAGTCACCGCACTGGGCCCTGGCGGTCAGGCAGTCGATCTTCTGCCTAGGGAATACACCGATATCCAAACCAGTGGTTTGACGATTGTCGTTGATCAACCGACCGACTCGTTGAAAATCGAACTAGAAGGCAAACTGCGTGCAGCTCCCTCCGCTTCGAATGCTCTTCAAGGGGACGCTTCCGGCTTCTAGTCCTAGTCAGCGGGAAACAGAGCTTCGCATGCTTCGTGGCGTGTTCCGTCGTCGTCGGTGATTGCAATCTGCCAGTCACCACGTAGACAGACGCCAGCATGCGATCCATCTTTGCCGAGAAGATACAGCTGTAGATTGAAGTTCGGCCTTCCTAAAGGATCGACCTCGAATGGTGGCGCATGCCGAGCTGCTTGTTCCAGGGCGTTCATCCCTGCGTCGCGAGGCGACATCCCCTGTCCCATCAAATGCACCGCATGAAAGCTAGAGCAGTTCAGTAAGTTTGCTTCTCCATGCCCGATGCTGCCGCAGGTCCCATGTTCGTTATCGACGTATAAACCGGCCCCGAAAATCGGAGAGTCGCCCACCCGGCCTGGCGTTTTGAAACAATGCCCGCTGGTTGAAGTAACACACGCCAAATCACCACGTACATCTTGCCCAGCAACATGAACCGTCCCGGCAGGATGACGATAGAACTTCGTCAAGATTTTCATGAGCTCTTCGGTCTCGTCATCTGGAGGAGCCGGTAGCCATTCTTTGTTGGCCTGATAAGTTCGCTTCCACAAACGCCACAGTTTGCGTGCCTTCTCAGTGAGAAGATTTTCTTCTTCAAACCCACAAGCCCGCGCAAACTCGCATGCTCCATCTCCGTGCAACATGACACGACGCGACTCTTTCATCAAAGCAAGGGCCACTTTCGAGACGTGGCGGACGTTTTTAAGGCCAATGATCGAACCACCGCGGTGTGTCCGGCCATCCATGACGGCCGCGTCCAGACTCACGTGTCCTTGCTCGTCCGGAAGTCCTCCATACCCGACGGTTAGTTCGTCGGGATCGTCTTCCACTAACGTTGTCCCTTCGACACATGCGTCTACAGGGGACCAATCTTCCTTCAGCAGCTGCCAGGCACGGCGAGTCGCATCCAATCCGTTGTGAGAGGCAATCACTTTCATGGTTTTTTGTTACTGCGACAAAGGTATAATGGATGGTCTAGAAATAACCGTGCCTTGGTATCTTTGAGGTACCATTCGGCCGAGGACCTGCAAGGCGGTGGTTTGCGGGCAAGTCTACCCGCGAGCGTAGCATATATCTTCGGACGATTGTCAACGGAATGAATTCAGTTTGCGATCATGCCGTGTCTTTCTGAATGCCAGGAAGTCCGGTCGATCTTTCATCGCCTTGCCCCCTCATAGCACTCATGACAGATCGTTTTGACGAGAACGATTCGCCCACCCATTTGCGGATCAACCAAGCCCCTGACGTCCCCTCACGGCAACTGCGTTGGCTTCGCGGCCTGGGCGCTGCCGTGGTTGCTTTATCGCTAGTCGTGGCATTTGGGCCACTCTTCTTTGCGTCGGACGTCACTTCGACAGAGATCACCACCTACTTTTTATGTCTAGCCGGTGTCGCGGTGCTGGATGTTGGCTTGACGGCAGTGATTATCACGTGGCGAAACGTCGCTGCATCTCGGCTTGGCGAGTGGCAATTCACGATCGATGGCTTCCAGTCTTCCCTCTTCCGAAATTTACTGCTTGGTGGCGGACTCCACATGCTGTCCTTATTTCTGCTGTGGATCCCATTGCTTCGCGAGAACGATCCTCCACTTCCGCTGAACGGATTTTTACCGTTCGCGGTCATGTCAGGTTTTGGTGCCCTAGCGAGTATTCCGTGGCTCGTGCAGTACTTCCTGAATGTGAAAGGGCACGATCTGGAAGTGCACGAAGAGGGATTGATGGTCGGTGGGTTTTATCCCTGCCGCTGGAACCGGATCTTGGGATATACGGTCTGGGAAGATGCCGCGACGCTTGTTGTGCTTGATATTCGGGGGCGCGGCCCTGTCGAAGTTTTTATGGCCCCAGGCGACCGCAAGATGCTCGTTGAAGAGCTTCGCAAGCATGTCGGCCCTCCGAAACGTGAAGGGCGCTCGGACGATCTGCCGGATGACAATGGCGACAACCAGTTCGGGAACCTGTCGGTGTTTCGTTAAACGCTTAACCGACGCTGGCGATGAAGCACTTCAGATACTCGCCTTCCAAACAAGTCGCACTAACAGGGTGATCGGGTGCGGCTCCGCGTTGTTCGAGCATACGTAGATCTCGGCCCGACTTTTGTGCCACGCCTAGCAACATCATCATGAATTCGTCACGACTGACGTTGCCGCTGCAGCTGCACGTCACGAGCACGCCACCTGGGCGTAACAGCTGCGTTGCGTTTCGGTTGATGTGGAAATAGGCACGCAACGCTTCGTCAATCGTCCGACGCGATTTCGTGAATTTAGGCGGATCAAGGATGATCGCATCGTACTGATCACCAGCATCAACGCGAGCTTTGAGATAGTCAAAGCAATCCGCTTTCTCGAACGTGACATTGGACAGCTGATTCCGTTCCGCATTTCGTGTCGCGGCAGAAATTGCTGGCCCGCTTCCATCAACACCATGCACGGAAGCCGCATTGCCGTGCTTTGCGGCATTCATTGCGAAACCGCCGCTATAGCAAAACATGTCGAGCACCTTTGCGCCCGGAGGAAGATAGCTGGCCGCCACGCGGCGATTATCACGTTGATCAAGATAGAATCCGGTCTTCTGTCCCTCAGAAAGATCGACTTCGTACCGAAGATCGTTTTCGACGATCTCGATTGGATCGGTCGGCAATTCTCCGGTGACCAGCTTCGACTCAATCTCAAGCCCTTCCAGCTTCAAAATGCCTGCTTCACCTCGTAAAGAGATGCTCTTGGGCTGAAGCAAGTCGGTTAGAATCTGGACAATCGTTTCTAACCGCCGGAACAT
This sequence comes from Bremerella sp. TYQ1, assembly GCF_020150455.1. Classification (NCBI taxonomy): domain Bacteria; kingdom Pseudomonadati; phylum Planctomycetota; class Planctomycetia; order Pirellulales; family Pirellulaceae; genus Bremerella; species Bremerella sp. TYQ1. The sequence goes on from NZ_CP083740.1 coordinate 2,712,190, forward strand.
GCCGAGCGAGGTAATCTGAATCATCAGATGGCCGGCGAAATTTTCGACAACTAAACCACTGAGCCCGTCCGCTTCGCTGTAGACCAAGCGGCAGCCCCCATCTTCGCGGATCAGTCCCAATTCGCGCCGCATCTGAATGGCTCGTTCGAGACGATTCTTCCAGAACGTTTCAGTGAGCGGCTGCTGGGGATCCCATGAATAGAGTCGAACGCGAAGGTGACTGTTTCGATTGATCAACCCATAGGCGATAAATCGATCCTTGTCGCTGACCAGTTGGACCATGTCACCGTTCTCGGTCTTCCCCTTCACACTATCGATCCCACTATCGCGGACCCATGGGTGACGCCCGAAAAATGGCTGTGCTTTGCGAGGGCGCAGCTTCACAACAGGAACAGAAGACGAGGATGGTTCGTTCGACGAATCAGACATTTGGGTTGTTATTCCGCATCAGATGAAAACTGTTCCTGGGCAAGCTTGAGCGTGGCGTCCATTCGACGCAAACACGACTCTTTGCCCAAGATGGCGAGGCAATCGAACATGCCGGGACCGACTGTCTTGCCCGTCACGCCGAGGCGAACACCATGAATGATCTCGCCGATCTTAATGCCCGCCTCTTCCACGAAAGCGTGCATTTCCTTATCGAGATGCTCGACCGTCCAATCCTCGACATCGGCAAGATGGTTTCGGAAGGTCTGCAGAATGGCCTGAGCTTCAGGACTGGAAAGTCGCTTCTTGAAGCCTTTCTCGTCCATTTCCATTTTGTCATCATCGACATAGAAGTAATCGGCGTAGCCTAGGATATCGCCCATTACCTTTAGTCGATCGCCGCATGCTTCGACGATCTTCTCAAGCTTTTCGACTTCCCCTTCCGCGTTTGGATCGGCAACTAGACCTGCTTTCACCAGGTAAGGCATCATGCCTGCTGCACGTTCCGCTACTGAAAGCTTTTGCATATGGCGATCTTGGAACGCCCATAGCTTTTTAGCATCGAAACTGGCAGGCGCCTTCGTGACGCGTTCGAGACTGAAGTGCTCGATCATCTCGGCGACGGTGAAGTCTTCCGTCTTGTCGTCAAGCGACCACCCCAGCAGCACCAGGTAGTTAAGAATTGCTGACGGCAGGTAACCAACGAGTTCGTAGAAATCGATAATCACCGGGTTGAAGGTTTCAGCCGAAGTTTGCATACCCATTCGATCGGCGATCTCTTGGCCATGCTCGTTGACTCGTTTGAAGTCAGGATTCTTCAAATACTTCTCGAGCTTTCGCTTGCTCAGTTTGTTCTTACTGCCAGGCTCGGCTACATAGGGCAAGTGAGCATACGTCGGCAACTCATAGCCCAGCGATTGGGCTATAAAGATCTGCCGCGGCGTGTTCGGCAAGTGCTCTTCGGCTCGGATGACGTGCGAAATCTGCAAGTCGTAGTCGTCGACAACGCTGGCAAGATGATACAAACACGAACCGTCGTTTCGCTGGATGACGTGGTCGTTCTCTTTCGACCATTCGAACGAGACGTCGCCACGGACCGCGTCGGTGAACTCGCAGTTACCTTCCCGCGGCATTTTCAATCGGACGACGAAGTTTCGGCCTTCCGCTTCGAACTTGGCTCGTTCTTCCGGCGTGGTGGCCATCCACTTGCGACTGTACTGAAATGGCCGCTTTTCGCTCATCGCGAGATCACGTTCTGCGGCGACTTCGTCCGTGGTGGAATAGTCGTAATACGCGAATCCGTCGTCGATCAGCTTTTGGGCCGCCGCTTGGTATTTTTCCAGTCGCTCTGACTGGTAGTAAGGCTCGTGAGGGCCTCCTTTTTCCGGCCCTTCATCCCAATCGATACCTAGCCAGCGAAAGCCATCGAGGATCGGCTGCAAGGCTTCTTCGACATTTCGCTGCTGGTCGGTGTCGTCGATTCGCAGGATGAATTGACCGCCATGCCTGCGTGCGAATAGCCAATTGAACAGGGCAGAACGAACCCCACCGATGTGAAGGTAACCGGTCGGACTAGGGGCGAAGCGAGTACGAACTGGTGCCATGATGACGCGGGCCGATGCCGTAGTTTAGGAAGCGAACAGCGATCGGCGTCTCCCCCTTGTCAGGTGGGAAACGCCTTGAACGATCCCTAAGCTTAGACGCTCGCGGCAAAGCCCGTCAAAGGGGCGTCGCTTAATTAGGCTGCGGCCCGACGTTTCAGCTTCTTCAGCCGACGACGTTCGGCTTTGCTCAGCTCATGCTCTGGCTTCGATTCCAGACGCAGAATTTCTTCATCCTCTGGCGATTCGGCACTCGCAAATTCGCTCTCTTGCGAGTACTTACCCGTGATCGTCGGAGGCTGATTCGACGCCGCTGGCTGTGGCTTCGGACGTGTTTTGACCCGAGGCGTCATCGTCGTGCGAGATTCTTCTGCTGCGGCTTCGTCTTCCGGCGGAGCTTCCTCAGCAGACTTTTTCCCCCACGAGAACCAAGACTTTCGCGGTTGCTTTTCTTCCAGATCTGCTTCGTCAGTCGTTTCGGCCGCAATTTTTGGCTTCTTCGCAACTGGCTTCTCGGCTTCGGCGGCATCGTCGTCCGCTTTCTTTCGGCCGAACGAGAACCAAGACCGTTTAGGTTGCGTTTCTTCCACTTCCTCTTCGGCACTCGTTTTTACGCTGCGCGTTGCCTTAGCGGCTGGTTGGGCGATCTCTTCCTCAGTTTCGCCATCCTTCTTTTTACCAAAGGAGAACCACGATCGTTTGGCTGGAGATGCCTCCTCGCCGTCAGCTTCCGCTGCTTTCTTGGATGTTCTCGAAGGCTTCGCAGCTGGCTTTTCGGAATCTACTTCCGCGTCGGTCGACTCGTCGGCGACCTTCTTGCGCCCGAACGAGAACCAACCACGCTTTGTTTCAACCGCTTCCTCTTCGGACGGCTCATCGTTTTCAGGTTTTGTGCTGGCCTTCTTCGTGGTGCGTTTCGTTCGGCGGGTAGTCGTTTTCGCCGCTGCCTCCGATTCTGTCTCGGTTTCAGAAACGACGGTCGCTCGACGTGAAACGAGCCCTTGGGCATCGAGCCAAACATAACGGGTGTATTGTATGAGCGTCGCCAGCAGCAGTCCGGTGCCTGTCAGTTGGGCGGCATGGAAAGCCAACTCGGTTGGTAAAGATGTGGGAACCATGATCAGGTCAAGTTGCAGTGCCATTCCGATGAACACTAACACGGCACTCAGCATACCGACGAGGATGGTGCCGATGCTTTCTCTTGCTTCGATCAATGCCCGCAGAGCCATCGCACCGTAAGCGACGCTCCAAACGACGACCCACCAGCCATCGGTCTGACCCAGCAGGCGAACGCGTGTGATTGCCTCCAGACCACGAGCGACATCTGTGCGAAAGTTGAGCATGCAGTCGAGACTGGCAAACAGCAGTAGCCCCGCAAACCAAAGCCAGCAACGATAGCGGCCACGGTAGTCATCCAGTCGGTGGCGACGAATGCGATAAGTCAGAAATGCCAGCATCGCTCCGGCAAACAACGAACCGGCTGACAGATAGGTCCCTAAGCTATCAACGCGAGACAAATCGGCCCAGCGGACGATGTTCGCGCCGTAGTGATGCAATGCGAGCAGTAGGCTGACCGTCGCTATGATTGCGACATAAATGAGAGAGACGTGCAGAACGTAGACTGGGACGACGTCGACAACGCGAATCCTTCGCTCGTCCACGGCTGTCTTGGAATAGGTACGCTTCGATTGACATACTGGATCGGCCGAAGGGCTCGACACAGCTTGCTTGCCTGAATCGCTGGCGCGATCATCCATCAAGGCCCGGCGTCGACGTTCGTCGCGCAGGCCGTTCCGCCTGAATTGCATTCTCAATACCATCCCTGGTGAAAGAAATGACCACGTCCCTGTGGCATTTAATCATCCGTACACAAACTGATTTCGGCAATCGATCGGGGCGTTCTGAATGATTGATGGATACGTTTTTAGGGAGACAATGCTAGCCGATATCGCAGCACGAAGAACGCGCAAAGTCGCGTCAATTTGCTGGCACGGCTAGCAACCGTTTCTCCCGCGGACTACTTGCCTGCAATGACGGGATTGGTCAGAACACCAAGTCCTTCAATTTCGATTTCCACGGTGTCCCCTGGCTTCATGAAAACAGGCGGCTTTCGGGCCATCCCAACGCCTGGGGGTGTTCCGGTATAAATCAAGTCGCCAGGCATCAACGTGCAGATTTTCGATAGATAGGACACGAGAAAGTCGATTCGGAAGATCAGCTGACTCGTCGAAGAATCTTGCATCGTTTCGCCATTAAGACGGCACTGAATGCGCAGATCATGCGGATCATCGATCTCATCCGCCGTTACCAGTTCTGGGCCGAGTGGGGCAAAGCTATCAAACGACTTGCCAAGCAGCCACTGCTTGCCAGGCTTCCCCTTTTGCCAGTCACGAGCCGAAACGTCGTGCCCGACCGCGTAGCCGGCAACATGACTCATTGCATCAGCCTCAGAGATATTCCTACCGGTACGTCCGATGACAACGACCAACTCCGCTTCGTAGTCGACCTCCTGACTAACCGCTGGCAGCTCAATTGGCTGGCCGTCGGCACGCAGGCATGTCGGAAACTTGTTGAAGACGACTGGTTCATCTCCAACCGTGGCTCCCGTCTCGGCAGCGTGATCTGCGTAGTTCAAACCGATGCATAGGATCTTTTGCGGCTCTACCACGGGAGGCAGTAAACGAACCTTCGCTGCCTCTAATGTCTTGCCAGTCTTAGCAACTTCTTCAATTGCCTCACGATGGGTTGATAGCATCGGCAGCAAGTGCTTCATTTGGGTTGGAAGCAATGAATCCGCTCGATGCAAATCAACATATCCGTCGCCATTAGCAACAGCGGTACGCGGTCCGGTTTCACTTTGGTAACTGATCAGTCGCATTTCGCTCGAAGCCTTTCCATAAGATGCTATGCCGGAACAATCCGCAGAATGCCATTAATTTGCACGATCCAACTTATCCCAAAAACCGGCAGCGGACAACGCACCGAAATCAAAGCACTTGTCCCACATTTTTCGCCTGGACGAATTCTTTTCTTCGAAATTTAAATCGAAGCATAGTCGTCATTTGCTGGGCTACGGATTCCGACGTACCTTTCAGCGCTAACATTCTCTATCCCCTAGCGCGGTAAATAGCGGGCAGCAGCAGTCAATGACCATGGACCCACACTCCAATACTGGTTCTTATCAGCCTGAAAACGTAACTGGCAATCCAGCGGAAGACTCGATTCACGCCATCTCGAACCTATTGGCGTGGGCCGATGAACCGTTGGAAGATCAGTTTGATCAGATCGACGAGACAGATAACCAACTGATTCAAGTCAGTCTCGGAATCGCGTCAGGTTTGTTTTACTCGCTGCAAGCCAAGCATTTCCCGACCGCTTCGCATTCGCTGCGTGTGGCTAAGCTCTGCTCACGTTGGGCCGCAACGCTCGATCTAGAAGCATTCCAACGTGATCAACTTGAAGTCGCCGCATTGCTGCACGATGTCGGCAAGATTGGCGTCCCAGATTATGTTCTGGCATGCCCAGGCAAGCTGGCTGAAGAAGAGCAAACAGTGATGGATCGTGGCCAAGACATTGGGCTCGAAATCCTTTCGGCATGCTGCGATGGCGAAGAAATCCTAGACATCATTCGCTACAACGCGGCCTGGTATGACGGCACCAAAGGAAGCTTTGAACTTAAAGGGGAAGAGATCCCCTTAGAGGCCCGCATGCTGGCGATCGCTGATGCATTCGACTCGATGACTGTCGATCAGATCTTTCGCCGAGCAAGATCCAAAGATCGTGCACTGGCAGAATTACGATCCTTCGCCGGAACGCAATTCGACCCTGAATTGGTAAGCCATTTCTGCGAACTCCAATCGCGGCCGCTACCAGCGGAGGCTCGCACGACGCGGCAATGGCTGCAAGTCCTCTCCCCAGAGCAAGTCAACAAACATTGGAAAGCGAATCAACAAGGAGCGAATCCTTCTAAGTATCGCCGGCAGACGCCATTTCATGACAGTCTTGTCCGCCACATACATGACGCAGTGATCTATCTGGATATCAATCTGCAGATCCTGGGCTGGAATCAAGCGGCAGAGCGGCTGACAGGTTTGACCCGAGCCGCCGTCGAAGGGCATCAATGGTCAGGCGAAATGATCGGTCTGGCCGATCAACAAGGCCGAAAAATTACGCCCGAATCGGACCCTGTTCGAATGGGAATTGCGGCCGGCACCCAAGGCATGCATCGGCTGTCGATCCGCAATGCGGCCGGAAAATTTGTGACGGTAACCGCTCATATTGTTCCCGTAATTGGAGAAGATGGTACGAAGCTGGGCGTCACGATTCAAATGCACGACACATCTAGTGTCGAATCGCTGGAAGAGCAAATCCAATCGCTTCACTACAAAGCGACACGCGATCCACTGACTGGCCTCGTCAATCGCGCAGAAATGGACCGAGGTCTGGTCGACATGGTTCAGCGGCATACCACCGCCGGTCGAGCTTGCAGCCTGATCATCTGCGATATCGACTTCTTCAAGAAGATCAACGACACCTACGGCCATCAAGCAGGCGATGAAGCGTTAATTTCGTTCGCCAGCTTATTGCAAGAACATGCTCGTACAGCGGACCTATGTGCTCGGTATGGCGGCGAGGAGTTTGTAATCCTTTGCCCGAATTGTAAGAGCGAAGATGCCGCCTCTTTAGCCGAGAAAATTCGCAGCGTTCTTGCTGCCAAGCCGCAATCGGCTCTTGGTGGCAAGAGCATGACGGCAAGCTTCGGCGTCACCGAACTGCAGCGAGGCGATACGGCCGACTCGATGCTCAATCGAGCCGACCGTGCTCTCCTTCAATCGAAGGAAATGGGCCGCAATATCGTGACGCAAATCGGTGGCGGCCTCAAAGAACCTGCCGTGGGTGACCGTCGAAGTTGGTTTAGTCGCCTGTTCGCGCCGAAAGAACCAGAGATTCTCGTCAAACGGGCCATGAAAACCAAAGTACCGTTGAATCTCGCAGCTGAAAAAATTCGCGGCTTTGTGGCGGATCATCGCGCGGAGGTGGTGAGCGTTAGCGACGACTCGATCAAAGTGATGATCGATGGCGAGTCGCTACCCCTTCAACGACGCGTTGCCGATCGTGCGGTCCCGCTGATCATCGACTTGAAGTTCAGCCCCATCACCGGAGAGAATGGTGGGCAGCACACCAAAGTACAGATCTCTATCGCTCCGCGTCGCAACCGTGACCGCCGTAAACGGGATGCCATCGAAAGAGCGCGACATCTGTTGATGAGTCTACAGTCGTACATGGTCGCCTATGAATTTGTCGACACGACGGTAGCGGCAGAAGAAACAAAACCTTCGTGGTGGAACCGTCTCTGGGGACCATCCGCGAAAGGAGAATCGCGATAATTGCCCAAGCGGGTAAAAGCCAAGAGCCACGCTATGAAAACACACAGCGTGGCTCTTTTCGTTTACGTTGAATAACTTGCGTTAGCCGATCAGCTTCTTTAGTTCGGTACCCAGGTCATCCGCTTTGACACGCCATTGTTCAAGCGTATCGCGATGGCGGATCGTCACCGTCTGGTCCTGCATGCTGTCGCCATCGACGGTAATGCAGAATGGCGTTCCTGCTTCGTCCTGTCGACGATAACGACGACCAACGGCCCCCTTCTCGTCGTAGAAGACATTCCAGTCTTTCTTCAGCGAGCGGTAGATGTCTTGTGCCATTTCTGGCATGCCATCCTTCTTCACCAATGGGAAGATCGCCGCTTTGATCGGAGCAATTCGCGGATGAAGCTTCATCACTGTACGAGTCTGCATCTTGCCCTTGTCGTCCGGAGCCTCGTCCTCAGTGAACGCTTCGCACAGAAACGCCAATGTCGCACGATCGGCACCTGCAGAAGGTTCGACCACGTGTGGTACGAAACGCTCGCCGGAGATGTCGTCGCGATACGACAAGTCCTTGCCACTACCGCGATGCTTCGGCTTACCATGTTCATTCAGTTCGACCGTCATCGGATTGGTGCTCGGATCGAGCTTGCCTTCCATGTGACTGCGAAGGTCAAAGTCGCCACGATGGGCGATCCCTTCCAGCTCGCCATATTCCCCTTCAGGTAGGAATGGAAACGCGTATTCGATATCGGCAGTACCGATGGAATAGTGAGCCAACTCTTCCGGGTCATGCTCTCGCAGAATCAGTTTTCCCTTGTCCAAGCCCATGTCTTGATACCACTGGAAGCGACGTTCGCGCCAATATTGATACCAATCTTGCGACGAATCGGGATGGCAGAAGAATTCGATTTCCATTTGCTCGAACTCACGCGAACGGAACGTAAAGTTTCGTGGCGTGATCTCGTTTCGGAAGCTCTTACCGACCTGGGCAATCCCGAATGGTACGCGAACTCGGCTGCTGTCGACGACGTTCTTGAAGTTCACGAAAATCCCTTGAGCCGTTTCCGGACGCAAGAACGCAGCATCGGCGTCGCCACCCAGGGCACCGATAGTTGTCTTGAACATCAAGTTGAACTCTCGCGGTTCGGTCAGCGAACCAAGCGATTTAGCATCCGGGCCGAGTACTTCTTCGAAGCTATCGACGGTAGTTAACGAAGCGAGAGGGCCATCCCACTTCAGTTCGTCGGCGTTCTTCGATCGCATTCCGAAGAATTTCAGAGCCTGGCGTTCGATGTCCGCTTCTGGCGATTCGGAATCGCTTCCGGCCGTGGCAAAGATTTTCTTGCCCTTGGCTTCGACCCAGCGACCTTGGATTTGGTCGTGACGGTAACGCTTTTTCGACTCGCGGCAGTCGACCATGTAGTCGTGGAACAAGTCATAGTGCCCGCTGCACTTCCAGACTTGAGGGTGCATGATGATCGTGCAGTCGAGCCCAGTCATTTCGTAGGCGCTCGGTGCCCCTGGCAGTTTCGCCAAATCATCGTGGCCGGTGACCATATCTCGCCACCAGGCATCCTTAATGTTGCGTTTCAGTTCGACGCCTAAGGGGCCGTAATCCCAAAACCCATTGATACCTCCATAGATTTCGGAAGACTGAAACATGAAACCTCGCCGCTTGCACAACGAGACGAGCTTTTCCATTTCCATGGCGTCGATACTGCTAATTAAGAGTGAATGATTGGCGTAAGTCGTTAAGCTGTAAACGACTTAGTGTACCTCAGGGAGCCCGCAGGCGTCTACGTGGGTCGAAACCACTGGATTCGCTCGTACGGTGACCTGCTTTGCCCTAGAATCTGGACAATCCCCCACCGAAAAGGTTCTTCATCGAGGCAATATGCCGTCAGACCGCGTCAATCCGTTTGAATCCCCTGCCCCAACTTCTGCCGAGTTGGAAGAATCGCCAATTACGGAACTGTTTGAGTATTCATTCACTCCCACGACGGAAGCCGACGTTCGAGAAGCTGCTCCGTCGCTTTCGTTTCGAGCGGCCGTCGCTTGGGCCATACTCAAATCAACGTTGACTGCTGCTATCGCTGCGGCAAGTAGTTTGTTTCTGATTTACTTTGTATCGCTGTTTTTCTTCGGCACAGCACTAAGCTTATCGACGGTTACTTTAGGCAGTTTCTTTGCCGTGGTGATTCATGTTCTTTCGCTTTGGGGGCAGCCGCAGACCTACAACTGTGAACTCTACAAGCAACTCCGCCAATCGCTCGACGCCCGCCAACTCCCCAATAACGTACGGGATTCGGATCCCTACTTTTGCGTGATCGAACATTTCACCGGTCGCAGCACTTGGCCTACCGCCAAGACGGCAGTCGATGCGGGCAATCTGTATGCCTGCCCGACCGAATTGGTGTTAGAAACATCGCATATCAGTTATCACATTCCGATCTCGGCGATTGCTGCTTGCCAACGTGTCGACTTTCGCCGTGGTTTAAAGTACGTGCCGATGATTGGCATTTCGTTTATTACTCCGTCCGGCCAAAAATCACTAGTCCTGCGTGTCGCTTATCTCCCCAATCAACGAAGAAGCCGCCTGACCAGGCTCTTGCGGAACTGCGGACCGACACCTGCGGGTGCCGAAGACTTATGCCGAAAGATCATTACTTGGTGCGAGCAGGTTCACAGCGAGAATCATTCCGACTCCGCTCCACCTGGTTAAGAAGTCCTGACTTTTCTCGAGAAACCTGATTCCGATCCCCATGCGGTGCGGTTATCTGCGATAATACCGTAACGTGACGTCCTGAATCTGAAGTCATCCAGCCGCCATGAGCACCGACCACTCTAATCCGTTTGCGCCACCCCAAGCCGATATCGCTAGCACGACGACACCTACGGCGGAGCAAACCTATCCGCTTACCGCGACGGCTGTGGCGACGATCGAAGATCTCCCTGCTGAACATGACGGCAAAGTTCGTACGCTGGGAATACGCTTTTTAATGGGGGTCGCCAATCTATTTATTCGACTGGCGATTGTGGTGCCGTTCTATTTTGTCGTAGCGTATGTGCCTGCGTGGCTGAACCTGGGCGGCAATGCGTCGCTGGCTATTCTCGGAATTGGAATCATCGTTCTGTTCACGTTGTTGTTTCTGATCAATGCGTTCTGCGAAGATCAATGGTGGGAATACCTGATGCGGCGTCAGGTCCGCAGTCGACCGGAACCATGGCTTTCGTCTGAAGCTCACCGCAGTCGCTACGTCACGTTAACGACAACACAACCACTTCCGATGGCATCGTTTCAGCTTGGCTCGAGCGAAGCTGAAATCATCGATATTGGCCTGCTAGAACTGGACAAGCAGAAAAGCGAAGTTGTGCTCGAGTGCGACAAGCGGCGATACCGCATTCCGCGCAACTCGCTGTTGGCATGTGACGTTCAGCAGATCAAGCTGCAATCACCATGGACTCCCGTCGTTCGTCTGGCTTGTCAAACCAAGGAAGGACCGCTGGAGTTCTGCATCTTGCCTGGCGACAACAATCCTTGGCGCGTGTTCACGACGCGCCATCGCAAACAGCAAGCGGAACAGCTTGCTAGCGACATCGAGGATTTGCCGACGAGCGACTAGACCAAAAAGTCGTCCCAAGGGCCGGTGATCGCAAAGGTAACCCCAGGCGTTTGAATGTTTGCAAACAGCCACTTACCATCAGGGCTGAACGTAGAACCAGCCCACTCTTTGTCGACGTACGAACCCTTGATGCCGTTGTGTTCGCCATTGAGAACAATGTTATTCTCAGCGAAGTTGCTCAAGCGGCCATCCTTCGTCAAAGCCAACATACGCTGCGGAAGAGGATCTTCTCCGGCGTAGTCGTTGTCTTCGCACAGAATCAATCCGCCCAACGGGCTGACGCATAGATTATCGGGCATGTTGAGAATACGCTTGCTGCGCGATTCGTAGAGCAGCGTTACCGTCTGCTTTTGTGGATCGAATTGCCAGATCTGACCGGCCTTGGCAGCACCACCGTCGGTGGCATCAAAGTAGATCAGATCGTTACCGTACCAGCAGCCTTCCAAGCGAGTAAACGTCGAGCCGCCGAGCTTCTTACCTTGATCGAAGACCGATTCAACTTTGGAATCAGGGCTGGTTCGTTCCAACGCTGGATTTGCAATCCGATGCCAACGAACGGGGAACGTCGAGCCATCAGGAAATCCACCTTGCAGATCTTCTTGGCCCACCACTTCGGCGATCTCCAAAATCCCACCGGCAGCGAGCTTGCCTGGCTGATGCGGGCGGAAACGATAGAAACCAGCGTGACTTTGGTCTTCCGTCAGATAGACGTATCCAGTCTTTCGATCAACGGCAACCGCCTCGTGTACAAAGCGTCCCATGTCTTTGATCGGCTCCGCCGTAGCGGTGCCATCGGCAGGCACTTCAAAAACCCAGCCGTGGTTCTTTTCGTAGCGAGCCAGATCGTTGCCATCCTCTGGACCGTTGAGCGTTTCCTCGCACGTCAGCCAGCTCGCCCACGGTGTCACACCGCCGGCACAGTTGCGCACCGTGCCAGAGATAGCACCGTAGCTACTAACGAACTGCTCTCGTCGGGTATCGAAGACCACCTGAGTGCAGCCCCCGGTGGCCGACGGATCAAAGGGACTGCCTTCTTTAAAGTGAAATGCTGGCCCAATCGTGCTCATTTCATGGTTACGAGTGAGAAGGAGTTGATTCCCCTTTTTCCCCACGACCCCCATGCCGTCATGAGCTGGCGGCGTCGGTTGACCGTCAGCCATTTCATCGCCGGTCCAGCCGTAGGACATATAGCGAAAGCCTTCCGGGAGCCGCAGCAAAGGAAGCCCGGTCGCTTCGTCACGAACGGGGATTAATGGCAACGACTGCTTTGCCATTTCACCGAGAGCAGTCCTTTCGCCAAACGTCGACAAGGCACTGCCAACGGCAAAAGCTCCTGCTACAGAAAAGGTATCGCTCAAAAACTCGCGTCGCGATTTCGTCTCGGCCATGGCTGTTTGCTTTGGTGATCGCTAGGAAATGAAGTTGCAATCAGGCAAAAGTACCTAAGACCTAGGCAGCCTGGCAAGTTGCTTCATCAATTCTTAACAGACACTGCGGTATCACGTGGTTGGAACGCTTAGTTTCAGCCCAATAATGGCAACACCCAACAGGGCTACGAAGAATAGCCGAGCGAGGGAAACAGGCTCGTTCAGAATGGTCATGCCCAAAATGGCAGTTCCTGCTGCGCCAATTCCAACCCAAACTGCATAAGCCGTTCCGATCGGCAAGTCCCGAACGGCAACGGACAACAGATACATACTGCCGACAAGTGCAGCAGCAGTGATACAGCTGGGCCAGAAGCGGGTAAAACCTTCGGTATATTTCAGACCGATTGCCCAAACAATTTCCAAGAGACCGGCCGCAAAGAGAATCCACCAAGCCATTTTCAAGCTCCTAAGATCGACATCACGAAATGAAATACTTCGTGCGTCGTCTTATCCTGACCGGGTACGGCGCGTCTCGTCCGGGGCCAAATGAATTGGCCAAGCAATAGAATGTTATTCATCCGCCACAAAATCGCAAGGTCGGCTTACCGTACTTCACGGCTTTCCAAGACTTAGAAGTTAGGCGTCGGAGGTCGGTACTGCGACAGATCGATCGTCTTGAACCAATCAATGGTCTTCTTAAGTCCATCTTCCAATTCGGTGTACGGTTCCCATCCGAGATGCTTCCGAGCCAACGTAATGTCGGGCTGGCGTTGTCTCGGATCGTCAGCCGGCAGATCGGTATAAATCACCTCCGACTTCGATCCAGTCAGCTGGACAACCAATTCCGCGAGCTGCTTGATCGAGAACTCTTTGGGATTCCCGATGTTGATTGGGCCGACTTGATCGGATGCCATCAACTTAATAATGCCGTCGATCAGGTCGTCGCGATAACAGAACGACCGCGTCTGGGCGCCGTTGCCGTAAATAGTAATCGGATCGCCGGTGAATGCCTGGCGGATGAAATTGGAAATCACTCGGCCATCGTACGGATGCATACGAGGTCCGTACGTATTGAAGATTCGCACTATGCGAACCTGAACACCGTTCATTCGGTGATAGTCCATGCAAAGCGTTTCCGCGGCACGCTTCCCTTCGTCGTAGCATGCCCGAATGCCAAGCGTGTTGACACTTCCCCGATAGGTTTCTGGCTGAGGGTGAACTTCCGGGTCACCATAGATCTCGCTCGTCGAAGCAAACAAATATTTCGCGCGACAACGCTTGGCCATGCCCAGCAAGTTGATCGATCCCATCACCGACGTTTTCATCGTCTTGATCGGATTGAACTGATAGTGCCCAGGCGCTGCGGGGCACGCCATGTTGTAGATTTCATCCACTTCGAGCCACAGCGGGTGAATGATATCGTGACGAATCACCTCGAAGTTTGGCTTGGCAAGCAAGTGGGTGATGTTCGACTTTTGGCTCGTAAAGAAGTTATCGACGCAGATGACGTCGTGCCCTTGCTCAACGAGCTGCTCGCAAATCCGCGAGCCGAGAAAGCCAGCGCCGCCAGCCACCAAAATACGTTTGATCTGAGACATAAAAATCAGGTCACTCTCTTGGCGATGCAACAGACGGCTAATTACGACTTAGAAGAATCCACCGAACGTCGGCCTACGGAATAGTACGTGAAGCCATTTTTTTCCATGGCGGCCAGATCGAACAAATTGCGACCGTCGAACACTAGCGGCGAATTCATCTTCGCTTTCAGTTTCTTGAAGTCAGGCGTGCGGTATTCGTTCCACTCTGTATTGATTGCCAGACAGTCAGCCCCTTCGACCGCTTCCATCTCGCTCTTGCAATACTTCTGGATCTTGTCGCCATACAACTCTTGCACATTTTCCATCGCTTCAGGGTCGTGAACGCGAATCTTCGCCCCTTTTTCAACCAAATAGTTCAACAGTTCCAGCGAAGGAGCTTCGCGGATATCGTCGGTCTTCGGCTTGAATGCCAAGCCCCAAACGGCAAACGTCTTACCAGCGACGTCGCCTTGAAAATAGGTATCGATCTTCCGAACCAGCGAAGCCCGCTGATAAACGTTGACCTCATCCACAGCTCGCATGATCTTGGGCTGCAGTTCAAGTGTTTCTGCCAACGACGCCAGAGCTCGCACATCTTTTGGAAAGCAGCTTCCTCCATATCCCAAGCCGGGAAACAGGAACTGAAAACCGATGCGCTGATCGTGCCCCATACCGATGCGTACATCATTGATGTCGGCACCTACTTTTTCGCTGAGATTGGCGATCTCGTTGATGAAGCTGATCTTTGTCGCCAACAGAGCATTCGCGGCATACTTGGTCAGTTCCGAACTCTCGGGGCTCATGAACAGAATGGGCTTTCCGGTTCTGACAAGCGGGGCATGCAGTGTTTGCAGGATTTCTTCGGCAGCTTTGTTTCGTACACCGCACACGACGCGATCAGGATACATGAAGTCCGAGATCGCCGAGCCTTCTTTCAAAAACTCAGGATTGCTTGCGACGTTCATTTCGCGGCCGCACAGCTTCTTCAGCATATCGAAGACTTTGCCGTTGGTTCCGACCGGCACGGTACTTTTGACGACGACTACCGCATCTTCGCGAAGCAGTGGGGCGATTCCTTCGACGACTTTCCAAACAGCAGAAAGATCGGCGGCGCCGCTATCGGACTGCGGCGTCCCGACAGCGATATAAACTACGTCCGCTTCGGGGATAACATCCGCCGCATTGGTCGTAAAGTTCAGCCGGCCTTCTTCATGATTTCGCAGGACCAATTCCGAAAGCCCAGGCTCGTAGATCGGGATGATCCCCTTTTTCAGGCCTTCGACTTTGGCTTCGTTGACATCGATGCACGTAACATCATTTCCCAAGTCGGAGAAACAAGTCCCCGTCACAAGGCCAACGTAGCCTGTCCCAATGACTGCTAGCTTCATCTAACTCAATCCTGCGTGAAATCGACTGAAACGGTAATCGGAATAGTTTACCGCAGTTCGTCAAGGATAACAGGTGAACTAGTTTCCTGAGACAGGGCCTCCCCTTCAATTCCTGCCGGTAGGAGGCAGAAAACGTGTTCTTAACCTGTTAGAGTGTAGGGGAATCTTGCCAAAATGCTTTTACACCGCCCCCACGATGCTTTTCTTCATTCGATCTACTGAGCCCCGATTATGCTTCAACGAGTCGTCTTTTGGTCGATCACTGCTTCACTGGCTGGATTTCTTTTTGGGTTTGATACCGTCGTTATTTCTGGCGCCGAAAAAACCATTCAAGACCTGTGGGACCTCAGCGAATTCCAGCATGGCCTGGCATTAAGCGCCGCCCTGTGGGGAACCGTTATCGGCTCGATGGTCGGTTTTTGGCCGACCGACCATTTCGGACGCCAGAAAACGCTCGTTTCCATCGGGATTCTGTACCTCGTTTCGGCGGTCTGGTCAGCGTTGGCGAACGATCCCTATTCGTTCATGTTGGCTCGTTGGATTGGGGGACTCGGTGTCGGTATTTCGACGGTCACATCGCCTCTCTATATTTCAGAGATCTCACCTCCGAACAATCGCGGCAAGCTGGCCGGGATGTTTCAGTTCAATATTGTCTTTGGCATTCTCATCGCGTTTCTGTCGAATGCCTTGATCGCTCAATGGTTCTCCTCGCCTGGCTCAGCGGAAGAAGCCAACAACGCCTGGCGATGGATGTTAGGTGTCGAGGCTGTTCCCGCACTGATCTATTCGATTTCCTGTTTCTTCCTACCGGAAAGTCCTCGCTGGCTAATTGCTCGCAAAGGAGAACGGGAAGAAGGGATCAAGATCTTGCGTCAAATCATGCCTGACAATTCGCCGGGCGAAGTTGAAGCGGTAGCGGACGAAATCGAAATTGCGGCCCAACAAACGTCCGCGTCCGGCAATCTCCTGCAAGCGAAACTTCGTGTGCCGATCGTGCTGGCATTTCTGATCGCCTTCTTCAATCAAATGTCAGGCATCAACGCGGTTCTTTTCTTCGCCCCACGCATCTTCGAGCTAACCGGGCTCGAAAAAGAAACGGCCCTGCTGACTTCCGTCGGTATCGGAGTGACCAACTTAATTTTTACGTTTATTGGTTTAGCGTTGATCGATCGTCTCGGTCGACGAACACTCATCCTGATTGGTTCAGTTGGCTATATCCTTTCTTTGGGTATGTGCTCGTGGGGTTACTACAGTGGAAACGTCGGGATCGTGCCGCCCTGCATCTTTGCATTCATTGCCGCCCACGCCGTTGGGCAAGGAGCCGTCATCTGGGTCTTCATTTCAGAGATCTTCCCCAATCGCTATCGAGCTGGCGGTCAGGCCCTCGGCAGCTTTACGCATTGGTTCTTCGCCGCGGCACTGACCCTAGTGTTTCCGACCATGGTCACCACCCTTCCCACCTCGGCCGTGTTCGCAATCTTTTGCGGCATGATGGTCCTTCAACTGCTGTGGGGCATATTCCTAATGCCAGAAACGAAAGGCGTTCCGCTGGAGGAAATTGAACGCAAACTCGGCATTCACGAATGATCCGCTTCAATGCGGTGTCGATGGCGTTGGTATAGTTCAGTCATTCGCCGAAGATGCTCTTGAGGCGAAGCGTGACTGCCATGATTCGGCAGCACTCCGTCAGGCTTTAGCGCAAGAGCTTTGCCGATACTGCGTAGGTTCTGATCCGAGTCCGCATTGAAAATATCGAGCGGAAGCCGCGCGGATCCGGTGTAGCTAACAAACAAATCGCATGTCAAAAGCAGGCGGGCTTCTTCAATCCAAAAACCGACATGCCCTGCCGTGTGGCCTGGCAAATGAACGACCTTCATCCCTGAAAAGATATTCAGTTGATCTCCATCTTTCAGCCAATGGTCTGGAGTAAACTTGCGATACGCGAGTGCCACGCGTCCGATCGCTTCCAGCCAACCGGTAACGCGCGACTGCCCACGGTATTTCGGTCGACCAGCGTAATGATCCGCATCCAGCTTTGGCGCGGCGATCCAGGCCTGATGCGTTTCTGCCAGATAGCGGACATTCAAAATATGATCGAGATGTCCATGCGTAACAATGATGCCGCAAATCGGTTCTCGCTGCCAACCATGTAATCGCAACGTTTTCTGTAACAAGCGAATACCACCGATAAAACCCCCATCGACGATATACAGCCCCCGCTCGTCTCGCAGGACGAAAAAATTCAGTGCCGGAGCTCGCACTTCCAGAATGCCGGGATGGATAATTGCCATCGAATGAGTTACTTGCAGAAACGGATCGTTCGCGGGTATCTGTCTTAACGCAGATGCGTCGAGCAATTAACGTGTTGCCTAAGTCGACTTTCTGCGGTTGGCGACGCGAAACACACCATGACGCACAGGATAAACGTTACGTGACCTCAACAACATCGGTCCCACGGGTTGTTATCGCCGGGGGCAGTGGTTTTCTCGGCGTTTCGCTTGCCGATCATCTTTTGAAACGTGGCTGGCAAGTCGACATCCTCTCGCGAAGCCCTCCTAAAGCAAGTGCTCCATGGCGGCATTTTGCCTGGGACGGGCGAACGCTCGGCGATTGGAGCGAATGCCTTGAAGGCTGTACCGCCTTGGTCAATCTCGCTGGCCGCAGCGTCGACTGCATTAAAACGGTTGCGAACCAGGATGAAATCCTTCGATCCCGGATCGAATCGACACGCGTCCTGGGGCAAGCCATGCGGTCGCTTGATTTGCCACCTCCGGTTTGGGTTCAAATGAGCACAGCTCATATCTATGGAGATCCGCTGACTCAGCTGTGCACGGAATCGTCGGCCTACGGACTGGGTCTCGCACCGACGGTAGGACAAGCGTGGGAAGCAGAGTTCGATGATGCGAAACTTTCTTCCCAGCGAGGCATGATTCTCCGTACCAGTTTCGTCGTCGGTCGAAATCGCGGATGCGGCGGAGGCGCGTTGGATCGGCTTGCCTTGCTCACACGCATCGGACTTGGAGGCCGTATCGGAAGCGGTAAACAAGGCTTCAGTTGGATTCACGAAGCCGACATGAATCGGCTGTTTCAGCGTGCCATTACGAACGATTCGATGCACGGCGTTTATATCGCCTCGTCACCCAACCCCGTATCGCAGGCCACGTTCATGAAGGCTTTACGCACAGCGATTGGCAATCCTATTGGGCTGCCGGCGTTTTCGTGGATGGTCCGAATTGGTGCCCCGCTCTTTCTTCGCACCGATCCCGATCTTGCACTGTATGGTCGTTACGTCTGTTCCGAGCGACTTGCTGCGGAAGGCTTTGAATTTACATTCGCTGAAATCGGTCCAGCATTGCAAGATCTTTTTCAGGGCTGATGCTTTGCCGAATGGGTCGTCGACCGCCTACTGTACTTCGGTCCAGCGAATGATGCGAATCCCATTCACCTGGTAGCCATCGGCGAGCTCTTGAATTTCACTGGCACACAGGGCTCGGCTGAAAATGCGGACATCATCGACGCGTCCGTCCAAGTAATCTCCCGAAGAATTGTAGACCCCTTCGCCGATCTTGAACGCGTAGCCGCTGCTTCCGTAGGTTCCACCTCCGATCGAAGTGCCCCCGACACCGACCAGTTCGCCGTTGACGTAAACGTACAACGAAGTCCCATCTCCAACGGCAGCGATGTGGGTCCAACGGCCAGTGTTGAGTTCGCCGTCTACGTTGACAAAGCCACCGTTTGATGTCCAAAAGTGAATGCGGTTGGATGTCTGATTCAAGCCAAACTCGACCACGTCGTTCTGTCCGAAGAATGATCGATTGTTGGTCAACGAGTCCAACCGAACCCAACCGGCCAATGTGAACTGCGTCAAGTTGCTCAGCAAGCTTCGTTCGCTGGAAACATACTGCGTCGTCCCATCCAGTTCGATCGCGGTTCCTAGCTCATCCGAGTTCGGCCCGCTGGCACCTAAACTTGGGGCTCCGTAGTAGGTTCCATGCAACTGGGCAAGCGATGAATCCAATGCGACCGAGCCGTTCAATTCATCCAAACGATAGTGAGCCAAAACGCCGGATAACTCCAAGATCTCTGGCGTCAAAATCTTGCGATTGTAGATCCGAAAGTCCCGCATGGAGCCTTGCCAATATTCGGTTGAACCTGTTCGGGTACCGAAGGATAGCGTGGCCGCGGTTTGCGGAGTCATATCGACTGATGACGTTCCACTTCGGTGCAGTTCGCCATTCAAGTAAATCGCATAGGTTTCGTCTTCGGTGTCATAGGTCGCCACGATGTGGTACCACTTCGCTTCGACCAACGGCTCATTCGTGGCAAAGCCAGCCGCATGGCCTTCGACGGTCACGTCGCAAAAAAGTGTTCCGTCGGTTGCCTGTCGCATCTCGAAGTCGCCGCCAACGCCCCACAATCGTTGATGGGCATTGGCCGGAGCTGTGCTTTGAAACCAAAATGCGATGGTCCCTTCCGCAGGAGGCGTGAACGTGGCATCGGTCGCCGCGAAGTCATTCGCCCCGTCGAATGCAACCGCCACATTGCCTACGCAATCGGTCGTCCATGTTGCACCGTTCAGTGTTGCGTTGTTGCCGAAAGCCGTGCTATCGGCAGCGATGGTTCCTGTCGCTTCGTCGAATTTCCAGTGCCCGATCAACCCATGCAGCTCGGCGACTTCTTCCGCGTCTAACTCGTAGTTGTAAATTCGCAGGTCATCAATTGTGCCGTTGTATCGCTCGGTGCTTAAGCCGGTTCGTGAACCAACTGAAAGGTAATTGGCCGACTGATCCACCAAGCCGTAGCTACCAGCTTTGTGCAGTTCGCCATCGAGGTAAATCGCATAGGTATCGTCGACCGAATCGTACACGCCGACCACGTGGTACCAGCGATCTCGCTCGACCAACGTAATGTCAGTGACGAACCCACTGACGGTGCCGCCAATCCCCAAATCGAATGCGAGCCGTCCATCGGCCAACAGTGCTACTTCCCAGTCTTCTCCCGTTCCCAACAGGCGTTCGATCCCCGCCAAAGCGTCGTCACGCTTCATCCAAAATGCGACCGTTCCTCGCGCAGGCGGATCGTAATGGGCGTTGGAGCGGATGTCGTTGGAACCGCTAAAATCAATCGCCCCGTCCCGTGGTCCAGTCGTCCATTGTGGTGTTCCGGTTTGAAAGGCGCCATGCCGATAATTTCCGGACGCATCAGCCACATTCGCTCCGGAACCATCGTCCAGTCGCCAATGCAATTCCAACTGTTCCATCGATTGACGAGCCCAGTTGAGTGCTTCCTGAACCACCGCCAGGCCGTTGCTATTGAGTGAAGCCCAGACAAAATTGTTACCGCCGAATGGCATCCGCACGCGTCGACCAGCGGCGGCCGAGTTACCATTGATCGTATTGGCTAGTGCCGCGCCTTTTTCAATCGTACCAACGGTCACAGGCCCGGTGTTTGTCGTCCTGGCCATCACCGTTAACCCTGGGGCTAACGTGCCGTTCATCTGCGAAAGTGGCTGCGAGGACGAGACGATTGTCAGCGTGGAATTGAATTGCGTCAGGTAAATCTGTGTCCCGGATCGCTCCGATCCTACGGCGTCGGAAAAGCCGAGATCGTCATCTAACAGGTTCTCTTCGTTGATCACCCCGATCGGTGCCAGGCGTAGCTTTGTGTTGAGGTCGCCACTGACGACGTCCTCGGGAATGTAAGCCACGACGGCGGAGGCGACGGCGTTGTCGATTTCAAGTTGGGATGACCCGGCCCAAACGGTTGTCACGGTGTAGCCCCACGACTGAAACGAACTGCGTCGGGCCGACTCTTCGCTGGTCAAGCTGCCGTTCTGAGAAGTCACCAGCAACACTGTCTGGGCATGCGTTTTCGCCGCGGAAATCGCCACGAGTGCGAAAACCACCGAAAAAACAAGCCTTTTAAGCCATGCCAGCCGAGCCATCAGGACGCCTTACTGAGAGACCAATTCACAATATCAGGTCTTCAAAGATAGGTCAGTCCCAGCGTATTTCAAATCACTACAATCGGTACGACCAGACACACTTCGTATTGTAACAGACTTTCCAAGCGTTCCCTTTGCTGCGTTGAAATCGCGCCTTCTCAGTCGCAATTTGGGCTTCGATAACTGGCATACCTCGCGCAGAGGTCGCGTAAACTTTCTCGACACTTGGACAATACTTCGTTAAAATGCGCGCATCGCTCAGACGCCATCCAACGTAACTCGTTCCTGCCGGGCGTTTCCCCCCAATCCGCCACTCATTCGGTGGCCGGCTGCCGTTAAAAGCGCCCCATCGGATAGCTGCGGTCGAATGCATCTTCCACGAACTTGTGGATGTCTCGCGAGGTCGGTTCACGCGTCGGCAAATCGTCACTCAAAAAGCGATCTCGAATCTCGGCCATCTGCTCGCTCCGATTATGAGCTGCGGTCAGCACACCATTGGCGAAGATCAACTCGTGAACCGTTTCGTATTTCCATGCGGGATGAAAACCCATGTGGACGTACAGTTCCTCAATGAAACGGTCGGCGATCAAAAGACCGCCCGAGTATTCGAGATGAAAGTTGATGTCCAGATAGTGATTGTTGAACCAGTCATCCTCGTCGTCTTTCGGCTTCGGCGAGATGCCATTGATCACTGGTCCCTGAATCGGTCGCATCTCTTCGTCATCGCTACACAGTTGGGTGTGCAGATTGATCAGTGCTACGTGCTGATCGACGACACCGAAATCGGCCAAGTACCCTCGCCAACAGGCAGAGCATGTTCCGACTGGCTTCAGTTCCAAGACCGATGGATCGAACAGTTCGCCTTCGCTGATGCCTGCGATGCAGTAAGAGTCTCCTTGGTATTGAAACACATCGTTGATTTGTGCGGTCATCGCTTGTTCCTTGGATAAAAAATGAAGGCGTCGCTAGTCGCGCCAACCGCTGCTGAACCAGGGCGTATCAATCTGATGATCTAGCCGAAGCCACAATATCAGCTGCGCGGCGTGGTGCTGAATATGACGCACGTTGTAAACGTGAAGTTCGGCTCGGCTAAAACTCTTCCGCGGAAACTGGCACGCCGCAGCTAGATCGTCGGCCGATTCGTTGATCAACGTCTCGTTCACTTTGGCATGGCAAAAGTCGAGATAATGGAGGATCGCTTCTTTTTCATAATGCTGTATCTGAACGCGAGGCTCCATCTCTTCGTAGTCGCGAAACAGCGTTTCGTTCTGCTGATGATACGGCTGCTGCTTGAGTTGATCGGGGTGCAAACAAAGATAAACGTCGGTGAAGAACAACGTATGAAACGCGACTTGATCGAACGTCATGTTCGCCACTGGTTTTTGCCAGGCCGCCTCGGGGCACTCGGTCACGCAGTGACGCAGCGTACTTAGGGCGGCTTCGTATTGATGGACAAGCAGTTGGTTCAACAAGTCAGCCATGACTTTTCTCCGAGACGAAACAAACAGCGAGATGTGCTCGCGTAGCGCATCGTAACACCTTTGTGAACGCTCGCCCATGAATCGGTATTCCGCAACGGCGAAGGCATTGATACGGCCACGACATTCTTATAAGCTTTTGAATGTCATCCATGAAGGTTTTATGAAGCCCTGCCCCCATTCCCACCGAAAGAGAGATGCCGTATGTCTCGAATTAGCGTCGTGCTGTTGACGGCTGTCGTTGCGATTGGATGTGGGCGATCCTCTTCGACCGAGAAACTGACAATCACCGGTTCCAGCACTGTGGCCCCGCTTGTTTCTGAAATTGCCAAGCGGTACGAAGCGGCCCATCCTGGGGTGCAAATCGATGTTCAGACCGGCGGCACCGGCAAGGGCATTGCCGACGTACGGCAAGGGATCGCTGGCATTGGGATGGCAAGCCGCAACTTGAAACCGGATGAAGACGACCTGACCGCGCATGCGCTGGCCAGCGATGGCGTGGGGATGATTGTCCATGCCGAGAACGGTGTCGGCGAACTGACGCAGGCACAGATTCTTCAAATCTATCGCAATGAAGTGAATAACTGGCAGGAACTGGGGGGCGAGAATCTTCCGATTCAAGTCGTGCATAAAGCGGAAGGACGTGCGACACTGGAAGTGTTTCTCAACCACTTCCAAATCGAAAATCCCAGCATTCAACCTGACGTGATTGTGGGGCACAACGAACAAGGCATCAAAACGGTTGCCGGCGCCCGCGGATCGATCGGTTACGTTTCGATCGGAACGGCCGAAGCCAACATCGAAGCAGGCGTGCCGATCAAGCTGCTTCCGCTGGAGGGCATCGAAGCGACTACGGAAACGGTCGCCTCCGGTTCGTTCCCCATGAGTCGTCCGCTGCTGCTGATCACCCAAGGCGAGCTGACTCCTGTGGCGGCTGATTTTCTGAAATTCGCTCAGTCCGAAGAGGTGCACGACCTGATCAGGGAGAATTATTTTGTCCCGTCCGCTCGCTGATCGGTGGCTCAGCTTCACGACATCGGCCGCCGCGTTTGTTGCCGGCTCGGTCGTTTTGTTGGTGCTGACCTTTTTGCTACAGGAAGCATGGCCGGCGTTATCTCGAATTGGTCTCACCCGTTTTGTTACCGACGATGGTTGGTACCCTTCGTCGGACCGGTTCAATTTTCTACCGATGCTCACCGCAACGCTGCTGACTACGGCGGGGGCTGTGGCGATCGCCGCGCCCCTGGGAATTGGGTCGGCGATCTTCAGCCAGTTTTACGCCCCGGCGATGCTTTCCGCGTGGTATCGACGCCTGGTACAACTGCTCGCTGGTATTCCTTCGGTCGTGTATGGGTTGTGGGGGTTGGTCGTTTTGGTCCCGATCATGGCTCAGCTCGGCGGAACCGGACAGGGACTTCTGACAGCAACAACAGTGTTGGCGTTGATGATTTTGCCCACGGTTGCCCTAACGGCTGAAGTTGCGTTAGCCGCCGTTCCGCCGGAACAACTTCAAGGAGCCGCCGCGCTAGGGCTTGGCCGCTGGGCGATTGCCAAAGGTGTCGCCATGCCATCGGCTCGTCGCGGAATCGGGGCTGGCGTGATGCTGGCCACCGCACGCGCATTAGGCGAAACGATGGCCGTATTGATGGTGGCGGGCAACGTGGTGGCAATGCCAACTTCGTTGACGGGTCCGGTACGCACACTCACCGCGAACATCGCCAGTGAAATGGCCTACGCTTCGGCCGATCATCGTTCGGTACTGTTCGTCAGTGGTTTGCTGCTGATGGCTGCGGTCGGCGTCATTGTGCTTGGCGTGGAATGGCTGCGAAGGAGGCACGATGCTTAACGCGCGCAGCAAAGAACAACTCGCAGGCATTCTGCTTGGCGGCATCGCACTGCTGATTGTCGCGGTGTTGGCTTGGATTTTGATCGATATCGCCTGGCGGGGCTGGTCGCATTTATCGTGGGAATTTCTGACCGGCGAAGTCGAAGCCTCCGGCAAGCAAGGAGGCATCGCGCCGCTGATCGTTTCGACGCTGGCGATCTTGGGGGTCGCATTCGTCGTCGCGGTGCCGCTTTCGTTGGCCGCGGCAATTTGGCTGGTCGAACATACTCGCACCAACTCGACGGCCGGGCGTTGGATTCGAGTCAGTCTCGACGCGCTGGCTGCGGTGCCGTCGATTGTGTTTGGCTTGTTCGGCAACGCATTTTTCTGCGTGCTGTTGGGAATGGAGTATTCGATTTTAAGTGGTGGGCTAACGCTTGCTTGCATGCTGCTGCCAATTGTGACGCGAGTCAGTGAAGAAGCCTTACGAGCGGTACCGCACGAATATCGACTAGGGGCCGCCGCCGTCGGTTTAAGTCGCTCGACGACCCTGTTTCGGATCTTGCTTCCCGCGGCGGCGCCGGCCATGGCGGCAGGCGTGGTTTTAGGAATCGGCCGGGCGCTTGCTGAAACGGCCGCGTTGATCTTCACCGCGGGAACCGTCACGCGGATGCCGACGTCGGTGATGGACTCAGGCCGTTCGCTGAGCGTGCATGTGTACGAAGTCGCGATGAACGTCCCAGGCGGAGACTATGCGGCTTACGCCACCGCGCTGGTGCTCGTTGGTTTGCTGTTGGTGATCAATGCGACCGCCGTCGGCTTGATCCGTTTGGCCACGCCAGATGGGAAAGGACTTTCCTCACGATGATTCGCACCGAAGCTTTGAGCGTACATTACCGAAACATCACCGCTGTACGTGACGTGACGTTGGCGGTTCCGCAAGGACATGTCACCGCGATCGTTGGGCCATCTGGCTGCGGCAAAAGCAGCTTCCTGGCGGTACTCAACCGTATGACCGACTGGATCGATGGCGCGTCGGTCAGCGGACGTGTGATGATCGACGACCAGGACATTTACAGCGCGGACGTCGATCCTTCGCAGCTGCGGCGTCGCGTGGGAATGATCTTCCAAAAACCGAACCCGTTCCCCCTTTCCGTCCGACAGAACATTCAGCTAGCCCTGAGAGAACATGGCGAGCGACGCAAGTCAGAGCTGGACCGGATAATGGAGGAAGTCTTAGCCGATGTCGGTTTGTGGGACGAAGTCAAGGATCGGCTTGATCGCCCTGCCCTGCAGCTTTCCGGCGGCCAACAACAGCGGCTCTGCTTGGCACGAGCATTGGCTTTGCAGCCAGAAACGCTCTTGATGGACGAGCCATGCAGTGCGCTCGACCCGATTGCCTCGGCCAAAGTGGAACAGCTGATCGAAGGCCTTCGTCGGCGTTATACGGTGCTGATTGTGACCCATAACCTGGCCCAGGCACGTCGAATTGCGGACGACGTGGCGGTCTTTTGGGTGTGCGACGGGGCGGGTCAGATGATCGAGTTTGGCACCGCCGAAAAGGTGTTTGCGGGGCCGGATAATCGGACCGCGGCGGCCTATTTAAGTGGGATTCAGGGGTAACGCTCGCGGGAACCCGCCTATCCTTGCCGGGCATGTTGGGATATGATAGTTCCGAACAAGGTGTGAGACTTAGCGGCTGGAGACGGCCGTTCAAGTTCAATCGATTCGATAATAGCGGTCACCTGGACCGAGACGCCACACGCTTTTTGGCGTTCTCAACAGCTTTTCCCAGGTTGCTCGTTCTCTCGACCGCGACTGATATTCTTGCCCCTTACGGCCACCCCACGCGACGAACCAATCCGCGTGAAGATTTCCTTGCCACGTGAGGCAAGCAGCGTTGGCCGACAACCTGGCAAAGCCCTTTGAACGGGCTCACAGTTCGCGCTTTCGGTCAGAGAGAGACTCTAGACCTATGGTCTGCGGACGAATTTCGAAAGAAACGATCTGTATGAAATTTACTGACATCGGACTGGCCGAACCTTTTCAGCGTGCTTTGGCGAAACTGAAGTACGAAACGGCCTCGCCGATTCAAGCGGAAGCCATTCCCGTGATCCTGAATGGGAAAGACCTGATCGGTTGCGCCCAAACAGGCACCGGCAAAACGGCTGCTTTCGCGTTGCCGATGCTGCATCGCTTGCTGGAAACGCTGCCACCTCGTGAGCCCACCCCACGAGTCAAGGGAAAGCGAATGTCGAACAAGTTCCAAGGGCCACCTCGTCCGCTGCGAGCGTTGGTGTTGGCCCCAACGCGCGAACTTGCCGCACAAATCGGCGAGAGCCTGAAGAAGTACGGCGGTGCGACTCCTTTGAAGCATACCGTTGTGTTCGGTGGCGTTTCGCAGAACCCTCAAGTGCGCGATCTTCGCTGGGGTGTCGATACGTTGGTCGCCACGCCGGGCCGTTTGCTCGACCTGATGAACCAGGGCCACATCAATCTTTCGCAGCTGGAAATCCTCTGCTTCGACGAAGCGGACCAGATGCTCGACATGGGCTTTCTGCCGGCGCTTAAGAAGATTGTTGCCGCGGTACCTGACGATCGCCAGACGGTGATGTTCTCGGCGACTATGCCTCCAGAGATTCGCCAGTTGGCCGAAAAATGGCTGACCAATCCAGTCTCGGTGCAAGTTGCTGCGGTGGCAGCCCCGGCCGAACGGATCAAGCAGTCGGTCCACTTTGTCGACAAGCGACAAAAGTCGGCGCTGCTGTCGCGTTACCTGCAAGACACGCCACGCAGCCGCACGCTGGTGTTCGTTCGCACCAAGTATGACTGCGACAAGATTGTCCGATTGCTGGAAAAGGATGGCATGCGTGCCGCCGCGATTCACAGCAACAAAAGCCAAAGCGTTCGCAGCCGCACGCTCGCTCAATTTAAGAGCAAGCGTCCTCCGGTTCTCGTCGCGACCGACATCGCGGCCCGTGGTTTGGATGTGAACGATGTTTCCCACGTGGTCAACTTCGACCTGCCGGAAACGCCGGAGACGTACGTCCACCGCATCGGCCGCACCGCGCGTGCTGGGGCGGAAGGAGTAGCCGTTTCGTTCTGTGCCGGGGGCGAACGCCGCCTGCTCAAGCAGATCGAACAGCTGACGCGCGTTTCGATTCCTGTCGAACCGGCGCTGGAAGGTTTCGAGACAACCGATCCGATTCCACGTGAAGACTCCGGTCGCCGCGATAGTCGTGGGCGCGGACCACGTGGTGGCGGCGGTGGTGGCGGTAAGCGACGCTTTGGCAGCAAGCCCGGCGGAAGCAAACCAGGCAAGAAGCCACGTCGTTTCGGTACCAACGCCAAGTCGGACGAACGCAGCGGCGAAGATCGTCCTCCGAAGCGTGAAAAGCCAGCCACGGCCAGCCGCTTTGGCAATAAGAAGAAGCCGAATCGCTTGGGCAGCAAGCCAGCTTCCGGCCAACAGGCCAAGCAAAAGCGACGCCGACCGGCACCTGCCAAGGGTTAATCCTGCGGCATCAAATCGATAAAAGAAATCGGCCTGGGATAGCGATTGCCCCCAGGCCGATTTTATTTCGAATGTCTGCCACACGGCACGCGTTAGTCGTTCAAAAGACCAGACAGCAGTCCGCCGGTCCGCTTGATCCTGAACATCGTCGTCGTGCCGCTGATTTCATGCGAGACAACAATCGCCGGCTCGGTGAATGGACTGTCGCCACGCGAAACGTAGTCGATTCCTTCCGGTCCCGCGTCGATCAAGTTTCGCGAGTACTCGACGAACTCAGGACGAATCGGATTGGTGATATCGTACAGCATCACGCCGCCGACACGTTCCATGCCGATGAACGCCCACGTACTGCCGAGATCGTTGCCGACGTCAATCGCTTCCGGCTCAGGTCCTTTGTCGTCGCTACGCGAATCGAATTCGTCGATGTCGCCTTCTTGCGAGTTGAAGTAATCAGGAACCAGTGCGGCAGTGATTGTTTCAAAGTCGTTGCCACTGTCGTAAATTTGAATGGTTTCGCCAAACGGGGTGAATAGCCACAAAGAGAACGAACGAGCGCCGTAGCTGTAAATCTCGTCGTGATCGCCGTCGCCATCGAGGTCGCCGGTTGCCAGCGTCGAGTTCAAACGCCCCAAATTTTCATCTTCCTGCAGGAGCTCTGCATCTGGAAAAGCTTCTTCGTCGAGAACCAAGTCTTTAACACGTTCCTCTTCCGAGAAGCCGTCGTAGTCGCGGGCATCTCCTTCGTTGGCCGACGCAATCAACGTGAACCCCAGGAACCGCGTCGAAGAGATCGCGTCTGGCTGATACATTCCCTTCGTCGGCCAGGTTTGGATATTGATTCCTTCGTCGCGATTGGAAGCATCCATCGCATTTTCTGCCAGCGTATGATCTTTGTAACCGAGTGGATTGACGGACAGCACCTTCTTCGCAGAAATGCTTACCACTGCGACGGCGTTGTTTTCCTGGCACGAGACGTAGGCCGTACGTGAATCGGCCGAAACGGCGATGTATTCTGGTTCCAAGTCTTGAGCAACTGATGCGCCTGGGCCAAAGATTCGCACGCCGGCAGCCTTCAATGCGGCTTCGTCCCCGTTGAACGATTCAAAGCCTGCTTCAAACACTTTGGGATTACCAGGCTTCCGAACGTCGATGATCGAAATTGAACCGACAGGGTCGACATCGTAGTCGTCGTTGGGTTCGCCTTCGTTGGCTACCAATACGTAGCGTCCGTTGGGAGTGAAGGTAACCATGTCCGGCAGGAAACCTGCTTCTGGCTCGGCCAGGATCGAATAGTTGTTGGCGTCGACCAACATCACTTTGCCACGGACGCCCGTTTCTTCCGCGGCGATAGCAATCGCCACAAGTCCTTCATAGCAAGCCACGCTGTTGACGTCGCCAGCTTCAATTTGTTCCAGCAGAGAACCGGTGCTCGCATCCAAAACGTCGACCGTTCCATCGACTGCGTTCGTCACGAAAACCTTCTGCGTTGACGCGTCGAACGCCGCGATTTCCGAGGCCCCTTCCCCGCCGGCAGCCGTGTATCGCCAGGCTTCTTCCAGAGCAGGCGTGCCGAACAGAAAATCCAATGGGCCAGCGAACGCTGTGCCCGCCAACATCAGCGATGCGAGAATCGCACCACTCACCGAAAGCAATTTCATCCAGGTGATCCTTCATCTATGGGTGTGTCAGAAAAGACAATAAGCCGACAAGTTTCCAGAGGAAATGTTGGCAACCGATGAAGGCGTGATGAATAACTTCGATATATTGAAAGCGGGAAAGTTCGGTATCGAAAAACCGTGAAGTCGTGGTAAAGAATCGATGACGAAGCCAGATACGCCCTACCAACGCCTGACCGCTGCGGCAGCCCAGGTAACGATTGATGCAACGTATGACGACCTTGTCGTGCAGGCCGACGTGCAAGGCTTACGCGAACTGGTCGAGCGAAATCGTGATGTTTTAGTAAATGCACGCACACACTTGGGGCCGGAGTGCTGCGTTCCGCTGGTGAACGAGCGTGACTTCTTTGCCAACAACAGTAACAACATCGTCTACCTTCGCGATCTAGGTAGGCTGTTTCGCGCTGAAGGGATCTTGGCTGGTTTCGAGAAACGTTATGAAGATGCCGCCCAGGTGGGTCTCGATCTGCTGCAGCTGAGCAATGCCACCAGCCGGGGCGGTCTGAAGGTAGATCACATGACCAGTTGGATGATCACGCTGCAAGGAATTGATGTCATCCGTCGTTGGCGCACGGCGTACGAAGCGACGTTTTGCTCGCGATTGTTGGCTGCGGTTTTAACGCTGGATGCCCAGCGTGATTCGTGGGAAGTGGTCGTGCAGCGCGATCGCGAATGGGAAATTGCCGTCGACTACGAGGAGGAACCGACCGATTGGTCCGAAGCCGAACTTTCGGACGAAGACAAAGCGAAGATGTCAGCAGAGGAAATCGCCGACTACGAAGCGATGATCGAAGATGCCCAGAATATGTCGGACGACGAGCGCGTCGAAATGAACGACTTGTGCGAAAACCGACACATCTGCGTGATGCGATTGCTGATGGTCGATTTAGCCATTCGCGTCTATCAGGGAATGACCGAGAGCTATCCGGAAACGCTGGAACAATTGGTGCCAGGCGTGCTGGAAACGGTTCCACTCGATCCCTTCACGCAGGACGATTTCATCTACCAGCCAATGCTGATTGTGCCGCGTCGAGCCGATGACTTTCTGCTTTACAGCCCCGGGCCAAGTCAGCACGATCATGGAGCGACGTTCGGTCCCTTCCCTGCCGTTGCGGCTGGAGTGGCTGACTTGTGCTTGGACGAGCCTGACTATTGGGGCAATACCTGAGAGGCGTCGTCGGCGTCGGACGTTTCAACTTCCGCGCCGGATGATTCCTCTTCCTGCTTCGCAATCGATTGGAACGCTTCGATTCGCATTTGAATATCTTCCGGGTGATCGTACCCTTGCAGGATCGCTTTCTTGAGTTGCTTTTTCGCGTCGGCAAAACGCCCAACGGTGGCGTAGGCCAATGCCAAATTAGAGTGACCAACCGCTAACGTATCGTCCAGTTCCACCCCTTTCTCCAGATGGGCAACCGCTTTGTCGTATTGCTCTTGGTGAATGTAGAGTGCCCCGAGACTGACGTGCAGCTCGGCATATTCCGGTTCCAGCTCGAGGGCTTTGCTGTACAGCTTCTCCGCTTCGTCGAAGTCGCCTTGAATCCGGCATACGATTCCTTTGTTGACGTACGCTTTGTGGTACTTCGGATCGGCTTTGATCGCTTTGTTGTGAAAGCGGATCGCTTCTTCGTACTCGCCCAGCTCGACGTAGCAGTTGCCAATTAACGTCAGCACTTCACTCTCAGTAAAGTTCGACCGAGGCTTATCAAGCGACTTCTGCAGCTCACCAATCGCTGCGGCATAGTCATTCTGCTCGTAATAAACAGCACCACGCTCGACGAGGTAATCGCCCGAAGGAGAAACATCGCAGCCGCTCGAACCGAGGAGCACGAGGAGACAAAGAATGAAAGGAAACTGCTTCAGCATCATTACCTGGCCGACTGGAAATGGGGAGAGATGACGAGGAGCTTGAGATTTTAGCGTTATCTTTGGAACGCTACCATATTTCCTGCGTGCACGAACACCTTCCGCGCAACAATACGCACGATAGCATGGGCAGACGCCCACGGTCTCGCAAAATAAGCTAACCACTTTGCAGAAACCGACTGGACGATGGCTGCTAGTTGGTCGAAGGCGTGGTAGTTGCTGCGTGGTGAATTAAGCCCCGCCTGCTTCTTCGAGCTTCGCCATTACTTTTCGCCAACCAAGCGACTTCGCGAGCATATAGGGGGTCATGCCGTTGCTGGCTGGTCGCTTGGGATCGGCTCCATGGGCGAGACAAACCTCGACGCCGTCAAGCGAGCCAGCGAGGGCCAACTGGTGTAAGAACGTGAAGCCGTTGTCGTCTGGTTGGTTCAGCATCTCAGGATTGCCGGCCAACGCCTCCTCGAACGACGGACGCATGTTGACTGACATGGGGTGCTCGGTAGCGGCTACTTTTTTGTAGTCTTGCGGTTCTTCTTTCGCGCTGCCAAACAGTTTGCCGAAGAATCCTTGCTTCTTGGGTTCTTCGCCGATGTTTTCTGGTGGAACCAAGTTGACGATTCCGACTTGCCCGAAGTCGAAGCCCCACGCAGCATCGTGCTGGCGACGCTCGCTGCTGCCCATTTGTTGCCGAATCAAGTCGACGGTGAAACCGCCGTAGACTTTGCCAAACACGACATACATCCAGTCGTAGATCTGCTTGCCGGAAACTTGGACGATGTCTCCTTCCTTCACCGAACGAAGCGAATGGGGCGAGTTGATCAGTGTGCCGGTCAGCTGCCGACCATCGAAGTCGACATCGACCAGCCACATTTGTTCCGCCTCCATTGCATTGGGATCGTTCGACTGCATCTCCGGCGGATCGCGAAACGTCGCTTTGACGACCGCAAGTTCCAGCCCCGGGATGATGCGGCGACGCTCCCAGGCCATCTCTCGCCAGAAGTACTTGAACGTCTGGCGAGCCTTTTCGGCCGCTTTCTCCATAGCGGGATCTTCGCCAGGGGTAAGAAAGATAGTGGTTTCAGCTTCAGACATCGCGGCTGGCCCTCGCAGATAAGATGGGATGAGAAGTGCGGGATGCCTTCAGTTTACTGAAACGGATCCTTAATTCCAAAATTTTTCTTGGCGCGTTCGAAACGAAAACGCCCACGCAATACGTGGGCGTCTCAGCCGTTTCATTTACAAGCGTAACGACTAGAACGGCAAGCCTTCTGGCTTGGAACTGTTCGCGTCACCGTTTGCGTCGGAGCTGTCGCTCTTGTCAGCATCCTTGGGTGGATCCATGCGAATGAAGAGGTAGTGCTCGGTGCTTTGTGTACCGAAGTGAACTAGCACGGGAACTTCATCCTTGGTCAAGTTATAGATACCGGTCTCGAAGACGGTCGACGAGTTATCGCCGACGGTGAACGCACAACGCTGCGTCTTCTTGTCGACTTTCCCTTGCACGAGGTACGTCTTGTTGGTCGAGTTATTCAGATACGAACCACTAATGATCCCATTTCGATCGACCGCCAACTGAATGACGCGAGTCGGGGAAGGATCTTGCTCGCTGGTCGAAATGGCAAACGTTCCCAGCGGCAGGAACTGCTCGTCCTGGCTATCAGACTGCGAACTGTCGGTATCGGAAGAGTCGGACTGCGTGTCGGATGGCTGGACGGTCGCCAGGTCCATCGCAGACTGAGCATACTCTTGCTGCGTGCCGACATCTTGTCCGTTGACGTAGACCGAGTTGTCTTCGTAAACGACGTTGCCCCCGGAGCCGTAGTCGTAATAGACCGGAGTGCCCCAGCCCCATGCGGGGAACCATGCCGTCATGCGTCCCCAGGTAACGCCTCCCCACCAATACCACCAGTCGTGATGATGCCAATCGTGTTGGTAATACCACGGTCCGAGGTTCGGATGGTTGTGGCTCCACCAATCACTGCCAGGCCGATTCCAGTTGAAGTGATTTTCGATGTTCTGCGAGATATGAGGATGATCTTTGCTCCACCAATCGCCACCAATGTTGATGTTATTGTTGCCGATGTGAATGTTGTTATTGTCGTGGATATTCTGGATCTTATTGCCAATGTTTCCGTTGTTGGTGAAGTTCTGAATCTTATTGCCAATATTCGAATGATCCTTGTTCCAGAAATCGCTGCCAGGCTTAGGGCCGTTGCCACCGAGCCATTGCTGAATTTTCTGATCGGCGTTGGGATGGTTCTTGCTCCATGCGTCGCCACCTGGGAAGCCAGATCCCTTTGCTTTATCGGCCCACTGCTCGAGCTTCGTCGCACGATCAGGATTGTTATCAAGCCAGCTGCTCAGCTTGTTGGCCCCCGCACTGCCAGGCCCAACAATGTTGTTCAGCTTATTTTGAAGCTTGTCGGACGCGTCCGGAGGGAACGCGGAATGAAGCATGCCATCCGCTTTCGGCCCCCCTTGCAGGCCGAGAAAGCTTTGCAGCTCGCCGCCGGATGGACGTCCACCGTTGGGCAAGTGAGTCGTAAACGAAGGGAAACCGGCATGGCTTTCGCCGATACCAGCCAAGCCATCTCCGGCGTGAAGCGAAGTGGGATTAAGCGTTCCAGGGAATCGGCCAGCGACACCGCTCGTTGGCAAGTTCAATTGACCGGCCGGCAAATGAACACCCGACGGAAGATGCATACCACCGACGTTGCCACCATGAAAGCCGCCGGCTCCCAAACCGCCACCGCCAAAGTTACCGGAGAGTCCAGCACCGCCAGGTCCGCCTGGGTGAAAGCCACCGCCACCCATCACACCGCCGCCATGGAAGCCGCCTCCGAGACCGCCCATACCGCCACCATGAAAACCGCCTCCGCCGTGGAAGCCAACGGCGTATGTGGTCAGGGGGAACATGGCCGCCGCGAGGACTGCCCAACACCAAGTCATGAGTTTCCGAGTCATGGAATTACCTTCTGCTGTTTTGTGCGTGTCTGGGGAATCCTAGTTGCTTTGACGAACGAGTTTGTCGGGGCCACTTCCAGGCAATGCCTGGCCGTCCACTTCCATGTCGACGAGGCTCAACGAAATTTCGTTCTCGGAAACTGGACGAATTACCTGTGTGAACGAAGCACGCCGACCATCGGGCAGCTTCACCACCATCGGACAACGCCAACTGCCTGAGTCTGCAGGTTGGTAGGTTCCTTCCCCAAAACTTCCGTCTGCTTCAAACTGCCAGCAGCGGATTTCTTTCTTTTCGTTATCCCAGCAAATGATCTGCATGCCCCAGTGGCCGAGCCCTTGCTTGGTTGCAATCTGATAGTCGCGGACAAGATAGTTCCCGCCAGGTCCCCAGAAAACGTGATTGGTGACTTGCAACTTGTCGGTTGCGTCCGACCACGTTCCGACCAGCCAGGCCAATTCGTGAAGCATGCTGCCAGGCGTTGTGACCGAAACGGGAACATCCATTTCGTCCACTTCGCTGACCAACCATTGATTGCCCTGCTTAAAGAGTAGGGCCGACAACCGCGAGTACGAAACCGATTTGTCAGTATGCACCACTTGGGTCGAGCACTTCACGCTAACCACCGGCGGCGAAACGACGCGAAAGGAATTCAGCGTTAACGACAACTGAATTTCGGGATCTGCTTTGAACAGCTGTTGGTAAGCCTTCAAGATGGCGTCGCGACCTTCCAGCGTCGCATCGACCGATGATTGACGGTGGACGCCAGACTCTTGCCAAAGCTGGGCGATGGCGGCGGCATCGTGTTTGTTGAATGCCGCTTCAAACTGCTGAAAGAAAGTTTTGAGCTCTTCGCCAGGTGGATCGAGCTTGGTCTCCGCCTGCTGAGCAGATGCGGTGGTGGCGAGAACGAAAAGCATTCCGCCAGCCAAAACCATGCGACCGACCGCCGCGATGTTTATTTTTTGCAACGTCGAAGTCAAGAAACGCACTGGACGCCCCCCTATTGGCTTTCTCGGTAGTAGTGCCCCTCTGGTGGTGATTCACCCCAAATTATAGGTGGCGTTTTTTCCGGGGTGCAATAAAAGTGCGGAAAGATCGCCAGAGCGGTGCGGCACTTCATCGGAGTTTCATGCTACTTGCGCATTGTTGCCGGGTTACATCGGTATCAGGTAATACATCCAGGCTTTAATTCGCACGGTGACGGTGCTAATGATCTGAAACGGCTTGCCGCTCTCGGTATAGATGGTTGCCATCCCGGCGGTTCCCATCGGCAAAGACTGAGCCACTTCGGCATCATCCAGCTTGATCTTCACGGCAAACTTGCCGTTCGACTTCACCGAAGCGGCACTTGCCAATTGACCGGAAGTGACGAACTGCCCTTCTCCGCTGGCCTGAAGAACCGAATCGACGGTGCCTGCGAACACTTCTCCGGGATGGTTCTTTAAGGCAATCTCGACACGGTCGCCGGGGGCCACATTCTTGATAATGTTCTGACTGAAGATCCCAACGACATCGACGTCGGTCGTATCGACGAACGTTCCCATTGGGGCGAACGGAAAGGGAACAGCCATCGTCCCTTCGCGTACCTGCCAATTGGTAACAAAGCCATCCGCTGGGGCATAGACGACGCACTGCTGCAGATCAAATGTTGCCGTATCGAGTTGAGCTTGAGCGACATCGACTTGCTGCTTGGCCGTTTCCAAGGCAAAGCCAGCCTCTTCTCGTGCGGCGCCAGCTTTTTGTACGCTGGCTTCGGCGGCGGCGACTTTCGCTTTGAGCTGGGTAATCTCTAATGCACTGACGGCCCCCGCGGAACGCTGGTTGGCGTCTTCTTTTGCGGCGAGATCGGCTTTGGCAGCCTCTAGGCTGGCCGTGGCTTCTTGAATGGAAGCATCGGCCACTTTCAAACCAGATTGCAGCTGCTCGACCGACTTCTCTGCTGCGGACAACGCAGCGGTACTTTGATTGACAGCGAACTGGTAAGGCTCTGTTTGAATTTCAAATAGAACATCTTTCCCCTTCGTCAGCGGCACGTTGGGCTGGGCTTTAATCTTCGTGATTGGCCCTTTGACTTGAGGAACGATTTGGATCGTATGCCGCGTTACCACTAACTGGCTGGAGGTAGGCGCAGAGAACTGCCAAAAGATGACAATTCCTCCGACGGCGATAACACCAATCACCGCACAAACGGCCAAGTTGATTGGCGTTGGCTTCACCTTCAATTGAATGTAGAAGAGCCAAATGCCGGTCACGTACAAAATGATGAACAAAGCGATCATGGTTTGCTTGCCTGAGAGAAGGGCTTAGTTGGCCGACTTTTTGACGGTTGCGAGTTCCGCTTGCAACTGGGCGACTTGTTCGCGAAGCCGCTCCACGTCCGATTCGGCCGAGCCTGGCGAAGCTCCGAAAGGAATAAACGCCCAGATAAACGCCAGCGGCCAGGTAATGCCGCCGAGCGCCAAACCAATCCAGCTGGCCGCATTGATCGCGGTGGCATGCGGATGATTTCGCTGCTTGGCGATATTCCCTGGCAAAGAACCCAGGGCCACAATCGCCGCGACAATCACAAAAAACAAAACCGCGATCACGAACCAGGCAAAGTACGTAGCAAAGTCCATCCAATCATTCCTAGACAGAAAGGCTTTTCAGTGGGGGTGCTGACCCAAGCGGCTTTCAGTCTAGCAGAGCTTATGCGCGGCGTCACCGTTTTGCGTTAAGAGTGAACAAGATCTTATTGCAGCGGCATGCTAAGCCAGCAACGCATCGATGGGATGATGCTCTTCGACGCCGGTCAGCTTGAAATTCAAGCCGCGGTGCCGGAATGTCAACTTGGCATGATCGATCCCCAGGCACTTGAGAATCGTCGCTTGGACGTCATGCACGTGGACTTTGTCCTCGACGACATTAAAGCCGAGCTCATCCGTTTGACCGAGACTAAATCCGGCCTTCATACCACCCCCAGCAAACCACATGGTGAACGCTTGCGGATGATGGTCGCGTCCTTGGCTGCGTCCCAAAGCGGCACTTGCTTCCACCATGGGTGTGCGACCAAACTCGCCTCCCCAGACGATCAATGTATCGTCCAGCATCCCACGGCGACGCAGGTCTTCTACCAGCGCGGCACAAGCTTGATCGGTTTGCAGACACTGCGAACGAACACCTCCTTCGACATTGCTGTGGTGGTCCCATCCGGCGTGATAGACTTGAACGAAGCGGACACCGCGTTCGGCCAATCGACGAGCCAGCAAACAGTTATTCGCAAACGTCTTCTTGGTATCGCTGGGATCGGCACCGTAAAGCTGCATGGTCTCCTGCGACTCTTGCGAGAAGTCCATCAACTCCGGCGCGCGAGCTTGCATCCGGAAGGCCATTTCGTAGGCATCCATCCGCGTCTGAATTTCAGGATCGCCAACATCCCCCAGCTGACGCTGGTTGAGCTGACGAATCAAATCTATCGAATCGCGTTGGGCTTTCACGTCATAGCCAGGCGGGTTGGAAACATGCAGGATTGGATCGCCTTGTCCGCGGAAGGGGACGCCTTGATGGACGGACGGCAAAAAGCCTGCGTTCCACATCGCGGCACCGCCGCTGAGACTGCCCCCACTTTTCAGCACGACAAACGACGGCAAGTCGTTGGCTTCGCTACCAAGACCATAGCTAAGCCACGACCCCATACTTGGCCGACCAGGCACACCGTTCCCGGTATTGCAGAACAGTTGCGCCGGCGAATGATTGAAGTGGTCGGTGTGGACGGATCGCAAGATGGAGATATCGTCTACCACTTTCGACAAGTGGGGCAACATCTCCGAGATTTCCGCCCCACTCTGGCCATGTCTGGCAAACTTAAAGCGTGGCCCCAACACGGCCGCATCGGGTTGAATAAACGCGTATCGCTGTCCAGCAATGACCGAAGGAGGAATTGGTTTGCCTTCCATCTCGGCCAGTTTCGGCTTGTGATCGAACAATTCCAATTGACTCGGAGCGCCGGCCATAAACAAGTAGATGACCCGTTTCGCTTTTCCGGGGAAATGCGTCGGCTTGGGAGCGAACGGACTTGCCGTGTCGGCCTGGGCTTCGCGCGTGCCCAAGCCGGACTCAGCCAATAGCGAAGCCAAAGCAATCTTACCGAGTCCGACACCGCAGTTACGAAAGAAGTGCCGGCGAGTTTGGGTGTGCAACCAATTCATAGGGGGCTGGTTCTTACTTAAGGTTTCGTTATTGCTTCGTCCAAGTTCATCAAAGCACGAGCCACCATAACCCAAGCGGCGTCGTTGGGATCGACCGACTTGGCGCCGCCGATCGCCTTCACGTCGAGCTCTCCGTCACGAAGACGCGTATGCTGACTGGCGTGAAACTGCAGGATCGCTTTCAGCTCTTCCGATTCCGGTGGCCGAGTGAGCAATCGCCGGAAGAGATTCTCCGCAATTGCTTCGTCACTATCAGCTTCGTCTTTTGCCGCGGCAGCCATTGCCTGAGCAAGTTCGATGTACATCCCGTCGTTCAAAAGTGTCAACGCTTGCAGCGGCGTATTGCTGCGGTCTCGCTTGGCGGTACAGACTTCGCCGCTAGGAGCATCGAATACGGTAAACGCAGCGAACGGTGCCGTTCGCTTACTGAACGTATAAATCGATCGGCGGAAGCGATCTTCTCCTCGGGACGGCGTCCATTTGAAATTGCCGTAGGCGAGTGCCGTCACACTTTGCGGCTGAGGGGGGAAGACCCCATGACCATACATCTTGTCGGAGAGCTTTCCACTGGCCGAGAGCACAATGTCTCGCACCATTTCCGCATCGACACGTAGCCGCGGCCCCCTGGCCAACCATCGGTTTTGTGGATCACCTTCCCCTTGCTGCGAATCTTGCTGATAGGTCGCACTGAGAACGATCTCGCGATGAAGCGATTTCATGGACCAGTCGTTTTCCATCAACGAACACGCGAGATAATCGAGCAATCCGGGATGGCTTGGCGGGGCCGACTGAGTACCGAAGTCGCCGCTACTTTCGACCAAACCACGACCGAAGAAGGCCTGCCAGGCTCGGTTGGCAACGACTCGCGCCGTGAGCGGATTCTCTTCATGCACCAGCCATTGAGCCAGCTCCAAACGGTTTCTGGCCTCCGGCAACTTTTCGCTGGCGAGAAACTCAGGGACGCGTGGGGGGACTTTCTGTTTCGGGCTAAGATATTCCCCTCGATGATGCAGATGGGTCGCGCGGGGATTGTCGTCGGGACGCTCCTGCATGACCATTGTCGAGGGAAAGCTCGGCAGCTGAGATCGCAGCTTATCGATCGGCTTGCGGGCCTCAGCCAATTCAGGGGCAATGCTCAAGTAGTATCGCTCTAGCTGGGCTTGTTGTTCCTCGGTAAGTGCCGCAGCATCCAGCGTTAGCAGTTGTTCGATTTCGACCGGAAACGCATTAGCCGTCAGCTTTTTATCTGCCGAGGCAGCCGACATGCGGAAACGCCCCAGACTGGCAGCGAAGTGACGTTCAAAGAGAAGCTCTACCTGCAGAGTCCCAGGCTTGGTGATTGGATTGGTTAGATTCACGATCAGTTGATTCGACTTCCCATCCTGTCCAGCGTTCCCCCAACCGCTCGAGCCATTCCCATCCAGGACACTCGATGCATCTGAATTGGCACCTCCGATGCTATGAGAGGCATTGTCAAGCGTTATCGGCTGGCCATCGAACTTGGCCGAAAGTTCACTCAGGAAAAAGTCTCCTTGCCGCCCTTCGTAATAGGCTCGCCCTGGCCCTCCGGCCGGCAATCGTTCATCCGGTATCACTTCCAGGCGAAGTGCCGTTAGTGGCAACTGCTTCTCATCGATTGAAAAGCTAAGCGTGAATACGTCCCGCTTGGTGATATCGCCACTGGAGAAAATCGAACCATCTTTTAGTGTTTCCAGCTTCGGCAAATTGCTTTCCAACTTGATTGCTCGCAGCGTTTGCCAAGGGGCTGATTGCCGCTGGGCCTCCTTTCGCCATGCTTCTTGCTGGGCCTGAAGATGGGTTTGTCGGCGATCGGACTCCTCCCCTTCTCCATCGATTGCGGGGAACTGACTGGGGAGTTCCGCTTCCAGTTTTTCGATCTGAGCGAGAACCTCTTCCCGTCGCTTAACAACCTCAGGCGACTTTAACAGCAGCCCCGGTTCATCGGCATTGTTCAGTAGTGCCATGAACGAGTAGTAGTCGGTATGCGTGATGGGATCGTACTTGTGCGTATGGCACTGGGCACAGCCGATCGTCAGCCCGAGCCAAACCGTTCCGGTGGTAGCCACTCGATCGACCATCGCATAGTGTCGATATTCGAGTGGATCGATCCCGCCTTCTTCGTTCAACATGGTGTTGCGATGAAACCCGGTCGCGACGAGTTGGCTTTGCGTTGGATCTGGCAGCATATCGCCGGCAAGCTGCTCGATCGTGAATTGATCGAACGGCATATCTTCGTTGATGGCACGGATAACCCAATCGCGATAGGGCCAGATGGAACGTTCTCGATCTTTTTCATAGCCATTGGTATCGGAGTAGCGAGCGAGGTCTAACCACTCCCTGGCCCACCGTTCGCCGTAGTGCTGCGAAGCGAGCAATTGATCGACCAGCTTTTCGTAGGCGAGAGGATCTTGGTCGTTGACAAATGCGTCGGCCTGTTGTGGCGTAGGTGGCAAACCGATCAAATCGAGATACACGCGGCGAACCAACGCATAGCGATCTGCCGCCATGGCTGGCTTCCGCTCGGACGCTTCGAGCTTGGCTAAAACGAAATGATCGATTGGCCCGTGCGTCCAGTCTTGCTGGGACACTTGAGGCAGCGTCGGCATTGCGGGTGGGACGAAAGCCCAATGCTTTGCGTAACGAGCCCCTTCCTTGATCCAGCGATGGAAAAGCTCTTTCTGCTCGGCAGTCAGGGTATCGTTCGTATGGGGAGGAGGCATTTGCAATTCGGGATCGGTAGAAATGATCCGCTCCCACAGCAAACTTTCCTCAGCCGACCCTGGCACAAGGGCACCGTAGTCGATTGCCGCGTCTCGCTCGTCCAGTCGCAGATCGGCTTCTCGATGCGACTCGTCAGGGCCGTGACATGCAAAGCATTTCGACGCGAAAATCGGCCGTATGTCTCGATTAAAATCGATCGGCTCCGCAGCAAAGACTGCCCCTGCAGAAGCACACCAGACAGCAAGCAGCAAAGAAATGGAGAGAAAGGACTGGTATAGTGGCATACGCCCGTTTCATGAATTGGCGAGGTGGGAATGTTCAGTGCGTACGCTGGTAGTATATCCCCACTTCGCCCGATTTGCCAATCCTTTTCATGGCTTACGCCGTAAGACCAGCCGGTCTTTGGTCGTATCAAGCGGCAGCCCTTTGTGTACCGCCATGTGGACGGATGACAATTAACGGACGTCAGGAATCCCGAGATCTTCTTCCGGCCGCGGCCCAGGCGCCGGCCAATGGAAGCGACGTTCTGATTCCAGGATACGAACATCGTTGATGCTGGCCTCGCGGCGACGCATCGCCCCTTCCTCGTCAAACTCCCAAAGCTCGTTGCCATACGCACGGAACCACTCTCCTTCAGCATTGTGGTACTCGTACTGAAAGCGGACTGCGATGCAGTTATCGGTAAAGCTCCATAGTGATTTCGTCAGACGATAGTCGAGTTCTTTTTCCCACTTATGAGCCAAGAACTCTTGGATCTCGTTTCTCCCTTGAACGAATTGACTTCGGTTTCTCCACTGCGAATCAATGGTGTACGCCAACGAGACCCTTTGTGGATCGCGACTGTTCCAAGCATCTTCAGCCGCACGAACTTTGGCGAGTGCTGTTTCTCGATTGAAGGGTGGTCGAATTGCAGACATGGCTTACTTTCTTTTCGTTAACAATTTTAAATAGAAACACTTGCGATCTGCGGGCAAGCATGATGCGACGGAGAAATACGAAGGATCAACGTTTCCCCTGTTTGCCGAGGAACTCGCGGATCAGATGGGCGACCTGAGCTCCTTCTTCTTCCAATACAAAGTGGCCCGTATCGAGAAGATGAAATTCGACGTTCTTCAAATCCCGCTTGTAGGGATAGGCCCCAGCCGGCGGAAAGATCTGATCGTTCTTGCCCCATGCGATGAGCGTTGGAGGCTGATGCTCGCGAAGGTACTTCTGCCATTCTGGATAGAGCGGCGGGTTGCTTCCGTAGCTGTAGAACAAAGCCAACTGAATTTCCTGGTTCCCAGGCCGATCCAACAGTGGCTGCACGTGGCCCCAGTTATCGGGGCTGATCGCTTCAGCATCGCGGACACCGTGAGTGAATTGCCACTTGGTGGCATCAAGTGTCAGGAAGTCTCGCAAAGCATCCGCATGCTCTGGCGTTCGCTCTGCCCAGTAGGTTTTGATTGGCTTCCAAAATTCGTTGTCGATGCCTTCTTCGTACGCATTGCCATTCTGGACGATCAATGCGTCGACGCGTTCAGGATGCTTGACGGCCAAGCGAAATCCAATCGGTGCTCCATAATCCATCACGTAAAGCGAGTAACGCTTAGCGCCAACCTTTTCGGTGAACTTCTCGACGACTTCTGCCAGGTGATCGAAGGTGTATTCAAACGCTTCGACCGCTGGTGCCGAGCTGTTGCCGAACCCAGGGTAATCGGGCGCGACCACATGGTACTTGTCCGCGAGCTTGGGAATTAAGTTGCGAAACATGTGGGAAGACGTCGGAAAGCCATGCAGCAGCAAGATCGTGGGAGCGTCTTGCGGGCCTGCTTCTCGATAGAAAATATCAAGACCGTCGACTTCGACCGTACGGTATTTAACTTGAGCCGAATGATCGACCTCTTGAGCTTGGCTTACGCCGTTTAACAACGCCCCTAGAAACATGGCTGCCATGATGGCGAACAGCGCTGGTACTTTCATTTCTATTTCCCTTTCCGTTGAAATGATTTATTGACAAACTCATGGCCGACCAACCAAACAGACAGGTCTGTCGTGTTGGTCTTAAAAAAAGGGATAGGAGCATGCCCCTACCCTTTGCTTTCTTAGCCCTCTACCGCATCAATCATTTGCATGGCGGCAGCCTTGGCAGTGTCGGCGGATTTGGCCGAACCTTCGAGCACCGCGGTAACAATCGCTCCTTCCACTAACAACGAAATGGCGGGGGCAATCGCTTTGGCCGCTGTGGCGTTGTAGTCCTGCTCGATGATCTCATGAATCTTTGCATGAAACCGCTGCTTGTGAGCCGATGCAAATTGCGAAGCTTGATGACTTCGATCCGCTAATTCAACCGCAGCATTGATGAAGGAGCAGCCCCGGAAACCAGACTGCTGAAACCACTTTTTTAAGGCGGCAAAAAAGCCTTCCAGTCGGGTTCCTCCTTTTTGGACGGACCGCTGAATAGACTTCTCGAACATCTCGTCGACGTCCGTTTCTCGTTTTTCCAACGCAGCAAGGATCAGATCGTCTTTGGAAGGAAAATGGCTGTATAGCGTCGTCTTGGCAACATCCGCCTCGGCAATAATCCGGTCGACACCCACGGCACGCACGCCTTCGGAATAAAACAACTTCTCTGCCGTACTTAAAAGCCGTTGTCGGGCACTCGATTTTCTTTCGGTTTTGCTCATGCCCCAATCATACAGACCTGTCTGTTTTTAGCAAGGACTGATTTTAAACTATTTGAATCTGCCTCTGCGGTATGCGCTTCGAAAGCGGCCCCAGCAGTGCAGGAATCGACCAGTTGGCTTCATCTTGACGGCAATGGAAGCCAGACGTATTCTCAAATAAGTGTATCTACCGACAGCTATTCGCTACGTTTTACGGGGAAAGAGTCTGATGAATCGTCTACGGCGGTTTATCCTTTGGGGCATGATGCTTGCTGTCTTGGCAAGCTTCGTCGCAGCCTCGTTCCCTGTTATCGACTCCCTCTCCAAGTCGAATCGTCTTTCTAACTCTACTTGGAAAGAATCTGGTTCAAGCTCTTTCGGGAACGTGACCCTCTTCTTCTCCGAGTCGGCCGTCCGATCTCGCTCTGAATCATCAGGCACACTTCGCTTCGAACCGCTTCGTGTTCCGCTGTCTGTCTGTGAAATGCCTGGCTGTGACGACTCCGTTGCGGTCGTCGATTCTATTTTTTCTTCAGGACACAACCGATGCCACGTTGTGTCTCTACGATCTCTAAAAACCCGCTGGCAGATTTAAACGAACGCCGAGCTTGTCGGCAATCGTGATTCGTTTTCTGGCCATTGTTTAAGGGCGATCCGCCGGTTT
This sequence comes from Bremerella sp. TYQ1, assembly GCF_020150455.1. Classification (NCBI taxonomy): domain Bacteria; kingdom Pseudomonadati; phylum Planctomycetota; class Planctomycetia; order Pirellulales; family Pirellulaceae; genus Bremerella; species Bremerella sp. TYQ1. The sequence goes on from NZ_CP083740.1 coordinate 2,757,047, forward strand.
CACTTCCCTGGTGAAACATGCGCGGATCGCGAAGGGTTTTCTATGAATCGTAAAATTTCTCCTACCGCCAAATTGGCGGACTCCCATACGCCTGACACGGTTTTAGCGCGGGCAAAGCAGTTGATACGGCAACAGCATTACGGCCAAGCATTGAACTTACTTCAAGCAGCCGGGAAGGACTTAGAATCGAAGAATGCGAAAGGGGTATGCCTATTGCGGCTCGGTCAGTATGAAGCAGCCGTCAGCCTGTATCGCGAGATCGTCTTCAAGCAAGGATGCGTTTGGGTTCGACCAGAGGTGCCGACTGAATACAAAGTCAACTTCGCGACCGCTCTACTTCTATCCGGCCGTAACGAAGGTGGCCTGAACGTTCTATCCCAAGCCATGGACGAGACCCACCCAGGCGTTCAGCGACTACGCCGCTGCATCCGCCAATGGAAAAAAGGATTCACCCTTTGGGAGCGTGCAATGTGGATGCTAGGTGGAGCGAACGACATGAAGTCCCAAGTTATGCTCGACTTCGAGCCAGGTTTATTTGAAGACGGTATCGTCCAGGAATAAGTGCCTACTCGCAACGGTATAACTTCGCGAGACATCTTTGGCGGCAGAAACAAATCTTTTCTGCCGCCAATTGCTTTTACAGGGGAGCACAATATCTGCGCGACTTGATCTAGGTGTCTGTTGTCTTCTTAACAAAACCTAAATTGCAGACCAAGCACCTGCTGACAGCGATGGCATGCTGTGTGCTGCATACGCTTTAAACCGTAGCCAGGCGGCCTTTCTCGCAGCAGCGCGAGCGAACCCCTAAGCAGTTAGACAATGGTTTCAGAGCTTCTTAAGGGACGCTGATCGATGAACAACCACTCTGATCGGTCTATTGGTCGCCTCTTCGCTAAAGCCAATGACGATTCCGACCCGTAGGAGAGAACTCATGAACGTGCAATCATTTCGCGAACGTCAACAGACGGTCATGTTAGAGGGCATTGTGGGCGAACCGGTCCGCGTTTCTTATACCGATATTGGATCAGGACCGCCTATGCTACTGCTGCACGGGATTCCTACTTGGTCGTTTCTGTTTCACGAAATGATCGATGATCTCGCCAAGCAATATCGTGTCATCGCGCCGGATATGATTGGCTATGGGTTTTCGGATCGCCGCGATTGCTTCGATCGCTCGATCGAAGTGCAAGCCAACATGGTCGAGCAGCTTCTGAAACATCTCGAAATTTCATATGCCCACTTTGTTGCTCACGATATAGGGGGTGGTGTGGCAATGATTGTCGCCGACCGTTCTCCAGAGATTGTACGTTCGATGGTGCTTTCCAACAGCGTCGCGTATGACAGTTGGCCCATCGAAGAAATGCTTTCTCTTGCGAATCCTGACAACACCAAGATGTCGCCAGATGAGATGAAGCAGTTTCTGTCAAAGACTTTTGAAGTTGGCCTATCACGTCCGGAAAAAAGAACCGACGAGTTTAAGAACGGCATCATGGCACCGTACTTGGATCAGGAAGGAATTCGAAGCCTGGTTCGTAACGCGGCCAGTTTGAATACCAATCACACCACTTCGCTGACAGCCCGACTCAACAAGCTTAATCAGCCAACTCTATTTCTGTGGGGTGAAGATGACAATTGGCAACCCATCTCGACTGCGGAACGTCTCGTGGAAGACATGCCTCATGCCAAATTGACTCCGATTAAGAAGTGCTCGCACTGGGTCCCTCAGGACGCCCCCGATGAATTTACCAGAGAGACGCTGAACTTCTTAGAGTCGGTCGACGCAAGCGTGGCAAACGCCTAAGGCAACCGCCACTGCGAATACCAAATCGCGTCTCTTCCTCAGGTCGATTTTGCTTCGGAAGAGACGCTTGAAAATGTGCTAAGGAATGGGCGTCCCTTGCATGATGAACGAGGCGGTCAGGACGACGGCGACGGCCAGCAGATTGCAGAAGATCATTAATACCCACCACGGCAAGGAACTGCGTGCCGAGTCTCGGCAATGCCGCGTACCGCGAGCGTAACCCGCAAAACCGACCGCAAATGACAGCAGTGCGACAAACACCATGGTCATCCCCAAACAGGCAACAGCCCATCTCGGTTCGGCGTTGGGCATAATCTTGGCAATGGCCAGACCAGTTGCCATCGAGGCGAGCCCAGTACGAATCCATGCCGAGCAAGTTCGCTCTTCCGCCATCAGTGCACGATCGACGCCTGTCATCGGATTAGAAACCTCCGCAGCCGTTGCCACCGTTTCATTTTCACTTGTCATAAGCCGCGTGATCCGCAAGTTGTTGGGTTCGTTGTTGCCGCAAGATGTCTTCCATGACCTCTAGCTCGGTGTAATACATCGCACTCGGATCAATCCGCTGCTCTTCAAGCCACTCTAGATGCTTTCTCATGCCTTTTTGCCGGGCATACGCTGGCAGGATAACCAGCCAAAACACCGCCATCAAAGCAACGGCAAGACCAAACGCCAACCGCTTTTTCAACAGAGTATCGAACATCATGGGGTCACCGATGTGGGAAAGACAACTTTGAACATCAGGTAAGCCATCAGCAACGTTAAACACAAGTTGAGCGTCTGCCCGCAAACGTACAAGATCAACGGCTTCCCTCCTTGCAACTGTGGTAAGAGTTGCTTGAAGTTGGTCTCGAGACCGATACAAACGAAGGCAAGACAGAACAACCACCCTCGCATGGTTTTGGTCGAACCTTTGATCATTGCGTCGACCAGTTCAGGGCCAGCGGTCAGGACGGAATAGAGCACAGAAAACAAAATCGACATCGCTAAAAAGCCCAGGACAAACTTAGGAAATCGATACCAGATTTCAGAAATGCCAACGCCAGGCGAAGAGGCATCTCGTTCGACGTAGCTAACCCAATAGATGGCCACGCAAAATGCTGTTACTCCGATCAAGATGTTTTGGATCATCTTCACCGTCGCAGCCACTTCCAAAGCTTCGTCCCCCAAAACGGCCCCGGCCGCAGCAACGGCTCCTGTCGAATCGATCGTTCCCCCAAGCCAGGCACCACCTAAGATCGGATCCATCCCTGTCGCTTTAATGATGGCTGGAAGAATCACCATCATGATCACCGTGAAACTAAGTGACATGCCGATCGCCAGCGAAAGCTCTTCCTTTTTGGCTTTACATGCTGCGGCGGTCGCGATCGCGGCGGAAACGCCACAAACGGACATGTCGGCCGAGACAACCATGTTCAAGGATCTCGAAGGAATCTTGAGAAACCTCTGGCCAAACCAATAGGTCGCAACCAGTACGATCGGCGTCACGACCCACGCCACGAACACCCCAGGCAGTCCTAACGCAAGCAGTCGATTCATCAGGACCTCAGCCCCTAACAGGACCAGGCCAGTCTTGATAAAGAACTCCGTCATAATCGCCGGCCGGACGAACGACGGTGTACCGATCGTGTTGCTGATAATCAAGCCAACCAGCAGGGCCCACAAAGCGTACTCTAAGTTATATGCCTTCAGAACAGTTTGACCTGCCAAGACATAGGCCAATGTGGCGAGTAAAAAGACAAGCGGAAACGCAACGACAAACCGCTGGACTGACTTTCCGCGAATCTTCATTGCGGCGGCATAAAGTACCAGTAGAACGAGAAACGCTCCTCCGATCCCGACCAGCTTTCCGCTCAATGAATGGAACGGGTTCGACTCCCAACCGCCAGGCTTAGCCAAGTAGGAACTCAACGGGCTGATAACTTTCAGCGGCTCGCCCAGTTCAACGCTTTCGGCTAAACCGTCTGGACGGCCAAGCCAAACCGCAGCGAAAGCCAACGCCAGTAGCAGCGTGCCGCACCAAATGGCCCACCAATCTTCGTTGGTCTTCATATCTTCCCACAGACTGGGACGAGCCGGCGGCTGGGTGATTTCGGCATCGCCTTCGTTTTCAATCGCAGGGGGATTTGGGGGAGTGCTCATCATGAACCTCTAAAAGTTGGCGGGGAGGGAAACGGGGGCAGGAGAACGTTGGCAGGATTCTTTCTCGCACGGGCCTTCAACTATTTCGACCACGCATTGGCTTGTCACATCGTTTTAGTCCGTTGCGTTTCGCATACTTGCTCGGACTAACTGCAACAAGCGAATCAATTCTTTCTTGTCTTTTTGCTTGAGCCCTTTGAGCAACGAGTTTTCAAACTCACGCAGTTCTTCACTCACTGGGCGAACCAGCTTTCGTCCCTTCGCGGTAATGGCGACATAAACCGTGCGGCGATCGCTTTCAGAGCGACTTCGAGTAACAAGCTCGCGATTCAGCAGGCGATCGACCAACGCTGTCACTGCTGGCACAATTTGCACGAGCCGTTCGCCGATTTCACCGCATGTCAACGGACGATCCTCCATGTCCAAGATTCGCAGCAAGTTGTACTGCGAGAATGTCAACTCGCGCGGACGGAAGAATTGAGACAACTGATTATCGAGCTGGTCGCCGGTTCGCGTGAGACTGACAATTGCCTCTTGAGAGACACTCGCAAATGGCTGGCATCGCTTCAGTTCGTGATAAAGATCGTCCATCAATTTGAACTTATATGAAGGTGGGGCGGTGAAAGAAGGAAGGCATCAACATTTCCGTTGACGGATTATAATCTTATGCATAAAATAAAAATCGATCAAGCGATTCCCCATTCCTTTTCGAGGTCTCAAGCGAAAACCTCGAGTTGTCGGTTGCTTTCCCATTCCTCCCTCCCCTTATTGGCCTGCCATGCAAACCATTGCTATCATCGGAGGCGGCTTCAGCGGAACGTTGTCGGCCGTCAACATCACTCGCTTTGCTCAATCGCCGCAGCGGATTGTGATCGTTAACTCTGGTCGTCCTTTTGGAAGAGGGACGGCTTACGGCACGACACGGAACGAACATCTGCTGAACGTCGCGGCGCGAAACATGTCAGCGTTTCCTGACCATCCCAATCACTTCGTGGAATGGTTGCGTTCGCGCTGCGATTTCGACAGTCTTACCGATGAAGTTTTGCGAGAAACGTTTATTCCTCGTCGGATCTATGGAGACTATATTCGCAGCCTGGCCGCACATTACCTGGGCAACGCGGATCCACGAAGCCAGATTAATTGTCAGGTCGTGGAAGACTCCGCAGTCGACATTGAACCGCACGGCCAAAATGGAGGTGTCGTCGTGCTTGAGAACGGAGATCCTATCGAAGCGAATGCCATTCTTTTGGCCACCGGAAATCAGCCTCCCTTCGGATTGCCAGGGGCAACTAAACTGGCCAACGACCGACGCTACTGCACTAACCCTTGGAAGAATTGGCACGAGAACGTTCCCAGCGAAGACAAGCATATCGTCATTCTAGGAACTGGCCTGACGGCGGTGGACGTGATCGTAACGTTGCGAAAAAAAGGCTGGAACGGCAAGATCACTGCGATCTCGCGAAACGGCATTCTGCCGCAACGTCACTTCCGAGGCATCGAATGGCCGACAGCAATTCCAGACGACGGCCAGACACGTACGCTGAAAGAACTGGTCAAGTTGATTCGCCAAGATTGCGATCGCCTGCGCAGTGCCAGCCAAAATCCGGCAATCGCGGTCGATAAGCTTCGTAGTCAAACGCAGCAGCTTTGGCGCAATTTATCGGTCGACGAAAGGAAGTTATTCCTAACGAAATATGCCGCGGAATGGAATGCCATTCGACACCGTATCGCAGGCCCCATTCACGACGCGGTTACCGACTCGATCGACTGCGGGCAACTCACCATCGTTCCGGCTCGTATCGAATCGCTTGTTGCCGGCGAGCATTCCATCGAAGTTAACTTGGCTGCAGGGGATAGCGATTCGACCAAAATCGACGGCGACTACGTGATCAATTGCACCGGCCCCAAGGCCCGCTTCTCTGATTCGCAAATCCCACTTTATCGAAACCTGTTCGAGCGTGGCCTCGCTAAGCCAGATGAAATGGATATGGGAATCGAAATCACCGACGACTTCGCCGTCGTGAACCGAGACGATCAGGCCTCCAACAATCTCTACGCCATTGGCCCAATCCTCAAAGGGACGCTGTGGGAAACTATCGCGGTTCCTGAACTTCGCCAGCAAGCGATGACGGTCGCCCAGACCATCCTGAAGCAAAAACCTGTTCAATGGTCCAGCCAAGACACGATCGAATACCGAATCTAGTTGTCCGAACGGTTAGACTAAATAAACATTTCGCCCTTCGCCGAACGCATTTTGGCAAGGGTTTTTCTTTTTGCTAGACGCGAGGATCTCCGGCATTGGCTTGCGTTTTCACGGAGATAAGAAACTCCGTTCTTTCATAAACAATCAGCCCACTTAACAATAAACATCTTTTTGGGTTGCATAAATTGGCGGATTGGGCGATGTTGGAATGTCTACTTTCCTGATTCATCGGATCAAGCCGGTAATTTTTCGTGGGATCTAAACCAACACCACGTTCAAACCAGCTGACCTGCCCTCCTTTTCCCTCCTAAAGTGCTTCCTCGATTACGGAACGAACGTCGTATGACACGCTTCCTTGTGGCATGTTGCCTGCTGCTTCTGTTGACGTCAGGCCTCTCGGCCGAAACGCCGATTGTGTTCAATCGCGATGTTCGTCCCATCCTGTCAGACCGATGCTTTGCTTGCCATGGTCCAGACGCTAGTTCACGTGCGGCCGATTTGCGCCTGGACGATCGCGAGTCGGCAACCCAAGACCTTGGTGGGCATCGAGCAATTGTCGAAGGAAATGCGAATCAAAGTGAGCTGATTCGACGCGTTACATCATCTGATGAATTCGAGGTGATGCCTCCGCCGGAACATGGTGAACCGTTGACTTCAACAGAGATCGGTGTGCTTCGCCAATGGATCAATCAAGGGGCCCGGTATCAAAAGCATTGGTCCTTCGAGTCACTCAAACGACCAGCAGTTCCAGCTGGCGCGGCGCATCCGGTCGACGCATTCGTGCGTTCCCAGCTGAAGAGCACCGAGCTGACGCCCTCCGCTCAAGCCGATCCAAGGATACTTGCCCGGCGCCTGGCTTTTGACATTACGGGGCTCCCTCCTGAGACTGACGTGGTCGATACGTTTGTGACCAGCCCGACCGACGCGAACTATCAGTCGATGGTCAATCAGCTTCTCGAATCGCCTCACTATGGCGAACGGATGGCGATCTATTGGCTAGACTTAGTCCGATATGCCGACACCCTTGGCTATCATGGCGACCAACCTCGCAGTGTGTCCCCCTACCGCGACTACGTGATCGAAGCTTTCAATGAAAACAAACCGTTCGATCAATTCACCATCGAACAGCTGGCAGGTGACCTACTTCCGGAAGCCACTCTTACGCAGAAAGTTGCGTCGACTTATAACCGCTTGAACCGTGCTTCAGGCGAAGGGGGCGTGCAGCCCAAGGAATACCTGGCCAAGTATTCCGCGGATCGTGTACGAACGACGGGGGCGGTTTGGCTTGGGCTTACCACCGGCTGTGCTGAATGCCATGATCACAAGTTCGATCCGATCACGGCTCGCGATTTTTATAGCTTTGCTGCATTCTTCGCGGACATCAAAGAGCAAGGGATCGTTCGCAGCGCGATGCATGTTGCTCAGTTGCCTGTCCCAACTCCGGAGCAAGAGCAGCAACTTGCTTTACTCAACAAGCAAATCCAAGAAGCGGAAGAGCGTTATCAGCAGCGATCACCAGAGATCGTTGCCGCGCGAATTGCCTGGGAGAAAAAGCTTAAAGACCAGACCGATCACTGGCAGATCGTAACACCAAGAGAAGCTCGCTCGGAAGGTAATGCCAAGCTCGATATCTTGGAAGATGGTTCAGTATTGGCCAGCGGCAAGAATCCGGATCGTGACGTTTACCTGCTTACCGTTGATGCTGCCGAGTTCTCTAGCCAATCAGGTCTGATCGCACTCCGACTTGAGTTGATGCCTGATAAGTCTCTCCCCAAAAGTGGTCCTGGCCGCGCCAGCAACGGCAACTTGGTTCTGCATGCCGTCGAGATGGTCGTGAACAACCGGAAAGTAAAATGGGACAAAGCGGTTGCTTCCCATAGCCAAAAGAATCATTCGCCTCAGTACGTAGTCGATAGGCTTAAAAACGGCTGGGCCATTCTGCCGCAGACTGGGAAGCCTCAGCAACTGATCCTCAGCGGACACGTGCTGGATGACCCATCTTCGGAGGAAATCCAAACAAAAGCATACGAGATACGATTGCGGCAGAACCACGGCGGCGGCCATAACCTCGGTCGCTTCCGGCTTTCTGTTTCCCGAGATGCCGAAGCAGTGACTTCGTTGCTGAACATACCGGGCGAGGTACGCCAGATTGCGGGAGTTCCGGCTGACGAAAGAACACCTGACCAACAGGCAACGATCGACACTATTTTTCGCGAGCAAACTCCACTGCTGAAGGAAACCCGAGACCTCTTGTCGAAGCTGCGACAAGATAAGGAGAAGCTAGAAAAGTCGATTGTGACCACGTTGGCTACGACGGCAACCGACCCGCGAACGATCCGCATTCTCCCACGCGGGAACTGGATGGATGATTCCGGAGAAGTTGTTGATCCCGCGGTTCCACACTTCTTACCACCGTTTGAACAATCATCCAACGAACGTCTGACGCGTCTCGACTTAGCCAAGTGGATGACATCCAAGAATAATCCATTGGTCGCGCGAACATTTGTTAACCGCGTGTGGATGTTGTTCTTCGGGCAGGGGCTCTCGCGTACTGTCGACGACTTGGGATCTCAAGGGCAGCCTCCCACGCATCCTGAACTCTTAGACTGGCTCGCCGACGAATTCATCGAAAGCGGTTGGGATGTGAAGCACTTAATAAAACTGATTGTCACCTCCGAGACCTATCGTCAGTCGTCCAACGTCGATGCCGAAGCCCGAAAGAAGGATCCTTATAACCTGCAGTATTCTCGCCAATCACGCTGGCGACTCGACGCTGAGATGATTCGAGACAACGCACTTTCTGTAAGTGGTTTGCTTAACCCTGCCATTGGTGGTGCGAGTGCGAAACCTTATCAGCCGGCTGGGTACTGGGCCCAGTTGAACTTCCCTAAGCGGACGTATCAACACGACACTGGCCCCAATCAATATCGACGTGGTGTCTACACCCATTGGCAAAGAACGTTTCTTCACCCCAGCATGTTGGCCTTCGATGCTCCTGCGCGTGAGGAATGTACCGCCCAGCGATCACGTTCCAACACACCGCTTCAGTCGCTGGTTTTGCTGAACGACCCAACGTTTGTGGAAGCGGCCAGAGCCCTGGCAACAGAAACGATCAGGCAAGACGCGAACGACTTTGCGGATCGTCTTTCGTGGATGATTCATAAAACGCTTATGCGTGCTCCTCGCCCTGAAGAGGTAACGCTCCTTAAGCAGCTGTACCAAACCGATCTTGCTCGTTATCGTAGCGAAGCGGAAGCGGCTCAGCAGATTGTGACCGTAGGAATGACACCGGTCCCAGAAGATATCGACCAAGCTGAACTCGCTGCATGGACGAGTGTCGCTCGAACGCTTCTGAACTTACATGAAACGATCACTCGCTATTGAGTTGGATATATGAACATTACCGATGATCTTCAGTCACGTCGTAGCTTCCTGCGTCGTACCACATTGGGTATTGGTCCAGCCGCATTGGTTGCGATGTTGTCTGGTCAATCTCGAGCAGACGACCTTTCCACCGGAGTGATACACCCTCCGCATCATGCGCCGCGTGTCAAACGCGTGATTCATTTATGTATGGCAGGCGGGCCTTCGCACCTGGAAACGTTCGACGAAAAGCCGACGCTTACCAAGATGCACGGCAAACCTATGCCGGAATCGCTCACCAAGGGACAGCAAGTCGCGCAATTACAAGGCAAACCGCTCAACTGCTTCGCCCCCCAGTTCGACTTTGCCCATTATGGTGAAAGTGGCCAGCGAATCAGTTCTTTGTTCCCCGGCATGGGCTCGGTCGCAGATGACTTATGCATTATTCGTTCGATGCATACCGATCAAATCAACCACGATCCGGCGCATACTTTATTTAATACGGGCTCAGCTCTCGCAGGCCGACCCAGCATGGGATCTTGGATGCTGTATGGCTTGGGACAAGAATGCGACGATCTGCCTGGCTACGTCGTATTGACCAGCGTGGGCAAAGGAGGTCAGGCCCAGCCGATCGCTGCGAGACAGTGGCACAGTGGCTTTCTGCCATCCCGATTCCAAGGCGTACAGTTTCAGTCGAGTGGCGCCCCCGTGCTGTACTTGAATCGACCGGACGGGGTGTCACAAGATTCACAGCAGCGTCTCGTCGACACGGTTAACCGTCTGAACAAAGGCTTCGACGCACTTGTCGACGACCCTGAAATCGCCACGCGGATTCGCCAGTACGAGATGGCTTTTCGCATGCAGACCAGTGTTCCTGGACTCATGGACTTCAGTACCGAGACGCAACAAACTAAGGATGCGTATGGAACCAGCGGCGGAGACGGCACGTTTGCGTCAAATTGCCTATTGGCCCGACGCCTGCTCGAACGGGGTGTTCGTTTTGTTCAGGTATACCATCGTGCATGGGACCATCACGGGAACATCAAGCGGTCGATGGAAATCACGGCGAAAGAAGTGGACCAAGCAACGGCCGCATTGATTAAGGATCTGAAACAACGTGGGCTCTATGAAGACACCTTAATTGTTTGGGGTGGCGAATTCGGACGTACCCCAATGGCTCAAGGATCGGGACGCGATCATCACATCAAAGGCTTTTCGATGGTACTTTCTGGTGGAGCCGTTCGAAACGGTTTTTCCTACGGGGGTACCGATGAATTTGGTTATGCGGCAACGCAGCACCCTGTTCATGTACGAGACTTTCACGCGACACTTTTACATCTACTTGGGATCGACCACCGCAAATTTTCGTATCGATTCCAAGGCCTCGACTTCCGCTTGACTGGAGTCGAGGAAGCTCACGTGGTGAAGGATGTTATCGCGTAGATACCAACTCATTCAACGCGATAACATCTACTTCAGCGAATTCAGATACCCGAACAAGTCAGAGACTTCCTGATCGGTCATCCCGTTCAAGAGACCTTCCGGCATCACGGAAACACCGGTGAATCCAGCACGCTGAATTTCCGACTTCTCGATGCGACGGTCCGGCGAATTCAAAACACGAATAACAACGGCCTCGCTATCCTCAGACACCAGTAGACCGGAATAAATCTGCCCCGCGGTCGTCATCACCTGGTAACTTCGGTAACCACCTTCGATAGCTGCACTCGGGGTAAGCACGTTCCGTAATATCGATTCGGTACCTCGCAGTCCGATACCATCGAGCGCCGGACCGATGTTCCCCCCTTGGCCGGCAAACTGATGACAGCTCAGGCAGGTCTTAGCAAACAATTGCTTTCCGTTCTCGTGGTTACCAGGGCTTTGGGCAAGCTTGCGATAGCGATCAAACAGTGCTTGCTGTTGGTTCGCTTCTTTCTCGCTAAGCAACTTGGGCGCATCGAGCGTGGCAAGTGTTGTGGCACTGCCTGAGAGTTCTCCCCATTGATCGCCATGTAGATGGTAAACTAATCCAGGCATCTTGTCCGATTCCGCATAGGCACGGTCAAACGTCGTTCGGATTTCATCCGCCGATCGTGCATGATCCCAGATACGATACTCGGCGAACTGTCCATCGGTCCCGCGGCCCTCGACGGTCGTGCGACCGACCATCAGACCCGTTAGAGGTGACGTCATACCTTGGTCGCTTTGCCCTGATATTTCTCCATTGAGATACAAACGTAGGATCCCATCGGCATCACGCGTAACCGCCATGTGCGTCCACACTTCCGGCAGCACTTTCCGATCCGCAATGACCAGATCTCCGCGGCTTGGAATCCAAACGCGGGGAGTATCTTCATAGAAGTTAATGTCGATCATGCCAGCGGCCGACAACACGCCATCGCTATTGTCGATTTCTGGTGCAAGCTTCACCCAGGTTTCAATAGTGAATGGACCTTCTAGATCGATAGGGGCCTTCACGAAATCATTGGCCCCGCCTGAGAGCTTTAGCACCGTTTGCCCCTGACTTACCAGGTCCGACTGAATCGACTGAATGATCTCATTATTCGGTAGAAGGACGCTCATGCGTTGGATAACAGCAGCTGAAAAGTCCGCCAACTGTAAGTCGCCGCTGTCGTATGCTTCCAGTAAAACGCTCGCTCCTTCCCTACGACCGGACATCTCCCCGATGATCAGCTGGCGAATCTGAAAGTCACCTTCGACCAGTAAATCCATTACAAGATTGGCCCCTTCTGGATCCTTGCTACGAGCAATACAGCGAATCGCTTCGTGTCGCATTTCGGCTGAAAGCGCATTGTCAAAAGCTAAGTCTTCAAATGGCTCGACATTCGCAATTGGTAGTTCTGCAAGGGCTTGAAGGGCTGCCAAACGATGATCGGCATTTACGTTAGCTTCTGTCGCAATCTGCATGACTTGCTGATTCAGATCTTCCAGTTGAAAGCTTTTGACAAGTTCTAACGCGAAAGGAATCTGCTCCGACTGCGTTAAGAGATCGGTGGTTGCAGCTTCAATTTCGGGACGCAGTGGCTGCCATTCGATTTGGGTTCGTAGATTTAGGAGCGAGCGTAGCATAGGAATCCGCGATGACTCGTTTTGCAGAGAGCGAGTCAGTTGCTGAGCGACACTTTCATTCTTGAAATGGGGCAACAAGACGCGAATTTCTTCGTTATTCAGACCTCGGCCAAGTTCCGGCCAAAGATTCGCGAGGGCAAGAGCACCTTCCGCGCCGCCGATGGCGAGCGATGCCAACGCGCGGTTTTCCGCTGGCAGTCGCTTTCCTTCAGGCGAACTAAGGAGCTGAGCGACAGCCTCTCGATTTGCTTCCATGGCCCAACGAGCCAAATACCGCTCGAAAGTACGCTCGTAGACGGTCCACTCGTCGCCGCTGATCGGAGCTTTGCCAAGCTGCAGCATCACATCCACGACATCGGAATTTACCTTGGGAAGTCGACGCAGAGCATCCCCCAGAGCCGCACGCACACTTGGAGAAGGATCGTCCACTAACGGTCGAGCTACAGCCAGAAACTCGTCAACCGGGCGTTCTTGCGCCGCCGCAATGCGGATCGCTTCATGCCGCAAATTTGCGTTATCAGCTCGAGCAAGTTTTAGCAAAACTTTCGTAGGAACCGTTTGTAGTCCTTCCCATGCCCAAAGGGCTCCAAGACGAAGATCATCTGGCTGCGTGGTATCCTGCACAATTTTGGTCAGCATCGGAACAACGACAGTGGCGTTGCGATCAATGATCTGCTGCCAGGCCATATCGGCGATTCGAGCGTTGGCATCTCCCAACCGTGCAACAAGCAGTGGATCCGTTAGCGACGTCAGATCTACAGGTTGCATTCGAGGCTGATCTTTGCGCCGAATTCGCCAGATACGACCACGAGTCTTGTCCCGTTCGGGATGCGAGCGAGGCACTTCGTTGTGCGAGATCACTTTGTTGTACCAGTCGACCACGTACAGCGAACCATCTGGACCAAACTGAATCGCCACAGGTCGAAAACGAGGATCATCCGAGATCAAAAAGTCAGGCAGCTTCTTGTAGCTGAAGCGATCGCCGTTCGGTGTCGCCTCGATCATTTGAATACGACTGGTGATCGGATTGGCTAGATAAAAACGTCTGGGAGCCTCAGGATTATCCGCATCAAAGCCCCACGGAGATGGCCAGCCGTTTCGGTCATCGGCCAACGTCAGACCACTGAGGCCGGTGCCTCCCATTTGCGGAGGTCCCATCGGCGGTGGCATGAGTGGTTGATATGGCTTAAGACGGTGCGGCGAACCTGTTTTTAAATAGACGCCTGGTTCGAATGGGACAATCGGATAGCCTAAGTCATTGGCTTCCTGAATCCACGTTTGACCTTCGCGTGAAACCGTAAGACCCCAAATATTGTTTGGGCCGTGCGTTACGGCCTCGAACCGATCGCCAGAGGGAGTAAACCGAGCCAGCTTACAATGCTTGAAGGGAATCTCGGCTTGACCATCGACAAATGGCTCTCCTTCGGGACGACGCACAACGGACGAATTGAACAGCCCCTGGGCAGTCAGAATAAAGTTGCCTGGCACGCGAGTGAACTGGTGCGGGAAGAGATGCGAGTCCTGAGTTCCGAACCCAGTCAGTATCACTTTGTGAGAGTCTGCTTTGCCGTCTTGATCTTCATCGTGATAGATGCGAATGTCATTGCCATACTGGACGATCACTCTGTCCCCTTGCGGCAACACACCCATAGGCATAACAAGACCATCGGCGAAGACACGCGGAGGAGCGACGTTTTTGGCGTAAGGATTGTCGATGACAAGAACTTTGTCGCGGCCTCCTTTAGCGAACAACTGCCGAGACTCTTCCGGGCTCTCATTCGCATCGACGGGGTATTCCAACGCCGTCGTTACCCAGAGACGTCCCTTCGCGTCAAAAGCCATGGCAACAAACTTACCAATTCCTTCCGATTCAGCAGCCACCAGTTCCACTTCAAAGCCGTCGGGAACATGGAACCGAGCCAACTCTTCTGTCGGCGATAAAGGCTGCTCGCCAGCGTTGTGCTTAGAGAGCTGCTCCCAAGTTGGTGCCCCAGGCGTTGGCGGTAATTCGGTTAGGAAAACATCCTTCACTTGCACTAATGCCTTACCGCCGCCGTGTACCTGAAATCCGATCTTTCCGTTGAGAGGAATTTTAGGATCGGTCTCGGTATAGTCGATTGCTTTCACGCCGTTAATCCATGACTGAATACGGGGGCCATCGGCGAGAATCCGATATTCATTCCAATCATCCTTCTTGACCACAGCGTTTACGGCGGCTAAATCTTTGGCCTGGGCGATGACCTTATTACGACGCGACTCGTCGTACATTTTGCCCCACCATCCATCACCGGCGTCGACCTGGTAGCCGACCATCTCCGAACCTTTCTCGGCGCGGATACTGCGAATTTGAATCCCTGAATTAATGAACCCATCGCTACCTTGGATGCGAATCGAGAGCTTTAAATCAAAGTTCTGATAGCTCTTCTCGGTTGCGATAAATGTATTTCGCGGCACTCGCTTGGTTAGCGATCCTCCGGTGATCATGCCATCTTGCACGCTCCACCATGCCTGGTCGGCCGAGATTGTTTCCCATCCTTTCAACGAATTGCCATCAAACAGGCTCTTCGCCTCTTCTCCAAACAAGACTGAAGAAGATGCCAATAGACCAATGACGCAGAGCGATGAAAAAAGTCGAAGCATGGTTGGTTTCATGGACATGAAGCTTTATTAAACAGAGGCAACACGGCAGATAGAATTACTGCTGGACGTCGAAGTCAAACACAACGACGCGTTCCAAACATGGAACGACGATTTCTTTCACGCGTTCGTGTACAGGATGGGGCAAGTAAGCGTCGCGTGCCTCGGGACTCTCAAATGTCATGATAAAACCATGCGTAAACCCATCGTTGAGACCTTCGTCGCTTTTGTAGGGTCCATAAATCATCTCGGTGAGACCAGGGATCTCGCCAACCATCGCATGCATGGCGGCAAAGCAGTGATCGACTTTCTCAGCGGTGATATGGTCTTTGAATTGAAAGACGCCGAAATGTTTGACACTGGGCACGAGAGACCACCTCTTCGATAAGGAGAGTAACAATAAACGCAGGAGTTAAACCGCGGATGCCTGATGCGTTTTGATATTCTCTGCAAGTGCTTTCGCGCATTCTTCGGCAAAAACAACATCGTTAATATTGGCATCGATTCGCTGGACAGGCACTGTCGGGGAAAGATGACTGATCAACGAATCGAACAACGCGGCATCTGCTTCGGGGTCATAGAAGGGACCGCCGGTCGCACTGATCACGCTGATGCCTTGCAGTGGAATTAATACGGTGACAGGTGCCGTGTAGCGATTCACTTTCTCAGCGATGATTCGCCCAAGTTCTCGGCATTCGTCGGCGTTCGTACGGACGAGCGTGACTTGAGGATTATGGATGTAAATGTTGCGATGCGAGAACTGCTCAGGCAACGTCGCCCGCTCTCCAAAGTTCACCATATCCAGACAGCCAGGAACGACTATGGCTGGAATGTTTGCTTCGGCAGCTGCATCTAGACGTTGGGAGCCAGCCGAAAGAACACCACCAACGAGCTCGTCCGCCCATTCGGTCGTGGTTACGTCCAGCACTCCTTCGACCAAGCCATCACGAATCAGTGACTCCATCGCCTTTCCGCCGGTTCCGGTCGCGTGAAACACCAATACCTCAAACCCTGCGTCTTCCAACACAGGAACCGCGCGATCAATACAGTCGGTCGTGTTGCCAAACATGCTGGCCGCGATCAACGGACGTGCCGCGGAGACATCGACGTCGGTCTCGACCATTCCACAGATAGCTCCCGCCGCTTGAGCGAAGACTCGCCGAGAAATTCGATTGAGGCCTGACACATCGACGACGCTGGGAAACATCACAATGTCTTTGGTGCCGATGTAATGGGCCGTATTGCCGCTGGCCAGTGTCGATACCATGACCTTAGGAAAGCCGACCGGGAGACAACGCATCGCCGCAGTGGCGATGGCCGTTCCGCCACCACCGCCGAGCGAAATTACACCGTCGATTTTCCCTTTGTTGACCAGATCAGCAACGACCTTCTGGATGGCCTGAGACATTGCCGAAACACATTCTCCGCGGTCGCGCCGCTTTGAAAGTGCCTCCCAGTCGAGACCTGCGGCAAGGGCCACTTGTTCACGAGACCAATCAGGCGTAACCGTAGGATCATCACCGGAGCCCACATCAATAAGAAGCACGTCGTGGCCTCGTGCTTTAATGCATTCAGCCACGTAGCCGTGCTCCTGCCCTTTGGTATCGAGCGTACCGAGTACTGCAATGACAGCCACTTAAACCTCCGACGGCACCTTGGAAACCGGAATACTTTTGAAACGTCGTGTCAGTTCGGTCAACGAGTCTTCGAAGGCCATTCGTTCCAGACTTGAAGCGCCGACGAAACCTACCGCATCGGTATGCTCGTTGATATAAGCGGCATCTTCCGGCGTAAGGATTGGTCCTCCGTGCGATAGACAGATGATGTCGGATCGCACTCGCATCGCCGCGGAACAAATCTCCTGCGTGCGTGCAGCAGCTTGCTCTAAAGAACATGCGGCATCCACCACACCAATCGCTCCACCGATGGTCGTGCCGACGTGAGCCACAACAACGTCGGCGCCTGCTTCCGCCATCGCACGCGCCTCGGTTGCACTGGCGACATACACGATGGAAAAGAGATCCATCTTGCGCGCCAAACTCACCATCTCGAATTCCTTCTCGACGCTCATTCCGGTCTCTTCCAAAATTTGTCGGAAGTCACCATCGACGATCGTGTGCGTCGGGAAGTTATTCACACCGGAGAATCCCATGTCCTTCACTTGCAACAGCCAGTGCCACATTCGGCGACGTGGATCTGTGGCATGCACACCACATATCACAGGCGTCTCTTGAACGATCGGAAGCACTTCATATTCGCCGATTTCCATCGCAATCGCATTCGCATCGCCGTAGGCCATGAGTCCGGCCGTCGAGCCATGCCCTGCCATGCGGAATCGTCCTGAGTTGTAAACAATGATCAGGTCGATGCCCCCTTTCTCAAGGAACTTAGCACTGATACCAGCGCCAGCCCCACCGGCAATGATGGGTTGCTTTCGATCGAGCGAATCGCGGAGGCGATCGACGACTTCTTGACGGGTATAGGGATTTCCGATTCCGGTCCAGGGATTGGGCACGTTAAAACCTCGCTAACGATTTCGGGATGTCAGATCAAACTGAAACTGATTCGCCTGGGAATCAGAGACGTTCGCCGTAAGTTTGCTCTTCTCATTATAGGATGGCGGTATGACCTGAACGACTTCCTCGACTTGGCCATTTGGCCCTGCCCCGGGTATCATCTTGCCCGTTTTCTGAGTGGATGTAATTTCAATGCGGTAGGTGCCAGGCTTCAACTTCGACGTCTTTCCCATCGAATCGAAGCGTCCTAGTTCGATCGCCAAACTTGTTCCATTTCCGGAACCGGAAGATGGCACAAAGTAAATCATGCCTTTCTCTAAGGGTTCATTTTTCCAAGTCACCGATCCTTGGACATCATGGCCGGATCCAGAATCAGATCCGGCGCACCCTGTCGTCGCTGTCGCAGTTAATACGGCCAACAATAGTAAACGTGTTGAATGACTCATAACATGGTTTTCCCTAGTTCGACACATTGATGAATTCGCCCTAGTACCCAGGCAATTAGAACGACGTGTCGACGACCTCTCCTCCATCCATCGAAGCCATTGCTTGCCATATGGTGAGATCAATCGTTTCGGGAATGAAACGCACGCTACCGTCAAAAGAAAGAGTTTCGACACCCCCAGGATGCAAACTACGAGCAGATAATCGATGTGGACCAGCAGATCCGTTGCTTGTGCAAGGGAGCCCTTTCTCAGGCTGATTCACGCAACGCTCGGTCGTATCAGCCGACGTTGTATTCGGCGGAAAGTCGTGGGCGTAAAGATTCGTTCCCGCGTCGGCGAACAACGCCCCGCGCGAGTCGTTATCGTTAACACGCCGAATCTCCGAAACCGCAAATGTCAGGCTGGTTCCATCTACGAGGTCACGCATGCCGACGTTCGAGTTCAGCAGGAAAGGGCCTTTCAACGTAAGTCCGGTATGCGCCGCCGACGAACCGCAGTGCCCACGTTCGTACGTTCCCACGCCAATATTGGCTGCGTAATTTCCTCGTGCACCGAAATCGTACGCGGTATTAAAGATCTCGACATTAATATCGGAAGGACAAACGAGCGTATCGATCTCGACGTCTCTTGCATTTTGATTTTCCGGCCGCCACCAATCGGTTGAGTCATTGTAGAGATCACGCAAAGACTGCTGTTCTAAACCTGGAAGAATCCCCAGCACCCACGATCCAAACTGCCGCGAGCAATCTGGCGAGAGAACGTGGCCTGATGGAAAAGTACCAATCGTGTCGTGATACGTATGAAGTGCGATTCCAATCTGTTTAAGATTATTAGTACATGACATCCGCCGCGCCGCTTCACGTGCCTGCTGAACGGCGGGCAAAAGTAAAGCTATCAAGACACCGATAATCGCAATCACGACTAACAATTCCACCAACGTAAACCCCAAACGAAGCTTCCTCGACATTTTGAAAGTACTCCCGATATTTAGATAAGAGAAAAGAGAAGAGGCGTACGCTAAAACGATTTTGCCCTCGGTAAGAATGGATTAGAGAGCCGAACCGCTTTCGCACGATAACAACAATTTTCGGCCAAACATCCTTCAACCACCATCGACGAGCCCCACCAATCCATGCGCGAAATCCACATCATTTCACCGTCGACGAAGGTCACCGTCGTCCGCAGCAGTGACGAGGATCAACGACCGTGGTTGGCAGACTCGCCGGTCTGCATTCCCCTTAGCGAACTTGATATCGCCCATTGCGGTATCATGGACGCCGTTGCACCGCTGGAGATCGTGCGTACGAATCTATCGGGCACGTTTTTCTTCGCTTGTTTCGGTGGAGAAGGTCTCGTATTAGTCGATGGGGAATGGCGTAAAGTTTCCGCTGGCCAGGCATGTGTTCAGCCACCCTTTATCCCGAATGCTATTCAGGCAATTCCCGATTCGCCGTGGCATTTCTGCTGGGTTCGCTACGAAGAAGTCCATAAGCGGAAACCACTCGTTTCCTTGCACTCCCCTGCGCTGCGCAGGTTCGATGTCGAGCCCTTTCACTTTGCAGTGAGTGGCCTGAATGCGGAAGCTCGCGGACAGAACGATCAAGTTGCCATTCGCCAATGGATTGAACTGGTGCATGGCTACGTGCTCGGTTTTGCAAACCCGTTGGACAAAGATGATCGCCTGGTAAAGCTATGGGCAGATGTAGAACAGCGTTTGGAAGAACCATGGACGCTAGAAGTCCTGGCACAAGTTAGCTGCATGAGCCAGGAACACCTTAGACGACTATGCCTGGCCTCGTTGGGTCGTTCCCCCATGCAGCACGTTACGTTCCTACGCATGCAGAAAGGAGCCATGCTCCTAAGATCGACCAACCTGACGATCGCTGTTATCTCTCAGCGACTAGGCTACTCCTCTCAGTTCGCTTTTTCCAACGCCTTCCAGCGCTGGTTCTCTTGCCGCCCCTCAAGCTTTCGCAATTGATTCGAATGGGTCGCCACGTTGAAACTTACGTTTACGACTTGGATGCGTACCGCGCCAGGAACATACTCACTGCCGAGTCGATAATTTGTTCTAGTTCCTCGCTGCCAGGCAAAGGACTGCTCCCAAGCAGTGGTGGCCAAAACACCGATCCCTGCAACAAGCTATTGAATTGCTTGCCGGCCATATCGGCATCGTCAACATCGAGGCGCCCATCTTGGACGCCTTCTTTGATCCAGGCCACCAATTTGGCGCAGAACCTCTTCTCGTCACCCAACGTTTGCTTGGCAAGATTGGGCGTCAACAGAAACCGAGATAGCACTACCCTGGCAAGCGACTGAAAGTCGGGCGAGACGACAATCCGAACGATATTCTGAGCGTAGCCACGAAGCTGATCATCCAAAGGACTTGCCGAATCGTAGCTCATCGCCGGGGTCGATTCGGTATTCTCAATCAATAGCGTAACAATCGCTTCGAAAAGAGCTTCTTTGCTCTCGAAGTGATTGTAAACCGTTCGCTTACTCACCTCGGCCACTTCGGCGATACGGTTCATACTTGTGCTGTCAAACCCTTGGGCCTCGAATTCACGGATCGCCGCGGTCAAAATCGCCGCTCTCTTCCGATCCGTAAGTCGTTCAAAAATCAATGCTTCTGCCAAAACTACACTCTGGGGTTTACTTTTTGATTGGCCGCAGAATAAACTACACCGTTCGGTTTACTTATTGTTATCCAGATGACTTCATCGGAAAAGTGTCGATGGCTTATCGTTCTCTGAGGTCGATTGGTTTGTGCCTTCTCGGCGCTGTCACCCTTGCCGGTTGTACCGCAGAAGTTCCTCCACCCAAGGAAAAACCTCCACTCCCTGTGAGTGTTCGCCTTCTTAACAAGGAGGTGCCTCATCAATCTTCACAGATTAGCGGATCTGTCGTCTCTTGGAAAACGGAACAGATCGGATTTGAGGTTGCCGGACGTGTCAGTCAGGTGATCGAACCGAACGAATCGATCGAAGGCCGAATCTTTGTGCCTGGGCAAAAGACTCCGCTGTTCGCAGGCACACCTTTGGCTCGCTTGGAAGACTCCCGCTTTCACACGGATGTTCAATCCGCGGAAGCAGCTGTGGAAGTTACCCAGCGAAAAATCGAAGCGATGACCATCGAGATCGAACAACGTCTCCCGGCATTGGTGGCTGCCGCTGAGGCGGAACGAGACTTAGCCAAGATCGAACAGCAACGAAATCGGAACCTAAGAGAACGAAATGCAGCGTCACAATCAGCGTTAGATCGTGCCGAAACGACACTGATAACAGCTCAAGGAGAAGTTGCCCGGCAAAAAGCTGAGCTCGCTTCCCGCAAAGCAGACTTACGATCGCTCGAAGCCGAATCGCTTCAAGCCAAGCAACGTCTTGCCAATGCCAAACGGGACTTGGCCGATACGGTTCTTTACAGTTCATTCCGTGGCCAAGTTGCTGAAACGCATGTCCTGCCAGGCAGCTATGTCCAGCCTGGCGATCCGGCGGTGACCGTGCAATTGATGGACCCTATGTCGGTGGAATTCGAACTGTCCGCCGAGGCGTCACGCAAGTTGAATCATGGCGACATGATCCGTATCGATACGGTCGATCGAAATCAGAAGAAGCACCAGCTCAGTGGAATCATTCATCAGACCGATGCTGTCGCCGATCCGCAAACCAGAACGTTCACCGTCAAACTTTTGGTTCGCAATCAACAAGTTCAGCGAGAAGTGCCTGAGGATATCGACAGCCAGCAAGTTGCTCGTACATCAGAGCTATTTCCGCTTACGCTGGGAACATTCCTGGATGGCAAGTCTCAGCAGTTGATCGTCGAAAAAAACGCGATCCATCACGATTCGCAAGGTTCGTACGTTTGGCGAGTTCTGAATCGAAAGATCAACGAACCTACTCGCGATCAAGGGCCGCTCCTTCGCGTGGCGAAAATGCGTGTCGTTCCCGAAGCAGTCGAAATTCCGTTTCTGGGAAACTGGATGTTTGTCCCTGTCGAAATTCCCAGCAGCGAACAGTTCGATCCTGACAACGACTTAGTTGTCGGAAAAATCTCGCTTCCAAACTCCAGTACCACGGAATGGGAAGGAGATACGATGCTGCTTGATCATACCGGATGGCTCCTCCGCCCCGGTGACTTGGTTCAAGTTCAACTTAACTCTTCACACAATGTCCCTGGTTATTACGTGCCACTCAAAGCCATTCGCAGTGACGCTCGGGACAAGTATCTGTTCATCGTCGATAACAGCAGCAGCACGCCGATTGCTCGTCGTGTTAACGTTCGTCTCGATCAAGAGAATTCCGTGTTCCAAGACTCTGGGGCGTTGATTCGTGTTGAAGCCACCGAGGGTCAAATACTGTCGGATGGTCTGAATTTGATTGTCGACGGGGCACACTATCTGAAGGATGGCGACAGGATTGTCATCATTCATCGTCCAGGAGCCAAATCATGAACTGGCTTCCTGAATTCGCCTTGAAACGACCGACGATAGTTATCTCTTTGGTCCTGATTTGTGTTGTTTGGGGTGTCGTTACGTTTGCGACGATGCCGCGGCGTGAGGACCCAGAGTTCACCATCAAGATCTGCACCGTCAGCACCTCTTGGCCCGGCGCATCGGCCCAAAAGGTCGAAGAACTGGTCACGGATCCGCTTGAAGAAGCGATCGATGGGCTCGAAGAAGTCAAATTGATTCGTTCCACTTCGTCGACGGGACTTTCGGTGATCTTCGTCGAACTGGAAGACAGCCTGCCGGGCAGCAAAACAGACGATACATGGGATAAGGTTCGTGCACGTATCAAAAACGTCGCCATGCCTGACCCCGATCTTGAACCAGTCGTTAACGATGAGTTTGGCGATACGAACATCATTTTGTTCGCCGTCCATCAAGCTCCTCTTTCTAGGGCAGAAACGGACGAGCCTGCGAAAATCTACTCACTTCGGGAACTCGATATTTTTTCCGAACGCGTTCGCGATGCCTTGCGGTTGATGCCTGGCGTAGCGAAAGTCGATCGGCATGGCGTGCGAGAAGAGGCGATTTACCTCGAGACTGACATCGGCTTATGGTCGCAGTTGCAGTTAACGTCCAGCAACTTGGAAAGTTTGCTTCAAGCACGAAACATCGTTGCGCCTGGCGGTTCGATCGATGCTCCGGATGGGCGATTTTTCGTGAAACCAGGTGGAGAATTCGACGCCGTCAACGAGATCAACGGTATCGTGGCGGGGCTCTCGTCGACCCATGAAATCAGCAATCATGTTCAATTGCGAGACTTGGGGCTTGATGTCCGTCGAGACTATGTCGATCCTCCCAGTCGTATCTGCCGCTACACCGATCTCGAGCAGTCGCACCCCAGTGTGATCGTTGCCCTTTCCATGAAATCGGGTGCCAACATTGTCGATATCTGCGAAGCTGCCAAGTCGAAAGTCAACGAACTAAAAAACGTCACGGGAGTTCTCCCGCCGGATATCGAAGTGAGTGTAATCTCGGATCAATCCGAGAGCGTTAAGTCACGCATTTTCGACGTTATCGTCAACATCATCGAAGCGATCGTGATTGTTGTCGTTGTGGTTTACTTGGTCGTCGGATTTCGCACAGCGGCTGTCATGGCTGCCAACATTCCATTTGTCGTGCTCATCTCAATTGGCGGAATCACGCTGTTTGGTGTTCAGCTCGAGCAAATGTCGTTGGCGTCGATGATCATTGCTTTGGGCTTGCTCGTCGACAACGCGGTTCAAGTTTGCGACCAGGCTCGTACCAATCAATTGGCTGGCATGTCGCCGAAGGAAGCTGCTTTGGAAGGTGCCAGCCTTCTCGGCGGATCGATGCTTAACGGCACTCTCACCACGATTGCCGCGTTTGTGCCGATGCTTATCGCCATGGACGGAGCGAACCGTGAGTTCATTTATGGTCTGCCGGTGACGCTCTCAGTAATGCTGGGCGTCAGCTGGGTACTGGCAATGACTTTTTGTGTGATTTTGGCCGCGGCGTTCATTCGCCCTCCTGCAGAGCCCACAAAACCAGCGGCTCCCCTTCCCAAACTGATGGCGTGGATTGGCCGCTTGTTTTCGAGAAAACGGACGACAACAAACGAAAGTGGTAGTTTTATTTATGACTGCTACATGGTACTTGCTCGATTCGCGATTCGACGCAAATTCCTGACCATCACCGTTAGTATCGTGATGCTTATTATCACGATGCAGCTTCCCGTAGGCACCGAGTTCTTCCCGCTAACCGAACGCGATCAATTTGTTGTGGAAGTCTGGCTGCCAGAAAACGCAACGCTCGAGCAGTCGGACGTCGTGGCTCGTCAGGTCGAGGATCTCATTCGCAAACTTAGCCCCACGACAGACGCGGACGGCCAACCGATCGAACGCTTGGACAACATGCGGACACTCGTCGGAGGCGGTGGTTCCCGCTGGTATCTCTCTTGGGAACCTGAACCTCCGAAGCCCAACTATGCGGAAATACTCATCCGCACGCAGAACGGTAAATTGACACACGACTTCGCGGAAGAAGTGCGTCGGATCGCACGCCAGGGAGATGCATCGCGCGGTATCGAACCGATCGTCGGCGCACGTGTCGTGCCAATCGAACTCTTTCTAGGTCCTCCAGCAGACCCCGTCGTCATTCGTATCGTCGGAGACGGTTTTGCCGATATCAAACAGCTGCGAAATATCAGCGAACGCGTCAAAGACATGGTCAATGCTGTTCCGGTGACTTGGGACGTTAACGATTCCTGGGGTACCGAAGGCTATCAGCTGAAAGTTCAAATCGACTCGGACAAAGCGAGTCTTTCCGGAGTTTCCAATACGCAGATTGCAGAAACTCTGAACTCTTATTTCTCTGGGCGATTTCTCACAAACTTCAACGAAGGGGATCATCGCGTTCCCGTTTACTTTCGCTTACGACCCGATGGTCGCCGTTCGCTGGCGGACCTTCAATCTGCTTATCTGGAAGGGGAATACGGCAAAGTTCCGATTACGTCAGTGGCCAGTATTTCGATGAACTGGGAAGAGGCCAGGATCGATCGCCGCGACATGAACCGCACCATCGAGATCCGTTCGCGAATCGACTATGGTGCCTCCGGCAACGATATCACGATGGACGTCATGAACTCTCCTGAAATGAAAAAGCTTCAAGCCGAACTCCCTCCCGGCTACCGCGTGGAAATTGGCGGTGCTTTGGAAGAGTCGTTCAAAGCCCAAGGCAAAATGCTGCGTTCCTTTGGGATGTCATTCGTGGCAATCATTCTGCTTTTGATTTGCCAATTCAACAGTGTTTCCAAAACGGCCATCATCATCGCAACGTTACCATTGGCAATGATTGGCTCGATCTTCGGTCTCTGGGTTACCGGCAACTCCCTCGGCTTCATGCCTCAGCTGGGCATTTTGGCGCTCTTCGGAATTGTTCTCAACGCAGGGATTATCTTCATGGAGTTTGCCGATATCGTTATTCGTAAACGCGCCGAAAACTCGGAAGGAGGCCCCATTGCCGGGCTCACCCGAACGGAATTCCAAGACGCGTTGGCCGAAGCAGGCCGACTGCGTCTGATGCCCATTTTCCTGACCACCGCAACAACGATCGGTGGCCTATTGCCGTTAGCCCTCGCCGGCGGCCCACTTTGGGTTGGCATGGCCTGGCTGATGATTTTCGGCCTACTCGTCGCCACTGTCTTAACGCTGTTCCTGATCCCAGCTCTATACGCCGTAGTCATCGAGTCGTTCAAACTCCGACCATTCGACCAAGAGTGATCCGTGCGTTATCGCATGAAACCGCACTGGCAACGGCGAAGAAAAGACCAGCGATTTAAACGACAAGCCATAACGACTGACCATCAGGTGGGCCATGGAAGGCCCCTTTTCAATTCTCAAGGCCCTGGATCAAAGCCGGGGCTATCTTTTTTACTTGTGCTCTAGCGTTTAGTTGTCACAATCACCTTTTACCTCGTTATGCGAGCAAAGGAGACTCGACATGAAACATGGAATCTACCTGGACCGGACAAAAGCCAACATTCATGTGCATGCCAATCTCGGCCTGAATGAAAAATACGGTGGCAACCTGGAGGATTACGGCACCTTTGATTTAAGCCAAATCGAAGAGGCTCGGCATGCAGCCCAAACGGCATCAGAAAAGCATGGCCTGCCAATATTTGAACGTAACGTGTAGCTAAGCATCATCAGAGCAACTACTCAGCCCACCGAAACCCAAAAGGCCCGGCACTGACCGGGTTTTTCTTTTGGTGCTACCAACGTGCTACCCGCTTTCGTGCTACCCATGGCGATCTTTCTCCCAAGAGTAGCACAAAGGCCCCTGCAGCGATCAAGACACGAAAAAAGCCTTCCATAACTTGTTGCGATGAAAGGCTTTACAAGTCGGGGTAACAGGATTCGAACCTGCGACCTTTTGACCCCCCAGTCTTAAACCGGCCTCTTTCCCCGGTTTACCCTCAAATGCCCATCGTTTGATAATCGTTGACGCCCCTTGTATTTACGGATATCCTGAGTTTGATCTTGTGCTACCACGTTTGACCCCATCAGTAGCACCGGGGTAGCACAGACCCAATTCGCAACCGTCAAAAAGTCGTTCGATGGCCACGAATACCGAGAAGGCCAAGCGTCTTCCGTTCTCAAAAACCAGGGTAGCCGCCCTGCCCGTTCCCGAGTCTGGCCGGCGTTACTACTACGATTCCAAGACGCCAGGGTTGGCCGTCTGCGTGACTTCCACCGGCAACCGAACATTCTACGTTTATCGAAAGATCGACGGCCGACCGATTCGCCTGAAACTTGAGAAGTTTCCCGAGATGTCGGTCGAACAGGCCCAGAAGAAAGCCAAGCAGGTCATGGGGCGGATGGTCGACGGTTGGGACCCTCAAGCCGCCAAGCGATCTAGACGAGACGCTCCCACGCTCAAGGACCTCTACGAGCATTGGTTGACCCATGCCAAGCAGCACAAAAAGACATGGCCTGAGGATGAGCGGAAATGGAAACAGCATTTCACCAAGCTGAAGAATCGGCGGTTGTCCGATCTGACCATGGCCGACGTCGCCAAGTGGCACGCGTCCCTGGGTGAGAAGAACGGGCCCTACCTGGCCAACCGGGCCCGCTCCCTACTTTCATCGCTGTACAGCAAGGCCCACGAGCTTGGGCACAACGGCCCCAATCCGTGCCTGCACGTGAAGCCGTTCAAAGAGACGTCACGCGAGCGATTCCTTCAGGTGGATGAAATGCGGCCATTCTTCACCGCTCTAGCATCCGAGCCGGCTGTGTGGCGTGACTTCTGGCTAATGTGCCTATTCACCGGGGCGCGCCGAGGAAACGTCGCATCCATGGCTTGGAAGGACCTGGCACTCGAACAAGGCGTCTGGCTGGTCCCTGGCGATCAGATGAAGAACGGTCAGCCGCAATCGGTCGTGTTGCCACCGCCTGCTATACAACTCCTGCAGCAGCGTTCCGAGGACCGAACAGGCCCATGGGTATTTCCATCGAAACGCACCCCTGACCAACCGATCCAGGATCCGCGCAAGTCGTGGGCGCGCGTGACCGCAGCTGCTGGCCTGGAAGATCTGCGGCCCCATGACCTGCGCCGGACGCTCGGCAGCTGGCAAGCCATCGCCGGCGCGTCGCTCCAAGTGATCGGCGCAAGCTTGGGTCACAAAGACCTGAAGTCCACGGCCGTCTACTCTCGCCTGCAGCTCGATCCGGTCAGGGTATCGGTCGAAGGCGTTACCCAGCAGATGCTCGAAGCGGCCAAGCCAAAGGATGGTGAAGCGTGAGTCAAATATCCGACGAAGAACACCAGGAAAGAGTGGCAAAGGCCCTCCAAGGGTTATGGTCTCAAGTCCGTGAACTTGAAGAATCTCGCCGGCGTGAATTCGAAACGGAATTCCCGGGGGTTCGATATCCACAGACTGAGGATGAATGGGTTGAACTCGCTTATATGCTCGATATACCAGGTGAAGAAAGTGAGTGGAGAGAATTGGCCCAAAAGGGCCAACTGAGAATAAGAGTCCGCGGCCGGCTTCGGAGGCTCAAGCTCTTGGAAACGTCAAAAACCAGTCAAACCATCACATCATCTACCGCATTGGCAACTCAACGACTGCAAGAACGGTATGATTCAGCCCAAGATAGATTCGCAGAGTACAGCGAAGACGAATTTGAAAAAGAACGAAAGGAACTAGGCTTGGATCCGATTACTTCGGAATACAAGCGATTCATCCGAAGCCGCAAGAGTGACGTGCGTAAACGCTTTAGGACCAAGTCTCCGAAAGGAACGCGCCCGAACACTTCGGGCGCTCCCAAAAAACTGAAATAATTACACCTTCATCTCTCGGCATTTCTGTCGGTTTCCCTTTCTTTGTCACAAAAAACACGCGCCCTAGATTTTCGGGCGCGTTGTCTAATTTTCCCGAACGGCTCTAAGATTTCCTCGTAGATGATTGAATTTGATTCCCAAGCACGAGGATTGATAATGTCCACCAATACCACTAGCGTCAACGCTACTCGACTTTTGACCCGCCAAGAAGCTGCCGATTTACTCGGCATTCGCCCTCAGACACTCGCGAAATGGGCCACGACGAAGAGTCATTCTCTGCCGATCGTTCGCATTGGTGGCGCCGTGCGTTACCGGCTCGAGGACTTGGAAAAGTTCATTGCCGACAATACTCAATACTAGTCTGGCTTGCAGCGTGCAGGAATTGCCTGCGATGACCTATGCAGTTTTGCTGCGACAAGTACATTTCAGCAAATGCGAGCAAGTCTAAGGCAATGCAACAACTAAATTTGCAGGAGCAATTCTCATGGTTTCAGATTCCGCACCTGAGCAAGTAGATCGTCTTCTCCTAAGGAAAGACGAGATGGCCAAGGCCCTGGGGATCTGTCCGCGGCTGCTTCACAACTGGGAGAAGCATGAAGGTCTGCCCGTCGTCCGTATCCGAGGGTCAATCCGGTACAGCCCAGACGCGGTGCGGACATGGATCGCAGAACGTACAACCCGCGCGATTGAATCGCCCAAGAGTGAGTAATGCGTCAAGAAAAACAAAAGCTCGGCAAGGCGACCACCTTTCCGAGCTTAATGTTTTGGGTATTCCCTTCCCGGCAAGGCAGGAAAACCGATCTTTTATCACATACTCTTTTAGCTAAAGAACCATGCGACAAATAGATACTACCGAAGACACGGCACTTGAGCAAGCCGATTTGCTCACAGATCCCCAAGCACTCTTTTCGAACTCAATCGCAGCCTCTCGGTCATTGGTGAAAGAGCTAAAGTCAAGGGTCATTACTCTCGATGCCGTCGTACGGCTGGCCAATTCGAATGGTAAAATGTGGGCATCTGTGGCCACGTTGTCATACCTTGCAGGACTCCCATCCCGTACGGTTGAAAAGCACCTAGCGAAGCTCGTAGAGCAAGGCTATCTCCTGAAGCTGGGGAGACGTGGTAGGCGTTCGGTCACATACCAGGTGACTGCCAAATACTGGAGTGCGATCTCGGGGCAAGTGAAGCTCCTGATTCCCCGATTTGCGGGGTGGTCATGGGCAGAACTCATCGTGTTTCGATATTTCGCGGGGTCAGAAAATGCCTCGCTATTGAGCGCACGCAATGCCGATGGGAATCTTGGCGCCGAGTTACACATACGACGAATTGCCACGATCGCAGCGACTTGCTCACTTGCTCGCCAGACTATTCTCTCGGCGCTTGAACGTCTTGAGAGCCGCGGTGTTATCGAAGTTGACCCCGAAAAGGGAGGCTGTGTCAGTGTCTGTATTCTTGACGCTGCGATGCCCTCACGGCTACCAACGGCACTACCAAGCTCAGAGGGGCAATCCATCATCGTTCCGAAAATCAAACGTGAAAAAAATGGGGAGCGGCTTGAAAAAAATGGGGAGTGTGATCGCGAAATTTTGGGGAGTGAGATGAAAAAATTGGGTGGTGTTCTTAGAGAGATACCATCTAAGAGTAATCATTCAGAAAGAGAAACCATCTCTAAGAACCACTGCCATGACTCGGCAAACGCCTCACATGGCAGGCTTTCTGCTTCGGTCGATTTGGGAATTTCACAGGATCTGACGCCTAGAGTCGAAACGTCACGGCCGCAGACTTTTGATAGGCCACGCCTCAAGAAAGTCCTATCGGCGCCTCGATCGTCCCAAGAGCAGTTTGAAGACTTCTGGTCAATCGTGCCGAGCCATCGCAAACGCGACAAGCGAAAAACCTGGTTGGCATTCATTGACGCTCTTTCAAAGGTGGATGCTTCCCACCTCGAAACGCAAGTGGGCCCTTGCGATGATGAGAGCCGGGCTAAATTTCTATCGAGCCGTTTTGCATCGTACCTAGCAGCTGTGGAGAGACATGGTGGACTCGCAAAATGGCCCTATGACTGGCTTCTAAATTGCGATTGGGAGAATTCGCAAGCAGACTGGAAGCAAGTTTTCCAACGTAATGAACATGGTAGAATTCCGCGAAGGAACTTCCAATCTTGTAATCCCAACTGACTAAACCGAGTCATCGACACAAAGCCCGGCAAGGCATAGCACCACATACGAGATGCAAACCCATTCTTGGAAAACGCTATGTGTCATCGTCGAATTGTCCGAAGCCAGGCTGGCTGGGTGGTGAAGGAGTCGGGAACCGGCCGCATCCTAGCCGAGGTTCCTATCGATCCCGTCTGGGAGCACCTTGAGCCTGCAGAACGCACCGCGAAAGAACTTCGAAACTATCCCAAGCTAATGGATTTCGTTCGGCACAGAGCGTTTCACGGCGATGATGAAACGAAGCGGATACTCAAGGAACTGGCTTAATGTCGAATGCCAACAGCAGTTTGGCGACTGCACGCAAGAGCCCGAGGGAGGATTCTATGCCTAAACGCTCCCGCAAGTTCGAGAACACCATGCACCCAGTTCCTGATCGGCGAAACAGTTCTCTCAAGACTCGGCATCTATCAAACACAGTGGTCCATATCCACCCCGAGGAATACGAGAACCTATTTCGTCGGCTCCGCTACCAACTTCCTCGCGGTCTATTCCATGAGGCAGCAGGCACCCTTAGTGCGTTTATCGAAAGCAAGAAAACGGGCGACTGTGATTTTGCAAACTTCAAACACGCGGAAGAGTTGCCCCTGGCGCTTGCCGACTCCATCGATCCGATGACCCTTCAACTTCTCGAAAAGGTCGATATTCGGTTTATCAAGGATCTTGAGAAGCTGGACGCCGAGGAAAAACTTGCTCGGGCCAAAGTGGGGCTCAAACGTCGAGTTGCCCTTGAACTGGCGATTAACAAGCTCAAAAACGACTTTTGGCGATGGCGGGGCAAGGCTAAAGGGGTGAAGCGTGTCGGACCTGCATGACATATCCGAGTGCCGACACAGCCCCGATTTTGCATGCGTCATTTGGTACGGCCGATTCTACGAATTCAATGAGCGACAAGCAGCGATCATCAGAATTTTGTGGCCGGCTTGGGAGCAAGGACTTCCAGTTCGGTTTCAGCAAGCCGTTTTAGCTGAAGCGGCCGATACCGAATCTAACGATTTTGAATCCGCCAGAATGTCAAACATCTTTCGGATAAACGGGGCGAAACACCCGGCGTTGCTTGACGGCATGATCGTGATGAAGAACGGTACTATCGCACTCGGGGCACGTCCTAAGAATCTGGAAGAAACTTCGGGTTGAGAACTAGATGAGAGCCAGGTGAGACGGATTTGAGAAATGGACTTCGTAAGCTTTTGAGAAATGACGATTCTTAAAGCCCGTCGGAGTTAATCGCATGCCAGCCATCATCGCTTCCCCGGTAGACAATCCATTTGAATCCCCTGCCGATTTCCTATCGGCTGTTGAATCAGCAACTTCCAGCCATCGGAATCATGATCCAAGGCTCCGTGAATTCTACCGGACGCGCATGCAGGCAAACGGCGGTGGTAACACGCTGGAAGATCCGCACGGCGGTTTCTTGATGCCAGCCGAGTGGTCTCCGCTAGTTCAATCTCTCAACTTTGAAGACCCAACCGACCGATTCGTTCGAGTTGTGCAAGCAAGCACACCCAACGTAAAGGTACCCGCCAGGTTTTCTGCCGAAGGCCGAGATTCAAGTTCCACCGGAGGCCTGTTAGCACGTGGGAGATTGGAGACACAAGCTGACGAACCGAGCCGGATGAATCTCAAGAGGATTGAATTAAGTCCGCGATACCTTGGCGGCGTTTCGTTCGCGACAAATCAATTGGTCAGGGCCGCAACTCCCCAGTTCACTGAGCTTCTGGCAGCAAGTTTCCGGGAAGAGCTCGCCTGGGAAACGCTCAATCATCGAATCAATGGAACGGGCGTCGGTGAACCTCAAGGCGCTTTGAACTCCGCTTGCAAGATTGTTGCTCCCAAGGAAGGTGGCCAGAACGCAAATACCATCACCGGTAATAACATCGTCAACATGGCTAAGCGATGTTGGAACTATGAGCGTGCCATTTGGTTGGCCAACCATGACACGATGCCTCAACTCGCTCAAGCTCACCTTGCAGGAACCAATAGCGATCGGTTCCTCTTCACCCAAGGCGGTCAGTCTTTCATGTTGAACTGCCGCCCAGTCTATTTCACCGAGTTCGCGCGAAGCCTGGGGACCGAAGGTGATCTCATTCTTGGCACATGGGGTGAATACCTCGTTTGCGTCTTGGGTGGATTCCGAGGCGAGGCATCTGTGCATGTGCGATTCGTTGAACGGGAAACGGCGTTTCGTTTCTGGATCGAAATTGACTCAAGGCCGTGGTGGGAAACGCAATTGACGCCTCGCTATGGATCAAACCAATTGTCCCCCTTCATCACTTTGGAGACCCGCGACTAATGAACACGCAAACCACCAAGAAGCCTCGCGAATACTTCGTACCTGAGAAACAGCTTGGCGAGGCTTACAAGTTTATCCGCAACGCACTGTCCACGCTTGCCACAGGACGAGAGGACATTGACTTCAGTCGAATGGAACTGTGCTACGAGCAAATCGATCGACCGTGGAACCTGGTAGCCAGCGATGTTTACAGCGTGCGACATGCCAACGAACTGGAAAACGAGATTGCCCAGATCTCGAAAGAAGAGCATGACGAAGCAGTTGCCGACGCTAACGATATTGCTTCACAGATTGAAAATCTGCGTGAACAGATCCGCGATGCCCAGCATCGGCTTATGGCTGCCAAACGCAAAGCGGATAAATGGGCCTTTCCAACAGGCCGACTGCGACAGCTGCAGTCAGACAACCCCGATCTCTTCGCGGATATCGAAGAGTTGAGCGAGGGCGGCAGAATGGCAACGGAACGGCCATGCAAGGTTGCCGTGCTGCACGAAATACGGGCCGCTCTCCAACGCTAACCTGTGGCATTTGCTCCCCTTTAATCCATCGACACCAAATAAGAAGCCCAATCCCATGACTGAGAGCCAAGCAGAGACATCGTACTTTTCCGGACCTGGCACGCGACGTGAGGCCGTTGTCTTCATTCGCGAGGCATGCCAGGCAATGTCACAAGGGGACCATCATGAGGTTGATCTCCCCATGCTCGAAGCCGCCTATGGCAGGATTGGTCGCAACTGGCAGCGACGGTCAGCGGACTTCGCTGCGATGAAAAACCACATTAACAACATCAAGCAGCTGGGAGAGAGTATGGGCGGCTTGGACTTCAATCAGTTGCGGCAGCTAAGAGACGATGCGGATGCCCGTTACCAGCAGGCCAAAGAGGAAAGAGTAGCAGCCCGGCAACGGCTTAACGGTGCGAGCCATCTCGATGGAATGATTAAGACCATCGAAGAGAACAATCCAACGCTGTTCGCGGATCTCGATCAACTATGCGGCAAGGCCCACCCTTCGACGGAAGCAGATGTTCCACTGAAAGAACAATCGTTGCCATAGCGGCGGATTGTCTGCCATAAGAACACACCCCTACCCCCTGGCCTGCCAGAGGGGGAGGGCGGGTCAAATCCTCCCCGGCTGGCACATAAGACCGCCCGTTTAAGCGTTTACGTTTTTTGGCAAAAAACGATAGGGGGGGTAAATCACTGCCAATGGCAAAAAGGCGAGGGGGGTAGGCCCTCAAGATTTTCCCTTCGAATGAGTTCTTGTAGCCGGAGACAGGCTGAGCAAACCATGCAAAACGGCGCTCTCACTTGTGATCCTCGGAAGCCTCTTCCGGCCGCGGTCGTGCGACGTGTTCGCCTTCCGTGGTCGGATGGCTTTCGATTTAGCTGTTGGTGGCTCGACGGTCCTTCCCTCACTGTCTACAAACCAGAAACAGTCGCTGGGTTTCGTGAGTGGCAATACAAGGATCATCCAAGCGCCGAGTTCATCGATATGCTGCTTATCGACTTCTTTCGTGCAGTCAAGCTGGAAAACAACTGAGGCCGTGAAATGAGTACTAACGAGTTATTGCCGCTATTTCGAAAGAATGAAGTACTTGCGATTACCTCGGAAGGTTACGACCAGATGGTTCGTATGGCGGAATCTGGAAAGAAGATGCGTGATGCCGCAGGGCCAGCGGCTCGAGGGACTGTTGCAGTTATCCCGATTAAAGGCCCGATTCTCTACTTCGATTCTTGGATGGGCGTCAATACGAACCGTATTGGCGATGCTATTGAGGCAGCCGCTGACAGCCCGAGAGTTTCCAAGATCGTTCTCGACATCGACAGTCCAGGCGGCACATCGTACATGACGCAGGAACTATCAGATCGAATCCTTGTGGCTGGCGAAAAGAAGCGGATTGAAGCGGTTGCCAATCCTTTGTCGGCCTCTGCTGCCTACTGGATTGGCAGCGCGGCTCATCGTCTCTACGCAACACCATCAGGTGATGTCGGCAGCCTCGGCACCTATCAGATGCACGTTGATTATTCCAAGGCAATGGAAGATATGGGCATCCAGGTCACATTCATCCACGCTGGGAAAAATAAGGTGGAGTGGTCACCTTATCACGAGCTGAAGCAGGAAACCATCGATCATGCCCAAGAGGAGGTGAACCAGGTCAATGATCTGTTCATGTCCGATGTTGCCCGCAACCGTGGTGTGCCCAAGTCGGTTGTAACCAGTGCAGCGTGGGGGCAAGGAAGGACGCTCATTGCTTCGCGGGCTCTAGCGGTTGGCATGATCGACGGCATTCGTACGCTAAACAACGTGGTCTCTGACAGGCCTTCCAAGACCCATACACGTAGCGTGGCTGCGATGAACACTCAAGCACAGATTACCGACTTGTTAAATGAATCCTGGGAAAATGGCTATTCGAGCCGGTTTACCCCCGTCAATGATGGGTTGCGAGATCAGATTGTAACGCGCCGTCGTGATCGGGAGCGGGCTACTTTGGCAATGGCGAAGCTCACTCAGAAGTAAATGCTCTGCGCTGGATTTTAGAGCGAAGCGCAAACGGAGATGATTGATTATGGCCGGAACGGTAATCGCCAACCTGAAGATCATGCTATCGGCCAGTTGGGCGAAGCTGAAGAGCGATTTTGGCAAGGCCAGCAAAACCGTACGAGGTTTTAGGACCCAGGTCGCCTCTTCGATGCACGATCTTGTCAGTGCTTTTGGTGGGCTTGGTGGCGCAGCCGGTCGCCTCACTACACAGATCGCAATGCTTCATGCTGTACTCGCTCCGCTTGAAGCCACCGTAGCAGCCGTTGTTGCAGCACTGGCTTTGCTGTTCGCCGGGACTATGTTTGCCGGTTGGGGCGTTACAATCGCCGCTCAAGCGGAGCAGGCTGAAGTAGCCATGACCACAATGCTGGGCAATGCTCAGCATGCCAAGGCAGTCATGAGCCAGGTCGAGCAGTTCGCCGCTGAGACGCCGTTTCAGACCGACGTGCTGACCAAGTCGGCCAAGATGCTCGCCGCATTCCAGTTCCAAGCGGGAGATATCATTCCGACGCTTCGGATGCTAGGGGACGTCTCCGCACTGATCGGTGCCCCGATCGACGAGATGGCCGAACTGTTCGGCAAGGCCAAAGTCCAGGGCCGCCTCTTCATGGAGGATATCAACCAGTTCCAAGGGCGTGGCGTGCCCATCATGCAGGCTCTGGCGGACGTCATGGGGGTCAGCACCGAAGAGGTGCGAAATCTGGTCTCCGAAGGGAAAGTGGGCTTTGCCGAGTTGCACGCTGCATTCTCTTCGCTTACGTCCGAAGGAGGCAAATTCCATAACGGGATGATCGCTCAGTCGGAAACGCTCGCCGGTCTGTGGTCGACACTCAAAGATCAGTTCTCGTTAATTGCCAAGGACATTGGGCAGGACTTACTGCCCATTCTGAAAGAATTGACGAAATATGCGGTTGCTGGGATGCGAGGATTTAGAGATGGAGTCCGCGGCGTGAAAGAACTTCTTGGACTTGATGGAGGTAAAGTCTCGATCGATCTCCCCAAAGAAGATTTCTCGAAGGCAACGGAAGGCTTAAAACAGGCTCAAGAGTCTTTAAGGGAAGGTACGAAAGAGATCAAGAAGAACACTCTCGATGTTGCGAAGATTACCTCTGATGTCCAACGGATGCAGTTCGCAAGTCCGGTCGGTGCGTTCAACCGTTACACAACGTCAGGTTTTTCGGCAGTGGAAGCGGCCAAGCGAGCAAGTATCAATGAAGAGAAGCGTGAGATCGAACTACAAAAGCGAATTCTTGATGCGATCAAAGAGGGCAACACAATCGCGCTCAGCAATCGCGTCACTGTCCATCGACGTAGGATGTAGTCATGAAGGCAAGTGAATTTCTTATCAGTTACGAGCAAACGTATCCAGAGAAGAGTTCGGTCGAAGGTCTCTTTGTAGCTTTCAATTGCTTTCGCGAAGCGAGCCGTCAAGGAGTTGAGCTTTCAGACGAGAACTCGGGAGACCTTGCAAACATGTGGGCATTACGTGCCAGACAACTATGGGAACAAATTGAAGGACTTGATGAGGAGTCCGACGCATTGACTAGGCGCAGTAATGCCGGAGAGATAATTCCTCCAGAGGAATATGCCAAGTTGGCGACCAGGGTAATCAAGATGTACCGCAAGGCAATCGATGAGCAGATCCTGATTCCCAAGTCTTGATTGCCGATTTCTCCGAGACACAATAGGGCCACGTTAAATCATGGTCACTCTCGGGGAAACGTTCGATGACATCGGAACAGCAGGTAAAGTCTTTTTGGGATAAGCACGGTCGCAAGATCATCCTCGGGGCATTCGTCTTTCTCTTTGCCCTCTGGATAATTCATCCATTCATCGTTTCCGGCATGCTCTTCATCATCGGCCGGAACGACACGCCAGCCAATCAAGGAACGCTTGGGGATTCCTACGGCGGGCTCAACTCGCTTCTATCTGGTATCGCAATGATCGCGGCCGTATCCGCGGTACTGATTCAAACCTTCGAATTCAAAGCCCAGAGGGAAGAACTAGGCCTTTCGCGCGAGCAGCTAAGACTTCAACTCGAAGAGATGCAGCAACAGCGAGAGGAAATGTCTGCTGCAAATAAGGTCAATCAAATTCGACTTAGTTTTGATAAGAGCGTTCACGAATACAGTATTCGGAAGGACTTTCTCGCACTTTTTGACGAGTTCCATTCCGATGAAATGAAGGATGCAAAGAACACGGTCTATTGGCTCAAACGGACAAAAAAGCACAACGACATAGTTCCGTACATCCTGCACGCCCTAGATCCCAATCTGGCTCCTAGTCCTCATGAAAACTTTAGACCCAAAGATGGGATAACAAATGATCAGGTCAAGACTAGTGCTAAGCGTGCTTTAAACCTAATCGCGTTTTATCATCGACTGGCTATTTCTCAGTTGGAAGAGAGATATTTTGCACATTTCATTGAGTCGATTTGTGATCATCGAGAGATTCTTGAAGACTACGTACTTCAGTCGCAGTCCGCATTTCCTACCGCAGCACCGCCATGGACTTATACGATACCTATTTTAATCGATAAGGCAGTCTTGATGGCGCACATGTCTGGCAAACACCAACAACTGATCAAAGAGACTGCGGAAGTACAGTCCAATGAAGAGGCGAACTAAATCACTTTGGCAAGCTCACCAATCTACTTCTGTCTCTTTCTTTTTCGCTCTGATTCTATTGCCCCTAACCTGGCAATCGTCTTGAGCTTCCTTCGCTTTGATTGCGGTTCATCAACTGGTATCTCAAACCGAGCGAATTTGGTTAAGTCATCATGGAGAACATAGGCTGTTTTTCCCAGCCAGACTCGGCGTAGCCCCTGCTTGAACCAGTTGTAAATAGTGCGTTGTGAGACGCCGAGTTTTTCAGGAAGATCCTTAACCCTCGTCATATGATCGGGGTGAATCCGCTCGATTTGAATTCCCACGATAAGGGCACAGCCAATTTACGATTCTTGAGTTTGGCGAATTCAGCGGCTCTTCCCGCCCTTAGCAATAAAACGAGTTTTCGCGATTAGAAAGTCAAGCGATTAAAGACAACGTGACGATACAAGAACCAGTGTAGGCAGCAGCAACTGCCCATTTACAATTCCATCACGTTCTATTTGAAAGGGATTTCAAATGGCGAAAGCATTGCTTTCAGGCGTGGTGGCAATCGCTCTTGGCCTTGGCCTCCATTCCTATGCAAAATTGCATGGGGATGATTGGGTTATCGATCTTGGTAGCGATGCCATCCGTCTCATAGAGCAACTGATCGGCGTTGTCGAACGGTTTTCTTGAGTCAAATGAGATTTGCGACCGCAATAAAATGCGAGAGCGAACGAAGGCCGGCCCACAATGGGTCGGCCTTATCTATATCCACAAAGAAAGAACGCGGACAACTCGGCGTCTGGGTGTATACACCCAGTCAGCTAGCGATACTGGGAACGGCAATGTCAGGAAGCACCATAGTTACTTCGAACCGTTCTCTGGAATCCATCGATTTCATCAACCAGCACACGCTCAATATGCTCAACCATTTTGGATCTGTCCTGAAGGAATTCGCCGGTTGCCATCATGCATGGAAATGGCTGACTTGCATGACCCGTTTTACCGGGATCCATAATAACGGTCAGTCGTACTTCTGATGCCGCACAATGCAGAAACAGTGCGATCGAAGCATCGTTCTCTCCAGAGAACTTGTAGGACATGGATAGTATGACGGTCTTTTCTCCGCCACGAATGTGCTCTTCGTCGTCAGGCCCTCGAAGAACTCCACCTGGAAACTCAGTTTGAATTATTTCCAGAGCCGGTTTGATGGTATCGCGAAACAACGCATGCCCCAGCCGCACTGATTCACTAAGAGCCTTTCGGTTCGCATCTTCGATCTGCTTTCTCTGCCGCTCCTCTTCCGCTTTTCTTGCGGCTTCCTCCTCTTGTTGTCGCTGAAAACTCTTGTCGACTTTCTCAGTTTTACGTTTGAACCGGCTGGCAAAATCGTTTCCGTCGCTCAAATCTAATCCCCCCGAGCAATAACCTGGGAATTGCACAACAGTGGTACCAGGAACAGTACGACGATGGTTCACCTATCATCCCGTAGCAGTTCCGCCATCGTGCAAGGATACCGAAACGCTGCTACGCATGCACGCAGGTATTCTATGTTTTGCAACGCCTCATTTTGCCTCAGGGCGTTCTTGATTTCCCAAGTCCCTGTTGACCGAGACGCCCGAATATCGCAAATTGAAAGTTCCTGATTTGGTCCTGAGAGCGTGATAACTCAAAGGATTGAAGCCAACTTGTTACAATCGGGAAATAACTATGTTTGTACGTAAGTACAAAGGGCAACAGCCCGAGCCTTCGTGCGTCCGTTCATTATTTGAGATCCGTCAGAGGACGGGGAGAGAAGACGACGCGTCCCTGGGTAACAACAGGGATTATCACCCGGGGGTTCGGGCTGTTGCCGTATCGGTACGAGCGAAGCGATCCAACTGGGGGATGTCGCGGCCATGGGGCTGGACTCCCCTTTTTTCGTGCGCTCGGCCGGAAAGGTCATTTTCGATGACGGCTCAAGAGCGAAAGACGGAACGAGACGGAGCGAACGCTCAACAGGGTATCGCCTCCAACCAAAGTGAAGCCTCCGAGACTACCATTAAGAAACTCGAATGGAGTCCCGAGGTTGCCCCAGGTCTTCGGGTTCAGTACTGTGCAGACACAGCTCTCAATGGTGACGATGGCAAGCCTGATCCCGATTCTCTCGGACAAGTGTACAAGCTGTTGTACGAGGGCCATGTAGACCGAAATCAAGGCGAGCGTTTCGAACTGCTGGCCAATATCGACACGCGGAAAAGAATGGTGGTTGAAGTTGCTGCAGATCGCCTCAGATCTGCGGCCGCGGAGCTTTTAGCAGTTGCGGAGCACCTTTGCCCAACTGCTCTTGAAGATCTCCCCACGCTGCTTGTAGAAGAGTTGCAGCCAGATGGAAAGCGGGCTCGAGTGATCGAGATGGAAGATCCGCGAATGCTCTTCTGCCGACATCATGCGGAGTACCTTCGCAATGGCAACACGACTCGGGCAATCGTTTGTCCTGAGCCTGGTATAGTGCCAGACTTCAGTTTCACCGACAAGGGATTGCAGCGAGAGATCGACGCCGGAAAATACGGCACCGCTGCGGACTAATCCACCGATAGCCGGTCCGAGAGGCATTCCCCAGTGAGCCTCTTGGGCTGGCAATTTCGATAACTCCGCTTGCCCTGAATGGGGCTGAGTTCTAATGGCTGGCGAGCAGTTGGTAAAAACCAGCAAAGCCACCAACAGCCAAGAACTGCAAGACGACAGCCCAAATGAAGGCAACTTGCACGTATCTCGGTTGTTTCGATAGCCACTTGAAGAATAATTCCAAGACCACTTCACGTTCTCCTATAGACGATCTGCGCAGCAACAGGCATCGAAGTCATCGACTATCAAGAGAGTTCGCCTTTAACGATTTTGAGGAAGATTTAGCCCAATGACCGGCACAAAGAAAACCCCTGAGAACGCCAGCTTTGTGGTTTATGAACTCGAGGCGCTAAGGAAGTCGTTCGAAATCTTGATTGAGCTGCAGAAGGACTCACGAATTGGCACAGGACACGGCCCCAACAGTAAATGGGAAATCAACATTCACCTGGAATCGTTTCTATTGCATTTCCGCCAACTTCGAGATTTCTTCTACGGCATTAAGAATCCCCACAGGGATGACCTATTTGCTACTGACTTTATCACAGACTGGGATGAAGAGTGCCCATCCTTCATTGCTGACTTGCGAGGCAAACTCAATGCTTCTCTCGCACATATCTCTACCCAGCGTTCTCAATACATGCCTCCGAATGATGACTGGGAGCTTGAGAAAATGACTGCGATGCTTCGCAAGACGATCGACAAGTTTGACCGCAAATGTATAGAGGAAGGAATATCCAGCTGGTTTGACTACCCTCAGCGACTCGGCACACAGGACTCGAACTAGCCAAGCAGATTTGTGGGCCCAAACATGTAAGAGCCCGGAGATCGACATGCTCACCAACGGAATTAAGAAAAGCCCGGCAATACCCGGGCTTTTCTTTTGGTGCTACCCGCTTTCGTGCTACCGATACCTATCTTTCTCCCAAGAGTAGCACCGGGGTAGCACAAAGGACCCTATAGCGATCAGGGCACGAAAAAGCCTTCCGTAAATCACTGCTACGAAAGGCTTTACAAGTCGGGGCAACAGGATTCGAACCTGCGACCTTTTGACCCCCAGTACGACATACACCCCGGGTTTTCCGGGGTTTTTTAATGCCGTTGTACCTAATTGATTCCCCGAGAATGCCAGAATTAGGTACAAATGTACCTAATCTGACCTTTTGACCACAGGGCGAATTAGGTACAGCAAGTTCAATGAATTATTACGAATACTGCAAAAAGACCGGCATAAAACTTGAACTTTCACCGCACCGGGGCAAGACCTGGAAGAAGTTCCACAAAGGCAAGTATTACTATTTTTCGCATCCGACCACGAAAGCCGGATACGAACTAGCCCTTGAAGAGTGGATTTTAACGAAGGCTCAAAAAGACGGACAGCGAGAACACGCACAGCAGATCAATCGCTTGTTGCCGCACTTTCAGAAGGTAATCCATTATTACAGCGTGATGGGATGCCCGAAGAATGAGCAACGACTCCGACAGCAAGTAGTTGAATTTATCTCAATGCTTGAAGAACTTCTATCTCTCCCCAAGGCAGACGTAAGAAATGACTGTGTTAATTTCGCCTGGGATAATCTCGAATTCCTAAACGAATTCGTCGATAGTGGGCTACTCCGTTTTCAGGTATCGCAAGGCGGATACAAGTTATCGGATAAATGGTTGGATCGTCTTGAGAAGATGGCACCACAGGAAGCCGACAAGCTTCCCCAGACAATCGACTATTGGCTTCAAGCCTATCTAGGACGAACGGAAAACCGAGTAAATCGGACGATTAAGAAGAACACTTCGAACGATAGAGCAGCGAAGCTAAAGCCGCTTGAAAAGTATACCGATAAGCTCGCCCACGTTTCGCATTTGAACGGTGCATTTGTCGAAAGCTATCACAGCTATTTGGATGACCTAAAGGCAGTCAAGACAGCCAAAAAGGGAGAGAAGCCGAAACCAGGAAAGGAACTTGCGAAGTCCACGAAAGAAGGATACTTCAAAGCCTTTCGCATGTTTTGCCGTTGGTTAGATCGGCAAGCCGGTTGCGAATACGACAAGCCTAAAAACCTTGACGACAGGGAATACGTTTTCAGAGAACCGGCAGGCCAAGGGCGAAAGCGTATGAAGCGGAAAACTCTTTTATGGATAAACGAAGAAGTCGATCAAGCATTAGAGCAATTTCCCGAAACCTATGGTTGTTTTCTCTTGCTCATGCTCAATTGCGGCTTTCGGCATTCCGATATCAGCAACCTTCGACATGATGACCTAGACCTAGAAAATGGTCGGCTTATCTACCAACGGGAGAAACTGAATCAGCAGCTAACGGCCCCAGTCGTCAATTACAAGCTTTGGGCGAAAACGATTGCCGCCATACGTGAAGCAAAAAGCGATGATCCTGTTTATGTATTTCGAAATGCCTCAGGCGGTCCCGTTGAAGACAGCATGAAAAGTTGGTGGAAGCGATGGCAAAGGGCGAATGCCGATAACCCTTTGGCTTCCAAGCGATGGGACTACCTGAGAAAAACAGGCTCAACAATTGTCGCACGATATGATAATGGCTTAGACGAAATATATTTAGCCGAATCGCTTTCTACGACCGCCAAAATCCATTACACATTTACCGATGGCGAACCTTGCGAAAAACTAGATAAGGCAATCGCCTATCTTGGCTCAGAATTCGGTTTTTGCGATCCACCGGCGAAGACGATTGAGCTAACCCCTGAGATCGTTAAGGCATTGGCCAAGGCAAAGATAAAGGTTTAGGCCAAGCACTTTCACCGCGTACGCGGTGAAAGTGCTAATTGGCACAAAGACAACAAGGAATGCTCTGCATGTATGAATTCT
Organism: Bremerella sp. TYQ1; assembly: GCF_020150455.1. Taxonomy (NCBI): domain Bacteria; kingdom Pseudomonadati; phylum Planctomycetota; class Planctomycetia; order Pirellulales; family Pirellulaceae; genus Bremerella; species Bremerella sp. TYQ1. The sequence goes on from NZ_CP083740.1 coordinate 2,800,625, forward strand.
TAGTCGATATTATTATCCCGCTCGTTGCTGGAATTGCCGTACCTTTTATCTCGGTCTACTACGCAGCTAAATTCGCTAACGTGGACGCATGGAAGCGAGAAGCTAGGGAACAACTAGTTCTTATCGCCGAACACGTCGATAAGCTTATCGTCGAAACTGTCGAGTTTCGATCATGGTGGCTCTCTCAAGACATTAATCAATTCGATACGTCCGAGCGTATGCATTTCGAGGATGAACAACTATCGAGGCGTAGCCGTAGATCGTCAAAATTGCGACAGATATCGAATGATATGCTCACGGTTAAACTTCTCTTTGGGCTACCAGGGATTCCTTTGTATGAGCAACTTGCCGCTCTTTCTAAATACGTCAACGACTCTGAGAGAAGGCATCGAAAAGACTTTGAGGGTGAAACAAAGGAACTGCCGTTGAAAGTATTTGGTGAGATCGAAAAACTTGGCGATTTCGTGGCACACCGATCAATATTTAGCGATGTCCATCCAGGTACACCACCGCCAACCCTGTTGCCGCCAAATGAGGAAGACAAGCCGCTTGAAGATAACCCTCCAAACAGCACCACAACTTAACGGGCAAACGGGCAAACGGGCAAACGGGCAAACGGACAGACGGACAGACGGACAGACGGACAAACGGACAGACGGACAGACGTAAACCTTCCCATCTATTGATTCTCTTATTTGGTTGTCTCAGCTAGACGGCCCGTGCTTTTTATCGAACCGTCTAGGGATGGCGAACGTATCGCCCCCTCAGACATTTTTTCTTAGGTAAAATGCGACTTATTAGGGGCCTACATACAGATTCAGGCATTTAATAACACGATCCAGCCAAGTTAGAGCAATACCCCCTGCAAAAGTCTGTATCTATAGGCTCAGAATACGCCCGGTCATGTCGTTCTAGAGAGAGTGAATTAAACAACAGGGGGTTTCAAAAAACCGGTTTTTCTGAGGGTGGCAGTAAATGAACACCCGCCCCCTGCTTACGTTTTTCCTGGGGAAAAAGCCCCTTTCGAGAAGGCTCCCTTGATACCCCTTTTCCCTTGGCGATAGATCACGACCACGTTTACGCCGCATCGCGGCGTAAACGTCGGCCCCTACTTCTCTGCCCTGGGGGGAGGGGGAATATACCCGTATTTTCTGGCGCAGGGTTTCACATGGCGACCTCACCCCATGCGTACATATTTTGGACCGTTTTGGGGCATTCTGCATTTCTCCATATTTTTTACATTTTTCCATACATTTTCGCATATGTCTTACTATCTATATTTTGTATACTTTTCAACTCATACCTTAACAGGAGTTCAGAATGTATTTAACACTAGACGCAGTTTCAAAACGGCTCATGGTTAGCCGCCCAACAGTGGTTGGCTTGATCAAGAGCGGGGAACTAAAGGCAATAATGGTTGGCACTCAATATCGAATTACTGAAGCAGACCTAACGGCCTATTGTGAATCGGCAGTATGCCGATAAGCATCACGGCTTTCGATTTTCGCTAGCGGTGTAGCTATCGAAAACGAAGGCAATACCTTTCGACGAAAGGACAGAATTACTTAGCATTAACTGCCGGACGATCCGGCGAAGGATAACACCCCATGGGTGAAAAATTTGTAATCGGAGACGGAAGCAATCAACCGGAAATTAAACCAGGGCAACACGTTGCCAAGTTCAAGGGCTTAGAGCCGATCACCGAAGGGCAATTCGGACCTTATCGGCCCTGGGTTTTCGAGGGCGAAGACGGAACGATCTACAAGGGATTTTGCAATGTCCCGAAGTCCGGTCCTAAAACAAACAATCAGCTAGGGCGTTGGTTGTGCGGACTAGCTGGCAAACCATTAGCAGCAGGCCAAGAGATTGAACCGGATGCCCACATAGGACAACGGTACATGCTGTTCTACGGTGAAAAAGATGGCAAGGTAAAGCTCCAAGCCATCACGAAAATGTAGTTCCGACAAGCAAACAGCCTACCGGCTTGGAGCCGGTAGGCTGTTCTTGTTTTCCACGAAAGAAAGTTCTCATTTATGATTTAACATTAACTTAGTAATATGTATACAGAAACACTCAAAATAGCGCAAGCCTATATGGATTTAGGCTATGCCGTTTTCCCCATAAATTACGTTCGCTCAGACGGTACTTGCTCTTGCGGCAGGGATTGCGGAAAGCAAGCAGGCAAGCATCCGGCTTGCCGCCAAGGCTTCAAGGTTGCCACCAAAGATATCGAGACGTTCAAGGGGCTTATGAAGAATCTCCCTGATTACAACATCGCCGTAGCTACCGGCGAAGTCTCAGGCATTTGGACTTTAGACGATGATGACGTAGAAGCCAATCGGGCAATTATGGACCGTTTACCTGAGACGGTTTGCTTTAAGACCGGCTCAGGCAATCGGCAATTTGTCTTTCGTTATGACGAAAACTCGAAAGACTTAAAACTTGCTCAGAAGGTTGGCGGTCATTCTATCGACGTTAGACCGGATGGCGGTTATGCAATCTTGCCGCCAAGCAATCACGTTAAAGGTTCTTACGAATGGATCGTCAGTCCCGACGAGATGGAACCGTCTATTGCCCCTGGTTGGCTTATTGAAATGCTACCGAAGACGGATAAGCCAAAAGCCGAAAAGGCTAAGACTCAGAAGGACGATTCTGCCGCTACGCGGCAGAATCGTAGCGGCGAAACCTTCCACGTTGGCGATGAGATGGAAGCAAGGGCAAAGGAATACCTTGCCGAATGCGAACCAGCAATTGAAGGCGAAGGTGGAATGAACAGAACCTTCAAAATCGCCTGCTATCTTATCGAGCATTTTGGTTGTCTCTCGGATGAAACCTTGCTTGATTGCATGGAAGACTGGAACAACCGTTGCGAACCACCTTGGACCGAAAAGGAATTACGCCGCAAGCTTTCAGACGCACGAAAGAAAACGGAATATAAAGGCGAAAGCAAAGACCCCCAAGACAACCAAAATATAGAAGATGACAAAGAGGAACACGAAGCTCACCTAGAGCCTGAATTCCCAAGCCTTGGGAATGAAGCTTACCAAGGCTTATTTGGGGAAATCGTTAAAACGATTGAGCCTGAAACCGAAGCCGATCCGGCAGGCGTAATGCTTTCGCTTTTGACTGCCTTTAGCAACGTGGTAGGAAATAGACCTAGATTTACCATCGGTTCAGGGCAGCAACATTGTAATCTTTTCGGTTGCATCGTTGGAAATACCGCAAGCGGTAAGGGGCAAGCTTGGTCGATAGCCAAAAACATTATGCAAAAAGCCGATGCCGATTGGGCAACGTCCAGTATCGAACGTGGGCTATCCTCTGGCGAAGGCTTAATCGAGCGTGTTTCAGACGATGCAGAATCGCCCCATGATGCCCCCGAAGAACTAAAAAGGTTAATGGTTATAGAAGAGGAATTCGGCAAGCCTTTAACCGTAATGAGAAGGGAAGGAAATACGTTGTCTAAGGTTTTAATTTCCGCTTGGGACAACGAAAAACTAGCCTGCATGAATCGAGGTAAGAACAAGCTATTCGCATCGAGTGCCTATATCTCAATCCTTGGGCACATTACCCCCGACGAGCTAAAAAGCTACCTGAAAAACTCGTTGGATTTGTCCAACGGCTTTTGCAATCGCTTTCTTTTTGGGTGCGTACGTTCATCCAAAGACCTACCGCATGGCGGTAATCATAGAATCCTAGATCGTTTCACATCTCCCATGCGTGATGCCATCGCTAGAGCCAAAAGCATAGGCGTCATGGAACGAAGCGAGGAAGCGAACCGACTATGGGAAATCCATTATGCAAGGTTAAAACATTCCAACGGAAAAGCGGCAGAACGTGGGGCTCCCCAAGTCGTAAGGCTTTCAATGCTTTTCGCTCTAGTCGATGGATCGGCAACGATATGCCGAGATCACCTAAAGGCGGCTTTAGCTGTATGGGATTACTGCGAAGCTTCGGCCCGTTGGCTGTTTGGTGGCAATGATTCCACGCCAAGCGATCCAGTTGAGGCAAAGATAATTGAAGGCATTCTAGAAGCTTTAGAAGATGGACCGAAGACGAAAACAGCTATCAGAGATCGGCTATCCAGTAGCAAGCAAACCCGAAAGCTATTCCCCACAATCTTGGAAAGCTTACTGGCAAGCGGAAAGATTGAGATGGACGGACAACAATATCGGCTGTCCGTTGTCCGTTCTGCCCGTTCTGTCCGTTCAGAATCAGGAAACGGGCAAAACGGACAAACGGGCAAGCGGACAGAAGCTTATTCCGAACGGGCAAACGGACAAAACGGGCAGACGGACAGCGGATACGAAGAAGCCGAAAGCGAAGATGCCCTGGTGAACCTAATCGACTGGCGAAACCTGAACGGTATAGAATTTACCAAGCGATCCAATGGTCTAATTTGGGTGTCTAATCATTACACCCATTTGCTGACGCCATCACTGGAAAGTGCGATAAGGGATCACCAAACCGAACTTGAACCGCTTGCCGTTGCTGACGATGACAAGCGGGATCAATTCTACAAGCAGGTAAGCGAAGAACTACAGATTATCTGCGATGGCGATAAGCCGACACTAAAGCCGAAGGACACAAGCCGAGCGATATCGGCAGATGAATTCCTTGCCGAACTTAGAGCCTTGAACGAAGAGTAGATCTGATGGCAAGTATTGAAAAACCTGTGCATCTTTGCCGCATAGCGGCAAAGATGCAAGAGGATAGAAGGTTCACATTTCAGAATGCGTGAATAACTCAATGGCGAATTTCGAATCTCTAAAGCAGCTAATCGCAAACACTTTATACAGGGTCAAAGCTTACAACCTTCCAAGTGTTTGCCTGTCCCTAGGCATGAGCGAAGGTGAAGAGTCCGAAGCTCGTTCTAGCAAACGCCAATATGTACTTAGCCGAATCGAAAATTGGGATGATAACCAAGCTCTTGAACTCGCTGGCAAAGTACAAGCCCGATTTCCAGATGACTTTCTTCAAAAACAAATTGAAGAATTAACGCCTTCGCACCCACTTGCGATTTCAGAGATAACTCGGCAAGCAATTTTTTCTCGTCTAGATGAATTCGGAACCATCGAAGGCAAATTGGATATCCTCACATTTATGGAACGGCTTTGGCCGCTTCAGTCGATGCGTCCTTCGCTTTGGGACTATGACTGCATGAATGCAAGGGACGAAATCATCAAGCACAAAATCCAAAATGATGATGATACATTCGTGCAAATGCTTGAACGCATCGAAGTGCTAGATATGTCGAACACAAAGCTAGTCGAATTGCTTGAGCTTGCGGCACATCCCCTAGTCCGAGTAGATGACGATCAATCTTCGTTCGTCAGCGCATTTGATGCGATATTGCGTAAAGATGGCTTAGAGTTCGTACCAGCCGAGCAAGTCTCTGGCTATCCGGTTTTTAAGATCGTCCCTATTTCTCAAGGTGTAAAAGGCTCGTTCAAGAATTTAATCTTCGCTGCGATTGGCCTAAAGCCTGAAATTGTTTTGAAAGATGCTCTAAACAACGATCTCGAAATCGTCAAACATAAAGACAACTGCTTGATTTATGACTTGCCGATTTCAGGACTAGATGGCCTAAGCTGGAAACAGCTAAAGGAATGGTATTTCGGAAAGCATAATTGGGACGACAACGAAGACTCCGAACGTGATTTCTACAGACGACTTCGACAATCTATTCCCGAAAACTCACCTGGGGAATATCTGATTTTCCAAACCTATTTCGGCACGTTTCGTTCAGAGTATGGTGAATCACTCCCAGCCCTCATTCCCCAAGTCTATTTGCATTACGATCCATACACTGCACGCCAATTGAACCAAAAACGATTAGAGCGGCAACGAATGGATTTCCTCTTACTTTTGCCGTCGTCCGCTAGAGTGGTGATAGAAGTAGACGGGAAACATCACTACGCCGATGGCGAAAAACCATCTCCCAAGAAATACAGTGAGATGATTTCGGCAGATCGAGATTTAAGGCTTGCTGGCTATGAAGTGTACCGCTTTGGTGGCTTTGAGTTCATGGATGATGAGACGGGCAAGGAGTTGATAATTGAGTTCTTCCAGTCTCTATTTCAAAAGCATCGAGTCCCCAAACGACCACTTCCCGACAGCGAATAGATGAACCTAAACATGAAAACACTTTGCCCGCTACGCGGGCAAAGTGTTTGGTCCGAATGCCGCAAGAATTAGGTACAACCTGAAAACCTAATTAGAAAATTTAGGTACAGCCGAAACTAGATGCGAATTAGGTACAGAATCACCCAAAGAAAAAAGCCCTAAACCGTTGTGATTTAAGGCTTTACGTAGTCGGGGTAACAGGATTCGAACCTGCGACCTTTTGACCCCCAGTCAAACGCGCTAACCAGGCTGCGCTATACCCCGTGGTTTGCCGCTGGGCGTGTGTTGGGACACGCCGGGGTGGTCGTGGTTCGCTTGGTGGGCGTCCGGACCTCAGCGGGAAGGTACCAATATGCCAATTTTGGTGCTCAGTAACAAGGCCTCATCGCTTCTTAATGGTCGTCTTAGGGTTGTTTCTCCGGGGCAGTTATTCGAAACATCTTGCTTACGGGGTCGAATTCCGGGAATCGCGGATTTCCCAGGTGATTGGGTTCAACTGCGGTACCACATTCAACTTGTCGAGCGTCGCGGCAATGTCGATGTCGTTTTCCTGACCGAGCCGTAAAACGTTGCGGCCGCCGCGGCTTTGCTTTAAGCGGTCGGCCAGGGTCGTCGCGGTGAGTCCTACTTTCGCTTCTTGCCAGGCATCTAAAGCGATCTGGGCCTGGTCGTTGATTGGTAGCGGCTCGGTGGCGCCGGCGTTCAATTGATCGACGATCGCCCCGGCCAACAGCACATCTTCTCGAGTCACTTCTCCTTCCGTCCCAGCACATACGATCTGTACGTGATGATGTTCCGACAACGCATTGCACACCGCGGTCAAGTTCACAAACGCCGCGATGAAAATCTCATCGGCCAATGCACATGCATTCATCGCCTTGGTGCCGTTGGTGGTGGTGAAGATTATTTTCTTGCCACGGACCACATCGGCAGGGTACTCTGCCGGAGAGTTGCCCAGGTCGAAACCTTCGATCTTTTGTCCGCCCCGTTCGCCGCCGAGCAATGCGTCCGGCAACTGACTCCCCTGCTCTTTCGCTTCGTCGATGGTCAGGCACGGAATGACGCATTCGGCCCCGTTAGCAATCGCATGAGCAATGGTAGTTGTCGCTCGTAACACGTCGATCACCACGGCAACGCTTCCCGCTAACTCCGTGGCTCCCAACAAACTGGGTAAAAGGTAGACGTCAATCCGCTGCGTTTTCACCATTTGTTCCTTACGAGCTTCAATTTTCCTTAAGGGGCGACGAATCTAATAATAAGACGACACACCACAACATTGATTATTGCCGACAAGGATTACTTGAGGAATGACGGAGAACAACAACACACACTCGATCATCGTCGGATACATTGCCTGGGCGTTCGGCGTCTTTGGGGCTCACCGTTTTTATTACGGCAAGTGGGTCACCGGGATCATCTGGATGCTGACGCTGGGCGTCTTCTTCATCGGCTGGATTATCGACTTGTTTCTCATCCCATCGATGGATGCCGAGTGCAACCAACGGTTTAAAGCTGGTCCGCTCGACTACACCGTGGCCTGGCTGCTGACGGTGTTCCTCGGCTACCTGGGGATCCATCGCTTTTACATGGGTAAGTGGATCAGCGGTATCATCTGGCTGCTTTCGGCGGGGCTGTTTGGCGTGGGGTGGCTGTACGACTGCTGCACGATCAATCAGCAAGTCGATGAAATAAATCGAGAACTCACCACGGCTTAGAACGCCTGGATCGCGAAGCTCACTCGGTTTTCAAAGAGCACGTCCTGCCCAGTGCGCAGACGTGCTTCGATTGTCGCAAAAACATGTCCAAGCGTCCCGTTTCTTTTACGATTCAGGGCGGTCACGTTTTGAACGCCCTTAATTTCGGCCCAAAGCAGGCGCAGACTTCCGCGAATTACCGCTGGAAACGCTCTCACTTTCCATGATTTCGCGCATAATTGATGTACGCTTGTGCAATACTTCGTTACAATTAACGAAATCAAAGGGCAAAACGGTCTTAGCGACATTTAAGGGAAACGCAACGGGCGTTATTTCGCTTTGGCCATATCACGAACCCCGGTCAGGTTCGTCGGATCGAGCTCGAAGGTGACCGGATAGTGGTAGCCGTCCGCTTTTTCTGGGAACAGTTTTCGCCAGGCCCGGACGACCGAGAACGCGGCTACTTTCATTTTGTAGCCCATTCCTTCGGTATCTTGCGACAACGTCTGGTAACCCATCTTGTGACGCAAGAAGCGATTGGCGCGGAACAGTTTGATGCGGCGACGAGCCTTCGGCGTGAGATGCTCAGTCGTCAGCGAAACGTTCAAGCCTTCTAAATTGCTCACGCGGTGGGGGGTGTTCTGCGGCCAGGTAATCATTTGCCCGGGCTGAAGATCGACCACCATTGCTTCCGCGTCGAACTCGGGCTGATAGTCAAGCTCTTCATTCGAGATGCCGCAGATCACATCTTCCACTTTTTGCTGCGTAACGTAACGCTCGTTGAATGGCGGATAGGCGAACACCCGCTTCACGCCACGCAAGTGCCAGAGCATGTTGCACGGAATGTCGAGATGGTAATAGACCAGCGCACTGGGCGAACTGATCAGCAAGTTGGCCGATCGCTGCATCGCGTAGAAGCCTGGCGCCTTGGCTTGAACTTCGTCGTAGATCTGATTGACCAGCTTGTTGTAATCTTCATGATGCTGGGCCATGTTCCGCACGTTCAGCCACAAGCGGCCTGCTTTGGTCGCTTCCAGCAGTTGCTCGCCGGAAAGCTTCGAGGCATCTCCTTCGCGCCATTCGTTGGATGTCTCGTCGGTCCCCATGGTGTGGACGTTTAAATAGTCGCGCGGATGAGTGTCCAGAACGCGGATTAATTGTTCGTCTTCAAACAGACCGGTTTCCAGCAGGCGATGCTGCACCGTCAACGGCGTTTGCTCCAACTTTTCGTTGGTGAAGTTACAGTCAATCAGGTTCGTGGCGACCATGATTCAGCTTCTCTTGGGGGGACATCAATTCCAACAACGGTTTAAAAAGTCTAGTGCGAAGGCCGAAGTTAGCTTCGCTATACCTATCCTCTTTCCCTAATCCACCACCCAGGCCCCACCGACCGATTGATTTATTCCTTCTAACCGTTACCAATGGAGGTACCGCGCCCCTTGCCGCTGATTGTCAGCACGGGGGGGATGCGTTATTCTGTCGGCAAGTCAGACGGTTCATCCCCGGTGGGCTATCTGATTTGTCGCACTGGCCCGTAACGACACCTATTGAGAACAAATTGAGGATCCCAAGCATGGCATACACACTTCCCGCACTGCCATATGCGTACGACGCCCTGGAACCACACATCGATGCCAAGACGATGGAAATCCATCACACCAAGCATCACCAGGCCTACATCAACAAGGTCAACGCCGCCATCGAAGGCACCGACCTGGAAGGGAAGTCGATTGAAGATCTGGTTGCCGGCATCAACTCGGTTCCTGAAAACATCCGTGGTGCCGTCCGCAACAATGGTGGCGGTCACGCGAACCACTCGCTGTTCTGGACCGTCATGAAGCCAGGCGGTGGCGGCTCGCCATCGGGCGAACTGGGCGCTGCCATCGACGGCGAGCTGGGTGGCTACGAAAAGTTCAAAGAAGATTTCAGCAACGCTGCCGCAACCCGTTTCGGTTCCGGTTGGGCCTGGCTGGTTGTTTCCGGCGGTAAGCTGGAAGTGATGAGCACCCCGAACCAAGACTCGCCACTGATGGAAGGCAAAACGCCTATCCTCGGTTTGGACGTTTGGGAACACGCTTACTACTTGAACTACCAGAACAAGCGACCCGACTACATCTCCGCGTTCTTCAACGTGATCAACTGGGAAGAAGTCGCTTCCCGTTACGCCGCCGCCAAAGGTTAAGCCTGACGCTGGCCGGCATCCAACCACGTCACCGTGTGATGCGGTGACGACTTGAAACTTAAGAGATGGCTATCTGGTGAAAGTACCAGGTAGCCATTTTTTGTTTCTTGTTCACCGGGAAGAAGTGTGGGGAAAGCCATGCCGACGAAGACGACGGCAGGCACCCAGACTTGAAGGGCAGTTGGTTTTGAAGTCCAGCCAGGTTTGATGGGGACGCTGAGTTGAAGGGGAAAGCGTATGCGACGTTTCCTGTCCCCTCTCCACCGTCTGCGGGGGAGAGGGTTAGGGTGAGGGGGCGAACCAGGTACCCGCTTCGCCAACAGTCACCCTTGGGAAGGAAGATGGGAACCGGAAGTTGTGTTGATAGCAGCGCCTTCATTGCTGCGGGGGCGGATCGTGGCTTTTTTGTTGGCTTCGCTAGGAACATGGCGACAATGGCATTGACCGCGACGGGGCCCCTCATTACGATCCGCCACGATTTCCTCGGCTGGTGTCAAACTGGGCGGGGATTTCTGGAAATTCGAATCGGAATGGCTGAAGGCCGCCTGCGCATGTTCCGATCTCAAACTAAAGGTAGGGTTCCATTCGCGAGAGCTGAAGCGGTGCGATAGCACTGTTCGCCGCGAGACGAACCAAATATTGAAACACAACCGAATGAGTCCGCAGACGGAAAAGGATTTTCCGAGGCTGGCTCGTGCTATCCGAAGGCAGGGACGCCATGCGAATGCACACCAAACATTGGTCGCTACTGTTCGCCGTAGCCGTTTCCGTTACCTCCGTCGCTGCGACGGGGTGCAAGTCGATGCCCGGCTATAACTACATGGCCAAATGGGGTGCTCCTCAGAAAGCGTCGGCTGGAGCTTCGGAAGCTCCGAAGTATGCGGCCGCTCCTTCGGCCACATCGACTCCGGTTCCTTCCAGCTCGCAGTTGGCTAGCCGCCAGACGGTGACGCCTAACTACTTAGCTGGGGCCACGCCATCCAACGGTTCGGCAAGCCCTTACGCTTACCAACAGCCATCGCAAGGTGGTGCCCAAGCTCAAGCTTCGATGCAGCCGCAGCGTGGCTTCTATGCTTCGGCTCCAAGCGGATCGGCCGCCAGCGCTCCACAAACGGGCTACGGTGCTTACAACCCATCCGCCCAGGGCAGCAGCTACGGGACTTCGCCAGCGGCTTACACCGCCAACGCGAACACCACTTCCACCTACAGCGGCACGGCACCGGCCGGTTACTCGGCTCCGCCAGCTTCCTACACGCAGCCATCCGCCTCGGCACCGACGAGCGGTTCCGCTTACAGCGGCGGTTCGTCCTATTCCGGTGGTCAGGCCTCGAGCTACAGCGGTGCCGCTTCGACGCCATCGCCAAGCAGCTACCCAAGCACCGGCGGAAGCAGCTACCGTGCGACATCGACGCCAAGCCCAAGCTATCCGTCGACGTCGTCGCCTAACAGCAGCTACCCATCGACTTCGACGCCACAGTCGAGTTACCCTTCGACCGGTAGCCCTCAGGCCAGCAGCTATCCTTCGACGAGCAGCTACTCCGGTACGGCTGCTCCGAATCCAAACAACTACCAGGCGATGACCAGCCCTGCTTACCAAACGGCTTCGAGCAGTTCGGCAGCTGGCAGCGATTCGCACTACCGCCCCGGCGGCACGACCAACTACAGCGGTTCGTCGAGCACCAGCGGCGGAACGACCTCGCGTTACGGCAGCACCGAGTCGAGCTATCCAAGCACGTACACTCGCTAAGTCGACGCGATCACAAAACAACAACTGCGAGGGGGAGTGGGCTGGTTCACTCCCCTTTTTTATGCGCGGTGAGCAAGCGAGCAGCTTGAAGCACACAGGGTGGCGCCGGTTTTAAAACCGGGAACACTCACACGGTCTTTCGGCAACCATGTTTTGCCAGGCCAGCCATCAAGAAACGAAAATGCCCACACTTGGCGGCGTGGGCATTTCGCTTGATCGGAGTTCCAACGTTCGGTCTTAGCGGCCCGTTGGACAGAAGTTTTGGCTGACGATGCGGGAGAGGGTTCCCTGCAGTTTGAGGGTCGTCAATTTCTTTTCAGCGGATGGACGGTCGGCAAACGTACCGACTCTCTTCCACACACGTTCGGTGGCATCAAAGGCATCGACAAACACCTGTCGCGCCATCCCACCAGGGGCACTGACGGAAATCCACTTTCCCGCCGAGCTTTGTAAGGATTGCTTCATGGCTCAATCTCCCAAGAATTGAGAAGCGGTTCTATTTGCATCGAACCATTTCCCCGCGGTTGATAAGCGAAATTCTGGGAAATCAGCCGTGATGAGGTATTTTGCGGCTACCTGAAGTCTGTCGGTTAGGGCGTTTACCAGCCCATGACCATGTTCGATTCGATTGCTTTGCGGGCCTGGTTTAAGTCGTTGCCGGTTTCGTTCATATACAAACGAATCGCATGGACTTTATCCCCTTCCGCCTTCGAGAGGCAATCGCGTGCGACGATGCACGGATCGAGCGGTCCGGTCGTCAGACCGAGGGCGGCCTTCGAGATCACCCACGAAGTGCGAGGGCGTTTGGATATCCGGATGATGTCGTCGCCGGGGTAGTTGTCGTAGATCTGTCCTTTGGCCTCGTTTTCGTCATTCGCCCATGTAATGACGATATGTGCGTTGGTTTCGACCTCGAAAAGCGCCATGGAGAATCTCCTTTCAACGAAGACTTAAAGAGAAAGCAAGCGTGATAAGAACCGGCCTCATCCTCTTCTGGCCTGACCCTCGCTTTCTTTCTTCGCGCTAGAATCTCTACCACAGCCAACGCCACGTGGGCGCGAGCGGTACCTGGGGCGATATCGTGGTAGAAGAAAGAAACATAACGAGGCGGCTTGTTAGAACAAAATGAGGTGGTTTCCGGCGAATGTAAATCTTCGAAACGAGGGCGTCAAACAAATTCTGCACCTAGGGGAACCTGCGAGAAATCGTCGTAAAACCGTAGTGGTCGACTCTTTGCCGTTGTTCTCGAAAGAGGCTCGATTCTGGTAGAATGCAGGCGATCGTCCCTAAGCCAACGATTACCTATTTTCTTTCCGCTGAACCGGCCGAGCCGCTCATGACCGAGACGCCCAACTCACCTTCCGATCCTTCGCAGCCCACCGCCTCTGGCCCGACGACTCCCCCGCCGCGCCGCCGCCCAGGCTATCTGCGCATCTTCTGGATCGTGCTGGGACTGACGGTGCTCTACCTGGGATATAGCTTTCTGACGCCGACGTCGATGGCAGAGTTCAAGTGGGCCGCGGCCATGGATGCGTTCGATGCCGAGAACACCGAAGAAGCGAAAAAGCTCGGAAAGGAAGCGATTGAATGGGCACCTGAAAACGCCGAGCTCCATCTTCGCATGGCCGAACTGTACTTTCGCTTAGACGAAGCGACCGATGCGCGGATTCAACTGGAAGAAGCGATCGCGCTGGCCAAGGACGACCCTTACGTGATTCGCCAGGCCAGCTTCCTGCTTTCACGCATGGAACAGCACGACGGAGCATTGATGTTGTCGGACCGCCTGGTCGATCTGTCGGAGAAACAGCAAACCATTCATATGCACCAAGCGCTGAACCATCGGGCCTATGCTGTCGCGATGGCTGCCGCGGACGATGCAGCCACGAAAGAGCAAGTGACCGACGGCTTGAAAGATATTGAACGAGCCATCGCCATCTATGGCAACTACGCCTCGTACATCGACACACGAGGCTATCTGAAAGTCTTTTCCGGCGACCTCGACGGAGCGATGAAAGACCTGGACGATGCCATTGGCTACTTCGAGGCACAGCGGACGAAACTGCTGAGCCAGCTTTCGCCGGAGCAAGTCGAGGAGATGCCGCAAGAGGTATCGTTCGCCGATACTCAGCTCAAGCAAGTCTTGGCGGTACTCTACTCGCATCGAGCGCTGGCGTATGAGAAACTCGACGAGCAAGACAAAGCTCAGGAAGATCACGATCGAGCCGAATCGTACGGGCTCGATCGCAAGCTTGGCATTTGGTAGCCAGAAACCGCTAGACCGTTTCGGCGTGCGGTTCTTCGACAGCGGCTGACTTATCGCTCAGACGCTGTCCGAGAGAACGTTCGAGCGAGCGAACTTCTTCCAGCAGGTTTTCTTCGTCTTCGTGGCTGATGACGGCCTGCGTTTGTTCTGGCAGAGGGTTGGCCTGAACGCCGGTCCCCGTGTGGCAATAAATCGAGTTACGTCCGTTCGACTTGGCTCGGTACAACGCCGCATCGGCACGAGCGATCAATGTCTGTGGTTCGTCTGAAGCACTCGCTTGAGCCACGCCGCCACTAAGGGTAACCTTCAAACGATCTTCGACCGCCGCACGCACGCGTTCGGCAAAGATCATTCCGCCGGCCAAATCGGTGGATGGCATCAGAATGACGAACTCTTCGCCGCCGTATCGTGTGACGACATCGGTTTCGCGGACGCACGTATCGATCAGCGTCGCCACTTCCTGCAGCACGCGATCCCCTTCCAGGTGACCATACTCGTCGTTGATCTTCTTGAAGTGGTCGACATCCAGAATGCAAAGTGAGAACGTCAGTTCGTAACGTTCCTTCATCGCAAACAGGCTTTCCAGACTGTCGTCCAATGCACGGCGATTGCTCAGCCCGGTCAGTGGATCGGTACGCGACTCGGTAAACGTCATCAGCAAGTTGGCTTGCTGGCGAACTTCGTCGTAGGCGTTGGCAATTTGAGCCGAAAGACGCATCGTGGGGCTCAACATGCGTTCTGCTTCTTCGCACAACGTTTGCCACGATTCGCCGGAATGGTCGGTTTCAGAACTCATCAGCACGATGCGTTCTTTGAAATGAGCGATGCTCGACTGATGCGAGGCCAAGTTACGACGGACTTCACGCGAGATTTCTTCCAGCTGTTGTACGATCGCTTTGGCACGCTTCAGTTCGCGACGCGCGTAGGCTTCCCCTACGGACACGTTGCGAGGTGTCTTCTTGCCGATCACATAGCCAATCAATGCAACCAGTGCTAAGGCGGCCGGCGTTGGTATGCCAAAAATCCAGTCTTCCATCCTGGGTCAATCCTGCACGCTCAAAAAGTAAATCAATGGGTAAGACGCAAATGTGGTGGGGGTTAGGTAGGCAATGTGGAATTTACTGTTAGCCGCGTGTCTTGCTTCCGACACCCTTCAAACACAAAATCCCGAATCCAACGACGACGACAAAAGCGATCGTCCATTCGACGGTGCCCATGTGCTCGACGAATTGTTCCGTCTCTCGAATTGCTTGCGCTACGAAGCCACGCATGGTCGGGTATCCGAAACCTGGAGAAAGTTGACAAACAAGGTTCCACATTTCAACGTTAGGTCACGAACCGACGCTCTGGGGGGATTTCTAAGGGAAATGCCTAGTTCGCGCGAACAGTTTGGCGGCAGAAGGGTCCGTAGAATCGGCACAGGCAGCAATTTCGATGGGCGAGCGAGCCCGAGAAAAAATTGCGGTCAAATAATCGCCAGGGGGGCCTTGAGTTTCAGAGCGATGGGCCTATATTAACGTATCTCAACACGAGTTGGGGCCGTAGCTCAATTGGTTAGAGTACCGGACTGTCGATCCGGTGGTTGCGGGTTCGATCCCCGTCGGCCTCGCTTTTCCGTTTAAATCGGAAGCGATCTTTTGAACATGGCAGTCCTAGGTTCCTAGAGACTGCCATGTTTTACGCGCTGATCTTAAAGGAGTGTCTCGTGCAAGAGTCGTTTGAAACGATCGTCGGTTTTGAATTGAAAACAAACGAAGGCTATTCAAGCGTGTTGCTAAACCAGCAGGATGATTGCGTTGAAATTCATGTATCGCAAATCGACCGCCTGATAGAACTCTTGAAGTCCGCTAAGTCCGAACTTTCCAGCAACTAGGGCAAGTCCCGATAAGGGCCATTTGCCCGGGGTCGCAATGGAAACTCTTTGGCACTTGCTGCCAAAATCTCGTTTCGTGTACTACATTGCGACGCCGGGCTAATGGCCTAATCTTCTGAGAATCTTTCCGATCTATCCACCGTATTTCTATCCGGTGAAATCAGTCGTACATGTTTTCCTGATTTAACGACTTGCGCGGCCCACCGGAGTGCTACTCCGGTGCATTCTCATTCTCGCGACGCGAAAACTTAGCACCAAATTAACCATAGTGCTGCTGGATTTTTCACCAACCGAGGGCCCGCTGTCGGTGGAATACCAACCTCCCTGAAACTACAATGGCAGCCTTCTAGTTCGCGCGAAGTGACTCTTAAGGTGCAGCCCATGAGTGAAGGCCGTCAGAATGTCGTGATTGTGCAAGGCGCAGAAAGCAATGGCTTGGGAATTGCCGGGTTCGTGCTCTCTCTTCTGGGCCTAATTACTTGCGGTCTGTTTGGCCCCTTGGGTTTTTTAGTTTCTCTTTTTGGCTTGGCTTATCGTCCACGCGGCTTCGCAGTGGCCGGCCTAGTGCTGGGTGGGCTAACCACAGGGATCTTTGCATTCTTTGGCTTTGCTCTGCTATCGACCTTGTTTGCAGCGGTTACTGGTATTCAGTTTGCAGCAAGTGAAGCGTCGAATTCGCTTCGAATGAAGGCAAGCAACCTGCAGATTGTCAACGAATTCAAAGAGTTTGGGGCAATACCATCAACCGAAAAAGGAAACGACATAATCAATGAGAACCGCAGCAAATCACAACCGTTTACAGGCTATCAGCGCGTCGATGAATTTCAGTACAAACTGACCGTTGCCGGCCTGGATCGAGAACTTGGTACTGAGGACGATCGAACCGAAGCGTTCGATATTCGTGAACAAGTTCGAGAGTATCAAGAATTTATTGACCTAGCTGCCAGTGACAAGGAGCAAGAACCGTCAGTACCGACACCTAAACCAAAAGCCAAAGTCGCCCCGACGAATGCTCAACCGGAGGCGGTAGCCCAAGAACCGGATCCACCCAAGATGCCTCGTCAGATTCCGTTACTGATGCCAAGCACACCGACGGACACAGACCTCTCTGAAGCACCGACGATCGAGGATGCAAGTAGCAAAAAATTCAACCGCCAACCCTCAGCCCTAACTGGCTCAATCGAGTTTGACAACGAGCCCGAACGATTGTGGCAATCAATCGATGGAAAGTTCTCGACCAACGCAACTCTTCTGAAATTTGATCGCGACAAGGAAGAGGTTAGCCTAAGAAAACAAGATGGAACCAAGATCACAGTACCTATCAAAACTCTTTCGCTTGATGATCGAAACTACATTCGCAGGCAAGCACGCCAAGCCGAATAAGCGGCAATAATCTGCGATTCTATTTACGAAAGCCGCGGCCAATCGGTCGCGGCTTTTTGCTGCGCTGCCGCAAATTTCTTTTCACACTCAGCTTGACGCCTTAGCGTTTCCGGCTATCTTGGTCCTTCAGTACACGAAACGAGCGTCGCAATCACGCGGCCGATCACCTCCAACAATCTGCTGGTGATCCCTCTTAAAAACTCCCGCAAGTTCTTCGATAGACCGTTTGGTCTGATCCATCGTCTGCGCCACTAATCCGTACACATGTGCTTACTCGGCGGCGTGGTCACGATTGGTCGGAGTATCTTGCACACACTCCGAAATTGATCGCAGCCGTTTCGCGGAAGTTTCCGGCGTTGGCTGCGACGCCGAGCTTTGGATGGTTCAGTAGCGGCGCGGATTACTTCGAATCCCCGCGCCGCTGCTGGCCGCCTTCTCATGCAACGCTACCGCGTTGATGTGACAGTCAATGCTTGGCTCATTCGAACGGATGACTTTCATGCGTCGTACTTCCGTGCGCATATATCGAACGACCGAACAAAACGGCGTGAAAACGTCGCACCAATACGCGCGGGAAAGCGCGATCCCCAGGGAGGCCTTCACCCCGGCAGCTGCAGCGACGGACGCGAGGAGCAAGCAGCGATCGGAATCTTGCATGAGGCTGAACCATGATTTCCCAACCACCCTTAACGCCCGCAGCCACGCTGCGTTTACTCTTCAAGCGTCACTACCTTCCGCACTGCATCGAAGATCCAACCAGCCGAAATATCGAAGGCTACCAGCGCGCGCTCGATTTGTGGGAGGAGCTTACCGACAACCCCGGGATCAACGAAATCAGCTGCGAAACGCTTTCCGATTTCAAAGCCAAGTTAATGGCTTATCGCTTTCGCAGTCGACCGCTATCAGCCAATACGGTCCACAAGCACCTATCGCACATTCAATGGATTCTCGACCAGGCCGGACCGCCTGGCCGCCGCGGCAAGGAAAAGTCCGCGCTGGGTTATCTCGATCGAGTTCCTTAT
This sequence comes from Bremerella sp. TYQ1, assembly GCF_020150455.1. Taxonomy (NCBI): domain Bacteria; kingdom Pseudomonadati; phylum Planctomycetota; class Planctomycetia; order Pirellulales; family Pirellulaceae; genus Bremerella; species Bremerella sp. TYQ1. Next base: position 2,818,912 of record NZ_CP083740.1, read on the forward strand.
ACCAAGCTTCCCAAACGACGAGAAACCTATCAGGACGAGATTCCGGCCGAAGAAGTGATTCGACTGTTTCATACAGCCGGTATGGATGCCACGTTCCCCAAACTGGATGGCATTTTGCCAGGACATCTTTGGCAGGCATTGTTTGGCGTGATGCTTTGTACGTCACTCCGAATCGGGCAATGTGCCGCGATTCCCATGAGCGCGGTCCGTTGGAATCGAATGCAAATCCTGTTGCCCCACGAGATCTGCCGCAAGTCGAAAAAGGACGAACCGAAGCCGATCCATCCTTACGCGATGCAACTGCTGATGCGGATCCGCGGGCCGCGAGACCTTTTGTTTCCCATCTTCCTAGAACGATCCAAGAAGACCTTCTACGACGAACTGCATCGCTTGCAGGACTTGGCCGGCGTGTCACACTTCGGCTTCCACGCAATCCGCGCGATCACACTAACCAGCTTGTCCGAGATCAACGCCGAAGCCGCGCAATTTGCGGCCGGTCATTCCAGCATGCGAACGACTCGGATCTATCAGAAGGTTCGCCTTTTGGAATCGGCTCAAGAAAAGCTAACGATCTTCGACGCCTTGAAACATGGACAGGGAGAATCAGAACTAGGCTAGGCCGAACTTTTAGTTGTCCTCCCCTGCCCTTCCCTTTGCACCATCGTGCGATCTGAACCAAAAGGAGAAAACGGGAATGGATTCCACGAAGCCGAGCAAACAAATTGTTAAGTCACAAGCGATCATCGCATGCGATGTTGTCGCGGTTTTCGACCATCAGAAAACGCCCGCGCGAGGTTTGCGCGGGCGTTTCTTTTTTGCCCCCTTGGTCGCTAACGCGGCCGCTAGTGAAAGGATTCCGAAATGCTAGTTCTATCGCGTCGCGTAGGTGAGTCGGTCCAAATCGATCAAGACGTTTCGGTCACCGTTTTAAAGGTGAAAGGCGACCGCGTCCGCCTTGGCATCGCCGCCCCCAACGATATCAAAGTTCACCGCCAAGAGATCTGGTTGAAGATCCAAGACGGCGACGACGAAACCGGCCAAACGGAAGCGAAGCCGGCAGCCTAAACACATAGTTCTACGCTCGGTTCCTACCGACGCGTTTCTTAGAAGGAGTTTTCCCCGATGTTACGAGAACGGACTTTGATCGCGTCGGCAATCTGTCGGCAAGGTGTCGACACATTCGCGACACAATCACGGAAAGGAGCGCGGTAGCCATGGCAGGCGAGTGGATGCAAATCGACATCGACATTATGGAAAAGCCGGAGTTCCTAAGAATCATCGAGATCACCGGCGAAACGGATGAGGTGGTTTTGTTCCGTCTGGTGAGGTTGTGGGCCTGGATCGAACGCGCGACGACCGACGGTATTTTCCCCGGCCTGACGATCGACACGCTGGCCCGAAAGTTTGGCGGCGATCGCGAATTTTGGGAGGCCTTAGCAGATCCGGCCGTTGATTGGCTGTGGATCCATCCGGAAGGCCTGCAGATTCCCCGCTACGAAAAGCGGTTCGACAAGTCGGCCAAGCGTCGCGCACAAGATGCGAAGTCGAAGGCAAAGAAACGCCAGGCTTCCGCGGATAAGGCCAAGCCGGTCAAGCATCGGATCGCGTCGGCAACGTGCCGACAAAATGACGACCAAGAAAACAGTGAGAACAAGAACAACAATTTAACTGGTCAGAGTATCAGCGAACCGGCGCGCACACCTTCCAAGCAGAAACAACCCGCGGCAGCTGTTCCCCCTGATCACTCTGACCAAGTAAAAGCGAAGGAAGGGGAGAAGGCCCAAGGCGAACTGTTTACCGAAGTCGAGCTGGCCCGCGTGGTCGACGTTGCCGAAGAGCTATTTCGCCAGGCGAACTATAGCGGCGACGACGGCGGGATCTTCTACAAGGCGGCCGCGATCTTGGAAGCCAATCCCGGCCCGCTAACGCGTCATAAGCTGACCGACGCTGCCCGCGGCTGCCGCGGATCGGCGAACCCGCCTGGCTACTTCCGGCAGTCGATGCGGAATATCTGCCCCGACTTCGACGATAGGGCGTTGGGCGTCTGGATAGAACCACGCTGGCCGAAGGAACCGCCAAACAAGATACCGCGCAAAAGACGCGCCGAGCTGCAGCTGCGAGGCGTCCCGAAAGGATCCGCGGCCGGCCACGATCCCGAGCAACGGCGCGATGAGGTTCTGGCACAACTGGCAGAAGTCGGCACGTAACCACAAAGGAAAGCAATATGCCCCGATATCGATGCCTTGTCCGAACGTGCGACCACGCACGCCAGGATGGCCAGCTATTTTGTCGGCCGCATTGGTTCGCCTTGTCTGCCGAGTTACGCGGCCGGATCTGGCGACTATTCCGAAACCAACCAGGCGGCAGCGAACACCGCGCCGCGATCCGTGAAGCGATCCGCCTGGCCAACAAGCAAGCGAAGGAGCAACGCACAAGATGAGCATCGCGCAACCGATCGACCTGGTTGTTTGGGTGGGACCTGGTCGCGACCATTCGCCAATCCTACAGCATACGAAGATCGAAACGCCAGGCGGCGAGATCACCTTGCGGGCGAACCTGGTGTTGTACATGGCACCGGCCGACGTTCCGAAGGAGCCAGGCCTCTACCTGGTGAAAGCCGACGCCCAAGTGTTCAAACGGCCAGGCTACGGCACCGACTGCCGGCTGATCTTCCGGAAGGCCAAGCAAGTCGCCGGCGACCTGGCCGAACTAGTCCGAGGCCATGCGACCCACTGGGATCAAAACGGCGACCCGGTCGCGGATCCGCATAGCTACGCCAGCGACGCGATCATGGCACCTGGCGAAGTGTTTGAGCTCTTCCGCGGATGGCACAACGGACCGCGGTTCTTTCATGTGTTCGAGACGACTACCGGCATCGAGGTCGAAGAAATCGGTCGCGATGAATTCGAGCAGCAAAGCAACGCAAAGAAAGGGGCGGCCTGATGCCCGAAAAGAAACGCGATCCGAACGAATGGCGGAACTACTTCTGGAAGTGTAACCGCTGCTACGTGATCAGAACGCCGCTGGTTGGATATTGTCCTCGGTGCGCTTCGCCCGAGTTTACTCTGCTGGAACGTGCCGCCATGGTCGGTAAGCAATTGAATCTCTTCTAGGGAAGGAAACCCGGAAGCGATGGAAAAAAGCAAAGCGATCGGACTGCCCCCCCGCGATCGCACCTATCAACCAATTCACCAGGCCAGCCAAAGCCGGCCAAATATCCTTTTTTAGTTCTTTATTGAAAGGCCCCCTACGATGACTCAAGCCCCCAAGATTAGCAAAGCCGACGCGATTCGATCACACCTGGAAACAAATCCCGACGCGTCGCCAACGACGATCGCCAAAGCATTGCGGAAAGCTGGCTACAAAGATCTTACGCCGCAATATGTCAGCACGATTAAGAGCATGGACAAACGAAAGTCGGCCGGAACATCGCGACGCGGTCCGCTAACTGGTGACGACTTGATCGCTACCAAGGAATTCGTTGCAAAGCTTGGCGGCCTGGAACGTGCCAAGCATTCGATCGAGATGCTGCAGAAGTTGAATTAGGAGCGCGGCAGCTATGCGGAACATGAGCTGCGCTCTAACGAAAACCCAGATTCGCGACGGATCGAAAACGGTAACGCGTCGCGATGCATGGTTGAAGCTGCAGGCCGGCGATCTGTTGCGGCCAGTAAATAAAACGGTGGGTTCCAAGAAGGGGGAGCGACCGCACCCCCTTCTGCCCGTCGGGCACCATTTGCGCGTGGTATCGGTCCGCCGCGAACCGTTGGAGGCGATCACGCAAGAGGACGTGATCGCCGAAGGCTTCTCCGAGATGACGCCGGCCGCACCCAAAGCATGCACAGCGAATACAATTGCGCAGCAATGCGCTGTGAGGAGCATAGGTGAAGGTTCGGCTTGAGCACCTTGCTGAGTGAAACTGCGTACTTCACGATTACTAGACTTCTTTGTCTAAGACTATAACGACCTTAGAATCACCCAGCTCATTAACAACGCCTGTAATATTGAACCCTTTGCGTATATTCAGGATGAGCATTTCTTTAAATTTATTTTCAGTGTAGGTCCTGACTAATCGATAGCCTTTCTCTTTTGCCCATGCATGTTGCAAATCCATAAGATGACTAGCAACACCTTTTTCTCTATATTCTGGAACCACACCACCATTCCAACTGTAGAAAATCCTCGATGTCATTTCGTAACCAAGCTTAAAGCCAATAGGTTCCCCGCCCGAAAAGGCGATTAAACTATATAGTCCGGGTTTAACAGAGGCCTCTCTTGTAATTTTTTCCCTAGAGTATGGTTCATCAAAGACTTTGCTCTCGAGCGAACAGACTAAGTCGATAAGCTCATCACTCACACGAGAATAAGACTTAAATTCTATTTTCATAGCGACTCACTTATTCACACCCAACTAGTATTTATTCAGAACCGCTCCGAATACCGTGCGCACGTTATTCGGAATCCAGGCTATCAAAATCAGCCGGGCTGCGGACGTCGCGTCCTCCCTGGTTCAAAACATGAGTATAAATCATCGTCGTCCTAACGTCACTGTTGCCAAGGAGTTCTGTACCACGCGGATGTCGTAGCTATTTGCCAGTAAATGCGTGGCAAACTAATGCCGGAATGTGTGGCTTTTGACTCACTTGGTCAAACGGGCTTTTGGACCGCCGAGCTTCAAACATGCTCAGGACGAACCGACACTGTTTACAAAGTTCTCGTGATCCACACGTCTCTGGTTATGCCCCCCGGTCTAGGTTCTTCCCTGGGGGTGGTCGAAGTCGACCCCGACGGGAACAGTCGAAAAACGGGACTTTGTTTCTTTCCGTGTCCGCCCGTCCGGCGGCAAGCCAGGCAAAACGCGAAAGCCAGGGGCCGAAGCTGCCCCGCGATTTTCCGAATAGATCAAAGAAAGCTGCTAAAACGTCTGGACTTCTGTACATGCTGGTGCCTATCTTGGTGGGCGTTATCCATAGGGGCAGCTTATGAAGATCGATCTGGAAGATCGTGAGTCGATCGTTTTCCTGGGGAAACGAATCATTAACGACGCCGGCCGGAAGATCCGCCTGGTAGTTTTGAACGAACCTGGCGAACAGATCCAAGTCGATCGCCGTAAGTTCCCCAAGAAGGGAAAGGCACCGCCGCCAATCCCGAAAGCCACCGCGATCTAAATCGATCCGGCTACCATCCCCACGCGGCTTCGGCCGCAACCGGCACCGTAACAACACAACGCCGGCCGCCACTTTCAGCACCGAAAGTAGCGGCCGGCTTTTTTTGTTTCATCGCGTCCCAATACGACGCGTCGCAATAGGGCGAAGGATCGCCCGACCAAATCCGGCGAAGGATCGCCGGGATCCGACGCCTGGCTTCTAGGGGCAGTGCCAGGCGAAGGGGGCAAGGAAAGCGGCCAAGGATGGCCAACGCCGCAAGGATGCAGCCTTTCCTTTTTTTAGCAGCGAGGCCGCGGCGGTCAAACTTGACCGCCGCGGTTTTTAGTGCCCCATGGGGAGCCAAGGATGGCACGATTAGCAAAGTCAACAGTGCGTTCTATCGTGATGCACGCGTTAGAGAAGTTCGGCAAGAGCCAAGCCGATCGATCGGAATTATGCGGCGGCGACAAGTTCGACCTGGACCTGGTGGTCAGCGGCAAGATCGGCAACCAGAAGGTTGAAGAAGCCTGCCACGGAACGCTTTCCGTAGGGCATGACGGGACCAGGAATTCCAGCAACGGGATCGCCCCGGCCAAGCTGGTCGCGTTTCTTGTGAACGCGAACCCTAAGACCGCTAAGAAGCGAGCCGAGCAGCTGCGAGAGTTCGCCAAGAACGGCAAGATCGGCGAAAAGATCACGGCCGATCAGGAAGCCCAAGCCGACGGCCTAATCAAGCTGTTCAACCAAACGGTCAGCAATCCGGTCAAAGGATCCGTTTCGTTTTCCGTTGCTAAGGCGGCCGCGTAGTTATGGACCGACGACGAACCGCCGCCGCGATCGTGATCTTGGCCGCATGCCTGGCATCAGGCGAGGCGGCCGTTCACTTAGCGGTAACTTACTTTCGGCCGAAGCCGGTCGATCTATCACGGCCGCCGGCCGACGTTCCTTTCCCGCTGCGAGTTCGCAACTATTGGGGCGGCAGCTGTTACCACGCGTCTACTCAAGTCGCGTTGCGGTGGGCCGACCAGGGTGCGATCGCCGACAACTGGCGGAACAACTACGGCGGCGGGGCGTCCACAAGCAAGATTGCGTCGATTCTCGACAAGTTCGGCATTCCCTACAAATGCACGAAATTGGTTGGGCGTGGTCCCTACGAATCGGCTGATATATCGATTCTGAATTATGCCCACGACAATCGTCTGGTTGCCGCGATTCACTACTTCCCCAACCACGCGATTAGCTTTCTCGGTTGGGTTCAAACCGACGGCAGGGAATACGCCTGCCTGCTAGACAACAACCGGCCGAAGGACTTCATCTTCGTGCCCAAACAAGACTTTCTAAAGCGGTGGAGATCCTACGGAGGCGGCGCAATCGTTCCGCTGGTGAAGGCGCCGCCGCCATCGCCCTATGACCCTCTCGACTACGTGGAGACGCCCAAGCCATGAAAAGCGACAAGCCAGAGCAAGACCAGGAGCCGATCTGCATTTACACGAAGGCAGAGCCTAGCGACTACTTCAACGTCGGCCTGGCGTTGGTGTTTCTGTTCTCGGTTGTGATGTCCGCAATCTATTTCTGCGATCGATTCGTTCCGGAGCTGAAAGCGTGGGTTTATTCGCCGACGCATTGCCAATGCTTGGACTGCGAAGCGATTCGACTAAACAACCGCCCACGGCCCGCGCCTTCGCCGATGCCGATGGTCCGCCCTAATCATCGCCCCCTGCCGCCTATACAACCGCCGGAAATTTAACCGGCCAAACCATCAACCGTTTTCGCTAACTGTCACCGTTCAAAACCTGGGGGAACCATGAACCACAAACTAATTGCCGGCGTGATCGTCGGTCTATCGCTATTGGCCAGCGGCTTCGCTGAGTCCACGCCACCGGAGGCCGACAAGATGGAATTCGTTGAAGAGATCGATCGAATTGATCTGCCCAAGAACCAGCGATGGTATACGGTTCTGGTAACCGCCAAGGGAAAGGCCACGCCGATCACTGGATGGTTTCAATCGGATCCACGTCTTGCGGAGCTGCAGCGGCGAACGGAATGGCGGCAGTATGAAAGCGATAGCCCGACTTTCGTTCATCAACTCAAATCGGCCTATGGAAACGACTATCCGATTCTGACGATCCAAGACCAAACGGGCGCGATGCGTGCCCAACTGACGGGAACCGTTTTAAAGTCGATCGAGAACGCTGAGCAGCTGGTCGGGGCGTTGGACCTGGCAGCGCAGACGTTACGGCCGATAGAAGAGCAGAAAGTTCGCGAACACCGTGTCGGCGGTTGGTTATTCAATCGACGGCCGCGGCCAAATCCGAACGTCTGCCCCGGTCCTAATTGCAATCCAGATCTTCCGCCCGCGCCGATCGAAGGCGAGAACAACGCACCACCGGAAGACGAACCGGCAAAGGAAACACCGCCGGCCAAGTCTTCAACGCCTTGGGCCGACCTGGCGATCTCTATCTTCGGCGAACGTGCCAAACCTTGGGTGAATGGATTTAACCCAGCGGAAACGGTTATCGCCGGCGGACTAGTTGGCGCCGCGTTCTGGTGGAAACGCCGGAAGAATCGCAAGACGCCGAAGTCGTAGTTTTTCGGATCCAATCACAACGCACAACGAAGGGAATCGTTGCCATGGAAATTTTAACCCAGCCGCTATTCTGGGGCATCATCGCCGCCGGCTACATCATGTTCGTTCACAAGCCAAAGGACGAAGCGGAAGCCGACCAGGCAGCCGCGACCACGAAGCCGAAGGAAATGACGCTGGCCGGCCGCCTGGTCGATCGTGTGGAATCAAAAGTACTGCAGAAGGCACAAGCCGCCGCGGCTCGCTATGGTCTGCCAGTGACCGCGGAATTGCTGGCCGCGGTCGATCGAGGCGACGGCGTCGCGTTGGGCACGATCGCGGAAAACCTGGTCGAGCAATTGTCCACGTCCGAAGGACGCCGCTACCTGATGGGGAAAGCGGTCCGCAGCTGGATCGCCGAATCGGCCGCGAATGACCCTGGCGAGTTTACAGCGATCGCCGCGGACGTGAACAACCGCAAGAAGGATATCGAGGACAACGCCAAACGGATCACCGCGAACGAAGATCTCAAAGCGCAGTAACTCGCAAACCTAAGAGGCGGCCGCGTGCTGGACCAATGGACCGGCACGCGGCATTCATACAAGCGGCCGCCGCGGCTAACGGTTTCATCCATCCGCTGGCCAGGTCATTCGCAAGATTCGCGGCGGCCGTTTTTTCTATTTCTCGATGCTCAGGAAAACTCTTTGAAACCGGCCGAAGCGACACGGATGTCCATGAAGAAGGCCGCGGAGCTGCTGAAAGTCGATCGGTCCGTTGTGGTCGAATTGGTGGCGCAAGGATGCCCACGCAATAAGGACGGGACGATCAACGTCTATCAGCTGGCCGCCTGGCTATTGCTGCGCACCAAGGGGGGACCGATTGGTTAGCTTGAATATCGACGCGGCCGAATTGTTGGCAAGAGTCAACGATGCCGGCCTGGGCAAAGTGATCGACGCGCGGACGCTGCGACGGCACCGCGAAGAATGGGAGCTTGGCAAGTCGATCGACCTGGGAACCTACGTAGGGCACCTGGTCGAACGGTACCAGGCCAAGCAAACCCAGTCGACCAACTACGAAGCCAAGAAGGACCGCGCACGCGATCGCAGCGCGGAGGCCTCCAAGAAGGGCCGCGATATTGGACCGCTGCCCGAAGTCGTGGATCCGGAACGCCGCGAAGCGTGCCGATACGATCTGCGTTTGTTCTTCGATACCTACATTAAGCCCGAGGGGTTCTTCGCCTGGTCCGAAGATCATCTGGCCTGCTTTGAAACCGCACAAAACGCGATTTTAACCGGCGGCAATTTCGCGTTGGCGATGCCCCGCGGATCTGGCAAGACCACGATTACCGAAGCCGCTGCCCTATGGGCGATGCTGTTTGGCCACGTCAAGTTCTGCGTGATCATCGGAGCAACCAGCGAGAAAGCCGAAGCCCTTCTCGAGACGATCAAGACGTACCTAGTAGCGAAGGAGCTGCTGGTCGAAGACTTTCCCGAGGCCTGCTTCCCGATCGTTAAGCTGGAAGGCCAACCCAATCGCTGCCGCGGCCAGCTGTGCAAAGGCGAACGCACCCAAATAAGTTGGCATGAAGACGAGCTCGTTTTTCCAACGATCGAAGGCAGCGAATGCAGCGGCGCGATAATCCGGACGTTCGGCATCACATCGAAGGGCATCCGCGGCCAGAAGTACACCAACGCCAACGGCGACACGTTCCGGCCTGACCTGGTGCTGCTGGACGACCCGCAAGACGATGAAGCGGCCGCCAACCCCGCGCAAGTTCGCAAACGCGAGAAGGTGATCAACGGCACGATTCTTGGCATGGCGGGGCCTGGTAAATCGCTTACTGCGATTATGCCTTGTACGATCATCGAACCCGAGGACCTGGCGGCGCGATTCCTGGACCGCAAGCGGAACCCCGAATGGCAAGGGATCCGCGTCCAAATGCTCAAGTCGATGCCGACCAATGAGGCGAAGTGGGAGGAGTACTTCGAGATCCGACGGGCCGACCTGGAAGCGGGCCTCGGCGTCGAACGTGCCAACGCGTTCTATATCAATCACCGCGAAGAATTGGACCGCGGCGCGGTCGCCTACTGGGAAAGCCGGTACGATCCTGGCGAGATCTCCGCAATTCAACACGCGATGCACCTACGCGACCGCGACCCCGCTACGTTCGCCGCGGAATATCAGAACGACCCGATCAGCGCGGAAACGGTCGACCTGATTCTGGTGACCGCGGACCAAATCGCGGCCAAGGTTCATAGCTACCGCCGCGATCAAATCCCATTAGATGCCGAGAAGGTGGTCGGCTACGTCGACTTGCAGTTGCGGCTTCTCTATTACGCCTTGGGCGCGATGCGTTCCGACTTCACTGGCCACATTCACGATTACGGGACCTGGCCGAAACAGCCAACGAAGTACTTCGTTTATGGGCCGAAGGTCGCCAAGCCAATTCAAGGGCACCGAACCGAGGAAGGGATTGTGCTAGGCGACCTATCGGAAGAAGCCCAAATTCGCCAAGCGCTCGAGATCCTGATCAACCAAGATCTGATGCTGCGAACCTGGAAGCGTGAAGGCGACGGCGCAGAATTTCAGATTGATCTACTGCTGATCGATATGGGCAACTGGACGAATATCGTTAAGCAGTTTATCGCCGAGTCACCGCACCGGGCGCGACTGATGCCGAACAAGGGGAAAGGCGTCCTAGCCAAAGAGAAGAAGATCAGCGAAACGGTTAAGAAGCCAGGCGAAGAGATTGGCGAGGAATGGATCATTCCACGCGCCCGAGGTCGGAACGCGTTGCGGCATATCATCCACGACACCAACCACTGGAAAAGCGCCCTGCAGAACCGTTGGAAGTCGCCAATCGGCCAGCCTGGTTGTCTAACGCTGTTCAATGCTAAGCCATTAGAACACCGGATGATCTCGGAACATTGTTCGGCCGAATTCGCCACTCGCGTCAAAGCGAAGGGCAACACGGTCGACGAATGGGGGCTCAAGCCGAACCGCGACAACCACCTTCTCGACTGCGTTTCTGGTTTGCATGTGGCCGCAAGCCGTAAGGGCTGCGCCGTGCCGTCGGCCGACCTGATGAAAGCGAAGCCGAAAAAGAAAAAGAGCGGCAGCCGAACGAAGCTAAGCGATCTACGCCGGCAGAAGCAGATGGGGGGCTAATCGATGTCGACCAATGGCCAGGCCGTGAAAGTTCAAGCAGAACCGTCGGATGCTTCCGGCGTGCAATGTCCGTCGTGCGGATGCGGTCACGCGCCGGTTTATTACACACGCCGGCGACTAAAGAAGACGGTCCGCGTCCGGATCTGCCGGAATTGCAATCGCAAGTTTTCCACTACCGAACGCGTTTCAGGATGATTGACCGCAAGTTATTGCGAAATCTCTCTCATGTTAGGAAGTTCCTTGTACGTTAAATCGTTTCGAAGGGTTTCCGTTAAATTGCCTGCTTTCAATTCCACGGAGATGGGAAAAGTGTTCGGGAAAGCAATTGAGCGGAAAAGGTTCGCGTAGTTTACGTTTGCCGACTCGACGGTTGTCGAGGCAGTACCGGAAAGACTGCGATTCTCGAGTGTTGTAGCAGCGGTGTGATTTTTCCGTAGGAGAAACTCAAAGAGTTCTTTCTCATGCTGATCAATTGCCACCTCAATTGTGTTTTGAACTACCTCCTTAAAGTCATATTGGTAGTCGCTCAATGGGTCTTTTGAGGAGACGTATCCTCTGACTGGCAACACTAGATCTTTTTGTGTGTCGATAACGTAAATTTGATTTGACTCAGACTGAACAAAGATCAAATGCTTTCGTTTTCCTTGTGGAAACACGTACGCCTTTTGGACTCCTGCCTGGCCAGTTGCTTGACGAGAAATTGCACTGAGAATGTCATCATCGCTGAGAGTTGTAGCTTGATTCGAATTGCTATTTGAGGGCGACGCAGTGGACAATCCTAGAGATTTCATGCCCGGGATTTTGGTGTATGGGACGCTAATAAAGAACTTCTTTGTGACACTTCCAATGCTTAAGCGTGCGTTGACGGTGCACTGGCTCTCAAAATAGCTTGGTTTTCCTTCTACGACTTCTAGTTTGACTGGCTCTTTAGAAGAGATGTTAGTTGCTTTGAAGGCTTCCAGTTCACTTTGCCGAAGGGAGCCGATTATTGCTTCTTCCAATTCGCTCTTGTTGTGCCGAAACGCGTTTGACATCATTTCAGTTATTTCATTGAGGTATTCTTTACGGGCTTCTCCCGTATACGCTGGCAGTACAGTGTCACTATTTCGGTCGACATAAAACGCTTCACCACTATCGGCCAGATAAAACCCTTTCGAGCGAACTTTGGAGTTAGGTAGTCCATAGACTTCTCGAAAGGGATTCTTGGCAACTCGCCGAATTGCCTTGGCTATAAATTCGGCGTCATCGTCAGCGGCTGAAGTTTGCTTTCCGGTAGGCGGAGCTGTTGAGGTCGACACAGTCGGCCCAGAATTAGAATTTAATTCTGCCCGGATTAGTTGGACCAATTCGCTTTTCAAGGCTTTACGATCTTCCTGAAGGGCTTCTGCAATCTGTTTAGCTTCATTTGCGATAGAAGAAGATTCGGAAGCTACTTTTTGCAGATTCGTGGTTTCTACGGAGAACCTTTCCTGGCCTGTCTTGATTTGATCGAAGTCTTGCATAACTGCTTCGACTTTAGACTGTACTTTTTTGCTGGTATTTGAGCCGGCATTTACTGCATCGGCAATCTTCTTCTGATTTTCCTCGATTCGAGTTAAACGCTCAGATTGTTCATTTTGTAGTCGCTCGAGCTTTAAGTTCCACAATCCAAATACCATTGTTAGAACACCGAACAATACGACGTTTACAATCACGGCGACATATCGTCCGCCCGAAGCCGCAGACATTTTCAAATCCTTCGCGTAGGGGGTGGCTGGCATCGCCGAATAGTATGTCTCCAATTGAGAGCCGTTGCAACTTAGGTTTTTAATAGCCCGAATAATCACGATTCATCGAATCTGAAACGAGCTTTACTTTCAATCGTTCCAGATATGGAACGCAAATAGGAAAACGGCCGCGAAGGGGCCGATTCGATCTAACCAACGCCGCCGCGAAGTCGTAAGACGACCATCTACCCAGCGCGGCAAAGGGGGGCAATCTTGCGAGATCGCCGAAGCCGCGCGTTCTTTTATTCACGCGTAGCGATCCAAGGGGCAAGGATGGCCAAGACGAACCAAGAAGCGATCGAGCAGCTGGAAGCGGCAGCAACCAAGCCGAAGCAAGTCACCGTCGACGGCGTGACGGTTCAAGGGCATTCGATCGCGGATCTAATCGCGTTAGATAAACACATTGCCGCCAAGAAGGCGGCCCAACGTGGCGGGATGCGGATTCAGAAGATCGTCCCGCCTGGTACCGCGTAGGAGCTGCCGACGTGGTACAAGCCAATAAGTCATATAGCCCGATTCTAGGAAGCAACGGAAAGCCGATGGTGCGCGAGCCGTCGGCGGGTGTGATTGCACGGCAGCGGGAAAAGATCCAGAGCCTACGCGCGAAATATGACGCGGCGGTTACCAACTTCGACAACATGAAACACTGGGCGAATGCGGACAATCTTTCCGCGTCGTCTGCAGCCAACCCAGACGTGCGGCGTCGGCTGCGATCGCGTGCCCGTTACGAGTGCCGCGAAAACAATAGCTTCGCCAAGGGAATGATCGACACGCTGGCCAACGATATCGTCGGCCGCGGTCCGAATCTGCAGATCCACAACGCAGGCCAGGAAGCGGCAGCGAAGCAGCTCGAGCGGAACTTCCGCCGCTGGATGAATCGAATCGGCTTGGCACCTACGCTACGAACGGGGATCACTAGCGAGGTTTCCGACGGCGAGATCTTCGCCGTTGCGGTCAACAACCCCAATATCCGGAATGGCGTCCAATTGGACGTGAGGCTTCTTGAGGCGGATTACTGCAGCGACTTCGGCGGCATTCAAACGGTCGATTATGACGACGGGATCGAGTACGACAAAAACGGTTACCCGGTCGCCTACAACTTTCTGAAAGATCACCCCGGCGACAACTTCGCCGGCGTAAGCCATTGGGAAACCAAACGCGTCTTGGCGGACAAGGTGGTACATTACTTCCGCCAAGATCGACCAGGCCAACGCCGCGGTATTCCATGGGTTACGCCCGCGCTTCCGCTGTTCGCCCTGATGCGTCGCTATACGCTGGCCGTCACGCTGTGCGCTGAGACGGCCGCCCGCTATTCCGGCGTCATGTACGCCGACGGCAACCAGGTGGTGCCCGACGAAGATGTCGACCCGATGGATTCGATCGAATTCGAGATGAATTCCATGTTGACGTTGCCGATGGGCTGGAAGCTGGGACAGCTGAAAGCGGAACAGCCAACGACGACGTACCAGATGTTTCGCGATGCTTTGCTTTGCGAGATCTCGCGATGCCTCAACATGCCTTTCAACAAGGCCTCGGGGAATTCGAGCGGCTACAACTTCGCCAGCGGCCGCCTTGATCATCAAACCTATTTTGAATTCGTCGACATCGAGCGAAGCAATCTGGAAACGCGTTTCTTAGATCGCGTCTTCCGCTGGTGGATTGACGAGGCCGTTTTCATTCCTGGCGAGATCCCGCCCGGTATCGGCCCGATTGATCAGCTGGACTATAGCTGGCGATGGCCAAGCCATCAGCACATCGATCCGCAAAAGCAGGCCGCGGCCGACCTGATTCTGTGGAACGCGGGCCTTCTGACGGATGAAGAATATCAGCTCAAATCTGGCAACGATCCAGAAGAGTACTATGCGAGCCTGGAACGAATGTACAAACGCCGATCGGCGATCGGTGCCCCTCTGCCTGGCTTCCAACAAGGAGCCGGCCAAGATCCAAACAACGACAACGAAACCAACGAAGAAGAGGCGGCCGCCGATGACAACGCGTAAATTTTCCAACCTGTTTGGTTTGCTGCCAATATTGCACGCCGGCGGAACGGCCGCGGCTGGTCTGCCTAATGCACCGACCGAGCTTCCCGAAGTTCTGACGCTGGAAGCCGAAGGCGACGTGGAATGGATCAAGGCCAACGGCGAAGAGGATGGCGACGAAGGCGCGGCGACGCCCAAGTTTTCGATGGTGGCTTATCGCGGCGGCAAGATGCGGCCGGCAGGCTGGGGCGGCGATGTCGTGCTTGACCTGGCCGGTACCACGATCGCGAAAGGCAAACGGCCCGCGCTCTACAACCACAATTCCCAAACGCCGGTCGGTCATTTCGAGGACGGCGGGATCCAGAACAACGGAAAGCAGATCAAGGCCGAAGGCGTTCTTTCGGTCGAGTCTGACGAGCAACGCAAAATCATTCAATCGAGCCGCGCCGGCTTCCCCTGGAAGTCTTCGATCGGTGCCGCGCCCGATTGGTCGAAGATCGAGTTCGTCGACGCGGGTGATTCGCGACGCGTCAACGGAAAAGTACAACGCGGCCCATTTACCTATGTGAAGGCCGCCCAAGTCCACGAAGTTTCTTTTGTCACGATCGCCGGCGATGACACGTCTAGCGCGGCCGTGAAAGCCAACCGATCCATGGAGGGATCTCACACGATGACTTTTGAACAATTTCTCGAGGCCAACGGCTACGACATCGAAACGCTGACCGAAAAGCAGCTCAAGCCACTACGCGCGGCTTGGAAGGCTGAATTGAAAGCCAGCGGCGACGATGGCGGAAACGATTCCGACGCGGAACCTGGCAACACGCGCCGCGAATTGAACGCCGGCGGAAACACCCAAACCAATCAGCAACCCGAAAACGAGCTTCCTTCGCTTGCTGACCAGCTGCGAGCCGAAGGGGCTGCCGAAGTGGAACGCCAAAGCAAGCTGCGCGGGCTGTTCGCGGGTGCTCAGTTGCCAGAAGATCGACGCGGCGAATTGCTTGCCCAAGCGATTAGCGAAAACTGGAACAACGACCGCGCCGAGCTGGAGATCCTACGAGCTGGCCGAGGCGACGTTGGCAACGGCGGCCAGGTTGCAATTCACTCCCGCAATAAGAACCTGACCGCCGGCGCGTTGTCGGCATCGGTCGCGCAGACGATCGGCGTACCGGAAGAGATCGCGGCCCGCGGCGTGTCCGAGAAGGATATGAACATTGCGGCCGAAGCCGAAAACCGCGGCTTGACCCTTCACGCCCTGATGGACGTGATCTTCCTGAAAGCCAACGGCTATCAATACAGCGGCAACCGCAAGTCGCCTGACTTCGTGCGTGCCGTCGGCCGCGCTGATCGTCAGCTGGCCGCCGCTGGGTTCTCTTCGAGCTTGAACGCTTCCGGCAACACCACGATCAGTTTGACCGGGATCTTGGGCAACGTCGGCAACAAGGCCATGCTGGCCGCGTTTGAATCGGTCGAGACGGTTTATCAACAACTGTGCCGCATGGCCAGCCATTCCGACTTCAAGCCGCGGTCGACTTACCGCCTTGATATCGATGGTGGTTATAAGCTGGTTGGCCCTGATGGTCTGTTGAAGCATTCCGAAATGTCGGAAACCGGATTCACCGCGAAGGTGGACACCTACGGTACCATGCTGACGCTGACGCGCCAGGACATGATCAACGACGACCTGGACGCGTTCGCGCAGATCGCGACCCAGTTGGGCATCATGGCCGGTACCGTGATGGAAGAAGTCTTCTGGAAGTTGGTCCTGGGCAACTTCAACAACTTCTTTAGCGTCGCCAACAAAAACAAGCTTTCCGGCGCGCAATACTCCTTGGGAATCGAAGGCCTGCAGAAGGCGGTCTCGGCGTTTAACAAGCGAGTGAAAAAGGACGGTTCGCCGATCCTACTTTCGCCAAAGAAGATCGCCGTCGGCACCTTGCTGGAAGACACGGCCAACGACCTCTACGTCGAAAAAGACGTTCAAGTTACCGGCACGGCCAGCAAGAAGTCGATCGCGTCGAACCGCCACCGCGGGAAGTACATGCCGGTCGCGTCGCCTTATCTCGACAACGAGGACATCCGCGATCGAGAAGGGAAAGCGATTCCGAATCAATCGGCTTCGAAGTACATCTTGTTTGCCGATCCGAAGAACCGCGCCGCCTTCGTGTGTGCCACGCTCAACGGCAACAACTTGCCCACGATTGAATCCGACGAATCGGCGTTCAACACGCTGGGCATGCAATGGCGCGGCGTGCATGACTTCGGCTTCGGTGAAGGCGAGCCAGAAGCCGCCTTGGAAGTCGACGGCACCGACTAAGCCGAACGGCTAACCGTTCAAATCTGACGCCGCGGCCAGGCCGCCGCGGCGTTCCTTTCACGAATCAACCAAGCCAAACCATTTAGCGAGATAGAGCAATGAGCTTCGAAGCAAAGTTTGACAGCGGCGACCCGTTGATGGTCGACCACGTACCAGCCGCGGCCGTTGCCGCCGGCGAAGTCGTCGTCCTGGCCGATACGGTCCGAATTGCCCACCGTGCCATCGCGGCCGGCGAAAAAGGCGCGTTGGCTGCCTGCGGTGGAACGTATGTCGTTCCCAAGGCTGCCGGTGGATCCACCGCGATCGCCGACGGCAAGAAGGTTTATTGGGACGACGCCAACAACCGAGTCACGGCGACCGCGTCGACCCACAAGCGTATCGGCTACGCCGTAGGCGCTTCGCTGGACGCCGACACCAGCCAGGTGATTGAACACGCACCTGGACCGGCCGAAGCGTAAGCCAAAGCAATCGAGGGGCAACGCGTCCGCGTCGGTTTGGGGGGATGGCCGGCGCGGCGCGTTGATACCTGGGGAACGAATCAATGGGATTTTTCGACGACGCAATCGCTTGGGCACGTGGACAGATTCACGACGCCGCGCCTTCGTTCATCGTCTATCAAACCGATAGCGATAGCCTGGCACTGAAAGCGACCAAGGGGGCGTCGGAATTCCAAGCCGAAGCGGGGGACGACTTCGCGGCCGAAGACCATACGATCGACTTCCTGATCGATCCGACAAAGCTGGTCGCGGCCGGGACGCCGTTTAAGCCGAAGGCAGGGCATGAGATCCACGAACTAGACGGCGAAGGGGGCAACCTGGTCGCCAAGTATCGCGTCACCGCATTGCCAGGCGTTCCGCCTTGGACCTGGTCTGGTCAATCGCGGGCAATGATGCGGATCCATTCGAGGCAAATCGGCGATGAGTGACAAAGGAGCTGCGATCGACCTGGCCGACGGCCTGGCGTGCAAACTTTCCGACCTGGGATTCCCAGCGGTGCGATCGCATTACCCGATCATCCGGTCCGACGATGTCGAAAGCGTGAAGATCTTCGCGATACCTGGTGGCAACAAGACAACGATCAAGTCACGCACCACCAACGCGCACGAAGTCGTGGCGTCGATCATGGTGGTTAAGAACTTGAAGGATCAGGAAGACGCCAGCGAATTCGACGGCGTCGCGCAGACGATCGAAGCGATCAAGCGGCTGTGGGAAAACCCGACACTGACCGACACGCTAGGCGACAACGCCGGGGCACTACGACGCGATCCGATCGCCGGCCTGGCATGGAAGGGCATCAATAGCGACGCCCTATTCGATCAGAATCGACTTTATGAACACAACCAGCTGGTGAGCATCATCCAGTTGACCTATTACGGAACCAGGTAGCCAGGGAGGGCAACCCGATGACTTTTGAACGCGATAGCGTCCTCGGTAAAGACTGTTTTCTTTATTACAACACCGGCACGAACGCGACGCCCGTCTGGGTCGAAATCGAACGCGCCATGGACGTCGACATCACGCCTTTTAGCAAAGGCAAGGCCGAACAAAAAAGCCGCGCGTCGAAGTGGAATTTCAAGCGTGGCACGTTCGTCGAGCTAGGCGTTTCGTTCGGCTACGACTACGAACCAGGTGGCGGCGACACTGTCTTCGCGGCTTTGCTCGATTCGATGCTGAACAATACGCCGATCGAGTTCTGGGCACCTGATGGACCGGCGGCCACGGTCGGATCCGGCGGCATGCGTATGGTCTGCGAAGTCTTCGAATGCCCCATGGGTCAAAAGCTGGAAGAAGCCGGCAAGTTCGATATCGCCGCGGAGATCACGCGTGTTACCGAAGGGGGCAGCCTGGTCGAACCGGAATGGTACGAAATCGAAGCGTAACGCCAGGCGTTTGACCTGGCGGAACCTTACCGCACAACAACCCGTTTTTTTGAATCTCTAACCTTTGAGGAATTGAAGCCGTGACACCTGAAGAAAAGCAAACCTTGGAGATCCTGACCCAAGCCACGAAGGATCTGAAACCGAAGCAGCTGGTTCACGTCCAAGCCGGCGACGTGGCCACGATCTGCCGCCTGGCCGCGAAGTCGGTACCGGCGACGCCTTCCAAGCCAGAAGGCAGCAAGTAGTCCAATAAAGGAGGCCTGGCCGCCGGCCAATGCGGCCCGCGGCAGGCCTTCCCCATTGCACGCAAACCATCCACCAAACCAACGAGGGAATGCCTAGGCGTTCGGTAACCATGCAGGAAGCAAACACCCAACCGCAAACCACTACCTTTGTCGATAGCAAGGGTCGCAAGTGGTCGGCTACGGTCGACGTGCCAACCGTGAAAGCGATCCGCAACGCGTTGAACATCGATCTGCTTGAGCTGTTAAACGGCAAAGATCAATCTTTGCGGCAACTGATCGAGGATCCGATTATGCTGGTCGACGCGCTGTATCTGGTATGCCGCGACCAGTGCAACGACGCCGGTATCGACGACAACGAATTCGGCCGCGGTCTGTACGGCGAAGGGATCGACAACGCGGTCGATGCGTTCCTGGTGGGCCTTGCCTATTTTTTCCCGAAAGGCCGTCGCGAGATCGTGCTGGGCGTGATTCGGAAAATGAACGAATCGCTGGACCGCGTGATGGCGAAAGCGTTGGCGGCCTTGGAGGATCCGAGAGTGATGGCGGCAGTCGATCGCGAAAGCGACCAGGCGGTCGAACAGTGGCTGACCCGAATGGACAACCTCGGAACTGGTGGAAAATCCTCTACGAGTTAGCGGCCGTTTGCCAATTGGAACCGGACCGACGCGGGAGAACGCTTCGCGAGCTGGTTTGGATGAGCCACCAACGCGGCAAGCATGAGTGGCACCAAACGGCCTTGCTGGCTTCGATCCTGATTAACGCCAACCGCGATTCCAAGAAGCAGCGGCAGCCGATCGATCCGGCGCAACTCAATCCCTACATCGAAGAGAAGCCGCGCAGAAGCGAAGGCGTTCGCGTTTGCAAAGCTAACCGGGACATTATCAAAAAACTATGTAGCAAACGGGGCGGCAATGTCATCGGCAAAACTTAGCTTCAACGTAAACATGCGAATGAAGCAGATGTTTTTCGATCGGCCGGCTGTGATTCGATCAATTGAACCGGGCAAGCTGCGAGTTCTTCGCACGCACGCGGGATCGATCCGAAAGACGGCGCGGCGTTCGATGAAACGCGTGTCGAAGGCAGCGAAGAAAAAGGCCGCCCGGTTAAGGGCCGAAGCGATTCAGCGAGGCGACCGCACGTTTCGAGATCCGACGGTTAGCAAGCCAGGCCAACCGCCCAAGATCCACACCGAGGGGGACTTCAACCCGAAGCGTATTTTGTTCGGCTACGACACCAACACGGATAGCGTCGTCGTCGGACCGATTCGGACCAATTCACGACACAACGCGGTCGAGACGTTGGAGCATGGCGGCAGCGTCCCGATTTACATGGGGCGGCGACGAAAACGAAAGCTAATCAAAACGGTCTACATACGAGCGAGGCCGTTTATGGGACCGGCAGAAGAAGAGATGCGGCCGGAATTCGAGGCGGCATGGGCTGACATTCAGCAAGTTTAGCGCAACGCTGCCGCGTCGAATCCGTTAGGGAACGATACGGCGGCAACCAGGCGGGAAACCGCCTAACGAAGAGACGCGAACCAAGGAAGGAACGCGGGGGCAATGGCAACGGGGGGAGTACGAGCGGGCGCGGCCTTTATCGAGCTGTACGTTAAAAACGGCTTGGATAAGGGACTACGAAAAGCACGCGCGAAGCTGCAGACGTTTTCGAATAGCGTCCAAAATATTGGGCGCAATCTGACTAGCGTTGCCGCGGTGGGCGCTGCCCCTCTAGCGATTGCGGCCACGACTTATGCGAATTTCGCCGACAAGATGGCCGAAGTTCGAGCCGTTACCGGGGCAACCGAGCGGCAGTTCGGCCAGCTGGAGGCGAAGGCGCGAGAGCTGGGGGCAACCACCAGCTATTCGGCCAGTCAAGTCGCCGAAGCAATGAAGTTCTTAGGGATGGCCGGCTTCAATCCTGACCAGATCACGGCCGGGATTCCTGCCGTCTTGAACCTGGCTCGAGCGGGATCGACCGACCTGGCCACGGCGGCGGATATCGCTTCCGACGTTGGATCTGCCTTCGGGCTAACCGCTGACGAGCTGGGGCACGTGGCCGACGTGATGGCGACGACGGCATCGAGCGCCAACACCTCTATCGAAATGATGGGCGAGACCCTCAAGTATGCCGCGCCGCTGGCGAAGGCAGCTGGCCAGTCGATCGAGGACACGGCCGCGGCGATCGGCGTGCTGGGCAACAACGGTATCAAGGCGAGCATGGCCGGTACCGACATGGCCGAAATCATGAAGTCGATCGGCAGCAAGTCGGTTAAAGGGATCGAGGCGATCGGCGTTAAGACTAGCGACGCGGAAGGGAACATTCGCAATCTGTTAGACGTGATGAAGGATATCGGCGCGGCGACCGCGGAAATGGGACAAGCCGAACGCCTGGCGTTCTTTGAAGCGAGCTTCGGCCGCGCTGCCAAGTCGGCTTTGATCTTGGCTGATTCCGGCGACGCAATGGATGACCTACGGAAGAAGATCGACGGCGCCGAAGGATCCGCGGCAGAGATGGCCGCAATGATGGACGACAACTTGGGCGGTGCGTTCCGTCGGTTTATGTCGGCATTCGAGGGCATGCAAATCTCCATCGGCAAAGCGTTGGACGGTCCGCTGCAGGATTGGATCAACTGGGGCGGCGAGGCATTGGGATCGATTGAGGCCTTCATATCAGCCAATCCTCAACTCGTGACATCGATCGCGGCAATTATCGCGATCGCGGGCGCGGCTGGCGTTGGTTTTCTAGGCCTGGCGTTTGTTCTAAATATCGTCGTCGGCGCCATAACGGGCGTGGTGACTGTCGTGGGCGTCCTATCGTCGATCATTGGTTTATTGTTCACGCCACTTGGGGCTGGCATCGCGATCTTGGCCGCCTTGGTGATTGCCTTCACCGATTTTGGTTCGGCCGCAAACGCGGCATCGGGAATGATTGCCGACGCCTTCAAATATGTAGAAGACACGGTCAACCCGATTCTGGAATCGCTTTTAAATGCCCTGCGATCAAGCGACTGGGAATTGGCCGCGAAGATCTTATGGCAAGGCGTGAAGGTTGTCTTCCTGGATTCGATGGCAGAGATCTCGAAAGAGGTCGAGATCTGGAAAGAAGGCCTAACGTCGGTACTGAAAGACGTGGCCTCTTTTAATTCGATGATTGCCGGCGGGCCTCTGCTTGAAGGTTTTTGGCATGACCAGATCGACACCGCGGCCGATATGGTTGGGGCAACTTCCGAAGGCATCGAAATAGAAGGCAAACGTGCCCGAAACATTTTGGAGCAACTGCAGAAAGAGGCCAACGAAGCGGGCAAACTCCAGAGCATCTTAGACGGCCTGCCAGGTGTTTCGGCCTATGGATTGGAGGACTTGGAAGGTAGCGAAAAACTGGATGCGGTCGCCGATATTGCCGACGCCAAACCGCAGATTGAATTGCCGGACTTGGAAGGCGTCGGCGATCAAGTGGCGAAGGCCTGGGAGATGGCCGTCGGTACGTCTAATAGCTTTGCGGTCGATCGCATTGGCTTACAAGCGCGACCGATGGAACGGGTCGAAAACGAGCTGCGAGAAGTCAACAACAAACTGGCCGAATTGGTCGAACAAGGGGAGGACGCGGACACGTTCGCGGAATAGGCAAGGATGCCAGAGATCTACGAAGTTGTTCAATCACAAAGCGGCAAGGATGGAACCGGCCGCAACTCAAAGCGAAAGCTGCTTTATCACGTCCTGGGCACGGATGACGACGCGACGATCATGGCTACCGTCCTGGCGACTTCGCCGCCTAGTTTCGTGACGCCAGGTGGAACGCTTAATCTTGACGATGTCAGCAAGACACAAATCGGCCCGGAATTCTGGGCGGCAGAAGTCAACTACATCGACCCCGAAAAGCAAGAGGACAAAAAGAAGCGGCCGACGGGAACACTGGTCGCCAGCTGGGACACCACCGGCGGAACGCAGCATATCACAACAAGCCTGGAAACAGTCGACAAGGCGGGAGACTCTGCTTCCGAGCCGCCGCCCGATTTCCGGAACGCGATCGAAGTTACCGAAAGCGGCGTTAATGGCACCGACGTTGTCGTGCCTCTGCTTCGCTTGGAGCTGGAATATAAATTCCCCAACGCTTCGGTGACCGACGAATATATTCGCCAGCTGCGAGACCTGACCGGCACCACCAACCACGAAGAGTTCAAGGGCTGGGCGGCCGGCGAGCTGCTGTTCATGGGATCTAACGGCCGCCAATCATCCGATGGCGATATCTCTGCCCGTTTTATCTTTGCGGCCGGCAAGAATATCGAGGTCGATTGCGAAAAGTATCGACTTGTGGAACAGCCAAGCGGCGAATGGGCAACGCTTACCAAGGGTGCCCATGATCATCTTTGGTTCTACTTCAAAAAGGCGATAGACGCGTCCGCGTCGAAAGTTGTTCACCGACCAATCGCGGCCTATGTGGAACGCGTTTATGAAAAAGAAAACTTTGCCCTGATTGGAATAGGGACCTAATGCCATGGAACGGCCTAACCTTCTGATTCATACCGCGATTAGCGGATTTACCCAAAACGTCGGCCAATGGAACGGGATCCTGGACCTGACCGAGAAGCTACGCGAACAGTTCTGCGACGGCGTCCGAAGTCGTGTGCATTACTACCCCTGGCACGCGAACTTTGCCCACGTGGCCGAATACTATTGGGCCTTGGGTGAAAAGTACGGCGTGAGGCCGATATTGGGCGTCTATGCTTACAGCTGGGGAGCTGGCCGCGGGGCGATGGCGTTGGCCAAGCAGCTGCAGCGGCGCGGGATGATGGTCCGCGTGATGGTGTTAGCGGATCCCGTTTATCATCACCCCTTTGCCCCTTGGCGGGCGATGCGATCGTGGTGCCTGCCGATCTTAGGCGAGCCAGTAATCCGCGTTCCGGATAACGTGAAAGAGGTCTATAGTTTTCACCAAACGCAGAACCGACCAGGCGGCCACAAGCTGATCAGCGCGGGGCGTTGCGGGGGTGCGTTCATCCATCCGCGGCAGCTGCTTCGATACGATCACCAATACATGGACAACGCGCCCGAGTTTCACGCGTTGGCCTTGGAGGAAGCCGCGAAGCTGTGCAAGTTTGCCGGCGGCCGTCGGACCGAAGCCAATGGCCAATTAAAGGCGATCCGAGAAGCCAACGCTTAGGAGTTCCCCCCGACCATGAAACAGAAACGAGTCAGAGGCGGCCAGAAGATCGGCGGCAACTTATCGGCTGCCGCGATCAATGCGATTAACGGCCTGGTAGAACGTGACGATCTGACGCGCTTGAATAAGCCAGGCAACCGACGGCCGGAGATCCAGCAGCACGGCATCTTCGTAGATGCCGAAGCACACCGCGACATTGCCGCGGGCGAATGGCAGTACATATCGCCGCCCCTATTTCATCCCGACGACGTGGGCGAAAACTGGGGGCTTGGTGCCGAGTTCTATTGGGCCACAACCCAAGGAACGGTAGGGTATGGGCCAGGCGGACGCAACGAAGGGCTTATTCCCGCGATGGCGACCGAGTCGTTAAAGGATGGGGACGTTGGGCGTTTTCAGGTCGCCGGCGTTGCACGTACAAAAGTCAAATTTCCCTACTTGGCAAGTGTTCCGCCGCAATGGTCACTTTACCGACAAGCCTATCGAACGGCGCACTTCAGCACGGCCGACGGCGTGCCCATTGCCACGGTAAATGATAACGGTCTGCTTGATGTTTTATGGCACGATGAACCGGCAGGCGTGGAACTGCAAGACGCTACGGTGCGCTGGCCAGCTGTTCCGCGTTCCCCGCGGATGCTGCAGATTGTCGCCTTGTTCGATAACACCTCTTCCTCGTCTTCCTCATTCACATGCGATGGGTACCAATATCAGACTTTGACCACGCCTTATTTCGGCATCAACGGCACCGTTTCGCAACGTCCGTGCTTTCTACGTGCTGGGGTCTACAAGATCACGGCCAACCTGTGGTGTGAGTTCGGCGGCGTTCTCGGTAGTGGTCACAACGGTTTGATCAAGGCCCGCGTGACGAAAACCGGCCCTTCGCCACCTACAAACGCGGTTAATATAGCGGGGCATTGGACGAACGATTTACCCGACGGCCCTTCGATTGGGCATAGTACGATTTTCGCTTCCGGTTCTCAGTTGTGGAACGTGAATTCGTTCGATGAACTGTACGCGGAAATTGTCGCGGCAGACATCCAGTCGGCCAACGTTCGTGTTCAGATACAAATAGAAGGCCCTTTTAATAACGACTTTCCAGAGGTCACAACCTACGTGCCGTAACTTCGGCCGATCGCTTTCAGATTTAGAAACAAACGCCAGGGAGGGCGGTTCAAAATGTCAAGGATGATTTTCGACCATGGTCTGCAGTTGGCCCAATTCAATAGCGGCGTGATTCGCGTGCTGCTGGAAGCCCACACGTCGACCTATTTGCCAGATCGATCGCACCAATATCTTTCTCAGTTCTTCGCCAACGGCGGCGTGGAGTTGTCCGAGCCTGCCAGCTACGCGCGGCAGACGCTAACCGGAAAAACGGCCGCGGCCGACGTGGTCAAGCATCAATTCGAGCTAGACGCCAACGACGTCGCCTTCGGTACCCTTGAGATCTCAAGCCAACGGATCATTTCGGCAATGTACTACATCGAAGTAGGCGGCGACGATTCGACGCCGGCCGATGATGTTTTGTGGATGCGTGACGATGGCAAGATTGATATCAAGCTGACCGCGGCCGCGTCGCTAAGCGATACCACGCTTTATGTCGAACCGATCGCCGCGGATCTTCGCGACGGCACCACAATCGAATTCAGCGGCGGCGGTACGTGTACGCTGGACGGCGATCACTCCAAGGGAGACGACACGCTTTCCGTTTCTGCGTTGGCCACGTCGGCCGCGGCCCGCTGGGAAGTTGCCAGCGATGTCGATACGGTCGCGATCATCCCTGGTTTGGACTGTATCGCGGTACCGCAAAACGGGCCGGTTAATATCGCCTTCGATCCCGACGGCCTGGTCTACTTCAAACAGCGTTAAGCCGCTGCCAGGTTAGACCACGAAGGGAGGCGGGGCAGAGATGGCCGTGATTTACAAAGATCGCGTGATGGAAGTCACGACGACGGCGGGAACGGGAACGCTAACGCTTGGCGGTGCGCTGCCGAGCTGCCGCCCGTTTTCTGTTTGTGGTGACGGCGCGACGGTTCGTTACACGATCGAGCAAGGGGACGACTACGAGACGGGAGAAGGCGTGTACACGCTGGGCAGCAACTCGCTAACGCGTGCCACGCTCAAGCATAGCTCGACGGGGTCGAAGTTGAATCTGACCGGCGGCCCCGCCTATGTCTTTCTGAGTGTTACCGAGCAGCTGGTCGACGAACTGCTGGCCGGTCCCGACTTTGACCTGGTGGAAGAATCGCCTTCTACCTTTGGACCGAAAACCAACAACGCGACCGATTGCGGAAGCCTGGCGAAACAATGGCGGCGCGGTTATTTCCAACACGTAAGCATCAATGGGCAGACGATCGCCCCGGTTACGAACCTAACGCTATTGGGCATCAACACCCGGTTGTATGATCTAGAGGATCGGCCACGCGTTGGATATGACGGCCTAAGACTTTCCCGAACTTCGGGACATCAAATTGCGATCCAGCCCGGTTACGCGCACAACAACGACTATTCCAATTGGTTACGAGTCGAATCACCGATCACGGTGGATCTTTCGGTTGCTGGTTCCTTCGTGAATGGCGCCGCAAGGTCTCTCAACACGTGGTACCACTTTTTGATTGGGCACGAGACCGCAACCGGCGACGTTGTGGCAGGCCTTTCGACCACGCTGGCGAAACCGAGCGGCTGGGATGACTGGCAAATGGTTGGAGCGATGCGAACCAATGGCGTAGGGAGTGGCGACTGGGATCTATTCGTTCAAGATGGGGATTGGTTTTTTCAGCCGCTCGAAATTCAGCAATATTCGGTTACCACTCAAGGCACCGGTGAAACGGCCGTTCGGTGCTGGTGCCCGGCCGGTTCGTATCGCGTTAAGAACTTCCTTCGAGCAAGCAATTCGACGGCAGGCTTCTACTGCCTGATAAGGCAAGTTCCGGCGGGTGCTTGGTGGCTTGCCCCGCACGTGATAACCGGACGCTACGTCAATGTCGAGTTCGATATGGTGACCGACTCCTTGGGTAATTTCTATTTCGCTAATACTGCGTCTTCCAACTTCGATATTTTTTCGTTTACGGGCCGGGCCTTTCGCTACCCCATCGGGAACGCTGCCAATGTCTAACGGGATTGCATTCATTGAAAACGAGAGCGTGGCGTGGGCTTTCATTCACGAAGGCAATTATTGCGTGACGTTTTTCGGCACGGATCCAATACCGGACCCGCTTCCACCTGGTTACGTTGCGGCGGATTCTCGCGAGGATGCCTTAACCGTTTACGATGCCCAAAACGGAACGAATCTGGCCGATCGAAGAACGAAACGCGAAGAGGTCTGGAACTGGTACCGGGAACAAATCGCGGCGGGATGGTATGCCCAACTTCGCGATGAATTCGACGTGGTGGTTTATGAGCCTGGTTTCACGCTGCGGATCGACGACGACGCCCGGAACGAATTCGACCAGCTGGCGACCAAGTGGACGATCGCGATTCTTAGCGGCCTATCGCCTGCGTTGGTATCTACGAAGATCTACGGCATGGACGAAACGAGCTCGAGCGGAAACGATGCCGGGCACCTGGTGACGGTCGACGTTTTCCTGGCCTTGATCGACGCGGGCGGCGCGTACTATCAAAGCTTGATGGATTTACGCGAGGCCTACTTCCAAGAGATCGACGCGGGCAACACTTCGTTTACCGTTGGCGATCCGCTACCGGAGTAACGACGTGCTAGGCTATTCGCCACTAGGTTCGACGCCGCTGGCTAAAGAGATCCGCCGCGTGATCATTCAGGGCGGAAGTACTTCCGCAAATTGCAACCAACCGGCTGCCGCGGCTTCGATCACTTCGACGGTATCAACGGATCCCATCCAAAGCGAGCTCGAGCTGGCTACCGGCGGCCTGGTGCCGTCGGTTTCAGTTCAAGGATTGGGCGTCGAGCTGCAGGCGTTCCACCTGGCCGACCAGGCGACGGCCGGCGGGTCGATCGACCTGGCAGCGATCGAGCTGGAAGCGATCAAGCTGGATAACCTGGCAGCGGGAACGGCGACCACGTCCGCGGATCCTATCGCGGCCGACCTGGTGGCGGTGTCGCTGTTCCTGGAACAGACAAGCCAACTGCAGCCGCGGGGCGTTGAAGTACTCGAGACGACTTCGGCCACGTATCCGGCAGCCGCGACCACCCTGGCACCTGGTGCGATCAGTCTGGAAGGCATCGCC
The DNA here is from genome assembly GCF_020150455.1 of Bremerella sp. TYQ1. Classification (NCBI taxonomy): domain Bacteria; kingdom Pseudomonadati; phylum Planctomycetota; class Planctomycetia; order Pirellulales; family Pirellulaceae; genus Bremerella; species Bremerella sp. TYQ1. The sequence goes on from NZ_CP083740.1 coordinate 2,847,330, forward strand.
GACGTGGGGCAGCTGCAGGCCTGGCGAACGATTCCGACGGATCCGCTGGAAGTCGATCTCGAGAAAACGGCCGGCGGCCTGGTGCCGTCGGTTTCGATCAGTTTGCCGGGCGTCGAGCTGCAGGCGTTCCACCTGGCCGACCAGGCGACGGCCGGCGGGTCGATCGACCTGGCAGCGGTCGAGCTGGAAGCGATCGAGCTGCCCGACCTGGTGGTCATTCCGCGAACGATCCCGGCCGGAGTACTCGAGGCGGAATTAGGCATGGCTACGGCCGACCTGGTTTATACGATGATCATCCTAAGCGGAGGAATCGAGCTGCAGGCGTTCCAGATGCCACGCCAGGCGACGGCCGGCGGATCGGTCGACCTGGCAGCGGTCGAGCTATCAGCGGGGCAACTGGGCGGCGTGGCAAGCGGTGTGGCGACAACGGCAGCCGGCCTCATTGGGGCGGACCTGGTCGCGGCTGGTGAGTTCCTGGAACAGTCGGCGAACTGGCAAGCGTTTCCGTTTGAGGCAATTCTGGGCCCTAACTCTATCGATCCAATAGCTGCAGCTGGCCTGGCACCTGGTGCGATCGAGCTGCTGGCGGGGCAAGCGGTACACCTGGCCAACGGGTCGATCGCGCTGGCGGCCGGTGGGGTCGAGCTGCTGGCCGGTACCGAAAAGCGAACCTTTGAAACTGAACTGCTGATTCAGTTCTTCAGTTTCGACCTGATGGCGAAGCCGAGCCAGGCAGAAAGCCAGGCCAGCGGGGCGATCGCGGCCGGAGTACTTCACGCCGCCGGCGACCTGGTGGCGGGGCAGCTGCAGGCCTGGCAATTCATGGCCGCGGATCCATTGGAAGGCTATCTCGAGCTAGCCACCGCCGGGGTGCTGACTTCGGCCGGTATCGATCAAGGCGGGCTCGAGCTGCAGGCGTTCCACCTGGCCGACAAGGCAGCGGCCGGCGGGGCGATCGCGGCCGGAATACTTCACGCAGCCGGCGACCTGGTGGCGGGGCAGCTGCAGGCCTGGCAGTTCATGGCCGCGGATCCGCTGGAAGTCGATCTCGAGAAAACGGCCGGCGGCCTGGTGCCGTCGGTTTCGATCCGTTTGCCGGCTGTCGAGCTGCAGGCGTACAACCTGGTCGACCAGGTAACGGCCGGCGGGTCGATCGACCTGGCAGCGGTCGAGATCTTCGCGGGGCAGCTGGGCGGCGTGGCGAACGGTTCGCGGACGATCCCGGCCGGAGTACTCGAGGCACAATTGCAGCCGATCGCCTGGCGTGGTTTCGGTCCGGTGCTGATCGCGCCGCCTGAATTGGTCTATACGTTGCCGTCGGCGTGGCCATACTATGCCCTTGCCGATAACCGGCTGGCACTGGACTTGGACGATCAGCGGCTGGCCTTCGATCTGGTCGATCATCGGTTGGGCTACGACCTGGCGCCCGGCTGGTATCAATTCGACCTGCGCGACAATTTGCCAATCTATCGAATCGAGGAATAGCACCGATGACCCTAGCCAAACAACGCGACTACGAGAAGAACCCGACCGAGGTTCCTAGCTTCGCGATCAATTGCGGGCCGGTGATGATGACCGACGAAACGGTTACTTCGATCATTTCGGCAGACATCGCGCAAACCTACGAAGATGGCAGCGAGATCGCGGCCGTTGACAAGGTCGCCATTCAAGGGGCCGCCGCCAACGCGTCGAAGATCTGCGAGCCTGGCTTCGAACCTATTCCTATCGGCCGCGGGATTGTGGGCTTCGTTTCCGGCGGTACATCGTCCGAGAAACGCTACAAGATCACGATCCCTTTCGAAACAAGCGGCGGACAACGAAGGGACGCGGAGTTCCTTCTACGAATCCGCTAAACAACATTGATTTAACACCAGGGGCAAATTATGAAACGCATGTACCATGCGCAGGGGCAAACTCTTTATCAGGGCGATTGTCTGGCAGTTTTATCGGAAATGAAAAAGAAAGGCTATCAGTTCGATGGCCTGATCTCCGATCCACCATACTCGAGCGGCGGTTTGCATACGGGATCTCGCCAGGCGGCAACGAGTGCCAAGTACCAAAGCAGCGACGCCAAGAAGAAGTTTCCCGACTTCCTAGGCGACAACATGGACCAGCGATCCTATCGAGCCTGGGCGATGATGTGGTTGGGAGAAGCCATCGACATGCTAAAGCCAGGCGGAATCGTTTGTTTGTTCACCGATTGGCGGCAGTTGCCAACCATGACCGACATCTTTCAAGGTGCCGGCCTCTTGTGGCAAGGCGTAGCGCCGTGGGACAAAGGCAACGCGCGACCACGGATCGGTGGGATCTCTCAGCGATGTGAATTCGTGGTATGGGGATCGAAAGGCAAGCTCGAGCGAAAAGGGCCATCGCTGGCTGGTTCGCTACGCCATGGTCTCGTCCCCTCTTCGCGTCGCGTTCATTGTGCCGAGAAGCCGGTCGAACTGATGGCGGAATTGTTGAAGCTTATCGCATGGCGGGAAGACGCGACGGTCTTGGATCCGTTCGCCGGAAGCGGGTCTACGCTTGTTGCCGCACGGCAGATGAGCATGAAAGCAGTCGGCATCGAGAAAAGCCAAGAGATCGCGAAAATTGCCCGAGACCGCCTTAAGGGTGATTCGATCGCAGTTGCTGCTTAAATCTCGACAGACACGAAACTGGCGGGTCGAATTCAATATTCGACCTGCCTATTTTCGTGTGTCAAACTTCCAGACAGCTAATCTCGCTCACAAATGACACGCCCTCCTTGGGCATTTTTAAATGCGGGCTTTACAGCGATCAGCCAAGTACCTGGCAAGAGAACGACCCAAGCTCAGCGACCCGGCCCACGAGCGCGTTGGATTGCAACCGGAGCGAGATGGCCGGGTTCGCTGCAGCCCATGGTTAGGCCGCGTTGTCATGTCGTATCTCTCGCAACTCCGAAGACAAGCCGCTTGTAAGCTCGCTGCGGTGTATCGGTCTCCGGCACGCGCACACGCACGTAGCCCCAGAATCCGTCGCGATGAAAGAGCGCGAAGTAACCATCGAACTCTGACTCGCTCGCCTGCTGTCCGCGACCTGGCACGATGCCATCGACCCAATGTGGACGGCGGTCGGCCCCCAACTGCGCTGCAACTCCTGAACCGCAGCGTCCGCTCGGTCATGAATGCCGCCATCAGGTGCTGGATGCTCAATGCTACCGACATGCTCCTGAATCACACGCTCCCGAACACCAGAACCATCGGAAAGCTCGGTGATGAGTTCCTCCATGACCTGCGTTGCGGATGAGTGCGACATAGCGGGCTAACGACGGCGATAACGGGGCCGCCGCCAAAAAACCATGATTTAAAATCCCGCGTGATCGGCGGCTCCCGTTCACCGCTTGGTTATGCCATTTCGTCCTCGGGATTGGTGTCATTGGTAGTCACGGTAGCCTCGCGCTCACGGCGCAGTCGCTGCCCGCGGCTCCTTCGTTCTGACTCGAGGCGTTGACGCTGCTCCGACTTGCATTTGTTGTATGCGGCAATGAAGTTCGTCGTGAGCGAGGACAGCCATTGCACATTGTCAATCGCGTCATCCGCGATTGGCTCTCGTTGCATCGTCGTCATCACCAGCGTGCCCCAGAAGTCGTTCGGCGTACAAACGACACGTATCGGCACCGTAATCACTCGGCGAAAATAGACATCGTTTGCAGGGGACTGTATTGTTCCATAAAGTTGGTGATGTTTGTCAAGCGAGTATTCGTCGGGAACGTGATTAGACCAAGCCATAACCGCAGGATGGCGATCACCCATGCGTAGCGCTAATTCTTCATTTACGCGTTCCGAAGCATAGAAATACCAAAGGCCAAGAGATGTGTTCCCAAGCGTGGGACGATCCACCTGGCCCTCTTCAAGTTGCGTCCAGTCAATCGTAATGTCGTCGATTTGGTTGACATCCAAGTAAACCTCGATGGTGTAAACGCGATCCGTAATGCCCAATACGCGATCAATTGTGGAGCGTGTTGGGGCAAAGACGTGATCCAGCAATTGTTGAAATTCATTTTCGCACCACCCGCTAACGTTGCATACTTGCGCGTTGTATTCGTCGAATGACGCGCGAAGAGTCTGGTGGACTTCGGACTTTCGTCTAATCCCTTTGCGAAGTTCGGCGATATCCGTTCGTAATGTGGCATCATCAATTGTTGAGTGTGTGTTTCCACGCCGAAGTGCCGCGATACCAAACACAAGTTGTAGTCCCGTGCAGACCACAAGCAGAACAATCGTGATTGTGATATTCAGTCGGTCGGGAGTTGACGCATACAATTGAGTGACGAGCGCGTTCCCGAGTAGGCCCAAAAAGACTGGCATTACAAATAACGCCACAAGCTCGAGCCACCAAACAACGTTGCGCGCAGACGCCAATTCCTTTCGGACTTCGTCTGCAGCGTCAGGATTTAGTCGAATGTCAGACATTGCAGTTTTGGGCATAACTAGTATTTATTCAGAACCTTTCCGAATAACGTTCGCACGTTATTCGGAATCCAGGCAGTCGAAATCAGCCGGGCTGCGGACGCCACCGCCTCCCTGGTTCAAAATATGAGTATAAATCATCGTCGTCCTAAAGTCACTTTGACCAAGCAGTTCCTGTACCGTACGGATATCATAGCCCGCCTCGCAATGAGCTGAGCCCTCGAACTTCATGCACGCAAAGGACGAGCCGACCTGAGTCTCGAACCCTTCGGTAATTTGCTCGCAATTCGTACTGCCCCTGGGCTAGGTTCTTCCCTGGGGGTGGACGGAGTCGCCCCCGACGGGAAAAGTCGAAAAAGGGGACTTTGTTTCTTTCCGTGTCCGGCCGGACAAATCGAATCAGGCAACAGAAATTGACTTACCCAGAACACCAAGCTGAGAATGACGACACATCATTTCCGGTGACAGGTCGGAATCGCTCAAAGTGTGCCTACAGTTCTGTTGGAATACATAGTGGTGTATCCGCTTCTTCACGAACAAACTCGCGATGTCTCGGCAAACTTGGAAAGCATTCATTGTTGATAAAGTCGAAGATCAACGTGCCTGCGCAGCAATGGCCATTCTTCTTTCCAGCAGCAGCGCTGTCAGTCAGGTGAGATTGGTCGAGTTCTCGCGTAATCGACGCAAGACAATTCTCGGAGATTTGAGTACATGCAATTTGAACTCTCGGGCCGAGTTCGCGAACGGCGTTGACGACTTCAGGCCGCGGAGTAGAGTGTCGTCCCCTACCAATTGAGAAGAAGACAATCTCAGGACTCGCCGCCCTCATAAAATCGTTCACAAAACTTGCCAAATCACCAGCGCCCGCCCGGCCTCCATGGTGAGGAAAAACTACAATCTTTGCATTTAGTTCCTTTTCCTGCTCCACGATATTTTGAAGGCCGACTATATCAACATCCCCAGGCAGCAAAGCAAACGGATTGCCACCGTATAGCAGTCGTATAACGCCACTGTTGCTATTAGTACCGAGAGTTCTACCCTTGCGGTCAACGCTACCTGGGCCTTTCGATGCAAGATATGTGCTGGGTGCGACAATCTCGATTTCGACGTCCGTTGTATTGAAATCACCGGTTGATTCTGTTGTCAATATTGGCTGAAAGTCGATTCCTGGATTTTGTGACAACTCGAAAACGAGATCATCCCAAGTGCTGCTCGTCTTTGCGGAGTCAGTGTTCGCTCGAACGACGCCAACCGAAACTGTGTCGCTCGCTAACAGTCCAATTAATCCGCCAATGTGATCAGTATCAGCGTGGGATAATAGAATTGTGTCAATATGTTTGATTTCTTGCTCTCTTAGAAACTCAAGCAGTATTGCTCCCTGCCCTGTGTCAATAACGACGGTCACACCACCGTTTATTAGTACGGCAGAATTTCCGTGCCCAACGTCAAGAACAACGAAAGCGTCTTTCAACCGTTTGACTCCCGTCACGGCTTCTAAATCTCCCAATCTGAAAAATAAAGGTCTTCGTCTGATTCCGCGCCCAAATTTACTTGCGCGTGAAACCGTTGCTCTCCCTGTTTGACTTTGTTGACAACTTCTGAGGGACAGTCACTAATTTGAAGTCTTATTCGTTTCTTTGTATCCCAAGCTGGAACGACAGCATATGCATAGCTGCAGCCGTCCTCGAAATCTTCAATTCGAACTAGCGCTCTCCAAGGCCGCCGAGGCACGATAAACTCTCCTCGAAACTCACGAACGCATAAGTTGAACGCTTCGAGAATATTCTCTGGCTCTGCCTCATCGTAGGAGATAACACGAGGAATGTACCGCCTGCGCCGTCGCAATAGACTCGCTTCCCAGTCCGTATACTTTGTGCATAGGACTACAGGTACCTTCGCTAAATAAAGAGAAGAAGCAAGTTCATCCCCATCAAACACGGCATAGTTCCCATGTTTTTTAAGATGATAGTCGCAAAACGCCGCATCGACTCGGGGCCGCAGGTTCGCCACGTAACTGTCTAGAACATCCAATGGACCATCTTCAACAACCGGTGTGCAGTCCATATCTTCAATGGCAAGCTTGTAGGTATTCCGCCCACCGAGATCATCATCAATGACGGCAACTCTCGAGAATATTTTTTTGGACAAGGCCATGTCCGACATTACTCACCTTCCGATAATTGGGATTTCAATGATGATTTCAACTCCACCTAATTCAGACGATTCACTAGCGTTAACTTTTCCTCCAACATCCACTACAGTATCACGAACTATCGTCAGTCCTAAACCAGTTCCTCCGTCGCGAGTCGATTGACCTGGCAGCCAAATGTCCCGCGGCCTTATGTCGACAAGTCCCGGTCCGTTATCAGAAACCGAAAGTACAAGTACATCCTTCACAACTTGTGTATTGATTGCAATTCTTCGGTTCTGGGTACCTGCCTTTTCAAAAAACGCAAGGCTGTTATTAATGAGGTTTGTGATGATCGACTCGAAAGCAGCATCACTGCCGCGAAAATATGGCTCACCCGAACAAAGGATAAGTTGAACTTCCACTCCACGCCCATTCAAAAATGGCTGAAACGTGTTTAAGATCTTTTGAATCAGAGTATGAGGGTTTACGCGTCCCAATCTTCGCTTCTCGTGATCCAAGAGTTCAAGTGTTGCCGCCCCAAGCACTCCCAGACTCTCCGTTGCATTTTCGACATTAGATACTGGTTCTTCAAACTTTTCGTCGAAGACATCTCTAAAAAGTCTCATGCCACGTCTTCTAATCGCCCTGATGCTTCCGCGAATAACCTTGATCGGACTCGCACTGCTTTCGTGCGCAAACGTCGCTGCCATGATGCCCGCAGTCGCCAACGTACGGTACAGCTGTATTTCCTTTTTTAGTCGGTCGACTTCCTTTTCGCGACTTCGGTCATATGCCTTGGCCGCTTCAGTAAGTTCTTCACGAACAGGCTCCGGAGTTGTCTGAATAACTTCATCCAGCTTTTTCTTCGATCTTCTAGTCTTGCGTTGGGCTTGGGTACGCTCGCTTGCCCTTCTTTTTTCGGCAACTTCCATTCGCCGTCGGGCCATCCATTCGAGGGCATCCATTGCAAATCGCCGCAGATCGGTAAAAGCCTCTGTCTCGATGAAACCGGAACGATCCGTTTTCTGAACGAGCACTGCATTTCGATCGATTACTTCAACTTTTCCAATCGAAGTATGTGTACCAGGTCTTTCCTCTGGATTCCTGTTTCGCAATAGATTTATATCTAACCAGTCATGACCAGGATTTCCGTAAGGGCTTACTCGTAATCCGTTGCTATATAAGTGAACACCGCCGAATGCTCCCAGCCACTCTTTCACTTGGGCAAGAGAGACTGGTCGAGTTTGAAAAGACGTATGACTCAGAAGGAAGACCCAAAACTCGAATCTAGCATCAGGACAGGCATAGTTCGGCTTTTCTGCATCCTCAATGATATCTTCGTGTTCCGCTTCGAAGAGGGGTTCTCCTTTCGAGTCGAGAACGCTTGCCGTTGCTTTTCCATTCCGAACCTTAGCTACAAGGTGATAATCGGCTTCGGAGAAGTAACGTTGCCGTACTAGCTTCTCAAGATCGGAGTATGCCGTCGCGATCAATCGCGGCTTAAAAGCTGTAGGGTCATCCAAAAATGGGTCTGCGAGCAGAATCATTGCTCGTGCGAGGCGTTTTACATCCCATCGTCCAATACGCTGTTTGAGCTGACCAATCTCGATCTCAGTGCCATGCGGAACTGAAGCCTCACGATTTTGTGAACGGACAGAAAGGGGGACGTTTTCAATTAGATCTGCATTCTGAAAGCTATTCCAGTCGATCTCCAAAAGGTGTTCCCGGCTTCGATCTGATCGTGGTCTAGTTAGTAGCCGAGCAGTTTTCCCCATACGGAGAGCAGCGAGTCGTCCAAGGCCTTTGTTACCGGCCGGGATTCTTTTCAATCGAGTCAATCGCCGTGTGTTCTTTGACGACTTTCCGAGAACCAGCCATCCATCAACGATATCGTCACGAGCCATTCCGTCACCATCGTCCCGGATTCGTACGGTACCGCCAGGAGTATCCGTATCGATTAACTCCACAACGCATTCGCTTGCATTCGCATCAAATGAGTTCTTGACGAGTTCCAAAAGCCCCTGATCAGGTGACGGATTTAATTCCTCTCCCAAGCGTTGCAGAATATCGGTTGCAAACCGGAATGTTGCGGTCGAATTGGTGCTTTGCTCACTCACGGAAGGTTAGCCCAGGGGATAGAATTGATAGTAGAAATGGTGAGATGACGACAACGCATCACTTTATTGACGTAGTCTGTTGTAGCAGTATTTTTAAATAGTTTAAGTAAGCGTCTGCAACTACTTAGCTTTCCATCTCTTGGCTTAAGAACAATAAGGTGATTTTCTACAGCGTATTCTTCCTGTCCAGATACGATGGTTCCCACTACTCGATAAGTGTCCTCTGGACGAGAGGTTCTTCGAACTACGACAAAAGGGCCTGCGATTCGGCGTCCACGAAAACGCCGTTTGGGGAGATCACAGCTCTCAACCGATGACCAACGAGGTAGATTTCTTGCTTGGAGATACGGCAACCACTGGCCCAACCTAGGCTCTCGATATTCAACAACAGGTCCAACCGAGGCGACAAAGAAATCGCTTACCGAGAGTTCTTTTGGGGACTGCTGATCGATGTATGCCTGGTTACGACAAGAATCCTGCCACGACGCTTTAGTAATACGTTTTTCGTGGGCGATTCGAGGTTGAATAGTTACGATCGTATTCTTCGCCCTCTTCACAGCGACGAGCATAAATACATGTACGTCAGTGGTTGGATCGAATTTTTTAAGCGGAATAACACGGCTGATATTTGCCAATCGCTCTATCTCTATTCGCCACTTTCTGTATCGAGAACCACTGCGGAGTACATCGGGAAGAATCGCAACCATTTTTGCATCGGAGCGCATTTGAGCCAAAACATGATGAGTGAAAAGCGCACTCGCATTTATCTTGCCGTTACCCCACCCTATGTGTTCCGGTGACTTCACTGAAGTAAACGGGGGATTCATAATCACTCCCCCAAGCGAACCTAGGTGTACAGATTGTGCGAGCCCGTCGGCCTGTTGAATGTTTGAGAAAAGTTCAGATGGAGATGGGCAAACCTGAACTCCATCTTGCCTCTGAGCAATTGCCCTAAGCAACAGCCTTATCTGGCACGCTCGGACAAACGACGGCTGCAGATCCCACCCCATCAGGGATGAGTTCCAAGTTTCGATTTTCTGTTTTATGCTTCCGCCCCTGGGCAGGTATTGCGTGCAAGCTAGTAGTAGATCGCCAGCACCGCAGGCAGGATCACAGATCCTTTCTCCTCGCTTGATCACAGGCTCCAAAAACTTGGCAGCAGTTTTTGCAAGCGATTCGTCAGTAAAGAAAGCGCCGTGTTTTCTGCGTAATGAAGTAGGGACAAGTCGATAGAGTTCACTTTTTGCCAGCCCATTGGTGGCAATTTCTATTTCCTTACGGAAGCTCTGTGGATTGGCATGTGAGGAGGCCAACAGTGATTCGAGCTGATGAACAAATGTATCGTAACTCTTCATAGCTCAACATGTCCCTAATACTTTTTTGTCCAACCCACGCATTCTACATAATCGGCACAATCGAATTGGATCTTGGGTTTAAGCATCACAGCACGATAATCTAGCTACATTCTGGTCAATTGAGGTCGAATTAAGCGTTCAGTTACAGCCATACCGGACTGTCGATCCGGTGGTTGCGGGTTCGATCCCCGTCGGCCTCGCTTTTTAAAGCGAAATGGCAGTTATCAGATCTTCTGGTGACTGCCTTTTTTTATGCGCAGTAGGGATCTGGACGGCTCTTTTACGTCACGACAAGCAAGCGCTGCCATTGCCTGCATGCACCCCACACGCGTGGTCGCTCGTTTGTGGGAATTGATTTTTTTTCCAGCTTGAGCACTCGAACCGTTCGACTGGGCCCTTCTTACCCCCCGGCCATCTAAAATTTGCCATAAACAGTGTTGAAACGGGCATTTGTGGTTTGACTTACCGTGGGGCGTAACCGATCTTCATTCCATAACGCACTAACTATTTCGCGAATTCTAGGGACAGTGGAAGTCGTGATGCGCAATGCAAAAGCAGTCGATCCTGTTATCGCTGAAGGCATTATCCAATGCCCTCGGTACCAGAGATTTTCCCGAGGCAAATGATGCCTGTCCCATTCAATCGATTCGCTCTCTTCGGAGTGCTCTCCATCACCAGCGTGAGTCTGATCGGCTTCCTATGGAACCGTCGGAACTTGTGGGCGATAAGAACGAGCAGTTTGTTCAGCTCATCTTGGTGAAGATCGAAAGCCTGCTGACGATCCAACGTCCGCTGACATTCAACGAATTGGTCACCGCTTCCAGCGCGATCAGCACGCTTGCCAAGCAGTTGTTGCCGCGGGAAGAAGAAGCCACGCTGTTCGCTGTCACGGAAAAGCAAGTCCCTGACTGCGCGTTCTAGAAATCAATGCCCTGGACCCAAGCCTTATGCCATTGGGGCAACGCCTTGGCCGATGCATTGTGACGTCGTGGACCGATTGAAGCGGCGGCCTAAGCGGCTCGCGGTTCCGATCCGGATCTAGGACCTAAATGAATCGAAAAGGCCCCCCATTGAATGACATCTGCAATGGAGGGCCAGCTATCCCATGAAAAATCGAAAAACGCAACCATCTGTGATTACCATGTCCTTTTAAGCGGTTAAACCGAATTCGGACAGGACGCAAGACAGTTGGATGCGTTAGGCCTTCTGAAAAGGTTGTTCGCTGCTGTCCCTCGAACGCCTTGAAGTTGGCCGGGCTGGCCACAGCAATGTGGCCAGCCTCCTTTTCATGGGTTTGCTCTTTCTATCGGCCAAGAAGTGAATCTTGGACCTTCATGACATTCGACATTCTTTCACGGTTTCGCCAACGTATCCACGCGTTGCCCCCTGATTCCAGAACTTTGTCGAAAGAATAAATATTTACCTCCTGGGGATGGACCGGGACAGCTCATTTGACCAGGGCAGTGGTCACCGATTGCTCACATCGAACCAACGGTGCGCTGCTGGGAGCCATCTTCTTCGCGATGAATCTCCTCTAGAGTTCCTGCAAAAGTTCTAGTCGCATCACTCGACGGGGTGGGATAGAATCGCCCTAATCTATTCAAATCGATTGATGAGTTGCCGCGATGAATTACCCTCGTTTCGATCAAGAGCCAGAGAAGCCGAGCAACGCATTTGCTGCAGCTGGGTTTGCTTTATCGCTGTTTTCGCTGGTGGTTTGCGGTATCTTCTCGCCGATCGCATTGATCCTATGCCTGGTCGGTTTGCTGTACCAACCCAAGAAGCTGGCAATCGTCGGCACGGTGATTAGCGGGATCTCTACCATCCTAGTGATCGCCATGGTCTGGTCCATCTACAGCAAATTCTCCGAAGCCTTCCACGGCTTTAACGAAGAGTACGAGACCCGTCTGGTGTTCGAGGACGCGAACCGCAAGATCGTGAAGCACTACTACGAAAACGGGCAAGTCCCTGACGATGTCGAGGGAGACAAACTAATCGAGGAAGATCCCACGATCGACCCACCTCAACGATACGAGATGCTAGGCAGGGAGGTGTATCGCCTGACGAGCGCCGGCGAAGACGGGGTTTTCGATACCGACGACGATGTCTCGAAGGACTACGACGTCGACGATACGCTTATCTATTACATCGATGAGATCCAAGAAGAATCGTTCGATGACTATTGGGAATACGAGGAAGGGACCGAGGACGTACCTGAGGAGCAACCTTCCGCAGATGTGACTGAAACTCGGCCAGCCCAACCGTTCGTGCCGCCGAAGAAAGAAGAGCCCCAGATCACAACGTTGCAGAACATGACGCAGCGTACGTGGACGAGCCATGACGGATCGTTCACATCGGAAGCGACGTTAGTTTCGTACGACAAAACAAACGACCGCGTCGAGCTCCGCCGGCCAGACGATTCCAAGATGATCGTGCCGATGTCGCAGCTTTCTCTTGAGGACCAAGGCTACGTCCGCGGGAAACTCTCTTCCCAATAAATACGCCCCATGGCCACAAGCGACCACATGCGCGATTCGTCGCATGAATTGCTATCTGATAGATGGGTTAGACCGAAGAATTGAGACGAAAGTTATCATTTCGACAACTTGCTTGCCCTTCTTCTCTCATCGCCAATATCGCTGCAAGCATTTATAGCATAAACACTTACGCGATTTCAGTACTCTTTGGCATAGGGTCTGCTTTTTATTAATGCAGACGAAAGTTGGGGCCGCCACCGAGAACAAAGGGTTTTCGCTGGCGATCAGAAATAGTTCAGAAGTCCAGGAGAAAGAGCAATGTTGAAGTCACTAATGCTTGCTGCCGTTGTTGCCGTGGGTTTGATGTTTGGTGCCGCAGGCACCGCTGAAGCAGGCGGGCCACACTATCGTGGCGGCCATGGCCATCATCATCATCACCACCACCGCCACCATGGCTACTACCAACACCGCGGTTATCACAACCACTACTACCGCAGCCCGTATCGCTACCGTTCGTATCGTTACGCCCCACGTCCGGCTTACTACCGCGGCAACGGGATCTATTACGGTAGCCCCGGATTCTCGTTCGGTATCCGCTTCTAAACGAAGCTGACCGCGCGTAACATCCACATCGCAAGGCCCCTTGGTCCCTCGGGACTGAGGGGTTTTTCGTTGCGCCGGCGATTCCCTTCACCCCTCGTTTTTCAGCTCAAAGAGCACTAAATTGGGAGAGACCCATAAACGAGGAAAGCTGGACAAATGTTGCACCTGAAATCGGAAACAAGCCAACGGTGGCTGGATCAAGTCGACAAGCAAACCGACTTAATCCTGATCGACCATGCCCACTGCGAAAAGAAAGCAGCCGGCACCGCGCTGAACTTAATGTTCGCTTACGTCGAGAACGACGAACTATGCCGCGAAATGACGTCGATCGTCAACGAAGAGCTGGAACACTTCCACATGGTGCGCGATCTGCTGAAGCGTCGCGGGATCGAGTTTCGCCGAATTAAACCGAGCAGCTACGGCAACAAGCTACACGATCTGATTCGCAACGAGGAACCGCGGCGAGCCGTTGATCGGCTGCTGGTCGCTGGACTGATCGAGGCGCGCAGCTGCGAACGTTTCGGCAAGCTACGAACCCACCTGCCGGACGAAGAACTACGCGACTTCTACGACAGCTTATTCGAGTCGGAAGCCCGGCATCATGCCGTGTATGTCCGTCTGGCGAAGCATTACGCTCCGGAAAAAGAAGTCCTGAAGCGGCTCGATGAGTTGGCCGACGCCGAAGCGGCGATCATTGCCGCGGGGGACGAAATCGCTAGGATGCATAGCTAGAGGCCATGCCCTGCCAGCTGGCGAGTTGATGCCGCATACCGATTTGCTACACTCAACCTTTTTGGCCCCACTCACGGACGTCGACCGGCAAAGCTGCCGCAATGCTTGGTCCTCGCGAAAGAATCCACACACGCCATGAGCACCGATACTGAACTCAAGAGTTCTCCTTCCCACCCTGCCCTCTCCGGCGCGGATAAAGCCATTAAGGGGCTACGGGAAACGGGCCAATACTTCTTCCAACGTGGTTGGTCGGTCGGCACGAGCAGCAATTACAGCGTCGTCGTCAATCGAAGTCCGCTTCAGTTGCTGGTCACCGCCAGCGGTATGGACAAAGGGAACCTGGCCGCTGGGGACTTCGTTCGTTGCAATTACGACGGCAACCAGGTCGACGCCGAAAACATGCCGACCACCGATCAGCCACGCTCGTCGGCCGAGACGCAACTGCACGTGATTCTCGCACGCATGGAAGATGTCGGCTCGGTGCTGCATACGCACTCGGTCTGGGGAACGCTGTTGTCCGACACGTTCGGCGACGACGGCGGCTTCGACATCGAAGGCTACGAGATGCTCAAAGGCCTCGCCGGCGTGAAGACCCACCAGCACACCGAACATGTTCCGATTTTCGAGAACACCCAGGATATTCCAAAGCTGGCCGAGAAAGTCGAGAAACGCCTGCAAGACGAATCGCTTCCGCCGATCCATGGTTTTCTGATTCGGAACCATGGCTTGTACACGTGGGGCGAAGATCTGGCCGAAGCACGACGCCATATCGAGATCTACGAGTTCCTGTTTGAAGTTCTCGGACGCAAGCTCGCCGCCCAAGGCAAGCTTTGCCCAGCAACTTAACCTACCGCACCTACTTTTCGCACACGTCACCTCGCAACAGCATCGCCGCCACGGCGAAGGGAGAAATCGGCACCATGGCCAGTATTTCCGTACCTGACGAAAACCGTACCATCACCGATGTCCAGGAAATCAGCGACTTCCTCCAACCGTTCGGCATTTGGTACGAAAAGTGGGAAGTCGCCGGACGCATCGGCGAGACCGCAACCAACGAAGAGATCCTGGATGCCTACCAGCCAGAGATCGATCGCCTGAAAGAAAAGGGTGGTTTCGTTACCGCCGACGTCATTAACGTTTCGCCAGAAACGCCGAACCTTGACGCTATGCTCGAGAAGTTCAACAAAGAGCACACCCACGACGAGGACGAAGTTCGCTTCACCGTCGAAGGACGAGGCGTCTTTCATATTCATCCGGAAAATGGCCCGGTCTTCGCCGTGCTCGTCGAATCAGGCGACCTGATCAACGTGCCGCGCGACATGCAGCACTGGTTCAACTTGTGCAGCGATCGCCACATCCGTTGCATTCGCTTGTTCGAGGATCCTTCCGGCTGGACGCCTCACTACATCGACCAAGGCGTACACACCAAGTACTCGCCACTTTGCTGGGGCCCTGACTATCTGCCCAAAGCAGACGACATCGATCCTGTGGTGAACGTCTAATGGCGTATCCTTGGAATGTTATTTTGCTGGACATCGAAGGAACGACCTCCAGCGTTTCCTTTGTGTACGACGTGATGTTCCCGTACGTGCTGCGGGAACTGGATGCCTATCTCGATGCGGCATGGAATGATCCGAGCCTCGCTCCGGTGCTCGATCAAATCGCGAAAGATGCCGGCAGCGAAGACTTCGCCACTTGGACAGCCGACCGCAGCGACGAAGCGGAACGGCGAGCGCAAGTTGCCACCGAGATTCGCCGCTTGATGGACAACGACGTTAAAGCGACCGGCTTGAAAGCCTTACAAGGGATGATCTGGAAGGATGGCTTCGAGCGCGGCGAAATGGTCGCTCAAGTCTTCGACGATGTCCCGGAAGCGCTGGAAGCATGGACGTCGGCAGGGCTTCGCGTTTATATCTATTCCTCAGGCAGCATCGCTGCGCAGAAATTGTTCTTCGGACACTGCGAAGCTGGCAACTTGCTGAAGTACTTCTCTGGCCATTTCGACACGACGACTGGCCCGAAGAAGGAAGCGAAGAGCTACGACACGATTGCCGCCGAAGTAGGCGAAGCCGCGGAGAAGGTGCTCTTCATCAGCGATATCGTTGCAGAGCTGGAAGCAGCGAAAGCAGTCGGCATGGACACGCGGCTGAGCATCCGCCCCGGCAACAAACCGGTGGAAGATGGCCACATGCACGAAGCGATCACAAGCTTTGCCCAGGTTTCCTCGGGCTAGCGGTGCATCGCCAGCAGGCGGAGAAATCCGCAAATCTTGCCATGTTTTGGCCCTCTTGGAGCCAACACTTGTCGCTGCCGATGCGTACCGTACCATGACCACTGATCGAATTGGATTCGGCAAGCACGGAAGGACGGGACTCTCACTTTCGCATGGAATGCGACCTGCTTTGACGCCGCGATGACCCAACGGACTCGCATCGAAAAGGCTAGCAAACATGGTACGCATTCTTTACACGCTGATGGCAGTCAGTATTCTTGCCACCTCCCCTGCCCTGACTTGGGCTGCTTCTCCCGTTCAGTTTGATGTCGGCTATCTGACACCGGCCAACGATGTTACCACGCCGGAGTTTCAAAACGCGCGGCCTGGTTATCGTCTCTTGCAGATGGACGTGATGATCTCGACGATGGTCGACTCGCGGATCTCGGAAGACCTGATCGAGACGACGTTCTTCATTGAACCGCACAACCCACGCATTCAAATCGAAGACTTCTCGCCGCAAACAACGCTGCAAAGTCCCTACGCGGGGAACATTTCGAAGGAGAATCGCACCGAACTCGATATCAACGGCAAGCTTTCGGCGAACGAGCGGTTCGACAAGAGCCTCGGTGCCGACGCGACGGTTGGTTTTAATCGTAAGCATGCCACCGTCGAAAAAATGGACATTCTGCCCGAACTGAAACTGGTGGCGGCCAGCGGTACGATCCATCGCGGCCGAGGGGTTTACTTCCGCTTCAATCGCACCAAACAAACGAGCCTGGAAGGAACGACCATCCTGGGCATTGTGCTGGCCGTTCCTGAAAGCTGGTCAGCCGACACCATGACCGTTCGCTGCCAGGCCAAGATTCGTCAGCCGGTCGTTCCAGGCGGTCCTTCCAAAGAAACTGACTTGCCGGAAACGCGTTACACGGTGGCGATCTATCAAACCGGCGACCGCTATGCGGCAAGCGTGGCCGATCGCTACATTCAGGAAGAGTCACGCTGGCAAAGTACCAAGCGGAAGTATGCCGACGAGATTCAGCATCGCCGAAAAGATTCGCCGCTCGATTACCTGACGTCGATCGTCCGTCCGAGTCGCCCGACCGGGAACGTCGATCAATGGTTGGCCACTTCGCCCAAAGAAGCCGCCAATCAACTGCCGCCCCCGGTCGTCGATGCCTATTACCGATTTCAGGAAGCGAAGTCGCTAATGGACAAATGCAGCGGCACGCGTCCACTGCTCAGCAAACGCGTAACCGACGAACACGCCATCGCCAACTCGCCGGTAACGATCGAACTTACCGACGATTAAAGCGAGCAAAGCTTTCGGCCAGGGTGGTCCCGGTTTTTAAACCGGGATCGGCGTAGCCGACAGGAAGCCATTGCAAGGAGAAGACGCGATGGCAATGTCTCTACCAGGGACAAGCTCGATACAATGGCTTCTTGTGGCCTTCGGCCATCCCGGTTTAAAAACCGGGACCACCCTGTACCGAGCTGAGTTCGAGTCGCGTTGCCACTGGGTTCCAGCTTTCGATTGGCAACGGAACACGCCGGCGGGAAGTTACCCGGTCGTTTCCAGATCGAGATATTCGACCGGAATGCTCTTGAACACTTCTTCCATGCTCGTTTCGCCTTGGGCGACTTTCAGCATGGCCGCTTTGCGGAACGTGATCATGCCCATCTCTTCGGCGAGCTGCTCAAGTTCGAGAGTCGGCTTGCGATTGATGATCGCATCGCGCAATGTGCGATTGATCGTGACCATCTCGAAGATCGCCGTTCGTCCGCAGTAGCCTTCGTTTTCGGCGGATGGATCTGGTCCATAGAAGTAGGTCCCTTGCCCCTCTTCCAACAGCGGCTCGATATCGGCAAACGTGTTGCCAGTCGCGCCGAGCTCGTACTTCATCCGTGATTCGGGATCGAGCACACGCACTAAACGCTGAGCGATCACACCCCGCAGGCAGCTGGCGAGAAAGTAAGGATGAATGTCGAACGACAACATGCTTTGCACGGCCCCAGTTGCGACAGGAGCATGCAGCGTGGCGAAGACCAGGTGGCCACTGTTGGCCGCACGAACGGCGGTTACGGCGGTTTCTTTGTCGCGAATTTCGCCCACCATGATAATGTCGGGCTGCTGACGAATCACACCGCGAAGCAGTTCGGGAAAGTCGAGTCCGACTTTGGTGTTCACTTGCGATTGCCGAATACCTGGCAACGAGAATTCGATCGGATCTTCCAGCGTGTTAATCTTGCGGTTGCCATCGTTAAGATGCTGCAGACACGCATAGAGCGTCGTCGTTTTCCCGGTGCCAGTTGGTCCGGTGACTAACACCAAACCAGATTCCGACTGCAGCATTTCCATCAACGCGTTGCGGTCGTGCCGGCCGAGACCAATCTGATCGATCGAGAGCAAGTTATTCTTACGATCGAGCAAGCGAATCGTCAGGTCTTCTCCTTCGCGCGTCGGGATCAGATTCAAGCGAAGATCGATCACCTTTTCGTCGTCGCGGTAGATCCAACGACCATCCTGCGGACGGCGACGCTCGGTGATATCGATGCCGGCGAGCGCCTTCACATAGTTCAGCAGCTGTTTGCCTTCGGAAGCAGGAAGCCGGGTGATGTTCCGCATCCGCCCCCACAAACGCATTGCCACTTGATATTCCGGCTCTCCGGCGAAGATAAACAAGTCGCTTGCGCCGGTCATGGAAGCGTGCTCGATCAGAAGCCGCATTTGGGCTTCCGGGTCGAGGCTGGCCAGATCGACGTGAGAGAAGTCAATTCCGTGCGAGTTATTCTTGTACGTTGACACCAGCTAATTTCTCCGCTTCCGAGGCATTCGCCGCGTTATCAAAGACCAAATCCATCCGCATCAACTTGAAAACGTTGGCTACGGCCGGGGGTGCCGAGTAGCAGATCATGCGTCCGCCATGTTCGGCAAATCGTTTGTGACACACCAACAGCCACCCAATTCCACTGGAATCGATAACTTCGGCATCTTTCAGATCCAACAGCACCGTCAACGTGTAAGCATCTGGCCCCAGCAGCCCGGCAATCGGCTCTTTATCTCGGGGAATGCCGTCCTGGCTCACTTTGCCAGAGATGGCGATGTGTACGTGGCTGTCTTTCGTCGAGATGATCTGTAGATTCATGAGCAAGCCAAATCGTCAGGCCCCGCGTTAGCAAAGCCGTGCGTCTTTAAGTGGTCACATCTTGTTGTTCGATTTGCTCGAGTGCAGGACGAGACTCGCTTCATGTTCCAGAATGGGAACGATGTCAGCAGAGCATGTTAATCAAACGTTCGGCAAATCAGTCCACCATCGGCAAGGATGGTACTACCTGTAATGTAGGCGCCCGCATCACTACCAAGCAACAACGCAGGCCCTACCATATCGATTGTTTCGCCCCACCTTTTTACGGCGGTCCGCTCGGCGAAACGCTGTTTTTGCTCGTCGTTTAACAAGCTCATCGGCAGGTCGGTGGCAATCGGGCCAGGGCAAATGCAGTTGACGGTAATCCCGAAAGGGCCCAACTCCAACGCATGAGCCCGAGCCATCCCGATCAGTGCTGCCTTCGTCCCGGAATACAGTCCGCGTCCAGGATTGGAAGCCAGTGCCATGACACTCGAAAGATGGATGATTCGTCCCCAGTTCTTTTCCTTCATTCCAGGGACGACATGTCGAGCCAAACGCATGCATGCAGTGAAGTTAAGTTCTAACACCTCATCCCAAACTTCGTCGGTAGTTTCCGTTAAGTTTTCGGGTTTGTTGGTGCCTGCGTTGTTGATCAGAATGTCGACGCCCTGGAAGGCCTGCATCACGTCGATCGCCATGGCATCGACCGCAGCCCGATCGGACATGTCACAAACACGGTACTCGACTTGGACACTCAGTCCCTGGGCAATCTCGTCGGCGGCTCCTTTGAGCTCATCTTCATGCCGCGCGGTAATGCAGACATTGGCTCCGCTTTCAGCGAAGGCTCTGGCAATCGCTTTGCCGATTCCCTTACTTCCCCCGGTAATCAGCGCGGTACGATCGGTCAGGCTGAATAGACTTTTCACGGACATCGTCGTTCACTCCTGGCGAAATAGGAATCGGTGGAAAACGCTTACGCCACAACGGCGGTCCGGACACGAAAGATGGCTAGCCGGCGCTCGCGCCGGTAGCCATCTCGCATGATTTCAATTAAACGCCAGGCGACTAGGAGCCGAGCGCGTCGACGACCAAATCGCCCACTTCGGAAGTGCCGTAGCCCATCTTGCCGGCGCTTTGGCTCTTCATCTTCGTACCGGTGACAGTTTGAATCGCCTTCAACACGCGAGCCCCAGCCGCTGGCTGACCGCTGTGTTCCAGCAGCATCGCCGCAGCACTGATCGCCGCAATCGGGTTGATCACGTTTTGACCGGTGTACTTCGGAGCACTACCACCCATCGGTTCGTACATGCTGGTACCACCGGCGTCTGGGTTGATGTTACCACCTGCTGCAACCCCCATGCCACCTTGCAGGATGCCTGCGAGGTCGGTGATGATGTCGCCGAACATGTTCGTCGTCGCGATCACGTCGTAGTATTCCGGATTCTTGACCATCCACATGCAGCATGCATCGACGTGATTGTAATCTGGTTCGACGTCTGGGTAATCTTTGGCAACTTCCTGGAATGTACGCCAAACCAAATCGTGACCGTAAGTCAGCACGTTGGTTTTAGCGACGAGCGTCAGCTTCTTGCCTTTAGGGTTGTTTCGCTTTTGGGTGTATTCAAACGCCCAGCGTAGCCATCGTTCGCATCCCTTACGGGTATACATAGCGGTCTGCGTGGCGACTTCGTCCGCGGTTCCCTTCTTCAGGAAACCACCCACACCGGCATAAAGGTCTTCGGTGTTTTCACGCACAACGACGAAATCGATCTCTTCGGGACCTTTGTCCTTCAGCGGCGTGTCGACGCCGGGGTAGAGCTTCACCGGACGCAAATTGATGTACTGATCCAATTGGAAACGAAGTTGCAGCAGCAAACCCTTTTCCAAAATACCAGGGGCGACGTCAGGATGACCGATCGCACCGAGGAAGATGGCGTCGAACTTACGCAACTCGTCGACGGCACCCTCAGGCAGAATTTCGCCGGTCTTCAGATAGTGGTCACCACCGAATCCAAATTCGGTCTTTTCAATGCTGAAACCTTCCAGCTTCGCAGCCGCGTCCATCACTTTCAGGGCTTCTGCGGTAACTTCGGGCCCGGTTCCATCTCCACCAATAACGGCAATTTTCATGTTCGACATCTTTTCGGAAGGTAGGGTGCTGTTCGAGTTGACCAGATTCTGACCGATCGCCGCTTGCTTAGTCGATTAAGCCTGGGCTCGATCAAACTTCCAGTTTATCCATGAATTCACGGAGGAACAACGGGACCAGAATCGTCCTCAGCCGAGCGCAACTTGCCCTCAATGTGCCATTCCCCCGCTTTCTCTGGCCTCTTGAATGGCGATTTCTTACATCGGAAGTCAAAGCGGTTTCTCGGCCACGCTCAAACAGAACTCGTTCCACCGACCAGGCCCCCACCAGCCCATGAAGAGGGTGTGAAGAAAGTATGATTTAAATGTTTCCTGTAAGTCAACTTTGTTGGATTCCATAACGAGGCCCCCTTACACTGAAACAAGTCAGCAGCCGAGTCACGATGACATGCTCTGTTTGTAGTCCCAGGAAGCGGTACGCGGATACGAACGGAACTGATTATAGGGCAGAAAAAGCCTGTATTTCACACGTTTTTCTCGAATCGTTCTCAATTATTCATCGCTTGGAGAGTCTCATGACGTTTCATCTTCGGAAGACCGGTTTCACGCTCGTCGAGCTGCTGGTGGTCATCGCCATTATCGGCATTCTCATTGCTCTTTTGTTGCCTGCGGTTCAACAAGCTCGTGAAGCCGCACGACGCATGCAGTGCACCAACAACTTCAAACAAATTGGCTTGGCTCTGCACAACTATCACGATACCCACGGTAATTTTCCGTATGGTTTTCGCCTGGGAAACATTGGCAATCGCGACTGCTGGTTCCAGCGTCTGCTTCCTTTTGTGGAACAGACGGCCCTGCAGGATGTTTACGAAGAATGTATCCGCACGCCGTCAGCCGATGGTGGTAACTTGAGCGGCGGTGTTTCGTACGTTTATACGATTCCGTCAAAGTTCCAAGGCAGCCTGCTCGGCGGTGCGGTGATCGACATGTTCAATTGCCCTTCCGAGCCGAACAATCCTGCCTACTGCCGCGGCAATCAGGTCGGTAACTACGTGCTGTGTAACGGAAGCGATTTCTTCAAGCGAACGGCGAATCCTCCAAACAACACCAAGGGGATGTTCTACTACGAATCCAGCACCGGTTTTAACAACCTGACCGACGGTAGCTCGAACACGGCAATGGGTAGCGAAGCAATCATCCGTGGAGCGAACCGCGCTGGACATATCTACGATGCCGGCGGTTACTGGCAAGGCGCCAATCATGGCGAAGGTTTCTTCTCGACACAGCAAGCCCCGAATACAACGCTGCCAGACTTGATCGTACGTAGCGACACCAACGACAACGAATGCACCAACGGTCAGTGGGATCAAATCGCTCCGTGCGAAGACGTTGGCTACGACGACAACAACTCTAGTGGCGGCTACCGCAACTCGGCACGCAGCTACCATCCAGGCGGCGTGAATGTTGTGCTGGGCGACGCATCGGTTCGTTTCATTCCGGAAACGATCAACTTGGAAACGTGGCGAAACCTGGGCTCGACCAGCGACGGTCAGGTCTTAGGCAGCTTCTAATGGCACGCGGTATGTGAATGGACAACCAGCTTTGCCGAGATTTGGAGTTCCTGTCTCGGCAAGGCTTGGTTTCATAGCCAGGCAAACGTTACACCTTCTAACACGAGACTTACCATGAACCGACTTCTCCCAAATCGTTCCTGCACCGCGGTGATGTTTTCTTTGGCGTTAGCCGTTTCGTTGATCGGTGGTTGCTCGAATGGAAGCGCCGACGGTACCGTTGCTGTCTCCGGTAATATCACCTTCGACGGACAGCCATTGTCGAGCGGTAAGATCATCCTCGAGCCAACGGAACCTGGCGGACGTCCTTACGCGGGATCGATTCATGATGGACATTTCCAGATGTATGTGTCGCCTGGACAGAAGGTCGTTCGGATCACATCGACACGCTACGAAGCACCTCAAGGGCTTTCCAAGAAGGCGAAGACCTCCATGGAAGTGGGCATGACGCAAACGATTCCGGTGCAGTTCATTCCCAAACGTTACAACCAGCAGTCGGAGCTGAAGATCAAAATCGACGAAGTAGGCAATGGCGACTTGGCGTGGGACTTGAAAAACTAGCAAGCCCTCGTTCATCGCGATAACGACCAACACGTAGAAGAAGAAATCAAGCCATGGGGCATTCCACCACTCGACGCCACTTTCTTGGCACTTCGTTAGGACTCACGCTCGGGGCCGCCGCAACGACGGCAGAAGCACGACCGTTTGCTGCCACCCCGCTCGAGAAACCGCACGAAGCACTGCGGATATTGCACCTGACCGATATCCACATTCGCCCGGAAGTGGTAGCACCGCAGCGCTGCGAAAGATTGCTCGCCGCTGCGATTGCTCAGTCTGGTGAGATCGACTTGGTGCTCAATGGCGGCGATTCGATTTATGCGGCCGATTACGGCGACATCAGCCGGGAACGCGTGCTTGAACAGTGGAAGCTCTGGGACGAGGTAGTCGCAAAACCGTTGAGCCCATGGCGAATGCTCTCCGCACTAGGCAATCACGACATGTGGTGGGCAGCACCCGACAAGCAAGATCCGATGTACGGCAAGGACTACGTCCTGAAACGGCTCCATCAAGAGTCGCGTTACTTAAGCATTGTCGAAGGTGGCTGGTTGATTGTCGTACTCGATTGCAACAACTCAGGCCTTCTCGATGAAAAGCAACTCGCCTGGCTGCATGTCCAAGCCAACCAGCACTCCGAACTGCCGATGTTGATCATGAGTCATCAGCCGATTTGCATGGCTCAGCAATGGATCGGCAGCGGGATGTCTCAACGGCAACATCAGATCGTCGATCCGTTGGTCGACAAGCGATTGAGTGCCCGACCGGTTTATTTTCTTTCAGGTCACGAGCACGTGATCGATACGCTTTCGTACGCCAACGTAAGCTTCCTGTGCAATGGCGCGTTCAGCGGCGCGTGGTGGCAGTACGAACTCGTCAAGCCAGGCCACTACGAAGGAAACAACAGCGTTTCCGGAACACCGATGGGTTTCGCAACGATCGATTTGAACCGAGACGGGACGTTGATCAACAGCTATGTCGATATGACCGACAGCCAGGATGGCAAGCTTCTCGAACCCTTTGCGTAGCGGCAAGAATTCCAGAAAACCTGCCTCGGTGCTCTGAAATGCAAACGCATCCTGACAATCAGGGTGCGTTTTCTAATGCGCGCTGACGAACGTGCTTAGTTCTCGCTGAAAGAGATCGATGCCGCGGATGCTTCGCGACCTACGGGATCTCGCATGAACTGTTGGTAGCATTCGCGACAAAGACGAAAGTCGCGGGGCGACTGATCTTCGTGTAGCGTCGGGTCTTCGATCGGATAAACCTGTTCGAGCGTATCGGCGAGCACCGACAGGTTGTCTCGGTCGGTATCGTCGTAGTCGACTTCATCGAAGTAAGGCTCAATCTCGAGAAACGCAGTGACACGAACTACAAAGCACGGATCACTGCTTTTGTCAAAAACTTGCTGGCAGCACTGGCAAGTAAATTGACTCATCAGATAGGTCCTTCCTTTTTCACTGGATAAGGCCGCAACGGTCGCGGCGAGTAAGCAGTTTTTCATCCTAACCTTGGCCAACAATGCGAAGCAATACGAGTCTGGCGAATAAACCACAAGACATGATGTCTCGCGAAAATAAGACCTAATTCGGCTTGACTTCTTTGCGCCGCGAGACTTATGCGCTCACGCCCAGTCGCGGACCGCATTTCCAGAAGGGATGCCAAGAAACGAAAGAAGCCACAACGCTCGGTCGTGGCTTCTTTCGTATAGTGCAAGTGGCCCGAGTGGCGATTAGTCTTCCGCCAGCGGCTCTTTCTTTTCGGTGATCGATTCACACTGCGGTGCCATTTCGGCATTCAATTCGACGAAGCCGTTCCATTCTTCCGGAACGTTGTCTTCGTGGAAGATCGCCTCGACAGGGCATTCCGGAACACACGCTTCGCAGTCGATGCATTCTTCAGGATGGATGTAGAGAATCTTGTCCCCTTCGTAGAAACACTCGACGGGGCACACCACAACGCAGTCCGTATACTTGCAGTTGAAGCACGGTTCGCAGACGACGTGAGTCATCCTATCTATCTCCTAGCCAGTAAAGGCAGTGTTGAAAACTCAATTCTCGTTTCGGGTCGACACGCACTTGGTCTTGCCCCGGATCGCAAGTCACGACTATGAATGGAAGCGTGAATCCGACCGTCCTTTCGTTTTTTATTCCTGTCTCAATAAGGTGTCAAGGCAGCTAGGGCTCATTTGCCCTGATATCGGAACCTAAAACCTGTATTGAGCTTAAGTCTCAAGTTGTTTAGTTTCCTCCAGTCTCAATTTCCCTGCTTTTGCCCCTAAAGTGTATCCCTATGAAAACCGACTCCACCGACCGGCAACTGCTCGAAGATCTCTTCGATTCCCCTGCCCTCCACTGGCGGCGTTTTATCGACCGCTATGCCAGCACGGTGGTTCAAGTAGTTCAGCACGCCCGGCAAACTCAGAAGTGGACGCTTACCCCCAAAGAGGCTGACGCGGTGGTCGTCGCAACGTTTGAGCGTCTCGCAGAGAACGACCTGGAGATACTCCGTCGTTTTGATGGCTCTTCCCGCTTCACGACATTTCTAACGGTCGCTGCCCGCCGAATTGTTCTGCAGGAACTCCAAGACCGCGGTGCCGAACAGCGGCTGCAAACGGCCTTGCAAGATGCTTCGGCCGAACGGCTTCAGATTCCCGGCATGTCTTAAGAAGCGATAGACGCTCATCGCAGCCCGCGAATCGGTGGCGAATTAAAGTCTTGCTGCGCGGCCGTTTCATAGACCGGTCGCACGGCGCTCGTGTTCCCTGCCGGGATGTTGCTTCCCAGAGGAACACCACCGGAAGTGGGATAGTTTGGCGTCGCTTGCGGATAACCGCTCGGCGGCGTCTGCTGGACAGGAGCAAAGTTCCCTCCTGGCACTGGCTGACCTGAGGGCAGCATCTGACCATTGCTTTGAATCGGCTGCGGATTGGCCGGGTACTGATTTCCTGGGTACTGCCCATTTGGGTACTGACCCGTTGAGTAATCTGGCTGGCCGCTGGGAAGTGGCTGACCGCTTGGCAACGGTTGCCCACTGCCGTAAGCCTGACTCGTCGGCATCGATTGCCCGGCGTTACCCACCAGGTTGATCTCCGGCACATCAGGTCGACGCGGTCGGGTGAACGTTCCCGTTCCTTCGGTCAGCTGATTGATACGATATCCAATAACCGAAACCGAGAAGTCGATGCCAGACTTCGGTAGGCGAATATCGACTTTGTAGGGAAGCGAAACGCCATAGCTTGGATCGTACCGATAATTCGAGGCCAACGCCGAAGCGATCGGTTGCCCCGCGGAGTCGTACATATGCTGCTCCAGCACGTAGCCGTACTGCTTGTCGATCACGGTCACTTTGGTGATTTGACCAGCGGACGAATTCATCGTCGTGCGAATTTCGTAGTTGCCTGATGCCGTCGGGAATGGCCCTTGATGGAAGTCGTTCGGGTCGAAGTGAGCCAAGCCCATCGCCTGGGCAACCCAGCTCGGTTCGACCGGAAGCATTGTCTTTGCCATCGAGCGATTGAATTCATCATGCCGAGCATACATCAGCCCAGGCGAGTTGAATCCGCGGCCCCAGACCCAAAATTCTTGTTCGTTACTACCAATGTCGAGAAGCTGCCCAGTCAGTGCGGTCTCGCCGATCATGCGAAACTTCATCGGCGGCATCATAAAGATCTGAGCACGAATCGAAGGAAAGCCCTTTAAGCCGAGCGTCGCCCCTGTCGATTCGAGCGACTGGACTTTCTGGGTGTTCAAGTTGACTTGCGCCATCAACTGCTCCATGGTGGGCGGAGCATTGAACACGACCGGGGCCTGATACATGGGATCGACCGGCTGCGTGAACTGCGGACACCCTGCCCCACAGGCCAATCCGACCAGCAAGATCGCGGCAATCCACTTCAATTTGAATTGTGTCACAGTCGCATCCTTGCGTTACGTGAGTTACTCGTCGGCGGGTTCGTCCCCGGTTTGCAACAGCGATGTCAGTTCGTCCTGAATCTGCACGATCCGCTGGGCGGTTGGTTCGACGACCGGAATCTTGTAGTTGCCTTCCCGCTTGAGGCCGACAAGCACGAGACGTTCGATCCCGTCGTCTCCTTTTTCCGAATCTTCCAGTCGGACAATCTTGCGGCGGACCATCAACAACGCCACCACGTAGGCGGCATCTTGCTGCTGCGGATCTTGCAGGAGACGCTCGAAATGATCGAGCATGATATCGTGCGGAGCCCAATTGACCTTGGTCGACTGCGGATCTGGGACGGTGGCTTTCCACCAGCAGATGACGTCCTCAGGCGGGCCTTCCCATGCCTCTTTACTGAAATCTCGCCGAACGACTTCCGCTCCTTCGGGCACAAGGACCGAGAAGTACTCGTCGCCAGGTCGCAGCTCGCGCTCGGTTGCGTGGCATTTCTTGGTACAGCGTTGGATGTCGAAGTCGATCATGGCAGCCAAATTCCAAAAAGTTGGGGCGGCAGATCGTACGTAAATTGGTTCGACGACTCAAGATGGACGTCGAATGGGGTGCTATCACCCACGATAGCATCAACGGCCGGCGACTTCTAATACGCCGTAAAGAAGCGATTGCTGCTGCCGCCGTAGCCGATCCGGATGCGGATTTGCTTGGCACATTTGGGGCAATTACCAACGTAGTGTGTACCGGCTTTATTCTGATAGATCCGCGAATAGATCCCGCAGCAATCGAACTTAACCCCTAGATACGGGCGGGGTTTACGCGCTGGGTCCTCGCTCGGCTGAGACTTGCCGAATTCAGGTTCGTTGGTGATGTCCAAGCGTTCGGACATGGTCCGGTATACTCGTGGTTTATGCGGAAAAAGGACGTGCGAAAGAAGTCCCACTGCTGGAACTAATCGGCAATTCGGCCCCCAGGTTTTCCTCAAATTGCCGTTAAGGTCTGACGAAACCTAATCTTGCGAAAATACGCCGGGTTGACCGAACCCAGCCCTGGGAGTAGAGTCATTCATAGCAAAACCAAATGCCTGCGAGCAAGATTTAACTATGAATCAAAACCTCCTACTGCTGCCACTGCTGCTGATCACCCCCGGGTGTTAGGGAAGGTTTCACGTTCGCACAAAACGAGATCACCAAAAGCCCTAAGGCCCAACACCTTAGGGCTTTTTTCGTTGACGTAAGTTACCCTCAAACCTAAACCAACGTCCGATGACTCATCCGATCGTTCAACCAGGAGTGGTCAGCGTGCCGTGCCTCCTCCTAGCCGGGCCGGCTTGCGGCCGGCTTTGAGATTGGTTGCGGCCTGTTCACGTACAGCCCGCGCAATTCCGATGCACGTTTCGAGCATTTTGCCTGTACACTCCTGTATAATACCTGAACACTTATGAATAACTCACACATCAAAATCTTCGATACCACTCTCCGCGACGGCGAACAGTCGCCTGGCGCCAGCATGAATCGCGCAGAGAAAATGGAGATCGCTCAAGCGCTTGTCGACCTCGGTGTCGACATCATCGAAGCGGGCTTCCCGATCGCTTCGCCGGGCGACTTCGAGTCGGTCAAAGAAATCGCCACCAACATTCGGGGCGCTTCGATCTGCGGTTTGGCTCGCTGCAATCCCAAAGATATCGAGCGAGCTTGGGAAGCCCTCAAGCATTCCGAGCAGCCTCGCATCCATGTCTTTCTCGCCACGAGTGCCATTCATCGCGAATTCAAACTTCGCATGACGCCGGACGAGATCATTACCCGCGGGGTCGATGGCGTGAAGCTTGCCGCTTCGTTCTGCGACGACGTCGAGTTCTCGCCGGAAGATGCTTCGCGTACCGAGCCCGACTTCCTTTGCCGAGTGGTTGAAGCGGCGATCGATGCCGGGGCGACCACCGTCAACATTCCCGATACGGTCGGCTACGCCACGCCGAATCATATGTTTAAGGTCATCTCCGATCTTAAGAACCGCGTCCCTAACATCGACAAAGCGGTGATCAGCGTTCACTGCCACGACGATCTCGGCATGGCGGTCGCCAACAGCTTGGCAGGCGTCGAAGCAGGCGCCGGTCAGATCGAGTGCACCATCAACGGCATCGGCGAACGTGCCGGCAATGCTTCGTTGGAAGAAGTCGTGATGGCTCTTCGCACGCGGCACGACTACTACAACGTCGAGACCAAGATCAACACCAAGCGACTTGTTCCGACCAGCCGTTTGTTGTCCAACATTACCGGGCTTCAAGTCCAGCGCAACAAAGCGATCGTCGGTCGCAACGCGTTCGCGCACGAGTCCGGCATTCACCAGGATGGGATGCTCAAAGAGCCGACCACTTACGAAATCATGCGTCCGGAAGATGTCGGGCTCGAAAAGACCGATCTCGTTCTCGGCAAGCACAGCGGCCGCGCGGCGTTGTCCGATCGTGCGAAAGCGCTCGGTTACCATCTCACCGCCGAACAATTGCAAGAGGTGTTCGACGAGTTCAAGAAGTTGGCCGATAAGAAGAAAGACATCTACGACGGCGACATCGCGTCGCTCTGCGATCAACAGATCCGCGGCGAAGTTCGTCACGGCTGGGTCCTCGATTACCTGGACGTCAGCCACGGCACCGGCAAAGAACCGCAAGTCACCATGACCCTCAAGCGTGGCGACGAATCGAAGACCGCCGAGGTTTCCGAAGGCGATGGCCCGATCGACGCTGCCTTTTGGGCGATCGAACGGATCACCGGCGTGCCGATTACCTGTAAAGATTTCCAAGTCCACAGCGCGACGCTCGGCCGAGACGCGTTGGGCGAAGTGACCGTCGAAATCGAGTCTGACAAAAAGACAGCACGCGGACGAGGCAGTTCGACCGACACCGTCGAAGCAACCGTCCACGCCATCCTGGACGCAGTAAACCGAATCTGCGGTTAGAAACCGACCTGCGAAATCAATCCCAAAGAAAAGAAGCCTGGCGATAACTCGCCGGGCTTTTTTTATATACCCTCACCCACCCTGGGTGCCATGCCGTCGTCTTCGTCGGCATGTGAATCACACTCGACCTAACTAACCGAACGAGGTTTGTCCCAGACCATTACCGGACACATACCTCGGATTGCTTTCAACTCGGAACAGCATGCCGACGCGGACGGCGGCATGGCACCCAGGCGTTTGAAAGAGATTCGATCGTAGGACCGGATCACTTGCGAGTTGCCCTTTCCCCTTATCGAAACGCGTCGCGGACTTCTGGTTTTCCTAGGACGATGATGGCCCAGATGCCGAAGGGGATGCCTAGCACACAGCAAGGGCCGAGCAAGGGGATCATGGCGACGATCGCGGCCGCTTTGGCGATGGAGTAGTTGGTCAGCGACTTCATCTGCACGGCGCCATACAGCACGAAGGTGGCGGCGACCAGAAGCAAGATGCCCCAGACGGTGCGGACCAAGATAGATGTGTAACGCGAAACCGCGCGGGCATCGTTCTCTTCCAGACGTTCGATCGCGCCGGAGAGTATCAAAAAGACATCGCCGACCAATCCAAGCAGGCCGAGCACGATGGCAATGATCGAAACCACCATCAGAGCAATGGCCGGGGCCGATACGGCTCCCTTGGCAGTCGAGTTGTGCGACGGGTTGTTCGAGCTGGGACTGGAGTAAGGATTCGACATGCCATTACTTTCGGCTAGGTAGTCTTCGTTGCGTGCTCAATGAGTCCGGCATAAACCGTTCGTCGTAGGCGGCCGGGCAATAGTGGCTCTATCTTACTGGGTCGATCAGGCCGGCTGCCAGCGGGAAACACTCAACGAGAAAGATTTCGTTTTGTGCATTTCTGACGCGAGCCGAGACCACCTTCCTATGGCAACCATACTCAAGCCGATCAAACATGTCGGCGCGTCGATGTTAGTTCAACCGACACCCACGTAATTTCACTCGACAGATGATACGCGTGCGGCATGGGCGATGGGGACGAAGCTGGCTGAAATCGACGATTCTTGCTGGGGAATACAGCATGGTACTGCATTTGCTTTCTGGAGATCCCCTTCCTGCGTCGTGCTTGCGGACGAACGTTTCGCATGCCTACGAAGCGAGGAAGGCGAGGCCCAAGCGAGTGTTTCGCTAACGAAAATCGCCTCGCAGTCTGTCACATTGTTTTTCCTGTTTTAGAGATTTATGACCATTCGCCGTCACGGTTTTACGCTGGTTGAGTTGCTCGTTGTGATTGCCATTATTGGGATTCTGATTGCTTTGTTGTTGCCGGCCGTTCAGTCGGCTCGCGAAGCGGCGCGGCGGATGCAATGCTCGAACAACCTCAAGCAAATCTGCCTCGCTTTTCACAACTATGCCGACGTCCACAAAGGGTTTCCTCAAGCACGAATCACTGGCGTGTACGACGGCGCGAACTCTGTTTTCTCTGGCTGGCCGACCGCCATTTTGCCCTACATCGAACAAGGCAACCTGGCCGAGTTATACAACGAGAACCTGCCCCACTTTCATGAAGACAACCAAGACTTAGTGCGAACGCAGGTCGACTTGTTCGTCTGCCCTTCGACACCCAACGGTGACCGCCAGGTTCAGCTTTCGACAGGGCCGACTGAATCGACATTGATCGCAGATCGTTACGGCGGACCAGGCGACTATTACGTGCGCCTGCAAACGTGGGTCTGGCCTGGGGGCGACACGCTGGACGTGGGACTCGACTCGAACGCGGCGACTCCGATGGCCAAGTTCACCGACGGGCTATCGAACACAGTACTGCTGGGCGAAGTGAGTGCTCGACCGGTGCTGTATATCAATGGCAAAGCTCAAACGACGCCGATGACCACGCAGCCTGGCTGGTCGGCCTGGGCAGGTCCTCAAGCATTGCGACTTCGCAGTTACAACGACGATTGCTCGGCCGAGTCGGACGGAACGACGACCTATCAACAGGTGATCAACGTTTGCAATCAGCAAGGGCTGTACAGCTTTCATCCTGCGGGCGCGATGGTTTCGTTGGGGGATGGCAGCGTGCGATTCCTTTCGGAAACTACCGACCTGGAAACGGTTGTCGCGATGCATACACGTTCCGGCGGCGAAGTTTTCACGATGCCGTAGTGTAATCTCCAAGCATTACATAAGTCGAAACGGGGTGGCATTGCCGTGGGCCTGGCATGTCACCTTTTTTTATTGCGTGAACTCCCCCGATGAATGTGGTATACCAGGGATGCGTCAATGGCAGACATGGTACAGGGGACGTGATTGATGAGCATGAACGAAACGGATTGGACGGCATTCTTACAGTCGTATTCGGCCGAACTGGCTTCGCGTGAAGAGCGTTTGAACTGGGCCGAAGTGCCTCAAGAAGCACGCGACAAACGCTGGCTCGGTTACCCGCCGGCCACCGACGATCAAATCGAGGCAACCGAATCGCGCCTGGGAATTACGCTGCCGGAAGATGTCCGCGCGTTCTATCGCGTCTCGAACGGATGGATGCTTTGCGACAACAGCATCTACGACCTTCGACCGCTGGAAGATTGGTGCTGGCTTCGCGAGGGCGATTCCGACTTGTGGGAGCTTTGCCAGAGCGATGAGTTCGCGATCGAAGATGACGACGACTATGGGCACGAACAAGGGACCAAAGTTTGCCGCTCGTTGCTGCTCAACACACGTGGTGACGACGCCAGCATGCTGTACGACCCCTTCGCCAAGGAAGATGACTTGAAGCTTTGCTTTGGTACCTGGGCGTCATGGAATCCGGCAATGGAGTGGACGGCGACGACGCTTTCTGAATACTTCGTCAACGAACGCGAGATCACCAATCAGGTTGATTCGGCCTGAGCCGCTTCCGGGGAGGAATGTTCTTCCGCGTCGCAGGCTTCGACGTTCGGCTGGACATCCTTCGGCTGAAACACGAGGCATTCGGAAAGCTTCCCTTTCGCCGCCTCCAACTGTTGCGGCGTAATCTCGCAATCGAATGCCACCGCCACAATTCCGCGCGGTGGCAGCAAGTTGAGAACGGTCAGCCGGTCGAGTTCTTCCGGCGTCAGCGGGCGGGTAAACTTGATATTAAACTCTTGCCGCAGCGGCCAGCCTCCTAGGCCGAACGCCTTACCACCGAGATCGGATACGACCTCCATCGCGTCGGTTTTGCGCGCTTTCCACGCATAATAATCGGCCGTACAACCGATCATCATCAGCCCGACCAATCCATAGATCGCGTGCCGGATACGAAACTGCTTTGGAAAGAATTCCATGGCAGACCTTACACAATGGCAACGAATTGAAAGCCGCAACGCAGATCATTTCCCACGGCATCCCCAGCGGATGCTGTACCATGCGGCGACAGCCCAAGCCGCGCTGAAGGCTGCTCCGAGAACAGCTTGCAGAACGCCTTCTTTCGCCCCTTCACCGACAGAAACCAAAGCGATTACCGGCGCGGCAATCAACATTATCCAGCCATTGAAGCGAGAGGTTTTACGCGCGTTGACTTGCTGCTTGTGGTACTGCTTTTCGAGACGCCTCTGCGTTTGAACAGGGTCTTTGCTTCTCCGGAAAAGAATGAAGTGATTGTGCAACAAGCCAATAACGGGAAATATTGCATAGAACAGGAAACCATAAAAATGGTTTACATTCCCCGTTATCAGCCAAACGACGAGCCCCACCACTGCGAGCAACATCGCAAAGCCAAGCCACAAAACATCTGCAATCCACCGCCACTGCGAATGGATCTGAGCAAGGTGTTCAGGATCTTCCGTCGAGTCATCCATAACTCTATTGTATCGCCGCAGGCCTGGGCGTCATCGTTTTTGCCAGACAATACCAGCCATCGATTTGTTCCGACATTCGACTGCGTGCCGAATAACCGGCAGGAACGCAAGCGAACCAAAGGTTTCTCCACTTCCGATGTGCCGACGATTAGCCGGCGGAGCTCTCAGCTTTCACTTCCTTGGCCGTATCGACGTACGACCACAGCACGAGCGTCGTCAAAATCGAGGCATTGACGCTCAAAGCCCAGAAACGCCAGTCTTGATTGGCAGCACCATACTGGCTGTCATAAATCGACAAAGCGATCATCAAGATAGACCCCAGCGTTGCCAACTGCCAACGCAGCCAGTTACCTATGCCGAACAAGATAGATAGGCAACCACTCACGATGTAGGTCCAAGGGCTATCAATCAGTTGGCTGACGTACGACGCCCCTTGTTCCAACATCAGATAGCCCAGGGCGATACGCCCACTTCCTACAACAATATTTAAAACGGCCATGGCCTGAAACGGATTCATGAAGGGTTCTCCTCGTCTCAAAAATTCGTGCAACGACTCACTCGCTGAAGGCCGCAAATGGTATGCCCAGAACGAAAACGGAGAATTCCTCGGAACGGACGTCGATTTCGTCCTATATTAGGTGGGTTATTTTCAGCCCAGAGCGACCGTGCAGACACGCGTTATTTCCGGTTAATAACCATCGCTTCCGCATGAAAAGGGGTTCTCATGATTCGGTTTCTACAGTGCTTGGTAGTTTCGTGTTCGTTTCTCGTGCTCGCGGGACTCGGCATCGCGATGGCACACGATAACGAAGGGCCTTTGAAGGTCACCACGCTGGTGAAGTCAACCGACGCGTGGGATGGCAAGCCGCTGCCGAGCTATCCGAAAGGGCAGCCAGAGATCACGATCTTGAGGATCATCATTCCCGCAGGGGAAAGAACGCCGCTGCATATTCATCCGGTCATCAACGCTGGCGTGCTGCTACGTGGAGAACTGGATGTCCACATGGAGAACGGCAAGCACTTGAAGATGAACGCAGGCGACTCCCTGATCGAAGTGGTCGACAAGCCGCACTGGGGTCAGAACAACGGACGTGTCGACGCCGAGATCGTTGTCTTTTATGCTGGCGTCAAAGGCGAATCGCTCACCGAAAAACTGGATGAGCACGACCACCCCATCAAGCCATGATCTTCTTCCTGGGAATTGAAACTGAGCATGAACAATCCATTTCAGTCCCCGTCCGATCTCCCCCACGAAATGACGCCGGCGCCGTGGTGGTATCTGTGGTTCTATCAGATCGTATACCCGGCCCAATACCTGGGCACGCTGATGCTGGTGCTCTATTGGTTCGGAGCATTGACCGAGCTTGCCGGCGGGATTGCCGTTGGTATGATCGCTGTCGCTTGGGGCGGCTCGTATCTTCTGCCGAAGCTGGCCGGTAACCCGCCGGAAGCGTATGCAGTGCTCGATAGTCGATTGCTGAAGACCCGGGAACCGTACTACCGCCACGTCATGCAGCAGTTCCTCAATGGCGCGACGCTTGTTTACGATGGCGTCGCGTTTGGAATTCAGCCAAGCGGAGAGCTTAACGCTGGCATCTTTACCCGGTTCGAAGAACTTGGAGAAACCGAAGCGAAAGTCATCACCGACCATGCTCAAGCGATGTACGACTTCCTAGTTGAGCAGTCCGCTGAGTTCGAATCCGCCGCGCAAGGCCGAGCATTTCGTATCTGGGTAATGTCCGGACTCGATCCGCACGCCGCAGTCGTCTGCAGGATGAGCGACGGCAAGCTTTATTGGCAAGATACCTGAGCTTGAGGCGCCGTTGGAACGGCGAGCCTAGTCTTCAGGGAAGAACGGAAACAGTTCTCGCAATTCTTCCGGCGTGACCTGACGGCCGTATTCGCATACCTCGAACGTTTCGGCAAAGTCGATTTGACTGCCTGCTTCTTCTCCGTACCACTGCTGCAATACGCCGCGGAATCGCTTGGCTTCCGCGCCTTGGCGTTCGACCCAGCGGTCGTGCAGCCATTTGCGCCGCAGCTCTGGCTTCGAAGCTGGAGGAACTTGAGCGACGAACTCTGGACTGCCGAGCGCGCCCCCTTCGTACGCTTGTGATTCGAGCGCCGACAGGGCATCAATCTTGGCGTCGAACACATCGTCTAGAGCGACGGCGACGTCGGGTCGAAACGGATAAGGCTTCAGGAATCGGTCGCTCGAATAAAGAAAGACCGGATTCTCTTTCAAAGCCGGGCTATCGGGACAGAAGTAAGGAACCATCACCATGAACGCAGCATCTTGGACCAATTCGCCGACGCTACGGTGGTCGGGATGATAGTCCCAAGGACGGTGACTGATCACAATGTCCGCTTTCCAATCCCGAATCAGGCGTGTGATCGTACGGCGGTTTTCGAGCGTTGGCATCAGCTCGCCGTCATGAATATCGAGCACCTCCGACACCACGCCCATTCGCTTGGCCGCTTCGGCCGACTCCTTAGCACGCCGTTGGGCCAGTTCTCCGCCGGCCATCTGCCAATGTCCAATATCGCCATTGGTAACGGAAACCAACTTCACGTGATGCCCCTGCTGGGCCCACTTGATGGCCGTGCCGCCACACTTGTATTCGGCATCGTCCGGATGAGCCCCGAAACAAATGATCCGCAGCTTCTTATCATCCTGCCGATGGGTACCATCGGTGGTGGATTGAGCTGAGGCCTGTTGAGCGACCGCCACTTGAAAACTGACAGCCGCAACCACGACCGACAACAACGAACAAACGAACATTTTTCGCGTCAACAACTGCATAGGAAAGTCACTGCGAGGAGAGAGAACCGGAGACGTTTAATTGGCCATTAGCTTCCCAGCATAGCCACGCCAGGCCAACAAAGTCGAGCCCTGAAACCGTCAAACCAACTCGATTTATTCCATTTTAAGCCAGGAAATAGATCGTGACATCATTTTAAGGAAAGTCGGAGATCCGCATACCTACCTGGTGGCAAATAGCAAGCCGAAGAAAATATCGAGCATGAAACGTTGAGCGGCGTGAATTTCGCTCTTACACTGGCGGTGACATCGGCGATGCTATCCAGAGCTTGCCCATCGACAGCGGGTTTCCCCTTAGAAGAGGCAAACGTGGACTGGCTCGATCAATTGAACGCTCAACGTCGCGCCGAACGTGGCGAAGAGGAGCCTCCGACGCCGAAAACTGCTGCTCCGAAGCCTTTCGCGATTGTAACGCTATGTCTTCTGGCAGTCGCCCATATTGGGCTCATCGATTGGGCGCGCAACGCGGTCCATGAATATCGCTTGGCGATAATGCTTCATGGCATCATGCTCGGTTTTTGGATCGGCGTCGGCCGTGGTCCGTTTTGGCTTCGTTGGGCAAGCTTAGGTTTTCTGGCAATCTATTGCCGGCTGTTGGACGATCCTGATCCAATTCTCTTTAGAAACCTTCACACAAGACTGCACTATTCAACGCTGGAAATCGGCTTGCTGGTGGCATTCGTCGCGATTAACAGTTACATCGTACCGAGAGTCCTTGGCCCTGGCAGAAAATGGAGTGTGCCACAGTTTTCGATCGGACGTATGCTGCTTGGAATCGGAGCGGTCGCGTTCGTTTGCCAGATGTGGCGTTTTGCTTTGGCAGAAATCTCACCGGACGAAAAGTACTGGCCCGGCTATGCTGCCGACGTTTGCACACTGCTTACAGTTGCCGTGACCGTTGCGGTCGT
Organism: Bremerella sp. TYQ1; assembly: GCF_020150455.1. Classification (NCBI taxonomy): domain Bacteria; kingdom Pseudomonadati; phylum Planctomycetota; class Planctomycetia; order Pirellulales; family Pirellulaceae; genus Bremerella; species Bremerella sp. TYQ1. Next base: position 2,885,127 of record NZ_CP083740.1, read on the forward strand.
TGCCAGTCCGCTTCTTTATGGAGAGAAGCGGACACGTCGTAAGATTTACTGGAGAGCATTCGGTGCCGTGATCACCATTCCCCTTGCCTATGCCGTACTACATTGGTTGTTTACCGGCTATGGTGATGCCGACGTACCGATCGGGGTGATAACATTGGTTCCGATCTTTGTCCTGCTGCTCTATCCCATGACGTACGGAACCCGTGGCGTTGGCTATCCTTGGATTAAGCGATTGGACGAGCCGGTGGATGCGTGACCAGGTTACTTAGCTTCGACTGGAATTTGAACTTCCCAGAGACGCTTTTCTTGATCGGTCATGGGGCCGTGATAACCGAGCCGACGTGGGTCGCCGTTGCGTTTCCACTTAGGATGATCGGCGAGCCAGTTTTCTAGTTTCTCGAGCGAGGCTTGGTAGACCTTCTCATTCATTTTTCCCTGGACGCCGATGGTGACGAATGTTCGACCGGGATGATCCAAGACGTCGACCTGACCGAGTCCGTCACCGGTGCTGCCCTGCTTCGTGGTGCGGTAGAGAAACTCCATCTCCACTTTGCGGTCGTCTTTTGATTCGCCGCTGTAGGTGTTGACGACGGGGGCAGTCATGGCGATGTCGTTCGCTTTGATATGAGCGAACAACTGCCAGAAGAGAAGATTGTCAGCCCGATCCATCTTCATGCCGCTTTGGGCGACCGCACTGCGATAGGCGGGATACTCCTTCACGGCGATCTCGCCAGGCGCGGTTGGTTCCGGCCAGCCTTCAGGAAGCGGCGCGTCGACTTCGGCGGGCTTGGCATGCCCAGGCGCATCGTCGGCCGATGCCACTGCCGAAGAAACCAATAAGATTCCTAGCGAGCATAATCCAGCTATGAGCGCGGTCTTCATCGTCCGATTCCTTATCTGGTGGCCTAAATTGCGGTTCTGAAAATCCAAAACCGCAAACGAGCGCACCAGATAACACCGGTTTCAACCGCTGGAATCCATGGAAGCTTTACTCTTCCACGGTTCCAAACTTAAAGCCTTCGTAGATCGCGATCCCGTAGAAGACCAAGTCCATCGGCGAGAAGGTATCGTACATCAGTTGGAAGGTGTAGCTGTAGTCGAAACCGAACAGCGCCGAGACGTAGCTGACGTCGGCACTGTCAGCCACCATGCCGATGATGGCCAGGAAGTTCCCCAGAACACAGCCAAACAAGGAAAGCCCGGCTCCGACAATCCCGAACACCGGCGATCCACCGTTGCCGCCCAGACGCACGGCAATCCCCACGAGAAAACCGATACCGACGGCGATGATGCCAAGTTGATAACCAGTCACCAACGTAACGGTGGCCCAGATAGCGGCACCAATCACCGCGGCGATGGTCCCGGCGATGATTGCCAAGGGCAAATTGCTTGTCATGGAACTTTTCTCTTAATGCCAAGAAGTACTATGGCAAGCGTATACTACGTTCGCCCCGTATGGGGGTGATTTTTAGCAGATGGAGGAAGCTATTACTAGCATTTTATTCGTATCATAACGAAGCCACCCCACGTCTCTTCGCCATCTGCGCACCGCAAGCGACCGCGTTTACGACTTGCTCTTCAATTCGATGGCCGGAATGGTCGTTTGGTCCGCAGAGATCGACACCTTTAGCGGAGTTTTCTCTTGACTACGGTACTGATTCGGCACGATGCTTTGGCCGCCCATTTCGGCAGGCACTTTATCGACGACCACCGAGTACTCGCCAGCGGTGATGGGATTGTTGGGATCGCTGGCAATGGTGAACTTTCCACTGGAATCGGTCGTGCTGTAGTGTTCGCCGCGAGCCGAACTACTATTCGCAATGAGCTGAACGCCGGCGTTCTCGAGGGGATTGCCGTCGAGGCTGACGGTGCCAGAATAAACTTTTGCTTCGCTAGTACAACCGACACAAAGCAAAGCTACGAGCAGCGCGCACAGCGAACCGGAGAGGATTGAGGACTTCATGGTTCCATCCTGTTGGGAGGTGAAAGTCCCGCCGCGATGAAATGGCTCACCGCGATGGGCAAATTGGATTAAGAATCAGCCGAGCATTAGTATTCGCCAACCACGTTTCCATCGATTGGGTTGGTCAGGTTTTGCCAGACAGCAGCTTCCACGGTGCCGGCGACGCCGCGCACGCTTCCGTCGCCCAGGCCGATGTTCATCGTGCCAGGGTGAGGCGAACTTCCACCGCTGCTCGAATCGCCGGCACTGGTATAAACCGGCGTGATCTGGGGAACAGGACATGCTCCGCCATTTGGATTGCGTCCGCGACAGATCTGCGGAGCCCATGTTCCTGACGAGTTCGCCCACAAGCTCGACTTGCTTGAAGTGCACTGGCCGTATCGTTCTCCAAAGAAAACTGTATTGGAAAGACCATCGGTGATCGAAGCAATGTTCGACGCCCCTTCCTGGTTGTTGTTCGACTGGTCGCAAAACGCCATGAAGTTCACGCCGTAGTTACATACTGCGTGCGTTCCATCAGGCCCTGTCGGGTAACCATACCCACTTGCCCCCGCCGGGCTGCGTTCCGAAGGGCAACGATACGCTTCGATGATATAGTTGTTCACACGTCGGCTATTAACGGTGCTATCCATGTTGCCGCCGGCGTCAATCGCTTTGTCGTAGAGGGCGTTTTCTTCGATGTATGGCAGCAAATGAAAGAAGAACGATCCAGCCAGGTTGTTGAAAGGACCCTTACGTTCGACTCGAGCATTGTGCGCACCAGACTTACCACCAGCCGGCGGAAAGACACGGTACGTATCGTGAACGTTATGCGAAGCGATCAGCAACTGCTTGATCTTGTTGGTGCATTCCATTCTTCGAGCAGCTTCACGAGCCTGCTGCACGGCAGGAAGCAATAAGGCAATTAGAACTCCGATAATCGCAATGACGACTAGAAGTTCGACGAGTGTAAAACCTCGGCGCAATGCCATAGAAACTCCTTCAAGTGCATGATGATGAGATAGGAGATAAGACTTCTATTCCGAAGCCCCGGAATAGCAATTTCGTGATCCGTTCATGGAATGGGGTTATGAGTGCGGGAATCACGCTTGACTCAATGTTCGCATCAACCAAGTTTTTTTATTCCCAATATCATTAGAATTTTTATTGCATATACCAGTCAGGCGATTCCCTTTTCCTTGAGAGGTGAGTCGCCTGACAATCTTTCGCAATCGGCAAAGGCATTAAAGTTAGCCACCGCTGGGCCACGATACCGCGTAGTAGGCCATTGCGCGCGGACTGCGGCCAGGCAGTTGCTAGCGGAGTTTTCCAGTAAGGAGCGCCTCCGCGGCGTGGGCCAATTCCCTGTGGACTTACCGTTGAAGTTGATGCTGTATGCCTCTTTCATGGATGAACAGAAGCACTGCGATCTGCTATCTCGCCCTGCTGGCGTGTTCTGCCAGTATGCGCGGAGCGGTAGCCGAAACTTGGTTTCATGACACCCCACCGGTCTACGAAGACTTTCTCTCAGAGTTTGGGCAACCGGCGAGTGCCTCGGCTAGGTCTCGAACGTGGAACGGTAATGTTCGCCCGGTCGCTTACGTCGAACCGGTCTTGCTAGACGAAACGCCTGACTTGCAGCCAGCCCAGCTGACGCCCCCTGCCCCGCCGACGTTGCGTTCGATCGGAATCGCCTATCGCCAACCGAGTGCTGAGACACTTCCGGAGGTGCCTGATTCGGTAGATCCGGTACTGCAGAATTTCGACTCCAGCCGGTTTCTCAGTGAGTCCAACAGTTTGAACGTCGGCTTCGACTTTTACTCTGCCCCATCATTTGATGATGGTTTGATCATCTATGGGGACAACGTTGCAATGAAGATTGGCGGGTATGTGAAAGCCGACTTCATTTACGACTTTAATCCGATCGATTCGACCGATTCGTTTGTCACAACGACCATTCCGGTTGGGGCACCACCGAGAACGAACTCTCGCTTCCATGCGCGGCAGACACGTATGAGTTTTGATACCCGTTGGTTGACTAGTTTCGATCAAACAGTGCGGATCTATGTGGAAGGTGACTTCTTCAGCGACGACGACCAGTTTCGCCTTCGGCATGCTTACGGCGAGTCAGGTTCGCTTCTGGTTGGACGAACATTTACGACATTTACCGATACGTCAGCCGCTCCAGCAACACTCGACTTTGAAGGGTCGGTTTCGTCCGTGAATCGTCGACAAGCTCAAGCACGCTGGACGACACCGATTCTGCACGATGAATGGGAACTGGCGTTAGCCGTAGAAGATACCCGGTTTATTGTGGTCGCCCCGCCAGGCATCGTTGGCGAATCGCGTTCCCCTTCGCCAGACTTCGTGGGGCACCTTCGTTTGGACAAAGACTGGTGTCAATTTCAAGTGGCAAGCTTGCACCGGATTGGTGGTTTCCAACCGGATGGGCAAGAGGTGCTGACCAAGTACGCATGGGGCTTCAACTTCACCGGAGTTGCCAAAGTGCGTCCCAATACCAAAGCGTATTATCAGATTGTCTTTGGCGAAGGGATCGGCAGTTATCGTGGTCTGCCCGATGCGGCGCCTGTCTCGGCAACGCAAAGCGATTTATTGGGCCTGATGGGCTGGATGGTTGGTGTGACTCACGACTGGAACGACCGTTGGAGTTCTAACTTTACCTATGCGGAAAACAGCCTCGACAACACGCCCGGCCAGGCCCCCGACGATGTGCATCGAACGACCTACTTGGCCGCCAACATCATTTGGCAACCGACCGAACGATTCCGCGTCGGTACAGAATACCTCTACGGTATTCGCGAAAACGTGAACGGCGATACCGGAGCGGCGAATCGTTTGCAAACGTCGTTTATTTTTGATCTTCCGTAATCAATCCCATCGAGCTGATGCACCGCTTCACCGCATCGGCAGAACGGTGAAACGCCGCTTGTTCTTCTTCCGAAAGTGGTGGCTGCAAGACCCGTGTGATCCCCTGTCGGCCGATCACCGCTGGCAAGCTTAAACAGACATCGTTCACCCCAAATTGTCCGTCGATCAGCACGCTGACCGGCATGGTGTGGCGAAGGTCGTATACGATGCTATCCAAGATCATCATCGTTCCCAGCGCAATACCATAGCTGGTATGCCCTTTGAGACGCGAGACTTCGTAGCCAACGTTCACCGTCCGTTCAAACAGCTGACGCGACGTGTCACTCGGATAAAACCGCTCACCTCCGGTCACGGAAATGGAATGCGCCGCAAACTGCGTATCGCCATGTTCGCCGAGAATATACGCGCGGATATCGTCGGCATGGATCTCCAATTCGGTCGAAAGCATTGCTCGATAACGAACGCTATCCAGTAGCGTGCCGGTACCGATGACGCGATTGGCAGGAAACTGGGAAAGCTTCCACGCGGCATAGGTCAACGCATCGACCGGGTTGCTCACCATAATAATGATGGCGTTGGGACTTGCTTCGGCCAGCGGTGGGATCCAATGCTTGAGTATGGCTAGGTTATCGCCGGCAAGCTCCGAGCGTTTTCGGTTAGGATCGCCATACGGTACCGATGCGGTGAAGATGATTACATCGGAACCGGCCGAATCGGGAATGTCGCCGGCACGGATTCGCATGCTGCTGTTTTGCGTGGCCGTGGCATGCATGAGGTCGATCGCTTCTCCCTCAGCCGTATCGCGTGTCCGGTTGAGGAGCAGCAGTTCGTTGGCCATCGGGTTAATAGTTGCAGCAAACGCAATTGCCGCCCCGACTCGACCGGTGCCGACGATGGTGATTTTCATTTGAAGTCTTCTTCGTCCTGCTTGAGCTTTTGAGTGATAAACTCCCACGCTCCCTCAAGACTATCGAAGATTGCGGCCCATTCCCAGGCGTCCTTTGCCGAACGAATTTCGAAACTTAAACGACCAAGCCCTTGGGAACAAGGAATGTCACGCAGAACCTTCAATCGTATCATTCGCCAGGAAAGCGTCGTCACGTTTTATTTCTTTTTCTTTCGCCGCTCTCCCTTGGCTTTCCAATTGCCGTAGGTATCGGTCAACACCTGGTCCACCTTCGAGCGATCTTCGCGATGGAGAAAAGCTGCCAACATGGGGTCGTCCGACGATTTCATCTGAGCGACAAGCTCATCTTGTAGTTGCTTGATGGTATCGGCGTATTTTTCATTCTCGATGAGATTATGAAGACAGTTCGGATCGCTCTGTAAATCGTAAAATTCTTCCGGCACGCGATGCCGAAACAGATCGACGCGGGCCTGAATGGCAGGGTCGTCTTGGGCGGCACGATTCATGGCGACCATCGTCTTGCCTTCATTGTTGTTACGATACCAATACTTACCATCGCTGAAGGGATTATAGATGTAGCCGAACTTTTCGTTCTGCACGCAGCGCATTGGAACGGCGGCCCCGCCTGCTTTGGAATCGATCTGCGTGAAGACGAATTCGCGTCCCTCTTGGTTTTGCCCCTTGAGTAGCGGCAGAAAAGACCGCCCGTCCAAGCCATCTGGCCCTGCGACCTGGGTGACATCCAAGAAGGTAGGAAAGAAGTCGACCACCGAAACGAAATGTTCGTCATCAACACTCCCCGCTTTGATCTTGCCAGGCCACCGAACCAGAAGCGGTGTTCGTGTGCTATGGAACCACGCATTGCACTTAGCGAACGGTACCGCGATTCCGTTATCCGTGATGAACAGCACGAGCGTATTGTCAGCTTCCCCTGATTCCTTCAGGGCTTGCATCACTTTGCCGAAGGTATCGTCCAGGCGGCGAGTCGAATTCAGATAGGTGGCCAGTTCCTCGCGGATCCCTGGTAGATCGGGCAGGAAACCAGGCACGTCGACTTCCTCCGCGGAGTAAACCTTGGACGGCATCGCGGCTCCCTTCGTCAATCGCTTTGGGTTGCAATAAGGACGATGCGGATCGTGCGAATTGACCATGAAGTAGAACGGCTTACCGGCGTCGCGGCACTGCTTCAAGAACGTTTTCGTTCGCTGGTAATAGATCTCAGGGTTGCGACCGTTACCGAGATCGTTTTGATCGAAGCTGTAGTCCCATACCATCGACTTCTTCGGTGTGGAATGCGAGACTTTACCTAGAATGCCGGTATGATAGCCGCCTGCTTTCAACGTCGTGACGATGTCAGGCACGTTCTCGCGAGCCGGCATAAACCCCATTGCCCCAGATCGGTGCCCGTAACGTCCCGTTGCGATGATCGCTCGGCATGGAGCACAAATGGCGGCGTTCACATGGGCCCGATTGAACTTGATGCTTTCGGCCGCGAAAGCATCTAAGTGGGGCGTCAAACCTTCAGGCTTACCGCCATAGGCCCCAAGTGACTCTGCGTGAAGATCATCGGCGGTGAAGAGCAAGATGTTCGGGCGATCCGCCGCAATCGAAGGGCTGGCAACGAGCACAAGGAGAACGACCAGCAGTGAGGTTTTCATGAAAAGCTCTCCATATCCGAAGCGTCTCTTAAAGGAGCAAAGAGCCTTATTGTAGATAGCTATTTCCATGAGAGCTAATTGAATACTCCATGAATTGCGATTGATATTATGGCTCTATCAATTTGTTGATTTCTGCTTTGATCGCGTCTGGGGGATCGATAGAATGTGCGGCACCTACCACACGGCCCCTCCCCAGAGCTTGGCATGACGTTTGAAGACCGCCTTCTCGCACTTAATTTAGTTGGAATTTTGTTTGTCACATTTTTCCATGTGATCTTCTTTCGCGCGGCGATTGCGCTGTTTAATCGCTTGTTCGCAGAGAAAGAGGCGTCACCAGCCAAGGTGAACGCCGATAAGCAGAAAAACCCCAATGCACCGATCGGTGAGCCTTCCTTTTTCGCGACCTACTTGTTCCTGGCCGGAGTGAGCATGGTGTTCGTGATCTTCTGGCGAGTCGTTGGCCCAAACGCGGTATTCAACCTGGGGATCGACCCGAATAATGCGATGTTCAACTGGAAGATAGTGTTGCTGATGCTGTTCACCAACACCTTTCTGCTGGCGATCATGGTGACGCACTTCCTGGATACCACATACCCGAAAGCGTTGCTGATTTGCGTTTTCCAATCCTTGATTGGAGGCGCAACAGTAGGTGGCTTGATCGCGTTTTATCTGGTGACTAATCCAAGCTAGAAAGTCACCGCTAGGCTACGAATGCCGCGTAGTAGAAAACCCACCCAGTGACCGCGGTCAGCAGCATGCCAATCGCCGCGAGTCGCGCCCAGAAAATATGCGTCAGGCTGTAAGGGCTTGGCTGGGCCGGATTCGGAAACTTCACCAGGCCATGCCAAATGACGAAGATCCACAGAAATGGCGTGGGGATGGCAAACAGCAAGTGAAAGTAAAGCAGACCATGCACGGTCGCCGAGCCAAAGCTGGATGGTTCCGCTAACGCTTCCCAGTCGGTGAAGAAGCGGACGTCGATCTCGAACGCCGTCACCGCGACAAGCAGCACGATGCCGGTGATTATCTGGATCCACTTGTGCAATTCGTAGAGACGACGGTAACGCACGAGGTAAATGCTCGCTCCGAGCACGAGAATAATGCCGAACATCGCCACGAAGACGAAGTCGATCATGATCGAGCCGCGCGTCGGTAAAAAACCAGCGTTCTGAGCAAGTAGTGGTAAAGCGTTCATCCATTCGCCCCATTGCGAGCCGATTGGTGGAAATTCAATGGTGGCTCGCACAGTTTTACTATCGTCATGATTCGATGATATCAGGGAAGAAAATCTTTCCTAGGTGACGCGAAGTTGGCGTTTCTTGACGAGTTACGTCGATTCGAGGGGTGCCTGCTAGCACTCTCGACTGGTCTTTAGAAACTGACCTGTCGGTGATTGGGCAGTTTTGACATACTCTCGCCCGATTATTTCCCTGGATTCGCTTCTTCACGAGCAGTTCCATGCGCCAGTTGTCCCTGTTTATTCCGTACGCCGATTGGAACGAATCGATCCGTCAGCAGGTGGAAACGATGGCGGACGTGCTATGCGCGATGGACATTCGTAGTGAAGTGATTCTGCTTTCTCTATCTGCCGATAGCCAGGACACCCCGAAGGTTTTCGACCATCGGGAGGGCATTCGTCGCGTAGAGATACACCGGCCGCGCACTTATTCTTCAGCCCTGTTTTGCGGGACTCAGGTCGCTGAAGGAGAATTGATTGTGCATTTACCGGCCGAGCAAAGCATTCCACGAGGCATGCTTCATGGTTTGTTACAGCAGTTGATCCAGCAAGATTTAGTCCTTGTAACGACAAGTCAGCATTATGCACCTGGCATGCGGATCGTGCCGGAATGGCTTGCTCGACACATGGGAGGTACGACACGAATGGACGTTTCACGGCTGGTTTGGGGAGCTCGCCGCGAAGCCATGGTTCGCTTGCCGCAGATTCAAGGGCTTAGCCGAGGCTTACCCTTACTGGTCGGCATGCAAGGTTATCGCGTGGCCGTCTGTCCCTCGCACTTGATCGGTGGCCAGCCGATCGAATCCTCCCCACTTCCCGATTGTTGGTCCTGGAAAGATTGGGCCGGGCACCGCTGGCTTTCCCAGCGATGGACCCAAGTCGATTTCAGCGAAGCAAACGGGCCCGCAGACATTCATCCGAATCTGCGTGTCGCGTTCTTCGAAGACGAATCACGACGCAAGGCGGGCTAAAGAGGTTGACGGAACCGATGGAAATATTTTTCAGCGTCGGCGAACCGAGCGGCGACTTGCACGGTGCGAATTTAATTCGCGCGCTCAAGTCGCGCCGACCAGACATACAGTGTGTTGGCTACGGCGGGCCGAAGATGGCCGAAGCTGGTTGCCAACTCCATGAAGATCTTACGCGTTGGGCCATCATGTGGTTCTTGCGTGCGATCTTGAATTTGCACAACTTCATTGGCCTGATGCTGCGGGCCAATCGCTACTTCCGCGATCACAAACCTGACGCGGTCGTGCTCATTGACTATCCAGGCTTCAACTGGTGGATCGCCGGAAGAGCCAAAGCACATGGGATTCCGGTCTTTTATTACGGAACGCCTCAGCTGTGGGCGTGGGCCGAATGGCGTGTGAACAAAATGCGCCGCCTGGTCGATCACGCACTGTGCAAGCTTCCCTTCGAGGAAGATTGGTACCAAGCACGCGACTGTAATGCGACCTACGTCGGCCACCCTTACTTCGATGAACTCGAAAACCAGGTGCTCGACTCAGACTTCGTCCGTCAGCAAAACGAAAACAACGCTCCCCTAGTGACATTGTTGCCGGGGTCGCGAAGCCAGGAAGTCAGTTCGAACTTGCCGGTCTTCTTGGAAACGGCCAAGAAGATCAAAGAGCACGTTCCGGACGTTCGCTTTGCGATTGCCGCGTTCAACGACAAGCATGCCGCGTTGGCCTTCGAGCATGTCCTTGCTTCCGGCGTAGAAGCAGAAGTTCATGTCGACTTGACGCCGGAATTGATCCACAGTGCGACTTGCTGTCTGGCTTGCAGTGGCTCGGTATCCCTAGAGCTTCTGTACCACGAAAAGCCATCGGTCATTCACTATAAGATCAGCCGGTTCGCCCACTGGGTGCAAAGCCAATTCCGCAAAGTGAAGTACATCACGTTAGTGAATCTTCTCTCGCGGAAAGATTTGTTTTACGAGAACGGCTATTACACCTACGACCCTGAAGCCGAAGGTGCCGAGGAAGTGGTCTTCCCTGAGTACCTGACATTCCGGAATCGTAGCGACGACATGGCCAAGCGAATTGCTGCTTGGTTGAACGAGCCTGATTCCACCAAGCACACCGTAGCACAGCTTCGCGAATTGAAGCAGCGTGTCGTGGGCCAAGGCGCTTCCAGCCGAGGTGCCGACTATATCCTTTCGCATCTGCCAAAAGCCAACGCCGCTCCAGGTCAAACCAAAGCGGCGTAGGCCAACTCTAATGCAGATCGAACGTCTGCCCCGGCGTCAGAACGTGCGGGGTAGCGTTGGTCTCGTGGCGAACTTTACTTGCCCACGCCGTAGCATCTTGTTCGATAGGAGGCCACGTGTTGAAGTGGCCCGGCACGACATGCTTTGGCTGAAGTAGCTTCACCGCGCGGATCGAGTCTTCAATGCCCATCGTGAACAAGTCGCCGATCGGCAACACGGCAGCATCCAAGACTATATCGCCGATCAGCTTCATGTCGCTGAACAAAGCCGTATCGCCTGCGAAGTAGATCTTTCGCCCCGCCGCTTCGACAACAAACCCAGTTGGCATACCACCGTAGGTTCCATCCGGCAGGCCGTTGCTATGCAAAGCCAGGGTCATCTTAACGGAACCGAACGGCAACTTGAGTGTGCCTCCCAAGTTCATCCCGGTGACTTCCTCCACCCCGTGAGCCGAAAGCCAGTTGGCCGTTTCATAAATGGTGACGACATGGGCTTTCGTACGTTTGGCAATGTCGACAATATCGTAGGTGCCATCTCCCTTTGCTCCGACATGATCGCCATGCCCGTGGGTCAGCAGGATAGTATCGGCTTCAACTTCATCGGCCGAAACATCCGCAGCCGGATTCCCGGAAAAGAAAGGATCGATAAGGATCTTATGGTCTTCGGTATGAAGAGACCAAGTTCCATGTCCGTGCCAAATAAGCTTGAGTGCCATCGAGGTAGCTCCGTCGGTTCGTGTGCGGCGAGTGATTCTGTTTCAGCCGATTGAATACACCCACCATAACGGACGGCAATAATCGCTGCCAAGTCCCGCGTAGATGAAGCTTTAGGGTGTTTTCTCCAACCATCCACCATGGTTGTGAAGCGTGCGAAAAAGCCGATAATTGAGCGCTGAATGCATCATGCAATTACCCACCCACCAACTTGAAAGATCGTAGAGAGAGCAACGCCATGGACCAAATCGACCTGGTGCGCAGCCTGAAAACCAAGAACGATACCAAGATCGTCATGTTCGTTGGCGACGGCCTGGGTGGACTGCCGCACGAGCCAGGCGGAAAGACCGAACTGGAAGCGGCTAAGACGCCAAACCTCGATGCACTTGCAGCCCAAAGCGTTCAGGGCGGAAGTATTCCCGTCAAGCCAGGCATCAGCCCAGGAAGTGGCCCCGGTCACTTGGGTCTGTTTGGCTACGACCCGCTGAAGTTTCTGATCGGTCGTGGCGCGTTGGAAGCAACGGGGATTGGCCTTCCGCTACAAGAAGGTGACGTTGCCGTCCGTTGTAACTTCTGCACGATCGACGCTGATGGCAATATCACCGATCGTCGCGCCGGCCGTATTCCTACCGAAGAGAGCGGCCCGCTGGCGGAAAGCCTCAACGCGATCAAGATTCCTGGCGTGGAAGTCATTGTTAAGCCCGTCAAGGAACATCGCTTCGTGGTGATCTTCCGTGGTGGTGATGGTCTCGGCGGTAACGTTGCCGATACCGATCCTCAAGCAACCGGCGTTCAGCCACTCGATCCTGTCGGAGCCGACGACGCGAGCAACAAGACTGCCGCGATCGCCAAGCAGTTCGTCGAAGAAGCAAAGAAGATGCTGAAGGACGAAAAGAAAGCCAACTGTCTGACGATGCGAGGCTTCTCGGCTAAACCGTCGATTCCATCGTACGAAGAAGTATACGGTTTGAAGGCTGGTGCGATTGCCGTATACCCAATGTACAAGGGTCTCGCGAGCCTGGTCGGCATGGACATTCTCGGAAACGCTCAGTCGTTGGACGAAGAACTGGAAGTACTCAAGCAGCACTGGGACGACTACGACTTCTTCTTTATCCACTTTAAGTACACCGACTCGAGTGGCGAAGATGGCGATTTCGACGCCAAGGTCAAGCGAACCGAAGAGTTCGATGCCCAGATTCCGAAGATCCTTGACTTGAAGCCAGACGTACTGATCGTCACCGGCGACCACAGCACGCCATCGTTCCTGGCAAGCCACAGCTGGCACCCGGTTCCTACGTTGCTACACTCGAACTGCTGTCGACCGGATGGACATACCACCTTCGGCGAAGCGACTGCCTGTCGAGGTGGACTGGGCTTGTTTGAAGCTCAGTACTTGATGACGCTGGCCATGGCCAACGCCGGTCGCTTGCAGAAGTACGGCGCTTAGTCGCTGAGAGCACGAGCAAAACACAAATTGGGACGCGGGTTAACCTCGTCCCAATTTTTTTGCGCAGTGGTTTAGAACCGCCAACAAGACTTCATCTGAACAAGTGGGATCATCCACGAAGAACCACCACTCGCCCAGTTGCGTGTTGCCAGCAAACGTGTGCTGTTGATATTTGAAATGAATCCAGGCCTCGGTGACTCCATCGGAAACAAAGCTGGTGATCTTTGTACCAGGTAACTTTGTTAGGTGATCCCGGAGTTCCTCGAAGGGGAAACACTCTGGTAGCGAACCAAAGTGCCGCGAGCCGTCGTGCATCGATAGGTCGATTAGCTGAATCACGCGAAGTCTATTCCGACTCGAAGCGAGCATCGAACCAGTTGGCATGGTCAAGCACGTCTGCGCCGTCGGCAAATTCAACGACCAACGCGATTCCCTTCATTCCGTCGACATAGACATCGACATCTAAGGGAGCTTGTCCCCCACGAACGATCGGGCTTTCGTAGAGATTCTTCCATGCTTTGCCATCTTCAGTAGCGAAGACTTTGAAGATCACGCTCCCACCGCCATCGGTGTCGTCGTCGATACCGACTTTCGCCCGAAAACGTTTGTCACTTTCCTCGACGCGATAAGCAAGCCGGGAAGTCGCGTGCAAGCCAAGCCCTTTCTGACTGACAAAGCCATCGGACTTGAGCGTACCGCCGAGGACATTTCGGTCCTTCCGATAGTCCCAGTTCGTACTTAAAAAGCCGAGACTCTTGAAACCAATCGCCTTCAAATCGCTGAGGTACCGTACGCTGGTGCCGACAGGTCGCAAATAAGTGACGTAGTCGTAAGCATTTTCTAAGGAGGAAGACGTTAGCCGTTGCCCACTTGCCATACGCAATTTAAGGTGATCGTCGTCCAAGTGTAATTCTTCCGACAACAGCATCGAACCATCACTAAGCCCTAGCCAGACACCTCGGTCAGGCTTGGAACGACGCCCCACTGTTTGCGCGAACAAAATTTCAGAGACTCGATTCCGATCCAGCTTCAACGCGTTCTCGCCAAGTTGAAATTCGATTTGTAACGGGGTCAATCGGCGGAACGTTCCGTCGATGTAGTCGCCGTTGATAAGAACCAGACGATCGCGATTGCCGTCGTATTGTGCAATGCGGTCCAGCGAATGTTGCGTCTTGTCGGAATCGAGATAGGCCCTAAGCAAAAGCCCCCGCACGGAACGCAAGGGGAATGTCATGTCGTCCCAAATCGGATTGAACGCGTGCAGCGTTGTCCCTTCACTTCGGAGTTCCTTCGACACAATCTGGCTACCATCTTCGAGCAATATAACGCTGTCGTCACGAATCAGTTTCGGGTTTCCAAAGCGAACGACGTTTTTTGCATCGAGGGGACCTTCCACGGTCGTCCATTGATCGAGCGATTCAATCTGCAAGAGAGCGACGTTTTTATCAGGCTGACCGATGGACGTCACAACACCACGAACGGTCGATTGACCGCAAGCAAACGAGACCGCAAGAGCAACCCAGGCAAACGAAATCGTGCGAGCAACAAACTGCATTATTTTTGGAAGATCGGTAGATAGTTGTTAGGTAACTGAAGCACGATGCATGCCATCGCGGTGCCATACTCGGGGCAGACGAAATCGGTCCAGAAACCTTGGGCCGTCTGACGTTCCTGTAAGACTTCGCGAATCATCCGGTAATACCGTTCCCATCGCTGAGTTCCAACATGCCAGAATGCCTGGGCCGCATAGTACTGACCGTAGAAGAAGTGATTGTTTCCGCGGAAGGTGCTTTCCTGCGGCAAGTTGTCGTCGAGGTATTGCAGGGCCCGATCAACCACTTCCCCTTCATAAATCCCGGCACTGTAAAGAGCCACCACGCCTGCAGCCGAACGAGGAAACGCACTTGGGCCCCCGCTAAGCATGTAACTAAATCCACCGTCCGCATTTTGACTTCGTGTGACGTAATTGATGCAGCGGTCGACGGTTTCGTTTGGCACGAAGATACCTGCGTTGCGTGCCGCGCGAAGGGCCATCATCTGGCAAACTGTAACAGAGATATCGGCTTCGCTACGAACCGGTTGATAACGCCATCCCCCATCGGCATTCTGAGTATCGACGATCAGCTTTACCGCAGCTCGTACGGTATCGCGAAGTTCTGCCGATTGGGTCATGCCATAAACTTCGGCGAGAAAGAGCGTGGCAAAACCATGACCGTACATCGGCCCATGAGTTCGGGCATTCGGGACTGCCACGAAGCCACCGCTTTGCGTATTCGCGAGCAGATAGTCTAAACAAGCAGAAATGTTGTTGCCGTACGGTCCACGATTCGGCGAACTTCCGGCGGCCATGAACGCGAGTCCAGCGAGCCCAACGACTGCCGTATTCGCTCGATACCCATCGTTGCCAAACGCTCCTCGTTGGGCGCCATCCATCGTTTGCCGCTGAACAAGGTACTGAAGTCCACGGTCGATACTGGCTTGGACATCGCGAGTGATCAATCCCTTGGAACCACGACGTGATGTGCCACGCCACTCTTGCGCGGCCAGCAGCGAACCGAGGCCGCCAGTAGCGGCGGCAGCAACGGCCGATTTCAAGATGGTTCGACGGGGTAGTTCGTACATGCTTCGATTCAGTTTATTCGTCTTCCAGTTCGGCCAACTTACGGAAGTACTCCTGCGTTAGACGTTCGTACTTTGGCAGAAACCGTTCCATAGAACTGTTGGAAATTTGTTTGCGAAGGTGAGGCGGCAAGTTCCCCCAAGCTTTTTTGATCAACGCGTCTTGTTCTTCCGGCGAGATGGCAAGCACTTTACCGTCGCGTAACTCGTCCGAACTCTCTTGGGAGTCTTGACTTGATTCGCCTTGCTGCATCTCCGCTTCCGATGGCTGTGTATCGCTGCCTTGCTGGCCTTCAGGCATCGGCTGATTTTGCCCTTGCTGTTGACTTTGCGATTGTTCCTGCTGTTGCTGACTGCCAGGCTGCTTCTGCTGCTGCGAACCTTTTTGCTGACCTTGCTGTTGGCTCTGGTTTTGATTCTGCTGTTGTTGGTTTTGCTGTTGGTTCTGTTGCTGCGAATTGCTATTGGACTGACTTTGGTTGTTTTGCTGGCTTTGCTGTTCCAGCAGCTTCTCAATCTCTTCAATGATCTCTTGCTGCATAGCGACCGTTCTCGATTCGGCTTGCCCGTCAGCGATACGCTGTTGAACTTGTCGCATCAGTCCACCAATTTTTGATAGCGGGTCTTCGCTCTGCATCTGCTCCGTTTGGTCTGCCCCAAACCCTCGCGGCCCTCCGTCGGAGTCAGCCGAAAGATCAGGCTGTAGGCCTTGCTCGGTGGGTGGCTTCGAGTCGTCGGGAGCCGTTTTCGCGTCTTCCGGCAAATCGATATCGTCGAATAGATCGCTTCCCAAATCGTTAAACAGTTCTTCGTCTAACGAAGACATGCCAGCGCCATCGTCGGCAGGCTCTTGTGCCGACACCGGCATTGCGAGCACCAACAGGGAAAAGATCATCCCCAGAAAAACAGGGGCTACGAAGCCGTTAAACTTCATTGTCATCCTCCTGCGATGGCTCGGCCGGTTCTGGCTCGGCTGGTTCGATGTCGGGAAGATTGTCAGGATCGAACATCTCTTCCTCGGTATTCTTAATCAAGTTCAACGTCATCTCGGACAACCGCCCCTGCTCTGCCGAGAGGCGAGCGAGTTCCGCTTGGTCGATTTCTTCGGCTGCAGCCTCAAGACGCTTGCCGATCGATTCCGTCCGAGCCTTGAGCGACTGCTGCATCATCTTCAGTAGACGGAGCTGAGCTGTTTGGCTGATTCCATCTTGGCTGCCGGACGCTTGTTGTTGCCCTTGCTCTTGTTGTTCCTGGTTTTCCTGTTGCTCTTGATTTTGCGTTGGCGATTGCTTCTGCTCTTCTTCCATCGCAGCAATCAACTGCTCAAGCCGATCGACCGCTTCGTTTGCGAGGGAAAGCATTTGGGCGTCGACTTTTCCGGTATCGAGCAAACGCGACAAATCGGTCGTGACTTCCGCCGTCAACTGCAACGACAAGTAATAGACCTCTGCTTTCGCAATCGAATCGGCAAACAACCGGATTTCGTCGGTTAACATTGCTTGCTCAAGCGCCGTCCCGGCGAGCGTCTGCTGTTGCCCGGCAGTGAGCTGCCCGTTAGCAGTGTTGAATTCATCCAAGCGAACCAGTTCGTCGCGAATGCGTGTTTGACGAATAATGAGCTGTTCGATCGATTGCTTCAACTTCGCCGCTTGTTCCTGGGCTAGATCTTGTTGAACTTGCTCTTGCTGCTTTTGAAGCTCCTGTTGGGCATCTTCTAAGTCCTGCTGAGCTTGATCGATTTCATCTTGTAGCTGCTGAGCGTCCATGTTCTGGGCGTTTTGCGCCGCATCCTCCAGTCGCTGGGCAGCGTCGCGAACTTTTTCGGCGGCTTTGTTGGCAGACAGACGCTCTAACTTTCGTGCAAGTTGCTCGGCTTGTTCCTGAAGCTGCTTGGCCTGTTGCGAGAGTTTCTCCATCTGCCGCTGTTGAGACTGCCGCTGTTGAGACTGCTGCGATTGGGAATCATTCGCCGATTGCGATTGAGCATCCTCCGCTTTCCGCTTTAGTTCTTTTTGCTGATTCTGCAGTTCCTCGAGCTCTTGCGACGTTTCTGCTAGCTTGCGAAGTAACTCTTTTTTGTCGGTCTCGCGACGATTTTGCAACGTATCGAGCACATCCTCCAAAGATTTGGCTACTTGCTCTTGCGACTCTTTGGCAGACGAAAGCTGGTTCTCTTCAATCCGTTGGCTGGCCTGACGCATTCTTTGAGATACGGCTGAGTCACGATTTTCACTTACCGCATCCTTAAGCGTGTCGGCCACCTCTTCGCTTTCCGGATTGTTTTCCAGCATGTCACGCATCCGCGATTGAATACGATCCAGTTCACCGGCCAGGTTCGCTTGCTGTTCGGCCATTTGCTTGAGATCGGCGCGTTCCTCCGGCGTCATCCGCTCGACATCTTGCCCCAATGTTTCGGCCTGTTTCGCTTCGACGTTTTTGCTGAGATCTTGTTGTCGGTTCGCCAGCTCTCGGACATCCATGGCGAATCGGCGGAACGTATCCCACTTGTTGAGATCGTTCTGCCAGTCTTGCAACTCGCCAGCGACTTTTTCCTGCCGCTTGCCGATTTCTTCCAGCTGATCTTTCGTACGTTTACCTGGCTCTTCCTTCTCCTCCGAAGGACTCATCGGATTCTCAGATGCTTCCGAATCAGGCGAGTCGCTACTTTCTGAAGGCTCATCGCCATTTGACTGTTCTTCCCCAGAGCGTGAATCACCACTGGGCGTGTTTGCCTGGGAGGACTCACTTGTCTCAGATTCGCCTGACGAAGCTTCCCCTGACTTTGGTGCCTGGCGTCGCAGTTCCGTTATTTCGGATTCGATCGGCGACAACTCGGAATTGGCAACGGCTTCGATCTTCTCTTTGAGGTCTTGTAAAATTTCCGAGGCGTCATGATCGGCTTGCCGATTCTGCTTTAGTTCCTCGAGCAGTTCGTCAATTTGCTGAGCAGCGCTGTCGCGACCTCCGGTAAGCTTTTCACGGACGCTCTTCTGGTTTTGCTCGCCATTTTGAAGATTGGCGAGTTCAGCTGGACCAAGCTCCGATCCTTCTTCCAACTTTATCTCAACACTACGCGTCTGCTGCCGGGCATCTTGTTGAAGCCGACGAGCTTCGGCGATCTTGGTAATGATCTCTCGCTGTTGACGATTGACACGTTGATCCAACTGTTCTTCGGAGATAATCGTAATTACTCGTGGCAAGCTCTTTCCTTGCTGCGGCCGGTAATCGTCCGCCAAAATCGTCAGTTCCAACACGTCGCCTGGCACAAGATTTTCGAGCTTTGCCAGATCAAGGGCATAGCTGATCTCCAAATCCTGACTGGCCCCCATCACCAGGTTGCTGGGGGCGGACTCGAACGGCCGATCTTCCGGGCCTTCGTAGAGAAGTTCCTCCAAGAGAACGGAATCATCCGCCGACTTCTTAACCAACAACTTTACGTTTTGTGTTTGAAGATCGTCCCGTACACCAGCAGAAAGCTCGAGCAATGCCGACGAGGTCAACGAACGATTTCTATCTGGTTGAATCCAAGAAACAACGGGAGCCTTGTCTGGGATGACTCGCACCGGGTAACGCTGCCCCTCGGCCTTCTTTAGCCCTGACTCGACGGTCACTTCAATCCAATAGTTGCCACTTTTGGCAAGCGTAGGGAGTGGCGTGCCCTCGTCCAATTCATCTGGCTGAGGCGTTGAAAACTGGTATCCGTCTTCAGCGATGTTTAATGGATAGGAATTCGACTTGCCGCCTGCTTCCAGCACCAAGTTGGCCTGGGTAATTTTCTGGTCGACTTTGCCGAATAGCTGAATGCTGGTTCCTTCGATCGCGATAATTGACCGAGGCGATTGACTTGGTAACCAGCGTGTATAGGCAGGCGGAGCCAATGTAACTTGTACGTCCGAGAACTTCGGCGGACGAACTACATTGACCGCATGCCAGGTCATCGTGTCGTCATCCCCCCCTTGGACGCGAAACTCGAACGGCTGCTGAATTCCGTCCAGCTGATACACCATCCGATTCGCTTCTCGATCTAACTGCATCGGATGCGTCATCGGACGAACACCAGATTCGTAACGCACCTGGAGTTCTACCATCTCTGGCAGGCGTTGATTGAGGTCCTCCACTTCGATCGTCGCGCGACCTCCCAGGGGGACAACCTCCGGAGGATCGACCAACGCTAAGTTATTTTGCCGAGGCCACTCGACCGACTTCCAAGGCATGGCCAAGCGACTGACCGCGGTGCCAAACTGCTGAGGAGAGAATAACAGTACCGAGGCAAGTACGAACGCAATGCCGAGCAACGCATAGATCGCACGCGTTGCCAGTTGTCGATTGAGAGCCACCGACAAGTCGGTATACGTTAACGTGTCGGCCATTTCGTTGATATGTTTTCGACGGAAGTAAGGCGAACTTCCGTTGGCATCTTCTTCGTCTTGCTCCAAGAAAAACAAGGCGCTCGAAATCTTGTCTTTCAGTTCTGGAAAGAACTGCTCGATCCGTTTAGCAATCTGCAGAAGCGACGGTGACCACTTCCACGCCGGCACGATCCACCAAAGGATCGAAAAGATGATTCCACCGATAGTTACCAGCGAAAGAAACCAACGCGTACCGATATCGTTTTGGCGAAGCAAGAAATCGAACAGGGCCATCCCAAGCAAAATCGAGAGGATCGTTACGATTCCCCAGGCGGTTCCGCGCATACGAACCCGACGCATCGCCCCATGGCGAGCTTCTTCCACACGCTTGACGACCACGTGATGGATAGGTGCGGGATTCGAGTTTTGAGGATCTGAGGTCATCCGTTTCGATCTTTACTCAGGAAAATTAGACCAGGCCCATTCGTTTCCGAAGTACCCATTCACCAATTAATAGTGTGACGAACAATAAGGCAAGTTTCCAGGAATTCCAAAGCGGTTCGGGAGGTAACGTCTGAATCCTTACCTGTCTGCCGCGTGGCAATGCTTCTAAGAGCGAATCCGCCTCCAAAAACGAAAAATACTGCCCCCGCGTCGTAGTCGCCGTTTGGCGAAGTTCGTCAATATCCATATCCAAACGAGTCATTTCACCTGCGACAGGCTCTACCATGAACTGTGTAGAGGGAGGCTCGGATTCTCCGGAGTCGCCTCTCAGGAGGGGCTGAACAACCCACAATCGATGTTCTCCGGCGGTCAAACCTGGCAGCGTCGCCTCAAATAAATCGCGATTCCCAGCGACGCGCGACATCGTAATCGTTCTCGTTCGACCATCAGGCTTTTCAAGCGTCAGTTGGACACCGTCATCTTCCGGAGGAGCTTCCCCTTCGTCAAAAAAACGAACCCTGGCAGTCGCCGATTCGCCGGTTCGATAGGTGGCGCGATCAACGGTGATTTCGACCGATCCGTCTGAATCGAGCAAGCTCGAACGCGCGAGGTAGCGAATCATTTGCATCCAGAATTCATCGTGATAGTCCCATCGCCATAGATCGTCGCTTCCGAGGAACATGACTTTACCGCGACCGATAAACTGCTGCGTCAGAAAGGGCTGTTTCGTACCGTCCGGCCGCGTTGCATTGGCAAGTACCTGAGCTCCGGGGCGAAGCCGTTCAATTGGAACATGCCAATAGACTTGATCCAGACCTCGCCAGGCCGCAATCGCGTCAGCCGGCATCTCCGTTACCTGCAAAGGTACGGTATTGAGTCCTAAATCAGTTAGCTCGACAGGAACAGGGTTGATGTACGATTGATCTGGATCGGCTCGACGAGCGTCGTCCAGCGAGAACGGCAAAAGAGTATCCAAGGGCGTGGAGCGGTAGTCCCACGGCAAATAGAACTGTCCGCCGATGAAGACCAAACCGCCTCCTTTCACCTGCACGAAGTCCTGCAGGTTTTGAAGTTGCTCGCGGCTTAGAAATGCAGAATTCACATCGCCCAGGATCACGACATCGTAATCGAACAATTCTTCCCGAGTTGCAGGAAAAGCAATCTCCGCAGTCTCGTCTTGGTCGGCGTACGACTGATCAGCATCCTGTAGGATCGTCGTCAACTCGAATGCTCTTTCGTCCTGACCACTGGTAGGGCTTCGTTTCAGCTGACGTTCCAGAAGCATTTTCAGGAAACGAAATTGAAAGCGTGGATAGGCTTGCACATAGAGAACACGAATGGTCGCGTCGAGCACTTTGACCTTCCGGCTGACGGCGTTATTATCGCCTGCCAGATCTTCCGCATCGGTTTCCGCTTTGACCACGTAGTTGAATTCACCGACTTTGTCCGGACGAAACTGCAAACGAATCTCTCTTGTTGCTCGCTCGGTTGGCAAGACGATCTCTTGTTGATCGAGTACAACGCTCTCATTTTCCTGATCAGCAACGGATAGACGAACAGCCTCTCCGGTCATCCCTTGGGCAGAGAGCCGCACAACAAACGTCAGGGTATCCCCCACGAATGCAATAGGATCGACAGTAACTTCTTCGATTCGCAGATCGCGTGTCAGCTGCTGACTTCCAATGCCAATAGGAAAAATCGGCACCCCACGCAGCGATGCTTGTTGAGCACTTTCGGATAGCCCCGGCCCTTCAATCGTCACGCCATCCGACAACATGACGATTGCGGCCGTAGGTCGGCCACGTTGTTGTTCCAGAATCTGTGAAAGGCTTGTGCCTAAACGGCTGACACTCCCTTCGGGATTTGTTTCTCGAAGAAGATCAGCGAACTGTTCGTCAGGCACGGTTAACGAGCGGCCTGATTCCCCCATCCAATAGGCTCGTACGTTGTAACGTTCACGAAGCTTAGTGAGCAGTTCCGCGTTATTTTCCAGCAGCAAAGTGCGAGCCTGATTCCAACGACTCACTTCCCCCAAGCCTGCCGCTTCGACGCGAGCACGAGTTAACGATTCGTCTCCAGGCGAAAAGGAATCGACGTGCGACATACTTTGAGTATCGTCAACAGCGATGACCAAGTCGGGAGCATCTGTCTGAAACGGTTGCTGCTGGAGGCCGTACAGCATGAACAGCACAATCCCCACAAGGACCAACCGGGCACCCAGTAGAAATGCCCATTTGGGGATTGCCCGTTGGAAATTTTCACGACGATAAATCCAACCAAAGAAGCAAACCGAAGCAATCACGATGACCAACGTCACCCATGCAGCCCACGGAGGTGCCCATTGAAGCGTGACTTCCATGGTCGAATCAGTGGCAGGATTTTCATCGGCCAACGTCCAGCGAACGAATTGTTTCCACGTTTCGCTCATCGTGCACCGGCCCCAAATCGAAAGGCCAGGAAACTCTCCAAAAACAATAAACCTAAGACAAGGACTAACGCGTAACGAAACAGCTCGATCGAAAACGGCATCGACGCGATCTGCCCTCGCCCGTCAGGCCCTAATCCGCGATCCCCTGGCTGTAATGCCGCTGGTAAATCGTCGAACGCTACTCGCGTAAGATCACTTTCACGCGGATCAACATTGACCGCAAATTCGACCACTTCTTCCGATCCATCCGTAAGAGACTTCGACTGATAGATGCCCACCTGATCAGTTGAATCAAACGCCCAAAACAAGCGATCATCTCTCGCGATAGGCTCGACGCGACTTGTCTGCCCATCAGGAAGAATGATTTCGATCAGACTTGCTCCAGCGTTCCCCTCAATTACGCCCTCGAATGCCTCGCCGAGCTTCCGATTACGTCGATCGACCTGAGAGGACATCGCCATCGCGAGCGACTCTTGGACCAATGGAGGAAAACTAGGCCAAGTTGGAAATACGGTCCATGCCTCTGGCGGATCGAGTGATCGGTCCACAGAGTCCGTGCTTGCTGGCAAACTAAATAGAATGACGTTCCCGCCTAGTCGAGCTGAAGTTTCCTCCTCGGCATCTGCTGGCGGTTGATAACGCCACGAGAGGATCGCAGGATCACCACTGCCAAACCACAAGTCGGTTTGAATCGGTGAATCCTCTGGAACAGATACTTGGTAGTAATTCCAAATGGGAGTCGTCAGAAGACCACCTGCTTGCTGACCTCGAAATGGTTCGAGCAAGTCACTTTCATATTGCCGCGGATCAAAGAAGTATTCTCCTCGGGCCGAGGGTCCAGCAAACTTGCAGGGAAGCAACGTTTCTGCAGCATCATTGCTGCTACCTGCCACGTTGGCGTTGTAGCTTGCTGCTTGGACCCGATCGCCGAGAAAAAAGACCAATCCTCCACCGCGCTGTGCGAAGCTCCGCAGTACCTTCGATTCCTCCGGGGAAATCTGAGCAACATTGGAAACGTAGACGGCATCGTATGCGAGCAAATCGATATCCATCATCGCGGAAGCATTCATCGTATCGACTTTGATCGACGATTGAATCGAATCGGACGGATCAAGGGCGAACTGCAAGAACTTAAGCGACGGCACATCGTCCGCAAGGCAAAGCACGCGAATCTGCTGCTTTACTTCCACGACGACATACCAGCGATTGTCCACCTCCAGCAGATCGTCATCCAGGCGAAACTCGACTTGGTGCGTGCCTGGCTCATTGAAGACCGAAGTCATTTCTACAGACACGACTTGATCATCTACAAACGGTACTACCTTTTGGGACACCAGTCGTCCGTCGACGATCATCTGTAGAACCTGACTTGGCAACTCCGAAGCGTTGTCGCAAGACACATCAACTCGGAATCGCACGCCTTCGTCGGGCGTCACATAAGGCGTCAGT
Source organism: Bremerella sp. TYQ1 (assembly GCF_020150455.1). NCBI lineage: Bacteria > Pseudomonadati > Planctomycetota > Planctomycetia > Pirellulales > Pirellulaceae > Bremerella > Bremerella sp. TYQ1. Next base: position 2,909,418 of record NZ_CP083740.1, read on the forward strand.
TGTTTAGCACCTATAATCGCACTGTTGGTTGTTTGTGTCTGTCCAAAATCAAACATACGGACGACTGCCTGCTCTTCGATCTTGGAGAGAAGTTGTTCACTGGTTTGCGAAGCGGCATCTTTCCAGGTAACGTCACCGTAGTCTGTCAGGACACAAACTTGAGCACGTCGCAGACGAGGAAAATCGCGTGATGCAATTCGTAGCGTTCCCTCGATTTCTGCCAACGCGAGATCTAAAACGGCAACGCCAGGATCAATGGTTATCTGATCGAGTTCTCGCAACACATCGTCAGGATCGAACGCAGGTTCGGAAATCACGCCCTTTGTAATTCTTCCCATCGTCAGCAGCGTGAACCCATCTCCTTCGGCTGCTTCACTGATAATGCGTCTCGCCATTTCCTTCGCTTTATCTAGGCGAGTCTGCCCCTCTTCTCCATAGGCCATGCTAAAAGAGTGATCAATAACTAAAACAGTATGCGTCGATGAACCGGGGCCGCCAAAGTTTGCCAGTCCAGAACCGCCGACACAGGAGATGTCCGCTAAAGCAATCGCAAAGAACAACAGGATCGCACATCGAACGATCAACAACAGAAGCTGCTCGACTTGGATGCGTCGTCGATTTTTCTTCATCGCCGCCAAAAGAAACTTCATTGCAGCCCAATCGGTTTCGCGGTAGCGACGACGATTCCATAGATGAATGAGAATCGGCGCAGCGGCTGCCAATCCCCACAAGAGCATCGTCGCACTAGAAAACGCGAAAGGGTTCACGAGCGTATTAAGCTTCCTTTGTTGGCCTTGCTAAACGAGGCGGGCATTTCGGTGATTAAAAAAGTTTCTCAGGACAGCATCCAGCGGCTGATCTGTGCGGACTTGTACATAGTCCATCTGATTGGCCAATGCCTGACTTCGCAAATCGGTGACAAACGATTCCACCTCTTCTCGATATGCTTTCCTCACTGACGTTGGATCCGCCAATAGTTCTGGAAAAGCTTCCAAGCCATGGAACATCGTCGGCCGATCAAACGGAAAGTCGAGTTCGGCAGGATCGAGCACGTGCATCAAAATGATATCGTGCTTGCGAAAACGCAGATGCTTCAAGCCGGCCATGATCGAGTCGACATCGTCAAAGAAGTCGCTAAGCACGATCACTAAGCCACGACGACTGAGCCGGCCAGATAGTTCGTGCAAAAGAGGTCCAATCTGGGTTTTCTCCTTCGATTCGGCCGATTGCAATACATCAATCACCTGTTGCAATTGAACAGGGCTGCCGCTGGGAGGAACCAGCGAGCGTACTTGCTCGTCAAAAGTCACCAGGCCTACGGCATCTTGTTGCTGCAACACCAACCAGGCCAGCGTCGCTGAAATACATTGAGCGTATTCCAACTTGGAAAGGGCCGACTCAGGTCCCTTGTATTGCATACTTTCGCTGACATCGACGACCAAATTACAGATCAGGTTGGTCTCGTCTTCGAACTGCTTGATGTAGTATTTGTCAGTTCGCCCGAGCACTTTCCAGTCGAGATAGCGCAGATCATCCCCTGGGGCATAATCGCGATGCTCGGCGAATTCGATCGAGAAACCACGATGCGGACTACGATGCGAACCGGCGATCAGCCCTTCTACGATGTGCTTGGCTCGGAGGCGTAACCCCTGAACGTTAGCCAGCGTCTGAGGATCTAAAAGCGTCGACAAATTGCGTATCCTCTACCGTGGTGGAAACGTTATCTAAAAGCTGCTGAACAACGTGATCGGTTGTAATGCCCTCGGCATCGGCATTAAAGCTAGTTCGAATTCGATGGCGCAAAACAGGAAGTGCCACTGCTTTTACGTCGTCGGTAGTCGCAAACTCGCGGCCATGCAAAATGGCTCGAGCCTTGGCCCCTAAGATGAGGAACTGACTGGCCCGAGGGCCTGCTCCCCACTGGATGTATGGCTCCATCTGCGATGGAATATCATTGCCTCGACGCGTCATACGCACCAAGCGAATAGCGTACTGAGCCACAGGATCGGCCACCGGAACACGTCGCACTACCTGCGAAAGCTGCAAGATCTCATCTCCGGACAACAACGGCGAGATCTCTGTACGCACATCGGCAGTCGTGCGTTTGACGATTTCCAGCTCTTCCATTTCCGTAGGGTAATCAATCCGCACGTTGAACATAAAGCGGTCCAACTGAGCCTCAGGAAGTGGATAGGTACCTTCTTGTTCAATCGGGTTCTGTGTTGCTAAAACGAAAAACGGAGAGGGCAACGCATGCTTCGATCCACCGGCAGTGACTTGCTTTTCCTGCATCGACTCAAGCAGCGCCGCTTGGGTCTTGGGTGGAGTACGATTGATTTCGTCCGCTAGGATCACATTGCTGAAAATGGGCCCAGGGATGAATCGGTAAGCTCGTTCGCCAGTCGAACGATTCTCTTGAATGATTTCTGTCCCTGTAATATCTGACGGCATCAGATCTGGCGTGAACTGGATTCGGTTGAACTCCAAATGCAACGCACTGGCCAACGATCGCACCATTAACGTTTTAGCGAGTCCTGGGACCCCTTCCAGCAAGCAGTGCCCTCCGGCGAACAAGGCAATCAACAACTGCTCGACCACCTCTTCCTGGCCCACGATCACGCGGCCAATCTCACGCTGAAGAAGTTCGTAAGCTTCAGCCAACCGTGCTGCTGCGGCGGCATCATTCTCGCTACTCATATTTTTGATCTCCGTGAGGAGTGGATCATTGGATAATATTGGGTGAGGCCCATTACTCAGGTGTTTTGTCCGGTGGAGCGATCAATTGAGTTGGGGTGTAAACCGTCATTCGACTTGGCGAGGCAACGATCATTTGCCCGCCAGCGACAACGACGTTACCACCTTCTTCACCGAATTGAGATAAATCAATTGGCTTCGCTGCCTCGACGACAGAGCCATCGCCGGATAATTTGATATTGAGTCGAAAAATGGTTTCCCGAGTTGGCCAGTAAACCTGGTCTCCGACCAATGCTCCGCGGCCGTACCCTCTATCGCGATACGAGTTCTCTTCGGCCGGAAACTCTGCACGAATCTTGCCGGAATGTAGCTGGACCCAAAACAGTTGCTCACCGCTGACCAGCACATCTTCTTCGGTTGCGCCGATCAAATGAACGGGATCGATCCCGCCAGGAACCGTTTGCCACACAAGCTGCCCCGTGGCAGCATCCAGCGCGAACAGTCTCTCGCTATCGAGCGGCATGGAAATCACTAAACCACGAGTGACCAGGCATGGATTAGCGTTGCGCTGCACTTGCTGATGCGATTGCTCTAATGAGCTGGGAATCAAGTCTCGACGAGGATAATGGGTCAACCAAAGCAGGCTCCCTCGATCGGCTTCCAATGCCGCGATAACGCCGTGATTCGAGTTGTAGTACAACACGCCATCTTTTAGCGTCAGCAAGTTGTGGGAGCGGAATCCGTATTCCCCTTCCGTTACCAACCCACTGCCGTACGGCTGAGTGAGGCAGACCGTTCTTCGCCATAGCATCTGCGACGTGGTCCAGTCGAAGCAGGCAACGGCTGACTCATCGCGCACACCGGACTTTGTCATGCCGCAATAAAGACGCTCGCCTTGCAGGATGGCCGTGCCCTCGAAGGACCATGGCCCAGAAAGCTCGGTCACAGGAGGAATTTTCGCCTCCATTTTCCCTTCTTTCCGCATATCGAAGACGACCATATCGGCTGGGTCTTGGAACTGAGCTTGAGCGTAAGGAACGCCAATCGCAGTGGTTCCAACTCGAGCAACCAACTTTGTGTCTTTAGACGCCAGCGTGAAACGTGCCGGGCCGAGCGCATGAATCAATTTCAACTGCATGGCAGAAAGTGGCGAACCTCGACGGCGACCACTTCCCATGCTAAAGCTGAAGTCGCCAGATCGGTTGGTTGTATGGAACATTCCATAGTCGAGATCGGCTCGCTCGAATACTTGACTTCCTCCGGAAGGAAATGCCGGCAGACCGCTCGCTAACTCAAATGCGCGAACCCTTTGCTCGTCGGCAACGACGACATTCTCACCGATCACAATAGGAAATGTGCTGTTCAGCGCGTCAAACGATTCCGTCGTTAAATCTGCCGCCGTACGACTTCGCCCTTCATCGGCGAAGCCATTACGAGGCACACCTCGGGAAAGAGAATGAGGCTCGAGCGAGATGCTCCAATTAGGTTCATAAGTCTCGGCACCTTTCGGTAGCGACGCATCGGCGGTCCGAGCATACGCTCCGGCGAATGTGGGCCAGTTCTTTTTAGTTGCCGCCTCTAGCTCACCGGGAGAAGACTTCAATAAAGTCGCTAGATAGTCGGAATAATTCACTTCGCGGCCGCCCAAGTAACCTCGCTCTTGGGGATACAACTGCTGAAGCAACTTGAGCTCGACACGTGCTCTTTCTGAACTTCCTTCTAACCACGATGCCAAGCAAAGACGTACCCAGACCGCGGCCGGGTCGACGTCGCTATCGGCTGCTGTTTCGAGCGAGCTTGAACTATCGCTGTCATTTAGAAGCTGACGAACGTAATCGCGATGTTCCTCCCAGTCGATTCCATCCACGGCAACCCAAAGCGATTGCCCTGGCATCGCTAAGAGAATTCCATTGGGATCCTCGGGGGTACGAAAACGAGGGGCGATTCTCTCCCATGCAGTTCGAGCCTCGTTCAATCTTCCTTGCTCTAGAAGTAGATCTCCCAAGCTGAGCAAAGCGTCGTCAGCATATTGGCTTAAGAAATAGTTATCGATGACCGCAGCCAGTAAAGCTGGATTCCTCGATTGTGTGGCTCTCTCGAACTCTTCCTGAGCGAGTGCGTCGATCCGCGATCGATAAACGTCTAAAAACTCGGGGGACTTTCGTGCATACTCCGAGATGCGTCGCTGCAGGTAGGTCTTCAGTTCGACATAATAGACGTACTCGCTACCTAGATCGACTTGATCACGTCCTTGGGCGATCAGTTCGCTCCCATGGCTGGCAATCAAGCGTTCGAGCGTGTCGATTGCATCTTGCCACTTTTTCTGCTGAAGCTGCTGATCGACTTGAGCGAGAAGATTCTTGGTATCGTTCTTCGTTTCCGGCAGGTCGACCGTTAACGAAAATTCAGCTCGGGCAAAGATATCCCCGACTTGGCCCTTCACTGGCGATGCGCCCAGGAGCAAGAGGGAAAGGACCCAAACAAGTCCTGCGGACCGCGATGTAAGCATTGGCCTAAGAATCATGCACTCGCTATTCCTGACGGTGTGACTGCCTTCCAAATTACAGTATAGAAGGCCTCTTCCCCCCAGAAAAGCAAAGCGATTGCAGTACGCCACGGAATCCACCATCTAACGGGGGAGGCGTAGCGATTAGCGTGACCAAAACTATCAGGCAATGCGTAGAGAATCGGGCCGAAATCAGTCCCAGGCCGGCGGTTGAGTAGGAATGCCCTGTTCCGCTTTTTTCAATGCAATTTCCGTTAATTCATCGGCGGACAGTTCTTTTCGCTCGCTTTTAGGCTTACGCAAATAGCAAACAACGATGTAAGCAAAAAAGCCCGCTAAGAGGATATAAGGAACCGTCATCATGAACATGATGCTGAACGCGTACGCACTGACGTAGTTTTCACTCAAGCCATCTTTGCACGTCGGGCATGCCCAAGCCCACGAAGGGACCGCGAGAAGCAAATAGCCCGTGAGCAAAAATATCGCAGTGATGGATTGAATCTTACGCATGATGCTAGGCCGGAACTTCGGCTGGAAAAAACTGATACAAGCAAAGATACACCAAGACGCCGGTAATGGAAACGTAAAGCCAAATTGGGAACGTCCACTTCGCAAACTTCCGGTGCGCCTCACGACGGTCTTTCAGGCCCAGGTAAATCGTAATGACGGCGAGAAACGGAACAACCGCAGCCAAAACCACGTGCGTCAGCAGCATCAAATAGTAGGCGTAACGAACCACATCGGGCGGGTACGCCGGAAAGGTTTTGCTATGCCCCTCCATCAATCCATGATAAAGGAGATAACAAACTAAAAAGATGACCGAGACGCCAAAGCACCCCAGCATCGTCCATTTGTGCGCCTCGACTTTGCCCTGCTTGATCAGGACAAAACCGATCACCAAGAGCAAAGTCGCCAAACCATTGAGCGAAGCATTGACGTGCGGCAAGATCGTTACCAAGTCCACGCGTTATTCCTTCTCTTCCGTTACCGCATTAGAAGTCGGTTCTTCGCCAGGTGGTAGCAGTTCATCCAGCTTCTCATTCAGCGATTTCATCTGATCAGCTTGACTCGTGCGAAAGGAGTCGATGACTTTGCCATCTCTGCCAACTAGGAATACTCGATCGCTGTGATACTGCTCAGCAACTTCGATGTTGAAAAACTCGTCACCGATCTGCTTGATGTAATCAAATTTGCCGGTACAGAAGTACCATCGATCTGGATCTGCCTGAAAACGCTCGGCATACCCGGCTAATGCGGCAGGCGTATCGTTTTCTGGATCGCACGTGATGCTGACAAGCTTCAAGTCGCGATCTTTGAACTCGTTCCGAAGTTTCGCTTTCTCCATATTCTGCATGACGCAACTACCGGGGCACGACGTATAGAAAAAGCTGCCTAACCAGATATCGCCTTCTAGCGACTTGCTATCAAACGGTTGATCAAGACTGTCTGTCAGCTGAAAGCTCTCCATGGTCTGCTTGGGCTCTTCCGATTTTTTAGCAACCTCTGCATCGCTGCTGGGCTCGAAAGACTCTGCCAATAGTTCTTTCAGCATTTTCTTGGCACGACGAAAATCGGTATCGTCTGTGGCTCGAAACGTGCCTCGCAGCTTTCCGTGCTTATCGATCACCATCAGGCGATCGCTATGGGTTTGCGTCTCGAACATCACCTGAAAGGAGTTCTCAGTGATCTCTTTGAGCTTTTCCATGTCCCCAGTCAAGAAGGTCCAAACGCCCGGCTTGGCCTGGAATGACTCAGCATATTGGCGAAGTACAGCAGGCGTATCGGTGTCGGGATCGCATGTAATGCTGACAAACTTGACGCCTTCGTCAGCGAATTCTTCTTGCAAGATCGCGATCTGCTGGTTCTGCATTTTGCAAATCGACGGGCACGACGTGAAGAAGAAACTAGCGATCCAGACATCTCCTTCCAGCGTTGCGGTGTCGAACGACTCTTCTTCGGCCGACGTCAACTCGAAAGGAGGAATTTCGCGGTCTAGTTTTACGATCATGTCGGTGGCATCGTGTCCATCCGCAGGCGCCGAGCCGTGACTCGGTTTTCGGTTCATGGCCGACCACACCATCGTGATCCCCAACAAAATCAGCAGCACAGCTGAAACAAAGATGCCTGTGGTAGGTTTCATATCCAATCTCCTCGCCTGGTTTTCATGGCCGAACGACAAGCCAAGGCGAACATAACGACGGCGAACAACAAAGTAATCGTTACGCCCAAGGGAACGCTAGGCAACCAAAACTGCCCGGCCGATTCGTTCGCTAAGAAACTTGGAGCGGCTTCGGCGTGCAAAATTCTTCGAATCGCTGCGAGAGCATACGTCACAGGATTCAATGTCATTACCCAACCGAGAAGCCACTGTCCGGTAGAGGATGATTCGCCGCTTGTGGGAATCGGAAAAAATGCTCCGGAGAGAAGCCACATCGGCATCAGCAACAAGTTCATGATCGCGTGAAAGCCTTGCGTCGATTCCATTCGCCAAGCAAGCCAAAACCCAAGCGACGTTAAGCCAATTCCAACGACAATCAAAAGACCGAACACCGACAGAAACTGTACGAAGTCCAGTGTGATTCCTACAAAATAGCCCAGTAAGAGAAAGATCAACGCCTGACCCACTGCGAGAATCGTTCCGCCGAGCACTTTTCCAAGTACCATCGCCCAGCGTGGAATCGGCGACACGAGTACCGACTGGAGAAAGCCTTCGTTTCGATCTTCAATAATCGAAATTGTCGCGAAGATCGCTGTGAACAAGACAATCAGCAGTAGCGTTCCTGGAAAGAAGTAGACCGTAAAACTTTCGCCACTTCCCCCCTGCTCCGATGTTCGGAAGACGCCGGTGAGCCCTGTTCCAAAGAGCAACCAGAAAATAATTGGCTGACCGATCGCCCCGACAATGCGGTTGCGTTGACGAAGAAATCGAATGATCTCGCGTTTGCATAGCGACCAGGCTGCGCGGAGTGGACGGGGCTGTGCGGTTGCTTCCGGTGTCACGGTGCAACCTCCTCGGCGAACTGCCGACCGGTCATCGCGATAAATACATCTTCCAAGGACGGCTTCGCCAACGTGATGGCGTCTACAAGCTCGCTGGCGGCATGCATGATCGCACGGATCGTGGCAGGCCCATCTTCCGTTTCCAGGCGAACCGTATCACTTACTTCGGTTGCCGATAGACCTAACTCCGCCTGAAGTGTATCGATCAGCGTTTCAGGCTGACGCGTACGAATCGTAATCGTATCGCCTCCAATTCGATCCTTGAGGGCGTCCGGCGAATCGATTGCAACCAGCTTTCCCTGATCCAGAATCGCAATGCGGTCGGCTTTCTCTGCTTCCTCCAGGAGGTGCGAAGTCAGAATGACAGTCACCCCTTGGTCCGCTCGCAGAAATTCGAGGTAGCGCCACATCGCCTGACGTGCCGCTGGATCGAGACCTGTACTGGGTTCGTCCAACAAAAGCACCTTAGGCGAATGCAGCATCCCTTTGGCTAGTTCTACTCGCCTGCGGAGACCACCAGACAGATCCTCCGTGTAATCATTTCGGCGATCTTGTAGCTCCAGCTTTTCCAGCAGAAGCGACATTCGCTCCCTTAGCGGCTGTCCAGAAATACCATACAAAGCCGCCTGCTGCTGAATGTTCTCTGCGACGGTGAGCTTCTTATCGAGACTTGGCATCTGAAACACAACGCCGATTTGCTGGCGGACCTCGTGTTCATGTGTCCGAACCGAGCGACCAAGAACGCTGATATCGCCTTCTCGAAGCGGCATGAGGGTTGAGAGCAGTCGAAACAGTGTCGACTTCCCACCGCCATTGGGCCCCAGGAAGACAAAGATCTCACCTGGGTCGATGGACAAGCTGACATCATCCAGCGCTTTCCGCTTTCCATAAAAATGGGAAACGTTCTCGATAGTTACAGCGCGCGGGGCAATCATTCGCGGGTCAACTTAATGAGCAGCAGGAGTCGAATCCGCGGCAGCGGCTTCGCTCGTTTCAGCATGAGGAACAGGAGCATGTAGCCATCGACTTTCCGAGTAAGTCTCCGTTCGCATACCAATGTCAGGAATCAGCATGCAAACCAGAAATACGGACATCATCGCCGCAGGCACCGTCAGCACCCATTTCCAATTGGCTTCCCACAACAGATGCATGAAAAACAGCATGACTAACAAGGCTTTTCCGCAAGACACGGCCATCATGAATGCCATGCTTACGTTCGGCGGAATACTTGTATCCCACCAGTCGAAGTAGGTGAGAAACGAACAAAGAGTCAACGCACAAAGCGCCACGAATACGGCCCAATATTTGCCGTTTCCGGTAGAAGCGTGCAGTTCTTCGTCGTTTTCCAGATGCTGGTCGTGCGTCGGAGGATGGGTATTAGGATCGCTCACGGATTTACTTCATTTAAAACAGGTACAGCATCGGGAAGAGGAAAATCCAAACCAGGTCGACAAAGTGCCAATACAGCCCCGCGTTCTCCAAGTAGTGGGCTTTGCGGACGTCGAGCGTACTGAATAACACGCACGCAAAAATGATGAGCCCAACGATGACGTGCAAAGCATGGAAGCCAGTCAGCAGGAAGTAAGTACTTGCCCACATGTTTCCGCTGGGCAATACAAATGGAAGCTTCATTTCGGGAACTTCGTGCCCAATTCCATGGTTCAAGAGATGGGCGTCATCGGCAAGTAGCAAATTCAGAAAGGCGATTCGCTCTCGCTTTGGCTTCGCATCGACTTCAATCTTGGCAACTTCCTGCATCAAAGCCCCGAGTTCGACACGAAGCTCGCGGAGCTCTTCATCGGAAGGGCCTTCTTCCCCTTCCGCAGGCGGCTTTAGTTGTTCTTGGATTTCATTTTTGCGAGTCTCTTTGGTAGACAGTTGTTCCTCTAGATCAGCCAAGGGACCTTGGAGGGACTCTCGTTCCGTGCGAAGACGAGTGACTTGATAATCCGAAACAGCATGATGCTGCACCGCATAGGCAAGCGAATCAAGAATTGCCTGGGCTTCGATCGGGTTATCACTCATCGTAGCTGCGCGAGCGGCATGAGCGACTCCACCGGTCAGCATGGTGTCGATGAACTCTTCCTGAGTCACACCTTCGAGTACCTCTTGCTGCTTCTGTTCGTCAGACAAGTCGGTCTTGAGTTCTTCCAGACGTACCTTCAACGCCGAGACGTAGTAAACGTCAGGCTGATCATACAGCCGACGATTCTCCTTCGTGGGGAAAATCCCGTGGGAAAACTTCTCTTTGTACTCGTAAGCTTTCACCCCTAGAAATACAGTTCCCAGCACAAACGTCAGCACCAACCACTTTTTGGCGGTTGCACTTTGATTTTGTCGAGCCGCTTCAAGACTGAGCACAATCGACAGGCTGCTACAGATCAGCACAAAGGTGTTAAATGCGCCGATCGGCTCACTCAAATAAACATCGTGCGGTGTCGGCCATGTACCTGTTGGTGCACCAAACCTCAGCACCACGTATGCGCCGATCAAACCGGCGAAGAACATGATTTCCGTTGAAAGAAACAACCACAGACACAGCTTACCGAGCGACAATGGCAACGCCGGGTGATATTCCAGCTGGATGTGATCGTGATGTTCGTTGTGGGAATCGGACATTCGATGTCAGTCTAGGCTTTGAGGAAACAGTTCCGTTAAGCGGAGGTCGGCAAAATAACCAACAGTGCCAACTGGACCGGCAAGTAAATCAACGAAGCGAACAACAACTGCCGAGCCGTTTTTTCGTCTCTCTTAATGAAGAATCGCCACGAGGCAACCAACATAAAAACGCCACCTAAAAGCGACAGCAACATATAGCAAGCATTCGGCAACGCGATCGCTCCAATCCCCGGAACGATACTTACCAACAAAAGCGCCATGGCTCCAGAGACCGCCTGAATACCAGCTTTGGTGCCGCTTCGATCAACGACAGACCACATTTTCATTCCGCCTTGGGCGTAGTCTTCGCGATAAAGCCAAGCAATGGCCATAAAGTGCGGAAACTGCCAAAAGAACAGAATCGAAAACAGAGCGATCGCTTGAAGGTCAAGCGTCGGCCGGACGGCGAGCCAACCCATGAGCATGGGAAGTGCTCCGGCAATCGCCCCGACGGTCGTGTTCCAGGGAGTGACCTGTTTCATGGGAGTGTATATGAACACATACAGGATCCAAGTCAGTGCGCCGATTAACGCCGGCATCACGCCGACAGTTGCCAGGAGATATGAAACGCCGATCGATCCCAACAACGTGCCGAACATGGCACTCGAGTACCGCGACATTCTTCCGCTAGGAATCGGACGCTGCGAAGTCCGGTTCATCCGGCGATCGACTTGAGCTTCCAGACACTGATTCCAAACGCAACTGCTTGCCGCAACAAGGGCTGTTCCCAAGATTACGTGCACAAGCTTCGCCACGTCCGGCTGGCCATTGCTTCCGCAATAGGCAGCAATCGCGACACAGACCAGCAACAAGACCGCAATTTTGGGTTTTGTAAGCTCAAGGTAGTCGCTCAATTGCTGGCGTACACGAGACTTTCGTTCGGTTAAAGCGGCGGGGCCACTACTCATGCCATCACCTCATGCCCCGGGGAATTCTTGAGCCCGGCGGAGGAAGAATTAGTTCGAGCAAACGCGATGGGATAGCATCGCATGCAATAGGCCAAAAGCATCACGCTGCAGGCCAATATCAAGGACCCAACGGCCACATGACCAGTCACAATAACTGACTGCAATCCGCTTTCCCATTTCACCACAAAGTCTGCGAAGTAAACCCCGCCTGGCAGGAAAGTCGGCCAACCATATTTCACGGTGTAAGCAGCAATGCCCAAGGCGATCTGAGCCACGATCAACCAAACAGCGAAGGCCGAAGTGAAGCGAATACTGCGGTTCGCCTGTCGGTCTCGAAACGCCAATACAAAAAATGCGATAGAACTGAGCATCACCAGAAATGCCGTGATGACATGAAACAAAAGCGATGCTCGAAAGGCCCCATGTGTCATTTCAACAGGAACGTGGCGTATCAGGGAACCGAGCACAATTTGCAGAAACGCGACAATAACAAAACCGATGGATAGTCGCAGATAACTACCGCTGAGAGGCGAGTCGATTCGCGTCATAGAGCGAAACCGCTTGGAAGTAGAGCATTCCAAGTAGATCAAATATCCGAAGAACAATGGACCGACACAGCCATGCACACGAGCAATCGTCGTCTTGTCCCAGACAACGCGAAGGCCACCCAACACGCCTTGAAAAAGGACCAACGCCAACGCAACTGCGCCGAGCGTGATTAACGTTTTATCTTTTCGCCAAATGGCCAACACAAGGAACACAATACAGAACAAGCCGACTGTTGATGCCAGCAGGCGATGTCCATGTTCGAGAAACAAATCGTAAGGGCCAAACACCCAAGTTTGCCATGGATACAAAAACATGTTGTATCCATAAGTCGACGGCCAATCCGGCACCGCCATGCCGCTTTTCGTCGTGGTCACCAAGCCGCCGATCCAGATCAGCGGGAAGGTGGCACACACAAGCAGCATCGCCAGGCGATGTGGCCAAAGAGACTCGTTCTGTGGGTGGCTAGGCATAAATCTTAATGATTGACGAGGGTGGGTGGCTCGTCCGTATCGCCACGTTCGTTGGGCGGTTGTGTCTGAGGATAATAGTCTTCATCAACTTCCGGCGAACCATATTCGTACGGTCCGCGGTAAACGATCGGCTGGAAGTCGAAATTGCCGTGCCCCGGTGGACTGGGAGCTTGCCACTCCAGACCGTTACAGTGCCAAGGATTTCGGCCAGCCTTGGGACCGAAGAAAATACTGTAGAAGAAGTTGACAACGAAGAAGATCTGAGACGCGACCATCAAGATGGCACAAATCGTCATGAACTGATTCATCGGCAACAAGTGCCGGAACGTCTCGTAATGGTAAGGATCGGCCAGGCGTCGGGGAAAACCAACTGCCCCGAGAATGTGCATCGTGAAGAAGGTACCGTTCATAAACAGGAACGTGAGCAGGAAGTGGATCTTCCCGAGTGGTTCGTTCATCATGCGGCCAAACATTTTGGGGAACCAGAAGTAGATCGCCCCGAACACAGCCATCGCTGTTCCACCGAACAACACATAGTGGAAGTGAGCCACGATGAAGTAGGTATCGTGGATGAAAATATCGACCGGTGTTGCCGCCATGAAGATGCCGGAAAGGCCACCGATGACAAACATCGAGACAAACGAAAGGGCAAACAACATTGGCGTCGTGAACTGGATCTTTCCACCGTAGATCGTCCCAAGCCAGTTGAATGTTTTCACGGCACTCGGCAACGCAATCATCATGGTGGCAACCATAAATGTCATGCCCAGCCCGGCGTTCATTCCGGAGACAAACATATGATGGCCCCAAACAATGAAGCCGAGTCCGGCGATACCGCAAACGGAGTAAACCATCGGCTTGTAACCAAACAGCGGCTTACGTGCGAAGCAGGCCAGAATATCGGAGACCATCCCCATTGCCGGTAAAATCATGATGTACACAGCGGGATGCGAATAAAACCAGAACAAGTGCTGCCATAACAGCGGCTGCCCACCCCCGGCGGCCATCTCCGAGTTGTTCACCACCAGGCCTTCCGGAATGAAGAAGCCAGTTCCGGCGGTTCGATCCAACAATTGCATGAACCCGGCGGCAGTCAGCACCGGCAATGCAAAAGCTTGCAGCAGTGCCGTGATGAACATGCCCCAGATCGTCATGGGCAAGCGGAACATTGTCATACCTGGGGCACGCATCTGAATGATCGTGGTCATGTAATTGACCGAGCCCATCATCGAACTGATACCAACGCAAGTCACCCCAAGCAGCCATAACGTTTGCGCGTCGCCACTACCTGGTGCGGACTCCGGAATCGCGGAAAGCGTTGGATAACTCGTCCAACCGCTAGATGCACCATTCCCTGCGGCAAAGAAGCTTCCGCCGAACAGGAAAAACGCCGGCCACATGATCCAGTAGCTCAACATATTGAGCGTCGGAAAAGCCATGTCATCCGCACCGATCATCAGCGGTATCAGAAAGTTCCCGAACGCGCCAGCCAGGATCGGAATGATCACCAGGAAGATCATCACCGTGGCATGCATGGTGAAAAGCATTGTGTAGAACTCAGGCGAGATCTGTCCTCCCTCGGCGGAAAAGAGCATCTTGCCGATCACCGGCATATCGCTCCACGGCCACGCCAGTTGCCAGCGGATGCCGATCGCCAGCAATCCGCCGACGAGGAACCACAGCAGGGTAGAAAACAAAAACTGCAAACCGATCACTTTATGATCGCGCGAGAATACATAGGTCGACAGAAACTCGCCGACACCAAATTCGCTTCTTGATTGGGCTGAAGTTGCGTGCCCATCCGCAGTGATGCTGCTCATCGTTTCTTACTCTGCCTCAGCCAGCGAATACTCGGACAACTCTTGTTCTTCGTAGGCTTTCTTCAGCCATGCCTTGAAATCGCTTGCCGACTCGACAGTGACTTGGCCCTTCATCTTGTAGTGCCCCCAGCCACAAAGTTCTGCACAAACGATATCGTACTTTCCATCTTTTACTGGCTTGAACCAAACAAACTGCTTCATGCCAGGCACGACATCCTGTTTCTCTCGGAAGTTCGGTAGAAAGAAACTGTGCAGAACATCTTCGCTTGTGATCTCCAGAACGACTTCCTCGTCGCGTGGAACATGCAAGTCGTTCGTCAGGTAAATGTCGTCCGGAGTATCAAACTTCTGATCGTCGCCGGGATATTGAATCTTCCATTCAAATTGACGCCCGGTCACACGAGCGATCGGTGGCTTCGGCTGACCGTTTTCCAACGTCGGACGTCGCATACGTGCCCCTGCCCAGGCATCCATTTGATAGATGGCCAGAAAAAGCAGGATGACGGCTGGAATGACCGACCAAATCACTTCCAAAAAGTGACTTCCGTGCGAGTAGACCACCGGACCATCGTTCTGTTTTTCGTCGTACTTCCACAAAAACCAAAACAACAAAAGCCCCGTCCCAACGAACACAATCCCGGTAAGCCACAGGATGAAATAGAAGAGATGATCGATGCTGTGATCAGCAACAACCAACTCTGGGAACCAGTGCCCTTGCAGCGGATACCAACCCATGGCGGACCACACAAAAAGTGCGACGCCCAAGATTGGGATGCTGAGAAATATCAGACTCCAGAATCTTCCCACCAGGGACTCTCCTACTTCCAGCCGTGGCTGTCATTTGCCAGGGGCGATCAAAAATCACCTGGCATCCATCGATGTTCGCGTTGTTAGTTTCGTACCCGGACGTTCTCTTGTTCGTGCTCCGGCGGTTGGCTCAAGCTGTCATACGGCAATCCCTTGCGGACGTAGTCGACAACGTGCCAGATTTCCTCTTCGGAAAGCTGCTGAGCAGCCGGCATCTTCGCCCCTTCAATCCCGTTTCGGATTCGCCAGTACACGTCTACCGGACGTCGACCACCACGGAAGTTGCCGAGTCGCAAGTTACGCGGATCGAGCTTCCGGGGCGGTAGTGCCCCTAACGCCATAAACTGATCCAAGTTCTCAGGAGCTTTCGGATCGAAATATTCTTCCGTCCAGTCGTCGTAGAACATTTCCGCCGTTTGTCCGTCGCCGACAGCCGATTGCCCATGGCATGTCGCACAGCCCCCTTTGTTGAAAAAGAGATCGCGACCTGCGGCCAACGATTCCTGCAACTCGGTTTCTGGCTTCGCTGGCACTTCGGTCACGTTCTCGTAAGCAAAAGCCCAGCTTTCGACGATCGGAGCCAGGAAATCTTCTTGAACGACCACAGGATCGGTCAATTCTTCAATCGCCGCGTCGAGATCTTCTTTTTCCTCCTGAATATCTTCCGGAGTCAGACTGTCGACATACTCTTGCTCTTCCTGGCTCCGTCTGTCAGTTGGCTTCACGACAGACGTATCGAGATCAGAAAATTCGAGCAGCAGATTTCGCTCGAGTTCGCCTCGAATCGAGAGATACTTCACGTACTGAACGAGGGCTTCGATTTCCTCTTCCGGCAGCAAGGCAAAACTAGGCATCGCCGTCCCAGGAACACCGTTGACCAAGACTCGCTTCAAATCGTCATGGGTCGGAGGCGAGCCGGTCTTCGTCGACTTCCACTTGTATTTTCCATTGCGGAAGTTTCGTGGATAAGGATTCAAAAAGGCGGCCGTTGGACCAGCACCATCGCCAGAGATACCGTGGCAATGAACACAGTGTTGGCGGTAGAGACCGCGAGGTGTTCCATCTTCATCGCTGCCATATGGGCCAGCTGCCATCTTCAGATGGTCGAGATCCATCACCTCTTCCACATCCGGCACTTCAGGCACGATAGGCTCGTCAGGCGTGCCGAACGATTCGTCTAAGATTTTGGCAATCGGATCAATTTGGTATTTCTGATCGAGCGTTGCTCCAAGCGAGACTTCCGTCTTGCGCATCGCGATCCGATTTAGCTCGAATTGTGCTGGCTCCGAAGAGCATCCGACGATCACCCCAACCAGTGCGGCCAATACCAGGCCTCCCGCCCAGTGATGCCCGCCAAACTCAGGGGCTTGGCTAATTCGCATTGTGTGTTCCAGTTTGCCGCCGCGGTCTCGCGACTGCCTGCTGCCATTTGAAATTAACAGGAAATTGAACGGTCTTGTCCCGTGCTCTTCCACTAGGAGAACCGATCACTCGGTCTCGAAATAAACAAACGCGGACCAACCGAAACGCCGCGTTCAAAAAAATGTACGACTTCTACTTCAAAAGATCTGCATCGATGATGATCTCGCCCAAATCGTTTTTCCCTGGGCGAACGGTAACCTCTACGATTCCCTTGCGATCTTTGGAAACTTCTCCCCCAATCTCCATTCGGTCAATAGTTCCTGGGAGTTTGTGCCAGACTTGGAACTTGTGCGTCCCCACCGGCAGGTTTTCGATGGTGAAATTACCCTCTTCGCCGGAAACTGCCATGTAAGGTGATTCACGGACAATGATGCTGGCCGTCATCCAGGGAAAAATCCCATTCATGACATCCATCGGATAACGCTCTTCCACGGTAAAAACCCGACTTCGCTTTTCGCCAGGCTTCAACAAAAAGTTGAATGCCGCATTCGCAAATCCTGCGATGTTGAAGTTGTGCAAAACCGGGTCAGCATTCACAAATCCGACCGCTTGGCCAGTCTGCACCATGCTGATTTGCGGTTTGAACAAACAGCCTTCGCTCGCTATCTCGACAGGCGTTTTATTCAGCGTGTCATACATCGAATGCGGTTTAGGAGTTGCCTGACCACGATCGACGTAGAGCCAAACCGCGACATCTTTTAAACCGTCATTTTTCCCAATACGTAAGCGTGGATCGACCAGCGGATCAGCGCAAATTGCGGCGACACGACGTGGTACGGCTAACGCTGGCAATGCGGCTGGCTGCCCTTTCACAACAAAGCGACCGGTAATGGTTCCCCACTGCTGCGCAAAAGCGTCCTGGGCAACAAAGCCCAGGACGATCAGCGTTAGCAGTGCGGCGTACACCGTCTTCATTGCAAGGCACCCCAGACGGGTCGCGTTACTTCAAGTCGCCACCGTCGACAGCGATATCACCCAGGTCGTTGTCGCCTGCTTTCACGGTGATTTCGAGCAAGCCTTTACGATCCTTGACCTTCTTACCACCAACGGTCATTTCCTTGATGGTGCCAGGAACTTCGTGCCAGATTTGCAGCTTGTGTTCGCCAACCGGCAGGTTCTTGATCTCGAACGAACCATCTTCTGCAGTCACTGCCATGTAAGGCAATTCGCGAACGACAATCTTGGCTGACATCCAAGGATGGATCGAGCAGCTGGCGTTCATCGGGTAACGCTCTTCGCTGTCAAACTTGTGCTCGTAAACACCACCAACAGGAACAAGATTATTCATGCCAGCGTTGGCGAAACCTTCAACTTTGAAGTTGTGGGGGATCGGATCCGAATTCTTAAATTCAACAGGCTGTCCGACCATTACCGTGGCAATGTGAGGTGCGTAAAGACAAGCCTTGTTGTCGATCACCACAGGCTTTTTCGCAGCAGCTTCGTATTCAGGATGAACCTCAGGGGCCTTAGCGCCGCGATCGAGATAAAGCCAGATCGCAACATTCTTCAAGCCGTTATCAGCACCGACTTCGATCGAAGGGTCTGGCAAGTTAGGGCCGCAGAACTCTGCATCCTTGGTCACGTTCATCGGAGGCAAAGCCTTGACGTCGCCATCGACAACAAAGCGACCGGTAACGGTGCCCCATTCCTGAGCGACAGCGTTTTGAACGCATACACCCAGTACAGCCAAGATCATCAATCCAAGTTGTGTCTTCTTCATTAGTAACTCCTTAGTCGGACTCTTCTCTCAGGTGGGAGATTTGTTTAGGAAGGCCACGAAGAGCATAGGGAGTCCAACGCCCGGGGGGACGTCTTATTCCACTCCACATTATAAACATCTACTGCTCGTGTGCCTGAGTTTTCTGTCGCACCCGAATGAGGGGAGCGCAATCTGTTTAATTTACGACTCTTACGACATCAATTCCACCCCCTTGGAGATGGTTTCAAACGTGTGTAAAAGTTCTCAAAAGCAGGGAGATCTGCTAACAGCCAACAGTGGCAGGCACCGCAAAACGGCGGATAGGTGGGACTTCTTCGCAGTTTGCCTGTTTTACCAGACGCATCGCCTGGAACAAGCCTAAAGATCTTCCATATACCGTCACTTTTTGGCCAAACTTGCCGCAAATTATTCGGCAATTGTCCGATTTCAACCAAGATGTCTGATTTCACCCAGGTGGTGAGCGAAACACTCCGAATTTGCTACACTGCGTGATTGTCCTTTTTGATTGTTTTAGCGCCTTCATCCCGGCAGCGATGTTATGAACGTATTGGTCCTTGGTTCTGGTGGACGCGAGCACGCGTTAGCTTGGAAGTTGTCACAGAGTTCCCGCGTGCGAAACGTTTTTGTCGCTCCAGGAAACGCTGGCACCCAAATCGATGCGGAAAACGTCCCCATTCCGGAAACCGACTTTGCGGAACTCGTTTCCTTCGCCAAACGGAATGACGTTGGCTTAACGGTAGTTGGCCCTGAAGCACCTCTTGTTGCTGGTGCCGTCGACTACTTCAAGGAACAAGGACTCACGATCTTCGGCCCCAACAAAGCCGCCGCCCAACTGGAAGGCAGTAAATCTTTCTGCAAGCAGACCCTCCGTAGCGCTGACGTTCCGACAGCCGACTATCGCGTCTTCCGTGAAGCAGATGCGGCGGCACGGTACATCAAGGACCGCTTCCCACACGAAGGGGAAGATGTCAACGTGGTCGTTAAAGCAGATGGACTTGCTGCCGGCAAAGGGGTTACCGTTTGCGATACCGCGGAAGAGGCTTTGGAAGCGATCGATCAAATTGGTCGTCAACGCGTCTTCGGTGACGCCGGCGCACAAATCATCATCGAAGAACGTCTCGATGGCGAAGAGGCCAGTGTGCTGGCAATCACCGATGGAAAAACCATCCTGACACTTCCACCGGCTCAAGATCATAAGCCTGCCTACGACGACGACCAAGGACCAAACACCGGCGGCATGGGAGCCTACTCCCCTACCCCGCTAGTCACGCCTCAGGTCATGCAGATGGTCCAGGAGAAGGTACTCGTTCCGACCGTCCACGGTATGAAGCGGGCCCGAAACCCATTCCAAGGTGTCCTCTACGCCGGACTGATGATGACCAACCAGGGCCCGAAGGTCCTGGAGTACAACGTTCGCTTTGGCGACCCGGAATGCCAACCGATCTTGATGCGTCTGAAGTCGGACTTGGTCGACATCCTGGAAGCTTGTGCCGAAGGGCGACTCGATTCGATCGATCCTCCGGAATGGGATACACGTCCCTCCGTTTGTGTCGTGATGGCCTCCGAGGGCTACCCCGGCAGCTACGAAAAAGGCAAGCCTATCCGTGGCTTGGAGGAAGCAGCAAAGCTAGAAGACGTAAAAGTATTCCACGCAGGCACCAAAATGGAAGGCGATCAGGTGGTTACCAATGGTGGTCGCGTGCTGGGCGTGACCGCAATCGGCGATACCATTTCGGCCGCCAAGCTGAAGGCCTATACGGCCGTCAAATGTATCCGCTGGGATGGTGCCTGGTGCCGCAAGGATATTTCCGACAAAGCGCTACGACATTCGTAAATGTACGCCGCGACACTTCGAAATAAAAAAGGGCAACACCAAAAGGCGTTGCCCTTTTTTTATTAGTTACCAGAAGAACCACCATGGATCAAACGGGAACCACTTGCTTGGGCCAAACTCGTCGAAGCCAAAGCGTGGGTGATAGAACTCTGGGTTTTCTGGGGGACCGATAAGTGGCGTTTTAACAGGCGTCGCAACTCCGATAAATTGCACGAGACCATCGCCACCGATGACGTCCTGTTTCGTCGAGTCGAGCGTCCAGTTGTTACAAATCCAAACATTACCCGAAGCGTCGATCTGCAAACCTGTGATGTGCTGGAACGAAGGATTGGAGAAGCTAAACAGCAACTCACCTCGATCTCGCCCCTTGCCCTGCATGACCGAAATCCTAGGAGGAGCCATCGCGGCGTTTGGACTGGAGCTCGGGTCGTTGGTGAAACTGGCGACCCAAATTTGATTGCTTCCATCAACCGCAAGTCCCCAACCATGCGTGCTCGGATCGGCTTCAAAGTCGGTTGCCTCAAAAGTGCGACGATCGATGAAGGTGACTTTATTCGACTCGAAATTGCTGATCCACCCATTTCCCTTCTGATCGATCGCAATCGTCTTCGGTGATGAGAAATCGCCATACTTACGAAGCAAATTGGTATCAGGAGCTTGTCCAAGACCTGGCGAATCGATCTGGGCGACGACTTTGATCTTGCCTCGGTTATTCAGCTTCAAGACGGCCACGTTGCCGACACCGATCGGGGCAAAGCCCGAGTTGGCAACCCACGCTCTACCGCGAGCGTCGATTGCCACACTAAACGGCTTGCGAACAATCAGCCCATCATTTTTGCCTTCGGGAAAGGTAATCGAATTTCGGCGATTCCCTTTAATAAAGACAGTGATCGAACCGTTGGAAAGCGGATCACTCGAGTCGCCCATGTTCGTAACCCACAGATTGCCATCCTGATCGATTGCCGTCCCCATTGCTTTTACAGGAGGATCTTCGTCGTAGACCGTGGATGGAATGTAGCTGCGGAAACGCCCCCGCGAATTGAACGAAACGATATCGCCGTTCCCAAAGTTCGAGATCCAGCAATTGTCCGATTGATCGATCGAAATGCCGTAGCCCGATCCACTAAGAAGCGGGTTGATAATGGGGCTGCCGAGAATTGGTTCGCCTGTCGGGCTCAGGACAGTGAGTTGCTCTCCTGGATCGACATCGGGTGGCGAGTTGTTGAAGTTATTGTTGACCCACACGTTCCCTTTAGAGTCAAACGCCGTTCGTCCCGGAGCGTTGAAGCCACCTTCGGTGAAGTGGAGCATCAGAATCCATGCTTCCGGTGCCCGCAACAGCATCGGTCGATAAAGCGGAGCGGTTTGAGCCAACAGCAACAGCGAATCGTTATCGAACGTTGCCGGGTTTCGGGCGATGTTATGAATCGCCTCAAATGTGTTTGTCGGCGCCGGGGCTCCGACAGGAGTGGTCAGCGCGAACAAGGCGTCACAAGCGGCACCGGAACCATCGGTCGCACATGCGACAAGCATATTGGCCAGCGAATACATTCGCTGACGAGCTTGGGTACTTCGTGGATACTGCCGAAGCGTACTCCCGTTGTTCTGATTAGAAACGACTGCTCCTGCTTCCCCAGATTGCACGTCAACCAGGTTCGTTGTCGTGGCAAACGCATTGTCTAAGCCAGGAGAGAATCCGTAGATTTGATGTCCATCAATAAACTGGGCACAGGCGAACGCGGTCGCCACAGTGGTAAGCTCGTTGACGACGACTGCCTGAGAAAGATCTTTGCCCACTTGTCCTAGCGTGGCCGCGAAAACCAATTCGCTTTGCCCCGGTGCACCATCCGAAACAACGACATACAACAAGTCTTTGTAACTCGCTCGACGATAGTTGACGCTAAAGATACCGTCCTCATCGGTAGTCCCTGCATCCAGCAGATGGGCTCGCCCCCAACCGGCCGAAAAGAGTTCGACGTGAACATTTTCCAGTGGCATGTCTCCGGCAGTAACGACACCGGTGATCAGCCGACGCCCTTGAGCGAATGAATTTTCCGGCACCAACAAACAAAGTACGGCTGCGAGAATCGCTGCCACGCCGAACGTGCGAACAAACATGAATAGCACCTCGATGATGCGGTTGAAGATGGGAATGTATCTTTGAGAGAGCGTGACGCGTCCTACCTAATGAACGATCCTGATCACGCTTCCCGCCAATCACGATCCACAGAAAAAGACGCCGACTTGCTCAACAAATCGTTTCCAAAATCCTGCCTAAAAGGGGCCGCCTCATCATTGCGGCAGCAATCCACCTACGGGGGAAAGCCTAATTGCACCATCGTGGTATTTCAATCGTCACCAAGATTAAATTTCCTACTCGTGATTTCACCATGCTGTCACGTCTTCCGGAGCAATGCGGAAGTTCCGCAGGTCGCCGGCAATTCGCCTAAGAAGCCGGGATGCCAATCGCCGGTGAATCGCGAAGAATGCATAGAATTAACGCGACGCGATTGCCCAATTTGTGCAACGCCAAAACTGCGTATCCGCAGCAAGCAACCAAGATCGCCTCGTCGAGGAAGCGGAGCGAGAATTACTTG
This sequence comes from Bremerella sp. TYQ1, assembly GCF_020150455.1. Taxonomy (NCBI): domain Bacteria; kingdom Pseudomonadati; phylum Planctomycetota; class Planctomycetia; order Pirellulales; family Pirellulaceae; genus Bremerella; species Bremerella sp. TYQ1. The sequence continues at coordinate 2,932,403 of NZ_CP083740.1, forward strand.
GCCCGCGTTACGGATCTGGCCCGAAAAACTCTTCGGCGATCTTCTTCAAATAGTCGTCGGTGAAAACCCGAGGCGTCGGCTCTGTAGGTTGAGGCTTCGACGACTTTTTCTTAGGAGGGGCCGACTCAGGTTCTTCAACGGAGTTACCAGATGGTGGCGATGATTTAGGAGCAATGAACTCCGGCGGAGTCAATTCATCGAAATCAATGTCCCCGAAGAATTCCATCCACTGATTCACTTCCGTGTCAGGCAAAGAAGGCATCTTCGGCTGCTTAGGAGGCGGAGGTTTTTTGGCCTCGAGTTGCTGACGCCGCTGACGTGTTTGCCTCATCAGGCGATACCAGCTGTCGCTATCGATCGCCTTGGCTTTTCTTCGCTTCGCGGCGCGTTGAACGCGATGATCACTGGAAACGACCGTCAATCGCTTGGGGGCATGATGATCGCGGACTAACTCTTCGATCATCTCGTCCGCGTCGGCGTAGCCGGTTGCGAATCGAACCGTGATCTGTTGGTGGTTATAGATTCGCGGCAATCCTGGCGGTGCTTTGGCCGAATCGAACACCACGACGGTCTGCGTCAATTCTTTTGGATCGATTACTGAGAGTAAGGCATCCAGTAATGCACGGCGTTCCCCTTCAAAGGAGCCCTCGCCATCGACAGAACCGACGAGCCCGGCCGCGAAAAGCAGATTGTATCCATCAATGATCAGCGGCATGGCAGCAGAAAATTCTCAGCTGCTGAAGGAACGTAGTTGCGAGCACGACTCGGTGCGTTACGCCTCATCGTAACGAAACTTCGTGATCCCGCCTACGATCGTTTCGACGGCCCGCCCCTTCAGTGCTACACCATTCAGCGGGCAATTGAAGCTCTTCGAGCGGTACGAAGAGGTATCGACTGTCCAGGCATGCTCCGGATCAATGATGGTGATGTCCGCATCCGCGCCTGACTTGAGAGTTCCCTTTTCGACGCCTAGAACCTTCGCGGCATTGGTCGACATCGCCCGAATGATCGTCGGCCATTCGACTTTGCCGGTGTGAACCAAATGCGTACTTACTAGCCCAAGGGCCGTCTCAAGCCCAACCATTCCGAAGGGAGCTTCCGTAATCGCACACATCTTCTTTTCAGAAGAACGCGGGGCGTGTCCACTGGCAATAACGTCAATCGTTCCATCCCGAAGTCCGGCAATGCACGCGTCCATATGATCTTGCGAACGCAGGGGCGGATTCAATTTCAAACTGGTATGAAACCCGCGCATCGCATCATCGGTCATGGCGAACTGATATGCGCAAATACTTGCCGTCACACTAACGTTTCGTACCTTGGCACGACGAAGGATCTCGACAGTTCCGCTACACGAGATCGCCAAGAGATGCAGCTTTCCCCCGGTCGCTTCACAAATACGAATATCACGAGCCGCCATCACGTCTTCGGCTTCGGCAGGCATCGGAGCAAGCCCTAGTACGGTGCTCACTTTACCATCATGCATCACGCCATCGCGAGAAAGCTCGACCATTTCCGGGCGATTTAGCACCGGGCGGCCAAACATTAGTGTGTACTCCAAGGCCCGACGAAGCAGTTCTGGATTTGAAACTGGACGTTGACCGTCGCTGAAGGCGATCGCACCTGCGTTGTGCAAGATGCCGATCTCCGCCATCTCTTCCCCTTGTCGCTCACTACTGACGCATGCGACAGGATAGACATTGCAGTGATCCGCTTCGGAAGCCTGCCGGCCGAGATAAGTCACCGCTGCTGCGCTGTCGACAGGTGGATTCGTTTCGCTGATTGCCGCAATCGAGGTGAAGCCGCCGGCAAGCGCCGCGTATGCCGCCGATTCAATGGTTTCGTCTTCTTCGAATCCAGGCTCACGGATTTGTACGTGCAAATCAATCAACCCCGGCACGACCAGTTTGCCGGAAGCATCGATTACCTTCATCTCGTCGGTTGGGGCCACATCGATGCCGGCGATCCGCCCCTCTTCAATCAACAGATTCGTAACGCGATCGATGTTTTGGCTTGGGTCGATTACCCGACCGTTTTGAATCAACGTTCGTAGCATTTTAATTCGTCCGGTCCCGTGTCGATTTCCGACGGAAACGAGGGGTAAGATTCAATCAACGAGTCCGACTTACTGGGCTCGACCTTCATTGAGGAGCCACATCGCCGCCATCCGAACAGCCAGCCCGTTGTTCACTTGATGCAGAATCACCGAGTGCTCACCGTCGGCAACCTCTGGCGTGATCTCAACGCCACGATTGATCGGTCCTGGCGCCATGATCAAAATGTCAGACTTGGCTCGTTCCATTCGCTTGCGATCCATCGCATACAACAGCGCATATTCACGAACGGAGGGAAATGGTCGAGTGTACTGCCGCTCGAATTGGATTCGCAGCAAATTCAACACGTCGCAGCGAGGCAGTATCGCATCTAAATCGTGCGAGACCTCGACGCCGTACTCTTCCCATCGGCGTGAAACCAATGTGGAAGGGCCGCAAACAATCACGTGAGCGCCAAGTTTCTGCAGGCCCCAGATGTTCGAGCGTGCCGTACGGCTGTGGGCAATGTCGCCTACCATCGCGACCGTCTTGCCGTTCAGATCGCCGCGATGCTGACGGATCGTCAAGATGTCTAACAAGCCCTGCGTGGGGTGTTCGTGAGGGCCGTCCCCGGCATTGATCACTGCAACATCGAGGTTTTCAGCCAACATTTGCGGTGTGCCAGGCGCTTTATGCCGGCAGACCAGCGTGTCGATACACATCGACTGAATCGTCTTCGCGGTGTCGAGCAGTGTTTCGCCCTTGGACAGACTACTGCTAGACGCAGAGAACTCGATAACATCGGCCCCGAGGCGACGCGCCGCTAAGGAAAAACTGGTTCGCGTCCGCGTTGAGTCTTCAAAGAATAGATTGACGCTCGTTCTTCCGGCGAGGACCGAAAGCTTTTTGCGGCAGTCTTGGGTGGATTCTTTGAACGCTTGAGCAACGTCGAGAAGAAGTGTAATTTCGTCCGACGATAAACTTTCCAAATCGAGCAAATGCCGCTTTGTCCAGCGGCCCTTGAAGGGCTCGAGAAAACCAGGCGTCTCCATGGAATCCCAGAAAAAGTTAGCGAATTTGGCTGGTTTTACGTTGGGCAAATTCTACGGATTCCGGCATCAACTCACAACCTGGGGAAACGCAAAAACGGACGGTTCGGTGAAAATCACCTAACCGCCCGTTCTCGATTTATCGCTGCTTTCTCGAATCTACCTTGGCACTAATCAACCGTTGGTGGTGGTAATGCGTCGGCAGGTCTTAGGGCATTTTCCGGAATGGGAATATTCGGAATTAAGTTGTCATCCAGTGGGATGTCTTCTCCGTTCCCATTGGGATTCGCCGGATTGGGTTGCTCAATCACTTCGCCAGGAGGAACCGCTGTGGGGTCAGGAGCGACCGCAAACGGATCGATCCAACCACCGCCGAGGGCCTTGTATAGCGAAACCACGGCCAGGTAAATATCCCCTTCGGCGTTGGCTGCCTGGTCGTCGAGTTCGGCCTGGAATCGCTGAGCGTCCAAGAGCGTCTGGAACGGGATGATCCCACCCTTGTATTGCTCTTCGGAGATCTCAGCCGCTGCTCGAGCCGCCAAAGCGGCTTCTCGCAGGCTTTCCGCACGACGAATGCTGTAGCGATACTGCGAAAGGGCGTCTTCCACTTCCTGAGCGGCAGTCACCACTTCGTTCTGATAGTTGTAGACCAACCCTCGCCAGCGAGCACGCTGAACTTCGATATCGCTTCTAACGCGACCGAAGTCGAGCAAACGCCAACGCATCGCCGGACCTGCAGCATAGGCGATACTTTCCGTTGTAAACCAGCGATTGAATTTGGTGGTGTCAACGGTGAACGTACCCGTAATCGTGAACCGAGGATAAAGCTCGGAAACTGCCACGCCGATGCGTGCGGCCTGGGCGGCGAGTTGTCGTTCGGCCGAGCGGATATCAGGCCGCTGACGAATCAATTCGATCGGCAGCCCCACAGCAATATCTTGGGGCAGCGAAGGGAATCGCTGTTGCGGGGTGATCTCTTTCGACAAATCGGATGGTGGTTCGCCCATCAGCACCGACAGTCGGTGATACGCCAATTCCATCTCTTGTCGCAAGAGGGGAAGTCCCGCTTCCGTGCTGTACAAGTTGGACTTGGCCTGTTCGACGTCGAGCTGACTTACCGTACCTGCCGCAAAGCGATCTTCGGTAATCTTGAGCGATTGCCGTTGGAGCTGAATATTGCGTTCGACGAATTCGATTCGACGCTGCAAAGTTCGGACTTGGATATAGTTGGCCCCGACTTCACCTTGCAAACTGACGAGCAAGTCGTTGTGGTCTTCGATCGCCACGTCAACATCGGCATCGGCAGCTTGCAATCGACGACGTACGCCACCGAAGATGTCGACTTCCCACGTCGCATCGAAACCAGCCGACCAGAAATTGAACGGAGGCGGATTGAAGTTCGAGAGACCGAAGCTATTACCACTTCCCGAGGTCTTACGCCGAGTGTAGCTACCGATGCCATCGATATCGGGGAACAAGTCACCACGGACGATCCCTCGTAACGCTCGGGCTTCGGCAATTCGTTCGGCCGCTTGTCCCAATGTCAGGTTCTGTTGGGCAGTACGAACAATCATGCTTGTCAGCACAGGATCGTCGAACTTCGTCCACCAGGCGATCGAGTCGTTAGGCGACTGACTTACCCCGGGCGGTAGTGGTGGAATCCATTCGCACTGAAATGGAGCCCCTGGATCGATATGGTCTGGTCCGACCAAGCACCCTGTGAGCCCGATTGTGGCTGTCGCTACTGCGCCAATCACCAGCTTGCCAATGATAACTGGGATCTTGCTTTTCGATCGTGATTTTCGAATAACCATTCGCAAGCTAACCTTTTACTTTGAGATAGTTCACCTCCCAAGGAGATAACCGCCAGAAACGTTATCGGTGGAATAATCATGTCAAGTTGCAGATGAACTTTGCCGGACATACGGGTCACTCAATCGTTAATCTTGACGATAGTAACGACAGCATCTGTTGCATGGATTGCAACTGTTTTGCCCCCAGACGGGGCAGGCGATTGAGGAGAAGTCTCGCTGCTAGCTTGAAATAAGCTGCCCAACTTAACTAATCGGAATTTTCGCGCAGATCAACTCAACCCCGGGGATCTCTTCAACCGATATCGCTGAATGAGACCGTGCGCAAGAAATCGCCGCTCAATCACTCCCCCGCTCACTCACTTCACAACGGATGGTGAGGATGAACCAACAACTTCCCCTGTTTACGCTTCCGGTCCTGGCCATCATTTTGCTCGGCAGCGGCTGCAGCATGGTGCCGAAAACTGACGCCGTAGCGACACCAAACCAAGCCGCAGGTCCTCCGAATCAACCGATGATCTTGGTCGAATTCCAGGCCCCAGGCGAAGCGTCGACAACGCAGCGTATTCCGCTGTCGTCTGCTCCAACGCTACAAGCAGCTGTTCAGCAGACCCAAGCCAATGAGAAGTATGATCGCTTTCATATTGCGATCTCACGACTTCCCCAACATCCCGGTGCTCAGCCGCAGAAGTTGGTCTCGCAATATGATCACCGAAGCGAGCAGATACCCTTCGAGTACGACTACCAATTACGCCCAGGCGACCGTGTCGTTATCGTAAAAGATCCAACCGATACGATGGATGACCTGCTCGGCAGCATCGTCGGTCCGCTGCGAATGGCGGCCGGACGAGAGCCTTTGAACAAGTCGCCCTTCTAAGACAGTAGAGAATCTCTGAAGACATCGAGCGTGCCGCAATCAACGAATTGCAGCACGCTTTTTTTATTTAGTACGAGACGCGCCAACGCGTTCGGAAGAGCCACACCATCACGCCGAACATAATAGCGTTAAGACCGACCGCTAACCCCATAAAGATACCGAAGCGGAACCAATCGCCGGGGTTGTCAGTCGCACCGTCCAAATCAACTTTCAGCGGAACGTCCCACAATGCAGAAAAGGGACTGATCAGGGTTAACTGACGCGAGAACTCGGCCACGACGGTAATCGGAGGTGGCTCCGGATCGGCCGTAGAAGCCGATGTATAATCTACCACGGCAGTCTCAGCCGCTGGCGTAAATGCCAGTTGAGCAAAGTAATCGAACGCCAATGTGCCGCAAAACAGTGCGATAATCACCAAGTAGGTACACATCAGGCTGTGCGATGTTTTTCGGAACAACACCGAGCAAAACAGTGCCAACATCGACGTAGTGATGCAAGTGATCAAGATCACCGAGAGATAAGCTAACACCGATATCCAGTTGGTCCAGTAATACGGCACCATCACGCAAGCCAACAGCAGCGGCCATAGCAGAAAACCGGTCAATACGCTGGAGACACGAAACCCTGCGACCAGCTTCCCGGATAGAATCTGCCAAGGCGAAATCTCGGTCGTCAAAAGCAGGTCGAGCGTTTCGCGTTCACGTTCCGATGTGATACTACCGGCCGAGAACACGGGGCCAACCAAGATGTTGAACAGAATCACATACGCCATGTAAAGCGGCGCGTACTGTGGCTTGAAATACAGGCAAACGGCCATCAAAGGAATTGCCAGGAACATGCTGATCTGGATCACCAGCCGCAGCATCAACGTTCCTTGAGCGAAAATCTCGCTGTGGATTTCCTTGTCATAAACCGGGTTCTTGTTGTCGTCGAGCAGCTGGGTGCGTTTCGGCGGAGCGAAGAGACGATCAGGAAACTGATCGCGCTGAATCACCAAGCCGACCGCTTCTCGAGCCTCTTTCTCTAAGTCGACGACATCCTTCCCTTCACTACCGACGTCGTGCGGATAAAGGAGCGTGCGAGCAGTATAGAGAGACAGCAATAAGATCGTTGCCGCAGCTGCCGCAGGCACAGTCATCAACAGAACGATCAGACGCAGTCCGCCGTTCTCGCCGAGCATCTGCCAGACAAACGCACCAGCCAGGGCGATGGGAAGAATCAGCAAGTAGGAAACAACGAGCGAAGAGGATGTCCTCGCAAAAAAGCTGCTGCACGCCACGCTGATCATGCCGAACGTCGCCACAGCCACCATCAAAATAGCATACGCTGCGAGCAATTCGTACAGCGAAACACCACCCAGCGGCAAACACAACATCACGATCGGAAGCGATGTGAAAATCAGCAATGCCAAGTGAGCGAGCGATGCGAGAAGTTTGCCGATGACAATCGCCCCAGGCTTGAGTGGACTCGCCAAGAGCATTTCATAGGTTTTTCGTTCTTTCTCGCCGGTGAGCGTTCCGGAGGCGAAGCTCGGCGCCATCAGCGATGCCAATACAAATTGTCCGAGAAAAAACAAATCGAACAATCGCCGTGCTGCTTCCTGATCGGTCGAAAGATCGAGTCGTTCGACCTGAGGCCACGCAAAGTAGACAATCGCGGCCAACAACATCTGGTAAGCAAGCAACAACAAGAATGCTCTTGCCGTACGCAAGTTCACTAACAGTTCGCGCTGAAGGACCGGATTCTCGAGAAGATACATTCGTGGCAAACCCTTACCAGATAAGGCACTCGGCAGCTCGCCGTCCGGCGAGGCTTGCCTATTCTAATCGTCTGCCGGAAGCCAATGCTACCCTTTGGCCAGAATAGCCATCGGCACTCTGGACAGCCAAATAATGTCAAATTAACGAAACCGTAGACCTCTCCGCGCATCGAAAGATTGTAGTGATCCTTAGTTTCGATGTTTAATCCTGAAGTAATCAATGATGTCCAATCTGGAACCAAACAGTCAGAACGCGAAGCCCGAAACCCATGCTCGTCGACAATTCTTCGGTCTTGCCGCTGGTGGTGCCGCAGCCACTTTAATGGCTACCCACACGTCGACTGCCGCTCAACCCACCACCCCAGGTGAAACCATGAAACGCCCTGAAATACTCTTTTTTGACGTGAACGAATCACTGCTCGATCTTACGGCGATGAAGAAGTCGGTTGGCGATGCGCTTCAGGGTCGCACCGAGCTCCTGCCACTTTGGTTCTCGACGATGCTTCATTACTCGCTGGTTTCAACGGTCGCCGATCAGTATCAAGATTTCGGTGTGATTGGTGCCGCGGCTCTGCAAATGGTCGCGAAGAACAACGGCATCGAACTGAGTGAAGCAGACGCCAAAGCGGCGATCGCGCCCATTCGTTCGCTACCTCCCCATCCTGATGTCGCGCCTGCGTTGAAAGCGCTGAAAGAGGCCGGTTTCCGAATGGTCACGCTGACGAACTCTTCCAACAGTGGTGTCACTGCGCAGATGGAGAACGCCGGACTCACGCACTTCTTTGAGAAGCGTTTGAGCATCGAAGACATTCAGATGTTCAAGCCACATACCCATGCCTACAAATGGGCAGCGCGAAAGATGGAGGTCGATCCTTCACAGTGCATGCTGGTCGCCGCCCACGGCTGGGACGTTGCGGGAGCCCTTTGGGCCGGTTGGCGAGCCGCGTTTATTTCTCGACCAGGGGCTCAACTCTTCCCCTTGGCCGAGACGCCTGAGATCAACAAACCAGACCTTCTCCAGATATCTAAAGATCTCATTCAATTGCCGGCTTAGCCTCCAATCGCTTGCCATCTTCAAAATCTGCGATTTCTTAAAAGTGCTTTCTGGCAAACGCATTAGCACATCGATTAGGCAAGCCCCTGCACACTCGCCCAAGGAGATGGCAATTGCCACTCCTTTAGGGTAGACGCTGATTTCACGATCGAAACGGCCGGTTTTATTTCTCGAGAAACTGAGGCGATCACGAGGGCGCGGATTCTCCCTTGTAGATGGAATTAAGGAATAGAAATCCCGCTTGTCTAATTAAGCGCAATCCCAAGCCGGGTAACCGCATCCTCTCTGCGGCGACAAGCAGCTCAATTGGAACGCGGTTTGATTAGCTAGGTAGCAGAGCAATTTGAGATCCTTGTTTCTGTCAAAGCTTTTTGCCGGAGTTTTATTTTGACGATGACCCGTTCCACACGAGGTGGTTTTTCACTGGTCGAACTCTTAGTCGTGCTGGCCGTCATTGGTGTTTTGGTTGCCTTGCTACTGCCGGCTGTGCAACAAGCACGTGAAACTTCGCGCCGGATGGCGTGCACCAACAATATGAAGCAGTTGGGAATTGCACTGCACGTTTATCACGACACGCATTTGGTATTCCCTTATCGCGAAGGGGGATATGGCCGGCACCAACATAACGGCGGAACGATTGCCCCTTACCAACGGCTTTCGGGCTTTGTTGCTTTGCTTCCTTACTTAGAACAAAACGCGGTTGCTAACGAAGTTCAATCCAACGGCCAGTCGAAGACGCCTTGGGATGATTGGCAGCCATGGCAAACCAGCTTTTCCTCGCTGCTTTGTCCTTCCAGTCCCCCACATATGTCCAACGACGCCATTGCCGACTCCAACTACACCTTCTGTGCAGGCGATTCGACCGATACGGAATCGCTCGATCCACGAGGCATTTTCGGGCTGGTCAAACACACTAAGATTTCCGACATCACCGACGGTACAAGCAATACGTTGGCACTCTCGGAACATGGCTTGCCCACGAGTAGCCGAGATATTTTCAACGTAAACTATGGCAGCGATCCTGCGACGCCAGCGGAGTGTGCGTTGACATTCGATCCGTTCAGTGGCTACGAACATGCGGTCAGTGCGCCAGGCAGCCGTTGGACCGATGGTGGTTCAGCATTCAGTGCAATGAATACCTGCCTTCCCCCCAATCGTCCTCAATGTGCATTCGCAAATCATGATGCTCAGGACGGTTTTTATACGGCTTCGAGCTATCACCCTGGCGGTGTCATGGCAACGTTCGCGGATGGTTCGGTTCGGTTTATCACGGAAACGATCGATGCCGGCAACCAAGGGGCTGAACCTGTTGCGTCAGGTCCAAGTCCTTACGGTGTCTGGGGCTCGATGGGCAGCAAGAGCGGCGGCGAATACACACCAGGAAGCGAATAAGGATGACTCGGTATCTGTTACTTCTCGGACTGTTTTTGGGGCTCCCTTCGTTAGGTTGCTACTCCGGAAGTCCCAGTACGATTCCAGGTCGCTCTCCAACGATTCCAGTTCAAGGAGTCATCACCCTTGATAACGAACCTGTCGCCAACGCGACGGTTATGTTCTTCTGCAAAAAACTGCGAATTACGTCGTATGGCAAGACGAATGAAAACGGTGAATTCTCGCTGACGACCTATGATCCCGAAGATGGTGCTCCAGAAGGTCGCTACGTCGTAACGGTTAAGAAAAGCGAGCAAACGATCACAAAACCTAGTGAGCATCCTACGTTACCTCCGCAGTCCGAGACCGTTCAGCTGTTGCCGGCGGAGTATGGCGACTTGGAATCGACCTCTCTTCGCGCGACCGTCATTACGGGGGGAAATAACTCCTTCCCGTTCAATCTTACTCGCTAGCCCCCTCTTTGGGGTGCGTCATTATCGTTGTACGTTTCGCGCATATTTCGCGTAGAATTGCCGTAGATTCAGGCAACTTCTATCGATACGAGGCGGAGTAAATCAGATGGGCCCTATTCGAGGTCTTTGGCGAGATACTTGGTGGCTGTGGTGTGTTTTTCTGGTCGCCATTCTGAGCGTTGCTTACGTGGTGACTCCCTTTTTTGTCATTCTGATTCCTATCTTCCTCGTCGTCTTTGTCTACTTCAGCTTCGTTCGCTACGACGATCAAGGACGCAACAAAGGGGACCTCGTTTGAGGCTGCTCGATTCTCCCTTGAAGATCTAAAAAGCCGGCACGCAGCTGGTCTGCTGCGTTCGTAGCATGCCAGCAGGCAGCATGTTAGACTTGTCTAGTAGTCACCCTGCCCCATCCTGCGATTGTTGTCCTGACAGTCCGCGCTGCCCACCTTCGAACTATGACACCCAGAATCACTCTGCTTGCGGTCTCGATTTGTGTTGCTCTTTTCGCCGCTTCCACGACTTCTGCCGCGGAATACTTTGTGGCGACCGACGGACTCGACACAAATTCCGGAACCATCGATGCCCCTTTCGCTTCGATCCAACATGCGGAAACGGTCGTTGTCCCTGGCGATACGGTCTTCATCCGCGGCGGCACGTATCGCATGCAAGAGTCCGACATCGCGCGCAAGCGTCGGATCTGGGCCTATGTCATTCATCTCCGTAAAAGTGGCGAAGAAGGTAAGCCAATTCGATACGTCGCGTACCAGGACGAACGCCCTATCTTTGACTTCTCGGCGGTCAAGCCCGACGGCCATCGCGTGCATGCGTTTGAAGTCGAAGGATCCTGGCTCCATTTGCGAGGCTTGGAAGTGGTCGGCGTTCAAGTCACGATGACAGGGCACACGCAGTCGATCTGCTTTTCCAGCAATGGAAGCCACAACCTATTTGAACAGCTCAGTATGCATCATGGTCATGCCATCGGTATCTATACCGTTCGCGGCTCTGACAATCTGTTTCTGAACTGCGACGCCTACGAAAACCACGATCCGGTTTCTCAAGGGGGACGTGGTGGAAATGTCGATGGCTTTGGCTGTCATCCAACGCGCGGAGCTAAGAACAACGTCTTCCGCGGATGTCGTGCGTGGTTTAACGCTGACGATGGATTCGACTGCATCAGCGCGAACGAAGCAGTTCGCTTTGAAAACTGCTGGGCTTTCTGGAATGGATTTTCTCCGGGGTTTGAAAAACGGGCCGATGGCAACGGTTTCAAAGCGGGAGGCTACGGCATTTCGCCTAACCCGCGCGTTCCCCAAGAGATTCCACGGCATGTCATTCAAAACTGCGTAGCAGTCGCCAATAAGGCGAGCGGATTTTATGCGAATCATCACCCCGGAGGCTGCGACTGGCTGAACAACACAGCCTATCGCAATCCGAAGAACTTCAACATGCTTAATCGCTCGACAGACTTCTCCAAAGACGTCCCAGGTTTCGGGCATGTGCTGAAGAACAATCTCGCGTTCGGCAGTTCGCGTGCGCTGATCGAAATCGATCTCGATCGATGCGAACTGGAAGCCAATACGTTTCCCGACAACTTGCATGTCGACGAAAAAGACTTTGTGCAACTAAAAGACCACTCGCAGCTTACCGCCCCTCGACAAGCCGATGGCAGTTTGCCGGAGATCACTTTCCTTCACCTCGCTCGGCAAAGTAAACTGATCGACGCTGGCGTTGATGTTGGACTGCCGTTCGAGGGAGATGCCCCTGACATCGGTGCTTTTGAAACCTCGCCGTAGCTCCTCTTCCCTTTTCCTATCCAGACTGAGTTCCGCCCATGCAACGCCGCACGTTTCTCGCTGCCACCTCGGCGGCAATGCTGTTTCCTCTTGGTGCCCATGCGGCGAATCCTTCGATGCGTGTTGCTGTCATCGGGCACACCGGGCGAGGGAACTACGGCCATGGTCTGGATACCATGTGGCAAAAGATCGACGACGCCCAAATCGTTGCCCTAGCCGATGCTGATCCGCGTGGACTTTCGCTCGCCACGAAACGACTCGGCTTGGCCCATGGCTTCGACGACTACCGCAAGATGCTCCCCGAAGTGCGTCCAGACATCGTCGCCGTTTGCCCTCGGCATGCCGATCAACATCACGACATGATCCTTGCTGCAATTCATGCTGGTGCGAAAGGGATCTACTGCGAAAAGCCATTCGTTCGCACACCAGCAGAAGCAGACGCCATCCTTGCCGCAGCGGAAAAGCAAGGAACGAAGATCGCCGTTGCTCATCGCAATCGGTACCACCCTGCCCTTGCCCACATCGATGCGTTAATCGAATCAGAGAAGCTTGGCAAAATCCTTGAGCTGCGTGGCAAAGGAAAAGGAGATCGTCGCGGCGGCGGAGAAGATCTCTGGGTCCTGGGTTCGCATGTTTTAAACTTGTTCTGCTACTTCGGTGGCGGCAAGCCCAAAAGTTGCTCGGCAATGATGCTTCAGGATGGTCGTCTGGTCACTGCCGGCGATGTTCATGACGGTGCCGAAGGACTCGGGCCGCTGGCCGGAAACGAAGTCCACGCACGTTATTTGATGGACAACGGCCTAGTCGCCTATTACGAGTCGATTGCGAACGATGGCACCAATGGAAGTGGGTATTGCTTCGAGATCATCGGCAGCCAGGGAACGGTGACCTGGCATATCGATCGCGATCCGGTAGCTCACTTTACTCCCGGCAATCCGTTCGATCCTACTCTGGCCCCACGACAATGGATACCGATTACCTCGGCCGGCGTCGGAAAGCCAGAGACCGACAAACCGTTGATTCAAAGCGTCCACAACCATGTTCGTGCCGGGAATGATTTAATAGCCGCTATGGCAGAAGATCGGGCCCCTGTATGCGACATTCACGAAGGGGCCGCAACCGTTGAAATGATTTGTGGTGTCTTCGACTCGCACCGACAAGGTGGCAAATCGGTTTCGTTCCCGCTTGTCGAACGAAGCAATGCTTTGTCAAAAATGAAGTCTTAAGTCACCAGCCGCTTCTGGCATCGTTCGCCAAACCCTGGCAACAGCGGGTCGCAAGCTGCTCGGGCAGCCAATACCTGGGTATGGACACCCCAAGGACTGAAGTGGGTGAAGGTGATGGCCCGTTGAATCGAGTTAGCAAATCGTAACTTGTAGTCTTGCGTGCCGGGTCCAAAATTGACCTGGCGATCTCCGCGGTAGTGGCTGTCCTCGATCACTTCGGCAAGCAAAATGGTGCCGAGACTTTTCGCTTCGCACGATGCGTCGTAACCGCTTCGCAAGCAGTAAACGTTGCCGCGACAATAATAGTTGTACAGAAACGCGACCGGCTGATCGTTTAGATAGAGCAAGTTCATGTCGACCATGCCTTTTTCCGCTGCGGCTTCATGCAGTTCTCGCAAGATCGGTCGGACTCGTGGACTACAGAACGAAGCACCAATGTCCGAGTCAGCCTGCCAGCTTTTCTCGGCGACGTCGTGCGACTGCTGAAACAAGACCCAGCGTGGATCGATTTTGTCTTCGGTCACGTCGGTGCGATAGCGGACGTAACGCAGGCTGCCATGCTGTGCGGCTCGCTCCTTTTCACGCTTCATGCTGCGTCGCCAATTCTTTGACTTCTCTTTCGTGTAAGCTTCCCACGACGAAGCCATCTGCACGACGGGCACTTCCATGCGGGGTCGACGATAGAACTTGATGCTTTGCTGCTGGAGCAGATCGGCCTGATCGGGAAAGAATTCGCTTTGCTCGCACAAGTAGCGAAAGTCGATCACATCCCAATCACGCGGCTGATGGCGAATGTAGTACATCGCTTCGCGGAAGATCGACACGGGATCTTTACCGATCGGTCCATAGAACGTTCCCCAATCGTCCAGCGGGAACGAAAGCACTCGCAAGTACCCTAAGCGAAAACGCTCGCTTCGAACCGTAAAAGGGACGATCCCAACAAGTTCGTCCCCTTCGCATACCAGCAGCAACCGCAGCTTTTGCTCTCGCTTGAAATGCCGCAGCGTAATGCGGAGCCAATCGAGGGTTTGAAAGAATGTCGCCCCTGGCGTTTGTTGGTGCAGCTTTTCCCAATCGCCTGCGAGTGCCTCGAGTTGTGCGGGATCGTTGATCTCTCGAACGTAACGTCTCATTGCCTACCCCATGAAAATTGAAATCGAATGATCCAATGTCCAAGGGAAATTGCAGTAGGTATGCCAATGCCGTCGTGAAAACGTTTCGACTTTCTCCAAACCCGCAATTTAAAGAGACTTACGTCCGTTGCGGTTGAACCGCAATTGCTTCCAACGTTGATGCCATTTGGCAACATGGTTGTGTTTCGGCATCAATCGCTCCTAAAAGTGGGGCCGGACAATCAGAACAGCCGTAACGACCGACATGCCTTCTTGCATCTTTCGCGCAAGCAAAGGAACGCTGGTCGGGTCCTTCGACGGCCGAAAGGCCAAGAACGAGAAAAAGCTGCGCATGAAGCGCAGCTTTAGGAGGTTCGCGTTGCGAAATGGCAACGTCCGAAAGGGCCCGTTATTTGGCCTGATCCCATAGCGTAAAGGGATCGTCCAGGCGTTTCATTTCCGAGTACAGCAACGCCTCGAGTTCCTTTCGCTTCGCCGCGTACTGCGGGTCGTCTGCGAGATTGGTTTGATGCTTGTCAGGAGAGACGCCTGTCACGGCTTGAACTTCCTTGGAGTGATGCTGCGGGAGATACTCGTGCGGATTCTCGGCCAGATTAAAGAGCTGCGTTTCCTGAATGCCTGCTTTGGGTACGTCGTACTTGATGAGTTTCCAATCCCCTTGCTTAACGCTCCGCATGCCCGGCTTCTCGCCACCACAGTAAACGCCGTATAGGACGTCGCGGATCTTCTCTTGCTCGCCCATGAGAACCGGCTTGAAGCTCGTTCCTTCATTCGTTTTTGGTGCCGACACTCCGGTCAAGTCGCACATGGTGGCCAGGACATCCAAGAGATAGATGTTGCCTGAGGCACGCGAGCCAGGCTTAATGCCGGGCCCTTTGACGATGAACGGAACACGCCAGGTATGTTCATAAAGGTTTTGTTTGCCTTGCAAGCCATGTCGCCCGATCGGCATTCCGTGATCGGATGTGTAGAAGATGTAGGTATTGTCGAGTTCGCCCATCGCTTCCAACTTGTCGAGCACGCGACCGATTTGAATATCGATGTTCTCGTTGCAGGCAAACTCTCGACCGAGTTCGTTACGAATCGTTGCTTCATCGCGATTGGTCCACACACCACTGACGGCCACTTCGTCACGAACATTCAAGTGCCCATTTTCAAAGGGATGCTTCGGCAACCAATTCGGCGGCATTTGCGGCTGCTTTTCGTTCGGCTTCGGCAGCGTCGTCTTCTTGGTGTGATTGATCGCACCATACTTCTCGAGCAAATCCGGAGTGCCGTCTCGCGTATCGTGAGGATGCGAAAATCCGAAGTAGATCAAAAAGGGATCGGCGTCTTCCGACTTTTCGCGTTCGTTCAGGTAAGTAAGCACTTGCTCGGCATGCCATGCACTGCCGCTCTCTTCGGTGCCGCCACGCTTTGTTGCGTCATGAACGACGGTGAACTGCTTGTTGGCAGCATCGTAGCTGTTGCCCTTCTTGCAAGTTCGCATTGTGTCGTAGCCGGCTCCATTAAAGACGGCTCCCATCGTGTACTTCTCGAGATTCGGCGGCACCAACTGGTTATCGGACTCGTTTGGATTTCGCTTTCGATTCATACGACTTGGAATGTGCCACACGGTTCGGCCACTCATCACCATGTGACGCGACGGAGTACAAACGGCTCCGGACCACGAACCCATGTGATACGCCGCGTCGAAGACCATCCCTTCGGATGCCAAGCGATCGATCACTGGCGAATCGAGTTTCGATTCAGGGTTATAAAACTTGAAGTCGAACGGCGATTGGTCGTCCGTAATAATGAACAAGATGTTCGGTCGTTCCGCGGCGAAAACCGGATTCATGCTGCCACACACGACGAGCGTCGCGGCGCACAACCAAGTCAGAATACGAGACATGAAATTGCCTTTATTGCATGGGGAGGGGTAAGAGGAGAGTTAGTTCTTTTCGCTTTTCCAAAGATCAATATCGCGGATGTCGTTCTCTGCGTCAGGCCCATCGGTACTCCGCCCACGACGAACATCGTGGCGAAGCTGTTGGAGTAACTTTTCTGCGATGCTCGAATCCATGTCGTAGCGGTTTTCCTGTTCGCCGATGTCTTCGATCATGTGGTACAGCTGAGCTTTCGGAGCACTTTTGCCGGCCTGTTTTTCATTAGGAGAGCTCCAACCACCCGAGCCTCGCGCAAGCGCCAATTTCCACGGTCCTTGGCGATATCCAAAGTGCCCACTGATTGAATGATGCACGATTCCTGCTCGTGTCGACTGGATCGTTTCACCCCTCAGCGCCGGCAGAAAGCTAACGCTGTCTTCGCAAGAGCCCGCGGGAACTTCCGCATCGACCAACTCAATAGCGGTTGCAAAAAGATCGGTCAAACAGATGGTTTGATCGCTGGTGGAGCCAGGCTCAACGGTTCCCTGCCAACGAACAATAAACGGGACACGATGACCACCGTCCCAGATGTCTGCTTTCGATCCCCGCAAGTCGGCGCTGACGCGATGCCCCTGTTTGGCAAGCTTGCCAATTCCTGCCGCTTTGCTGCAGCCGTTGTCGCTGGAGAAAATCACAAGCGTGTTGTCCGCCAGATTATTCCGCTCGAGAGCTCGGCAAATCTCGCCCAACGCATGGTCCGTCTCCATGACGAAGTCGCCGTAATCCCCCAGGCCGCTTTTGCCCTGCCAAGCCTTGGTCGGCAAGATCGGCGTGTGAGGCGATCCCAGCGGCACATAGAGAAAGAATGGCTTTTCGCTCTCAGCATGCTGATCAATGTATTCAACCGACTTTCGCGTCAGCCGTGGCAGCATGTTAATAGGGGCATCGTGGGCGATAACCGTGTCGTTTTCGATCACCGTTTGCATGTCACGCGCGTGGTGGAATCCGTGGTAGTAATCAAACCCTCGCGAAATCGGCCCATCCGGAATTTTCGTCCCGACCGGTGGCGACTTGTAGTCTTTCGCCGAATAGGCCTCGCCAGACTTTGGATCGCAATACTGAAAGTTCAGATGCCATTTCCCGATGATCGCTGTCTCGTATCCCTGATGCCGAAGAAAGCTGGCAACCGTCGGGCGAGATTCATCAATCAAGCATGGTGCGAATCCGGTGACGACACCACGCTGCAGTGTCGTTCTCCAACTGTATCGTCCCGTCAACAAACCGTACCGCGTCGGCGTGCAAACCGACGAACCAGAATGCGCATCGGTGAACGTCATTCCTTCTTCCGCCAAGCGGTCGGCATGTGGCGTCGGTATCTTGCCATGCTCGGGGTTCAAACAGTGGACATCGCCAAACCCAAGATCGTCACAAAGGACGAACACGATATTCGGCTTCTCAGCAGCAGAAACGATCTCTCCGTTGAAAAGACCGAAGCATATTACGACGCCGACAAAACCGAGGCGAATCATGTCTGCCTACTCCCACACTTATTGGCTAAACCGAGGCGCTGAATATCCTTGCTTGCGAATCTTCGCGAGCTGTTGCTGCATTTGCTTCACCTTTTCAGGATGAGCGTCGGCAACGTTGTTCCGCTGCCCAATATCTTCCGCCAAGTTGTAGAGCTCGACCGATTGCTTGTCGTCGCCGGGATAATCATGCCGCTCTTCCCAGGCCTTCCAGCCACGCGATCGGTACCCCGTCGCCGTATCGATCAACAGCCAATCTCCTTCTCGAAACGCGAACTGATTCGCGAACGTGTTGTGAACATGCGCCGTGCGAACTGCATCGGTTTCGCCCTGCAAGTGAGCGAGCATGTCGTGCGAATCTTCTGCCGCATCCTCCGGCAACGAAAACTCCAGCATCGAAGCAAACGTCGCCATCAAATCGATTTGCGAAACTAACGCATTGCTGACATGCCCCGGCTTGGTCGTACCAGGCCAACGAATGATGAAGGGCACATGATGTCCACCTTCGTAAATATCGCGTTTGAGCCCACGAAACGGCTCCGGCGACCAATGCCCATACTTGGCATCGCGAGCATACGCGTAATGCTCAGGTCCGTTATCGGCACTAAAAACCACGATTGTGTTATCGGCTTGCCCGGAGGCTTCCAACGCATCTAATAGCCGGCCAACCATGGCATCGGTTTCCACGACGAAGTCCCCATAGGGGCCAGCTCCGCTTTTACCGTCGAACGCGTCGTTCGGAATGATAGGAGCATGTGGGCAAGGAAACGCGAAGTAAAGAAAGAACGGCTCGGTCTCTTTGGCCCGCGATTCAATGTATGCCACGCCTTTGTCGGTAAGCGTTGGCAACACGGCGTAGGGATCCCATCCGGTGACCATCGGTCCCGGCCGGCATTCCCAGTTTCCTTCTTTGATCTTTTTCCACTTCGACTCATCTTTCATCGTGTCTGGCGTTTGTGCCATCTTGTCGTCTTCAATCCACGCATATGGTGGAAAGTTGATCACCGTGTCGCCGAAGTAGTGATCGAAACCATG
This sequence comes from Bremerella sp. TYQ1, assembly GCF_020150455.1. Classification (NCBI taxonomy): domain Bacteria; kingdom Pseudomonadati; phylum Planctomycetota; class Planctomycetia; order Pirellulales; family Pirellulaceae; genus Bremerella; species Bremerella sp. TYQ1. The sequence goes on from NZ_CP083740.1 coordinate 2,951,413, forward strand.
AGCGAGCGGCCCATCCGGAATCGACTTCGTCCAATCAAAGCAGTCAGGCTCGACGCCTTTTTTCGTGCGTATCGCATCCCAGTCCCAGCCGAGGTGCCACTTGCCGATACAAGCTGTTGCGTATCCATTTTCCTTCAACATCTCAGGCATCGTAAGACGCTCTGGCCGAAACACTGATTTTCCGAACGCATTAACAATGCCATGAAAGTCGCGCCAATGATGGCGTCCGGTCAGCATCGCGTAGCGACTTGGCGTGCAAATGCCAGAGGAAGAATGGCCATCGGTGAACCTTGTTCCTGTGGCTGCAAGTCGGTCCAGATTGGGTGTCGGTATCTTGCTGTTGGGGTTGTAGCAAGTCAGGTCGCCGTATCCGAGATCGTCGGCATACAGAATCAAGATATTGGGTGCTTGAGTCTCCTGGGCAACAGCCACCGATGCGTGAATTCCCAACAGGAACAACAGCGCAATCGCAATCAGGCAACGCGACATAGAATTCGAACTCGCAATGAATGAGGTTGTATTGAGAGGAAATGGCGGGGGTGAGATCAAGCCGGCGATTCAATGAAGAGAGGAAACCATCGACTCACCAGATAACAGCACAAGTTGGATAGATCTGCCACTCTTTTTTGGTTGATCATTCAATTTTGTTGAAATCGGACATGCAGAAGTTAGTTTGCGAGAATCTGCCGACGACCCCAATTCTGATCACGGCTTCGCCCCGATCGCTGGCATCTAACGATGCGAGTAACGTCCACTTCATTCGTGATTGAACCTGATTTCGATTGCGTTTTGCGGTCATTTTCCGTTCACCTCTGCGCAAAAATACAATCGAACCCCTGGGTATTTACTCTAAATTTTCTCCATTCGCGAGAATTCTTTGCACACGCTTCGGACAGCATGCATATTAAGGAAGTGATTTCTTAACACGAAATAAATAAGGGACTTACGTTCCCAACTGGTTTTACCGGCAAGTACCCTTTGAAGTGCATGGCTTTAGACAGATCGCGACATCACGCGGCGTCTGTCTATTGCAATAAAGCGATTTTACACGTAAAACTTCGCGCAAACATTCATACAAGATCGCGCACGTCGACGTCCTCTCCCGTGACGGGCTCACCTGACTACTTGGACGCATATGAGCGAAAAAATTACGATTGGAATCCATTCCGCTTCCTGGACGGAACATTCTCGACGTGTGCTGCAGGGATTGCTTAACTACATCGAAGAATTCCCGAACATTCAAGTGCGGGATTTCCGTTTCTCGAGCAACGATCCCAACCTGGTAGGTAATCCTCCGTGGACCGGTAAAGTGGACGGAGCGATCGTCGCAGCTGGTCGCAACCCAGGGATCACCACATGGATTCGTCGCGGGAAAGTGCCGGTGGTGATGGCGAGCGCCGACTTGATCGATTCCGGATTTGTTTCGGTCTACACCGATGTCCATTCGGTCGGTCGTCTTGCGGCTTCGCATTTAACCGAAGCAGGTTTCGAGAACATCGCGTTTGTTGGCTATCAAAAGTCAGATGGTTCCAAGCGTCGCCGCGACGGTCTTGCGGACGAGTTGGCCAAGCGCGGTATCAAGCTGAAGGCGCTCGCGCTGAAAGAGATTCCTGTCGACTCGGTGGAAGACGAACGAGAGATCTCTGATTCGACGGTCGAGAAAGTACAGCAACTTCTCGACAAGTCCCCTAAGCCGCTCGCCGTTGTTGCGTTGAACGATGTTGTTGCGGAGTTCATTGCCAAAGTCGCACGTGAAATGGGGATTTCTATTCCGGATGAATTGGGCGTCCTGGGTGTTGGCGATTCGGAACGGGCACGGATGGCAGATCCTCCGATTTCCAGCGTACAAACCCCTGGCGTTGAAATCGGTTATCGCTGTGCGTCGCTATTGCATTCGATGATTCTAGGGAATTCGCCGAAGGAAACGGTCTTCGAGATTCCTGCCGAGAAAGTCACCGCACGACGATCTACCACCGGTTGGAAGCGTGCCGCGATAACAGACATCGACCGAGCCGTGAACTACATCCGCGATCACGCTTGCGATGGCATTCGCTTGAAAGATGTTGCCAGCGCGGTCCGTATTCCGATTCGTACCCTCGAGATCGAGTTCAAGAAACAGATTGGCCGTTCGATGGGCGAAGTCATTCGTGAAGTTCGCCTGGAACGCGTAAAACATCTGCTTGAAACGACTAACCTGTCGACGCAGCGGATCGCGGCAATGGTCGGCTATAGCCACTATTCTTATCTGAACAAACTGCTTAGGGATGAATTGAACGTGACGCCAAGTCAGTACCGTAAGCAGCAGCGCCGCCAGAATGCAGACTCCTAAGTAGGAGTCTGCCAGGCTTGAAGTGAAACGTTAGTTCGTCTTGGTGTAAGAACCAGGAACCTCGAATCGGACGTTTGCATCTTCTCGCTTCACCTCGAAGCGAACGGGGTATTCTTTAAATAGAAAGTACTCTTCCGGCACCGTTTCGGCATCTTTGATTTGATCGTACGAGATGCCGTCGAGACCGCAGATGGTGACCTTCATCGGGCCGGCGTTAAGCCCCGTCACCGTGCAAAACGCGCCATCTTTGATCGGAGCGTAGTCTCCGACGCCCTTTCCACCCTTCTCCAGATCGGGATAGAACTTCACGAGTCCCGATTTGACCGGTTGTCCCCCGTAGGTAACCGTGCCTGAGATCATGAAACGCGTCTGCTCTTTCTGGTCGGTACAGCCAAAAAGCAGACCGCATGACCCCATAAATGCCACGGCCCAAACACATTCTTCCAATAAGCAGAAGGAGAGAATCTTAAAGATAAACATCGCAAGGTCCCCAATATAACAGACGAGATGATAAGAATAGACAATCGACTCCCTGCCCCTAGAGACCGAATCAACGCCACTAAATATAAATCAATAGGCGTCTTTCTATCGTTATACCATTCTAGCGGTAGATCCAAAAGGGCCCTTCAGAATGATTTCCCGCGACAACCGTTTCCCCTGCCCGATGTGCGTGACCGCTTAGCTTCGTGTGACAGCGTGGGACAGACCATTAGGATCGGTTGATGGGTTCATTTTTTCACCGATTGCTTATCCCAATTGCGTGCCTGATCGAAGAGAATCGAGAGGCAAGATTCAGCATCCGAGTGGATGCCTTACACGATCGGCAACTTGAGAGGACCGCACGTATGCGATGGCGAGGGAGACGAGGTAGCGACAATGTGGAAGATCGGCGATCCTCGCGTGGACCTGCGATGGCCGGCGGTGGCAGCATCGTGGGAATCTTACTTGTAATGCTGCTCGTGTGGCTGTTGGGTGGAAACCCGATGGCAATCTTGCGCGGACTTGCCGTCCAGCAACCGCCAAACGGAGGCGGTGCCCCGGCTCAGATCAATCCGGAAGAAGACGAGCGAGCTCAGTTCGTCTCGGTCGTTCTCGCCGACACCGAAGACGTTTGGCAAGAACAGTTCCGCGAAATGGGCAAACAGTATCATGATCCAACGCTCGTCATGTTCCGCGGAGCAGTTCAGTCGGCGTGTGGTTTTCAGCAGTCCGCTACTGGTCCCTTTTATTGTCCTCTCGATCAACAGGTTTACATCGACTTAAGCTTCTTTGACGAAATGGAAGATGGGCTTGGTGCCGGCGGCGACTTCGCCCAAGCGTACGTCATCGCTCACGAGGTAGGCCATCACGTTCAAAACTTGCTCGGCATCAGCGAAGAAGTTCACCAGAGACGCACCCAGGTAAGCAAAGAGGAAGCGAACGAGCTTTCCGTTCGACAGGAACTTCAGGCCGACTTTCTCGCTGGTGTTTGGGCGCATCATGCACAGCAAAACTGGAACATCCTGGAAGAGGGAGACATCGAAGAAGCATTGAACGCCGCCACTGCCATCGGCGATGATCGTTTGCAAATGCAATCGCGCGGCTTTGTTGTGCCAGAGTCCTTTACCCATGGCAGCTCGAAGCAGCGAGCCAAATGGTTTTATCTCGGTTTGAAAACCGGCGACATGGACCAAGGAGATACCTTTAGTATTCCCTTCAATCAGTTATAGTTGCCTCATCCTGCCAACGACTTCCCGCTTGTTTCGCTGTCCTTTGTTGAATTGAATTCCACGATGCGCACCTTCACCGCTCTATTGTTTTTCGCTTCTCTGGCACTCGTTCCCGTTTGTCTGCATGCCCAGGACAAATCGGCATCGACGCTGGAAACCGATATCCTTTACCGCAGCGAAGAAGGTCTCGACGATTACTCCCAGCAGCAGTGCCGACTCGATGTGCATTGCCCTGCGAAGAAGGGTTTCGCCACGGTGGTTTGGTTCCATGGAGGCGGTTTAGAGAATGGCGACAAACGAATCCCAGACTATTTGCTCGATAACGGCTACGCAGTCGTTTCGGCCAATTATCGCCACAGCCCCAAAGTCAAGTCGCCTGCCTATTTGGAAGATGCTGCCGCGGCGGTGGCTTGGACGTTCGCCAATATCGAAAAGTATGGTGGCGATCCCAACAAAATCTTTGTCAGCGGCCACTCGGCCGGTGGATATCTCACGAGCATACTTGTTCTCGACGACCGTTGGCTCGCTCGACACGACATTCAACCAAGCCAACTCGCTGGGGCGATTCCCCACAGCGGTCAAACGCTGACCCACTTCACCATCCGCAAAGAGCGTGGCCTCGGCCGCGACGTCGGTTTGGCAGACGAACTCGCACCGCTTTACCACGTGCGAAACGATACCCCGCCGCTTCTGCTGACCACTGGCGATCGAGATCTTGAGATCCCATTGCGCTACGAAGAAAACGCACTGCTCTATAAGATGTTGAAGTTCGCCAAACATCCCAATGTAGAACTGCACGAACTACAAGGTTTTGATCATGGCAACATGGTCGAACCAGGCGTTCTCTTAATGACTCGGTTCATCCAAAAGCATGCTGGCGGCAAATGATCACGGCTCAGCAGCCGCCGCATCCATTGCCTAAAATTCGCTGGGATGAATCCACAAGATCAATCCTCGACTATCTCCCTCTGGCAAACGTGACATCGTCCCCCCTGCATTGTTAGAGATAACATCGTAGTTTCGCACACGCCAGAAGACGACCGGACCATCCAACTTGGCTGGCGAATTACCATTGTCGGCGACATCGTGAGGACCTTGGGATCGGTCCTGTTGATAGAACGCGGCTTCATCCGCTTGCAGCGTTCGCCGAACTACCCTTGGCATCTCATCGCTGACTTCCACCAGCGGACCACCGTTGACAGATCGTAAGTGGCGTGGTCGTGACGGATCGTCCCAAAGCACCGACACGCGGACCGATCCATGACTTCCTGATTCAGGATCAACCTCAAACGTCACTACCGACTCTCCCTTCTGAAGTTGAATCTGAATGTCAGGGTCTTCTTCGGGAATTCCTTCGTCCGGAATATCGCGGAAACATGCACACAATTCATACGGGCCTCCCTCTGGAACATAGATCCGCCATTCGGTGATCCAATCTTCCATCCGAGGCACCTTCCTTACATAAAATTGATCTGGCTCGAGAATGCGTAGGTCATCGAGCTGTTCGCGATAGAAGCGGATCTCTTCTTTTGCCGTTAACAACTCTTGAGCCGACTCCTGCGACAGCCAAATCAGATGAACTTGGGACGAAGCCATCCCCACGACCGCCATTATCAACATTGCGGTAAACAGCGACAAACGGAATGGCGAACGCGGATTCTCAGAGGGACGTAAGCGGTTTTCCAAAGGACTACTCTCTTCGCCAGATAGATCAGGAACGCCCGAATCATTGGAAAGGGCTTCGCTCTCACAGTAAACAGCCAACGCTGCCGGAAGCGGTAGAAACATAATGACGGCAATACAGTAAGTCATCCCCAGCAACATGATCGCCATCAGCGAAGCTCCCGACGCAAAAGGACTAAATCCTATCGCCCAGGGTAAAAGTAGAACAGGAACGACAAACAACCAGCGTCGAAAGATCACAACTTTGGCAAGGCTGCGATAGTTTGTTGACATGGCGACTTTGATCATAAAGCCGCCCAGGCACCATATGAACAAAGCAAACATCAGCGAGTTCATCTGAGATATTTGTAATTGTCCCCACGTCCAAAGATCCACCGGCATGCGATCGTGTAAGGTCCAATGAACGCCAGATTGAATTGGCTCGAAATCGAATAGGACCAAGCTCGGCAACGAACCAATAGTCATCACGATCGCCAACTTCCTGAGCAACGGAAGCAACGGTGCCAATTTTTGAATCGGTCCTAACGCACCGACAAGCCAGAACCAACCGAGTGCGTCCGGCAGCACATCTACTTTGACCACGCCCAGGCGAATGCTGAAATCAGCGGCCACCAATAGCAGTGGCCAGAACATGTTACGGAACGCTGTCGCGAGCATGCGCCATTCCACAAACGCAGATCGCTCGCACGTGTCGGTTGCGGTTGCCAAGTTGGTGCCCTCATTCAGTCCGAACAGCCTAGGACGAGATTTAATCTTTCAGGTGCTTGTCGAGAAACGCTACGACTTTCTTACGTCGCTCACCTGCATAGAACTCGGGGCCACCATGCTTGCCGCCTTCAATCACGATCAACTCTAACGGCAATCCGGCTTCCTGATAACCGCTTTGAATCCGCTTCGATTGATCCAGCAAAACCGTATTATCTTTGTCGCCATGAATCACGAGAAAGGGAGGATCATCTTCGGTCACGTGGAACGCGGCGGACGCCTGTCGTGCGAGGTCGGTCTTCTGATCGGCTCCTCCACCAAGCAGTTTATAAACCACCGATCCTGGCTTGTTGGCGCGATGGGGTTGTGTCTTCGATCGCAGGATGAAATCGGTCGCCCCATAAAAATCGACAACACAGTCAACACGGGAAGACTGATCAACGTTACCACCGACGGTTCCTTCCAATGCTTCGACGTCGCCGGAAGTTCCCATTAATGCTGCCAGATGTCCTCCGGCACTTGAGCCTCCCACGGCGATCTTCTTGGTCGAATAGCCATACTCGTCCGCATGAGCCCGCAGCCAGCGGACAGCCGCTTTGCAGTCATGGATCTGCGCCGGGAAGGTCGCTTTGTCGGTCAAACGATACGAGATGCTTGCCACCGCGAAGCCATGCTCGGTCAGCCAGTTCACGGGACAATTATCCTTACTCCCGGCATGCCAACCGCCGCCATGAATCCATACTAAAAGTGGTGCCGAAGATGCTTCCGGCAAATACAAATCGAGCTTAAGGCTTTGCCCATCGACGTTGGCGAACTCGAGATCCTTCACCACTTTTCGCGACGTTTCTGCAATGGCGACCGTTGACGTAGCAAGCAGAATGAGCAGACAGAGGGAAAACGAGAGAGGGCGTACAAACATGGCAGGCAGGTCCTTCGGCTACAGTCGGGGCTAATTCGACAGGTCGGATGATGAATGGTGATGCCGATCATAAAGCGACTTTCTGCCAATTTCCACTGTTCCATCGGAACAAAACTCTCGCCAAAGGGTTTCACTACCGATATACTGCAAAACCCGTAGAAATCAATGAGTGGAGCATTCCCATAATGCGCAAGTACCATTTCGCGATCATTTTCTTCCTCGCAGTCGTGCTCGGCGCAGGACCGATGTTGGCCCAGATGGCGCCACGAATGCGCCGGCATCTCGTCAATCAGGCCCGAGCCCTGCGTCTGATTCCTGCCGATACGAAGCCTCCCGGCGAAAACCAGATTGCTGTCGATATTGTTGGCGACCAGCGAATTATTCAGGCCAACGGAGTCCCCGATCACGAGACAGGCGCGTTCCCGAATCGAGGCAATCCTCATCGCATTACGCAGCAGCAGTACACCTACCGCATTCCCGCCAATCCGGTAGCCGCCGATCGCACGACACCGCTTCGGATGCATAACTTTGGCATCGCAGTGAACGGAGTTCCGTTCGATCCTGGGGCTGCCGAATGGTACGAAGGTAACCCACGCGGCGGCTGGCAGTACGAGGCATTGTCCGGCGCCGTTCCCTTGGGAATCGATGCCAATCATGCCCATGTTCAGCCAACCGGGGCGTATCACTATCACGGCCTACCGAGCGGATTGCTGAAGGAGCTGGGCGTGCAAAAGGGAGCTCATTCGCCGATCGTTGGTTGGGCCGCCGACGGTTTTCCGATTTATGCGATGTACGCCTATCAAGACGCGAATGACCCTGAAAGCAAGATCGTAGAGCTGCAGCCATCGTTTCGTTTGAAGAAGGGACGCCGTCCGAGTGGCGATGGAGAGCCTGGTGGGCGTTACGATGGGACGTTCATTCAAGACTACGAGTATGTCGCCGGCCATGGCGACTTGGACGAATGCAACGGGCGATTCGGGATTACGCCAGAATTCCCCGAGGGCACATACGCCTACTATCTGACGCAGCATTGGCCGGTTGTTCCTCGAAGCTACCGCGGAACACCTTCGTCCGATTTTCAACGAGGGCCACGTCAAGATTCAGATAGCGAGCCACGACCCTATGACGAACCTCCTCGTCGTGGGCCTGGGCCTCCTCGCTTTGGGCCACCTCCACGACGTTAACGTTTTGCACCATGGAAAGGATGCCGGTGTCTTCCATGAACGTACTATTCATCTGCTCGAAAAACCTTTGGCGAAGTCCAACGGCAGAGCGGGTCTATTGCAACGACCCGCGACTCGCGGTTCGCTCGCGCGGCCTTAGCCCCAAGGCCGCGCGGCGGATCTCGCCGGAAGATTTACACTGGGCCGATGTCATTTTCGTGATGGAAAACGAACACTTGGCCAAGCTTCGTTCGCAGCACCGCAATGCCCTCGGTCAGCGTCCGGTGCATGTGCTGGAGATCCCGGACCAATTCCAATTGATGGACCGAAGACTGATCACCCTGATCCGCGACCGCGTCGATTCTCACCTCGACGAGCTATTGAAAGAACGTCTCTTCCTCGACTGATTTCGGATTGCTGAGAACAACCACGGTCGAACTGAGCGTATCGTGCCAACCTCGACGACCGGTGTCTTCTTTAAACGATTGCGGATCGAACGGTATCAAGCGTGCGAACGTGCGACCGACCACCTGCATGACATGCGGATGCTCGCCATTTTCGCCAACCACTTTCGTCCCCGTCAGCAGCTTGCCGATCGTGCGGCCAAAGACCGACTCCATCAAGATGAAGTAGAAACAGAAAAACAGCATGCTGCTCGAAAGCACGACCACCCAAAAATACGCGGGGAACTGTGGTCGTCCTTGCGCAATGGGAAAAGTACCGCTGGCAGCAAACACGAAACCAATCACGTAGCCGATTCCATAGCACGCCGCGCCAACGATCAAGCTATCGACAATGTGATTAAGACGTCGACGTTCCAAAGATGCCGCGACCGGCAGGTTCTCACGCTTCTCTCTTTTCTCTTCAATCGGCGTTACCAGTTCTTGTTCTGCGGCCGGCGAGACAAACGGGTTTTCCTGCAGACTGCTCATACGACAAGCTCCTCGTGGCGTGGCCTTGCCCCCTCCGTTCGGGTGCATCGCCCTGAAGCTATCCCAAGCCCAACAGCGTGTCAATTAAATACTGCCGCCCCTTTTCCAAAGCTGATAAAATCAGCGACGCACGCACCATGGCTTAGCTCAGCAAGGAAGTGGAACCCCTGATGGAATCGTCGCTCGAAGAAGATGGATACACAATGCTCCGAGGCTTATTCGCACCTTATGAAATGACAGAACTCGGCAAACGTGTTCTCGATTCGCTGGAAGCCCATCAAGGCCCTGCCCTACTGAAAAGTCGCGGTCGCATCTATGGCTCGCGGAATATGCTTGCCGCTTGCCCCTGGCTCATCGAAACCATCGCGCGCCCAGCGATAACTGCGCTGCTGTTTCAAATACTCGGCACGGAAGTGGGACTCGTTCGTGGCCTGTTCTTCGACAAGCCACCAGATCGTAGCTGGTCGTTGCCTTGGCATCGCGATCGAACCATCGCTGTGGTCGACAATTCGATTTCGAGCACGCACTTCCAGCACCCCACCACCAAAGCAGGCATTGACCACTACGAAGCGTCCGACGCGCTGTTGAGCAAAATGCTGACGCTACGGATTCATCTCGATGCGATGACGCAAGAAAACGGTCCGTTATCGGTCATCCCGGGCTCGCATCGCTTGGACGAGACGAAAGAGAAGTCACCGGTCGTCCTAAGTGCCGCGGCCGGCGACGTGTTGGCCATGCGTCCCCTGCTCTCTCATTCCAGCAGCATGTCGCAGGAAGGGACGACCACTCACCGGCGTATCGTCCACTTAGAATTTGCAGCCTCGTCGCAGCTACCCGATGGCGTTCAGTGGCACGACTTTCTTCAACTGGCCGATCGCTAGTTGATGACTTTGCCATCCTTCACTTCCAGCTTGAATAGACGAGCCGCGTTTTGCCACATGATCAGTTCCAAGCTCTTTTCCGGCAGGCCGAGCCCCCGGATGAACTTCAAGTAACTCTTCATTCCGCAGATCGGCCAATCGGTGCCATAAAGCAAATACTTCGGCTCGCCGGCATACAAGATCATCTCACGGATCTCTTGCAGCATGAACTGCTCGAAGCGGTCCTCGAAGTCTCCCAGCACCAATCCACTGATGTCGGCGTGGGCGTTCTCGTTTTTGTAAACCACTTCCATACAGTCGCGAATCCACGGGTTGCCGACATGGCAGATCACCAGCTTTAAATCAGGAAAGTCGACCGCGACGTCATCGATGTGCAACGGGTGCGAGTACCGCACTTTCCCGGTAGGGCTGTACGTATCGCCGCTGTGAATCATCACCGGAACATCAAATTCAATCGCCAAGTCGTAGATCACCTGAAGCCGACGATCATGCGGATAGAACGGCTCGTAGCCGGGGTAGAGCTTCAGGCCTTTCACGAGGCCATCCCGCAGGAAGTCCGCCATCTCGCGCAGATCGCGTTCTTTGTAATGCAGATAGCTGATGCCTGCCACGACGGCGATGTTGTCCAAGTCGCGCGTCGCCTCAACCACATCCCGCGTCGCGGGACGGTGCGGCGTGATCTTGTAAGAGCTTAAGACCAGCGCGTAGTCGACACTATTGGCCGACATATCTTCCTGCAGATTATCGAGACATTCGTGAATCGAGCGGACACGTTCTTCGTGATAGTTGTTCAGATGGGTGTGGCAGTCGATGATCATGCATTGCTCTCCATGGCGGTGGTTGCTGTTTGCCTAACGCCAAGTAGAGCAAATTTTGTTCCGACAATCCAAGCAGTTTATGCCGCGCCTGATTCGACCGATCGCTTCAAGCCTTCCACGGTCTTCGAGTTTCGGGAATCGCGATACTTTTTCAGTTCGAATGCCAATGTCGCGACGGCTGCCAGAATCACGGCCGCGTCGTCGGTAAGTCCGACCAACGGCAACAAGTCAGGCACGCCGTCCAGGGGCGAAATCAAGTACAACACCGCACCAATGGCGACAGCTTTGGAAGACCAGCTCGCCTTCGGATCGGTAATCATTTGCCAAAGAGACAGAACATCGTTCCACAACTTCTTGATGGGCCCGCGGTTCATACCGCCAAGCTTCTCGCGAATCTTCTGTACATCTTCGGGCGACGCCTTTTCGGCGTATTCATTCAGCCTTTGATAGGCTTCACTATGCATCATGTTTCCTCCAGGTTCATACGAATCTTAGACGCGGCAACACAAATGTCCAGCTAACAGCCCACCTAATCTGCACGCGCATACCGTTCCCACATGAGGTTATTCGCTTCAGGAGAAAGAATCTTGGAGGCAAACTTTGGCAATTTATAACTCGACTAACGCCGGACCATCAGGCGGAAAAAGGAAGCCCTTCGCGATGATGACGATCACTCCGAACACCCCCACCAACGGCACAGCGGTAATCATCATTGCGAACGTTACAACGACGCCCCGTTCGACCCAGACATGCTTCGGCGGTAGGTTCCATACTGACTTCCAAAACAAGATACCGAGCAGTTCCACGCCTACCGCAATGACCGGCACCAACAGGCCCACGATCTGCAGATACCACGGCATCGGTACTCCGTAGTAGATATCGAGCGAAACAAACGCCACCCCTAAAAGCATCAAATAACAAAGCGGAGTTGCCAGCAGCACGCACCAGAAACAGCGGATCGCCAGCGGCAAATTCGGTCGTGAGCGAGGCACAGCCGTCTCAGCAACTTTCGGCGAGACAAATGGACTTTCGGACATAGCAACGACCTAAGGAAAATCGATCAATCAGTGGCCCCCCTATCCATCGCGAAAATCAACAGCTCCGGGGTCAAAAAAACATACAGCGAGCGGCCAGAAGAAACGCGACACCTGAATTCGACCAAGGGCTGTAATCGGCAGAAACTCAGACTCGGTTCGGTAGTTTGAGAAACCAGGGCCGAAGATCAAGACTACCAATAGTGAGAAATCAAAACGGCAACGGCTAATCCCAATAAGTTGATCGTTGGCAGGAGAATCGCACCGCGGGCCAGCGGCCAATTCCCTTCTTTGTAAAACTTCCACGCCATGACTACGGCGAATACACAAACGGCTGGCAACGAAAACACCGATAGAAAAAGCATCCACAATTCAGGCTTTGCCGCCGAACCAGGCGCATCAAAGATCATCACCGAAAACAAAGCTGGCCACGCTCCAAGCAGTGCGACGCCCAGCAAAAAGACGGTCATCAAAGAAAGATAAAGCCGCATCAACACCCTCGCTTCAGTCGCTGCTCGAAGGACGAAACATAACCGTATCTCGTCCTGATACTAACCTACGCGAAAAACGAGTTCAGTCAGTGCAAAGAATTCTGCCATTCTCCGTTCTCTGCCATGTAAGGAGATTGCTTTTGACCAGGGTGCAACTGGACTGGACTGGTGAGTGCGAATGGATAGTGCAGCCAAGCTACTTCATTGGTCGAATCATTCGCTTCCAATCGCGAACGAAACAAAAAACTGGGACACCAACCTAGGGTTGCTGCTATCTTCCCAAAGAATCGTGGCGGTTTCCTGAGGAAGCCTAGTTATAAATCGACTTATCAGGATACTTCGCTTTCGCAGCTTCGACTGCCTCCGGTGTCACTTTAGTGCCCGTTAAAATGACGGAACGAAGTTTCGGTGCTTTAAGAAGTTTCTCGAAACCAACATCCGTCAGGTCAGTGTAGTTCAAAACAATCTCTTCCAGATTGGGCATCTTGCTCACATATTCCGCGGCTTCATCATTAAACGCAGCGGATCGCAGCCCTAAGTCTGTCAGTGCAGGCAGGGCTTGGATGTGCTCAAGCCAGGCCGGGTCGAATTTCGAGTTGCTAAGCCATAACTCTTGGACCTGATCCATTTTGCTGATGGCCTTAAAATGTTCTTCGGCGAGTTCGGTCCCTTCGATCTGAAGATGCTCAATCGGTAGATCTGCCAACGCGTCCAGTGCCTGGCCGGAGACCTTCATTTTGTTGGCGTTAAGATACCTCAATTGCGTTTGCTCTTTTAAACGGGCCAACGCGTCGCCGCTTGTGTCCAGCCCCTCTAAATGGATGCTCCTCAACCTCTTGAATCTGTCCAGCGCTGCGTTGAGCCCTTTGTCGGTAATACTGTACCTTTTTAAAACCAAGACACTCAGGTCCTCTGGGTTTTCTGGTGGGTCGTCGGCACTGGGCGGAACCCATCCTTTGTCTAACATCGTCAAAAATAGCTCATCGTCAATTAACGCGTCTGGTGCGTCAAAGTGCTTCGGCATGTTGCCATTGACGATCGCCGCAACACCTTTCCGTGTCAGCCCTTCGCCACTGGACAACCATGAAGAGACATCAAGTTTCAATGTTTCCAGATTTGGGATTTTGGAAATCGAAATCGCCGCTTCATCGGTAAAGTCTCCCATCCCTTCCAGCTTCAATTCACGTAGCGTGGGATGCTCCTCGTACTTTGCAAAACATTCCCCAGTGATGGGGACGTGCGAGATCCACAGAGTATGAAGTGTATCGACCTCTGCCAGCGCGGCGACTCCGTCATCGGTAACCTTCTTCGTAAGCATGATGATGACCGAATTAAGCTTAGGGCAAGCAACCAGGGCTTTGACTCCTTCGTCGGTCACATCTTCGCCACCAATTAATATCCGTTCGAGCGTCTTTAGCTGGGCAAGTTTCTTTACCCCTTCGTCGCTCGGATTTGCCGTCATCAAGTTGAGGAACGAAATCGTTTTTGACTGTGAGATCAGTTCCAAATCTTCGTCCGTCAATTCCCCATTGAAACTGAGCGAGACGATGGGATCGCCATTCGAAATCAGGAAGTCGTTATAGAGACGCCATCCTTTCTCCTCAAATTTCTTCAACACCTCCGGATCTTCCTCGTCGGTTGGTGTCTGTCCCAACCCTTCCTCAACGAGATCCATCATGCTTTTGTCTTCGACTTCCCAATCTGAGTTGGAACTATCTGCTTTTCCAACGTCAGAATTGCTTGAAGAGCAACCGACACAAACGACCAGAAACATAGCCAACATGGCGAACGATACTCGAGCCAACATCTTCTTCCTTTCAGGTAACACCCCCACGATTGGCGATGTTATCCCGTTTGCCGTCGACACGCAAACAAGTAACACGTTCAGCGCATCAAAAAAGGCTACCGAAATCTCGGTAGCCTTTTTCTTTGTCTTCGTTCTCAAGTCGCGAAGCGAATTAATATGCTCGGGGCGTGACGCGTCCTTGGACTCGGCTCGGCAGGCCTTGGATTCGGAGGAAGCCTTCGGCGTCGTCTTGGTTGTAGCTGCCGCCCCCTTCCATGGTGGCGATGCCTTCGTCGTAGAGGCTGAATTCGCTGGAGCGGCTGGCGACGATGATGTTGCCCTTATAGAGCTGAAGCGTGACTTCGCCGGTGCACTTTTCCATGGCGTTCTTAATGAATGCCAGCAGGGCATCAAGCTTGGCGTTGTACCAGAAACCGTTGTACACATCTTCGGCGACGATCGGCTTCAGCTGATCACGCAGGTGAATCAGATCTCGGTCCAGCGTCAGTTGTTCGACGTTCAGCAACGCATCGTACAGGATGGTCATGCCTGGGGCTTCGTACACGCCGCGGCTCTTCATACCGACGAAACGGTTTTCGACCATGTCGATTCGACCGACGCCATTACGTCCGCCGATCTCGTTCAGCTTCTTCACCACTTCCAACGCCGAGCACTTCTCGCCGTTGACGTGGGTCGGAACGCCTTTCTCGACTTTGATGGTGACCAATTCCGGCTTGTCAGGAGCTTCCTGCGGACTAACGCCCATCCCGAAGTCGACCAGTTCGACACCGTTGACGGTCAAGTCTTCCAGCTCGCCAGCTTCGTAGCTGATGTGCAGACAGTTTTCGTCGCTGCTGTAAGGTTTCGCCGTCGAAGCCTTGACAGGAATGTTCTTTTCGTTGCAGTAAGCAATCAGTTCCGTTCGGCCAGGGAACGCATCGCGGAACTTTTTAATACGCCAAGGGGCGATCACTTTGACGGTCGGGTCCAATGCTTCCGCGGCCAGCTGGAAGCGGCACTGATCGTTCCCCTTCCCCGTCGCACCGTGGGCGTAAGCATCGGCTCCTACTTCTTTGGCGACTTGCAGGCAGATCTTGCTGATCAACGGACGAGCGATCGACGTCCCCAACAGGTAGATCGATTCGTACTTGGCTTGCCACTGCAGCACAGGGAATGCGAAGTCGCGGCACATTTCTTCTTGACCGTCGACAATCCGAGCCGACACGGCGCCGCCATCTTTCGCCTTTTGCAGAATGGCCTCGCGGTCCTCGCAGGGCTGTCCCAAATCGACGTACACGGCATGCACGTCATACCCTTCATCTTGCAGCCATCCCAAGATGACCGAAGTATCAAGACCCCCAGAGTAAGCAAGAACACAACTTGGCATTTTTTGATGCTCGCGAGCGAATGGACTACGAAACTAGAGAAAGAACCACGCCCAGGCTCCCTATGCTAGGGGAAAGGTGCCTCAGGCAAGAGGTTCATTTTCGGTCAGGGGGTCGGCGGTGGCAAGGGGCGAAAATGCCCCCAAGCCATGCCATCCGAGAAAATCAGGCAAAATCAGGGACGATGCGGCTTTCTTCCAAAGACCACCCCGAAGAAAACCGTGCCCCCTACCAACAGAATCATGCCGGCAAGCAACAGCATGCCGAGATCTCGCCGAACCTCTGGTCGAACACTTGGAGGCGTTTGTGACTCAAAATCGCCGTAGACATGCATGGTCGGTCGCGACTGCACGATGACTGCGTCCGCAACCCCTTCCGAACGTTGAATGTTGAGCTGATGGCTGCCGTAGTATTTTTCGCGAAACCGCTCATCCACTTTCTCTCCCTGGGCAATCCAATTGGCTTCGTCTGTGGCAATTTGCGAAGCAAACGCTTCCGCTTGCGCGAGCTCATCTTTCAGCGCCGCTTCGATCAATTCATCCTTCCTATGGTTGGGATGAAGTTGTTGACTGGCAACCGCATTTTCCGCTTTCACGCGGTAGCGACTGCGGGCCAACGAATCGTCCGTCTCGTATGAAGCACGATAGTACGCACGAGCTGCCAGCAAGTTAGCCGGTTCGGTCGCGGAAATCAGATCGCCGACCGCTTCCATCAGGATAGGCGAATCATGATTGCCGAAACGCACCATGCCGAGCACACCTTTCAGGGCCCTGGCATATTCGGCGTCGAGGCCATCTTCTGCATCGTCCCCTCGTCGCTGTTTGACGAAAGCTGCGAAGCCCGACACGCGAGGGCCTGCCTCGCCGCCGTGCACTTCTTCCGTGTCATGCATGAGGGGCAGCTTTGCTCCCGCGGCGCGCCGCTCGATCACGTACTCGACTAACAACTGCTGATAGATCTCTCGGCCGAAGTGAGCGTCCGGGTTGATCTCGATTGCTTTGGCGATGTGCACCAGGCCTTCGTCAAAGTTGCCAGAGTGAATTAGAAACGTGCCCAGATTGGCTTGAGACTCGTAAACGTTTTCGTCGGGCCAACGTTCCATCTTTTCGCGAATCGTTTCGATTGCTTTGTCATGCTCGCCCAACTTGTCATACGCAACGGCGATGTCGTTGTAATCTTCCGGGGTGCGTTGATCGACCGATTTCGTCGTTCGGTCGCCGATTCTCCATTGATAGTAGGCATCGCTATGCCGTACGAAGTGCCCCACAATCAGCTCGTGTACTTCGGGATACTGCTGCCGTTCCATCTCCAGCGTATCTTCATCCCACAAGCAAGCCATCGCTACGCAAGGAAAAACAAACGCAAGAACGGCCGTGATCCAACGAGATCGCATGACACACCTCTTTTTTTAAGTATCGTTCATTCCTGTAACCTATCAAATCGAACAGGCAGGGTCGAAGAAATTGGTTTCGAATGCGCCGAATATTTATGCTAAGTTGTGAGGCCCCAGATCGTGGCTGGGTGTGACGTCGTAATCCTGTCTAGAAAAGACTTCAGCGCCCATGAACGAATTCGCGGAATCCCCGCCGGAAACCAATTCGCCGAATGGCAACACGCCTCCAGATGTCCCCTCGGACGATCGCTTTCATATCCGGCCGATCATTGCCTGGTGTGGAGCGGCACTGGGACTTGCGGCTGGGGTCGCCATGGAACTGGAAAGTCTTGGTGAAATCTCTCTGACGTCGATCACCGCTGTCTCGTTTCTCATTCTCCACACCGCCTACGGTGTCATGGCAGGGCTTGGCTTGGCCCTGCTGCTCGATTCCATTCGCCAGGAAAAGTTTTCTTGCTTGTTGCCTGGCCATTGGCGACTGATCACGACAGCCTGCTATTTCGTCGCTCTTTGGGCCAACCTGCTTATCGATCGACAAC
The DNA here is from genome assembly GCF_020150455.1 of Bremerella sp. TYQ1. Classification (NCBI taxonomy): domain Bacteria; kingdom Pseudomonadati; phylum Planctomycetota; class Planctomycetia; order Pirellulales; family Pirellulaceae; genus Bremerella; species Bremerella sp. TYQ1. Next base: position 2,969,180 of record NZ_CP083740.1, read on the forward strand.
CCCTTTTTTTGGCCGACCGCTCACCAATGATTACGACCTCGACGTACGTCACTTGTGGCTACTACGGATTGATGGGACTTTTTTTCTTAGCGGTCGTCCTGACGACCAAGGAAACGAAACTCTGGAAATCGTTCGCGTATGTATCGCTCATCGGTGCAGGAGCGATGCTCGTTTTGCAGCCCCTGTTAGCGATCCCTGATTTTCCGAAACCAATCCTCCTGGTCCTCGGCATCGGTGGCATGCTTTTAGTCACCGTGGCATTTGTCCTGGCAATTTGTGGAGTGGTATTCGACTTGATCCAAAAACGTCCACGCGACCTTCTGCACTGGGTAGGCATTGTCGTTCCCTATCTCTTGCCGCTGCTATTGGCGACTGCTGTCACATTGCACAATGCCTATTTCTAACGACGCTGACACATCGTTCCCCCTCTCCCATCACGTTGCTCTTAGTAAAGATCATCCAGCATGACCAATAGCAGCCTGCCCGAGCCGATGGTGCCCGAGAATCCGTTTCAATCTCCGATAGAACTCGAGGCCTCTCAAGCAACCCATCCAAACTCTCCCAACGGTACGCTGCTGGGCATTTGCTTGGTGGTTGTCAGCATCGTCAATCTGGCCGCGTCAGGCCCCGTTTATCTGAATCAAGATTATTCGTTGGCCGTAAGGTTATCTTGGGTGATACCCGATTTATTCTTCGGCTTGGCTTACAGCTTGGGACTAGCCATGCTGATTCACACGGCCTGGTACCGCCAATGGTCGACGCTGATGCCTGGCCATTGGCGGTTGATCGCGTTTCTTTCCTCCTGGTTCATCTACGCTGGAAGCTTCGCTCCTTCGCTGGGTGCCCTCGTTGCCTATGCCATCTTCATAGCGACGACCAACGAACGAGGTACCTGGAAATCTTACGCGTGGGCATGCGTCGTCATTTACTTTTTTGAATTTGTGCAGATGGCGACCGTGCTGTTCTTTTCGGACATCTTCCTTGGGGCAGAGGATCCGACCGCGGCCGGTGCGAACATCTTCGGCTCCCCTTGGTTTATCGCGTTTCTCGCTGTTTCTCTTTTCACGCAAGTGGGTAACCTGGCCGCGTTGGTTCTGTTGATCGTGGGCATGATTACCGATGCACAACACAAAGTCCGTCGAGACTTTTATCACTACCTCGGCATTGGGCTGGTAATGGTCCTACCGATCGCCAAAGTCATCTGGACATTGGTCGTTGGCGGTATGCTGTTCCCTGGCGCAAGCTGGGAAGACGTCTAGCAAATTCTTCAACCGCATCCCAAGCTTAGAATGCACTGCATGAGCAGCCACGACTCCGACGAATCGGCGACCTCCAACAATCCGTATCAATCGCCGGAAGCATCGACCGAACAAGATACACGTGTTGCCAGCCCGCATGAAATTAAGCCGGATAAGTCGACCATCTGGGCAGGCATATTGCTTGGCGTCCTGGCCCAAGTCTTCGTGGATATCGAGGAATTTCTGCATCCGGAAAGAGCCCTCTTGAAACTGCCCGATTTAATTCAGGGCGTGATCGTCGGCTTGGGTCTGGCCGTTTTCGTAGACGCAATTCGTCGCAACCTATTTGGCAAGCTGATGCCTGGGCATTGGTGCCTGATCGCGACGACCCCTGTCACGATTGCGGCCTTGATATACAGCATTTTCCTTTCCGAGATCGACTTCAGCGGCGATTATAGCGTCCGCGGCTTGATACTTCCGATCGTCGCGTCTGGCCTGATCATCTCGAGCATCGCCTACGCGATAATCTTCGCGTTCTACTTAGCCGTTTTATGTTCGACCGAAGAAACCAAAACCTGGAAAGTCTTTGCCTGGGCTCAGCTGCTGCTTGCGTTTAACATGACACTATCTGGCATCGTATTCCTGACGTTGCAAGACTTATCCCAAAGCTCTTACGAAGCATTCTCCGGAGCCACCTCAACGGTAATCGGCCTATGCCGGTTCGTATCGTTCGGGGCGTTCCTGCTGGGCTACGGATTCGATCTAAAAACCCGACGCCGACGCGATACCTATCACTACCTCGGCATCGCAGCAGTCGCGATACAGATCGTCCTGCTGCCGCTCTTGGGCACGCTCTTACTTCGACTTTAGAACCTTTTAGGCTGCCGACAAAAGATTTGAGATCGTGCCTGACTTACCTGAAAACAATCCGTTTCAATCGCCCGGCCCGGAAGATATCAACGTCGCGACGAACTCTCAATTGCCAAGCTTCGGACTGCTTGTCGCTGGATTGATCGCCGGGAACACCGTTAACTTCATTTCATCCATTTCATTTTATACCGATGCAAACTACTCCGTACTGGCCCGACTGTTTTGGGTACCGATCGATCTTTGCTATGGCCTGATCTACAGCTTGGGTCTGGTCGTACTCATCCATAGCATCTACGAGCAAAACCTATCAAAACTTATGCCCGGGCATTGGCGGCTGATCGCATACTTGGCGTTGATCACGGAATCGGTCGCTTGGTTTGTTCCCTGGATTTTAATTCCGCTGATCCTCGGTGTTTTCGCGACGACTTCAAAGGAAGCGAAGATATGGAAGGTTCACGCATGGACCGTTGTCGTAATTTTCCCGGTAGATCTGGCCGCAAAACTATTGTCGCTATATCTACAGAACTACTACTCATCAATGGGCGACATCGGCACAGTCAACTATTACGTTCCGTGGTATTCGCTGGATGTCCTGAACACAATCATCTTCTTGCTCAACGCTGCCGTCCTGTTCATCACAGTACTGGGAATTCAGCAAGACATCCGCCAACAAACTACTCGAGACAACTACCATTACCTTGGCTTGGTATTGATCATGGTGCTGCCACTGTTGGACATTGTCTATCGCACCTATTTCTTACAGATGTAACGTGCGACTTACAGACCGAGATCGTTCTCGCGTAGCTCGCTCAACTTCTCCGTCAGTTGCTGCTGGAACTTCGCTACCAGGTCGGCATATTTCGGATCGGTGGCCAGATTGTTGAACTGCTTTGGATCGTTTTCCATGTCGAACAGTTCCACGCCGCCGGAGGCATCTTCCTTGTACTGAATGAACGCCCAGCGATCGGTCCGCAATAAGAAACCTTTCTGCATCGGCGAGACATTCAACACGGCATCATGCACGCTTTGCGTAGGGTCGCTTAGCATCGGCGTGATGTCTTTCCCTTGCAGCCGCTCAGGCACTTGCAAGCCACACAACGCGGCCGTGGTGGGATAAAGATCCAACAGCTGCGTCAACGAATCACAAACGGCTGGCTCTTTGCCCGGTACTTTAATAATCAACGGAACGCTGGCCGATTCCTCGTGCAGGCTCACCTTCGCCCAGAAGTCGTGTTCGCCCAGGTGAAAACCATGATCGCTGGTAAAGATGACAATCGTGTTGTCGGCCTGACCACTTGCTTCCAACGCATCAAGCACTTTGCCAACTTGAGCGTCGAGAAATGCGACCGCTCCGTAATACCCACCGACCGCCTTCTTCTGCCGGCGGATATCCATCTGCATGTTTTTGCTGGTCTTATAGTTAATGCCCATCCGCGGAATGTCGTCCCAGTCGCCGTCGATCTTGAGTGGAAGCTCGCGATCGGCGTACGGCTTGTAGGGTTCCATGTACTTTCGTGGAGCAACAAACGGAACGTGCGGGCGCACAAAACCAACGGCCAGGAAGAATGGCTTTTCTCCATTCGCGTGCTGCTCGATCAACTCGACTGCTTTGGCGGCCGTCTTGCCGTCGCTGTGTACCTGATCATCGCCATCCGCTTCGACCACAACAAACGTATTGCCACCCACCACCGGCCGCTTGCCATCGGGATTGCGTTCCAAGGTTTCGCCATCGCCGGGCGCCTTCCATTCTGGGCCGGGGCTGTTGAAGCGGTCGACCCAACATGCAGGATCGTCGGCGCCGTTTCCGCCATCTTCAATCCCGCCAGGCACGCCCATGTGAAAGATCTTGCTCACGCGAGCCGTGTAATAACCGTTGTCCTTGAAATGCTGCGGCCACATCGCACGATCGCCGATCTTTGGGCGAGGGCTCACGTAGCCGAACACTCCAGTCGCGTGCGGATAATAGCCAGAAAGAAACGAGGCCCGACTCGGACCGCAGTACGTCGCATTGCAATAAGCGTGCGTGAACCGGGTTCCCTGACTCGCCAGCCGATCGATGTTCGGTGTCTTGCTGACCTGATTGCCATAGCACGAAAGAGCTGTCGGCGTTAGATCGTCCGAAATGATGAACAGCACGTTCATCGGTTTCTCAGCGGCTTGGCTTAACGAAGCAAAGCCGACAACAAGCATCAATGCGGCAATACGAATCATGGCAGAACGTCCTTCGGCGGGCAGGAATCTCGGCAAGCGAAGCTTCCAGCATACCTAAGATCGGCGCGAATTCGTACCCAGCAAGAAAAAAGACTGATGGGACCAGGGCACCCAGCATCGTCCCGTTAATCGTGTGGTCCCATCAGTCGAGGCACGAAAAAGCAACCCCGCTAGTCGAGATGAAACTCGATGGCCTGGTTGCCTTGCGATTCAATTTGAACGACCAGCCCGGACTCTTCCGGCTGCTCGTATTTCTGCGGAATCACATACTGAATGTGCCGCGTGTTGTTCTTCGGCTTCGCTCTTCCGGCATCGATGTCCGCTTTCGAGTTGTCGGTCGAATCGACTTTCTTCGAGATCTTGACGAAGTATTCGCCCGGCACAACACCGTCTTCAGGGTCGAGCGTGGTCATCGTGAAATGCCCTTGCCCATCGGTAACACTCGAAGCGGCTCGCTGACTGCTGCCTGGTTGCGAAGGAACAAACGTTACCCAGGCATCGGCGATTGGATCGCCTTGATAGGTAACGATGCCGGAAGCAGGCACCAAGCCTGGCAAGCGTTCTTGTCCGCAGCCAACGAAAGCAGCGACGCCAAGGAGCAGCAACAGCATTGCGGCACGGTTCGTCAGTGGATATGGAATCGACATCGAAATGATCTCCAGTAAAAATCAGATGCATGATCGTGACACAAACCACTTAGAACTGCTGGTTCACTTCGCCACCGTTGATCGAACCCAGCGCGCCCCACACACCATACGGCGAAGGACCGCTGGTCACGTCTTTGGCAAGCACCGAAAGATCGCCGGTGTCGACGGTGTCGGTGACAAATCGCACGGCGCCATCCCCCATGCCGCAGACAACGCCGCCGGGATGGTAACTGGTCGGCGGCATCAAATTCGCTTCGGCCGCGGGATTCGAGGTGTTGTACGAGCAGGATGGCCCGTTGGGCGGCAGAATCGTTTGGAAGCGGCAAACATTGAAGCCCCAGTAAGAGAAGCTCCAGCCTTGTCCGCCGACCGGCGATGGTGTGCCGCTGCGGCCAGACATCGAGATGTTGTACTGACCATTGCTACCACGATACGTCATGCAAGTTTGCGGTCCGTCGTACCAGGTTTGCACGTTCAGCAAGATGCCCCCTTTAATCTTGTTAAATGGCTGTCCGTTGGCATTGGCACTCGCACAGCGTTCGCTCATGACGATCGTATTACTCAGCCCGTCGGTCACATCACGAAACGCCGCTTTGGCCGACTGATGCGAGCGATGTACCGGAAACGCCGAGCGAGTATTGGCCGCACTGTTGTAATACTCCATCAGGCGATCCCCTTCGGAGAAGCAGTAGTTCGTCGTTGCGATTCCGTCCGGCGAGATATTGTTGGCATCGGAAGGACAAACGAGTGCGTCGATCACTCCGTCCCAAGCAGGCGAAGAATCCCACGGTTCGATGTTGAACCCAGTCGCGGCGAGGATGTCGTAACGAGCTTGCTGCTCGAAGAACGGAAGCAGCATCACGTGCGGCGAGTAGTCGTACGTCACTGTGCCGCCCATGCCGAACGGGGGCAACGTGGCGAACGTGTCGTGATAGTTATGCGTGGCCAACACCAATTGCTTCATGTTGTTGGTGCACTGCATCCGGCGAGCCGCTTCCCGAGCCTGCTGCACGGCCGGCAACAGAAGCGATACAAGCACACCGATAATGGCGATCACCACCAATAACTCGACCAACGTAAAACCGGCTCGCGTACGAGAACTCACGATACTCTCCTCAGGACGATCTAGAATGATTTCGGAAACAAATCGCTACTTGTTTAAGAGCGGCCCTGCGACGCAGTGCGTTGGACCTTCCGAAATTATCGTGAGATAGAATCGTTTTCCGATGACGATTTAAGTCGTCTTGCCTGACACTTTCCCGGTTTCCTTCATTGCCGCTTAACATTCAAAGAAAGCACCGATCAGACGGCCTGAGAGATCGCCGAAAACCGTCTGAACTTGGTCGAATGACACGACGAATGTTAAGAATCGTGCTTTGCAGCAAATCGCTTTCGTGCCGCTTCGATTTCAGCGCAATGCGTCTCGGCCCACTTCCATACGCCGCAAAATGCCTCGCCCAGGCTCGACCCGAGCGGCGTCAATTCGTACTCGACGCGTGGCGGAACTTCCGGATAGATGGTCCGCGTGACGAGCCCGTCGCATTCCATCTGCCGCAACGTTTGCGTCAACATCTTTTGGCTGATGCCTTCGACAAGCCGGCTCAGTTCCTTGAAGCGCACGACCCCGTTTTCATCCAACGCCTCGAGCACCAACAGCGTCCACTTGTCGGCCACGCGAGCCATGATATCGTTCACCAACGCCGTCACCGCGGGGTCAATGTCCGACCACTCTGGCGAATTCTTTTCGGTGCGCTGCGAGGACGATGTTGTTTTTCTGTCGGCCATTTCCATTACTCACTGCTAGGTAAGTAAAGCACTTTGAGGTGCCTTCTTACTTTTCGATGGCAACCATCCTATCGTTGGTTTCGAGGACACAACTTGTCAATCGACGAAAAGGAAATAGCCATGAAAATGAACGGCAACACCATTCTGATCACCGGCGGAGGAACCGGCATCGGTCGCGGCTTGGCGGAAGCCTTTCACGCGTCCGGCAACCAAGTGATTATCGCCGGACGACGACAAGAACCGCTCGACGAAACGACGGCCGCCAACCCCGGCATGAAAAGCTATACCCTCGATGCTAACTCGCCAGAAGCGATTCAAGCCTTTGCCGAAACGGTAATCAGCGAAGTCCCCAGCTTAAACGTCTTGATCAACAATGCCGGTATCATGCGTCCGGAAGACTTGACCGCCGATACGCTCGATCTTTCGACCGCCGAGCTAACGATCACGACCAACTTGCTGGGACCGATTCGCTTAACGGCCGCGCTGCTTCCGCACCTCAAAAGGCAAGCACGATCGACTGTCATGATGGTCTCGTCAGGCTTGGCATTTACTCCGTTGCCGCTGACACCAACCTACTGCGCAACCAAAGCGGCTATCCATTCGTACGCGATCTCGCTCCGAGAGCAACTGAAGGAAACCTCCGTCGAAGTCTTGGAGCTTGCTCCGCCGTACGTGCAAACCGAGTTGATGAGCGAACAGCAAGCGAGCGATCCCCGCGCGATGCCGCTCGACGCATTCATTCAAGAGACGATGCAGATTCTCGAGGCGGGTCCGCTACGCGGCGAGATCCTTGTCGAAAATGCCTTGCCGCTTCGCAACGCCGAAACCAATGGAAATTTCGACGAGGTGTTCGCTCAACTCTGCGCGATGAGCCACGGGTAACCGCTTGTTGCCTTAACGCAGGATTGCGGCCAGACCGTCCCGGTAACTGGCATGCGTTGGCTGAAAACCCAACTCGGTCACGAGACGGGCGTTACTCATCTTGCGGTCTGACTTCGCACGCTGGGCCGCAGGCGAGTCCGCTTCCGGGTCTTCAAACGTTGGCTCCGGGGCATCGAGCAGCCGGGCCACTTCGCGGTAGTAATCGCGGCGATCGACCGGACTGCCATCGCTGACAATATATAAAGGAGAAAAGTTCTCGGCATCGGCGGCCAAGCAAATCGCCTGAACCGCATCGTCGACATGAATCAGGTTTAATGCTCCACCCCCAGGCGCAGGGATTGGTTTGCCTGCTTCGATATCGGCCGATCGGGGAATCCGCTGAGGTCCGTAGATGCCTGCCATCCGTAGCGTGATGCTTCGCTGCGACCAAACCGGGTGATTGCGCAAATACTGCTCTGCCTTCAAAAATGCTTTGCCACCGGCTCTCGCAGGTTCGCAGGGGGTCTCTTCATCGACCGTCTGGCCATCGGCATCGCCATAAACGCCGGTCGTGCTGACGAAAACCAATCGCCGAGTCGCTTCGGAAAGATGTTCGAGGACATTTTTCAGCCCTTCCGCATAGACATCTTCGCGGGAAGCCCCGCTGTCCGAGTCGTACCCTACGGCAAACACGACCGTGTCCGCTTCAGGCAATTGGCGCAAAGTTTCCGGGTGGGTCACATCGGCCAAAATGGGCTGCCAACCCTGCTGTTCAAACTGTCGGGCTCGATCTTGAGAACGTGTCGTAGGGAAAACCACATCCCCCAAAGCATGCCATTTGGCGGCGAGTGGCTTTCCGACATAGCCACATCCGACGATCATTCGCGAGCGTGAATCCATGGTTTCCCTTCGACATTTTGACTAGTCCGCACAAGCGTTAAACCTTGATGTGCTTAGTGCTTCTGACAATTCTATCAATTCCGCGGCGACACTACCAAAGCGCGCCGGGGTTGACTACTATGGAAATGGAATGCGGTGATAGCAACGCCCCGTGAGGACGGCCCCGCCTCAGGTGCTAGTGACCAAGAGCGTGACAAACTCTTGATCGGATTCCTAGAATAAGACCGAACCCGGATGCGATCCGAGCGTATTCGAGGTTGGCAGTATGAATCCTCAAAGGGCATATCATGAAACATCGGATCCTCCCCTCCTCTTATCTTCCTGGCAGCGTGGCAGCTTCCTTCCGAAAATTTCTGATCGTCTGTGGTTTGATCTTGTGTTTGCCTTTGATGGCCAACGCACAAGATAACGCCAATCCCCAGATTCAACGCACCGCACACTTCGCCGAGATTTTAACCGGCGACGCCCCGGACAACGTCGCAGATCTGCGTTCGATGGAACAGCAGATTCAACAAGTCACTAAGTCTGCCCTCGAAGCCACCGTGGGTGTGATCGTGGGGGCCGCTCAAGGAAGCGGTGTGATCGTCAGCGAAGATGGTTTGATCCTCACCGCCGGTCACGTGATTGGTTCACCCGGCCGCGAAGTCACCGTTATTTTGAACGATGGAAGTCGCGTCAAAGGAATCACCTTGGGGATGGACCGCAGTATCGACTCAGGAGCCATCCAAATCACCACGCCCGGCAAGTATCCCTATCGACCGATTCGCCAATCGACCGGCCTTCGCGAAGGGGAATGGGTTTTGGTGATGGGACATGCCGGCGGGATTGTGAAAGACCGCAAGCCAGCGCTTCGTTTGGGCCGCGTGTTGGCTTCCAGCCGAGACGTCATTGCCACCGACGCCACCCTCGTGGGCGGCGACAGCGGTGGGCCACTACTCGACATTCAAGGCAACGTGATCGGCATCAACAGCCGCATCGGCAACCGCATCACGGCCAACTTACACGTTCCTTCCACGCAGTACCTCGAAACGATCGACCGACTGAAAAAGTCGGAGGTTTGGGGACGAATTGGTGGAACGCAACCTTATTTAGGTGTACGTTGTGATTCTGACCGACAGGATGTCGTTGTCACACGCGTCACCCCAGATTCCCCGGCAGCAACAGCGGGAATCCAGGAAGGAGACGAGATCTTGAATCTCAACGATCGCAAGATCAACTCCTTCGACGACTTGAAACTGATGGTCAATCAGTACTCTCCGGGCGATCGCATTAAGGTACGGATACGGCGCAGCTCGGGCAACGTTATTACTCTTGAAGTTGAACTTGCAGATCGTCGCGAGTTGGACCGGAACTAGAGTAATCCTGGGAAGAGACAGGCTCACTACAGCCACGAACTTGCCTGGAGAACTAGAGCAAGCGGGGAAGATCTATTCGTCCCTCAATACCGTACCAACTTTCGACGAAACAACGGAGTGAACACATGCCCCGGTTTCGTTTGAATACATTGCTATCCCTTGCCCTTGTGGCCCCGTTGTCGATTGCCTTTTTGGCGCCGACACCGGCCATTGGGCAAGTCTTTGAAAGTGATGGCATCGCGATGCGTTTCATGAAACGCGTCCACCAACGTAGCAGCAGCGAAGTCCTTGGGGCGTTCAATTCTGTTGTCCGAAATACACGTCGTGCCACCGTCGAACTGAAGCGTGGCGGCAAACGCATTGCCATGGGCGGCGTTGTCGACCCAAGTGGTCTGATCGTGACAAAAGCCAGCCTGGTGAATACCTACGGTGACGAGTTCCCGTTGGTGGCTGAGTTGGCCAACGGCGATCAATACCTGACCAGCGAAATTGCCGCGATCGACAAAGAGAACGACTTGGCTCTCGTCCGTATCGACGCGAAGAACCTGCCGGTCATGGAGATTGCCCACTCGTCCAAGCCGGCTGTCGGCAGCTTGTTGGCAAGTTCTGGGTTGGAAGAAGAACCGATCTCGATCGGCGTCTACGGTCTGACGCCACGTCCTGTTGAAATGAAGAACGCCATGCTCGGCGTGATGCTTTCGCGGAATCCTGGCCCAGCGACCGTCGACATGGTGGTCGAAAAGAGTGCCGCCGCCAACGCTGGCATCCTTGCCGAAGACATCATCGTCTCCTTGAACGATATGGCGATCGACTCCGGCACGCACTTGATCGAAACGGTTCGCACGTTTGAACCAGGCGATTCACTTCGCGTGAAGCTGAAGCGTGCCGAAGAAGAAATGCAGCTCAGCGTAATTCTCGGCGAATGGGTTGCCGGGCCAAACCAAGCACGTCACGAATTCCAGAACCATCTCGGTGGCGAACTGAGCACGCGTCGAAGCGGCTTCCCTTCGGTCTTTCAGCACGACAGCTACTTGCAGCCGGAACAATGCGGCGGTCCGATCGTGAACTTGGATGGCCAGGTGGTGGGGCTGAACATCGCTCGTGCCGGACGCGTGGCCACGTATGCCATCCCTGGCAACGAACTGGCTCAGTCGGTCTCGAAGATGCTTTCCGCCGTGGGAGCGACCGGTAAGCAGCAGATTGTCCAGTCTCGCGTGAGTGCGAAGCCGGTCATTTCTGAAAATGGCGAATCCGAGCTTGCCCCTGGCAAAACCCGCTGGATTCCGTCCGAGACGTCGAATTAAAATAGAAGCGGATGGTTCTCTCCGCTATCTTCCGTTTTGGCAAGAGTCTTCAGTTTTCAGTGCTCAGTTTTCAGTCGGAGCAGATTCACCTAAAATTGGTCCATCCCCGCTGAACACCGAAAACCGAAAATTGAAAACCAACTCTCATGCAAGATAAACTGACCGAACTCCGGGAAACGCTCATCGAACTCCAACGCGAATTGCGTGAAGTCGACGAGCTGGACACCGAAACGAAGGCCCGACTGGAAGGGGTGATGGAATCGATCAGCGATGCCCTGCACCGCGAAGATACCGAAGCCCTTTCCCATCCTTCGCTGCGAGAAACGATCAACGAACGCAACTCGCAATTGGAAGACACGTCGTACCCTTCCTTGACGAGAGTCTTGAATAACCTGGCCGATATCCTTGGCAACAGCGGACTGTAATCGATCCATTTCGGTCGATTACCTCTCGCCTGCTTCTACGTAGACCACTTGCATCTCGCAGGTGGTCTTTTTTTGCGCATTGTTTCAGTGCATCTGTAAATCGTTGTCGCTTCTAGGCTTCCGGCAACTGCAAAACCTGTAGCCAGGAAAAGAAAAAGAAATTGCGTCAGAGCGTAATCTGCTTCGCTGAAATCGTGCATCACCCCCACCCATGACTCAGCAGCGAAGACCGCCCCAAGTCTTCGCGGCACTCATCACGTTAGAAAACCATTCGCATGACGCATCGCTTTTTAGCACTCAACGTTTTGTTGGGCGTAACGTTACTGTTTGGCTGTAGTGGCCCTTCCAATATTCAGCCGGTCAGCGGCTCGATTACGCTCGATGGCAAACCATGCCCTGGGCTGTTCGTTCTGTTCACGCCGCTGGAAGGAGAACAGAAGACATCCTCGCGCGGCCAAACCGATGAAAATGGTCAGTTCACGCTTCGCTATTCTTCGCAAATCCAAGGGGCACTCATCGGCAAGCATCTCGTGCAAGTCTCGCCGAATCCTGACCCCGGCCCAGGCATCGCCAAAGTCAGCTTGCCGCCACGCTACAACCGCCGGTCCGAGCTGCGTGCCGAAGTGACGACCGATGGTGACAACACGTTCCAATTCGATCTGACGAGCGGCAAAAAATAACGCTCGTTGATTTCCCGATAAATCCTAGTTCGCCTTCATTCTTTCTATCGTCTGAATTTCAGGAGACCTATTTATGAACGCATCGAAGCGAGGCTTTACACTCGTCGAATTGCTGGTCGTCATCGCCATCATTGGAGTCTTGATCGCGCTGCTACTGCCAGCCGTGCAACAGGCCCGCGAGGCGGCTCGGCGAAGCCAATGCAGCAACAACTTGAAGCAAATTGGCTTGGCCATGCACAACTACCACGATACGTTCGGCTCGTTTCCCTCGGCTTGGATCCAAGTCGGCAGCAGCCGTTACCATGCTTGGAGCGCGTTGATCTTGCCGTTCATGGAGCAAGGCAACATTCACGACAAACTGAGCCCTGACTTCGGCAATTCACGTTCGGCCAATACGGAAGATAAAGCCGGAGCAATCATCGATACGTATCGCTGCCCTTCGTCAACGCTTCCGGAGCGAAGCACTGCCGGCCACGGGACCAACAACTATCAGTGCAACAAAGGGGGCGCGTACCAGAACGGCGACAAAGGCGGACTGTTTTGGGACAACAGCGACGTTAGCTTCCGCGACATCACCGACGGCACAAGCCATTCGTTGATGGTGGGTGAAACCGAAGGGCACTCGAACCCTAGCGACGACGGCTTCCCCGTTTGGGCTCAAGCCAATAACGACACGCTCGCCGGTCGGCAGTCGATGCACTCGTTCGGCAACCGCTACGAACACTTCATCAACGCTTATCTCGACCCAAGTGGATGTACCGGCAAATGCGACGCAGGCTTTTCGAGTCGTCACCCTGGCGGGGCCCAGTTTGCGTTCGCTGACGCCAGCGTCCACTTCATCCCGGAAACCATCGAGATCGGCACCACCGACTGGGACGACTCGCCTGACGGAACGTGGATTCAAGTCCTCATCCGCAACGATGCCCAAGTGATCGATACGGCATACTAATCGAACTTATCTCGCTGGGGCCGGAACAGAAAAAGCCGGATCGCGTGCATTTCGCGGTCCGGCTTTTTTGATCGTAACATTCGTCCCCAAGGAGCAGCGTTTACTTGCCACCCAGCGAGATCAAGTGCGAGTACGTTCGCAGGTACATCACACCGCCGGCTACCGATGGCGTCGACTCGCTTCCTTCGCCCAGGCTCGTTTCGCCGAGGACTTCCAAGTTCGTGTCTGCCGAGACGACGACTAACATGCCTTCTTCGGAGATGCAGAACAGGCGATCCCCGACACGAACTGGCGAACCGTAGAAGTTGCCTCCAATTCGCTTTTGCCCAAGCACTTTGCCGGTCTTCGCATCGAGACAACTGACGATCCCTTTGTCGTACCAAACGAAAACTTTGTCGTCGTACGTGACCGGGGTCGGAACATAGCTCGCTTGACGCGCCATCCGCCAGGCCAACTTCGGCTGACCATTATTAGGATCGACGGCACTGACCGTGTTGCCACCCCCTCCGGAACCGCTGGAACCAAGAATCAAGTCGCCGGCGATCACGGGCGAAGAAACACTTCGCATGTTGAACACCTTTTCGGCCCAAACTTGCTCGCCGGTTTCTGGATCGTGCGCGGCAATACCGTGGGCACTGCTGTTGCAGACCAAAAGCTTCTTGCCATCTTTCCCTTCGTAGACACAGGGGACCGAATACGCGGCAACATCGCTGTCCCGCTTCGTTTCCCAAAGTTGGTCGCCGGTTTTGCGATCGAGGGCAACCAAACGGCTGTTTCCAATCGGACGATCGCGCAGCTTGCGTTCGTCGCCTAATTGCATCAACGAGATGATGACTTTGTCTTCAAAGATGATCGGCGACGTTCCGAAACCATGCTGGCTGACCCAAGGGCCAAAGTCGACCGACCAGGCCGTTTCGCCATCGTGATTCAACGCGACCAGACGCGTCTCTTGATCGTCGGCCCAAGCGACGTAGACATGCATATCGTCAACGGCGGGACTGCACGAAGCGTAACTGCTTTTCGAATGAACATGACTTGCGCCGGCAGGGAATTCACGCTTCCAAACCGCTTTGCCGCTCGTCACGTCCAGGCACAGCACGTACCGCATTCCTGAGTCGGGGTCGGCACTCATCAGGAAAAGACGATCGCCCCAGACGGCCGGTGACGAATGGCCAATGCCAGGCAGTTCCACTTTCCAGTTGAAATCAGACTCGGTCGGAGCCGACGGGATCTTCGCGTCGGCAGCCACACCACTTCCATTGGGACCGCGGAACCGAGTCCACTCCTGAGCGAATAAGGAAGGAGCCGTCAGGCCCAACATCACCACGGCAAGCAGCACACGACTTGTCGACATCATTTCTATACCGAATAGCAAAAGGCAGGATCAGGGGAAGGAGATTTCGCCTCTGATGGTAATCAGTTTCGGCGCGACTTTCCACGCTAGAAAGGGGTTCGCCGGTAAAAGAGTGACACGCCCCCTGGCAGATACCAGAAAGGCCTTCCAACAGCACCGCAGACGCCATGAACCGGCCGATAAGCCAAGCCAGCAAACCATGGCTGCCGTTTCACGCGTCGATTATAAATAAGTTTACAACAAACTATGTACAAGTTGCAAACAAATGTCACAAAAGCATACGCGAGCGTTTTGCGGATTTGGCGTAATGAATCTCAAATTCACGCCATCTGAGCCCTCTTCGCGTCAACGGACTGCGGAGGCTTATTCGCCCTAAGCGTTTTTAGCGAGAATCGAGCTGAGCGATCCATTGGACGACCCGTTGATCCATCCAACGGCGGTCCGGGGCGATGCTGCGAGGGGCGAGAAAACCGAGGTGACCGCCTCCCTGGGTGATTTCCAGTTCGATCGAACTCGACCGCGAATGTTTCTCGAAGATCTCGACCGGCACGACGCTATCGTCATCGGCCGTCAGGATCAGCCCAGGCACTTTGACGTCCGTCAGCACGCGCGACGCACTTGCTTTAGCGTAGTAGTCCTCGGCCGATTCAAAGCCGCACTGAGGGGCCGTGAAGACCGAATCGAACTCGATAATTCGACGTGGCCGTTCGTCAAACTGGAAGCCTTCGTAGAAGTTTTCATCTTTCGCCAGACGTCCTTGGACAAGCCCCACCAGACGGCGCGAGAAGTCCCAGTCGTACAAGCGATTAAAGCCACGCGTCATGTTTTCGCAGCAGTGAGCCAAGTCGATCGGAGGAGCAACTGCCATGACGCTGTCGATCCCGCCGATGCGGCCAGAGCCCATTTCGCCGGCAAGCTTCAGAACGATGTTGGCCCCCATGCTGAAGCCACACAGCGTGAGCGGCGAGCCCAGACACAAAGCACTAACGGTCTCGACACAGTGGGCGATGTCGTCGCTGCATCCTGCATGAAACGGACGCTTGGCCAAGTGATGCCCTGCCCCGCATCCACGCAAGTCGACACGAAATGTCCGAATGCCAAGCGAGTTTAGCTTGTGGGCGATCCGAACGAGATAGCCACTTCGATGGCAACCGCCGAGGCCATGAATCATGAGTACGGTGCGATCGCCCAGGCTCCAATTTTCAGGACAGTCGTCGTGCAGGACAATTTGGTCACCATCGTCGAAAACAACGTGATGCTGACGTGCGTTATAGGGAATGTTATGTCCGACCCAGTACGCACCAAGAATGGTCTGCGCGTGGGAATTCCGCAGCAAAGGGTGAGGCTTAAAAGGCCGTACGGAAGTTAGGACATAAGGAGATCGGGCCAGCATTGTTCAGCCACAGGGGGTCACCCTGCCATCCATGCAGTTCATCTTACTAGCGCTGAATTTGGTACTCTTCGATTTTTCGGTACAACGTCGCGCGACTGGTGCCCAACAATTTTACGGCCTCGGGAATACTCCCTCCAGTTCTGGAAAGAGCTTCTTCGATCAATTTCTTTTCCCAGAAGTCAAACCTTAACGACTCCGGTTCGTTAAGGCCTGCGTCTCGTAGGCCCAAATCGTGCGGCAAGATCGACTCTTCGTCCGCCAGGACGACGCTGCTGTCGATCACATTGCGAAGCTGTCGCACGTTGCCAGGCCAATTATAGTCGGCCAATTTCTTTTTCGCACTATCCGAAAGCGTCAACATCGGCCGCCCGTGCGACTTACGGAAGTGCTCGAGAAAATGGTCGGCCAGCAAGTTGATATCATTCCCGCGTTCTCGAAGCGGAGGAATGTATAACTCAAAAACGCTTAAACGATAATAGAGATCTTCGCGGAAGCGTTTCTCTCGAACGAATTCGGCCAAGTCCCGGTTTGTCGCCGCGATCACGCGAACGTCGACACTCACTTCCTTAGTCGCCCCTAATGGGAGAAATGGGTGCCCTTCCAAGATACGAAGCAGCTTGGCCTGGCCATCGAGCGTCAGTTCGCCTACTTCGTCGAGAAACAAAGTTCCGGTATCGGCTTGCTGAAAAAAGCCGATATGATCGGAGTCGGCTCCGGTGAACGCCCCTTTTTTGTGCCCGAACAATTGGCTTTCGATCAGGTTTTCCGGCAGTGCGGCACAGTTCACGCTAAGCATCGGGCGGTCGGCTCGATTCGAAGCTTTATGCAGTGCCCTGGCCACAAGTTCCTTGCCGCTGCCACTTTCGCCGCGAACGAGAACGCAGCCGCCAGCTTTCGAGATACGGGTAATCTTCTGCTTCAGCTCGCCCATCGCGGGGCTTTCGCCGATCAACTCGTCGAACGCGGCCGACTTGTCGACCAACTGCTGATAATTGGCTTGCAACTGGGTCACTTTCCAGGCCCGCAGCAGCGCGATGGTCAGGATATTACCGACCGAAATCGCGAAATCGAGTTCGTTGTGCCAGAACCGTTCCTGCTTGCGATAGAGATGCAGTGCCCCAAATGTCTTTTTATTGTGGATCAGCGGAACGCAAATAGCGTCGGCAAAATGGGTCAGCTTTTTGCTGCTTTCGCCGGTCGCCTCGTTGGCAATCCAAACCGCGTTTCCCTTTTTGGTGACGATCTCGGTCAGGGCTTCACTTAACGGAGCGGGCCCATCGGTATCGTCCGGGTAGACACGCTTCGCTTTCAACTGTCCATCGTCGCTTAGCCATAAAAAACCAACGACGACCGCCTTGGTTTGTTCTTTGACCATTTCCAAGGCGATCTGGATGATCGTGTTGGGATCGTCCTCGCCCATCAGGCGAATCGCGAACTGATGCAGCAAAAGAAGCCGCTGAGCCTGCTGATAGTCCTTCAGCTCTTTCAGGGCAATGAGATTGGTATCTTGCGGGTTCACCGGCATGTTGCGGACGATTGTCTGCGTAATGCTCGGGGGAAGCTCGTCGTGCGAAGTGGGAGGCTGCGCACTGTGATTAAAGGTAAATTCGGTATCCCCCACCTTAAGGCGGGCCCCGTCGGTCAGCTCGACTTGATCAATCGGCTGATCGTTCAAAAAACTACCATTGCGGCTCTCTCGATCCTTCACGAACCACTTCCCGTCTTTTAGGAAGATCGCCGCATGAACCCGAGAACAAAGCGGATCGGTCAACGTGATATCGCACTCTAAGCCTCGTCCAATGAGGTTATCGCGCGAGCCATCTAAGGGAAAGTTCTTCCCCGGCCCGTTGCCTGAGATCATCTTAAGGTAGCTATAAATCGCCATCAGTTCGGCCGACAAACCCCGCTGTTCCCTACCGGTGGCAGGCATTCCTGGTAGCTGCCACTAACCTAAGTAGTTGTCTTATCTTACGGAATTTACGCTGCGACTTGCCAGTCGGGTCATCAAATTCGAACAGGAAAAGCATGAATTCCCCCGGACCTAAACCAACTTTTGCCGGTTTCTGTACGTATCGAGAGTTGTGAATCCTTCCAATTGGGTGAGATGCATTCACCTTGAGTCGAGTTGCCGACCTAGATAGGATTACACATGCCCTTCCTGCATACCCCCAAATCTGCTATTCGCACTATTTACGCACACGTCCTGCGATAAGGAAACATCATGGCAAACGTTCGACGGAATTGGACTGCACTGCGCCATCCCGCGTTCTTCCTATTCACCGTAATCGCTACATTCGCCACACTGATTGGCGCTTCGCTTATTCCGAAGAACGCTCCAGCCCAAGGCCCCTTGGTAGCTCAAGAGCGTCAACTTCCCAAACGACACATCTCGCGAATGGTCTCGCGTCTGTTACTTCGCGACCATCTTTCGAGTGCCCCGCTCGACGATACGATCTCGCAGCGAGCTTTCGATAAGTTCCTGAAATTCTGGGATCCGCTCAAACTGTACTTCACGCAGCAAGATGTCGCCGAATTTGCGGCCAATCGCAATCTGCTGGACGATCAAGTTCGCAGCGGCAACACCGAATTCGCCCAAAAGGTTTACGATCGCTTCATTCAGCGAACGCTCGAACGCGTTCAAACGGTGGACGACTTATTGGCGAATCACGAGTTCAACTTCGACGAAGATGAAGTCTTCATCACCGATGGTGACAAAGTCGATTACCCAGCCAACGCTGCCGAAGCGACCGATCGCTGGCGTAAACGTTTGAAGTACGACCTGCTGACGCAGTTGGCCGACGACAAAACGCTGGAAGAAGCGAAGGAACGTATCGGCAAGCGTTATCACAGCTACGCACGCCGGATCGCTCAGACCAGCGAAGACGAATTGCTGGAGATTTTCCTCACTTCGGTGACTTCCGCTTACGATCCGCACACCACCTACATGTCGCCAGGCACCCTGGAAAACTTCAACATCCAGATGCGTTTGAACCTGGAAGGCATCGGGGCCGCCCTGATGTCAGAAGATGGTTACTGCAAAGTTTCGAAGGTCATCCCTGGGGGTGCCGCCGATAAGCATGGCAAGAAGAATCCTGACGAAAAGCTCGAAGCCGGCGACTTCATCGTCACCGTCGGGCAAGGCACCGATGGCGAAATGGTCGACGTTGTCGACATGAAGCTGAACGACGTGGTCGACATGATTCGCGGCAAAGCCAATACGGTTGTTCGCCTCGGCGTGAAGAAAAAGGGTAAAGGCGAAACGAAGATCTACGACATCACCCGAGCCAAAGTCGAATTGAAAGACAGCGAAGCTCGCGGCGAAATCATCGACGCCGTCACCCCGGACGGACGCAAGATGAAGATCGGCTGGATCGACCTTCCTTCGTTCTACCTCGACATGGAAGCGGCTCGCTCCGGCAATCCAAACGTCAAGCGAAGCACGATCGACGTGGCTCGCCTGTTGGCTGACTTCCGTCAAAAAGGTGTCGAAGCAGTTGTGCTCGACCTTCGCCGAAACGGTGGTGGTAGTCTGACCGAAGCGATCGATCTGACCGGTCTCTTCATCGACCAAGGTCCTGTCGTTCAAGTCAAAGATGCCGAGAACAACGTACATCCTTATGAAGACATGAACCGCGGCATGCTGTGGGACGGTCCCCTGGTTGTTTTGACCAGCAAGATGAGTGCTAGTGCGAGTGAAATTCTCGCAGGTGCCATCCAAGACTACGGTCGCGGTATCGTTGTCGGTGACGAACAAACCCACGGCAAAGGCACCGTGCAAACGTTGCTCGACCTTGGCCGCGAAGAATTGATGGGTGCCAACCCAGTCAATCCACCTTCGCTGGGTGCGTTGAAGATTACGTTGCAGAAGTTCTATCGCCCAAGCGGTAAGAGCACGCAGCTCAAGGGCGTCGAAGCGGACGTTTCGTTGCCGGCACTGACCGCCAACATGGACATCGCCGAAGGGGATCTTGATTACCCAGTTCCTTTCGACACCGTGAAGACGACTCAGTACCCTAAGAGCAATGCCAACGCAGCTCCGCTCGTTGCGGAATTGAATCGACTGTCCAATCAGCGTGTTCAATCGTCGGAAGGCTTCTCGAAGCTCAACAAGATGATCGACACGTATTTGCAGCAGAAAGACAAGAAACAGGTCGACCTCAACAAGCAAAAGTTCATGGCCGAATACGAAGCCCTGAGCGAACGTGAGAAAGAGATCGAAAGCCTGGTTAACGACGAGGACAAAGATCCGAACGAAATTGTCGAGCGTGACTACTACTTCGACGAAGTGATTCAGATCACCGAAGACTACGTCCGCCTGTTGGAACAACAAAAAGTCGCGGCAAACAACTAAACCTGCCATCGACTTTGAAAATTCAACCCCAAAAAGGGCCTGCCGACGCAGGCCCTTTTTTTTGGCATCTACGGATAAAAGCCAATATCCTGTTGAGCAAAGCGAATCCCTTCGCGGTGTCATACGAACTTGTTTCCTCTACTGAAAAACGCTTCCGATGCAATGTCCGGCATGCCAAACCGAATGTTCTGAAACCAGGCATCGCTGCGGTAGCTGCAACTACGGTATCAAACCGCAGCCAAAACCTTCGCGGCCGCGACCGCCACGATACATTGGCGACAAAGGTGATGAAGGTTTCGACGCCATGCTGATGCGAACCTACCGCTGCACGAATTGCCGATCGTACGGAGCCCACGTAAAACGCATTGCCACAACAGGGGCCGGCATCTCGCGTTTGATGGATTGGCAATGCCATGAGTTCATTGTGGCGAGCTGCGTTTTCTGCGGATTGGTCCAGCATTTTGATCCGCGTATTGTCGACAACAGCGGTCGAGGCTGGAAAATCCTCGACTTTCTTTTCGACCTTTAATTCGCATTCAAGAAACTATTTCGCCAACGTCTATCGATCTGCTAAACTTTTCCGCACATCCCCCCCTCCCCGTCCCACCTGAAAATCAAACTGCCTGCCTATTCTGGGAGCGATCGTTGAGTGACGCGAAGAACGTGGTCCTTTGTTTCATGGCCCATCCGGACGATGCCGAGATCTTATGCGGCGGCGTTCTTATCCGCCTGAGCCAATTGGGCTGGGCAGTTCATATCGCCACAGTGGCTGCCGGTGATTGTGGCTCGGAAACGTTGCCGCCACACGAGATCGCCGCCATTCGCAAAAACGAAGGAGTCGCGGCCGCTCAATTGATCGGCGGCACCTATCACACGCTGGCCGAGCCAGACGTGAACGTCGTTTTCGACAAGCCTACCAATCGAAAAGCGATCGACTTGTTCCGTCAGTTAAGCCCTCAAATCGTCATCACCCATCCGCGAGAAGACTACATGCTCGATCACGAGCAAACGCATCTTCTCGCTCGCAGTGCGGCGTTTAGTTTTCCGATTCCGAACGCCTCGGAAACTCCGCTGGCCGCTGAGGCTTCGATTCCGCACCTTTATTACGCCGACCCGATCGAAGGCCTCCATCCCTATACTGGCGAGTTAGTCACGCCAACGGTTACCATTGACGTCTCCGAGGTAATCGAAACCAAGGCAGAGATGTTGGCCTGCCATGCTTCGCAGCGGGAATGGCTGCGTGCCCATCATGGCATGGACGAATACCTGGAAGCAATGAAACGCCATAGTGCGCTGCGAGGCTCCCTGATCGGTACTCCCTATGCCGAGAGCTTTCGCCAACATCGCGGCCACGCTTTTCCTCAAAACGATTTACTCGCCGAACTCCTCCCCTGACTGCGTACCCACGACCAACCTCCCTCCTAGACGCAAGGACAAAACAACATGGCTCGACCGATCAGCAAAGTGGCACCGCAGTGGTGGGACTACACCACGCTTGATGAAGAACTGCTTTCCGACGCGGCCAAGCTAACCGCGGACGATTTGCTGCAGCTTTCTCGCCCTGGCTTTACGGTCCGCATCTTCGATACGCTGGAAGAGTTGTACTGTGCTGAAGCGTTGGAATACATCGAGGCCTGGCAACAAAGCACACCCGACAATCCGTGCGGAATTTGCGGGCCGATCGGTCCGACCGAGCAGCTTCCCTTGGTGGCTCGTATGGTCAACGCCCTGGGGATCGATCTGAAAAAACTGGATGCCCATTTCTGGGGCATGGATGAATGGGTCGACGAAAACGACAAACCAGTGCCTGTCGAATTTCCTCTCTCTTTCGCCAAAGCGGACAAGGACCTTTGCTTTGATCGCATCGATCCGAAGTACTCGATGCCGACGGCCAATCTCCACTTCCCCACCGGCGACTTGGACGCCTATTCCAAGTCGTACGACGACGTCCGCTGTCTCGTCATGCAAGGCGGCCAAGGCGAAGTGAAGCACTGGGCATTCAACGACCCGCCGAAACGAGAAGGCGAATACACCGATGCGCCGCCACCGCCGGAAGTTTATCGCGAGCTGGGAACACGCGTTACCGACTTGCACCCGATGACGGTCATTCAAAACGCTCGAACTAGTGGCGGTGGTTACGTGCCGATGGTTCCGACACGCGCTTGCACTGTTGGGCCAAAGGAAACCTGGAAGGCGGAACGTGTTTCGATCTGGCACCCTGGCCACCACGACAATCCCTTCGGAATGCGTTTGTCCGCGTTGATGATCAGCAAAGGGATCGCCGATACCAGCTTGCCGATGTCGCTTCTGGCCGACCATCCCAACGTGACGTTCAGTTACTATCGCGGTGGAATTGGCACCGTCGAAACGGAAATGCACTAACATGTCGATCGAGGCGGAACCGAATCCACAGCAAAGCAGCGAAGATGAAAGCCATCTGAACCTGCTTTCTGTATTCCATTGGGTCATTGCCGGTCTGGCTGCGTTGACCGGCTTTTTTCCGATCATACACGTCGTCGTCGGAATCTTCGCGCTCGTCGGCGGTACCATCGGCAACGTTCCGGAACCCGAGGCCCGTCTTCTGACGGCCGGCGTTGGGGCGATGTTTATCGTGATCGGCCTGATGATCATGGCCATCAGCTGGACGATGGCGTTTTGTCTTTACTTGAGTGGGAGCTACTTGAAGGCTCACACCAATCACACGTTCTGCCTGGTGATTTCGGCCATCATCTGTTTGTCGTTTCCGCTTGGAACATTACTGGGCGTCTTCACCATTATCGTGCTCATGCGTCCGAGCGTGAAACGACTCTTCGGCGTTACTTGAATGAGCGAACAAGATTCCTCGAACGGCGCTGATCTCCGTCCAGCAGTACCCGATGCGGACGAGCAGCAGCTGATGGCACTTTCCATCGGACATTATGTGTTCGCTGGTACCATTATGCTTTTCTGGGGTGGAATGCTTCTTCAACTCTATTATGTGAATTCGATCCTCAAACAAGCTCAGATGTCTTCGGAACTTCAGCTGCAACAAGACCAGCTTCTCGATACGGTTCATGTGGTCCTGGCTGTTTATTTTGCATTATTCTTGCTGCACGCAATCGGCCTGATCTTCGCCGGCATCTCGCTGAAACGCTGTCGCCATCGAACGTTCTGCTTGATCCTGGCTGGACTCAATTGCTTCTTGTTTCCGATCGGAACCGTGCTCGGTGGATTCACCTTGGTGGTTCTCTTTCGACCAAGTGTGATACAGCGTTTTGCCTCGAAAGTACGGTAAAACCCTTTTCTGCTGGATCTACCGTAGCTTGCTCGGCAAAATGGCATGAGAGTTGCACTTTTCGCAACCCACAACAACCACTTGCCGGATGAGGATGCGCATCATGGGTTTGATCAGCGACTTTAAAAAGTTTGCGCTGCGGGGAAACCTGATGGACATGGCGGTCGGCTTTACGGTCGGAGCCGCATTTACGTCGGTGGCCAAATCATTGGTTTCCGACATCATCATGCCCCCGCTTGGGTACCTCCTGGGAAGCAGCGACTTCTCGGACTTGTTTATCGTTTTGAACCAGAAAGATCCTGAGCAAACGTATGCCACGTTAGCTCAAGCTCAGGAAGCTGGTCTCACAACGATCAACTACGGTTTGTTCATCAACAACATTATTTCCTTTCTGCTGGTCGCCTTCGCGATGTTCCTGATCATTCGCATGGTCAACCAGTTGGATAAAAGTCTGGAAAACACGTTTGGCGGCCAGAAGCCGCAGCCAGGCGACCCTGAAAACAAAAAGTGCCCTTACTGTTTGTCGACTATTCCTTATCGTGCGACGCGATGTGCTCATTGCACGGCGGAACTACCGCCAACCGAAGAGCAAGTCGCGGCCGGCTAACAACTTCCACTACTCGTTTGAACTTCCACATAGGACCATGGCTCCCATTAAGATTTTCAACACGACAGCTCCGAAATATGGCGAAGACTACGAACGTGGCTGGATCGGCTTCAATCACGCCGACAGCTGGTTTTCCAAAGGTATCGCCCAAGTTCAGCAATGGCGGCAAGTCTCGGACGTGACCGTCTCGCATGTCTTTGTCGTAACCGGCGAAGACGAATGCGTGGAAGCGGCCTACCCCAAAGGCGTTGTCCGCTCGAAGCTGAGCGAGGAATACTGGCCAAAGCCGGATCGGTATGTGATCTTTCGCAAGCCGAAAAACTTAACGCCCGACTTGGCCGATCGCATTGCCGAAGCAGCCGAAGCGGAATTGGGTACCGAGTTCGATTACTCAACCACCGCCAACTTGGCTCTGCAAAAAAACTTCCTTGGCTGGATCATCAATTGGATGACCTCCGACGAAGCGAACCGCGCCGTCGACTCGCTTGTCGAGAGCGACAGCCGCTGGCTATGCAGTGCCCTGGGTGCTTACTGCCTCAAGTCGCAGCCTGAGTTCGACGGTATTGGCGTTTTGGAACAGCAGCCTGGCATGATCACTCCCCAGGAACTGTTCGAGTCGGATGAAATCTTCGAGCCTGTTCGTCGGACCGACGGTAGCAAAGCTCCTGTTCGCGCCGAGTAGGCAAGCATCATGAATGGAATCTGGCTGACGGCCCTCGTGGCCACCATCGCAATCATCGGAACGGCGATGGGAATCCGCATCGTGATTCGCAAGCTACTTAGCGGAACCTACAAAGCCGGCGAGGTCATCGATCCGTACCGGCCGAAAAACTTCTCGATCCCCGAACCTTCCCGGGTCGAGTTTGAAGCGGAAAAACAGACAACGCTGCGTGGACGCTTCTGGAAAGGGTCGAGCAATAAAGCGATCGTCGTCGTACACGGAATTGATGGTCCATCGATTGAAATGCTGCCGCACGTTTCTTACCTCTACCGCGCCGGCTACAGCGTTTTGCTGTACGACAATCGCGGCCGAGGCGACAGCGACGGTGGCTTTTCGACACTCGGTTTTCTCGAATGGCGCGATGTCTTGCACGCCGTTCAATGGGTTCGCAGTCAACCAGGCATCGACGCCGACCAGGTCGGCCTGCATGGCCTATCTCTCGGGGCGGCCTGTGTGATTATGGCTGCCGCCGAAGACCAACGCGTGCGTGGCGTGTTGGCCGAAAGCCCTTTCGTTTCGATGACCATCATGCTGGGGCACGTCGCCAACAAAATGACCCGGCTACCGACGTTCCTAATCGGTGGATTAGTTCGGTTCCTGCTCGACTGGTCGCTCGAAGCGAAGTTGCGAATCGTCGAACCTCACACGGCCGTAAAGAAGATTTCTCCGCGACCGATCTACATCATCGATGCCGAACACGACCAACTCTTCCCGCCTGATACGTCGCGGACCGTTTACGATGCGGCGGACGAACCGAAGCAATTCTGGAAAGTTCACGGAGCGGCCCACGCCAACTGCTGGCACACCCTTCCCGAAGAATACGAGAAGCGAGCCACCACGTTTTGGAAAATGGTCTTCTCCGACGAGCCACCGCAAGTGATCGTGCCGACCTCCGCCGGCCGAACCCCGGAAGAGGAAGCCGAGTCAGTTTCCGAAAAAATCGACCGCCGCAGCAAAACGCACTCTTGAACAACTTTTCGCCAATTGGCTATTCGGCGATCGCCGACTATCATGGACGACAGGCAGACCACCGCGATCTGCTTCGTGAAGTAACCTGTTTAGTGAATCCGTCCGACCGCCCTGACCATTAGCCGCGAATGATCGAGTACCAAGTCGAGCCGAACCTATCTGTGGACGAATACCTGGACGTGCTTGTCCGTTCGGAACTGGCCGAACGGCGTCCGGTCGACGACCGCGAAAAGCTCTCCAAAATGGTTCGCAACGCCGACATCCTCTACACCGCTCGCCACAACGGTTTGCTGGTCGGCATCGCTCGCAGCATGAGCGACTTCGCCCATGCCACTTACCTCGCCGATCTCGCCGTCGATAAAGCGTTTCAGCGGCAAGGGATCGGGCGAGAGCTGATCGCCCAAACGCATCAGGCGGCTGGGAAACACACCATCCTGCTCCTTCTCGCGGCTCCCAAGGCGGCGGAGTACTACCCGCATATCGGCATGGAAAAGCACGAGTCGTGCTGGATCATTCCCCGCAGCTGATCCGCCGGAACATACGGCACGCCGATTATCTCGCAAAGGTGTACTTGCGCCGAACCTTTCTTGAAATGGCCGTTTTTCCCGAGAGTTATGCACGCCTGGCTTGCGCGAAATGCGAGCGCGAAAATCGCCACCACAAATTTCAACGCCTCACGCCGCTTTTGCCCACGTAGTTTCCACTTGCTGGCCGCGCATACTTGGTAAGACTTTACATCTTTTTGTTGTACACTTGGACAATACTTCGTTAGAATACTTTCCTATCGGGAAGCCAAGCGTAGCAGTAAAGAATTTAGGGCATGGAAACGCTCCTTGCAAAAAAGGAAACCTGATTTTGAAATATCAGTTTTTACCGAATCGACGGTTTCTTTATACTTTTGATTTCGTTGCAACTTCCTTTTTCGCATCATCTAAAAATGCATTCACAGCGATCAGATGAACTCTCAGAACGGGTGAGTCGGCTAAACGAACGATATCGTATAGTTACCGGCAAGACTGTAGAAAATTTCTTCTGCCCAATTCTATTAAAAGACATCCCTGGGGAGCTCTGCAGAGGACATGTCATCCCTGCCAATCTAAGAATTTCTGGCACGTGGGTGCCTCAGCGAGCAGATGTTGATAGTTTCTTCGGACGCACAACAGAAGCAGTATTCGGGACGGCAATGAATCATGCGGAAAAATCACCAACGGAAATCTGGCTTAACAAAGATGCAAATCAGATATTCAAGCCCCAACTCAAACATAAAGACGAGTTAATTGAGCACTTTTTCGTACCTGCAGACGCAAAGATAAAGATCAGTGAGCGGCATTGTTTGGGTGACTTCTTAAATGGCGACGGTGAAACTATATCTCGCTTCGTGATTAAAAAGACCAAGCAAGAGCTTCGTGCATTATGCGGTGAACCGCTGGAAGTAGTACTTGAATCAGATTTGTCGCCGCAAGTTGCCGCTTCAATTATTAAAGCGGCTCATTTAACGCTTTTCTATCTTTCAGACTACAACTTTGCGTTGTCGCCTGGTGGAAGGTTTCTATCCTCGGTTCTGTCGAGATTTTACGAAGACGCACAACATTTGCCGAACGCTGACATACAGGGCATTCTTAAAAAACGATTTTCATCTCGTGAGTGTTCAATGATCTTTCCCATGCAAAGAAGGTCTGGGGAACGATTAGCGGGAAGCCTGACTTCGAAGGTTATTATTGCTTGCTTGGCTGCAAATAGGAGCATCTTCGCGTTCGGCGTTCTCGTTGAAACTCCATCCCAAACATTCTGCGTGTTTATACCTGGCGAAGATGGCGATCTAATCGACACTTACTTTAGCTTTATTAGCGAACCAGCACCTTCAATTCAAGCGAAGTTCCTTCAGCTTCAGTACAGTGACTCTCCACGGTGGAACATTGACTTAACACCTCCACAAACCATCCCACTCGTTCAACTTAGACCCGACTAGCTCAGCGGCAACTCTAAACCATCGTAGGCCAGTTCAATGCCGTCAGGCAGCCATGCGTTGGTTCGCTCGTGCTCCAGCCGATCGGAGATGTGGGTCAGGTAGGTCTGTTTGGCACCCAATTTCTGAGCAACTTCCACCGCTTCTTCCACGGAGAAATGGGTCGCGTGTGACTCTGGTCGCAACGCATCGAGGACCAGCACGTCGAGCCCTTCCAGCTTCGACCAGCTTTCTTCCGGGATATGATTCACGTCGGTGCAGTAAGCGATGTTGCCGACGCGAAAGCCCAGCACCTCGAAGCGTGGGCCATGCTGCAAGCGGATCGGCGTGACGGCTGCCCCCAGCACGTCGAAGCGATCGAGACCAATCTCGCGCATGTCGAGCGCCGGCCGCGAACCAACATGCGTCTGACTTTCGGTGCTGAACGCGTAGTCGTACACTTTGCGAATCTTCGCGTCGACGTTCGGCTCGCAATAAATCGGGACTTCATGCCCCAGATAAAATTGAAACAAGCGGACGTCATCTAAGCCAAACAAATGATCGGCATGACTGTGCGTGAACGCGACGGCATGAATCACACCGATGCCATTGGCCAAAAGCTGCGTCCGCAAGTCAGGCGGCGTATCGATCAGCAGGTTCCCCTCCGGCAGCCCGAAGATCACACTGCAGCGCGTGCGTTTGTTTTTCGGATTAGTGCTTTGGCAAACGTCGCAAAGACAACCCACCACCGGCACTCCCATCGACGTGCCAGTGCCAAGAAACAGAAGCCGGCCACGCACGTCGCGCGTGGCAATTTCTTTCTTGAGCGAACGGGTAGAATTCGACTGACTCATTCCAGGTCTTTCGGGTAGACATTTCCTGCCTGAGAATCGCAAATGCCCGCCCAAGTTGCAACCCCTGCCCTGCCGTCCGAAGGACAATTCGCCATGTCTAGGTGCGTCCCAACGCCTGTGTGCCACTGGGCTCTACCCAGTGGCTTTTGCAGATAAGTGATTGTCGGCGCAAAACGTCTTGGCACTTCGCACTGGCGAGACGCCAGTGGCACACCGTTGATTGCTTGGAAGACAGTGCCACCCAGCCGAAATAGTGGCTTTTCAGACAGGTTCTAAAAACGAGCGAGAACTTCACCTAAGTCTCGGTTCTGATCAGTCGCTGCAAAGCCTTCTAAGCTCGAATCAAATATATCGAGCGTGTTTTTCAAAACTTTACACCCCGCTGCCACTACTACATTTTTCGTACTAGCAGTTTCGATCAAGAACATACTTCCGTTAGAAGGTGGCTTAAAATTCAAACCATCATCGTTTTTGGATTCTGTCCGAGTAATTTCCAACCCATTTAACGCCGTCGGTATCGACATGAATTCGACACCCCAAAAAACTAGGTCCACGTTTGTTGAAATTTCTCGTGTCGATGGGCTGCGGATTAGAAGTTGATTATGACTGACCCGAAAATCCCATAGCCTAAAATTGCGATCTGATTTAAACATGCCTTAATCCCACTCGAAAGGATTTGGTACTACTTTTCCATCCTCAATCCACTTAATTCTCGACCACCATTCTTTATTATCATAAATCTGAAGTAATTCCCAATCGGTCGCGGCAGGGTGGCACTGTCATTTCGACGAACTAATGTGTGCCACTGGTCTCTGCCCAGTGCCTTTTGCAGATGGGTGATTGTCGGCGCAAAACGTCTTGGCACTTCACACTGGCGAGACGCCAGTGGCACACCCTTGATTGATTGGAAGACAGTGCCACCCAGCCGTCCAACGCATAGCTACCCGACGGATTCGGCAGTGCCAGACCATTTGGAGGGTAAGGATGGATCGTAAATCATCGAATATGAATCAGCAACACGAATCAGTTCGCCCGCCTCAACCGCATCGCGAATCCAATTATCAAGTGGGCGCGGATCATCAACCGGATTGGGAAGGCTGAGTCGGATGTGCCGATGCAGTGAAAGCCGCCATTCGTCAAAACAATCGCACTGTCCAACAGGTCCGTAATCGTAGTCGATGTGAAAGTCAGGGTGCGTGACTTCGATTCCAACGCCATGAACATAAAGGGTCACACCGTCTGTTGTTGCGATCGAGGATGCGGCAGCAATTTGTTCATGAGCATCCGCAGCCCAAGAGGACGCAGTGCGAGGGACAGGAATGCCAAGCCTGCGGTGGATGTAGTCCAATGCCAACTCTTGATCGCGGCGAAAAAGTCGAATTGCGTCAGCAAGGTCTTTGTGCATGCTTAAGTCGGGTGACTTGTTTATAGGATGATCAGCATATCACTCACGGCGATTGCGCCGGGTGCGTGGTGGTTGACGATTGGCCTATGGTAACGCTTTCCGCCTACGGACGGTAGAATTTTGGAGACGCCGGGCTTTCGCGAGAGACTTGCGATCGTGGTGACGCATCGCTTGCGTTTGTCCTGCCGAGGGCGGCAGTGGTGCATGGTAGTTTGTATGAACGACCGTGCCACCCAGCCTGCCAACGAGTTAGTGTGCGTTAGCTGTGGGGCATTTGGAACCGGACGAAACGGTCCTCGATTTGGCCATCCATTTAATAGAGATCGCTAATGTATCCAGCCGCGACAGAGGATATCGCCTATAACATTCCCGAAGGCAAAGGACTGGAGGGGCACCTTTTTGATGGATTGCCAGTTCGGCATGTTTCAACATCTAACGACGTCAAAACATTGACACTTGAAGAGTCAGATAACGCCTTTAGCCGTTTTAATCAATTGGTAGTCATGTACCTTGCAAGCTCGAAGGCAGGTAGGTTGACTCCGACGAAAGAACCGGCATGGGATCTTGCTAACATTGGAGACTCACGAGGCGATCGAACGATTCCAATCTGCTTTTCCGAATATCGCTTCGTGGACTTCAACTTTTTCCTCGCTCTTCAGGCCCGTTTTTTCAAGGATTTCCCGAACTGGCGAATTCTTCACGTAGAATCAAAGGATCGTAAAGATCTATCGCTTGCAATTTACCCCAATGCAATAAGCGTAGGCAGTCATTTATCGATCGGTGAGGACGTTCAAGATTCTCTCTCGAATTGGAATGAAAAAGTTGAAGAACGACGGAACATCTTAGATGACAGCTTGATCAAGCAACTCGCCTTGGTTGAATCAATTCTGCAATCTCATGATATCGACCATTGGCATATTTCTACGCCCATATTACTCGCAACATTTCGAGAGCTTCGAGATGAAGACCAGGTACTCTCTTCCTGGTTCCTGCTTGACAATAAAGATCGCGAAACAGGCCACTTTATTGAAGAGTGGGTGGAAGAGGAAGAATGGTATCCGATTCACGAAAATGGATCGATTGGATGTGTCTATGCTGGATCAAGCGATACGGAAATGTGGCTGCAACACATATCCACACCGAATGCCAATAACCTTGAAGTGATTCTATCGTCAGTCGACGAGAATCGTATTTTCCGATGTCATGCTGAAGACATTATTGAGATTAGGGGAGCGAACTAAGAACCTGCCGGCCTAATGCGTGGCGGTGACGATTGGCCTATCGTAACGCTTTCCGCCTACGGACGGTAGAATTCCGCAGAGGCCGGGCTTTCGAGAGAGACTTGCCATTGTGGAAACGCATCGCTTGCATGTGCCCTGCTGACCGCACGAAGACATGCCCACGCGGACGTGAGCATGGCACCAGGGAATGAGCAAAAAACTAGATAGAAGGATCTCGCAAATGCGCCAAGCTTAATCGACAATTTAGACTAATAGGTTCAATTGATGGTGGAAATTGAGAGAAAGAAAAAGCTTGAAACCGCTCGCCAGCTTTTCATTGCTGGAGACATGAATGGTACACGTTCTCTGCTGAAAGAAGTCATTTCGGACGGGCTGATTTCACCTGCGGTGTTTTCGTTGATGGCGAGTGCGTGCTGGGAGCTTAACGATCTTCAAATCGCAGCGTACTATTTTGGGAAAGCATCAGAATTGAATCCAGATTCGGAAGCGATCTCACTCGGACTATTCCATTGCCTGTGGAACCTTGGCAAGGAAGACGATGCATTTGAAGAAATGAAGCGATTCCTAAAAACAAATAAATCAGAGGAGTACACCAGACTCCTGTCTGAGATTAACAATGACGCGTAATCTTTGTTCGAGAATCGGTGGCAGGTAAGTGCGATAGCCCACGACTTTCGGCCAGTGACCCGGGCCAGAAAAAAGGTTCCTGAATGACGCCCGAACAGTGGACGAACAATCCGGGTGCCACTGCCGCCCTGAGCCGGGTGCGTGGCAGTTGACGTTTGGCCTATCGTAACGCTTTCGGGCGGGGCTGCCTAAGTGGCGCGTGTGCGGGGATGGAAACGAAGATAATTTCGTTTAGGTTGCGAGTCGTAGCCCTTGCTTGGGTGCCATGCTCACGTCCGCGTGGGCATGCGAAACAACGTTTGATCAGCCATTCCGTTTACGTATGTGGAACCCACAAGCATTGCCACTACCTTGAACCAGGCGAGCGTTTTAAGACATGCCCGCGCGGACGCGAGCATGGCACCCTGGACCAATCTAGGGGATTTACGCAGGGTGGGTCGGCGAAAATGCAGACCCTGAAACCACCCCCCGTTCTATGGGGATGGCTCGTCTGGGAGAAACTTCACGGAATCTACGCTAGCTGGGCAAGGGAAATGGTTGTGGGATCGAATACCATGATAGCGGAGCACGTCGCAGGTGCGGCTCAAGCGCGGTTGACCCTCTTGGCCAATCCCTATAATCTACGAGATGGGAAGGGTTTGCGCGCACGCTTAAGTTGTGGCGGTGTCTACAAATAAGGTCTTGTTTCGCCGCAGCTAGTGCTTTTGATTCGCCCCCCACCCCAGGTGATATTCAGCGATGGAGAAACTGGAACAGATTTGGGAAAAGATCAGCCTCTTTTTCGGCGGTCTTTTGAGCGGCTTTGAACGACTGATCACGTCGATGTTCGGTTCGTCGAATGCCCGCTATATCAAGAAGTTACAGGGTCTCGTTGACGCGATCAACGAACTGGAACCGAAGTACGAAGCCCTTTCGGATGACGAACTGCGCGACCAGACACGGCTCTTTAAACAGCGACTTGCCTCCGGCGAAACGCTGGACGACATATTAGTTGAAGCGTTTGCCGTCGGCCGCGAGGCCGGCAAACGTTATCTCGGCATGCGGCACTACGACGTCCAGCTGATCGGTGGGATCGTTCTGCACCGCGGCAACGTCGCCGAAATGGTCACCGGTGAAGGGAAAACGCTGGTCGCCACATTGCCGGCCTACTTGAACGCCATCGAAGGCAAAGGGGTCTTCGTCATTACGGTGAACGATTACCTCGCTCGTCGTGACATGGAATGGATGGCGCCGCTGTATCGCGGGCTCGGTTTGACGGTAAACGCCATTCAAAACGACATGACGGTCCGCGATCGTCAACAAGCCTACAGCTGCGATATCACCTACGGTACCAACAACGAATTCGGTTTCGATTACCTTCGCGATAACATGCGTCCAGCGGCGCGCGGGGACGAGAGATTCCCGAAAGACTATCAACAATCGCAAGGCCGTCTGCATTACGCGATCATCGACGAAGTCGACAACATTCTGATCGACGAAGCCCGGACCCCGCTGATCATCAGTGGTCCGGCCAACATGAGCAAGGACAAGTATGGCGACGCCGATCGCATCGCGCGGACGCTGAAGAAAGAACTGCACTTCGTCGTTAACGAAAAAGACCGTACCACCAACCTAACTGAAGAGGGCGTGCGCGAAGCGGAACGCCTGGCCGGGGTCGAGAGCTTCTATACTTCCGGCAATATGGAATGGCCTCACCTGATCGACAACTCGCTGCGTGCTCATTACTTGTACCAGCTGGATGTCGACTACGTGGTGGAAGATGGCAAGATCGTGATCATCGATGTTCACACCGGCCGTAAAATGGAAGGCCGACAGTGGAGCGACGGCATGCATCAAGCGGTTGAAGCGAAGGAAGGGGTCAAGATCAAAGAAGAGACCCAAACGCTGGCCACCATCACACTGCAGAACTTCTTCAAGCTGTTCGACAAGCTGTCCGGCATGACAGGTACCGCCATGACCGAGGCGGGCGAACTGTGGAAGATTTACGAGCTGGACGTGATCGCCATTCCGACCAACCGCGAAATGCAGCGAATCACGTACACCGACGTCATCTTCATGACCGAGCAGGAAAAGTACGAAGCGGTTGCCGACGAGATCGAACGGACGATCAAGTGGGATGTCGTCATGTTCAAAAACGGCGACGAGATGTGGGGCGATATCCTCGAAGAGAAAGAGGACACGATCCAGATCCATCCCAAAGGTCAGAAGCAGCCTACGACGATCGACCGCAGCAAGATCAAAGCGATCCAGTACAAAGGTCGCCCGGTGTTGGTCGGTACCGTCAGCATCGAAAAGAGCGAACGTCTCTCGCGACTGCTCGACAAACGTGGCATCAAGCACGATCTGCTCAACGCCAAGCAGCATAAGCGCGAAGCCGACATCGTTGCCCAGGCCGGTCGAATCGGCGCCGTGACCATCGCCACGAACATGGCCGGTCGTGGTACCGACATTATCATGGGGGGTAACCCCGAAACGATGGCTTGGGCTCAACTGCAGCACAAGTACCCGACGCGTCTGGAAGTTCCGCAGGAAGAGTGGGACGCTTTGGTCAACGAGATCGAACAGCGCGAACAAATGAAAGCGATGGGGAAGAAGGTCAAGGAACTTGGCGGCTTGCACGTCATCGGTACCGAGCGGCACGAGTCGCGTCGTATCGACCTTCAGCTGCGTGGTCGTTGTGGTCGTCAAGGCGACCCTGGTAGTTCGCGGTTCTTCCTCTCTTTGGAAGACGACCTGATGCGGATCTACTTCGGCGACTGGGCCAAGAACTTCATCCAACGGATGCCGGCCGCCATGCGACCGCAGCCTGGCGACGCGATCGAAAGCAAGATGATCATGCGTCGTATCGAAGGTGCTCAGAAGAAGCGCGAAGAACAAAACTTTGAAGCTCGCAAGAACCTGCTCGAATACGACGAAGTGATGGACGAGCAGCGTAAGCGAGTTTACGGCTTCCGCCAGCAAATCCTGGAAGGGGGCGACAGCCGCGATTTGATCATGGACATGGTCCGCGAGCAGATCGAGTATCACGTCCGCATGTTCCTGGAAAAGGACTTCGGCTACGAAACATTCGCCAAGTGGGCCGGCAGCGAGCTTTCCTGCGAATTGAACACGCGTGATATTCGCGGGATGGATTACCCTGCCGCGGAGACCTATGCCAAGGACATGGCCGAGCGTGCCGCCGCGTCGAACATCATGGCTTCGATCGACGAGAATCTGCCTGATAGCGAAGACGAATCGGAATGGAACTGGGGCGCGATGGCCCGGTTCGCCAACAGCCAGTGGAAGCTGAACCTGAACGACCGCGACCTGAAAAAAGTCGGCCGCGATCACGTCGATGAACTGCTGATCACCAAGGCTCGCGAATCGATCGAAAAAGTCGACCTGAGCGAAGGCGAAAAGTTCCTCGACAAAGACTTCGGCCTGGTCACGCTGAACCATTGGTGCAAATACAAGTTTGGCTTCAATATCGACGTCGAACAGCTTCGCGAAAAGCCTGCCAAAGCCGCCATTGAAATGGTGCACGAAAAGGCCATCGAAGTTTACGACCAGAAAGAAGCTGAATACCCTGTTCTGACCGGCATGTACAAATTCAGCGATAAGAGCGGCGGACATGCCCGCTTGAATCGCGAAGCTTTGCTGGAATGGGCCGCTAACCGCTTTGAAACGCCGCTCAACGCGGAAGAGTTCAAGAGCAAGCAACGGGAAGAGATTCACCAACTGCTGATCCCGCTAAGCGAAAAGCATAAGCGGATTGCCCTCGACAAGATGAAAGCGGTCCACGAGAAAGTCGAGCAGCTTTACGCCGACAACTCGGAAAGCCAGACCCTGTCGGTCATCAGCGGTGGCAACGGCCAGATGGGTTCGCTGAATGCTTGGATTCAGCAGAACATCGAAACCGAGATCCCAGACACAGAACTGGAACAGTTCGACAAAGCTCAGCTTGAGTCGCGTCTGATCCGCGAAGTGTACGAGCGTTACCGTCCTGAAATGACACGCATGGAACGCAGCGTTCTGCTGGAACTGATCGACAACGCGTGGAAAGATCACCTGTTGGCGATGGACCACCTTCGCAGTGCAGTCAGCTTTGTCGGTTACGCTCAAGTCGACTCGAAAGTCGAATACAAGCGTGAAGGCATGCGACTGTTCGATCAAATGTGGCGAAGCGTCGGCGAACGTGTCACCGACCTGGTCTACAAGATCGAAAACCTGAACGAAGAGTTCGTCAGCTCGACGTGGAAGGAATCGGAAGCCCGTCACGAATCGGCCTCCAGCATGGGCGACATGGCTCGCCAGCAGGAAGAGGCGATCAGCAACTCGCAAGGCGAAGTCGAAGTGACCGCACCGATTCGGAACGTCGGCGAGAAGATCCGCCGCAACGACCCTTGCCCTTGCGGCAGCGGCAAGAAGTACAAAGCCTGCTGCATGAAGCAGGAACAAGCGAAGTAAGCACTTTCACGTGGGCATACAAAACGTAGGGCCCGCGTGTCGCGGGCCATGAAGCTACGACTTTAATCATCGACCCGCGACGCGCGGGCCCTACGCATTCGTTACGCAAGACGATTAGTTACGGCACCTGCATTCACGGGACGGATCCCATGCTCACCTGGCTACTCAATTTCGTCTACCTTGGATTGATCGCGGTCCTGTCTCCCTTTCTGCTCTGGGCCGCCGCTTTCAAAGGGAAATACCGCGCAGGGTTCGCTGCCAAGTTCTTTGGCGTAGTACCAAGCCGTCCGGAAAACAGCACGCAGCATTTCTGGCTGCACGCAGTGAGCGTGGGCGAAGTCAACTTGCTCGCTCCCCTGCTGAAAGAACTGCAGCAGACTTACCCTGATGCAACGTTTCATATCACCACCACCACGAAGGCTGGGCACGATCTGGCGATCACCAAGTATGCCGAACATACGGTCAGCTACGCGCCGCTCGATTTCTCTTGGGCGGTGAAACGTGCGTATCGCCGTATCCAACCCGAGGCGGTCTTGCTGGCCGAACTGGAACTGTGGCCCAACCTGATCCGCTTCGCCGATCCGCATGGCGCTAAGATCGCCGTTGTGAATGGCCGCCTGAGCGAAAAGAGCCACCGCGGTTATCGCCGGATTCGCTTCCTCGTCGGCTCGCTGCTGAAAAAGCTCGACTGGATCGGAGCGCAGGACGAAGCGTACGCCGCACGGTTTCGCGACTTGGGGGCGCATGCCGAGCGTGTCACGGTGACCGGTTCGATCAAGTTCGACGGCATCACGCCTGACCGAGCCAATCCCCAAACAATCGCGTTTCGCCAACTGGCAGGGCTGCGTCCGGAAGATATCGTCTGGCTCGCCGGCAGTACGCAAAATGGCGAAGAGCCGATCATTCTCGACGCGTTTCAACTCGCCCAACAGCAAGTCCCGAACTTGAAATTACTGCTCGTGCCGCGGCACCCCCATCGCTTCGACGAAGTGGCACAGTGGCTTCAATCGCAGAACATCTCGTTCCTTCGCCGCAGCCAACTTGCGGAACCAGCCGCATGTGAAAACGACGTCTTGCTGGTCGACAGTGTCGGCGAACTTTCGGCCTGGTGGGGAACCGCGGAAATCGCTTTCGTGGGGGGCAGCCTCGGCAATCGGGGTGGGCAAAACATGATTGAACCGGCCGCCTACGGCTCGGCGGTCGCCGTGGGCCCGAACACGTGGAACTTCAAAGATGTCGTCGAAAAGCTTCGTTCCGCCGAGGCGTTGACGGTCGTTCATGACGCCGACAGCCTGGCCGATTTCGTCGTAAAAGCCGCTCTCGACTCGAGTTGGCGTGCCAACCAGGGGCATCGCGCAAGAGACACGGTACTCGCTCAGCAAGGAGCGACCGCGCGTACGATCGCCGGCCTCAAGCCGCTGCTCGATCCGCCACGGATCGTCAAGTTCCGTTCGGCCGCCTAACCCGAGTGCCAGACGACAGTTAATTGGTTGACGAGATCTTTCGATGACTCCCTGGGTGCCATGTTCTCGTCTTCGTGAGCATGTCTTGGGAAAACGCATTCCTACTAAGGTCCATCTGGCCGCTTCGGACTGTAACCGTTCCCCTTTCTCGAATCTGATCCCGCACGGCGGGAATTCGGTGTAACAAGTCGTTTTAGGCCGAATTACCCGGTTGTTACGTTTCTTTAATTATCTCTATAATGCGGCATTCGCCTATGGACTGGGGCCATGTGTTGGCGTGTCCATTCCTCCCCGCGCACCAGCGCAGCATAGTATCTCAGGAGAATCTATCGGTGGCTTCCGGAAAGTATTTGTTCACTAGCGAATCGGTCAGCATGGGTCACCCCGACAAGATGGCCGACCAAATCTCCGACGGCATCTTGGACGCTCTGCTCGCTCAAGACCCAAACAGCCGCGTGGCCTGCGAAACCATGGTCACCACCGGTGTTGCCATCGTCGCCGGTGAAATCACGACCCAGGCTCGTATCGACTATCAAGACGTCATCCGCCAGGTAATCCGCGACATCGGTTACACCAGCGACGACATGGGCTTCAATGCCGACACGTGTGCCGTCATGGTAACGCTTGATCGCCAAAGCCCCGACATCGCCCAGGGCGTTAACGACGACTCGGCCAAGGGCAAAGAAATCGGCGCCGGCGACCAAGGCCTGATGTTCGGTTACGCTTGTAACCACACGCCTGAACTGATGCCACTGCCGGTTGCTCTTTCGCACCGTATCCTCAATCGCCTGACCGAAGCTCGTCAGAACGGCGAAGTCGATTGGCTGCGACCTGACAGCAAGAGCCAAGTCACCGTCGAGTTCGATGGCGATCGCCCTGTCGGCATCCACACCGTGGTCGTTTCGACTCAGCACGCCGACGGCATCGACAACGAAACGATCCGCAACTTCGTCATCGACAAAGTCATCAAGCCGGTTCTGCCGGAAGAGTTCCTCGATAACGACATCATCTTCCACATCAACCCAACCGGCAAGTTTGTCGTGGGTGGCCCAATGGGCGACTGTGGTTTGACTGGTCGTAAGATCATCGTCGACACCTACGGTGGTTGGGGTCGTCACGGTGGTGGTGCATTCAGTGGCAAGGACTCGACCAAAGTCGACCGC
Organism: Bremerella sp. TYQ1; assembly: GCF_020150455.1. NCBI lineage: Bacteria > Pseudomonadati > Planctomycetota > Planctomycetia > Pirellulales > Pirellulaceae > Bremerella > Bremerella sp. TYQ1. The sequence continues at coordinate 3,008,218 of NZ_CP083740.1, forward strand.
AGTGCCGCCTACATGGGCCGCTACGTTGCCAAGAACATTGTTGCTGCCGGCCTGGCCGATCGCTGCGAAGTTCAGCTTGCTTACGCCATCGGCGTGACCGATCCGGTTTCGGTTCATATCGATACCTTCGGCACCGGCAAAGTCGACGACGAAAAGATCGCCGACATCGTCAAGGAAACATTCCCCTTGAGCCCCGGTGGCATCATCGACTACTTGAACCTGCGTCGTCCAATCTTCCGGGCAACCGCCGCAGGTGGTCACTTCGGTCGCGACGAATTCCCTTGGGAAGCAACCGACAAAGCCGAAGAACTCGCCAAGCAAGCTGGCGTGACCGTCTCGGCCTAAGCGGCTGAGCACTGGAGATGCTCTGAAAAGCAGATCCGCATTGCGAGAATTTTGGGTTCCTGTCACACTTCGCGACAGGAACCCTTTTTTTGCGCCTCGCTGCAGGATTGTGCTGGCATGGATCGCCGTAGCCCCACCGTTTCGCCCGAAATTCGTGGCATTTGCCTTTCGATTGCCGCCATGGGAACGGCTCTGCTAGCGACCGCTGCGATAACCGCTTGCGGCATTCGCTTGGCACTGGGCGATGACGCCTACTTGTCGGCCGGACCGGCTCTGTGCATCACCCTGCTGACCGCCGCATGGTGTGCATCGATTCGCGCGGCTTGGCTTGTCGCTTCTCCCCAGGAGCTGAGCCCCAAACTGCACGGCGTGATTGCTGCCGCTCCTCTGCTTTCGGCGCTGCTGATCGCACGCGTCGTAACTTTCGCTCCGCTGACGGAATTCGCCACGTCGCTGCTTTGGTTCGCGACGTTTGCCCAGGAAGCAATTACACTGTCGCTGTTTGTCTCGACACTATTCGGCGAGCAACTTCGCACGTTGGCAGCCGACTGGAAAGCCACTCCGCACCTGGCCGCCGCTACCGAACCAGCAACGCAAGAGCCTGCCCCCGAAAAGATGGTTCCGCTGCCGATCCACGACGCCCCCCTTCACGATTCGCCGGCACTTGCTGAAGAAACGCTAGAAGAAGAGTGCTTGGACTTGCCGCCCAATGTCACGCAGCAGTTGACGCGTGCGATCGAGTCTGGACAGGAACAAGTGCACGGCTTAGTCCGGGCCAAGTTCACCTCCGGACAGCGGCATGTCTACTTGCACGTTGGCTTCTGCCCTCCTCTGCCGAGTGTGCCGCACGTGGAACTGCATCAACTGGAAGGCCCGGAAGTCCAGATCAAACCAGGCCAAATTCTCACCAGCGGCGTTCGCTTCGACCTCAAGCTTCGCGAAGCCCCAACGGTCGACGCACTGCCGGTGTTCGAATTTATCGCCAGCGCGCCTACGTCCGAACAAGACAATCTTCGCGAAGCCTGCTAACGCCTGGTTCGGCAGCATGGATACTATGCTCTTGTCATTGCGAGCATGGCTTCAATTCAGCATGTGAACCAAGAGAATGGCGTGTTCCTCGATGGACGAACTACCATAGCTCGACCACCATTCGCTCGATGCCAATCGCGACACAGACGATCACGCCCAGCACAAGTGGCAGCAATGGCCAGGGGTTTTGGACCACGTAATACAAGTAGCTTGCGCCGGCCACTTGAATCAGCCCCACCCACATTCCCAATGTGCTTCCCCATCGTGCTCGCTTGCGAAGTCCATGCCCGGCCAGGCAAAGCAACCATCCAAAGCCGAACACCATCCAATAGACCAGGCGTACGTTGTCGAGATGCACCCGATCGATTTTGCCTTCCGTGAGCGCGACCAAATAGTTTTCGATCACCCACAGCATGAGAAGCGTGCCGACAATTTGAAACGCGCCGATTCCCAAACTGATCAGCCCCGCGCCGGAGCAGTCGGTTTGGGTTGCTGATTTTTCATACCGAACCAACTCTGCTGGGACCAGATCTAAGTTCGTGGAAGCGTCTTTCGTTGGGCGAGTCGGATCTTTCACGCAGGATTTCCTGTAGCGAAGTCATCCACTACTTAAACAGCTGGGCCGCATCGTCTTTCAATAACACCACCAGCGTGAAGACCGTGTACCCACCGTAGAAAACGCCGATGGGATTCAGCGAAATTAACCAGAACAGGGCGATCAGCCCCGAGATGGCGGAAACGACAAACGTCAGGATGCGGCCCCAGTTTTCATGGCTTTGCACCCCGTAGCCAGCCAGGATCACCGGCAACCCAAGCAGCGCGATGACAATTCCCACCACGATGACCACACCCGAGGCAACGCTCACGACGGCTCCTTGCGGTTGCATCTGCTGATCTTCGGCGATTGCGGATGCGATCATGGCAATAAGGCCCCCTCCGAATATCGCAACACATCCACCGCACGCGACATGAAAAGCTCCGAAGATATAGTTGATGATCGCCACGGCAAGGATCAGCCCGCCGGCGGAACTATCTTCACCTCGATTGGGCCGCCGCTTAGCAGGCCCGGCCGATTGGGGAGATCGAAACGGATCGTCTTCAAAATCAGACACGCAAACTGCCTTTTCAAACATCGTTGCGATGCGGTCGCCAAGTGTCACCGATGGTGGGCGATTCTATCAGGTTGTTCGTCTGGCAACCACTTTTCTCAAATCACCACGACACCGTGGGGAATTTTCTAAGAAGTTTTCCGAGAACTTTCGCGATGGCGCGTGTTTCGGCGTGCGCAATGCTTTAGCTGGCTTGTAAGTCTTAGCACGTTTTCAATAATGACGTGCAACCCTATTACGCGTGCACACAGCCTAACGTGAAACCGGAGAGCAACATGCCGTCGCAGCAGGAACTTGTCAATCAACTCAACGAAGCTGGCCAAACTGAAATGGCCCAGTATCTGGCCGTTTGCGAAGAGGGAATCGCCCAGAAGTTAGCCGACCAGCTCCAGCAAGTCGATCTAAAAGAGATTTCGGAACTAGCCGGCGAACAAGACGCCGAAGAAAGCCCACGCGACTACACCAAGCTTCAGCCCCCCAAAGCGGTTCGCTTGAAAGACCTGGACGACCCCTCCAAGATTGCCGAAGCAAAAGCGATCGGCGAGAAGCTGCTCAGCGAAGGCAAAGTCGCGGCCCTATTGGTCGCCGGCGGGCAAGGCTCGCGTCTTGGTTTCGAGCACCCCAAGGGCATGTTCCCAGTTGGTCCTGTTTCTGGCAAAACGCTTTTCCAGATTCACCTCGAAAAGATCGTCGCACGAAGTCGCCGCTATGGCAAAGCGATTCCACTTTACTTAATGACCAGCCCTGCGACGCACGAAGAAACGATCGAGTTTCTCGACAAGCACGATCGCTTCGGCATGGCCCAGGAAGATTTGCACATCTTCTGCCAAGGAACGATGCCAGCCATCGACAAAGAGACCAAGCAGCTTCTGTTGGCGGAGCCAGATCAACTGGCCCTTAGCCCTGACGGACACGGCGGCATGCTTGCTGCGTTGGTGAAAAGTGGCTGCCTGGAAGACATGACGCAGCGCGGCATCGAGCAGATCTACTACTTCCAAGTCGATAACCCATTGGCTGATGTCTGCGAGCCCGAGTTCCTCGGCTTGCATCATCAGGCCGACAGCGAAATGTCGACGCAAGTGGTCGCCAAGAAACTGCCGGAAGAAAAGCTGGGTATCCTCGCGGAACTGGACGGCCAACTGCAATTGGTCGAATACAGCGAACTGCCTGCGGAACAAGCGGCCGAAAAAATCGACGATGGCACACTGAAGCACTGGGCCGGCAACATTGCCGTGCATGGCGTGAAGACTTCGTTCCTGCAGCGCATGTCAACATTGGCCGGCAGCTTGCCGTGGCATAAAGCCATCAAGAAGATCGCGTATGTCAGCCCGGCCGGCGATACCGTTTCGACCGAGTCCCCCAATGCAATCAAGTTCGAGCGGTTCATCTTCGACCTGCTTCCCCAAGCCCAAAAACCAATGGTGGTGGAAGTCGATCCAGCACTCCGTTTCGCTCCCGTCAAAAACGCCGATGGGGCTCCGTCCGATACGCCCCAAGCGGCGAAAGAAGCGTTGTGTGCGATGCATCGATCTTGGCTGGAAGCATGTGGCGTTTCCTGTGCTGCCGATCGCCAGGTCGAAATCAGCCCACTGACCGCCCTCGACGCGGACGAACTCAAAGAAAAACTGCAAGCCAATCCCCAATTGGCCGAAGCCGATTACATCAACGACTAAGGAGAGTTTCATGCTTCACGCAATTGTCATGGCTGGAGGATCCGGCACGCGCTTTTGGCCCGCTAGTCGAAATCGGCAGCCTAAGCAGCTGCTGCGAATGACTGGCGAAGCGACGATGATTCAAGCGACGTGCAACCGCATGGGCGACCTGGTTGCACCGGAGCAGTTGTACATCTTCACCGCGCAGCATCTCGTCGAACCAATCGGCGAACAGCTGCCGCAGATCCCGAAGAATTCAATCGTCGGCGAGCCGCACAAACGAGACACAGCCCCCTGCATTGGTCTCGCCGCGATGCTGGTACAGAAGAACGACCCTGACGCGACGATGGTAGTGATGCCGTCCGACCATGTGATCTCGCCGGAGTCGGTCTTTCGCGAATCGATTGAAGCGGCCGTTGCGTTAGTCGACGCCAAGCCTGAGCGAATAGTCACCTTCGGGATTCCTCCAACGTATGCGGCGGAAACATTCGGTTACATCGAACGGGGAGCTTCACTGGACGCGACTTCCATCAAAGCGTTCGACGTTGCTCGCTTCCGCGAAAAGCCGAAGGGGAAAGTCGCCGAAGAGTACTTCGAGTCTGGCAACTTCTACTGGAACGCCGGTATCTTCATCTGGAAAGCGAAGACCGTTCTCGACGCTTTGAAGAAGCACGAGCCAGAAATGTATGCCCACCTCGAAGCGATTGCCAATGCTTGGGGCACCGCCGAGCAGGCCGAAGTTTTCGATCGCGAGTTCGGTGCCATCCAAGGCAAGTCGATCGACTATGCGGTGATGGAACACCACAACGACATTGTTGTCGTCGAAGCTCCTTTCAACTGGGACGACGTCGGCAATTGGCAAAGCATGGCTCGGCTGCATGGGCAGGACGACTGTGGCAATACGCACTTGGGCGATGTCCTGGCGATTGACTCCAACGGGTGCATTGTCCGCGGCGAAGATGGCCATCTGATCGTGACGCTCGGTACGCAAGAGTTGATCATCGTGCATACGCCGGATGCGACATTAGTGGCGGATAAGTCGCGGGAAGAAGACATTCGCCAGGTCGTTAAAAAACTGGACGAGGGAGGCCGGCGGAACCTTCTGTAAAGGACCGCAGTCATGAGCAGTCAACTTCCTTCGATCCCAGACAAAGGACGCATTGCGGCCGTCGACTATGGCACGGTCCGCATCGGAATTGCGATTACGGACCCTGATCGCGTTCTGGCAAGTCCGCTGGAAAACTACAACCGCCGCAGCCCTTCCAAAGATGCTCAGTTCTTTCGCGAACTAGCTGAACTGGAACGCGTGGTGATGTTTGTGGTGGGCCTGCCGGTTCACATGAGCGGGGACGAAAGCCAGAAGTCGCACGAAGCTCGCGAGTTCGGCAAGTGGCTTTACGAGACGACGAACGTTCCCGTCACCTTCTACGACGAACGCTTCACCACCAGCATGGCTAAAGACATGCTACAAGAGGCAGGTCTCACCAAGAAGCGTCGCAAAGCTCGGCTCGACATGCTTTCCGCCCAGATCTTACTCACGGCATTCATGGAGAATCCCGACCGTGCGTTGGGCAGTATCTCTGGCCTGGAAGATCGATAACGCCTCGCATAATATCTATGGGTGCGAGACCGTCGCAACCCTGGGTGCTATGCTCTCGTCTTTATAAACATGCCTTTAAATCGACATGCCCACGAAGACGATGGCAGGCGTTTATCGAGTGATGAGACGCCATCGGAAGTCAGTGCGATTCTAATCGCGGCTTCACGCTACGACTCTTGAAAGTCTTTCCCACCTCTTGAGGCGAAGATCACCAGCAGCAGTCCTAGTCCCATCACTGCGGCAGAAAACGCGAACGGGGCCAGGATGTTCAGCTTCAACAGCGGGATTCCCAGCGCCGATCCGATAATGCGGGCCAGCGAGTTGACGCTTTGCCCGATGCCAAGGATGCCCCCCTGCTTTTCCGGATCGCTCCGACGCGAGATGAACGAGTTCAGGGACGGCATCATGAAGCCGAAGCCAGAGACAACGACCGCCAAGGCTCCCATCAACAGCCCGGTCGATTGATCTTGTGTCGCTTTCAAGATCAACAGCATGCCAACTGCCATCAACACACAGCCGGTCGAAGCCAGGACTGCTTCGCTGACCTTCCCGGCGACGCGGCGGACGATTCCCCCCTGCACCACGGCCAACGTGAATCCGATATAGGCATACGTCAAACAAACTTCGCCGAAAGAGAACTGAAACGGCTGCTCTTCCCCTTCCAAACCGGTGAAGCCCTTTAGCAGCATCGAAAGCGTCGTCTCGAAATTCGCAAACGAAAACACCACGACAAACAAAGCCACCAGCAAAAGCCCGATGGAAGGAATCGACAACGCATCACGTAGCCCGGTCGCCGAGAAATTGTGCTTGGCCGCGGAAGGACTGTCGGACGAACGGCTCTCGGGCAGCTTGAAATAGGCCAGCGCGAGTGCGACCAGCGAAAGCCCCGCCGCTGCAAAACCTGGTGCCGGACCTGGGTCCCCTTCTCCGCTCGGCACCGCCAGGTAACCAAACAGTGGCCCAAACGTGAAGCCAAGCCCGAACGCCATCCCGATCAATGCCATTCCCTTCGGTCGCTCCGACAGCGAAGTGGTATCGGCAATGTAAGCCTGCGCGGTCGAAATGGTCGCCCCGGCGATCCCAGCCCCGATCCGCGAGATGAACAAAACCGTTAGCGACTGCATCATCGTACCGATGCCAAATAGCGTGTAGAAAATCACACTACCCAACAATCCAATCATCAACACCGGGCGGCGGCCGATACGATCGGAGAGTCTTCCCCAAACTGGCGCAAAAAGAAACTGCATCGCGGAGAAGCTCGCCATCAACAGGCCGATCTGCCAGCCCGCTTCATCGACGACGAATTGATCGGCATAAATCGGCAGCAGCGGCAGCACCATCCCGAAGCCCAACAAGTCGATAAAGACCGTCAGGAAGACAATTCCTCGAGCCGCGCGGCCTGACTGGGGAGCTTCCGGTGTGGCTTCGGCTTCTGACATTTACTTCTCCGGCTGGGTACTGCAACGGCGGGAAAACCGTACATCTTAATCGCAACACCCCTTACCGCGTTAGGTGGGCAGCAGGATCTCTCGTGCCACCCGACTGGTCTCGGCAACTCGGACGTTTTATGATTCAACCATGGAACGCACCACCCCCCAACAGCGCGAAACGTACCGCTGCAACAGTCCAGAGAACCTGGCCGAGTATCAGCTGGACAAGCTGAACGCGATGCTCGCCGAGATTCTTCCGCAAAATGCGTTTTACGCCGAGAAATTCTCGGACGTGAAACTACCGCTGACTTCGCTCGAAGAGCTAAGCAAGCTTCCCTTTACGTTTAAAGAAGAGCTGATCGGCACGCATGAAAGTGGCGACTTGGCCAACAACCGGACGTACGACCGAGATCAGTACGTCCGCTTCCACCGTACCAGTGGAACGCGGGGCCGCCCGATGGTGGTTCTTGATACCGAACAAGATTGGAAGTGGTGGATCGATGCGTGGCAGTTCGTGCTCGACGCCGCCGACGTGACATCGGCCGACCGCTGCTTCTTCGCTTTCAGCTTTGGGCCGTTTGTTGGCTTCTGGAGTGCGTTCGACGCGGCTACCCATCGCGGCTGCCTGGCCATCCCCAGTGGCGGTCTAAGCACCGCAAGCCGGTTAGAACTGATCCAACACAACCAAGCCAACGTCGTCTTCTGCACGCCGACGTATGCCCTGCACATGGCCGAAGTGGCCCAGCAAAATCATATCCATCTGGATGAATTAGGCGTTCGCTGCTTGATACTCGCTGGCGAGCCAGGAGGCTCGATTCCTGAAATTCGCGAGCGGATTGAATCGGCCTGGAATGCCAAAGTAATCGACCATAGCGGCGCAACGGAAGTTGGCCCGTGGGGCTTCTCCAATTCACAGCAAACTGGCGTTTACGTCAACGAAGCCTACTTCCTGCCCGAGTTCATTTCGCTCGACACAGGAACCGCGGCTGGCGAAGGTGAGCTTTCCGAGCTGATCATCACCACGCTCGGTCGCAATGGCTCTCCCGTGATTCGCTATCGGACCGGCGACCTCGTACGGCCGAGCTGGAATAACTCGAGCCGCTGTAACTTTGTCCTGCTCGAAGGGGGCGTACTCGGCCGGACAGATGACATGTTGATCATTCGCGGCGTGAATGTCTTCCCTACGTCAATCGAGCAGATACTGCGAGGCTTCCCCGAGGTGATCGAGTATCGCCTGACCGCTGTCAAACGGGGCGAGATGGACGCGATATCGGTAGAAGTCGAAGACCGCAAGCAAGAGCCGGAGCGGATCGCTCACGAGCTTCAGCTGCGTCTGGGACTGAAAGTGGACGTGCAACTGGTGGAAGCCGGCACGCTGCCACGGTTTGAAGGGAAAGGACGTCGATTTGTCGACTCGCGAAAAGGTTAAACCAATGACTCCGCAGCCCACCGCGTTGGCCCTTCTGCCGGATGGCAGGCTTCGCATCGACTGGAGCGACGAGAGCTCCCGAGTTTACAAGCCACGCGATCTACGCGATGCCAGCCCAGATGCCCTCACGCGTGAAAAGAAGTCGCACGCCTCTGAGAAGCCAACCAACGAGCTCACCATTCTCAGTCCGGAAGAGCTTGCTCCGATTACCATCAAAGGGATGAATCCGGTCGGGCACTATGCCTACCAGATTGTCTTCAGCGATGGGCACGATTCCGGCATCTATCGCTACGAATACCTTTACGAACTCGGGCAGCCGTACGAAGCATAGCGCCTCGCTACGGTACGTCCAAGTAAAAATCGTGCATAAACGTATCGACGAAATTGCCGTGCAGGTAAACCTGAAAGCAGACGGCAAGCAGCATGAAGATCCCAACGGAAACGAGAAAGATACCGTAGGGATTGATCGACTGCTTCTTATGTTGTCGAGCGACTTGCACCAAGCCAAGCTCCAACTGTCGCCAGCCATTAAAGTCTTGGCGGGGGCCAACCGACTTGATGAGCACGTTGCGCGTGCCGTAGTCTTCTTCCATTACGACATGCAGATGAAGCGACGGAAGAAATAGCGATTCGCCAGCCCAGCGAGCGCCAGGATCTAAGCCGTCGGCCACTTCCCGCAGCAACGGGCGGAGATTCTTAATCGACGTGTTATAGGCCACAATGCGGGGGCGCCGCGTGAGAATAAAAAAGGTGACCATCAGAAAATAAAGGGCCAACATCAGCAGCCAGGCATACGATCGATAGACGGCAATCGACCAACTTGGCATCATCAGAGCCAGGGGACCGATCATTGCGAGACCACTTAACCCGATCGAAAGCGCCAGCAAGTCACGACCGCCCGAGGTGATAAACGGCCCGCGACGCAGATTGATTACACCAATCAGCGCGAGATAAGCCGCCAAAGGGCAGATGGCAATGGCCAGTCGGACCGGGTCGCTCGTCAAATCGCCTGTCATGCTCGGTTCCCGAAAGAGTCGGATAATTGCGACTCATTCTAGGTGGCGTAGCCAAGCGTGGTCAATCAACCACCTGCAAGCAAAGCGATCATGCGGCGATTACCATTGATAGCAATCGCCGCGATTTGCCGGAGAAAAAGTCGCGAAATAACGCTACGCGACTAGTTCGACATTCTGAATTCCGTGCGCTTTGCACAAACGATAGACATCCGCGAGATGATCAAAGCGGCAAGCGGAAGCAGCATAGATACGGACTTGCGTGTTCTCGCAACGCGAATCGCCGCATAGTTTTGCCAACAATTCAGTGAGAATAATAATCTTGCCGTCGACGAACGTTTTGCCCGTCGGCGATAACACCACGTCGAGCCGATCGGCTGCGGACGTGCCCGCCAAATGAAAATGTCGAGGTGCGATCATCGTCTTCGTTCGCCAGTCCTCAAAAGGTCAAGTTGCCAATATTTGTAAGACCCGAAGGCTGCCTGAGAAGTTCACTGCCATTCCTGGGGAATAGCCACTTCTAAACTTCGGGTTCCAGCGGTTGTGCACGTTTTGTGCCAAACTGGACTAACTTCGGCTTAAAACCTGACCATCGATGACTGTCGGACGAGCTCCTTGTTCCCTGGAATGTTGCTTGTGAATCGTTCGGCCACCCCCAAAGGAGGAGAAAACCGAGCGAACCGCCTCACCTGCCATCCTGGCCAGCAGCATCACCGCTCCTACCGTTGCCATCAGTAAGGTCACGCCAATCGCCACAAAAGCGGCGATAGTGGCCGCGATGAGCCAAATCATGGTCTCTACGACGCTAGGCTGTCGGTAGTTCATGGTTCTAGATTTCTTTCTTGAATCCCTAATCAGCGATACGTGAAGTTCTGATGCTACTTCGCGGGAATCGTTTCGATCTTGGACAAAAAGTCAATCCAAACCCTCGGGCTGTCAGACGCAGAGCGTCGATAAGTACGTGCTGCCCAACTGTTTGGAAACGATCTACTTGTGATTCTTTTCCAAGACTGTCACAATGCGACCGTTGCCAACGCCCAGCAATATAACACCGCACCACCGGTTTGGGTTGCAAGGTGAGCAAGAAATTCTCACATTTTACCAAAAACCTAACGTGGCGGTGGAAATCCTTCCCTAAGGCCGAGTGGCGGAATTGGCAGACGCACAGGACTTAAAATCCTGCGAGGGGTAACCCTCGTGCGGGTTCGATCCCCGCCTCGGCCACTTCGAAGGATGGCTCCTTCTATATAACACCATTGACCATTGATGGAGCCTGCGGTGTTGCCATCTGAGCATGAAGCCAGAGTTTGACGCCGAAAGACTCGCACGCCTCCGAATACTGAAAGAGAGGAAGTGGAGGCGGAATTGGCTGGCGTTCAGGCGGGGCTCTCGTTCGATGCTCCGGCGGTACATCGCGAGGCCGAGCTGGTTGAAGAGTTAAGCCGGCTCACCGAGCGTATTCCAGTGCTGAAAGTCACTCTCGACTCTCACTAAGTCAAATCTGCACGTCGCCAACTGCGCCCTCCCGCATGGTAACAATTCCAACTGTTACCCCCACATTCGTCCGGAGCTTGCCCCTGTTCACTCGCGCCGGATCGTATACAATCGCAAGCTATCACTTAGTTCCTTCGCTTATTGGCATCTTAGCTCGACTGAGCCCCGCACTTAACGCGGTGCAACGGTCACCATCACTGGCTTTTTTCCGCAATGGGAAACTGACCAGAGCACCTTCCGTGCGCGGTGACCGGCCAGGGAGAGAAACGAGACGTTCGACGCATGACGACCGAAACACTGAAGAAGACACCACTCTACGACTGGCACGCCGCGAACGGGGGACGAATGGTCGACTTTACCGGCTGGTCGATGCCGGTTCAGTACACTTCGATCATTAACGAGCATAACGCAACGCGAAACGCAGTCGGTCTCTTCGACGTTTCGCACATGGCCCGCTTCCGCTTCGACGGTTCCAACGCTTTGGAATTTCTCGATGGCCTGGTCACTCGCAAAGTGGCTGATCTGAAGCCAGGCCGCATTCGCTATGGTTTGGTCTGCAAGGAAGATGGCGGCATCCTGGATGACGTGCTGACGTATCACCTGCAAGACAGCGATGGCAAGTCTTACGCGTGGATGGTGGTCAACGCTGGCAATCGCGAAAAGATCGCCGAGTGGATTCAAGCTCGCCTTCCAGAAGACATCACGTTCACCGATCACACCGAGCAAACGGCCATGATTGCCGTGCAAGGTCCCAAAGCCATGGAGATCGCCCAGGCAATCGTCGAAGGGGATCTGTCTGAGCTGAAATATTACCAAGGCCGCGAAGCTACCATTCTTAGCCACTCCGGTGGTCTCGTCAGCCGAACAGGATATACCGGAGAAGATGGCGTTGAACTGACCGTGTCTGCCGAAAACGCGATTGCCACTTGGGAAGCATTGTTTGTCGCCGCCGCAGAAGTGGGCGGACATGCCGTTGGCCTCGGGGCTCGCGACACGCTTCGCTTAGAAGCGGCAATGCCTCTTTACGGTCACGAGCTTTCCGAAGAAATCACACCACTGCAAGCCGGACTGGGCTTTGCGATGTCGTGGGACCATGAGTTCATCGGCAAAGCCGCGCTCGAAGCAATCGACAAGGATTCGTTGCCGGTGCGTGTCGGACTGGCCATGGAAGACAAACGTGTTCCGCGCGAACATTACCCGCTTTACTCAGGCGACCAACAAGTCGGCGAAGTGACCAGTGGTTCGCAGTCGCCAACACTCGGCTCGCCGATCGCCATGGGTTACGTGGCTCGAGCGTTTGCCGCCGAAGGCACCCAACTGGATGTCGACGTGCGAGGAAAACGCCACGCCGCTAAAGTGGTGCCGCTGCCGTTTTACAAACGCAAGTAAGTCAGCCGCTCTGCTGTTACCGCTCAATCGATACCATTCCCTTTATTCGCAGGTTAGTTAGGAGTTCCCCGATTATGTCCACGGACAATTTGCTTTTCGCCAAGACGCACGAATGGGTCAAAGTGGAAGAATCGGACGGCGCAAAGATTGCCACGGTCGGCATCAGCGCTCACGCGATTGAAGCCTTGAATGATTTGGTTTACTTGGAACTGCCGGAAGTGGGCAAAGAAACGACCGCCGGCGAATCGTTCGGTGAAATCGAATCGGTCAAAGCGGTTAGTGATATCTACGCACCCGTGACCGGCGAAGTGATCGAAGCCAATTCGGCATTGCCGGATAACCTCGACTCGCTGCACGAAGATGCCTACGTCAACGGTTGGATTGCGAAGATCAAGATCAGCGACGACTCGGCCCTGTCCGACCTGATGGACAAAGCTGCCTACGACAAGATGTGTGCGGAAGAGGGCTAACGGCCTTCTTGGTTTTCAAGTTTCAGCGTGAAGCGGTTTGAAGTCGGAGGCTTCAACTCCCTGCTGAAAAGTGATCACTGCCAACTGAACACTAAATATTTTTGGAACAGATTGGATGACGTATCTTTATAACACTCCGGACGACCAGGCCGCGATGCTGAAGTCGATCGGGGTTGAATCGATTGAAGAGCTGTTCAGCACCATTCCGGATGACCTGCGGCTAAAACGTGATCTGGAACTGCCACCGCAAATGGGCGAGCTGGAACTGACGCAGCATCTTTCCGCTTTGGCGGCCAAGAATGCTTCGCCGGCAACGCATGCCTGTTTCCTGGGTGGCGGTAGCTACGATCACTTCGTGCCTGCGGCGGTGGATGCGTTGGCTTCGCGTGGCGAGTTCTACACTTCTTACACGCCTTACCAACCGGAAGTCTCGCAAGGCAATTTGCAGGCCATGTTTGAGTATCAAACATTGATCTGTGACTTGACGGGAATGGATCTTTCTAATGCCAGCCTGTACGACGGTGGCAGTGCATTGGCCGAAGCGGTCATCATGGCACTGAACACCGGCAAGCGTGGCGAAAAGGTCGTCGTCCTCGGTTCCGTTCACCCTGAATACCGCCAGATCTTGCAGACCTACTTCTCGCACCTCGGCATCGAGATTGTCGAAATCGCGTGCCCGGAAGGGGTGGCTGACCTGGCCAAAGTAGAAGAGACGATCAACGCCGACACGAACTGCGTCGTCATTCAATCGCCAAACTTCTTTGGCGGCGTCGAAGATGTCGCGGCGATTGCGGAGATTGCTCATAAGAACGATGCCGTTGTCATCCAAAGCTTTGATCCCATCAGCCTCGGCTTGCTTAAGCGCCCCGGTGACTTGGGTGCCGACATTGCAGTTGCCGAAGGACATTCGCTCGGCTCGCCGATGCAGTATGGCGGCCCTTACCTCGGCATCATGGCATGCAGCGACAAGTTCGTTCGCCGCTTGCCTGGCCGTATTGTTGGCCAGACTGAAGATCGTCGCGGCAAACGCTGCTGGGTGTTGACGCTGCAAACGCGGGAACAACATATTCGCCGTGAGAAAGCGACCAGCAACATCTGCACAAACCAAGGGTTGTTTGCTCTACGTGCTTCGATCTATTTGGCCTTGGTTGGCCCAGGCGGTCTGAAGCAGGCGGCGACGCTTTGCACGCAGAAGGCTCACTATGCTCAGTCGAAGCTAACTGAAGTCGAACGATTGGAACCTGTCTTCGGCGGCAATCCGTTCTTCAAGGAATTCGTTCTTCGCGACACGCAAGGCAACGTCGAAGGACTGCTGGCCGAAGCACGCGAAGCTGGCTTCCTGGGCGGCATTCCGCTAGGTCAGTTCTTCCCTGAGATGGACGACTGCTTCCTGGTTTGCGTCACCGAAAAGCGTACCAAGAACGAAATCGACGCCCTGGCCCGAACTTTCTCCCTCTGTCATTCCGGGGGCTCTGCAATCCATGCGTAACCAACAAGCAACTCAACTACTGTCCGAGCTTTCCCGACCTGGCCGCGTGGCCGTTCATTGGCCGGCCTGTGACGTTCCCGAGCAGTCAGTTGAAGAACTGATTCCGTCGAACTTCCTCGCCGAACAAGCTCCCCAATTGCCAGAGCTGACCGAAGGGGAAGTCGTTCGTCACTACACGAACCTGTCGACGAAGAACATGTCGGTCGACACGCATTATTACCCGCTCGGTTCGTGCACGATGAAGTACAACCCGAAGCGCAACGAACGCTTGGCTTCGCTGCCCGGCATTGTTGACTTGCATCCGTACCAGGACGAATCGACGATCCAAGGGATGCTGCAACTGTTGTTCGAGTTGCAAGGCATCTTCTCCGAAATCTCTGGACTGCCGGCCTGCTCGTTGCAGCCAGCCGCTGGAGCCCATGGAGAACTAACCGCTTTGATGGTCGCTGCGAAGTACTTCAAGAGCATCGGCGAAGATAACCGCAAGATTGTCCTGGCTCCTGACAGCTCGCACGGGACCAACCCTGCCAGTGCTCAGATGGCTGGCTTCAAAGCGGTCAGCATCAAGAGCGATCCCAACGGTGGCGTCGACATGGACGACTTCCGCAAGAAGTTGACCGACGACATCGCCGTGCTGATGATCACCAACCCAAGCACACTTGGTTTGTTCGAGAAGAACATTCGCGAGATCTCTGAGGCAGTGCACGAAAAGGGTGGACTTATCTACTTGGATGGCGCCAACATGAACGCCATTCTGGGCATCACTCGCCCTGGCGATTTCGGTGCCGACATGATGCACTACAACCCTCACAAGACCTTCAGCGGTCCACACGGTGGCGGTGGTCCTGGCGCAGGTCCGATCTGCGTGACCGAAAAGCTGAAGCCTTTCCTGCCATCGCCGATGGTTGAAAAGGATGGCGAAGGCTACAAGCTCGACTTCGATCGACCTGAATCGATCGGTCGCGTACGAAGCTTCTTCGGAAACGTCGGCGTGCTCGTGCGAGCGTACTGCTACATCCTTTCGCACGGCCCACAAGGCTTGAAGGAAGTTTCGGAGAACGCCGTTCTCAACGCGAACTATCTGCTAAGCAAAGTGAAGCACTTCCTGCCGGTTCCGCGTGGCGAACGCTGCATGCACGAGTTCGTCGCTTCAGCTTCCAAGCTAAAGCAGGAACGTGGTATCACCGCCATGGACATCGGCAAACGTTTGCTCGACTACGGTTTCCATGCTCCTACGGTTTACTTCCCGCTGACCGTTCCGGAGGCCATCATGGTCGAACCGACCGAAACGGAAAGCAAGGAAACGCTCGATGCGTTTGTCGAGACGCTCTTCAAGATCACCGAAGAGGATGCGGAACTTTTGCACGATGCCCCGCACTCGACACCGATCAGCCGTCCGAACGAAGTTCAAGCGGCGCGAAGTCCTTGCCTCAGGGCCGATTTCTGCAGCACCTAACAAACCTGCGTGCCAAACTTGATTAAGATCTGCCATGCCCACCCTTGTGTGGGCATGTTGCATGAGTGGACAGTATTTCTATGAACGAGATGCGTTTAATCATCGATCCGCCTTCCCGCGGTACGTGGAACATGGCTTTGGATGAAGCCATCCTCCGAAATTCGGTCGACGTTGGCATGCCGACGCTTCGGTTCTATCAATGGAGCGAGCCGACTCTTTCGCTTGGCTACTTTCAAAAGTATGAAGCTCGCAATCAACATGCAGCGAGTTTGAATTGTACGTGTGTCCGTCGCGCCTCTGGCGGCGGCGCGATTATGCATGACCGCGAACTGACCTACAGCTTTGTAGCTCCGGTCCGTGACTCCCGTTCCGATGAAACCACACGCTGGTTCGATTTGTTCCATGAGACATTGATCGAAGTGCTAGCAAACTGGGGTATCGACGCCCAACTGAGTGGTAATCCCCAAAAGGGCTCTCCTGCCGACCCCTTCTTGTGCTTCGAGCGTCGCCACGAAGTAGACGTGGTCGTCGGGGGTTATAAGATCTGCGGAAGTGCTCAACGCCGCCATCAAGCTGCCGTTTTGCAACATGGGAGTGTTCTTTTGCAGCAATCCGCATCGGCGCCCGAGCTACCAGGCCTCCAGGAACTTAGCGGTCGGGAAATTTCTGTAACGATGCTGACAGAAGCGTGGTCGGAGGCTCTAAAGACTAAGTTTGCAAGAACTTACGCACCAACCCCCCTAATAGAGCCAGAAACGGCCGCAGCGCAGCAAATAGAGCGAGAAAAGTTCGCATCCGAAGCATGGACCCATAAACGATAGCCTATGCCACTTTCAATTCCATTGACCGCAGCTTAATGGTGGCATATGCTTATTTAAGGTGGTCGGCCAGATTGCCGATAACTATTTGAGAGTTTGGATTGCAACGGACGGTCTGATTCTCGGTTGTCGGCTTGCCGCACCCCCGAATAAACCATTTGCAATCCGTTTCGAAACAGTTATTGTGATGGGACTCTTCTGTACGGTCAGTACGCCGATTTATCCCATTTGTCTCTGATCTCGGCGCGCTGATTGCATCGGAACTAATAGACCCTTCGGTCGGCTCGGTGAATCCCAAGATTTCCCTTTAAACCGCCATTATTGAGTTTCTCAAAGGTGGGATTAGCCGTTGCACAGGAAGGATTTAAATATGCAAGTCATGCTACGAGTAATCCGAGGACCAAGTGCCGGCAAGGAGTTCAAACTCCCAGTCGACAACTTTGTCATCGGACGGGGTGATGGATGTCACCTGAAGCCCAAGAGCGACATGGTGAGTCGCAAGCACTGCGCCCTGGCAGTACGTGATTCCAAGCTGTTTCTGGAAGACTTCGGAAGCAAGAATGGAACGTACGTCAACGGCGAACGTGTTGAGGGTACTGTCGAACTGAAGATGGGAGACGAACTCCACGTTGGACCGCTCGACTTCCTGATTCTGATCGATCACACACTGGGTGCCGCGAAACGGTCGAAAGTCAGCAGCGTCAAAGAAGCTGCCAGCCGCGTAGCCGAATCGAGTGGCCTTGGAAACGACGTTGCTAGTTGGCTAGAAGAAGCTGACGAAGAAGAACGTCAGATGCGTCTGGAAAATCCAGAAACGCGTCAGTTCCGCGTCGATGAAACCCGAACGGTCTCCTTGGACGAACTCCGAGAGTTGGAAGAGGAAGAGGCCGCCAACGCCGAAGGCAAAGATGGCAAAACCAAAACGGGTTTGCTAGGCATGTTCGGCTCGAAAAAGAAGACGTACGGCAAGCTGCCGGAAATGGAATCGAATAACGCCAAGGACAGTCAGTCTGCCGCCAACGATGCGATTCGCCGTCTGATGGACAACCGTCGCTAATTGCGAGACGCTTGTCTTACCCAAACGCTTCGTTACAAAGCACTTAAAGCCGCTCCACCCTGGAGCGGCTTTTTTGTTGTCGTCCGGTGAAGTCTGTTTATATTCCCGAGTTTCTCGCTCGCGACGGCCAAGAATACCCGCTAAGCTAGGAATAACTGGTCAATTCTTCATACTTTTCCAATTCCGCGAAACCTTCTTTTCTGGTCGTCGGTATAAACATGCAGAGTGGATGTGATCAGTCCAGGAGCGGTCCTTTGACGAATTTCAGCCTGCTAGTCGACCAATGCATGGAAGGGAACCAGAGCGCAGTCTCTGAGTTCGTGCGTCGATTTCGAAATCAGGTCTATCTTTTATGCTATCGCATGGTGGGAGAGCACCACGAAGCCGAAGATATGGCTCAAGAGACATTCCTGCGCGTGTTCCGAAATCTGCACCGCTGGGATCGAAATCGTCCGATCGAACCCTGGATTATGACCATCGCCGGTAACCGCTGCCGGACTCACTTGGCTCAGCGCAATCGTCGCCCGATCGCGTGCGAGTCGCAGGATCATGTCGAAGACCATCGCGGCACCGACCACCGCGGGGAACTTCTCGCAGAAGAAGTTCAGCTGGCTCTATCGCATGTCCGAGAAGAATACCGAATGGCGTTCCTTTTGTTCCACGATCACCAAATGAGTTACGGTGAGATTGCGGAACAAATGGAGTGCCCTTTGGGAACGGTTAAAACCTGGGTTCATCGTGCCCGACGCGAACTGGTTCAACGCTTGGCGAATCGTGGTGTCACGCAAGATTACCGAGCCCATCAACTTGCCAAGTCGGCAGAGTAAGTTTGACTGAAAGTTAGCCCGCAGGAATGGTTCCGTGACGTTTGAAGAGTTTGAAAACACGCTGCAAGATTGGCTCGACGAAGGTCGTCTCGAAGAGGCGCATACGTTGATCCCGATGGTCTGCGAAGCAGATCGCGCGGAGTGTGAGGAACTCTTGTTTACGTACCAGGCACTTTTCGCTGGACTCGCTGCTTCCAGCTCTTTCGATTCCGCGACACCTGCTCAAGAGCCCTCCGTAGACTTGCCGCAGTCTGGATCTCGCTGGCAAGACGTTTCGCTGCCAGGTCTCGCACTTGCCATGGCGTTATGCTTGACGCTGGTAGCTCTCGTTCCCGGTTTGTTTCCTGCTGGTGACTCCGGAACGGTGACGCCCTCCCCTGCTCTGACCGATGCAGGCCAACCGATGGAAACGCCCCCTGCGGCTCCTGGCGTGATTGCATCAACGCCGCAGATCGCTTCGAACGCTCAACCTCAAGACTTTACCCGCTTCGCAACTTCATCGTTTGAGCCGCTGGCTCGTAGCATGGCCAGTCGTACTGACTTTGCGATCAAGTCGTTCAATCAGGTAACGACCGATTTGAACCCTATCGACGAACACTTAGCCGCTTACCGAGAGGCGGCCCCTCTGATAAATACACTCACGCGAGGCTTCCTGCCTGGCACACATTCTTTAAGCAACGCTTTCTCAGCGCTGCACGAATCGACCGTCGAACCGGTCGCTCCGACCCAAGACGCCGAAGCCGAAACGCTTCCTCCATCGCCAGAGTCTGGTTCAGTGGTTAGCTAAGGGCAACGTGAATCCCCACTAAAATGGGATTCCATCAATCAACTTTTAACCTATTATTGTATTATTAGGTTACACCCCCGTTTGCTAATCGCGTCCCCCACCCCAAAGGCCCTATCATGCACACCAATCGGCCGGTCCTGCGCGCACGCTCTGGTTTTACCCTGGTAGAACTACTCGTCGTCATCGCCATCATCGGTGTTCTCATTGCCCTTCTGCTTCCTGCCGTTCAACAAGCGAGAGAGGCAGCCCGCCGTGGTCAATGCTTGAATCACCTGAAACAGCTCGCACTGGCGATGCATAACTTTCATGACACGAACAACACGTTTCCCAAAAACGTTTATGGCCCCAACCCAGGCACAACCTGGGATGGTTGGCATCTGTTCAGCGCCAACTACAAATTGCTGCCGTTCATCGAACAAGAGAATCTGTACAACCAGTTCGACTTGGACGGCACCTGGAGCGCAAACCGTGATGGGCCGATGAACGTTGAGCTCGCCGCATTCAAGTGCCCTTCTTCTCCACCAGCACCAACACCTGACTTCAGCTGGGGTGGCCCTGGCTCGAATTACGGCTGGTGTTCGGGAAGCTCGCCGTACACAGCACATGCGTGTAATCGATCGCAATGCAACGGCATGATGACGACCAAAGAAGAGACGAAGATGGCCGATGTTACGGACGGACTATCCAACTCGGTGTTCTGTTCAGAGTTTCTTTCCGGTGACGGTATTGCCGACACGCCTCGTTACCCGTTCGACATCCTGTACACAGGATCGGACGCACCGTTCAACAGCATTGCCAACAAAGACTTTCCTACCCAGGCAGAAATCGAAGGCATTGGCCAACAAGCCGAAAGCAGTCCTTCTGGCGAACGTAGCAACAACGGAACGTTATGGGCTTGGTACTCTCATGGACAATCGATTCTGAACACATCCACGCCTCCGAACTGGAAGTATGCTTCGGTCGGTGGAAACTGCTGTCCTGGCGGTGCTCACGACTGGGGACGCGGTTTCATCGGGGCTCGTAGTATGCACCCCGGCGGTGTTAATGCTGCCATGGGTGATGGGTCTGTCCGATTCGTTGCCGAGACGGTCGAACTTCTCACTTGGCAACGCATGGGCAACGCTCGAGATGGTCAACCAACGACTCTTCCGTAACGACATTGATTGAAGGACTTTTTTCGTTGGTTCCAGGAATTCGATATATGATTTTTCCCGTGTCCCGATTCGTAATCCCACTTTGCGTCACCCTTGCGTTAGTTATCGGCTGTTCGCAGTCGAGCCAGAAGGAACGCATTATTCCTCTCAAAGCTTCTGTGTCTTTAGAGAATGCACGATCGCTGCTGGAGAACTATGCCAATGGGGCTCCTGTAACGAGTGAGGCCGATTCTTTCGATACAGTCGTCGAAGGTGTGAGGAAAGAGAACCCAGAAACTGCCGATGTCTTGGCAGAAGCGTTTGACAAGATTCGCCAGAATCCTGGGGCTCGGGCAAAGATTGCCAAGGACACGCTGAAGAAACTGTCTGAGAAGCCTGCTCCGGAGCCGGTTGGCACAGACGAATAAGCTTCCGACGGCGTTAACTTTCTGACTTACTAAAGCCCTGCGAGACCCTCTCGCAGGGCTTTTTTTGTGGGATAGAAGGCTGTTTTCAGGCTTGTTGCATTCTTTGCGCAGCCGAATAGGTCCGGCTAACCGGAATAATCTGCACAACCTACAAGCTTTACGGAATGTTGCAAAGTTGCCACATAGGGCTCCGATATGTTGAGTATTCCCAACGCATCTCCCCCAACCATCCAAGTCAACGGAGCTTACCAACGTGGCCAAAGCAAAAACGACAACCCGCAAGACGACCTCCGCTAAAACCTCGACCAAGGCTAAGAGCACCAAGTCGCCAAAGACCAAAGCGGGTGACCAGGAAGTCACGATCGATCGCCGCCGCAGCGATCGTCGCAGCAAGGCCGCTGCCGATAAGACCGAAAAGCAAGAAGCAATCGCCGAAGAAACCAAGGCTCCTGAAGCCGCTGAGCCAAAGATGGAACGTCGTGCCAAGGTGAATCGTCGTCGTCAAATCGACCCAACCACTTGCGAACGCGACTACACCAACGACGAAATCGAGTTCATGCAAGCTCTTGACGCTTACAAGCGTTCCAGCGGCCGCATGTTCCCAACGTGCAGCGAAATCCTGGAAGTGATTCGCGGACTTGGGTACTCTCGCGGTGGCAACATGCTTTCCGAAGCAACCGAAGAAGAATTGCAAGCCGAAGAACCAACTCCAGCGTTCTCGGACGAAGTTCCAGCAATCGAAGACTAAGCCCAAGCGGCGAAAACAAACCAACGTTGCTAGCGACATCGGGAGGCCTTTCGGTCTCCCGATGTCTTTTCTTGAGCAAATTCGTCTTGATTGAGGAAGAAAACGTCACTATTCTCCCCCGACGCATGAACATAAGTCGCCTGACAACAGGATAATGGGGTTGATGACGTGCATCGACAAACGACTCTTCACCGACAACTGACCACCCTCGCCCTTCTCGTTCCCTTGATCGCCATGGGACTCGGCTGCCAGATGGCTGCCTCGGGGTATAACGTCGCCGGCGTGCGCGCCGCCGAAGAAGGTCAGCCTCAAGTCGCCATGCAGCAGTTCCAGAAGGCCCTGAGTCACGATGCGACCAATCCCGACGCCTACTACAATCTGGCGGCGACCTATCATCAGATGGGGAAACAAAACAACGACCGCAACATGATGCATCAAGCCGAGGCCCTCTATAACCAATGCCTCGACTTGAACCCGAATCATACCGAATGCCATCGTGGTTTGGCCGTGTTACTTGTGGATACCAACCGCAGCGATAAAGCCTTTACGTTGATGGAACGCTGGGAACAACGTGCCCCGCAGTTGCCTGACCCGAAGGTCGAGCTGGCTCGTTTGTATCAAGAGTTTGGCGATAAAGAAAACGCCATGAACCAGCTGAATCAAGCGTTGGCAGTCGATGCGAACAATGCTCGTGCTTGGGCCGCCCTTGGTAGCCTGCGTGAACAAAACGGAGAACTGGGCCAAGCGTTGGCCAACTATCAGCGTTCTTACCAGCTGAACAACCTCGATTCCGGCGTCGGTTCGCGGATTGCCACGCTCCAGCGACAAGGCATCCAAAGCGAAGTCCCGATGTCTCCTTCCAGTGGAACGCAACTGGCCAATCAGCCTGGCAGCAATCGCCAGCGGTATTAATGTGCGTTAACGCGCAGCTTTAGCGATCTGGGTGGTCATTTTCAGTCCATCAATCCCCTTCCCTTCCGATGCGGACGAACCCTTTCTGGTGATCTGTATCCCTCTGTTGCGACTCAATTTGCGCCTAGTGGTTTCAATTCTTTGCTAGGCGTGCGGGGGCCGCTTCTATCGAAGAGGAATTCCCCGTAAAATCTGGGTTTACTTACTACCCGCCGGTTCCGTCTGGGATGTCTCGCGAGCGACACAGGCGGTCACCATCGGTGGACCATCCCCCTTTGAGCCGACTGTCATGCCAGAACGCGTATTCAATTTCTCTGCCGGTCCTGCCGTTATGCCCCTTCCTGTGCTTGAAGAAGCCCAGCGCGACTTGGTCGCTTTGCCCGGCGTAGGTAGTTCTGTGATGGAACTGAGTCACCGCGGCAAGACCTACATGGACATTCACGCCGATGCCAAGGCTCGCTTGGTTTCGCTGCTGAACATCCCAGACACGCACGACGTTCTGCTTCTGCAAGGTGGATCGCGTTTGCAGTTCTCGATGATTCCGTTGAACTTGCTCAAAGGAACCGACAAAACGGCCGACTACGTCGTTACCGGCAGCTGGGGCAAGAAGGCCCTGGAAGAAGCCGTCAAAGAAGGCAAGACCAACGTTGCCTGGGACGGCAAGCCCAACAACTACAACAACCTGCCAGGCCAAAGCGACTTGAAGCTGACGTCCGACGCGGCTTACGTTCACATCACGTCGAACGAAACCATTCAAGGCGTTCAGTTCCAATCGGAACCAGAAGTCGGCAACGTTCCTTTGGTGGCGGACCTTTCGTCTGACTTCATGAGTCGACCTGTCGATGTCTCGAAGTATGGCATCATCTACGCTTGTGCCCAAAAGAATGCCGGCCCCGCTGGGGTGACCGTGGTGATCATTCGCAAGGACCTGATGGAACACGCCAGCAGCGACTTGCCTGGCTATATGGTTTATCGCAACCATGCCGAAGCCGACTCGATGTGGAACACGCCGCCAACTTTCGGGATCTACCTGCTTGGCCTGGTTTGCAAGTGGCTGCAGGACGAAATCGGAAGCCTCGAAAAGCTACAAGCTCAGAACGAAGCCAAAGCCAAACTGCTGTACGACGCGATCGACGAGTCGAACGGCTTCTACATTGGCCATGCCGTTCCAGAAGTTCGCTCCAAGATGAACGTCACCTTCAAGCTGGGCGACGACGAATCGGACAAGAAGTTCCTTGCCGCCGCTAACGAAATTGGCCTGACCCAACTGGGCGGTCACCGAAGCGTGGGCGGCGTCCGTGCTTCGATCTACAACGCGATGCCTGTTGAAGGTGTCGAAAAGCTTCGCGACTTCATGCTTGATTTCAAGAAATAAACACCCCACACAACCCTAACTTCGCTGGCCACCCTTAAGCCAAAGAAACGCATCATGCCTAAAGTCATTGTTCTCGATACGCTCGCCCAGGAAGGTCTCGATCTTTTAGATCAAGCCCCCGGGATTGAATACGAAGTTCGCACCGGCCTGAAAGGCGAAGAGTTGCGAAGTGCCCTCAACGAGTTCGAAGGTGCCATCTGCCGAAGTGGTGTAAAGATCACCGCCGACGTGCTGGAAGGCAACACCAACTTAAAGGTGATCGCTCGAGCCGGTGTCGGTACCGACAACATCGATTCCAAAGCGGCCGCACGGCATGGCATCGTGGTGATGAATACCCCTAGCGGTAACACCATCAGCACGGCCGAACATGCTTTCTGCTTGATGATGGCTCTTTCGCGTAACGTTCCAGCCGCGAACCAAAGCCTTGTCGAAGGGCGTTGGGATCGTAAGAAGTACATGGGTACGCAGCTGGCCGACAAGACGCTTGGTGTTGTCGGTCTCGGTCGCATCGGGATGGAAGTCGCCAAACGGGCTTTGGCGTTCGAGATGCGAGTGATCGCTTACGATCCATTCGTCAGCCCTGAACGAGCCGCGGAACTGGGAATCGAGCTTTCGCCAACGGTTCCTGAAATGCTGCCGAGTATCGATTACCTGACGGTACATACGCCGCTGACTCCTGAAACCAAGGACATGATCAACGCCGAGTCGATCAAGACGTTGAAGCCTGGGGCACGTCTGATCAACTGTGCTCGCGGCGGAATCTATAACGAAGAAGCCCTTGTCGAAGGTCTGAAGTCTGGGCACCTCGGCGGGGTTGCCTTGGACGTGTACGCCGAAGAGCCATGCACCGACAGCCCACTGTTCGGTATGGAAAACGTCGTTTGCACGCCTCACCTGGGTGCGAGCACCGAAGAAGCTCAGACCCAAGTCGCCGTCGAAGCAGCTCACTTGGTGGTGAACTACCTTTCGACCGGCGAGATTCGTCACGCCGTCAACGTGGCTCCGCTCGATCCCAAGACACTCGAAAACCTGCGTGGCTATCTGGACGTGGCTTATCGCCTCGGTCTGGTTGCTGCTCAAGTTCATTCCGGCGGCGTAAAGTCGGTGAAGCTGAACTACCGTGGCGAAGTGAGCAGCAAGAACACAAAGCTGCTGACCGCGTCATTCTGCGCTGGCTTCCTTGCTAAGGCTTTGGAAGACGAACCGAACATCATTAACTCGGAAATGCTGCTGCTGGATCGCGGTGTCGAACTTTCGACCGAGACCAGCACCGACATGGGCAGCTTCTCCAGCAGCATTACTGCCACCATCGAAGAAGGCAGCCAATCGCATCAAGTCGGCGGCACGCTGTTCGGCAGCAACATGCCTCGCTTGATCTTGCTCGACGGCCAGCGTCTGGAAGCCTACCTCGACGGCACGCTGTTCGTCTTCGCCCACAACGATGTCCCAGGCATCATCGGTAAAGTGGGAACGATCTTCGGCAATCACAAAGTCAACATTGCCCAAATGGCCGTTGGCCGCTCCAGCACCACCCCTGGCAGTGCCGTGGGCGTGTTGAACCTGGACGGTCTTCCGACCGAAGAGGCCGTGAAGGAAGTAATGAGCAGCGACAACATCACCAGCTGCAAAGTGATCGAACTTCCAGCGGCTGGCGAAATGCCTACCTGGCTGCGATAAAATCGCTACAATCGGAATAACCTGAAAAACCGGCTCGTCAGGAACGCACGCCGGTTTTTCTATGCGCGACGGCAATTGAAGCCTTCGACGAACGAATTACTTTGAGACTATGGCCTCATTTCATCAACTGCTGGAAAGCGCTGAACTCGTTGTTTGAACTCTTTTCCGATCCTCTGGTTGCCTCTGCTTCAGGAAGCGACAGCTTCTTGCTGTGGGCCTCGCTGCTGATTCCCATCATTGCAGTGATGGCCTATCCTGCGCTGGCAAAGAAGCTTTTAAGCTTACAGCAACCGACTCCGCTTCAGCAGGAAGAGCTACAACGAACATTACCGTTCGTCGACGCATCGCTTGTCGGTAATTTTCGTATCTGGAACACCGGAAACCGAATTTGCAATGCTGCCGTCGTCGGGTGCGTTCCCCGGTTTTCGATGGTGTTAATCAGCGACGCACTGCTTCAGCGGTTGTCGCCGCGCGAGTCGGCAGCCATCGTCGCCCATGAACTAGGGCACCTCCGGCTCTGGCACGTTCCAATTCGCCTGAGCATCGTCTTCGCTGGCGGGCTACTCGGTATGGCCATGGTTCAATACGCCGAGCAGGTCGGCACTTCGCAGCTACTCTCTCAGTCGATTGTGATTTTGGGAACAATGCTGTACATGTCGCTGATGCTGCACTTTGTCGCCCCGCTTTTGGAGTTCCAAGCCGATCTTTTCGCGGTTGATTTGCTCAGCCGAGAATCAGGGGATCGCAATCGCAGCACGTGTACCCTGCTCAGAGCTCTTGCCCGACTGACCGATCTTTCAGGCATTCGCACGAACCAAAAAACCTGGCTCTATCCCAGCTTCGAGCAGCGCCGTCAGGCCATCCTTTTCCATAAGGCTTCGCCCCGGCTGCA
The DNA here is from genome assembly GCF_020150455.1 of Bremerella sp. TYQ1. Lineage (NCBI taxonomy): Bacteria > Pseudomonadati > Planctomycetota > Planctomycetia > Pirellulales > Pirellulaceae > Bremerella > Bremerella sp. TYQ1. The sequence continues at coordinate 3,034,777 of NZ_CP083740.1, forward strand.
GTGGACTTTACGTATCGTGCTCGGGGCAATCTTCCTAAGCCAAGCTACGCTGGTCATCGGTTCGTTGATTTACCTTATAAAGTAAGCGTCAATCTTGCCATTTCGCGGATAGCCGCCGGAATCGGTTTTGACGCTCGGGCTCCGTTTCTTGATAATCGAAAGCGGTTGGCACCTCCGCTTGCTGTTCTTGAAGCTGAAACAAATCGCCTGTGAATCTACTTCGAAAATACTTCTTGCTCGGTGCGATCCCCGCGCTGATCGCGGTGGGCTTGTCCACGGTGCTCGACTATCAGATCACCCAGCGTTTGCTGCAGGAACAAATCGACGAAACGCTGGAAGCGAAGCTCGAAACTAAAAGCAGTCAGGTTCGCTACTTTCTGGACGAGCATCTGGCGTTGCTTGAGACCTTTGCAGCGATGCCGGAAGTAAAAAACGGCACCGTGCCAGAGATCATGGAGTTCCTCCGTTTTCAAGAATCTGCGATGCCTAGCCGTATTCGCGGATTCTATTTCGACGAACTCGATGGAACCGTACATGGCACCGATGGGATGACATTCAACGTCTTCGATCGCGATTATTTCCGCGAAGTCGAGCGAGGCGAAAAAGTCATCACGCGTATCCTGAAAAGCCGCGGCACCGGCCAAAACATCATCTTGCTGTTGGTGCCGCTGCGAACCGAGGAAGGAACGCTTCGCGGTGCGGTGAGCCTAACATTGCTCGACACTCAGCTGATTGACTTCATTCGCTCGCTGGAAGTCGACCGAGGGGGCTTCTTTGCCTTGGTGGACGACTCGGACCGAATGATCGCAGCGACCGGAAAAGCGGACTTCCTGCGACAAAGCATTCTTGAGCCAGAACGTTCGATTCTTCCAGACGAGAACGGCGTGCGGTATCTCGTCTCAACCGACAATGTGCCGGATACGACTTGGACATTGATCGCCGCGATTCCTGAGCTGGAAGTACAAGCGGTTTACAATCGCATGGGTTGGTCGAAGCTGACGGCGGTTGCGTGCGGCATCACCGCCACAGTGATCCTTGCGTTGTTCTTCAGTGAACGCACACTTCGCCCACTACAAGACATCCTGCAAACAATTCGCCGCTACGCACGAGGCGAACAATCGGCACGCTGTTCGAGCAAGAGTCGCGACGAATATGGTCTTTTGGCCGAGTCTTTCAATACGATGGCGGACGAACTGGACGAAGCTCGCCGGCAACAGGAAGAACACCTTCGTAAAATCGAGGACAGCGAACATCGCTTCCGACTCCTCTTCGATGGGGCAGCCGATGCCATCTATCTGCGAACGCTGGATGGCAGCATCCTTGACGTCAACCAAGAGGCCTGCCGGGCCCTGGGATATACGCGGGAAGAATTGATCGGCATGTCGATCTCGCAGATCGATACCGAATGGACGCTTTCCGATGCGCGACGACTCTGGAATCAACTGGCCCGAGAAGGGGGACGTTATCACCCATTAGTCGAACGCGTTCACCGCCGTAAGGATGGCAGTACTTTTCCCGTTGAAATTCGCTTGACGCAAATCGAACGAGGCGGAGAGACATTCGTCATGTCAGCCGTCCGCGATGCCACGCTTCGCAAAGCGGCCGAGCGGCAAACGAAGGAAGCGAAAGAGTTCGCCGAAAAAATCATCAACGCTTCCCCCGGCGTGGTGTACATCTTTGACCTCGCTTCGCAAGCCATTGTTTTCATCAACGAGAACATTGAAAAGGAACTTGGCTACACGCAGCAGTACCTGGAAGAACTGGGCAGTCGGTTCTATTCGGAGGTGGTCCATCCTGAAGATCTCGGTCCTCTGAATGAAGCCTCGACTCAATGGTACAAAACGGGCGATCCCCTCGTTCGCCGCGACAACTTCCGCATGCGACATGCTGACGGACATTGGGTTTGGTTCGAGTTTCATCGCGTCTTCTTCCAGAAAGATCCAACCGGATTTCCAACGCAGATTCTCGGCGTCGCCACCAACATTACCGACCGCGTTCGTGCCGAACAGCAATTGGTTTGGGAAAAAGCGTTGCTCGATCAGGTGATGGAAACCAGCGTTGCCGCGATCATGGTGGTCGATGCCGGGGCGAATATCCAATTCCTCAACCCAACGCTCGAGAAGATGCTTCGCGTTGGGCGAGACCAAGTGCAGGGAACACTTCTTTACGACTTTCCGTGGGATGTCAAAGATCTGTCGGGGCAGCCTTTCCCGCCGGAACAGCGTCCCTTTGCGATCGTCAAGCGAACGCTACGTCCCGTTTACGACATGCGGTTTCGTATTCAGTTCGGCTCGGAATCGTTCATCATCGTTTCGACCAATGCGGCTCCTCTATTTGACGAAGAGGGAGAATTCGCAGGGGCCGTTTTCGCATTGTCCGACATTACCGAGCGGATCGAATCGGAACGAATTCGCGAGTCGCTGATCAAAAACCTGGAAGCGACTAACACCGAGCTCAAGCAGTTTACCTACACCGTTTCGCACGACCTCAAGTCGCCGCTGATTACCATCAAAGGGTTTCTGGGCATCCTCGGCGAAGACATCGAAAAGCAAGACTCCGCCGCTATCGAGGAAGACTTGTCGATCATCGGTTCAGCCGCCGACGGAATGAAACAGCTGCTCGACGACCTGCTGGAACTTTCGCGTATCGGCCGCAATTACAAGTCGCGTTCGATGATCTCGCTCGAGGAAATCGTCTGCGAGGCGATCACGCTGTTGGCCGGCGAAATCGAAGCTCGCGATGCGAATGTTCGCTGCGAAATAGAAGATCTGACCGTCTATGGCGATCCGGTCCAAATGCGGCAGCTGATGCAAAATCTGATCGACAATGGCATCAAGCACAATCGCAAAGACAACCCGAAAGTTACGATTCGGGCCATCGAAGATGACGACTTTGTCGTGATCGAAGTCAGTGACGACGGACCTGGCGTGGCGACCGAATACCAGGAACGTATTTTTCAGCTCTTCGACAAGCTCGATCCCGATTCGGACGGAACTGGGATCGGGCTGGCCATCGTTAAGCGAATCGTCGACTTCCATGGAGGAACGATTCGGTTGCATTCCGACGGACTCGGCAACGGCTGTACGTTTATCATTCGCCTGCCGTCGGTCGAGCCTGATCGCAGCACAATCTACGACCTGACCGACTCGAAAGAGTCCACGTCTTCCTAGCCGAAACTATTTGGGCGAGCCGAACAACGCTTCGCGAATCACCGCGGGCTTGTCGGTCGTGATCGAATCGAATCCCAGCTCCGCGTAGCGCTTCGCCTGGGCTGGCTCGTTGACGGTCCAAACATGACACTCGATCCCTGCGTCGCGAAGCTTCCGAACAAACTCGGCATCAACGACGGCGTCTTCCCCTTTGGTGCCGAGCCCTGTTGCTTTGGTTTCTTTAAGCGTTTTCAGCACTGAATCCACGCTTGGCGACCACTTACCGGTCACGGCGTTCTTCTTGTAGCTCGTCAGCCAATTCGCTTTGTACTGCGGCATCTTTTCGCGGCACTGCTTTACCACGTCCTCGTTGAAGCAAATGATGACGATCTGCTCTGGTCGAAGACTTGACTTTTCCAGCACAACGCGGAGCGGTTCAACGATCTCTACCCCGCATTTGATTTCGACAAGGATCTTGCCAGACTGCGGCACCGTCGCGAGCACCTCTTCCAGCAGCGGAATCTGCTCGCCGGCGTACTTCTCATGCTTCCAAGAGCCGACGTCCAAGTTACGCAGTTCGGCGAGCGTTGCTTTCGCAGGCACCAATTTAGCGGCGCCCCCGGTCGTCTTCTCGGTCGTTTTATCGTGAAGCGCGACGATATGGCCATCCTTCGTCAGATAGAAATCGCCTTCAATGGCATCGGCCTTTTGAGCCCAGGCTTCGCGGAAAGAAGCCAGCGTATTTTCGGGAGCATCGAAGGAAGCACCGCGATGAGCCACAATCATTTGAGCTTCTCCGGTACCGAGAAAACTGGCCCAACATGCCGTTACAACTAGGAAAAAAGCGGAAGCACGCATACGTTCTATCCTGACGATCGTCGAAGTGGGTTCTCGAAAAAGTTACTTACCTAAGTATAACTCACGATCCCTTCGCGGTTCATTCCCCCACGATGGACGGAAGCCGGGTCGTAACCCCTTCGTCTGACGCTGGTTTCATCAACCATTATGCCACATTTGTGTACGCATTGACGAAGACTATTTCACGATCCCGTCTCGCTCCGGCGGACAGTTTTTTGCTGCCTCCGCGGAAGACATTCCGCCCTTAAAATCGACTGCCCAGCTACCCGCCTAGACCGTAAATACAGGCACATTCGACGCACACAATGACATGAATTGATCATTATTTCTTGTAGTGTGTGCGCATACTTCGTTACAATACGCAGATCGCGAGCGTGCCGCTGGACCACTCAAAAATAAAGGTGATCCAAGCGTCATTATTTTCTAGGAAGCCGATCACGGCTTCATCGAATCTTCATCTCCCGTTGTGTCGGCCGATGTCGTTTCGGTGGCTGCTTGGGGTATGCGATAACATGCCGCCTCTTGCGAGTTGCGAACCAACAATCGATCGCCGATCAATACCGGATGGTTCCACGTCTTTCCTTCCAGCACGTTTTGGCGGGCCACTTCGTTGAACGCTTCACCGGTCGCTTCGACCAAAACGGCATCTCCCTTTTCGGTCAGCACCAGCAACAGTCCTGCATCTTTCAGCAGCAGCACTTGCCCTTTGCCGTAGCGGCCGTTCTTCCAGTTGCGGTCGCCTGTTTCCAGATCGATGCTGGCAAAGATCGTTCCGTCGAAACCAAACCCGTTGCCCTCGAAGACGACCATGTCGTTGAAGTCAGGCTTCAAGCTTCGTGACGTCCACAACACTTCCGCTTTCAATTGCTCGCCATCCTTCGCAACTTGAATGGCCCTGGTCCCATCACCCATCGTCGAGGGAATAACAATCTTGTCTTCGCCGAAGAGTTGCGGCTGCATCGCGCGATAGCCTCCTTCGACCGGCCACGCATGATTCAGCCACATGGTTCCGTCAGCAGGGTTCACGAAGTCGAGTCCCTGGTTGGTCAAACAAAGAACCGTCGGTCGATCGAACAGCATCACCAGTTGGGGTGAGCTATACGAGTGATCGCCCGAGGGAGCGGACCAAATCAAGTCGCCATCTTCCACATCAAACGCAAGCAAGCCTTTGTCGTCGGCGCCGCCGGCATGCACGATCACGTTGTCTTCGACAACCAACGGCGACGATGCAAAGCCCCACATCGGCGGCTGGCGGTTGGCGACTTCCTTCAAGCTTTTCTGCCACGCGACGGTACCATTGAATGGATCCAATCGCATCAGTTCGCCAGTCGCCCCTAGTGCGAAGAGGGCACCTCCGGCAATCGTCGGCGTTGCCCTGGGACCAGGCCCACCGAGCGGATCGTCGAATCGTGCGGCGAACTCGTGTGCCCAAACTTCGTTGCCAGTTTTGGCGTCGTAGCAAACGACCACTTCGTTCGCGCCTCGTTGTTCCTGCGTGAACAGCAAGTCGCCAGCGACGGCGAAAGAAGACCAGCCTGGCCCGACAGGAACTTTCCATACCTGCTCTAGCGGATGCGACTTCCAATCGCTCGAAATCAGCACGTCGGTTTGAACGCCATCGCGATTGGGTCCGCGAAACCCTGGCCACTGCGGATTGACTATCGCTTCCTGAAATCGCTCTGTATCGATGTCCGCATCGGTGTCGGCCCTGGCCATCACTTTGTCTTCACTGGTAGGGGTCCAACGCCACTTGAGCCCCATCGCATAATTTCCCCACATCCCTTCGTTGCGAACCAACAGCGAGAAGCTGAAACCGAGTGTCATCAAAACCAAAGCAATCAGCGTGCGGCGAAACGTAAGCTGTCGCGCCATGAGAATCGCCCCGATCGCAAACCCGGCCATTCCCATCGGAATCATCATTACCATCATGCCGGGCCCGCGCATGGAAGGATCGACCAGGACGCCGATCACCACACCTAACCCAACGGTTGCGAAGAACCCAACCAGCCGTTCATGCCACCGTGCTCGACTAAGCGAGATCCACCACAGCAAGATGCCGAGCGATCCCAAGACGGGACCAAACGCCGCGACCATCCACACCCAATCGTTCGGTTCGGTCATCAACTGCGGCGACAAACGAGTCACCAACATGATCGCCAACAAAACCCAAACCGGCCACGTCCGCAGCGGCTTCCATTTGCTGGTCGCATCGCTGGATGGGTGTGCTTCTACGGAAACCTGATCGTCGTCACTCATCTCTTTTCCCCCGCCCCGAAGATTGATTTGAATTCGCTATGTGCCATCGTACCCCTAGGGAATACTTCGCTGAACCAGGAAAAGTTGCTGCGTTCTTTGGATTCCACAATTCTCAACATGACACATGCCAGCGGCCCCGTTATTATTTCCTGAACGTGGCTCCCATATGCCAACCATTCATGCTGGCTGATCAGAACGTTTGCCAATTTGCCAAGGAAGAGAACGGAGGCTCCTCATGTCGAAGCGTGACTCGATGCTCTTTTTCGTGGGTGCCGTTTGCGGTGGCGGGTTCGTTTCGTTGGCCGTGCTGATGCTGGTTCTTTTCGGCGGCATTTATCGCTCGCTCAGCAATCCATCCTCCCCGGTGACTCCACCTGCGGAAGTGGAAGAGTTATCGTACGCCTTTCAAGGTTACTGCCCCGTGACGCTCGTCGATGATTGGCAGTGGAAAGTCGGCAATCGAAAGTTTCAAGAGCGGAAGGGAGAGCAGATTTTTCTGTTCGCTAGTTCCGAGCAACAAGCCAAGTTCCAACTTGACCCGATCCCTTACCTGCCGGCGTTCTCAGGGAATGATATCGTTCTGGCCAAAGATGAAAATCAATCCGAGCCAGGCCACATTCAACATGGAATGAAGTATCGCGGCCGCATGTATCTCTTCGCCTCGGAAGAAACGCTCGCCAAATTCGCCGAGCAGCCGACGCGTTACTGGGAAGAATAAACGAAAACGAACCGCGAACCTGCGATGCGTAGGAACTGTCCTGGGCTGCAATCGGCATGACCGAATTGCTTCAATCCCTTTAGGACAGGAGGTGTCCCATGCGATCTTTCCACGACGAAAACTTCGACGAACAACCATCCTTTCGAGCCCATGAGTAAACGCCGCCGCGGCTTCCCTTCGGAAACGAACGTGAAGCATGGTGTCCGCGTCGTGCATGGCGACAAGTTGCTGGAGGAAAAACTAGGTCGCAACGATTTGTGTCCCTGTGACTCTGGCAAACGATTCAAGAAGTGCTGCTTAAAGCGAGGTCGCTTTTGACGGCGTGAATCGGGACGACTACTTTTAGAGACTGAAACATACGTCGCTTGAAACGCGGTATCTTGGGAGCCGAAGATGTCGGACGTTCGCCTGGAACTTGCTCGAACTTCACTCGAGGGACTCTCTCTGGGCGACGCGTTCGGCCAACAGTTCTTCTCTCCTTCGGTTGCCGCGGAAGCGAAGCCTGGCCGTCTGCCACCACCTCCTTGGAAGTTCACCGACGATACGGAAATGGCGATCGCTTTGGTCGAAACGCTCCACGAACATGGGGCGGTCGATCAAGACGATTTCGCACGACGCCTGGCCGAGCGTTATCAGGCCGATCCGCACCGCGGCTATGGAGCCGGGGCACGCGAACTTCTGGAAGCGATCGGGCACGGCGGATCTTGGCGAACGCTCAGTCGAGCGATGTTCGGTGGCAGTGGCTCTTACGGCAACGGGTCGGCGATGCGTGTCGCTCCGCTCGGAGCTTGGTTCGCTGACGATGTCGAGCAAACGATTCATCAAGCGACACTCTCCGCCGAAGTGACTCACACGCATCACGAAGGAATTGTCGGTGCAGTCGCGATCGCCCTTGCTGCCGGCTGGGCAGCTCGCCGCGAAGCGGAACCGGCGGAAGATTTGATTCGCTGGGTTGCCTCGAAGATCGAAGAAAGCGAAGTCCGCAAACGTTTGGAATGGGTCAGTTCGTACCCACTCGATACGTGGCCCTTCACCATTGCATCGCAAGTCGGCACCGGCCTGGAAATCAGCGCCCAGGACACCGTTCCCTACACGGTATGGATGGCCGCCGCATTCCTGGACGACTACGAAAAAGCCCTCTGGACCGCCGCCCGAGTCGGCGGCGACATCGACACCACATGCGCCATCATCGGAGGCATCGTCGCGCTAAACGTCGGCACCCCCGCCCTTCCAGAAACATGGCTACGCTGCCGAGAGAGTTTGAGTTAACGTATCGACGCCCTAACCCCAAGCCCCCTGATCCCCCAACGCAGCACATAAAAAAAGCCGCAACAAGTGCGGCTTTGAGCACCCCCTAGGGGAGTCGAACCCCTGTTTTCGGGCTGAGAACCCGACGTCCTGGGCCACTAGACGAAGGGGGCATGGTGGGTGACTGCTTCGAGGGATATCGGCGATTGATTGTGTTTGAGATCAATCAACGGCGATATTCGAAGGCTTAATCAAGTTATAACGGTTTTTCCTTCCTGTCTAGGGGCCGAACTGCCATCTGACGGGAAGCCGTTGTGGATAAGACATCTGCTGCGGGGCTTCGGTTCGCTTGGGAATCAATCCCCTTCGATCAGTGGCTCTTCGGGATGGACGCTGGCGAACTCGGCGGCCATGTAGCGGTCGGCGACGGCCGTGTCGAGAAATAACTGGCCTACGTGAAAAGCGACCATCGGCAGAATGGCCAACGGGTTGGCGGTGTAAAACTCTGTGGCGATTGCCAGGCCAATCATCAATGTCTTCTGGCTACCTGCGAAAGCAATCGCAATCTCTTCAGGCCTCGAAAACTTGAGTTGCCGTGCCGCTCCGATTCCCAAAAAGAGCGCGGAGAGGTGAATTCCCAGGACCAGGGCAATCATCACGGCAAACGAAAGAACCGTGGGCATTTGATCGGTCGGCAGACCACGCAGCTTCAGCCCACAACTGATGCAGCCGAGCAAGACCATCATCAACACGCCAATCTGGGCGAAAATTCCGAGGGAAAACTTGTTTCGCGTGGCCCAATTCCCTGCGTTGGGCAACAGCCTGGCAAGCTGACCGAACGCCATCGGCAGGACAACAACGACAAAAAGCTTCGTAACCATATCGATTAGCGAAAGGCCCTTCCCGTCGGGCGACGCTCCTATGGTGATCGTGATTTCGCTGCCGGTGGTCCAAAGCAGCCAAAACGGAGTGATAAGAAAGCAAAGCGAATTGGTCACGATGGTCACGATCAACGCGACTGAGTCGTTGCCCCCTGCCCTCCGAGTCCAAACGGCAGCCGATGCGAGCGTACATGGGATAGCCGCCATCAAGTTGATCCCGATCGCAAAGTCGCCGGATGCCAACAGCGAGACGGCCCAGGCAATTAACGGCAAGATGCCGGCGTTGATCAGCGTGGCCAGCATAGCAGCGAATGGCCGACGAATAGCTCCTTGCAAGTCGCCGAATGCCAACGGAAACGCCATCAGAAAGAGTACCGTCACAACGATGCCATTTCGTAACAAGCTCATTTCTGGCAAATCACGAAGAGGCTCGGAGAACGCGAAACCAATGACTACCACTGCTAGCAGCCCGGCCAGGAACCAATGCCTTCGGAGTAAAGATCGCACGCGTTGCTCGCTTTCTGGTCCCCAGGTGGGGTTTGCCGGGCCGACTCTTTTACCTAACCGATCTATCTGCCGATCGGGGTTGCGGTTAGAATCGAAGATCGGTTTGCACTTAACCTCGGTACCTGGGGTAGTTTGCCCGAATTGCGGCCTTTGAATTGGAGCGACCGCCGGGCCTGGCTCAGGACCAAAGTCTTTATTTTGCATAATGTTGCGTTATTGGACAGCGGGCGAATCCCACGGTAAAACCCTTCTCGCCATGATCGACGGCTTTCCGGCCGGGTTGGCGATCGACGAAGAACCCATCAATCGCGAGTTGGCTCGTCGCCAGGGAGGCTATGGCCGTGGCGGACGTCAACGAATCGAAACGGACAAAGTCGAAGTGATGACGGGGATCTGGAAAGGTCTCACGCTGGGAAGTCCGATCGCACTGCAAGTGATCAATCGCGATTACAAGCTGGAACGCCTGGAAGATCTTCCGCGTCCGCGACCAGGTCATGGCGATTTGACGGGAGCAATCAAGTTCCTCGGTCCGATCCGGGCCATTTTGGAACGTGCGAGTGCTCGCGAAACGGCCGTTCGCGTCGCCGCAGGTGCTTTGGCCAAACAGCTTCTGGCCGAGTTCGGCATTCAGGTTTACGGTTTCGTCGACGAGCTCGGCGGCGTAGCCATTGATCGGCCAGAGAACGTCGATGATGTCGACGCGATGATTGCCAAGCGTGACGAAAGCATCATCTACTCGCTCAACCCTGGGCAAGATCCCGAATTCAAAGAACTGATCGACAAGACCGGTAAGTCGGGCGACACGCTCGGCGGGATTGTGGAAGTTCGCGTTGTGGGGGCTCCGTTCGGTTTGGGTACGCACGCCCAGTGGGAACGCAAGCTCGACGGCAAGTTGGCCCAAGCGGTCATGGCAGTGCAAGCGATCAAAGGTGTCGAGATCGGCATGGGCTTTGAAGCCGCCCGCAAGCCTGGCTCGCAAGTTCACGACCCGATCCATTACGATCCGATGGAACACGAGTCGACGAACCTTGGCTATACCCGGCCAACTAACAATGCCGGCGGCTTGGAAGCAGGCATGACCAACGGTCAGACGATCGTAGTTCGTGCGGCCAAGAAACCGATCAGCACGCTTCGCAAGCCGTTGGAATCGGTCAACCTGGAAACGAAAGAATCGGACGCTGCTTCGTACGAACGCAGTGACGTTTGTGCCGTTTCCGCGGCGAGTGTGATCGTGGAAAGTGTCGTGGCATTTGAGATTGCCACGGCCATGGTCGACAAATTCGGTGGTGACAGCCTGGAAGAAATGAAGGCTCGCTACCAACTGTTTATGGACATGGCCCGGAAGCGTTAATCCCGGCCGCCAATTTTAGCGCACGCCAAGCAAGGATGTTCGGCATGCACGAATCGACGAGACGCCTGCTCTGCCGGGTCGCATTTCTGCTGGGATGCGTCGTACCGACGATGTGCACCCTCTCGTGGATTACGTACCGACAATCTTCCTGGTCGGTAGCGGCAGTCGAAGCAGAACTCTCTGACACGATCGGCTTAAAGTGTCGCATTGCGAAGTACTATAACCCCAAACCAAGCAAATGGGTCTTCGAACAAGTCCGCTTGGAACGCGCCGGCAGCGACGCCGTTTTCTTCCCGGTATTGAAGGCTGAACTTGTCGACGAGACCTGGCTGTTTTCCGCAGATGAAGCGGAAGTGGCTTGGAATGCTCGACATCGATTATGGGAAGCACTTCAAGAGGGAGTTCTCTTGAATCCAACCAGCGATCAGGCCTTTCGCCTGACAGTTGCGAAGATCTCTTTTCTAGATGGCACAATGCCATCGCTCAGCCAATTGGACGTAAAGCACGACCCCAACAGCCAACCGACGTTAACGAGTTCGGTTGTACTCGGCGATACAACTCAGAATTCGGCATTGATCGCCAACATCGATACTAGCCACCCTGTCCACTGGCGTGTTCAATTAGCGAGCACCGAAAAGCCTATCCCGATCCATCCCTGGCGATTCGCGTTTCCAGAATTGGCTGGCCTTGGTGACGAAGCGCAGTTCTTGGGTCAGGTCTCCATGGAGCTGAACCACTCCTATCCCTATCTAGAGTTAAACGGCGAGCTACAGCAGATTGATCTTAATACAGCGTTAGCAACCAACAATCAATTTGGATCGGCGGGACAAGCGACGCTTTACCTAACGCGCGTGCTTATTCGAGACAGCAACTTCGTCGAGGCACGTGGAGGTATTCGTTCTTTCAATGGTCAGCTGCCACGAAAACTACTGGATCGCGCCGTAGAACATTTGGGGGTTCACGTTGTACCGCCCTTACAGCAGCAAGACCTCGTAGCTTATCACGAGATGACCATTGGCTTCGATTTAAAGCATGGCCGGCTAAGTCTGCGAGGACTTTGCGACGGCTTTGCGGAGGGAACCATGATGGCGGGGCCGTATCAGCCAATCGTCTTCGAGGGACGAAATCAGGAGCTACCCGCTACAAACTTAGCAAGTGTTTTTCACGACAACCAATTTCCCATGGTCCCCGCTTCGCAGCCGGCCGTGGATATGGCTCGCTGGCTAACCGCCCCAATGCTGGCCGAACGACCAGGCAGTGCACTGCGGTAGCCAACAAAATAACGTGGGTGCGATTCCCTTTGATACTTGCACCCTACATGGATTGACCGACGTCCCTTACCGGGCGTCGGCCAAGCCGCCGCCCTCTTCGTTCGGTTCCGGCAGGTCGGTTTTGATGACCACTTCTTCGACGTCGTTTTCGTCGACCACCGACAGCTTCGAGAGCTGGAAGCGGAGGGCGACCAAGCCGAGACCGATCCAGTTGGCGGCGACGAAACCCATCACCATGATTTCACTTCCCTTACCACCACTGCCGTACGAGTGCAGACCAACGGCGTCGCCACCTTTGAACAGCGGCAACAGGAAGTTCACTCCGTACCAACTGCCGACGATCGCAGAGAAGCCAATGATCGTTCCGACCACCAAGCCGAAGTTGTTGAACCATCCAGCGAACCGAGCATGCAGAATCGCCACGTAAATCAACAGCGTGACCAGCGCCCAAACTTCTTTCGGATCCCAGCCCCAGAAGCGGCCCCAGGAAACGTCGGCCCAGATACCACCGAGGATCGTTCCGGTGGCCAACAGCAGCACGGCAACTTGGATCGCACGATAACAGTGCTGACCGAGGGTGAAGCATTCTTCTGGCGGACGATAGCTCATTTGCGGTCCATGTCCATGAGCCGGAGCGAGACCTTTGTTCAAGGGGCTCGCTGCGACAGGAGCACGATACTTGCCGAACATGTAGTAACCGAGGGCCAACCAACCGAGCCCCCAAGCCAGAATACCAGCCCCGTAACTAGCGACGATCGTCAGCACGTGGATTGTTAACCAAACGTTCGAGCGAAGCACCGGCTGAAGTGGCGAGAACTCAGTATTGAGTACGCGCGACGAGCCGGTGTCCACAATCGGAGCGATCGAAGCGACGCAAAGCAGGAACGTTCCGCAAGCAGCGGCCGCGAGACCGTAGTAGTTACGCTGGTACGTCTTCTCGAACTTGTCATTCAGCTTCGCATCGATCAGCCAGTCGTAAACACAGAAGATCGGCAACGCAATCGCGGCAATCAATAGACGTGGAACGTACCAGACGCAAAGCGTCAGGACCAACATCTTCACCAATAGGAAGATTGACGCGTAGATGACACCGTGAGCAGCCATCTGATCGAGGAAGTCGGTCATGTTGATGATCGGGCGATTACCGTCATAGACCGGTCGCATGGTCATGAAGTGGAACATGATCAACATGAGCGGCAGTCGGATGATCACCGAAGCCCAGCCGAACAACGTCCAAACGAAGCTGGAGAACATCTCTAAATGGCTTTTCTCCAACTCTGATTCTTCCCAGGTAAATGGAATGGCCGTGGCCCGCCAAGCGGCAAGTCGACCACGATCGATTAGCGGAAGAATCAAAAACATCAGCCCCAATGCACACACGACCCAGGGCACGAAGATGACCGTCTCGTACATGTTCGTGACAGGAGCCCAACCGGTGACGACGACTCGCATATAGAAGCCGTAGGTCGACCAGATAAGACCGAACACAAGGAATACAACGCCGGTCCAGAACATCGGCTTACGCATCATCGCAAACGCAAGCGCGAAACCGAGCGTGGCGATGAACGTAAAAATCCATGCGTACATGAATGGGTCCATCGTGTTGTAGCGAACTTCCGTGGCGATTCGGTAGCTATCCATCGGCGGGTAAGCCGTGTAAGTCAGAATGCCGGAATCTTTCTCGTCGGGGCCGATCGTTTCTTCGATCACATCCACCCGTTGGTCGTTATTCTGCTGACCAAGTCGCTGCAGGCTGTCAGCCAATTTCTCCATCGCAGGACGAACATCACCACCGCTGGCGTAAGCCTTTTCGGCAGCCTGCCAGTTGGAACGTACGGCGTTGACCATCTGCATGTCGTAGTCGTCCAACACGGCATCGGAACCATACAACAGCGTCGTCAGGCCGAGCCATGGCTGGGAAAGATCGCTCGGATCGCGCGACTTGCTCAACGCGTATGGATTGAGCGACGGCACGACTTGCACATGATTTCCGCTGCGATCCATCGACGTCGAAGACGTCAGGGCCCCGGTGTTGGCGTTCTCGTAGAGACCGAGATGAATCTCGAGTCCTAAATGTTCCAGCTGGCGAACACGCACCAACATCGACTGGAACATCGGCTTGATGTTGTCATATTCCGAATCGCTCAGCGTGGTGCTGTTGTTGACGGTGTCACGTTGCTCTTCCAGGATCTTTGCTAAGTTCTTGGCCGCGTCGCGGAACTGCTGTACGACCGGTTCCATTTCCTGGGTAGTCGGGGCGAACTCTGGTTCGACAGGCTCGACTGACTCAAAGTCGATATCGAGTTCCAGCATTTCCGCGGCCGAAAGCTCTTCGCCATCGTCTCCCTCCATGTCGTCGACTTGGGGAACGACAAGAACTTCGTCCTTATTGACGTAAGCGGCCTGGGAAATCTCGACCAGTTCGTCGAATGATTCCAGCAACTCGCGCGAAGCAGCACCCATCGGGTGATCGCCACCGAGTTGCTGAAGCGCCGTCAGCTGATTCTTCAACGTTCGTTCGTCACTGGCTCCATCGCCGAAGATGATTTTCGCAGCGGCAAAGACCTGGGCGGCAAAGCGATCGCGAGCGCCAGGGATGGGCAGCGGATCGGTGACGGCTACCTTCTTGCGTGGATCGAGAGTGACTTCCCGGAACACACCGTAACGGAACATCATCTCTCGCCAGATGTGCGAATCCATCGCGGTTTCTTCCAACTCGCCGCTGGCTGCTTGTTCCTGGCGGCGTTCTTCCATTTCGCGGAGATAAAGTCGCAGCTGCGGCGACGTGGCGATATCATGTGGTGACACGAAGTTCAGCTTCATGCCATTGGGACCGTTGACGGGGAAACCAAGCTCTTCACGAACATCTTCGCGACCGAGATAGATGAACGGAACGCGTTCCCACTTCTCAGGCCGAGCGAGCCAATCGAAAACTAATTCGCTCGGCGTGAACTTGCGAAGCTTGCCTTCGGGGAAGATCTCTAGCGCACCAGCGAATTCTGGCTTCTGAAGTTCTTCCTCGGTGTAGTAGTCGGTCAGGTTGAACTTCGGCTTCGACTTGTTGAACTCGGTGATCTTCTGGACGACCTGACGCGCGTAGCCATCCATCGGTTTCACGCGACCGTGGTGATAGACGGGCACTTCACGCCATACATCGTCCGGGAACGATTCGTCCGCTTTGACAGCCCCAAACGCGAGCAGCGTACCGCATATCGCGAGCGCCGCGATTCCCATCGTTCGTAGAATTCCGCCGTTCATGTTATTACCAGTCATTATCACGAAACCACTTCTGTCTTGATCGTCGTTGGGTGAGCTTTCGCTTTCGCCTGAGGATCGGACGTTCGTTTTGTTTTGAAGAAATACGCTCGCATGTAGAACATGCAGGCAATCCCCCCGATCACGAACAAACATCCCCAATACCGCAGCGCGGTGCCGGGGTCGTAGTTGACCGAGAAGACCGATTTATAAACTTCGGAATCATTGCTGCGTTTCGGGACGAACTCGCGATACTGCGCAGTCCCAGCCAGATAGGGC
This sequence comes from Bremerella sp. TYQ1, assembly GCF_020150455.1. Taxonomy (NCBI): domain Bacteria; kingdom Pseudomonadati; phylum Planctomycetota; class Planctomycetia; order Pirellulales; family Pirellulaceae; genus Bremerella; species Bremerella sp. TYQ1. The sequence continues at coordinate 3,050,550 of NZ_CP083740.1, forward strand.
CCTTCGAACGACTCCTGGAAGATTCGCAAATCGCGTCCGCCGGCTGGTTCAGTAAAATCGTCCGGGGCGTTCATCGTGATCCAGACATCGCGTTTCAACAAAGCGGTCTGAGTGAAGAGCAAGTCGCCCGTGTCGGGATCGATGGCCAAGCCATCTGGCTTGTTCAGCAGCTTGGCATGCAGCACTTCAGGATCGCTCGATGGCTTGCTCAAGTCGAGCACACGAATCACCGTGTTGATCTCTTGCGGAGCGGAACGATCGATCGCCGGATCGCCCAAATGCTTTCGGGCATTCGGGTCGATGCCGTTGGGCGTTTCATCGCTCCAATACAGCAGCTTGCTCTGGGTATCGACCGCCAGACTGTTGGGCCGTCCCTCCTTGGTGTAGGTGTATAAGTACGACGTGCGAGGATCTTCGGTAGACGACTTTCCAATGGCATTGTTGGCGTCGTCGGCGAAGTAGATCGTCTTCTTCTCAGGGTCGATGGCAAGTGCGGTGACAACGCCGGCACCCTTGAGCCAACTGGTTTCCATTTCGCTGCCGTCGTCTCTGACTCGGCCAATCGCCTTGCCTGCCGGGTTACCGAAATAGACCCAACCGCTCTCCGAATCAACTGCCAAGCCACGAGGCGTACGGTCGAACATCGTTACTGCCGTCGGGCTTCCACTGAACAGATCGGCCTGCATCAAGACATCGACGTCGGAACGAGCGAGACGGCTCGACTGCTTGGCAAGCCACCACAGTTTATTGCCAGCGGTGTCGACCACTAAGTCTCGGGGATCCTTGCCGGCACGCGTCACAATTTCCGTGGCTGGTTCTTCCGGTTTACTCAGATCTTTGACGAGAATCTTCTGTGTGTTGTCCGCTACGTCAATCCAGTAAAGCATCGAGCCTGCTTTGCCGATCGACGTGGGATTGCGAGCTTCAACCACTTCCAACTGCGTGAACTGATCGCTTCCGGATGGAGAACGCATGAAGTAACGATCGTGCTGACGATCGAGATATTGCACGTCACTGGAATAGTGCGACGGCTGCGAAGTACCAGGATCTAAGCGGCGTTCGAATTGATCGAGCTGGATGCGGAACCCAATCGGGTACGACTTGATCGGCATCGAGAGCTTTACTTCGCGGTCCCCCACGGTCAGCGTATGCAGCGTTGAACCGTCATCGAGTCCGACATCTGGTTCGTTCATGTGGGCACGCAGCCAAAACTCTTCGGTCTTGGTATCGTCATCCGTTTCGCCTTGCACCGTCAAACGGACTTTGACTGCAGGCGTGTTGCCCATAGGTCCAGATGCACCAAATGGCAACGGAGCCGGCTGGGCCATCGGCTCGCTTGCGGCGACGAGGCTTTTCACATACATCCGCAGCGTGGCAAACGGCATCTTGAACGCATCAACCGCATCGAGTTCCGTCGCGTCACTTTTTAGTTCGCCAGAAGCAACGACCTTTTTGCGATTCCAGTAACGATAGAAGACTCGCTTTGCTTCGGTAGATGATTCGTCTTCCGCCCCTTCGGCAACGCCTTGAATGAGGTCGATCCGAGAACCATTGTCGCCACCACGCATGAGCTGGGCCGCATCTTTCTCGCCGAAGTCGTACCAGTAGTGGCCGTAAACATTTTCGGCGAAGCCTTGCATGTTCATCTGCGGCATGTTGGCCAACAGCGTCAGCTGGTCGACTTTTTCGTCCCCTTTCAGAATGTCGATCACCACGGTCGGATTGCGTGGTTCGGCCCCTTCCTCTTCCGGGACTTCAACCCAGACGAAGTCCTTGCCATCAACTTGATCGAGCTGTGCCGTGGGGAAATACGACTTAACTTGATAGGTCAAATCAGATGCTTCGATAGGCTGTGGGTCCTTACCAAGCTGCTCTTTGACGTCAATCACCGTCGTCTTGCCGTCGACATACAGAATGGCTTGACCGTTCTCGCCAATGGAACCTTCTTCCGGCACGCACTTTAGAAAAGCTTCCGTCGCGGCGCGACTTCCAGCCATGTGAAATGTCATGCTGCCGCCACCGCTACGCTGGCCGTCACCGATGCCGTACTTATACTTCGGCTGCTGAGTCGCCTTGAAAACAGACAGCCGCATCGGCATCCACTGCTCGCCAACCGCTTCCATTCGCCCGTCGGCTGCACGCTGAGTCGTCTCAGGCATGCTCATCATCACTTGAATGGTCGGCGTGTTGTCCCACCATTTGCAATCTGCATAGTAATCGAGCACTTCCAGCTTCACGCCGTCGTGGTTGTACATCACGTTGCCGGCGCGGTTTCGCATGGTGATATAAAACACCGGCGTAAACCATTTCGCGAGATCAGGCTCGGCGACTTTCCAATTCTTGAAACCTTCGCCGTACGATGCCCAGTTGAACATGCCAGGTGCGAAGTCGATCGTATGACGCTGTACTTCATTGACTGCCGGCCCCATCATCGGAGCCCCCATGGCGTCGTTGTTGACTCGCAGATCGAAGTAGTAGGCGTTGTCGAAAGCGAGCTCGGACGAATCATGTTCCCAGACGTGAACTTGGGCATCGATGCCCTTGCTGCGGCTGATTGCTCCGCTGAGCAGAAGCATGAGCAATCCGATATGCGTGATCACAAACCCTGTCTGGTGTCGCTTCCAAGGATAACGAATGGCTGCCGCGCAAAAGATGTTGACCCCCAACAACCCATAAATCAATCCAAACCACCACGAACGGTAGACATAAAACTGCACGACGTCGGTGTTGAAGGTTGCTTCAACGAACGTGGCAAAGATCAGCGCAATCGCCATCAAGCTAATCAGCACCACTGCTAAGCTGAGCGATGCTGCGAACTCGTAGAAGTGCAGCAGGATGCGAACCGGAAGAGGTTGATCAGGGGAGACAAGTTTGGGTCTTGCCACGAGTTATTCCATGAGGTCAGGAAGCAAGCGATTCGCTTGAAAAGCAAGGCGGGGTGATGATGTGGCCCTCCCACAAGATTGCCATGGGAGGAACCTTAGCCACGCCTGTGGCATCACGATCGCGGCTTCGTAGTTTCGTTCTTCGCGAAAACTGGGAAGCGGGGCCCAGTCATCGATTTTATTTTGGCCAAATTGCCTAATCTGGCAACAACTTACGTCCATGTGGTCGTCGCCGCTTGAGGCATTACTAGTATTATAGCGCGGCGACCGCTTACGGATACATGGTCGTCGGGGAACCCGCAGACTTAGTTTTCCGAATTTGTCCCATCTTGGCCGGAAAATCCGGATAGGAAGCCCCGGATTTCGAAGGCGAATCGCCCCGTAGCCCCGCAGAGGTAATTCCCTAAAGAAAAAACCGCATTTCACTTGGTTGTGAAACGCGGTTTTGTACTTTCCAAGCAATCACCCGAAGGTGACTACGGCAGCATGCTGAGGATACCATCCATCAATGTGCTGTTGAGTGCATAAGGCTCGTTGTAGCTCCACATGTTCCACATCAAGTCGGTCGCCATCAGGCCGCACGCGACCAGCAACACTGCCGTGATGCCCAAGCTGAGAACGTTCATGAACGAGTAGGGAACTTCCGCTGGTGCGGCGGCAACAGGAGCGGCCGCGGCCATCGTTCCACTTCCGGCCATCACGGAATCGTCGTCCGCTTCTAGACCATCACTTTCACCGAGGCCGCCGAAGTCGTCTCCTTCAAGCGCGGCACTGCCGAACAGGCCTGATTCGGAAGACATCGAATCGGAGTCCAACGCGATCACTTGCGAACCGCTGTCGTCATCTTCCAATTCCCCTTCCACAGGCGTCAACAGGAAGTCATCTTCTGCCGCCCCTGAGGCTGATTCAGCTACTTCAACTTCTTCGATCTCTTCGACTTCTACCGCCGATACTTCTGCGGCATCGTCGTCGCTGATCAATTCCAAACCGCTGTCGCCGCTGGAAAGGGAGAAGTCACTGTCATCTTCCGAGTCCGCAGCGAGTCCAACACCACTGTCGTCGTCGACCAGGTTGATTTCACTTCCACCCTTGGAAGCAGGTTCGTCGGCGAGACCAAGCTCGCTGTCGGAAGCGAGCAAATCCATGCTGCTGTCTTCGTCATCTTCGATGTCGAGCGTCAATTCGCCGCTGCTGTCATTGTCGTCCAGCCCAATACCACTGGTTCCGAGATCAAGCGATTCATCGTCTAAGCCAAGGCTTAGGCCACTGCCGGTACCTTCTGGGTCAGCAGGTTCGCTACCCAAGTCAATGTTGGCGTCGCTCCCATCGTCGTCGGTTAATGAAAGCTCTTCGTCGTCGTCCGACAGACTGAAACTATCTTCGTCGACTGGCTTGTTGATGGACGAACCTTCGAGAATGTCCGAACCTTCGCCGAGATCCAAGCTGCTGAGATTGGATTCGCCGGCAGGGTCGATGCTACTGCTGGAGGAATCTCCCAGTCCGATATCGCTATCCAAGCTGAGCGAGCTGTCGGAATCATCACCGATGATGTTCGAGGAGCCGCTGTCGCCACCTTCGCCGGTGTCGGAGATAAGCAGGCTGTCCATCGATCCGGACGACCCTTCATCCGAATCGGTCACGCCGCTCAGTTCAAATTCCTGGCTTTCGCTGTCGCTGCCGCCGAGGCCTTCTTCGGCGAGAACCGCTTTCGCCTTTTCAACTTCGTCTTCCTTGAACTTCCAGCTAGATCCATCTCGGAAAGCGCGGACTTTGCCACGTTCGCGGAGGTCTTGGATCGTTTCCTCAGAGACACCGAGCTTCTCGGCGAATTCAGAAAGTGGAAGATAATCGGCCATGATGGCTCCCAAAAGGTTCCAACCTCGCGGGAAGCCATATTCCTATGGCGACCCCACTACGGTTGGTTGAGCAGTGTGCGAATTTCGCGCGGGCTTGGTTCGCCCCCGTTAAATTCCTCGATGAGTAAGTCCCATTGTAAGTTGCGAACGCTTTTCAAGGAAACTTTCCCCCCGTTTCCTTCCACATGATAAACGGCCAAAACCCGTGTTTCGGGGTCGACCATCACCATAAATTGGCCACCACTTTCGCACGGCATATTGTGTACGACCAATCCGCTGGAGACTGGAAGTCCATGCTGCTTTTGGGCCCATGCGGACGAGGTATTGCGGAAAAGTTCAGCGCTCAGCGTGACAGCGACCATGACAACGATCGCCGAGAGAAGCGTCTTCCACATAAATCACCTAGATTACGCGATTTACGGAATCGTTCCTCCAAGACTTATTCTAGAAGCCCAATTCCGAGATGCAACTATTTGTAGGACGGTTATTTAGGGTGAATTGACGGCGACAACCACCATAGCGGGGGTCAACGTGCTCAATATCGTCATTTTCGCCCGAACTAGGCCTAGTTTATCAATGGCTGGAGATGCCACAAACATCGATTTGGTGGGCTAAGAGGCCAGAATGACCGTCGTAGAAAAATTCTTCCAAGAAAGAACATCGGCCGACGGACTAAGTCCGTCGGCCGAACATTCATTTCCCCCCCGGGATTTAATTCGACGCACTTACGTGCGATTGCATTTAAGCAAGTCCGCTGCTGAGCGGAGTTTATCGAAGCGTTGATTGCCTCGACGCTAAGAGTTATCGGCAACCTGGGACGCCGTATTGAAGCTCTTTTGGGGCGAATCTCGAAAAATCCATTGCATTGCCGCAAGCCTCCATTCCTTCCCAAACTAACACCGTTCCAAATTGGCTTGAAATTTTGCCTGATTAGTTAGGGGTCGAAATGTCGATTCTAACGATTAACGAGAGTTTCCCTTTTGTTCCGCCCCCTTCCCCGGGATGTGCGGTGCCATCGAAAAGGAGTTCGATTGTGCAACAGACGGACGCCCCCAAGATTTCCCAATCCATTGCCGCGAAGCTGGGTTGGCCCCTTTTAATCGGCTCGGCGCTGACGGTATTGTTCTACGGAGCGATACACTTTGGCCTGGTCCCCAACCACCCGCTGCTTCGCTATGTCACGGCCCATCCGGTCGAATATGCGGAAGTTGCCATGTTCATGGTCGGTGTCGCAGCATTGTTGCTGAAAGCTGGTCAGCTGGTCGGTGAGTTCCGCTCGCTCCATCATGTCGACTTGCCTCCCCAGGATGGCAATCGAGCCAAGATCGAACAGGCCCCGTCGCTTCTCGATTCCCTATATCAGCTACCGGAATCGTTTCATCCGACACTTTTGTTCCAGCGGCTTTCCAAAGGTTTGCAGCATGTTCATGCCAGCCAGACCGCCTCGAACCTGCAGGACGAACTGAAATACCTGGCCGATATCGACCAAGAGAAATGCGAACACGACTACTCGATGGTTCGCATCGTTATCTGGGCAACGCCTATGCTCGGCTTTTTGGGTACCGTCATTGGGATCACGCTTGCACTGGGTAATCTTTCACCGGAAGCGTTGGTCAACGAACCTAAAGTTGCCATGGAAAGCTTGCTGCAAGGATTGAGTGTGGCGTTCGATACGACCGCACTCGCATTGACGCTTTCCATTGGATTGATGTTTGCTCAGTTTGTTGTGGGACGCGTCGAATCGGAACTGCTTAACAGTGTCGATGCCATCGCCGCCGACGAGCTGACCGCTCGCTTCGAGACCGAAGGCAGCGCGACTGATCCGAGCGTCTTGGCCGTGAAAAAGATGGCCGAGCGTACCATTCAAACGACGCAAGACCTGGTCGTTCGCCAAACGGAACTGTGGCGAGACACGGTCTCCTCAGCGCATCAGCATTGGCAACGCCTGATCACATCCAGTAGCGAACAGATGGAAACAGCATTGCACAATGCCCTGTCTGAATCGTTGAAGACGCATGCCGAAGCGTTCGCTTCTGCCCAGCAGCACTCGATTCAGCGTTCAGCCGAACAGCTCAACGGTATTGTCGACGCGTTGTATCAAGTCAGTTCTTCGATCCACAATCAGCATGAACAGCTGACCGAACAGGGAACGATTTTGCTGAAAGTCGTCGAAGCGACCGGCGAAGTGGCGAGTCTCGAAGAATCGCTCAATCGCAATCTGGAAACGTTGGCCGGCAAGCAGCACTTTGAGGAAACAGTTCAAAGCCTCGCCGCAACGATTCACCTGCTTAATTCTCGCATGACTGGAAGCGGCCACGCTTCGGTCCAACTCGATCGCAAGGACAAAGGTCAAGCCGCGTGAGTCGACGTCGTTCAGCACGACATACGGTCGAGATCTCGCTGTTCCCCTTCCTCGCCGTGTTGATCTGTACCATGGGCGCACTAATCGTGCTGTTTGTGGTGATGGTTCTTCAAGCACGTACGGAAGCGGTTGCGGTCGACCTGCCACCTCTCTCGGTCCCGGCACCTGCCGAAGTGGAACCTGTTGCTCCGGCACCAGAACCACCGCCGCAGGAAGACTACACCGAGCAGATGGAAGAGCTCAAACAGCTGCGAGAGAAACGTCTCAAGCAGTTGGAGGATGCTCGTTTGCAATTGGCTGGCCTGGAAGACCATAGCCGCCGTTTGACTGACAAAATTCGCAAGCTTCGCGCAGACATTGCAGTGCTTGAAGGAGAAACCGACAACGTCACCGGCAGCGCCGACGACTTCGAGACGCAGAAGAAACGCCTCGACGCAGAGATTGCCCAAGCACAAGCGGAACTCGAGCAAGTTCGCAAAGAGATCGAAGGACGCAAGCCCGCCTACGCGCTGGTTCCTTACGATGGCCAAAGTGGCACGCGACGCCAGCCAATTTACATTGAATGCACGGCCGACCGCGTTATCATTCAGCCGGAAGGTATCGGCCTTTCAGGAAACGATTTCCAAGAGCCTCTCGGCCCCGGCAACCCACTCGCAGCATCACTACGCACCATTCGCGAATACCGTCAATCGCAAGGCATTCCAGGCCAAGGAAATCCTTACCCGTTGCTGGTGGTTCGTCCTGGAGGTGCAGAGTCGTATGCCGCGGCGCGAGAAGCGCTTAATGGCTGGGACGACGAGTTCGGCTATGAATTGGTCGACGAAGACACCAAGCTTGCCTATCCACCGGCCGATCGCTTTCTGGCCAAACAGCTGATTGAAACGGTCGAACTTGCTCGACGTCGCAAGATCGCGTTGATCATGGCAGCACCGAAGAAGTATGGTCGACTGGAAGATCAGCATCTTGCCGCGACACGTAACGGGGGCTTCCAGCCGGTAGGTGGCGGTGGCAACGGCGACGAAGAATTCCTCGCCAACCGATTCGTTGACGGAGGCCATGGCACCAGCAACATGCCAGCGGAAACGTACGGCGGGTCAGGCCAACTGGGCGGCGGAGAAGCAACCAACATGCTTGAGCAAAGCCAGCAGCGACGCGGTGAACAAACGTCCGGCCCAGGCTTTTACTCTGGCCAGGCTCCACCTGAACAACAGTCAGCCGATGGCCAACGTGGTTCTCCTTATGCTCAACAAGCCGGCCCGAACCAACCGAATGCTTCCGGCGGCCAAGGCGGAAGTCGCTCGTCTGCGACGCCCCTGGCAGCCAAGCGTGGCAGTAACTGGGCACTTCCCGGCGCCGGACCCAAGAACACGGCAATTACTCGCCCCGTAACACTCGTTGTCAGCGGCACCCAAATGACTCTCGTGCAAGAGCGAGGCGTCTTGGGACCAGCGGAGACGGTCCCTGTCGATGGCAACATGGAAGCGGCCGCCGATAAACTGGTTCGCTTGATTCATACTCGGATCGACAGCTGGGGGATGGCAGGCCGCAACTTCTACTGGAAGCCAATCCTGCAGATCACCGTCGAGCAAGGTGGCGATCCAGTCGTTCAGCAATTGGAAACGCTTCTTTACGGATCTGGTATCGAGGTGAATCGCAAGTGAGACGCCCCGCGAAAAAAACAAGTGGCGACAATAACGCCCCTTCGCTCGATTCGTTTCTCGACGTGGTCACCAACCTGGTCGGCATTCTGATCATCTTGATTATGGTGGTCGGAATCACGGCGCGAGATGCCATCGTTGATGCGGCCCTTGGTGAAACCGAACCGACAAAGCCGCCAGCACTGTCGATTCCAGCTCCTGTCGAACCAGAAGTAGAAGAACCTTCGCCGCCACAGCCGAAGGGACCGACACTGGAAGAACTGAACAGCATGGCCCAGAGTGTCGCGGCCATTCAGCAAGACATCATGCAAGTACAAGAGCAATCCAAACTAGCGTTCGAGGAACGCAACCAGTTGCAGCTCTTTCTGACGTCTGCAGAAACGACTTTGAATCAAAAGCAGGAAGAGCTTTCGGCGACCAAACAGCAGGAAGTTACCGAGCAGCGCGAGCTATTGCAAACGACGCAGCAGTTGGAGCAACTTTACGATCAAATCGAAAGCCTGCGTGACTATCGCCCGGAAGTGAAAGAACTGGCACATTACCCAACGCCACTCGCGAAAACTGTGTTCGGCAAGGAAGAGCACTTTCGCTTGAAGCATGGGCGGATTTCGTACGTGCCGATGGAACGTCTCGTCGAAGCGATGAAGAACGATGCTCGTAACCACCTCGATCGGGCTCGACGCGAAGGCAAAGTAGTCACTCGCATCGGTCCCATGAACGGTTATGTGATGGAGTACACTCTCGTTAGCCGCTCGTACGAAATGGAAACTTCACTTGGGACGGCAACGCGTGGGGGCGTCGAACTGCAGAACTTCACGCTCGAGTCCGAGATGCCAGAGCTAGGATATCCTGTCAACGAAGCCCTTCAGCCTGGTTCCAGATTTCGTGAAATCATTGCTTCGCTCGATCCGAGCCGGACGACGATCACCATCTGGACTTACCCTGACAGCTTTGAAGACTTCCGAACCGTCCGCGACGATTTATATGAGATTGGTTTCACAACCGCTGCGCGACCACTTCCAGCCGACTACCCCATCGGCGGCAGCCCCCAAGGCTCTCGCTCATCTTCGCAGTAGCCCCAGCCTGACCTGTTCGGTGTGATCCTTTACAATAAGGTCTTTGTTTTGCGACCTTATTTCATCTCGAGCGTATGACTCCGAACACGCAGCAGCTTCGCGACTGGGACAAGCACTTCGTTTGGCATGCCTTCACCCAAATGGCCTGCTACGATCCGTTGATCATTGAATCGGCCGAAGGTTGCGAGCTGATCGATACCGAAGGCCGTCGTCTGATCGATGGCGTCAGCAGCATGTGGTGCAACGTGCATGGACATCGTCATCCGGTGATCGACGCCGCCGTGCAAGAACAGCTTGGCAAAGTGGCCCATGTGACTAATCTTGGGTGCTCGAATAGTACCACCATTCGCTTAGCGAAACGGCTGGCCGAGATCACCCCAGGCAATCTCGACCATACGTTCTTCTGTAGCGATGGTGCTTCCGCTCTGGAAGTCGCCATCAAGCTGGCGTTTCAGTATTGGCATCAATGCGGTGAACCTCAGCCACAGAAAACTTCGTACATCGGTTTCGAGGATGCCTACCATGGCGATACGATCGGCACGATCAGTGTTGGCGGTGTCGATCGATTCAATGCGGTCTTCAAACCATTGATGTTTCCAGTCCATCGTTTGCCGATTCCTGACCGACGCACGCCTGATCGTGAAACCAGCTGCGAGCACCACCTGCGCACCTTGGAAGAAACACTCGCCAAGCATCACGAGACGATCGCCGCTGTGGTGATCGAGCCCCTTGTCCTCGGTGCAGCGGGAATGATCATGCAGCCAGCAGGCTACTTACGTGGGGTTAGTGAGCTGACGAAGAAGTATAACGTGCTAATGATCGCCGATGAGGTCGCCGTCGGTTTGGGACGCACAGGCACCATGTTCGGTTGTCAGCAAGAAGACGTCGTTCCTGATATCTTGTGCCTCGGCAAGGGACTTACCGGAGGTTATTTGCCCATGAGCGCGGCGATCGCGACTACGGAGATTTGGGACGCTTATCTTGGTGAGTATTCTGAAGCGAAACAGCTCTGTCACGGGCACACGTTCGGCGGGAACCCACTTAGTGCTGCAACCGCATTGGCCACTCTCGATGTCTTCGAGCAAGAGCATACCCTGGAAAAACTGCCGGCTAAGATCGAACGAATTGGCCACCACCTGGCGCAACTGGCCAAACATCCTCATGTGGGAGACGTCCGTCAGAATGGAATGATCGCCGCTGTCGAGTTAGTGAAGGATCGCACGACCGGCGAGCATTTCCCCTGGGCAGAACGCCACGGCCACCAGGTTTGTCAGTTTGCCCTTGATCATGGACTTTGGATTCGCCCGCTTGGGGACGTACTCGTGATCATGCCGCCGCTTGCCGTATCGTTAGAGCAAATCGATACGATTTGCGAAGTGATCGCTCGTGGAATCGATCATGTCACTCTCAACAAGGCTTCGACTAAATGAACGACTTTCGTTACTTGTTGATCCAAATCCGTGACGCTGACGATCCCATTCGTCTGCAAGAGATCGAGTGCTTCTCAGACGCGTTGGGATGCTCGTCGGACGCGATTGCGGTTTTCGATCTCTTGTCGACTTCGCTTCAAACGTCGCACTTAGCAGAAGTCGACATGGTGATGATCGGGGGCTCTGGTCGGTATAGTGTGACCAGCAATGCCCCATGGCTACACAAAGCGATGGATAGCTTGAAGCTGCTTCTAGAAAGCGGCAAACCAACATTCGCATCCTGCTGGGGCTTTCAAGCGTTGGCCCGCGCAGCTGGAGGAAAAGTGATCCATGATCTTGAGCACGCGGAACTAGGCACAAACGACGTTTCTCTCACGGATGCGGGACTTATCGATCCCATTTTCTCGCATCTTCCTGAAACATTCCCTGCCTATATGGGGCATGAAGATCGCGTGATTGAACTTCCGCCTGAAACAACCCTTCTCGCCACGAACGACACCGTCGCCCAACAGGCATTTCGATTTGACGGGCGACCGATATACTGCACGCAGTTCCACCCAGAACTAACACTGCCGATGCTCTTGAGCCGCATCGAGGCCTACCCCGAGTATTGCGAGCGAATCGCGAAGATTCCATTTGATGTCTTCCGTCGCCGATGCAAAGCGGCCCCTCAATGCGAAACGCTGCTGCGACTTTTTCGCGATCACTTTCTGAGCTAAACGTATCCAACTCGCTCCCCCTGGTGGGTTAAATCAAGCGATACCAACTCTCTGACGCTCAAATCACGCTTCCGCAGAATCGTTACAACCGTTGTCATTGGATGACGATGACTACGGCATGCCTCATCCAATGGCCGTAATCGTGCGCCGGCGTTCTTAACGACCTAAGCTTTGGCTCAGACCGGAAATAAGTGCACCACCGGTCGAGCATGGTACGAGTCGAAAGTTAGCTATGAGTCGAGAAACCAGGCAGGCCCAGGAAGATTCGGACGCGACGGGCGTAGCTCCGCGAAAAGGCCGATCCCTTCTACCCATCATCGTCCTTGTATGGGCGAGCATGATCGGGAGCAGCTTTGCCGCCATGCTGTATTATCACAACACGCCAGGACATCGAAACGACGATGCGAGTGTTTGGCCTCTTAATACGGCCATTAAGCTCGATACGAATCGCCCGAACCTTTTGGTATTCGTCCATCCGAAATGTCCCTGTTCGAGCGCTACGTTGAACGAACTTGCACGAATTCAAACTACGTGCGGTTCAAAAATCTCAACGCACATCATTATCTATCACCCTGACGAAGAGGCCTGGGACAACACCCGAATCATTCGCCAGGCTCTCGAGATCCCGAACGTTCGCATCTTCAACGATTCCGAAGGTCATCTTTCCGAATCGTTTGGAGCGATGACTTCAGGGCATACGTTCCTTTATGCTCCAGACGGACGCCGAATTTTTAGCGGCGGCATCACCATGGCTCGGGGACACGAAGGAGACAACTTGGGGCGATCTTCCATCGTCCAATACATCCTTGACGGAAAATCGATCTGCGATTCGACCAATATTTATGGTTGCTCTATCTTGAACGATGCAGCATCGCTAGACGTTTCCTCCGGAGGTATGAGTCGTGCCTCTGAGTGAAGACCGGCCCATTAACGATCGCGCTCGCGAATTGCTGGAAGAGCATCGCGATGCCATATATCGGCGAACCGATCACATGTTCGCCGTGCTTATGTTCCTGCAATGGCTTGCAGGAATTGCGATTGCGCTATGGGTGTCTCCTTACTCTTGGGCCGGGCGAACTCAGTATGTTCATCCACACTTGTGGTCTGCCCTGTTTCTCGGCGGACTGATTTGCAGCCTTCCGATCTTGCTTGCCAACTATTTGCCTGGCCGGGCTATCACTCGCCAGACAATCGCCGTTGGTCAGGCCCTCGCTTCGGCCCTTCTGATTCACCTCATGGGTGGACGCCTCGAAGCGCATTTCCATGTGTTTGGATCTCTTGCGTTTCTCGCGTTTTATCGAGACTGGAAAGTTCTCGTGACTGCCTCGGCAGTCGTCGCGGCAGACCATCTCTTGCGGGGAATGCTATGGCCGGAATCGATATATGCCGTTTCTATTTTCGGTTGGCAACGCTCTTTGGAGCATATCGGCTGGGTCGTGTTCGAAGATATCTTCCTGATCTATTCGACTTGGGTCAGTTGCCGTGAAATGACCGTCATCGCCAACCGGCGAGCCGAAATGGAAAAGATGCAAGCGGAAGTCGAACGGGAAGTGACCGATCGTACCCGCGAGATCGAACTTCAGCGTCTTGTGCTGCAGGAATCGCACGAACGCCTAGAGCGTCAGACGGATGAACTTCGCAAAGCTATCGAAGCGAGCGAAGGAGCCAACCGTGCAAAGAGTGCGTTCCTGGCGAATATGAGCCACGAAATCCGAACGCCACTGACTGCAATTCTTGGTTTTGCGGACGTGCTTTTGGAAACAGGTGACATTTACAAAGCTCCTGTGGAACGTGTCGAGGCGATTGAAACCATTCGCCGAAACGGTTCGCACCTGATCGCGCTGATCAACGATTTACTCGATCTTTCGAAGATTGAAGCAGGCAAATTCCAAGTCGAAAACCTACCCTGCTCGCTGCATCGCCTGATTGCCGATCTTCGACAATTAATGCAAGTCCGAGCGGAAGAGAAGAAGCTGACCATCAACATTAAATACGATGGTCCGATTCCTGAGATGATTTTGACCGATCCGACACGTTTGCGTCAGATCTTGATGAATCTGCTGAGCAACTCGATCAAATTCACGCACGAGGGATCGCTTAATTTGACCGTTTCGCTAGTGGGTAAAGCACCGGATCGAAAGATACAAATAGACGTTCGCGATACCGGAATTGGTATCTCTGACGAGATGCGCGACAAATTATTCCAACCGTTCACTCAAGGGGATGGTTCGATGTCGCGGCGTTTCGGAGGCACCGGCCTTGGATTGACGATCAGCAAACGCTTCGCCGAACTACTGGGCGGAGATTTGTTTATCTTAGAAACATCGCACCTCGGTACAACATTCCGGCTGCAAGTCGATCCTGGTCCGCTGCACAATGTTGAGTTTCAAGAACCGGAAGCGGTCGCACCGGCCGAAGACATCAAACCAGCCAAGACCACCAACGCGAAAGATGTGTTGAACGGTTTAAAGATCTTGCTGGTGGAAGATGGCCCTGACAATCAGCGATTGATTTCTTTCCTGCTGAAGAAGGCAGGTGCATCCGTCGATATGTCAGAAAACGGCGAGCTCGGCTACCGAAAGGCCATGGACGCAACCGCCCAGGGCGAACCATTCGATGTCATACTGATGGACATGCAAATGCCAATCATGGATGGTTACACGGCAGCGTCCAAGCTACGAGCCGATGGCTATGAAGGTCCAATTATCGCGTTAACGGCTCATGCGATGGCCGAGGATCGCAATCGCTGTATCGAAGCTGGTTGCACCGACTATTCGACTAAGCCAGTCGATCGCGCCAAGCTGATCGAATTGATTCGCTTTCACTCCGAATCGGCTTCGGTCTAAGCGGAACGGCGGCGACGCTCTAAGATGTAAGCCACCGGCAAGCCGAACAAGATGGTTAACAAGCTCAGCGTCGTTGTCGGCAAACCTTCTCCATCTTGGATCCCCTGCCAATCTTGCATGAGCCCTGAGAGCACGATCCATCCCATTAACGCCAAGTAGAGAAGCGGCGGCAGAGGAAACAGCGGCAATCGATAGGGATGCGGTAGATCTTCTCGGTTTCGTAGCGGAAAGATGCTCGCGACTACCAAGCCAGAAATGACCGCCAAACCGATGGCTGTGTAATTCAGGATGTCGAGAAACGGCCCTGACCAAACCATGCCAATGGCGACCAACCCTTGCACAACAATTGCCGCAATCGGTGTCTGCCGACGCTCATGTAAACGTGCAGCAAATCTTGGAAAGACGCCATCGTTCGCCATGGCAAACGCGATGCGCGGCCCCGACAACATATAGGCACTCACCGAAGCCAGCATCCCTAATCCAAGCAGTACCGAGACAACATCGCCGACTTGGTTTCCAAACATTTGTTTCGCAGCCAACTGGGCCACAGGAATCACTTCCGGAATACTTCGCTGCGTCATTTCCTGTGGATCAAGTGCGAAGATATACGTCAGATTTACCAGCAGGTACAAGCCCATCACCGACAGACATCCGGCGATTAAACTTCGTGGCAACAAACGCTCTGGATCGCGGACTTCACCAGCGACATAGGCTGCGGCATTCCAGCCTGTGTATGCATAGCTGACGTAAATCAAACCGATGCCCAGCGTGAAAAACTCGTTGGAATCAGGAACATGACTCGCCGCAAAATGTCCCCAATCTCCTTCGCCGAACAAGAGCCCGATAACAACGAGACCTACAAGCAGAGTGATCTTAACCAGTGTCGAGAGAACCTGAATTCCGCTACTCTCGCGATGCCCCAAACAGTGCGTCACCATTAAGACAACCACAAAAGCGGTTGCCAACAAAGGCTCGAGGTAAGCCTCGGCGGGACCAACACTGATGACCTGCGAAACGGGTATCGAGAGGTAATTGGCAGATAATCTCGCTACGACAGCGGTCGGTGCGGCGAACCCTAAAACGAACGTGGCCCAGCCGACGACGATACCTGCTTCACGTCCATAAGCTTCACGCACAAACAGATAATCGCTGCCTGCTTTGGGCAGCATGGTGGCAAGTTCCGCGATCGTTACGGTTCCGCACAATGCCAAGATACCGCCGAGCGTCCAGATCATCATCAAGCCAGCCGGATTGGCTGTATCATGCAACGTGAATCCAGACGAAGTCAAAATGCCGGCCCCGACCATACTGGCGACGACTAAGAAGTAGGCGGCCCAGAAACCGAATCGCCTCGGCTGATGTTCGACGTTGGAAGTTTCGTCTTTAGGACCAGGCGACTGCTCTACCACTTGATCGTCACTTCGTCGTTGACTTTCAGCCCCAGAAACTTCGCAGCACTATCACCAATGAGGGACAGTTCCAAGCAGCCACTTTTTCCCAGAATCGCGACGTAGGTCATTTCTGGTTGGTCGTGATCCAGCGGATAGACTCCCAGCGTCGTATGTCCGCCGCACTCGATCGACGTCCGGTCATCTTGCGGGACATCGGCCAATTGTTCGTGAGCCAAGTCGGTAATGGCGTCTCCCGTTTCCGAGATGGATACGACTTTTCCGGAGATGCGACTCGGCACGTTGGCATATTCCTGAAATGGTGAGGAGGAGGAATCTTGCGAGCGATTCTAGCTATCTTCACCCATTTCGCCAAGCATCTTGCGATCGTTAAGGGCGGATAACCACCCAATCGCCTTATTCATGCACGATCTTAACGGGCGTACCTGGAGCAAAACCATACTTTTGGGCGGCGTTGCCCTGCACGACAGCCAACTCTAATTGGCCAGACGAACCGACCAGCGCTACCAACGATCCAGGCTCACGCTCTCCATAAGTCTTGATCAATCCATCTACGTGAAACAAGTCCGACCCGATGTGAATTCGATTGGCTTCCCACTGATCTGGAATGTCCTCAGCGAAAATGTTGGTCACGCTGTTACCAAAGGAATCGGCGTAAACGAAGTGCCCATGAATCTCATTGCCCATCCTTTTAGCAAGGACTTTTTCCTTCGCTTCTTTCGCAACAAGCGGGCTATCCCGCAAGTCGCCTAAGCTGTCGATGGGAATGCCTCGAATCAAATGGGCAGCAATGGGGGCCATGATGTCTCGGCCATGAAACGTGCTGGAACGCTTCGGGCCAAAGTAGACCTCATTATTGAGTTCCACAACGGCCGACACGTGATAGCGCGAAGCGATGACATCGAACAGTCCGTTGTCGGGACCTATCACCGCTTGGCCGTGGATAATCGCAGCGAGAATTTTCCGTTCGGTACCAACGCCTGGATCGACGACGCAAACATGTACCGTCCCTTCCGGAAACGCTTCCAAAGCTCGCAGCAGCGTCCAGCTTGCCTGGGCAACGTTTTGCGGTGGAATCGCATGCGTGACATCGACCAGCATTGCCTCTCTGGCAATTTGGTACGCGGCAACTTTCATCTCGGCGACATAAAAAGAGTCGGTCTGAAAGTCGGTAGTGAAAGCGATGATTCCACTGGGAGTGAACATATCCGAAGCTGCTACAATGATGTTCCAGCGTCACGAGTTGCGTTGTCGTTACTAAATCTATTGTAACGAACGACAAACGTTTCTCCCAACGAAGACCAGCTTCGATGCCTGAGACCAATCCATTTGAATCGCCCAAGGCCGAGATACTCATGGCAGAGAGCGGCCGTGGAGACGCGACGATCCGCATTAGGCGGCAATGGCAATACCAGGATTTCGTGCGGAGGTACTTAATTACCGTCAACAATGTCCCACGCGAAAAAATCGCTGTGAATCAGACGATTCTCATCCCGGTGGAAGCGGGTACCGTATCGATCGTTGCGAGTATCGACTGGGCGAAGACGGCTCCGATGTATTTGGAAATCCAGGCAGGCGAGATCATCGACATTGAAGTCAGCGGTCGGCTGAAAGGCTGGAGACTGCTGTTTGCGGGCTACGCCTCTCTTTTTACACCGCATCAATGGCTAGAACTAAAACGCCTATGATTGGATGTGCTCGAACGTCTACATATCCTTGACCAACTCAATGCACTTTGCTCGGAAGGTGCCGGGGTCAATGTTGGGGTTCTTCTTTTTGGCCTGACCGATGAGGGCTCCGACCGCTTTCTGCACGCCGTTCTTAAGATCTTCAACCGCTTTGGGATTGGCTTCCAGGATCTCTTTCGCCAGGTTGTCGATCTCGGAATCGTCGACTTTCTCGATGCCCATTTCTTTCATGATGGCCTGGGCGTCTTTGTCGCTATCGAGCATCTGCGTAAAGACATCCTTGGCCCGAGTCGTATCGATCTCTTTATTCATGATTGCCTTGAGCAAACCGGCCAAACGTTCCACCGAGATGGGGAACTGATCGAACTCGATGTCGCGTTCCTTAAGTACCCGCAGTACGTCCTGCTGTACCCAGTTGCTGGACATCTTGGCGTCGCCGGTCTTGAGGGCTAACTCCTCGTAATATTTCACGGCGACGATGCCTTGATTGACGATCACGTCAGCATCGTAGGCAGGAATCCCGTAGCCGTCGTGCAAACGTTCGCGGATCGCCATTGGCAATTCACACAGCGACTGTTGAACCGCTTCGACTTCTTCGGCCGTCGTGGTGACGGGAGCCAAGTCGGGGCACGGGAAGTAACGGTAATCGCTGGAGTCTTCTTTTTCCCGCTGTGGACGTGTGACTTGGGCAGCGTCGTCCCAACCGCGTGTTGTTTTGGGAGCGTCTTTGATCGTCTTCCCAGTTTCCTGCCATTCGTCGTACTGACGCGTTGCCTCATAGGCAATCGCACGTTCGACGGCGCGGAAGCTGTTCATGTTTTTGATTTCGACGATCGGCGTGGCGATTTTCTTAGGATCGTCCGACTTGATGTGCAAATTCACATTTGCATCAACACGCAAGCTTCCCTCTTGCATGTTGCAGTCGGATACACCGAGGTACGTGAGAATCAGCTTGAGCTCGTTAAGATATGCCTTCGCTTCCAGCGGCGAGTTCATTTCAGGCTGGCTGACGATCTCTAGCAGCGGCGTTCCGGTACGGTTCAAGTCGACGCGAGTATCCGCTTTGCCAGCGACTTCATCATGCATCGACTTGCCGGCATCTTCTTCCAAGTGGGCACGAATGATGCCGACCTTCTTGGCTTCAAATTGCTCCTTCGGATCGCTAATCCAAAGATAACCATCTTCCGACATCGGCAGATCAAACTGGCTGATCTGATATCCCTTGGGAAGGTCAGGATAGTAATAGTTTTTGCGGTCCCACTTCGTAAAGCGAGGCACATTCAGATTGAGCGCACACGCAGTCTTCAACCCAAGCTGAAACGCCTCGCGATTCATCACCGGCAAAGAGCCTGGCATACCAAGACATACTGGGCATGTCTGCGTATTGGGTGAAGCCCCAAACTTGGTGCTACAGCGGCAGAAGAGCTTCGTCTTCGTTGCCAACTGCACGTGAACTTCCAACCCAATAATGATTTCGTAAGCGTCGCTCATGACTTTTCCTGGACGTTACTCGTCGTGATCCATCAATTGTTTCGTGATTCGAGCCGTACCGATTTACAGGCTGGGCGTCTTCGCGTGCCAGTCGGTTTCCTTCTGGAACATGTGGGCCGCACGCAGAAGGCGATCTTCTTCTAACGCGGGGGCTTGCATGTGTAGACCGATCGGCAAGCCATCGGCCGTCATCCCACAAGGGACCGAAATAGCGGGGATACCTGCCAGGTTGGCGGTCACCGTGTACAAGTCTTCTAGGTACATCGCCAGCGGATCGTTGGTCTTCGATCCCGCGGCAAACGCTGGATTAGGAGCCGTTGGCCCTACAATGACGTCAACCGCTTTGAACGCTTTGTCGTAGTCTTCGCGAATCAAACGGCGAACCTTCAACGCCTTTAAGTAATAAGCGTCGTAGTAGCCGGCGCTAAGCGTGTAGGTACCGAGCATGATGCGGCGTTTGACTTCCGGACCGAAACCTTCGGCACGGCTTTGGCGATACATGCGAATCAGAGGCGTGTCCATTCGCTTGAGGCCGATCTCGTCCCCTGCTGCCGCGAGGGCTTCTTTCTCTTTCTGCAATGCTTCCAGCATTTCCGATTCGTCGCAACGATGACCGTAGTGAGCACCATCAAAGCGTGCCAGGTTACTCGAAGCTTCGCTCGGAGCGATGATGTAATAGGTGGCGATGCCGTACTTGTTGTGCGGAAGCGAAATGTCGACGACTTTCGCACCGAGCTTTTCGTAAACCTTCACCGCTTCTCGAACTGCCGAGTTGACCTCGCTGTTCAAGCCATCGCCGAAATGCTCTTGAACCAAACCGATTCGCAGCCCTTCCAGCGGCTTATCGACCGACTTGCTAAACAACGGGCACGGCACATTAGCGGATGTCGAATCTTGCGGGTCATGGCCGCTCATCGCTTCAAGAAACAGAGCCGTATCCTCAGCCGTTCGCGCCATCGGGCCAATCTGGTCCAAGCTGCTGGCGAACGCGATCAATCCATAACGACTGACGCGACCATAAGTCGGCTTCAAACCGACTACACCGCAGAACGAAGCAGGCTGGCGAATCGATCCGCCAGTATCGGTACCGATGGAAAGAGGTACCATCTGAGCTGCTAGGCAGGCCGCAGCGCCACCGGATGACCCGCCCGGCACGAGGGCTGTGTTCCAAGGATTTCGGGTCTTTCCAAGAGCGGAGTTTTCGGTCGAGCCACCCATGGCGAACTCATCCATGTTCGTCTTACCGACGATCACCGCGTCCGCTTCTTCCAGTTTCTCGATAACGGTACTGCTGTAGGGCGGCACGAAGTTTTCGAGCATCTTCGATGCACACGTGGTGACTTCCCCTTCCGTGCACAAGAGATCCTTCACCGCGACTGGAACGCCGGCCAGCTTGCCGACTGCTTGACCACTTTTACGTTTTTGATCGACCTCTTCGGCTTTGGCCAATGCCTTGTCGTCCATCACCTTCAGAAAGGCACCGACTTCGCCATCGTGTTGGCGAATACGATCCAAGCAGGCCTTTGTCACCTCGACCGAGGTCACTTCGCCAGATTCAAGCTGAGACAACAACTGGGTGGCGGACGCTTCGTACAAAGCCATCGTGCGTTTTGCCTTTTCTTTCCGTCGGTATTGCGGACATGCCGCGTTTTCCAAAGGTGCCACCGGCTATGCCAGTGCCGCGTAAGCAGTTAAGTCTGCGAACTGCCTATGATGGCGGAATTGGCGGCGGTTGACTAGTCGTCGTAAGAGCAATCAGCCAGAGAAGCAGGAACGATTGCACGCGAGAAGGTGACCGGTTCGATCAGACGCAGCACCAAGGTGCACACCGATATCGAGGGTCATAATGTAATCAGGAGCGAAACCTAGTCGCCCAGCACTGCGGGAACGCGGAAGCATTCGTCGTCCCGCTTCGGAGCATTGGCCAAAGCAGCGTCGCGTGGCAGCGACTCATGGACAGCATCTTCTGCAAAGATGTTATGCTGCTCGACGGCATGAGCCATCGGCTCGACATCGTCCGTATTCACTTCGCTGAGAAGATCGACATAGCTGACGATTTGGCTCATTTGCTCGGTCATCGTCGTCAATTCGTCTTCCGACAAACGCAAACGTGCCAGCAGCGAAACCTTTTCGACTTCTTCCCGGGTCAGCGAGGACATCGAACTTCTCCGTGGTAAGCAACCTATCAGGCCACGTCCCCATGAGTATCAGGGGACGAAATCTTAAACGAACGCACGCCCACTCTATCGCGAGCATCGCTCCTAAAGACTTAGACTAGCGGCCGCGTTCTTCCGAAGGAAGCTTGAAGGGGCGATGACGCACAACCTTCTTGACGTAACCGCTGCGAATGCACTGGGTGCAAACTTTCAGTTTCTTGTGTTCGCCATCGGGCATAACAGCTTTGGCGGTCTGCAGGTTCGGCTTGAACTTGCGACGCGTGATGCCCGTGATTTTGGTACCGACACCGCCCAGGTACTTCGCCTTACCGCGGAGGGTAACCTTATTGCCCATGCTGTGGCCCTTGCCACAAATTTCACACACGTTGGCCATTGCCAGCGACTCCTAGACGGTCGTCAGATGCTTGATACGAAACGGACCAGTTTACCGAGACGGCAGCTAGTCCGCAAGGTGTCGAGAAACGTGGATTTCCCTACTCTGGCATCGGGTACTTGCGGCAAACTTCCAGAATCTCTTCCAGAACCATGCCATTCGTCCCAATCCCATCGCCACTGTAAATGGTCGATTCGCCGGTCCAACTGGTGAACGTTCCGCCAGCTTCTTCCATGATCGGCTGAAGTGCGGCTGCATCCCAGATGCTCATCATCGGGTCAATCATGCAGACAGCACGCCCTGTGGCGACCAGCATGTAGCCATAGCAGTCGCCCCAAGTCCTGGTGACGAAAGACCTTTCTTCAAGCTCTAAGAAGCCCTGAGTAGCATTTCGCTTGTTGAAAGTACTGACCTGAGAAGTCACCATCACGCCGTCGCTCAGCTTAGGCGTCTTGTTGACTTGTGCTCGAACGGGGTCGTGGTGCGGACGTTCGTACCAGGCACCTTGCCCCTCGGCGGCGGAGATCATTTCGTCCAAGCCAGGAATGTAAACCACGCCGAGACGGGATTTGCCATCCTTTTCCACACCGATCATCGTTCCGAAAAGAGGAACCCCAGCGATAAAGGCTTTGGTGCCATCAATTGGGTCGACAATCCAGTTGAATCCGGTCGAACCTTCTTCGCTGCCGAATTCCTCACCAATGATACCGTCGTCCGGAAACTCTTCCTTAAGTCCTTGGCGGATAATCTTTTCCGCGTTTTGGTCGGCCACCGTAACAGGAGATTCGTCTTCCTTCTTTTCAAAAGAAAGATCGGACCGCTGGAAGTGCTCCAGGGTGCTCTTGCCTGCCAATCGGGCCAGCCGTCGGGCTGTTTCCAAACGCTTTTCGAGATCGCTTTGTGAGGTGTTCATGGACATGAGAATAGAACGGTGGCGCAGGAGGAACAAGCCCCCGATACGGCTTCACCGCTCCTTTCCTCAAATGAACATCTTTGTCCGCAACCTAGGCCGATCGTGCTTGCGACGCTTCGTTGGTCGTCGCGCTAGTCAGCACCTCAGAATGAGACGGAGCGACGGCCACTTCGGCGGTTTCTGGCATGCTGGAAGCCTCTGGGCTTTCTGGTGCCAGAACCAATGCAGCAATTTTGATCGATTCAAGCTGCTCTCGAGCGGTCTCTGTCACGTCTTGAAGAGCTTTTTGCAAGTTCTGCTGCGTGTAATCGTCTGGCGTGCAAGGCAACGGCAACTTGGAATCGAGTGGCCCTTCAATTGCCTCGATGACGTCGAGAAGTGAGATCTCGTCCGGAGAACGGATCAACATGTACCCTCCATCGACCCCGCGCGTACTACGAAGTACACCGTGATTTACCAGACTACGAAGAACTTGCAGCAAGAAACGCTCAGGCATTTCTCCCTTAGCGGCGATTTGGCTACAAGGAACAGGAGTGTCGGAATCCGACACGGCAAGTTGCATGGTCGCCTGCAATGCATAAGCGACGGTTCGCGAAAGTTTCATTCCACTGCCCTCTTGATAAATGGAACGATCGAAAATTTTCAACGCACAATGTGGCGCCCCCGATGAAATCGTCTCCGATTCCAAAATGCGCGTCACAAGGGTGCCCGAATCCAACGAACGTGCGCGACACGATTGTGCTGCGAGCTAACCCTTCATCTTTTTCGCGACTATGAAAATTCGACTGACTTCCGCCGTGGAGATGGATCAGGTCAGCTGGCCAAAGACTACGGCAAAACCCAAAACAGATATTTCGCAAACATTGCGACTTACACCCCACATGCGGTAATAAGTGAGCATACACCCAAAACATGGGGGTTTCAACAGAAATCACACAGTTATTGGCTGTTTACAATAGATTTACCGTGACAATCAAACATCAACCCCCTCAAACAAGCCTTCTGGGGAGTCTTAAATGCCACTAGAAGATGCATCCCATGGCTGAAAAGAATGCTCGCAGCTACGGGCTAAAACGCCTATATCTACGGTTTGCGCCGTTAACGCGAGCGCTAACTGGTCGCTTTTAGCTTTCCGAGGCGGTTGAATCGGATGGCTCCTTAGCCGTGGTCGGCTGGGCCATGAAGATGGAATGCCAAAGCATCAGACCTGCCCCACAGACGAGAAGTGCATCAGCAATGTTGAAGTTGGGCCAAACATACTGATCGTTGTAGCGGAACAGAATAAAGTCGCGCACCGCAGGCTGACCCCAGATTCCTAGGCGGTCATATAGATTGCCAAAGATTCCGCCGGTGATCAGGCCAAGGGCAATGGTTAGCGTCAAATCACTCGCCGCTTTGGCGATGAAAAGCCAGTACAAAATCCCGAGAGCTGCAATCACTGAAAAGACTGCGAATACCGGAGTGTACCCTTGCCCCAAGCCAAACAGGGCACCTTCATTTAGCGACGTTTGAAAGCCGATGTAGGGCTCGATGAACCAGAAATATCGGTTCTGACCAGGCATCCCGAGCCAAGCGAAGACGGCATACTTGCTCCAGAGATCAACACCACACCCAACAATAGCCAGGCCAAAAAACCAAACATAGCGGCTTACCGGCACGGTGCTGACGCTATCGCCGGGTTTCATGGTCTCGTTCGCTGGCACAGTCGATACAGTAGTGGGTGAAGGGGATGGCATTGAGGCGCGACTTCTTGATGCGTTGTCCACATTCAACGCACGCACCATACTCGCCTGCTTCAATTCTGGCCAGGGCAGAATCAATCTCACCCAGGGTAACCTGTTCCGCGGCCAAGAGATTAAGCGAGAACTCCTGCTCGTAATTATCCGACCCAATGTCTGCCATATGGATAGGCATTTTTGAGAGATCGCCGGCCGCTTCGCTTCGCGTCCGCTTTAATGCTGAGTCGGCCAGATGATTTGTATCACCCACCATCCTGGCGCGAAGCAATCGCAACTTGTCGTGGTACGGTTTCGCCTCTTCCTTCGAATAGGCTCCTTTTCCGCTGCTCGTTTTTGCCATGGTGTTCCTCGCAATTAGAGAGCCGATCTGCCGTAATTGCCAGTGCAATGGGCAGAATTCTTAGCTTATCGCGAATGCTAGGAAACCGTCAAATTTTATCTTCGGCGATTTACCAGTCGCAGACCGCACCCCCCTTCCAGACAGTCTGATTACCGCAAACAATGCGGGCCTCTCCGTTCTTCCGTCACTTACTCACCTTACTGACATAACTTTCCATCATGGCCACGTTTGCTCTTAACATCTTTTTCCTTCTTCTATCGCTCGCCCTTTGCAGCATTGGCTGCTACGGCTTTTACCGGAACAAGCAAGGACAATCGTTCCCATTTTCGAGCGATACCTGCTTCAAAATCAATATTGGTGGCGTTGTGCTCATGGTGATGGTAATCGTGAAGATGTCTCAATAAGTCTGCAGTGGACACGCTCTTGCTGAATTCATGGGTGCGAGATCTATTTTCCCCGCGAACCGTTCTTTTCGGATGACACTCCCCTCCGGTAGAATCGCTATCGTGTTCTAAACTCAAGGGAACACTGATCATTCGGGCAAACTGCGGCGCGGCGACGCGTCTCCCGTGAACACCGAAACCCTTTGACCCCAAGCAATTCAAAGCGTGACCACGACTCCTGCCGCCTTTCAGCGCTGCATCTCGCCCGAGTGCGGCCAGACGTACGATCTTTCCCAAGTTCTCGTTGCTTGTCCCAAGTGTGGCGATCTGCTCGATATCGCCTACGATTGGGATCGCTGTGAACCGCCGAAAACCTGGAAAGATATCGAAGCCAACTGGGCCAAACGGACCAATCCGCTGAACTTTAGTGGTGTCTGGCGTTTCCGTTCGCTCTTCCCTTATGCGACCGACGAGCAGATTGTCACGCTCGGCGAAGGGCAAACACTTCTACAGCAGACCGATCATGTCGGCAAATTCGTCGGTCTCGATCCTGGTAAGCTGCACCTTCAATACGAAGGGATGAATCCGAGCGGGAGCTTCAAAGACAACGGCATGACCGCCGCGTTTACCCATGCTCGAATGGTTGGCGCCAAGCGAGCCGCGTGTGCTTCGACCGGCAACACGAGTGCGTCGTTGGCGATGTACTGCAGCGTGACCCGCTTGATGAAAGCGGTCATTTTCATCGGCAGCGGGAAAATCTCGTACGGCAAGCTCTCCCAAGCTCTCGACTATGGCGCGCTAACGCTACAAATTGCGGGCGACTTCGACGATGCGATGGCTCGCGTGAAAGAAGTCAGCAAGGACATGGGCATTTACCTGGTCAACAGTGTGAATCCATTCCGCCTGGAAGGCCAGAAGTCGGTGATGTTCCGCGTGCTGGAAGCATTGCAATGGGAACCGCCAGATTGGATTGTCGTCCCCGGCGGGAACCTTGGTAACAGCAGTGCATTCGGAAAAGCATTCGCCGAACTGAAAGAACTGGGCCTCATCAGCCGAATTCCTCGACTGGCGGTCATCAACGCCAGCGGTGCCGATACGCTCGATCAGCTTTACAACAATCACGATGTCCGCTGGAACGACGGTCGCTACCCACGTGAAACGATCGGCGACTACTACAAGAAGATGGACGAAGCTCAAGCCAAAGCGTCTACGCTTGCCAGCGCGATCGAAATCAATCGACCAGTCAACTTGCACAAATGCTTGCGAGCTTTAAACGACTGCGACGGCGTCGTGCGTCAGGTTTCCGATCAAGAGATCATGGATGCCAAAAGCCAAGTCGGTGCCGGCGGAATGGGCTGCGAGCCAGCAAGTGCCGCGAGCGTGGCTGGCGCGAAGATCCTCCGCGAGCAAGGCATCATCGCTCCAAGCGATCGCGTTGTCTGCATCCTGACCGGACACCTTCTGAAAGATCCGAACGCGACGGTTGCCTACCATACAACCGATCAGGAGACGTTCAACAAAGTTCTCGGTAGCCGAGGCGTCAAGCGAGCCACATTCGCGAACCGCTCAGTCCCCGTAAAGAACGACATGAACGATATCGTTCAAGCGATTCAGCTATACGGCTAGAAGCCATCAACGATTTGCCAGGTGCCATGCTCACGCCTGGATGAGCATGCTTCTATTAGATGCAAGCCATGCCCACGCGGATGTGAGCATGTCCCCCTATTGATCCATTCATTGACCGTCACGAAAGATTTGATCATGCCAACACGAGTCGCAATCAACGGAGCCGCGGGACGCATGGGGCAACGGCTTGTTGCCCTCGGTAGCCAGGACGAATCGTTGGAAGTAGTTACCTGCTTCGAGCACTCCGGACATACCAAGTTCGGCGAAGATGCCGGCAGTGTGGCTGGTATCGGTGAGATCGGCATTCGGTTGGCAGAAGAAACATCGGCCCAGTTCGATGCGATCATCGACTTCTCGGTTCCCGCAGGTGCCGATGCGGCAGTCGAACGTGCGCTGAATGCCAAAGCGGCGCTCGTGATGGCCACCACCGGCTTGGACGAAAATCAACAGGCCAGCATTCGTGAAGCAGCCAAAGTCATTCCTGTGGTTTGGGCTCCGAGCATGAGCACCACCGTTAACTTAACGATGAAGCTGTGCGAGATTGCTGCCGAAGCGCTGAAAGACATCCCGGGCGGTGCGGACGTCGAAGTTCTGGAGCGTCATCACCGCTTCAAAGAAGACAGCCCGAGCGGGACCGCCTTGCGATTCGGTGAGCTGATCGCCAACAAGATGGGGATCACGAACTTTGTCCATGGACGCGAAGGTCGCCCGGGCACTCGTCCGCATAACGAGCTTGCCTACCACGCGATCCGTACCGGCGACAACCCTGGCGAGCACACCATCATCTTTGGGCTGCTCGGCGAAACGATCGAAATGACCGTCCGAGCCAGCAACCGCGACTGCTACGCCAGCGGGGCCCTGCAAGCGGCCAAGTTCGCCGCCGGAAAAGATCCCGGTCTCTACAACATGAACGACGTGCTGGGTCTGTAAGATCAAAAAAGCTGAATGCGATTAAATTGCGGGAGTGGCCCCCAAAGGAAAGGGGAACCATTCCCGTTTTCTTTTGTTTATACTTTGTGCTCCTACCTCATCTTCGAGCCCTCACCGGATTTACCATCCTTACATTGGAGCACACCATGAAACGCCTCTTCGATCGCGCGGCTTTTTGCGCCGTGGCACTTGTTGGAACCATGTTTGCCGCTTCGGCTAATGCCGCGGAACCACAACCGCCGGAAGGCTTCAAAGCCTTGTTCAATGGCAAAGATCTCACCGGCTGGTATGGCCTGAATCCTCATCAATCGGCCAACTTGAAGGGCGAAAAGAAAGAGGAAAACCTCAAAAAGCAGCGAGCTGAATTCGCCGAGCATTGGACGGTTGAAGATGGCGAACTAGTCAACGACGGCCATGGTCCTTACGCCACGACCGAAAAAGACTTTGGCGACATCGAACTGATGATCGATTATAAAACCGTCCCCAAGGCGGATAGCGGTATCTACTTGCGAGGGACCCCTCAGGTTCAAATCTGGGACGTCACAACTCCGTTCAATCCAGAACAACCGAACATCAAACGCCACCTCGGTTCCGGCAGCCTCTGGAACAATTCGGTCGGTGCCCCTGGTCGTGATCCACTGGTCCTGGCCGATCGTCCCTTCGGCGAATGGAACTCGGTGAAAGTTCGCCAGGTCGGCGACGTCACTTGGGTTTGGCTGAACGACAAGTTGGTCGTTGACGGTGCCGTCATGGAAAACTACTGGGATCGCAGCAAGCCACTTCCTGCAACCGGACCGATCATGCTGCAAACGCATGGTGGCGAAATCCGCTGGAAGAATATCTTTATTCGCGAAATCAGTGAAGAAGAAGGCAAGGAAATCCTGGCCAAAGCCAAGAAGTAATCGCTTCACGCGGATTATCAAAAGCAGATCGTTCATTGCCCCGGATCCTTCCGGGGCAATGTCGTTTCGAAGGGGGCGTTCTCGTTAAACGCTACTTCACCCAGCCTGCCGAACGAACACCGGTTCCTTCGACGCCGGTCAGCGAATCGCCCAAATCTGCACGAATCGGCTCGGCCAATTTCTTTAGTCGCTCGACCACCTCAGGGTGCTGCTCAGCGAGATTCTTTGTCTCGCCAGGATCTGCGTCTAAATCAAACAGACTCAACTCGATCTTCTCGACACGACCACCATGGCGACTGGCGATGCCTTCAATCCCACTTTGGGTGATCGACTGGGCCGGGTTCTTTCCCCAGTTGGAAGGCTTGCCACCTTTGCCTGGTTCGGCGGCGACGGTGATGTAAGGGTGTGGGAAATGCAACTTCCATTTGCCACTTCGCACCGCTTGCAGTCCGGTGCCACCGTAGAAAAATAGGGCTTCGTGCGGAGTCTTCCCCTCTTTGGTTAGCATCACATCCGCGATGTCGAGACCGTCGATCTTCTTGGTAGGCATTTTTCCACCCACCAGCTTGGTGAGCGTGGGAACCAAGTCGATCGACATGATCGGTTCTTTGCACACATGATCGGCCGGAATATGTCCTGGCCACCGCATAACGCACGGCACGCGAACGCCCCCTTCAAACGTGGTCAGCTTGCCTTCCCGGAAGGGACCTGCATCGCCGGCATGCTCTCCGTAACTCGGCCATGGTCCGTTGTCGCTGAAGAAGATGACAATCGTGTTTTCAGCGAGTTCCAAACGATCGAGCGTTCGCATCAATTCGCCCACCGACCAATCCAGTTCTTCGATCACATCGCCATACAGCCCATGCCGTGTACGACCGCGAAATTCTTCCGAAGCAAAGATCGGCACATGCGGCATGATGTGCGGCAAGTAAAGAAAGAATGGCCGCTCTTGATTTCGCTCGATAAACGAAATTGCTTTTTCGGTAATTCGTTTCGTAAAGAAGCTTTGGTCAGGGTCCAGCTCGACAACCGTTTCTCCTTCGTACAACGGATACGGCGGCATCTCAGCGGCGAGCACAGGATGATACTTCGTATTGTCATTGGAATAAGGCGTACCGAACCATTCATCGAACCCGTTTCGCGTCGGCCAAAACTCCATCACCGTTCCAAGATGCCACTTGCCCATCCCAGCGGTCGCATATCCGAGATCCTTAAACATCTCCGGTAGCAAATACTCGTCCGGATGAATTCCATTCTTACTGGTATGGTTCAGCGCGCCTTGCAAACTTAATCGGTTGGGATAGCACCCACTAAGAAACGCCGCGCGGCTGGCCGTGCAAACCGGCTGAGCGACGTAAAAGTTCGTGAACCGGGTTCCCTGCCCCGCAAGTCGATCAAGATTGGGCGTCTCGAAGCCTTTCGCTCCTTGACTGCTCATATCGCCGTAACCCATGTCATCGGTCACGATCAAAATGACATTCGGCAAAGGATCTGGCGATGCCTGGGCAAGCAGCGTCGAACAAGCAAACAGCAACGATACGATGGCGGCAAGGGAAGTCTTCATGATGGGATCTCAGGTGGGGTTGGGAGACACGAGAAGCGGCCCCCATTCTGAAATCCTGATGTCCGCGCGTCAACAAAAATAGCGGGCCGAGCGATCGGACGAGGGTGCGATGCATCCTCCAAGATCGTCTCGAACCCGCTACGTCCTGCTACGTCGGCGGTGACTGCAAAAGAGGCTTATCGCCGTCCTCCGCTTTGTAGATTCATCTTGCGTTTATCTTCGGCCGAAAGTCCTGACTTTGGCTTCAGCTCTTCCCCTTCTAACTCAACGTTCAATGTTGGGTTGGAAGCGGCAATCTCCATTTCCATAGTCGACTGCGAGTTGAACTTGGGCGGCACGAATTGAAACATGATGGGCTGAGCCTCGGGAATCCGGTCGGTCGGAGGCGTTTCGCCGATCTTCTTTTCGGCAGTCACTTTCACCAGGCGAAGTCCTGGAGTGGTTTGCAAGGTGAACTTTCCATCTACGATTTCCGCACTTGCGAAGTGCCCGTCGTTGACTGGCTGCAGCTCGATATATCCCTTTTGGATCGGTTGCCCGTTCCAAGTTGCCGTTCCTTCGACTTCCATTTTGCCGTCCCCGTTGCACCCCAACAGTGCAACGAGAGCGAGCATTGCGAGACACATCAGGCTTCGTGACGAGGTGGTGGCCATGATGTTACTTCTCCGGTAATTAGAAGAGCGATTGTTGGAAAACCGATTGCGTGGCGATTAGTATTCCGCGAGAACTTCGCCACCGTTTCGTGTTCCCAGGCCACGCCAAACGGTCAAGTTCACCGTCTCGGCAACGAATCGAACTGAGCCATCGGTCAGTGCGACATTCACGCCGCCTGGATGCCAGCTGCGTGGAGCAACCACGTTGGCTCCCCAGTCCCAATCGGCATGTTGAGTACACTTGGCCCCCAGAGCACCTCCCAGGTTCAAATGGCAACGGTTGGTACGATCGTTCGCATCAGCGTTGGGTGTCAGGAATGTCGTGAAACCAGCTCCCATAGCGACTTGAGCACGACCGATGCTGCTCCAGTAGTCTTCTTCCGAAGGGGTGATGATTTCCGAGAACAATAGCGTGTTGGACAAACCGTCTGTACAATCGCGAAGTCCAGCCGCTTTCTCCGGAACGAACATGCCCGCTTTTCCAGCGTAGCCATCGACCACATTCCATGGCGTCCCGGAGTTGAAGTTCGAGTCGCCGTAGCAAACGACATAGTTATGCAGCGAGTTCTGCCAATCGTCGGCACCCACTTCCTGGATCTTGCTATCGTCCGAAGGACACAGCATCGCGTCCAAAAGCTGCATACGAGCATAGCTTCGAACCGAAGCGCCGCCGTTGATCTTTACGGTCAAGTTCAGTTCTTCGTACATCGCGTTTTCTTCGATGAACGGAAGGATATAGCAGTACCACGAGTAAGAGTCGCGGCCCCAAGCAGCATTGTTGTAGCTACCCGCAGGAAGCTTGCCGTAGGTGTCGTGATGATTGTGCATGGCCAACGCCAATTGCTTTTGCTGGTTGGTGCACTGCATACGTCGAGCAGCTTCGCGAGCTTGCTGAACCGCAGGCAGCAACAGAGCAATCAAAACACCGATGATCGCGATGACGACCAGCAATTCAACCAAAGTGAAACCACGTCGTTGATGACGTCCGACCAAGTTGCAAGAGGCGTTGCACATGGGATGGAACCTTTCAGGATAAGGAGCCATATCTACGACTAAGAAGTATGAGACTTAGCACGCAAGATAAGGGGACTCTTCAGGAATCCTACGAAAAGAAAAGCAAAACAAAAATTAGGCACGAACGATGATTTTTCACACCTGAGGTGAGATCGCCACGCTTAAGATCCGACAAGGAGGCAAACTTGGCAGTAAGCATTGGGCAATCGCGTCAGGCGATTTTTCCAGAATATCAATGAGCGCTGCAAAACCCAATGAAACATTATTCATACATGCCTTAGTAATTTACATGTACATTTGGCATACCTCGTGTCGCAAAAGCTCTGATCCAGCGTCCTTTTTTGCGTCTGTTTTTCTAGGAAATGATTGCAAAACGGGTGGTTCCGAGGGAAGAATGGGACGTTCCTCCTCATTCACCCTGCCCATAGCCTTGTTAATGGAAGTCGCCCCGAATGATTCGCGTACTATTCATTTTGCTTCTACTTTTGACCATCACGCCTGCAATTGGGGCGGCTGAGCGTCCCAATGTGTTATTTATTGCCGTCGATGACCTACGCCCCGAGCTCGGTTGTTACGGAAAGCCGCATATCCACTCGCCTAATATCGATCGTCTCGCCGCGGAAGGCACCACCTTTGAGCGGTCGTTCTGCATGGTTCCCACGTGCGGGGCATCGCGTGCTTCGTTGATGACGAGTATTCGACCGACCAAGAAACGGTTCGTTTCGTATCTTGCCTCGGCCGAAGAAGAAGCCCCCGGCATTGTTACGCTCAATACCCACTTCAAAAACGCTGGCTACACGACGATCTCGAACGGCAAGATCTTCCATCATGCGAGCGATAACGCCGATGGTTGGAGCGAAAAGCCTTGGCGTCCCAAGGGGCCGAGCTACAAGCTGCCGGAAAGCCTCGCTGCCGCGAAAACCACGCCCAAAAAGCGTGGCCCTGCCTATGAAGCGGCTGACGTGAAAGACGACTTCTATCGCGATGGCAAGCTGGCCAACAAGACAATCAAGGACCTCCAGCGGCTCAAGGAACAAGACCAGCCGTTCTTCCTTGCCGTTGGTTTTTTCAAGCCGCATCTGCCGTTTGTCGCCCCGCAGAAGTACTGGGATCTCTACGATCCAAGCACGATCGAATTGCCGGAAACGTATCATCGCCCAAAAGATGCTCCAAACGTTGCGATCCACAGCTCAGGCGAACTCCGCGCCTATGCTGGCATTCCGAAAAAGGGACCTGTTTCGGACGAAACGGCTCTGAACATGATCCGCGGTTACTATGCGTGCGTCAGTTATACGGATGCCAACATCGGCCGCCTGCTCGACGAACTGGACCGTCTGGATCTCGCCAAAGACACGATCGTCGCCCTCTGGGGTGATCATGGCTGGAACCTCGGCGAGCATACTTTGTGGTGCAAACATTCCTGCTTCGAAACGTCGATGCACGCGCCGCTGATTGTTAAAGTGCCCGGCAAATATGCCGGTCAGAAGACGGCGGCGTTGACGGAATTCATCGACATCTATCCTTCCCTCTGCGAACTGTGCGGGCTCGAAACTCCACAGCACTGCCAAGGCGAAAGCTTCGTTCGCCTACTGAAAGATCCAGCTGCCGAGGGCAAGCCATTCGCGGTTGGTCGGTTCGGCCCGGGAGACACGATCCGCTCCGATCAGTTCCGCTACACCGAGTACTTCGGCAAAGATGGCAACGTCCATTCGACAATGCTTTACGACCACCAAAGCGATCCTCAGGAAGATACCAACGTCGCTGAAAAGCCTGCCGTACAGCAAGATGTCAAAGAGCTTTCCAAGCAGCTCCAACAGCGGAAAGGAAAGTAATCGCTCGCGCGACGCTTTCTCGTAATGGCTGACTGTCGGCCATGAAGACCTTCAAGCCGAGCGTGACCGAGCGATGTCACGTTCGGCTTATTGCATATCGGGAGGGGCGTTTTTTCTGCCACGTGCTTTGTCCCTCTAAGCTTGGAAATTGCCCGAATTCGCCGCACATGGCCTGCACACAACCGAATATTTACCAAGTACTTTTTGTACACTTGGACAATACTTCGTTACAATAAGTATCACTCGCGATGAAACGTGCTTTCGGCACAATTAAGGGGAGCCAAAAGCACACTTAAGGTCCGTGATTCTCGCAGCTACCAGGCGGCCCCGGTCTGGCTCTGCTTCCGGTTGTGTGCTTGCAGCCATCGCGGTAGGCTACCATTCTGGTGCGACGATTCTTTGACGACGGATGGCTGATGAAATATTTCTACTTCGACAACACGACCCAAGAAGGCGTCGAATCGAATGCCACGCTGGAAGGTCAGGAAGCGGACATTCTGAACGCCTGGGAAACGCTTTCTCCGGTCGAAGGATCGTTCCTGGGCGTCTATTGCGAGAACGGCCAGATCATGCAGTTCATGTGGGAAGAGAACTACATTCAGCTCGATATCCCCGACGCCGACCGCAGTGGGTCGATGCAAAAACCGGTCACGCGATCAGAAGCGAGCGAGCTGCTGCAGCAAACCATCCGTGGGGCCGATCCCAGCGAGATCCCCGATCTTGAATTCTTTCAGTGGTAACGACAAGCGATGGCCAAATGTGACGAAGGCTACCTGTGCGATGTATGCGGGCAGCCGGTCGAACGAATCTTTGAATCGGATCTCTACCTCCGCTACGTCATCGGCCAGCTCGATCCGGAAGTGCTGCACACCACGCCGGAACGCCATGTGAAATGCAATCCCGCGTTGGCCCAGTTCATCGTCCACGAGAAGTTCAAACCGGTCGCCTGTCCCGGCGATTTCGACAAACAAAATCTCGACCCGGCGTTCGTTCAGCAGCGGGAAATGCTCGTCACACGTGGCTACGAACGCCTAAGAGAACTGGCCAGGCTCGATCTTCCGATTGTTGATTACCCCTTGCCGGAGTTCCGGGGGAAATTCGCGAAGTAAACTGGTAGGCGCGACTTTGGATCGTACATCCCGCATTCCCTTGGGTAGCCCGCGGTTGCTTGCAACCCGGGGAGCGCAGCGAACAGAGGTTTCCGGATGAGTAAACCGCACCCCAAGACCTCGATTCGGCTTCGCCTCCCCAGGTTACAAGCAACCATGGGCAACCCGTGAATCGACGGAGCAAGCAATTCATGATTTCTGTTCGCGTTGCCACGACGGCTGAGGCGTCTCTTGTGGTCGAGATTCGTGAACGCTGCTTTGCGTCGGTCCGTGACGTTTATCGTCCCATTTCGGATCGCCAAGCCAATCCCTTATCGCTTCCAAGGGAACGACTCGATGCCATTGCTTCAATCAACAAAATCGATGCTGGCGTGATCGGCTTGTACAACACAGAAAAGACTCTCCGCGTGATTGGTCTTGGTGTGCTTCCCACATATCGCCGGCAAGGCATCGCTCGGCAATTGCTCCAGTTCGCAGAACAAATCGCCAAAAGCCGTGAACAAGATACGATCGAATTGTCGACAATCGCTGAGACAGGCAATCACGAGTGGTTTCAGCAACAAGGCTTTTCGGTCATCGAACGTCGTGTCGCCGATTGGTGCCTAGGGCCATGTGGTGAAACGGTTCATGAACTCGAAATGCGAAGAGGTCTATCGCCCGGGCTAGCGTAGCTATCCTTACGCTCGTTGGCCAGACTCGATCTCCCGATTGTTGATTACCCGTTACGCGTGAAGCGATGGAGAAAACTCTCTGCGTCCGCATAGCGGACCCTACGGTAAGATTCGCCTACGTGGGCATAGGCTTGGCGCCGTGCGGGTAGGTTTTACTTTTCGAGGTATTGCTTGGCCAGCAGCAACGCGCCCTGCACGACGACTGCTTCGCCGAGTTGGGCGGGGACGATTTCGTAGCTTTGGGCCAGCGGTGGGAAGACGTACCGGGCGACGTTTTCTTTGAGAGGGATCAGGAAGCGATCTTCCGGCATCATGGATACCCCGCCGCCAATGACGACCACTTCCGGGGCCATCAATGTCATCATTTGGGCGATGGCCCAGCCGAGCGTTTCGACGGCGTCGTCCAACACAATCTTGCACATGCCGCTGCCGTCGATCGCCGCTTTGACAATGTCTTGCGTCGTCAGCGCGTCAAGGTTTCCGTCGCAGCGAGCCAGAATCGCGCGGTAGTCGTCCTCTTGATCCTCCGGTTCGATTCGGCTCATCCAGTCCCGCAGCTGGTTCGCAATACCAAATCCGCTCGATTCGGCTTCCACGGTATCGTCCGCATCTTTATAAGCCACCCCAGGACGCAGATGACCGATCTCGGCGAATGCAGGCCGCGACGTTCCGATCAAGTTTCCATCGACGACGTACCCGCCGCCAATGCCACTGCCGACGGTGACGTAGAACGAACTTTGCTTCCCCTTCCCTGCCCCCAGCGTTGCTTCGGCGAGGGCGGCCGTGTCGCAGTCGTTGCGAATGATCGTTGGCAGGCCGAACTGATCGCGGCACCAATGGGCCAGCGGAAATTGATCCCAACCTTCGACTTGATGGCTGGTGGTGATGATGCCGGTCTTCGCATTCAAGGGACCACCGAACCCAATGCCCATCGCGTCGACTTCGTGCTGCGACTGAAGCGAATGAATCATCGCTTCCAGTTGCTCGCGAATCCCTTCCGCGCCACGGGTTGGGTCGATCGTTTCCCGCAACGAACAGATCGGTTGCAGCTGCTCGGTTTCGGCTAACGTGGCTTGCAGCTTGGTCCCGCCGATTTCAACGCCGATGACGTTCATTTGGCGTAGCGGCCTTCATCGTTGATGCGGGCAAAGACGTCGTTCAGCACCCAGTGGAAGATGGCCAGGTGAATGCTTTCGACCATGCCCATGTCGTCCAGCGGAACGTGGAAGCTGTGCTGAGCCATGTCGCGCAGCTTGCCGCCGCCGTAGCCGGTCAGGCCAAGCGTTTTCAGGCCATGACGATTCGACCAATCGACCGCCTTCAAAATGTTTTCGCTGTTGCCGCTACCGCTGATCGCCAGGACGACGTCCCCTTCCTGGCCGTAGTTCATCACTTGCTGGAGGAAGACCTGGTCGTAGCCGATATCGTTGCCGACGGCCATGATCCAGCCGACATTGTCGGTCAGGCTGAGCACTTTCAACCGACGCAGCGATTCGTCGCCGAGATCGGACTCGCGAAGGGAGCTTTTGCCGAAGTCTTCGGCCATGTGACTGGCATTACAGCCACTGCCGCCGTTGCCGAAGATGTAAACGAACTTGCCGTTTTGGTAAGCTTCGTAGACGAGATCGGCCCACTGGGTGATCTGCGATTGATCGAGCTTGTCGAGTTCGGCTTTGAAGCGATCGATGTACGCCGCGATGTCGAGCGATGCTCCGAGCATTTTATTGCTGTCCTTATCTTTATCGGGATGACCGGTGGAATTTGTTGGGGATGACGCGACTAGGCATGGGCTGCGTGCTGACCATTAAACGGTTTCCGCTTCGTTCTCCAACGTTTCCGATCGCGGGTGATAAAACAGGGCCACCGGAAGCATGATGAAGAGGGTGAATGCAAACAGGTAACAACGAGGCATGCTTCCCCAAAGCAGAACCTGATCGAAGACGGAATACAAGAACCCTGACAGGAAGATGGCCAGCCAGTTGGCTCGCGACATCTCCGCGATGACTTGGCCCTTTTGATCTTCGGGGGCTTTCGCTTGCAGGTAGACTTGGATCGGAACGGAAAACATTCCGGTGAAAACGCCAAGCAAAATCAGCACCGGAAGACTTCCCCACAGACCGAGCATGTGGCCATGATCGCCGCCGGGGGTGGCCATTAAACCAAGACAAAACAAGATGCCCCAAGCCCCAATCTGAACCAAACGAAATTCGATTTTGCCGCTGGAAAGCACGCCGGCCAGCATGCAGCCGATGCCGATGCCCAGCCCGATCGCTCCGCCAAGCCAACTGGTTTGGGTATCGCTGAGTTGCAGTTGCACTTTGCCGAGCGAGTTGACGGCTTGTTGCACGATACCGGCCGTCAGCCAGAACATGCACGACGCCAGCAACGCCTTCAAGATCGAACGATCCTGCATGAACAGTTGCCGGGTCTTCTTCGGTATACCAGCCGCTTGCCAGGTGAATTTGGCATCGGGGGTGGCTCTGGGGGTGCGGCGAATGGGAATCGTAGTCAGCGTTCCGATGACCGCCACAACGACACACACGAGCGAAGCAATCCATAGGTTGCCTGACAGGGTATCTCGCAAAATACCGGCGAGGACCGTTCCGAAAATGATCGCCAGGAACGTGGTCATCAGGAACACGCCGTTGACTTTCGGCAGATCGCGGCCGTGGAACAGCTCTGGCAGAATGCCATACTTGGCCGGGGCGAACAGCGTGCTTTGAAAGCCCATGAACGCTAACACGAGCATTAGGCCGGTCATGCCGAGTTGGTCGTACCAGAAGAAAGCGGCGACGCCGAGCGCCATGGCCACGATCTCGAGCACTTTCGACACGCGGATGATGAACGTTTTGCTGAACTTGTCGGCCAGAAATCCGGTCGGTCCGGCGAACAGCACAAAGGGCGCCGCGAAGACAATCATCGCGAGCCCTTGATAGTCGGTTTCGTCTTTCCCCTGCAATGCCTGGTTAACGGCAACCAGCAGCAGCAACTGCTTGAAGATGTTGTCGTTGAACGCCCCGAAGAACTGGGTAGCCGTAGTTGCCCAGAACGAGGAGTCGCCTGAGAGTCGCTCAGGAATCACCTCGCCCAGAGAGCCCTCCGTGGGGGATTCGTACGAATTAGAAGTCGCGTCCATGGAAGGCATTATCGACGTTTCGCGGGAATGATCCTAGGCGAGTGCGCATAGAAAACGCGGCGAAACAGGCTCACCGCGTTAGATTTTCTGGAAGTTTTTAGGTAACGCCGACCAGCGTTTACTTGGTCAGCACGACCAAGCCACCACGATCGACGGCACTGTTGACCACTTTGAAGAGTCGCTTAAGCGTATGCAAACGGGCACCAAACGTCCAAAGGCCACTTCCGATGCGGCCGATCATTCCGCCTCGCTGCGAAGCGAGCGACTGCGGTTTAGTACGCATCAGCATGTTCATGACGTCGCGAGGAAACGGGAAGTAGCGGGCCTTCGAGTACCCAATTTCCGCACCGATTTGCATGATGTGCGAAGGAGGCATATCCTTTTCGGTCACGCCATATTCTTCCACCGCGTGGATAGAATCCTCGTGCTTTGAATGCCCTTTGCCAGGCTCGTGAGTGACGACAACTCCGCCAGGCTTAAGAGCGCGAAAGACAGCTTCCAATGCCAAGCGTTCATCTTCCGCATGATGAAGCGAATCGAAGAAGCAGGCACCGTCGAACTCGTTTTCGTAGGCCATCGATTCATAGTCGCTGACGACGAAGTTCGCCGAATGGGCTTCGTAACGCTGCTTGTTAATAATGGCCGACTTGATCATGTCGGGGGCAATATCTTGACCGACGACTTCGTAGCCCATTTTGGCTAGAAAGCAGGAAGTCCAACCAGTCCCACAGCCCAGATCCAAAACCCGGCCAGGCGGATCATGCAGAAGCATCCGCATCATGCCCAAATCGGCAAACAAGTGCCCTGCACCTGTGTCGGAAAACGGCTTGTTCTCGGCATGTTCCTTACGGCCATCCGACAGGGCGCTCAAATAGGTCAGTTCGCCAGCTTTAGGCATGGATCTATCCGTAAATTCGTAAGCAATCGTCTAGGGTGATACCGCCGCCGTATCGTGGAATGGCTGCTAGCATTCGCAGCATGGGATACGGCCCACAAAGGGTACGAGAATCGGCCGCCACAGGACAAGATCAGTTTGATCGGCAATCGCTTGAGATAGACGCCGAAGGAAACAAGCTATTCGCATTTGCTTTGCAGATTAAGCCCTTTAAAGAATGGGCGTCTCGCAGCCAGGACAACACCTCTTGTCGTCGCGGAGCCTCATTTTGCGTGGCTTGAAACTATTCGTTCCGCAATACCAAAGCGACTCGCCACAGTGGGGCATTTCACCTTGGGAATACAGTAC
Organism: Bremerella sp. TYQ1; assembly: GCF_020150455.1. Taxonomy (NCBI): domain Bacteria; kingdom Pseudomonadati; phylum Planctomycetota; class Planctomycetia; order Pirellulales; family Pirellulaceae; genus Bremerella; species Bremerella sp. TYQ1. Next base: position 3,090,575 of record NZ_CP083740.1, read on the forward strand.
CACTCTGTCACGACAGATGAAATGATAATCGGAATGCCAAAGAAACAGCTGATGGCCGCTACACCAGCAAACGTTGAGTTTAGGCTGCCAAGTAGTACTGCCATTCCCACGGCAGGCAAAAACATTGCCATGGTCACGAGCGAACGAACTTGAGCGGCACGCACTAAATTGAGATGAAGTACCTGAGCATCGATCCACTTGTTCATCATCAAACTCGCCGAGAGGTATGTCGCCGTTTAGAACGGTATTCGCTTCGTCCCAGTGAATATTTGACCTATGTAACCGCGCATAAAAAACGCGGCCACCACTGGGTACCGCGTTTCCTGATTACCTGCTAATACCCTTCCACTGAAGCGAATTCACTTGGGGAAGGTGACCGAAAAGGGCCTAGCTTTTGTCGTCTTGCAGGGCGATTAGTTCGTCTTGCGAGGCCATCGCTCGGATTTCTTCGGTGATCTTCATGCTGCAATACTTCGGGCCGCACATGCTGCAGAAGTGGGCGCTTTTGAAGGTATCTTGCGGCAACGTTTGATCGTGGTAGGCCTGGGCCGTTTCAGGATCGAGCGACAAACGGAACTGTTCGTTCCAGTCGAATGCAAAACGAGCCTTGCTGAGGGCGTCGTCCCGATCGCGTGCGCCGGGGCGGTGACGAGCAACGTCGGCCGCGTGGGCAGCGATCTTATAGGCGATCACCCCTTGCTTGACGTCGTCGGCTTCTGGCAGACCCAGATGTTCCTTTGGCGTCACGTAGCACAGCATCGCGGCACCATGCCATCCAGCGAGTGCGGCACCGATGGCACTGGTGATATGGTCGTAGCCAGGAGCGATATCGGTGACCAGTGGACCAAGGACATAGAACGGAGCGCCATCGCAGACTTCCTGCTGACGCTTCATGTTCATTTCGATCTGGTCCATCGGCACGTGTCCGGGACCTTCGACCATGACTTGGGTGCCCTTTTCACGGCCACGCTTGGTCAGTTCGCCCAGGACATCCAGTTCCGAGAACTGGGCGTCGTCCGAAGCGTCGGCCAGCGAACCAGGTCGGAGGCTATCGCCGAGGCTCCACGTGACGTCGTACTGACGCATGATGTCGCACAAGTCGTCGAAACTGGTGTACAGCGGGTTTTGCTTACGGTGAGCCATCATCCACTTGGCGATCAGCGAACCGCCGCGGCTGACGATGCCCGTCACGCGGTTGGTCGTCAGGTGAAGATGTTCCAGCAAAATGCCGCAGTGGATGGTCATGTAGTCGACCCCCTGCTTGGCTTGATGCTCGACCATATCCAGGAAGTGCTGCGGAGTCATGTCCTCGATGTTACCGCCGAGGTTTTCCAGCATCTGGTACATCGGCACCGTACCGATCGGCACAGGGCTCTTTTCGACAATCTTCGCGCGGATGGCGTCGATGTTTTTTCCGGTCGAAAGATCCATCACCGTATCGGCACCATGGTGCACGGCGACGTGAAGCTTTTCGAGTTCGCCATCCAAGTCGCTCGTCACGGCACTGTTGCCGATGTTGGCGTTGATCTTGCACTTGGCGGCCAGACCGATGCCCATCGGTTCGAGAACCCCTTGCAGGTGAACCTTATTAGCTGGGATCACCATGCGACCGGAGGCAACTTCGTCCCGCACCAACTCAGGAGAAAGATTCTCCCGCTTGGCCACATACTCCATTTCCGGGGTGATGGTCCCCTCTTTTGCTGCAAGCAGTTGCGTCGACATGAAATTCAGAATCCTCGTTCAGGCCGCCGGCCTGTTTCGTGTGACGCGGTTTGGTCGTAACCGCTGATTTTTTAAAGGCTTTCGCTCAACGATTCATGGTATCGAGTCCCCCTACCGTGTCAATCTGGCAGAGGGGCCTTCCGGGGGGCGAAACCCCGGTTTTAGACCCAAAATCATAGGGTTTTCAGATACTCGAGCAGCGATCCTTTTTCCGCTTCGCTCAGCACGCTGGGGAAGTCGTGTCCTGCGGCGCTCTTGCCGAAGCGAGAAGTATCGAACACCTCACGTCGATCGATCGAAGAAAGCCCCTTGGGAACTTCCTCCAACACATCGACCGAAATGCCCATCTGCTCGTGGTCGTAATCCAAGTTCTTCCAGCGCCAAACCTTTGGCCGCTGCTCGGGATGCAGCAAGTGCCAGAGCGTCGGCACCGATCCGTTATGCAGATACGGAGCCGATGCCCAGATGCCATCCAGCGGTGGGGCGACATAGCCAGCGGGATCGGCGATCAGGCCTTTCTGTTCACCATAGGTATTGAACCAGCTCTTGCCATATCCTTCGCGATGCTCTGGCGTCAGCGAATCGAGCCGGGCCCGATCGGTCTTAATCACGTCGATCGAAACCATCTGCTCAGGATACTCCGCGTTGTCGCCATAAGTCCCGTGGCATTCGCTGCAATGATTGTTAAATACAATCCGCCCCTGGTCCGCTTTGTCCGTATCGATCTTTCCTGGGTACTTCGGTGGCTCAAGCGAACTTAAATAGGCATACACGTCGCGGAAATCTTCTTCACGGTCGCGGAACGCTTTGGCTTTGTTCTCTTTCACCAACGTGAACTGCAGCAGTCCACGATGCCCTTTCGGGGCGAAACCATCGAGGTAGATATTCTCTTTCTTCGAGAAATGCCACCATGGCGGCGGCTCCATGTCGTGATGCAGCATCTTCGGAAAGCTGGCCCCAGGGACCATGTTCAAATCGGCATCCCGCAGAGAAAGCAGCGCCACGCCAAAATTCACGGCGTTGGTGGTCCCCTTATTGTTGCCCATCGGAAAGACAAGCGAACTGTAGTCGGTCGGCACCAGCTTTTTGCCCATCAGTGCTTTCGCTAGGCGAATTTCGTCCGTGATGCCGGCGAAGTCAAACCGATTGTTGGGCAGGCCAGGAATCGGTTTTCCATCAACTTGGCCCCCATGGCACGAGAAGCAGTTGAGCGTCCAGTTTCCTTTCCTATCGACAACGTACTGCAGCGGTTTGGTCGGATCTTCAGGCCGCCCTGTAAGGCCATACCGCTCGAACGCCATCTGTCGGCGCTCGTCGGGGGTGGCTTGTTCCGCTTGCTCACGTAACTCCTTGGGCCAGATCTTCCAAACGTTGTCGAACGTTTCCTGGTCGAAATAAGGAGGCAAGTAAGGCGTATCGATCAGATGCTGATAGCCAGCCTGGGGATCGCCGGTGGGCGTTTCCGCAACCGACACGACCGGCACGGCGAGAACCATCAGCAATACGAAAAGACGCTCGATCATGAATCCATTAAAACCAATTTCAAACATTGGGTGCCATGCTCACATCCGCGTGGGCATGTCCGAAAGAAGTCCGCGGCCCTGGTGAAAACCGCAAAGGGCTTTCTCTGGCAACGATGCCCTTGATTATAGGAAAGCAGGCAATTGGGGGGCCAGTCACCTCTGCGGTCCCCTTGCCAGCATGACGCTGGGGCTCCACATTACAGGGCAACAGGGGAGAAATTGCTTGAACGAACTGAATGCGTCCGAACATGCCGATGTGGCCATTGTGGGTGGTGGTGCGGCCGGATTGCTGGCCGCCATCTGGGCAGGCCGGACCGAACCGAAGCGACGTATCGTCATTTTGGATGGTGCTAAACGGTTGGGGGCGAAGATCTTGATCGCCGGGGGCGGCCGTTGCAATGTGACCAACGAGAAAGTCACCCCCAAAGACTTCTGGGGCAGTTCTCCGAACGCGATCAAAAAGGTGCTCGGTCGATTAACACAGCCGCAAACGATCGAATTCTTCGCCGAACTAGGCGTCAAGCTGAAGCGAGAACCGACCGGAAAACTGTTTCCTACGACTGATAAAGCCAAAACCGTTCTGGAAGCCTTGCTGGGTGAGGTCGAGCGGCTGGGAATTGAGATCTGCCTGGGGCATCGTGTCGAGAACATCAAAGCGGTAACCAATGATTCTGGCGAAACCACGTTCGAGGTGGTCGGTCCCTGGGGACACTTGGTCAGCCCACGACTTGTTCTGGCGACGGGGGGGAAGAGTGTTCCCAAGACCGGAAGCGATGGACATGGGCTGGAACTGGCCAAGCGATTAGGGCACGAGATCACCTCAACTATTTATCCCGCACTCGTTCCTTTGCAACTGACCGACGGCGCACCACTGACGCGTCTTTCCGGAATTGCCCTGCCGGCGCGACTGCAGCTGAGTGAAACGAGCGGCAAGCGGATCGAGACCATTTCAGGCGATTTGCTGCTGACCCACAAAGGGCTTTCCGGCCCTGCGGTGCTGGACATGAGCCGCCACTGGATTGCTGCCTCGGCAGATAGGGCCGTTCGTCTGACGGCCAACTGGTTGCCAGAGACCGACGAAGAAACGGTTCAAGCCGATCTGCTGGACCTCGGCAAGCGTTCTGTGCGGGCCTATCTTCGCGAACGTCTGCCGGATCGCTTGGCGGAGTTGCTGTTGGAAGTCGCGGAAGTGCCCTTGGATCAAACAGGCGTCGACTTGACGAAGCACCAGCGAAAGAACCTGGTCACGGCTGTTTGTAGCTTTCCACTGGATGTTCAAGGAACGCTGGGATTCAAAGTGGCCGAAGTCACGGCCGGTGGTGTGCCCCTTTCGCAGATCGACTTGAAGACGATGCAATCTCGCTTGGTCCCGGGGCTGCACTTTTGCGGTGAGATCTGCGATGTCGACGGACGCATTGGTGGCTTCAACTTTCAATGGGCATGGTCCAGCGGCTACGTCGCAGGCGTTTCTGTTTAAATTCCCGGTGACGCAGGACGTTGGTAGTCGATAGAATAGGTGGATTCCCCGTCGATTTGCTGCCTGAGGACCTCCACTGATGCGTAACCTGCTCTCCGTTTTGTTTTGTCTGGCACTGTTGGGCAGTCTTTCTATCGGATGCAGTTCCAGCGATTCACCCGCGGTCGATAACGCAGCCGGTCAGGCCCCCACGCAAGATCAAATGGCCACCGAAGCCATGCTGGTCAACGCTGGGGCTCGGGTCGAGAAAGATGGCAACGGTGCGGTCGTGCTCGTTGACTTCTCTGGCAAGCCGATCGACGACAACCTGATGAAGCGGATCGGCACGCTACCACAGTTGCAAAAGCTTTTGCTGCGGGGATGTGCGATCAACAACGCGATGCTGGAAAGGCTTGGTTCGCCGAAAGAACTGCAAGTGCTCGACCTTCGCGAAACGCAAGTCACCGGGGAAGCACTCGCACAAATCGCCATGTGCTCGAAGCTGAAGAATCTGCAATTTCGCGGCAACTCGATCACCGATCCCGACGTTCGTCTGCTCGGCAAATTGACACAACTGAAAGTGCTTGGACTCGACGAGACAGCCGTCCAGGGCGACACCTTCGATCACCTGTCAGGCCTCATCCAGTTGGAAGAGTTGTACTTGTTCGGCACTCCTTTCACGGAAGCGAACCTGGTCAAGCTGGCACCGTTCACCAAGCTGAAGCGGATTCGCCTGCGTGGTACGAAGATCAACGGCGACGGTTTCGAGCAGTTGGCCGGGTTGACCGCGCTGCAAGACTTGGACGTCAGCGAAACCAATTTCAGCGACGCCGCCGTCGAGCATCTTTCCCCATACGACGGCCTGAAAAAGCTGAATCTCTGGGCCACCAAGATCACCGACGCCGCCGTTCCCAAGGTGGCCGAACTGACGTCGCTCGAGTGGCTGAACCTCGACCGCAATGCGATCGGCGATGCCAACATCGAAGCGTTGACGAAGCTGGATGGGGTTACGTGGCTGCATCTTGGCTCGACTTCGCTTAGTAATGATGGCCTGCAAAAGCTTGCGCCAATGACGCAGCTCAAGACATTGATCGTCACGCGAACGGCCGTCACCGACGAAGGGGCCAACGCGTTGGCGATGAAGTTGCCCAACACCGAAATCCAGCACGTCTACATGCCAGAGAATTAACTCTCGCGCAGTTCGCTCTTTGCCGATCGGCTTGTACCGCTTCGCACCCATGGCCGGCCGAAACATCGCTTTCTGCCGGTTGCTTCTGCCCAGAAGGAAGGGGCATTGCGCGGCGGAACAACATTCTTAACGCGCATCGCCGGCATAATCGGACCCTGCCGGATGTGGTTCTCGACGCGTGACGGCTTCAAAATAGAAGTGCTCAACCATGCATTTATTTCGATGCTATAGTTTCACCAACCGGCAGGATTGTACGCGAACATCTCTTTCGCGTAGGGCACACCGCTGGTTCTTATCGGGAAATAGAGAACTGTTCAATTCGTCGAACGAGCCAACCCACGAGACTTGTTCGACCAGGAATTTTTCGAAGACGCCAGGGAAGTATGACCGCTATCGAAACGATCTCGAAGCAACTACAAGGAACCGTCAAGGACGTGATGTCGGTCAAGGTGCACACCGCGACCGTGGGTACCCACGTAAACATCGTAGCGGACTTGATGGCACGCTATTCGTTACGCCGGGTTGTTGTCGTCGATAACACGAAGAAAGTGATCGGCGTCGTTTCGCAGCGTGACATCGTTCGCGCTTTGATGAGCAGCATGAAGCCAGAAGGTCAGGAAACCGAACATCGCCGTGTCGAAGAACTGATCAGCGTCGAGAAGCCTGTCACTGTCGGTCCCGAGATTCCATTGGCACGTGCGTCGTACGTGTTGGCAACCAACAAGATTGGCTGCCTGCCGGTGGTTGATTCGGCCCAGACATTAGTTGGCGTGCTTTCGATTTCGGACATCATCCAATACCTCGCCGAAGACAACGTGGAAGGCATGGAAACGGCCTTCCAGATGTACTCGCCTAAGAACGACGCGAAGACCCGCAGCCCTGCTTATGTTCGCAAGATGAATGGCGACTTGGTCATTCCGCTGAAGAACATCGAGAACAAGCGTGCAAGAATGGATTACGCCGTGCTTGGCTACGATCCACCGACCGGTCGCATCTTGATCAAGTTCGTTCGCGCCACCGCCGACGAAGCGATCGCCACGAAAGTTCAGGACGATAACCTGATCATTCCCGCGAAAGGCTTCGTCCGACACTTCAGCTTGATCGGCAAAGTGGCGGCGTTCGATGTCACCGATCACAACCAAAGCAAGTTCCTGGTGCTGTCGCCAAAGAACTCCGCTTCAACCGCCGTCAACGCGGTCGGCACGACGTAAGCAACATCTCGCTTGAAACTTCCACGATGGCTATCGCCTCGACTAGCGTAGCCATCGTGCCCATCGACGGTCAATCCTCTCGGGCGATTACGCGTCGTACGAAAGGTTCGGCGAGAGCCACTTTTCCATGTCTTTCAGCGGCATGCCTTTGCGTTTGGCGTAATCTTCGACTTGATCGCGGCCGAGCTGATGGATCGCGAAGTAACGTGCCGCAGGATGTGCGAAGTACAAACCACACACGCTTGCCGCCGGCATCATTGCGAGGCTTTCGGTCAGCTCGATTCCGGTCTCTTGCTCGGCATTGAGCAGACGGAACAGTGTCCATTTCTCGGTATGATCAGGCTGGGCCGGATAGCCTGGAGCGGGACGAATACCGCGGTATCCTTCCTTGATCAGTTCTTCGTTGGTCAAGCTTTCCGACTCGCCATACTTCCAATGCTTACGAGCTTCCAAGTGGAGGCATTCGGCGAACGCTTCGGCGAGACGGTCGGCTAACGCCTTGGCCATGATCGAGTTGTAATCGTCGTGGTCGGCGTCGAATTGGGAAGCCAGTTCCTGACAACCGATCCCCGTAGTTACCGCGAACGCACCAAGGTAGTCGCGGCGGCCGCTATCGACTGGGGCGATGTAATCCGCGAGGGCGCGGAAGTCGCTTTGGCCTTTGCGTTCCCATTGCTGACGCAGCGTGAAGAAGCGTTCGATTTCCTTCTCGGGATCGTTCGGATCGAAGATAATGATGTCGTCGCCGTCGGCGGCTGCCGGCCAAAAACCAAACACGCCATTGGCAGTGAACAGCTTCTCCTGGATGATCCGATCAAGCAGTTCGTTGGCATCCTTGAACAGCTTCTTCGCCTCTTCGCCGACATATTCGTCTTCAAAGATTTTGGGGTACTTCCCTTTCAACTCCCACGAGTTGAAGAAGGGAGACCAGTCGATGAAGTCGCGGAGCGTTTCCAGCGGAAACTCTTTCAGCGTTTTCGTCCCGGTAAACGAAGGTGTCGGAATATCGATGTTTTCCCAGTCGGTCGCAAAGTGCTTTTCGCGAGCATTCTTCAGCGAAACCAACGTAATGGCCTGACGCTTTCGGTACGACTCGGCAAGCTCCGTCTGTAGCTTGCGGTTCTTTTCCAGAAACGCCGGCGAGTTCTCTTTGCTGAGCAGCTGATCGACGACACCCACACTTCGCGATGCGTCCAGCACGTGCACAACGGCATGATCGTACGTCGGGGCGATCTTCACGGCCGTATGCTTGGCGCTTGTTGTCGCTCCGCCGATCAGAAGTGGAATGTTCATTCCAGCGGCCTGCATTTCCTCGGCGACATGTACCATCTCGTCCAGGCTCGGCGTGATCAGCCCGGAAAGGCCGATGACGTCGACGCCATGCTCTTTGGCCGCGGCAAGGATCTTGTCGCAGTGAACCATCACGCCGAGGTCGATGATCTCGTAGTTGTTACACCCAAGCACCACGCCGACGATGTTCTTGCCGATGTCGTGGACGTCCCCTTTGACAGTCGCCATCAAGATTTTGCCGCGGGCATCTTCGTCGGTCGTGCCGAGTTCTTCCTTTTCTTTTTCCATGTATGGCAGAAGATAGGCGACCGCTTTCTTCATCACGCGAGCGCTTTTGACCACTTGCGGCAGGAACATCTTGCCGGCACCGAACAAGTCGCCGACGATGTTCATCCCGTCCATCAGCGGCCCTTCGATGATATGCAGACAGCGTTCCGCTTTCTGGCGAGCCTCTTCCGTATCCTCGATGACAAACCGGTCGATGCCTTTCACCAACGAGTGGGCGAGTCGCTTTTCGACGGTGTCTTCTCGCCAGGAAAGATCTTCCTGCTTGGGCCCGGCACCTTTCTGATGCTTGACCGTTTCGGCGAAGTCGACCAGTCGTTCGGTCGCATCTTCCCGGCGATTGAACAGCACATCTTCGATCAGATCACGCAACTCCGGCGGAACTTCGTCATACACGGCAAGCTGACCGGCGTTGACGATCCCCATGTCGAGCCCCGCTTTGATGGCGTGGTACAGGAACACCGCGTGGATCGCTTCGCGAATGACATCGTTACCGCGGAACGAGAACGAAACGTTACTCACACCCCCAGAGATCTTCGCCCCGGGGCAAACTTGTTTGATCTGACGCGTCGCTTCGATGAAGTTGATCGCGTAGTCGTTATGTTCTTCGATCCCCGTAGCGACCGTCAAAATGTTGGGGTCGAAAATGATATCGGTCGGATCAAACTCGAGCTTCTCGACCAACAAGTCGTAGGCTCGTTTACAGATCTCGACTTTGCGATCGAGCTCGACAGCCTGACCGACTTCGTCGAACGCCATCACCACAACGGCAGCGCCGTAATCGCGGCAGAGTCGAGCCTTGTTGAGGAATTCTTCCTCTCCTTCCTTGAGGCTGATCGAGTTGACGATCGACTTGCCCTGGACGCAGCGTAGCCCCGCTTCGATAACCGACCACTTCGAGCTGTCGATCATGATCGGCACTTTGCAGATATCTGGCTCGGCAGCGATCAGGTTCAAGTAGCGTGTCATGGCCGCTTCGCCGTCGAGGAGCGCGTCGTCCATGTTGACGTCGATCACGTTGGCGCCACTTTCAACTTGCTGCAGCGCGACGGCAATCGCTTCCTCGAAATGCTCTTCCCGAATCAGTCGAGCAAAGCGACGCGACCCTGTCACGTTGGTCCGTTCACCGATCATCACGAAGTTGGTGTTCGGCGTGATCGTGAACGGTTCCTGACCACTCAAACGTGTCAGTTCTTCTTGCTTGTGCAACGGGCGCGGCTCGAAGTCGCGCATTGTGTCGGCGATCGCTTTAATGTGCGCTGGCGTGCTACCGCAGCACCCGCCGACGATGTTGAGCCAGCCATTCTCGGCGAATTCGCGGATGGTCGCAGCCATTTGATCGGGAGTTTGATCGTACTCGCCCATTTCGTTCGGCAAGCCGGCATTGGGATGGCAGCTGATGTAGCAGGACGAAATCGACGACAGTTCCTGCACGTACGGCCGCATCAACTCGGCCCCGAGGGCACAGTTGATACCAACGCTGAGCATAGGGAAGTGCGACACCGAGTTCCAAAACGCTTCAACTGTCTGCCCCGAGAGCGTTCGACCGGAAGCGTCGGTGATGGTGACCGACGTCATCACCGGCAGCTCGATTTGCTTCTCGCGATAGTACTTCTCGATCGCGAACAGACACGCCTTCAGATTCAACGTGTCGAACGTCGTTTCAGGAAAGAGAATATCAGCGCCCGCTTGCACCATGGCATCGATCTGCACCAGGTACGAATCGACCAACTGATTGAACGTGACGTCGCGGAAGCCAGGGTCTTCGATGCGTCGCGAGATCGAAGCCGTTTTGCTTGTCGGGCCGATCGACCCGGCCACGTAACGCAAGTTATCGGGATCGCGGTCGTTGTATTCGTCGACCACCTTCTTGGCCAGCTTGACCGCGGCGACATTGATGTCGGTTGCCAGCGATTCGCTTAGTGCGAACTCGTCCATGGCAATCGGGGTAGCACCAAAGGTGTTCGTTTCGATAATGTTGGCGCCCGCCTCGAGGAAGTCGCGGTGGATGCCTTCAATGATGTCAGGCTTCGTCAAGCAAAGCAGATCGCTGAAATTGCGAAGGTCTTTTTCTTCGTTAGCGAATTGCTCGCCACGGACATCCGCTTCGGTCAGCTTGAACTTCTGAATCATGGTCCCCATGGCACCATCGAGAATCAGAATCCGTTTTTGAATGTCGTCGAAGATCGGGTGCTGTCGGCCGGCGAATCGGGGACCTGGCATGGGCTGCTTCCGGAGAACTGAAATGCCTGCCACAGAACGAGTTGAGTGCTGTCAGCTGCCGTGCTGTCAGATAGCATCCCGTTCCTTGGCAAGGAAAAATCTATGCTTCAAACCTACCAAATATCCCAAATTTCCGGTTTGGTCACAACCGGCAGGGATTGGCAGCTAATCGCTAAAGTTTACCTAGCCAGAATCCTTGATTTTTCTTATCTAGAGCTAAAGACCGTTACAAACCGAACCGATGGATAGGACAACGGGCCACAATCAGCGCGTGGCCGTTGTGCGTCGATCTCACGTCAGGCAAGGAAGCCGAAACGATGACGAAACCATTGGGAACTCCCCAAAACCGTGATCACCAAGACTCTCAAGGTACCTTCTACGGTCATCCGATCGTAATCCGTGTGAAGGACCTGACCTGGCAGCCGCCAGTGGAAGAGGCCCCCGTACCACAGGAAGACTGGGTCTCGAACCTGCTGGGAGAAGATCCGCACGAAATCGAATCGGACGATAGCTTGCTGGTTCATACCGCTGCCGCACCGATTCCAATGCCGGAACCGGTTGCCGACTTGCCACCGACTCCGGTCGTCCCTGCTGCGGCGCCATCGGCGAAGAACGATCCTCTCGGTCCAACCAAGCCAAGCTATATCCACAACTCCAGCGAAGGTCGCACTCAGCGACGTGCTTCGTTAATCAGCGGGCAGTGGAAGAACCGACTTGCCCTCGGCGGGATGGCCGTTTCGCTTCTGTTTGTCAGCGTCTGGGCACTTTCCAGCGGTGGCGGTGGCGAAGAACCTCCCGTCAGCGAAGTCGAGCAAGAGCTGTTTGTCGACACCGGCGAACTGGGCCCTGCCCCGACTTGGGACGGCAATCCGGCCGCGAGCGATCCAAATGAAACAATTACGCTGGAACCAATGGGTTCTTCCAGTGTTCCGCAAATGGCTTCGGCACCGTCGCGAGACATCTCGCCAAGCCCAGCGATGTCGAACCCATCGCATCAGGCCCAACTACCTAACATTTCTACCGCCGACGAGCTGGACTACGCTCCACCGGCTGGCAACTATAACAACCCTGTGGAAGGGATGCCTGCCAACGAAGCTCCTGCAGACACGTACATCCCGCAGTTTGGTCCGTCGAACAAAAACCCTGACTTTGAAGCACCAGCAGACGATTCCTATTCGCCTAGCTATGGCGGTGCTCCAACGGAAGCCTATGTTCCTTCGTTCGACGGCGGTCCTTCGCAGCCATCGTCGGCACCATCGATGAAATTGAACGCTCCTCGAACGTCGCAGTACCCTTCGGCCAATCCAAATTCGGCTGAACGTCACTGGATGCTTCAGGAAGGCAAGCTGGCCGAGCGAAATCCTTCGGGCAACTCGCTGCCAACCAGTTCGCAGTTACCGCAGATTGTCGAAGGTCCACAGTACCAGGCCGATCTGCCAGTGGTGAACAACCAACCGCCACAGAACAACATGCCAAGCATGCCGAATCAAAACGACGTTTACGGGTACGGTCCTTACCCAGGCTCGGCCATTCCTCAAGAGGCCAACCAGCCGCGAGCACGTCTCGGTGGCGTCGAGCGTCTTGATATGGAAACCCGGTAATGAGCCAGCTTGATCGCGCTTTTATCCGTGCTTACACCTCGGAACAACATGGCCCCACGGCAGACGCCACGGCCTCAATGGTGGAACCAGTTATGAACCAATCCCAATCTTCCCAGCAAACGCCATCGGCTTCGGTTCGCACGATGACCCGCAAGCCAACTCTTAGCGAACTGCAGCACTGGAAGAATCAGGGCATTCGGATCGATATGCCTGGTTCGCCGCTGGTCGGTTCGTACGACGAATCGTCAGCATCCGAAAACGGAGCCGGGGAACCTACCCAAGACGAATTCGAGTTGGCCGCTAAAAACACGGCCGCCGTTTCGGAAGCCCTCGATCGCTTGATGGCACGAGCCGGTCGCAAACATACGCCGGTTCATCCCGTTTCGGCCTCGAAACCCGCTGCGGAAAAAGCGGACCTTCCAACGCCAACGGTCGAGATCGACCAGTGGGAACCTCAGTCCACGGAGGCAGCCGCCCAAGAAACGGAAGAAGGTTTCACGTTCGTCACTAACACGCTTCCTACTTCGAGTGCAGCGGAAGTGGAAGAATCGACCGACGAAGCTCCTGCAGCTGAACCAGTTGCTACTCCGGCACCAGCTTACCGTCAGCGCCGCCTGGCCCATCCTAAATGGGAAACCGAAACGCTGGCCTGGCCGGAAGAGACCGACATGATTCTCGATCTCTGCCAAGATCAATGGGAATCGCTTGCCAACAGCATTTCGGGAAGCGTGAAGTCGCTTGCTCTTGTTTCGCTGGGCGAAGGATGTGGCTGCTCGACGATGACTGCTTGCCTGGCCAAGCTACTGGCTTCGCAGAACCGCCGCGTCCTGATCATCGACGAAGGTAGCGGTACCGAAAGCCTGACGGTTCGCCTGGGACTTGCCGAAGGTTATCCGGCCGACACCGAACCAGCCGAAACGTTGTACGAAGGCATGATCCAAGCTGCCGATCAGCCAATCGCCATTTTGCCGGCCGGTTACCGCCAACTGGGTGATCTCTCGGCGAACGAGCTCCAACAGTTTGCCAGCGATTTCGATGTTGTCCTGTGGGATGGCGGCGATCGTCCAGAAGTTTGGCAACGACTTGCATTGCTGAATAGTGTGCTGGTCGTTCGCGATGCTCGCGGCACACACGATCAGGAACTGAGCCAAATCCTGCCGAAGCTGCAGCAGCGTAAGATCAACGTGATCGGAATCGCCGACAACTTCTGGCGATAATCAGCGTTAGGCAACCAGCGGAAGCACGAATGTACGAAGCGTACTGGAAACTCAAGACTCGCCCCTTCGAGAATACTTACTCGGAAGCGTCGTATTACCCGGCCGAGTCTGCCCAGGCCGCGCTCTTGAAGCTTCGTTACGCAGTCGAAAATCGCCGCGGTGCCGCGATCCTTGCGGGAGCATGTGGCTTGGGCAAGAGCTTGCTCGCTCGCACGTTGCTGATGCAGCTTCCCGAGTCGTTTTCGCCGAAGGCACATCTTGTTTTCCCAAAACTGCCGAGCGATTCACTGATTCCCTACCTGCTGCTGAACCTTGGCCGTGGCCAACGTTCCGGCGAATCGCAACGTAGCCCCAGCGAAAGCATCTGGCAGCTTCAACAGTTCCTGTCCGAAAATACTCGGTCAGGCCATCATGCGGTCGTCGTTGTGGACGATGCCCATTTGCTGTCGGATCATTCTTCGCTGGAAACATTGCGCCTGCTGACCAATTTCGAGACCGACGGCAAACTCGATCTGACGCTGGTACTTGTCGGTCAAACGGCGATTATTCCTGCGATCGAACGTTTTCCTTCGCTGGAAAGCCGTATCGGTGTCAAGTCGCTGATGCGTTGCTTTACGCCAGACGAAACGGCGGCCTATGTCACGCATCGCCTGCGTGTGGCGGGATGCGAAGGGGAAATCTTCGTGCCGGAAGGGCTCCAGCGACTATTCGAGATCACGCGAGGCAATCCGCGTGAAATCAATCGCCTATGCGACTTGGCCTTGCTAATTGGCTATGCAGAAGAAATTCGCCAGATCGACGCCGCTCAAGTTGAATCGATCCACGACGAATTGGTCACCGTCGTTCCTGAATAAACGCCCCCCTGCCCTGGCGGCGACGCTTGTGCCTATTAGAATCAATCGGCGTGAGCACCAACGAGCCAAGTCCGTCCCCTGATATTCCTTCGTGGCGGACGACTGCGCTATTGGCAAGTAGCCTCGCGATGGTGGCTGTTGCTCTTCGCTTGCCGGCGATCTCGGAAAGCCTTTGGGTTGACGAGCTTCATACGGCCTGGGTGGTCTCGGATGCGATTCAAGATGTCCCGCAACGCGCTGCGATGGGGAATCAGGCATCGCTCTACTTCTATCTCGTTTGGCTGGGAACGCAGCTAACCGGTCTGCATGAGTGGTCACTGCGTCTGCCGTCGCTGATCGGTAGCGTCTGTGCGGTAGGGGGAATCGTTGGGATTGCTCACCGCTGGACACGCAGCAGCTGGATTGCCCTAGCCGCCGGCATGCTGGCGACCGTCGATGTCGATTGGATCTTCTTTGCAACCGAAGCACGCGTTTACGGTCTCGTCCAATTGGCGGCGATTGCTCAAGTTGCTTTCGCATGGAACGCACTGGAAAAGGATCGGCGGCGCGATTGGATTGGCCTGACTTTGGTCACCATCGTCAGTTTCTATTTGCATTACAGCACGCTGCTGTTCTCCGGTACATTGGCCATCGTACTGCTGGGACTGGCGAACCATCGTGCGACGCGTATTCGTTTGCTCGGAGCGATTGCGTGCGTCGCTGTGGCCGTATTGATCAGCCTGCCTCATTTGATGAACATCTTCGAGCGACGAGAGAACTGGGCCAGCTTTATCTCGGCCACGTCGTGGAACGAATGGCGTCGCTGGCGAACCGCGTTCGCTTGTTTGGCCCCTGTTTCCGTTTTGGCGATTGCCATGGGACGATGGCAAAACCTTGGCTGGGCATCGGCAGAAATACGGCGTCTGGTTTTGCTGCTGGCGGTTGTCATCGTGCCGATTGCCATCGGCTGGGTCACAACGGCCACCGATATCGCGGCACTGTTTTTCGGACGATACCTGATTTCATCCGAGAGTCTCATTCCACTGTTGTTTGCCGCAACAGCCGTTTTGATTCCGCCGCCATGGTGGCGACGGGGGGCGATCTTGTTGGGATTGGGCATCGCGTTGGCTTGGCGAACGCCTGCCTACTTGGGGCCGATGCGAGGAGAAGATTGGCGGACGGTCGTTCACGCTGCTTCGGCAGAACTGAAAGCGAATGAAGCAACTACCGACGTTTTGATTTCCGCAGGTCTGATCGAATCGGACATCCTTCGGCTCGACCTAGACGATCTCGATTTATGGGAAACATATGCCCGATTGCCCGTGGAGTCGATCTATGCGTTGCCGTCGCACGAAGGGCAATCGTTTGGACTGACATACACCGACCCTGGCCAAGCGACGCCGAGCTATTTGGCCAACTCGAACGCGGACAGTCGCGTTTTTCTGATCATCCGTGGCAGCGAGTCGTATGCGGATCAGGTCGTGCAGAACTTCGTCGAGTCGGTGCCGGAGCGAACCTACGAGATCCACAAGCCGGAAGTGCAGGCGGCTCGTGTACAGTGGAGAATTCTTTCGCCCCGGAAAACGGACGATTAAGAAGCGTCGAGCGTCGATTCGATTCGCTTGAGCGCGTCGTCGAGTCGTTGAAGATCGACCGAATCGATATCGTTCGCTTCTGCTTGTTCGATCCGCTTGAGCGTTGCGGAAAGTCGTTCCCGAACCTCTTTCAGTTGCTCGTCACTCACGGCATTGCGGTTCACACGAACGTCGGCATCCAAGCGGCGGACACGCATGTTTTGCTGCATGTCGTTGAGAAACTGTTCATGCCGGGCACGCATCGCTTCGATCTGTTGATCCATCTCAGCAAAAGGATCGACCCCTTCACGAGCTCGCGGAACACGGACATGCACGCGTGGCATGTTTTCCATTTGAGGAAGTCGGCGAGGACCGGCGTCGACAATCTTGGTCAGCTCTTCCAGCTTGGCAAACGCTGCGGCGTCTTTTTCTCGCAGCTTATCGACACTTTCGGCTTCGACCGTTTCCTGCTTCCCATTGGGCAAGTGGAACGTGACGCAGACATGGCCGTTGGCTGAAGTGCGAGCGACGACACGCTGGCCGTTCTCGGTGACGTCGATCGTCTTTTCGCCGTTGCCATTGTTCGAGATCCGGACCGAGCGATTGAAGTTGCCGGCCGGCATGATCGGCGGCTGCTGGGGGGCGTCCTCGGCAATGCGATGAGGGCCAAGTTTTCGTTTGAGTTGTTCGATCGCTTCTTTGGCGATATAGCCGGCCGTTTGATTGCCACTGGCAGCAAGACGTCTCAGGGAGGACAACGCGAGCGTAGATGTTTCTTCGTCAGGCGAGCCGGCAAAGTTCTTCAGCAAGTCGACCGAGCGGCTTGCGACTTCTCCGGTTCCTGTCAGGGCCGCGTTTTCGATGGCGGGAATGGCATCTTTGCCGAGCTTGGTTAGCTCTTCGGCCGCTTCTTGACGCGCGGCAAATTGATTGGCATCGAGTTGCCGAACCCAACGGCGGATGATTTGCTCGCGGTCAGTATCTTCAGCCGACGATGTTTCCAGCCCGACCGCCGTGATGGCGAACAGAACAAACAGGGCTCCAACAATTGTTTTCGATACCGCAGGCAGACTCATCTTCAGGCCTTAGTCGATTCAGTGGGGGCTTATCTTGCGAGGTATCCGATTTTTGGATTCCCGTACTATAAGCGATCGAGATGCTCGACGCACGCCAAGCTGTACGAAACGCTCGAAGAAATGGTTGGCACGGAATCGAGGCGTTTTCCCTGATTTTCTCGGCCGAAACGCCATCGCCCCGAGAACCATAGACGAACATTCGTT
Source organism: Bremerella sp. TYQ1 (assembly GCF_020150455.1). NCBI lineage: Bacteria > Pseudomonadati > Planctomycetota > Planctomycetia > Pirellulales > Pirellulaceae > Bremerella > Bremerella sp. TYQ1. The sequence continues at coordinate 3,107,979 of NZ_CP083740.1, forward strand.
CAAGATTGATCAAACTTTGATCACAAATTACCTGATAGCATCGGCATACTGCAGCAAGCCCCTGGACGTTGAATCTTCGATATCGCGGGACAGACTTTCTACGGACAAATCGGTTTATGCCTCGTTCGATTTCCCAAGTGGTTGAGCATACAAATCGAGGTCTTCTCGATCGCCGAGAATTGCGAACACCTGGCGGATTTGATCGAGCCCGTCGGAGATAACGTAGCTGGAATCACGACCGAAGCTCTTGGCTCCGAGAATGTAAAAGTTGGGCTCGGAATGAACGAGATTCACAATGCCTTCGGTCGAGTCGCGCAGATCGATTTGAAGCTCGCGGAGCATTTCCAAATTTGGACGGCAGCCGACATTGGCTACGATGCGATCGAACGTATGCACCCCGCTATGCTTGCCGGCAAGGGTAACGTGGAAGTGGCTGTTTTGGGGTTCGTAGTGAACTGCTTCGATCGTCGTTTCTGGCCAATGAGCCAAGTGACCATTTTCCTCAACGACCAGGCGATTGGCTTCGGAGGCGATCTTCGTCCGCTGCGGTAGAGGATCGTCGGCTGGCACCGCAACGGGACCACTTTGCCCAGGAGCGTTGGCTTCTCGCGTGATCCAGGTAATGTGCGTCTCCAGCGACTCGCGTGCGAGCTTGCTCAACTCACAGATATTGGTCGCCGCGGCAAGCCCTGCCCCGACGACTAAGACTTGCTGGTTGGCATATCGCTCGGCATCTTTCCCCTTCAAGTTGAGCAGCCCGCAACCGAAGTGCTCGCGTGCCGCCAGTTCTCCCAGCGCCGGATTTCCGCCGGAGCCAAGATAGTTGGCTTGGCCATACACTCCACTGCAGTCGAGCACCACTTCACTCTCGAAGACATGCTCGTGTCCGTCACGATCTTTCGCCAACGTTACCAAGGGTGTATCAGCCCTGGCTTCGTCCCCTTGATTCTCCTGTTTCGTTTGCGACTTACGCGCGATCGAGATCACCGTGTGATGCAATTTCAGGCAATCCACAATCAGATCGGTCTCGGCCAGCGGTAAGAGATACTGGTCCAGAAACTGTTGCCCAGTGAGCATCGCGTCGTCGCTGGGCGGCCCGTAATCTTGCCGCTGAGCCGAAAGGGCCGACTTTCCCAGCGGTGTGCTGTTACTTCCGAAAGGGGTAAACATCGGAGCATGCCCCCATGCTTTTAGATGGGCTCCGACCTCCCCTGAATCGAGCAGGGTGACTTTGTAACCCAGGAAGCGAGCATACAAAGCGGCCTCGATACCGATCGGTCCGGCTCCGACAATAACGATGTGTGCGGGGGTATCTATTGCCATCCGATGGCCTTTGTCGCAAGAGGAAACATGTTCGACCCAGGGTACACACACCTCAGAAATACGGGCCCATGGTAACGATTATAAGGAAGAAACGACTCTTCGCCCCTCAGTTAGGACCAGGACAGAAAAAATCGTTGTGGTTTAGCGCGACGGAAGCATCGCTCGGGCTAAGTAACCTACGTTTTTTGGGGCTTTTAATTTGAAACCAGGATTCGATAACAGCATGCCCCTTGGCTGTCGATCTCAAATGGTTCAGGACTGTAGGGCAGGAAAATGGTCCAACGCACAATTCGAGTTCTCGTTGTCGACGACTCACGACTGATTCAAACTCTGATCTCGGATCTCTTGGAAGAGACAGGGGACATCCAAGTGATCGGGACTGCATCCGACGGTAAAGAAGCAGTCGAAAAGGCACGTTCCCTTAAGCCAGATCTGATCACGCTGGACGTGCAGATGCCGAAGATGGACGGCCTGGAAACGCTCGACGCGATTCTCTCGGAGCAAAACATTCCCGTCATCATGGTTAGCGCCACCACTCAGCTGGGCGGCCAGATCACGCTGGAAGCGCTCGATCGAGGGGCGATCGATTACATTGCCAAGCCAGAAGGCCTGCGAGAAGCGGAAACGACGTTACGTACCGAGCTTTGCCGTAAGATTCGCCTGGTGGCCAATACCGACGTCGGCAAGGTACTCAAAATGCGCCGCGAGCGTGCCGAACGCCGAAAGCAGCGACGCGAAAAACTTGGCTTGAACCATGAAGCGAAAGCCTCGGTTCCCAAGCGTCTGCCACCGACCGACTTGCCGGTTTCCGACAAACTGATTGCCCTTGGGATCTCGACCGGCGGACCACCGGCACTGGCATCGATGTTCGAGATCTTACCGCAGGGCCTGCCACCGATCGTGATCGTACAGCATATGCCTGCGAACTTCACGAAAGCCTTCGCGGGACGATTGAACTCGATCTCGCAAATCGAAGTGAAAGAAGCCGAAACAGGCGATGTTCTTCTTCCGGGACATGCTTACTTAGCCCCAGGCGGAAAGCATTTGGAAGTTGTTCGTCATGGAGCCAAGGGGGGCAAGCTTTTGGTTCGGGACGGCGATTTCGTCAGCGGTCATCGCCCTTCGGTTGATGTGATGATGACATCGGCTGTCAAGATTTACCGAGACCGGATCCTGGGCGTCATCATGACAGGCATGGGCCGCGACGGATCGGATGGCTGCGGAGCGGTTCGATCTGGAGGGGGGTTCGTGCTCGGACAAGACGAAGCGACGTCGGACGTTTATGGCATGAATAAAGTCGCCTTCCTGGAAGGAAACGTCGATCGGCAATTCTCGCTTGACGATGCCGCATCGACAATCTCGACCCAAGTCCGACGCATGTGGGGAGCTGCCGCCGCAGCCACTTAAGCTGCCGTTAAGCTCGGTTAACTCGAAATGGGTGAAGATCGATCGAAAGATCTTCACCACACATCAGCTGCCCCATTACGACAGCCGTCGCAGGCGACAAATGCAATCCGCTGCGATAGTGACCAGCGGCGAGAAACACGTTCTCCATGCCAGGCAATTTTCCGAGATAAGGGATACGATCGACGCTTGCCGGTCGCAGGCCTGACCATGCTTTGACGACAGATGCTTCACGCAGTTGCGGAATCCACTGTCGTGCGAACTGCGTTAAGTCTTCGATCGCTTCTGCAGTGGTCGACTTGTCGAAACCGGCCTCTTCCACGGTTGCTCCGACCAAAACTAATCCGTCGCGGCGTGGAACGATGTAGCGAATGCCTTCGTTAACCGGGGCAGAGAAAAACCGTTCACCAGCATCCAAGAGAACCAATTGCCCTCGTATCGGCTCGATCTCAGGCCGCTGCATAATTCCTGTGAAGTGCCCCTGATCGAGGACATGATCGGCAAGCAGTTGCGACCATGCTCCGGTGGCCAAGCAAACGGCTTTGGGCGAAAGCTGCTGCTGCCGAGCTTCTATTGAGACCAACTTCTCGCCTTGGAAATTCCAGCGAGATACCTCGGTCTGTTCCAGAAACTGCACCCCTCGCTGTTGACATCCGGCCACGAGGGCTTGAAGGTGTCGCGGATTGCGAACAACCGCTTCGCCCGGCAAAAATACGCACTCTCGAATCGATTGATCGGCCTGAAGATGAGGGAAACGCATCGCAAGCTGCTCGAGAGTGAGCCGCTGGACTTCAACCCCTTCCTCTTCATATTGCACGCAAGCCATGCGGAGTGAGGCAGCCTCGCCGGGATCGCGGGCCAGATAGAGTCCGCCAGGAATCTCGAATTCATTATCGATTCCGGTCTCTTCGCGAAGCTGGGCCGACCACTCTGGAAATAGTCGATGGCTCAATCCGCGCAGCTGCTCCTGCGGTTCCCAGGCGTCTTGTTCGTTCGCCGGCGGCAATAGGCCTGCTCCGGCCCAAGAGGCTTCACGGCCAAGCTCTCCTTTTTCAATCAGCGTTACCTGGTGCCCACGTCCCGCGAGCTCGTAGGCGATAGATAGCCCGATGACACCTCCACCGACGAGCACAAAATCTGGAGAACTAGAGTCAGTCGGCGGCAAGACGAAACCTATCAGGGGAAGGCCGAATCGATCAGCGAGGGGCGGGTTTGTTTAGGAAGAGATCTTCGTGTCGATCGGCTTGGCTTCTGCTTCGAGAACGCGACGAAGCAGCATGGGCGATACTTTGCCACGAAAGCGGACTTTGCCGTTTATTTCGACGACAGGAACGGTGGTGTTAAATTTCTGCGTAAGAACAGGGTCCGCATCGATATCGACTAACGTAATGTCCGAAACGAAATTTTGGACCAAACCTACCGCGTTATCGCAACAATGACATCCCTCACGCGTATAGATAACGACCGAAGCGTCATATTGTGGATTGGAATTGGAACTCACGGATCGATCACCTTGTGAAGATTCGTTGAAGACACGCTCGATCCTACCCAACGCAGGCCCCTACGATTGGATGTAGGGAGTCGATTTTCACCTCTTTATTGAGGGGCTGTTTCGTACGGCTTTCAATCGGACGAAAATTGCCATCGATTGTTGTTTAGAGCATTATGTCTTTGTTAGTCTATACTTTGAATCTGTCTAACGACTTTCCCTGACAAGGGAATTTTCGATCCTTAAGCCAAGGAAGTAAAGGTGTGCACCCTATAAACGTGCCCTCTCCTTCCTAGCGAATGATTAGGTTGGCATGCCACCGGTTGTTGATTCGCAGCGTTTTATCGAGCTGATCGGAAAGAGCAAGCTCGTCCAGGAAACCGTTCTCGAAGAAGCGGTTCAAGAGCTACGCGCTAGCAACGAAGGAGAACTTCCCGCCGAAATCGATGTGCTTCAGAAGTACTTCGTCGAGAAGGATTTGCTGACATCTTGGCACTGTGAGAAACTCCGAAACGGCAAATATAAAGGCTTCTTCCTCTCCAAGTACCGTCTGCTGAAGCACTTGGGTACCGGCGGGATGAGTAGCGTTTACTTGGCCGAGCATACCCTGATGAACCGCAAAGTAGCCATTAAAGTGCTACCGCGACGCAGGGTTAACGACGCTTCGTACCTGGCCCGATTCCACTTGGAAGCTCAAGCGGCCGCCCATTTGGACCATCCGAACATCGTCCGCGCCTTCGACGTCGATAACGAAGACAATACACATTACATCGTGATGGAGTATGTCCCTGGGAAAGATCTCCAGCAGGTTGTCCGCGAAAATGGCCCGGTTCCTTTCGAAGCGGCCGCCGATTATATCGCTCAAGCTGCCGATGGTTTGCAGCATGCTCATGATAAAGAGGTCGTTCACCGTGACATTAAGCCAGCGAATCTTTTGCTGGATGATCGGGGTGTCGTCAAGATTCTGGACATGGGACTGGCTCGAATCAAACAGGACGATAAAGCCTCGCTGACGATCGCCCACGAAGAAAACGTGCTCGGCACGGCCGACTATTTGGCTCCTGAACAAGCGGTCAACAGCCATAAAGTAGATCATCGAGTCGATATTTATAGTCTCGGCTGTTCCTTATATTACCTGTTGACCGGACATCCTCCATTTCCGGAAGGCAGCTTAGCTCAGCGGATCGCGAAGCATCAAAGCGTGATGCCGGATAAAATTAAGAAGTCACGGCCCAACTGCCCTCCTTCGCTGCAAAAAATCTGCGAGAAGATGATCGCCAAGCAGCCTGAGGATCGGTTTACCAACGCTTCGGAAGTGGCCGCGGAACTGCGATCCTGGATGGAAACACGCGGAACCGAACCGACACACGCTGACGAACAGCCTGGTTCCGCCATTCTTTCCGTTGCGGCTCAACAAGCTGCCGATCGCTCGCGTGCGGCTCATCAGTCCAGCCGCCGAACCGGTCCTTCCGGACAATCTGGCGGGTCAACGTATGACGTCGATGACTTGCTGCCGCCTGACATGCGGGACTCCCCTTCCTCAAGTAAGTTCGATCCGGCCATTGGAGATACGGTGGCCGATCGATCGAACGATACGTCGCCGCGGCCCAACCCTCCGCGACCTGCGAGTCCCGGAACCGATTCCCTTCCGGTCGCGAAGCCGCTCGATAACGACGATGCAAACGAATTCTATTCCAATGCTCCTGCGTCGACTTCCAGTTCGTCGCTCTTCGATTCGCAAGAGTTCGCGGGAGAAGATCCTTTCGCGATGGACGTACCTGCGAGTGACGTGGGTGGTTCGCTGTTGATCTCTTCGGCAGAACTAAAACAACAAGCGGAAGAACGCCAAGCCGCCGAAGCCAAGAAACGGCGTGCGGCGTCTCAATCCAGCGTCACGGATAACGTTGATCTCAACGCGACCGTGCAGGGGATTCCAGCAATTATCTGGATCGTCGTCGCTGTGCTCTTCATGCTCATCGGTATTTTGATTGCCATCAGCTATCAAACAGCCGAAGAGGATTCGCAGCCGAAAGACATCAAAAAGGTCAATCTTGAAGCTCGAACATCTTAGGTCATGTCAGGTTCGCCACCCAGCATGACATGCCGAACACCCTCCACAGAGGTATCTTGACATCTCTATTCAGGCCTGAATCTGAGGCCTATCGGGTCTGAATGGCCTGTGCAAGCAAAACGCTAAACTATTACTGCATAGCAACTTAGCAAAATCGCTTGAAATCTGCTCGGACCGCGACGTAGGATAAGGTAGAAGATCAACGGAGCCTTTTGGCTTCCGTACGAACTCCGACCAGAAATGGAATTCGCGGTTCCGCACGTCGCAGGAAAGCCGACTAGATCCACTCCACGAGTGAACGTTTGACGATCGCTCGACAGGCCTAACCAAGAGAATTCCATGGCACGCATGTCACACCGAGGCATCACGCATACGAAAGTGGCGAAGACGAAAGTCGCGTCACGCGATTTTCGTTTGCCCGCCCAAGCGTCGCGTCGTCGTGGAGCTGAGTCTGGACGTACCTCGAACGATGGCTATTTCGTGCCGCCGGAAGATTGGCACGAACCAGTCGGCAATACCGGCTCGGCCTACAAGTTCATCTATCAGTCGCCCGGCGAAGGCTTTTGTCACGTTTTGACGGAAGAAGAGATTCGATCACGCCTTCAAGAGTTGCCTGAGTGGATGCTGGAAGGGCTGGAAGTCGTTCAGCTAAGCCGGCTTACCAAAAAGAAGCTCAGCTTTCCATGTTATGGAATGCAGTGGGGTGCAGCGATTTACCTCTACCCGATGGACGAGTCGTTGATCGAGTACTTTCCGCATCCTCCTCGACCAGAGCAAGTGGTTGAAGCCAAGATGTTCGGAGCGGTCTGGGAAGAAGACGAAGATGGCTATTGGCGTCTGGAATGGACCGAAGACACCATCAAGGACTTCTATCTTAACAACGTACTGATTCACGAACTGGGTCACTTGTTGGATACGCGAAACAACAACTACCTGGCCCGAGAACGCTACGCTGAATGGTTCGCCATCGAATATGGCTATCGTCCCAGTCGCCGCAAGCAGCTCGCTCAAAGGGCCGCCAAAAAGGTGGTCCGCCGCCATCACAGCACGTAGTCTTGCTGTAAGCTATGCTTTCTTAGCAAATGGTTGCATGCACTAGGCTTAGCGATATTGAACTGCTCGCTGTCCTAGCGTTTGTGGGTACATTCCTGCTTCGTCGACGTTCATTCCAGGTGCATCGATCCTCGCTTCTCGCTACGATAGCCTCAGGCATCGACGCTTCTTGATTTCAAACGTTTACCGACTCCGATAGGGCCGAACATTGTCCAAATCCCCTACCCTCACCACGGCGGTCATTCTCCTTGTTCTGGGTTTCACGCTTGCCTCGACAGCGCAAGGGGCACCGAATGAAGAACAGCGAATGCAGCTTCAGGCATTGAAGCTTGATATTCGCAAGACTTCGAATTTCCTGAAACGCGGCATGGTGACCGAGTCGGTTGAACTCGTTCGTGATATTCAGTCACGCATGGAGAAGCTCGGCGTCGCAGGCGATGCCGAAGTAACCGCCGAACTTCAAAAACTTGCCGAAAGTCTGGCGGTCTCGCACGGCATACTAGAACTCGAAGGTTATACGCTTAAACCACTTACCGCGTCGGCTGTTGCCCCGGCCGGTGAAATGATGTTCAACGTTCCCGCTGCTCCGGGAACCCCACCGGCAGCCCCGGCACCTCTTCCGACCACGTTTCCCACCGCCAATATCAGCTTCACAAAACATGTCGCACCGATCTTGATTGCCCGCTGCGGTAATTGCCACGTCACCGGCAGCCGAGGTGGCTTCGCTGCGAATACGTTCGAGAATCTCATGAAGGGTCCTGCCGCTGGTACGGTGATTTTTCCTGGCGATGACATTGGCAGTCGATTGATTGAGACGATTGAATCGGGCGACATGCCTCGCGGTGGCGGAAGCGTTCGTCCCCCTGAACTGACCGCACTCAAGACATGGATCAAAGAAGGAGCCAAGTTCGACGGCACGGACCCGAAAGCTCCGATTGGCCAGTCTGGCGCCGCGGCAAATCCAGCGGCCATGATGGAACTGGAAGTGATGTCGGCCAGCGGAAACGAGCAAGTCAGCTTCGGGATGGACGTTGCCGGTGTCTTGGCCAATCGCTGCGTGAACTGCCATAGCGGCAATAATCCGCCAGGCGGCTTGGGAATGGATAACTTCGCTCGCTTCATCCGCGGTGGCGACAGTGGTGCTCCATTCGTACCCGGCAAGCCGGAAGACAGCATGATCGTCCGCTTGATCAAAGCCACCGGAAATGGCCGCATGCCACGAAACGGCCCACCGCTCTCGGCCGACCAGATCGCCAAGATTGAAACGTGGATTCGCGAAGGTGGAAAGTTCGACGGCGACTCAGCCAACGACGAGACCATGCAGCGGATCAATCAGATTGCTCTTGCTAAGAAAGCGACGCACGAACAACTTGCCGCGATGCGAGCCGAAAGCAGCCAACAGAAATGGAGCCTTGGTATGCCGAACGTGACCTCGGCCAAGGTCGACGGCTCCAACTTCCTGGCATTCGGCACAATGGGCGAGGAAACGCTCAAACAGTACGTCACAGAAGCGGATAAGTCGGCCGACAAAGTCCGTACCATCTTGAAGATCCCCGCAGGCCAGCCGCTCGTTAAGGGCAAAATGACGCTTTACTTCTTCAACAAGCGTTACGACTATGCCGAGTTCGGCAACATGACCGAGCGACGTGATCTACCGGCCAACTGGAAGGGACATTACCGATACGATGTCACGGATGCCTACGGCTCGATTCAAGTTCCATCGGAAGATGAATACGAGTTGGATGTCTTGCTGGGACAGTTGATCGCCTCGAGCCATATCGCCGCGCTGGGTAATGGAAGTGTCCCGGAATGGTTCGCTGACGGTGTTGGCCGTGTGGTTGCTTCTCGAATGAGTAAGAAAGACCCTCGCGTTGTCGAATGGGACAACCAAATCGAATCGGCATTGGCAACAATGAACAAGCCGGACGATTTCGTGATGAATCGCTTGTCGCCAGATCAAACATCCGTCGTCAGCTATGCGTTCCTGAAAGCGATCATGGGTCGTGGCAACTCGTTTGATGCCATGATGAACTCGCTTCGCCAGGGAACCGAGTTTGATGAAGCTTTCCAGTCGGCGTTCAATATGACGCCATCCCAGTTGGCTCAGGCCTGGGCAGCATCAGGCCGACGATAACGTCAGGCTTATTGTTGTAGTCAAGAAACAAAAAACGCGATGCACGTAGCATCGCGTTTTTTTATAAGAACGTTAGTTCGTGGTCGATTAATGAGCGTGATGCTCGATTTCGCCTTCGAACGGCGTTCCTTCGATCTCCAAAGAAACGGTGGCTTTGGCTTCGTCGGCAGTCACCAAAGCGAAAAGATCGGCGTCTTTCGTTTCAAACTTGGCCGTCTTTTCTTCTCCCTCTTTGCGAACCGCTGGAACCGCAAAGTCTTGCTTGGCGTCATCCACCGTAACGTTGATGGTGATGTTGTCGCCAGCAATCGCGACTTCTTCTTTGGCCGCACCATCCAAAACGTAGAACGTCAAAATCTTCGCTTCGTCATCGTGGTCCCACTCCAGGTGGTACTTTTCGCCACCCAGCTCGATCAAGTGACCACCGTGCGGTCCAAGTTCGTGGCTGTGACCACCTTCAGCGTGATCATGATCGTCGTGGTCATGTCCTTCTTCACCATGATCGTGATCATGATCGGCATGGCCGGCGTCTGCATCAGGCTTGGCCGAGTTACAACCACTCAACGTGAATGGCACGGCCAAAGCACACAAGATCAACAATAGCTTTCCAATTTTCATAGAGCCAGACTCCTTAGTTGGCATCGATCGAATATCGTCACAGGCATGTCGCCACTGCTGGCGGCACAATCCGCCTCCCGTACTATTCGCGGGAAACCGTCGATTATTCGGCAGGAAAAGAGCCGCGCCAATCATAGAGGCCCACATTCTGGGCACTTCCGACCAATCTACAGATCGAATCCCACGGGATTGGTTGTCGCTGACGGAATCTGCTTCGCGAACGCATCAATGTAGTCAGAATCGCCACCAGCTTGCAGCGCCGCGACAAAGCATCGCTGCGCCTGGTCCTTGTCCCCGTCGAAGTACAACAAGATACCGACACAGAAGAGGTACTCTGGATTTTGGGGATCGGCCACGGCACGCCGGGCGTTCGCCTCGATGATCGATGTTTTCGCAAGCCCGTTGTTCCCCAACAAAGCATCCAACGTCAGGCTGGTATTAGCGACTTCTGGGTTTTGCTGCACAGCAAGCTCGATCGATTCGATCGCTTCGTCAGGACGATTCGTAGCAAGATAAGCGAGCCCCTTTCGAAGATGGGCCTCAGCATATCCAGGGGCAGCCGCGACCGCATCTTTGTATCGCCCCAAGGCCTCCTGATAACGCTGCTGTTGAAACAGGTTATCTCCCGCTTGGATGAAATGCTCCGCTCTCTCGACAGCTTGTTCGCTAGGTTGCTCGATTGTTATCGGCTTGGCCGCGTCGACTTGCAATGGGCTAGGTAGCGGCGTCACGAGAGATTCAAACGCCTGATTGCGCTGCGGCTCGATGGCAAAGTCGCGTGGCAAGCCCATAAACTGCTTCATGGCCTGGGGACCATAGTTCAGCTCGGCCGGTTCGGTCGGCGGCAAGTAGTACTCAATGTACTGATCGCTGGGGCGGTAATAGGTGCCATACGGATAGAGGCTCGAATAACCGTAGCCGTAAGGATTCCCATACGTATATCCATATCCGTAGCCATACGCTGGCGGAATTCCAAATCCAATGGCTAGACTTGTGCCCCCCCAGTAGCTGCCGTAATAGGGATAGCCGTATCCGTAACCGCCACCATGTTGATGGTGATGATGATTTCCGTGACGCCCCCCAGAGTTCCACTTCGGCGCCGTCACGTCGGAGTAACCTCCTCGACCTACCGAGATGTTCCCGCGGCTTTTGTACTGATATTGCCCTAATCCTTGAGCCTCGGCGCTGCTTGCTGCCACAAAGAGTGCCAGACCAACCATGATCGATAGGGTACGCACGGCGATAATCTCCACGGGAAAAAGAAAACGTCTCCTGTATTATCCTCTCGTTCTTTGCAGAGGGCAAAGAATTTTCACCGATTCGCTGTTTCGCCCCAGGAAACGGCCTGTTCTGCGTGCAGTCTTCCTCTTCCCCCAAAGTGCCCGAAGTTACTACACTATGCGCGGAGACAGACTCTCTCAAATCTATTGTCCCTGCTCGATGAACTTAGGCCCGTGACCAAATCTGACCTCGACGATTTCCTGGATATCCTCAAACAGCTGGTTCGCCATCCGTCGGTAGTCGGATCGGAGCATGCGTTCTTCCGTTACCTCCAGCGGGAACTTGAGGAAACGCACGCCAAAGTAACGCTTTACGAAGGCTTGCTCGTGGCTAGCGGCACTCGTCCTGATCATATGCATATCTCGGCCCACGTTGACCGACATGGCCTGATTTGTACTGGGCCCAACGAATTTCAATACGCCGCGTTCGTTGCCAGAAACCGCGGTGACCTTTTAGGGGATTCGGTCTCGGAACAAACCTTTCAAACAATTGCCGAACGATTTCATGAACGGTTTGTTCAAGCCTACGTTCCGTGGAGCGGTACCTACTTGGGCAAAGGGACCATCAAAAGATCGTACCTCTGCGAACGCCGGGGAAACCTCGTGTTTGAAGTCGAAGGCCTCGATCACGTGTTGCCAGGCACCCCGGTCGCCTACCAAGATCGCCTGGCGGTGAGCTACGGACGCGTCTCCGCCCAACTCGACAACGTTCTGACAACGGCGATGTTGATTTATTTGTTTCGGCATGGGTTCCAAGGAACGGTATTGTTCACTGCCCAGGAAGAAGCAGGCCGAAGCTGGCGGTTCTTGTTGGAATGGTTCCGTCGCTGCGGGATTGAGACCCAAGACTTACTAGTGCTCGATACCAGTCCGTTTCCCGATATCGCTACGGCAGATGCTCAGCAGGTCGTATTACGAAAACGAGATGCGAATGCGATCTTCAATCCGAAGATGGTGCAACGCCTTGAAACGGCCTGTCAAAAGTACGGCATTCGCTATTTGTTCAAAGACGAGTACATCGCCAAGCAAAATGAGACACGCGTCGCCGAAGGCAAAACACCTTCGTCCTTGGGAAGTACCGAACTGGGCCGTGTTGTCTTAGCGTCCGAGGGTGCTATCCAAGGAGCAACCCTTCAGGTTCCCACCACTGGTTACCATACTCCAGAAGAGTCGGCGGCCCTTTCGTCGATCGAGGCCATGCTCGACGTTCTGTGCGAAGTGGCACTGGACGACTAAGTTTGCCCGAACAAAAGCCGCGTACGGATTTCCTTGAAGACGGCCGCGAATTCAGGGTCGGCATCTTCGAGAGCTTCCAGATATTGCGGCTGCGAAGCATCGGCAGCTGCTCGTTCCGCATCAGGAATTTCATTGAGGTACTCTAAGCAGATGGCTTTGCCGGCATAACCGAAGGCCTTTGCTTCGACGTAAATCGGCTCTTGCTCTGCCATGCGTTGGAAAACGTGAAGAGCATCGCGGTATCGGTCTTGGTTTAACAGCAAGACTGCTTCTTGCTTCATAGCCTTCAAGCCCCAGACACGATTCTCTTCGCTCGCTTCCAGCGGAAAGTTGCGATAAACGCTGGCAAAGAACTCTGGTCGCTGATCCTGCCCAAGATTTTTGTTCTTGAACATGGCGAAGTCGAACTGCTCGCGGGCTGTCGTTCCGAGCTTTGCCAGAAGCTGCTCTTGCTGCTCCGGAGGGACATCCAGCAGGTTGGGCTCTCTTGATGCAAGAGCCAACGTTCCCCCCACAATCATGCAAACCAATACTACACCGCCGATCGCGATCAAACGTTTTCCCCAGGATGGCTTGCGATAGACAGTCAACGCTGACGTTTTCATGACATTGGAAAGTTCTTCCAATCCACCGCTACGAATTTCGGAGAGAGAAGCCAGTTCGGCGATCGACCAGTCGGATGGATCGCTACCAAACGCGTCGGTCCCCATCGACTTCTGTACTTCGCGAAGTTCGCGAAGCAGCTCCGATGCGTTTTGAAACCGATCGTCTGGCTTCTTGGCGAGCATTTTGTGGATGACACGCGAAAGAGCCGGCGGTACACCGCCACGGACTTTTTCCAATCGCTCTGGCTCGGTGTTTAAATGCTTTACCGCCACCGTCAAGGGATTGTCTCCTTCAAATGGAGGACGTCCCGACAGAAGCTGATAACATGTCACGCCGAGCGAATAGATATCGCTACGCTGGTCCAGATTCTTTCCTTCCGCCTGCTCAGGGCTCATGTAAAGTGGCGTGCCCATGGTGATGCCGACCTGAGTCAGATTCATCCCATCAGCCCCCGGAGCAATCACTCGGGCCAAGCCGAAGTCGGCCACTTTTACTTCACCGGTGGCGGTGATCAGAATGTTCTCTGGCTTGATGTCGCGATGAACGATCCCCTGCTCGGCCGCTTTGTAAAGTGCGGCAGACACTTGGCGTAAGATCGCCCCGACCAGTTTTACTTCCAACGTCCCTTGCTTGCTGAGCAACTGCTTCAGGTTTTGCCCTGGAACGTATTCTTGAGCAATGAAGTGGATCCCGTCAGCGTTGCCCACTTCATAAATCTGAACGATGTTTGCATGCGTCAGCGCGGCAGCAGCTTGGGCTTCTCGGTGAAATCGTCGGACGTATGCGTCGTCTTTAGCCAGTTCCGGCAACAAAATTTTAACCGCGACGTTCCGCTTCAGACTTTGCTGTTCGGCCAGAAAGACCTCGGCCATCGCCCCCCGGCCCAAACGCCGCAAAATGCGATAGTCCCCCACCGTGCGACCAGCCAGGTCAAGCTCCGGCGCGGCGTCACCGCTATTTTTCTTCAGTTCCGTCATGGGTGTCTCAAATGGGGGCGTCACAGAGAACGTATCGAGAGCCGAAAACGTCCGGCCCACTCCCTAACTACTTACCGAGAGCCAAGATGGATTCACGGCAACAGCACGTTCAAGTATCGATGCCAAATCGGTTCTTGGCAACCGAAGTGTCACGGAGAATTCGAGAGTTTTGTCTCTCCGTCGGCAATTACGAAACGCGTTGAGGGCAACTAATTAGTCGCCCCCTACTCTCGTGGTGAAACGTAAGGATTCTCGCCGCCCTGGACAGATTTGGATTTCCGGCCATGATTCTGCCTGAATTCAAGCCGTCGGGCGTAAAGGGTACGAAAAGCCCATGTCCCGGCGCGGACGCTTAGAGCCGCGAGGATGCCTTCGACGAGCAAGATAATTGGCGAAGTCAGCAACACGAAGTTTCCATCGAATATCAAGTGCGGACTCAAAAACCATTCCGCTTCGGAGTAGATGCTTACCAAGAGCCTCGCGTAGTTCGAGTCAACGCGATACGCCAGAAATCCTGCGAGCACGACGTAATAAGCGAGCCCATTGAGCAATATCATCACCAAAGTCGTCAGCGTCAGTAGTTTCCAGAACTTCATGGATCGCCCAGGCCGGATAGGTCTCTTGATTTGCGTGCATAGACAGCTCGCGACTTCCTACGCGAAGTTCTACCGGAAAGGGGACAAAGAATTGTCGCTGAGATGGGTAAGCGACTTATACCTCTAGGTCTTCTAGCCCCGTCTTTTGTTTCGATGGTCGTGGCAATCGCTCGTCGAGCCAGGCTTCGTCGACAAAATCGCTAAGTAGCTTTCGCATGCAAGTCACCAGACCTTCGCGAACACCATCTCGAAACTCGGGATGCGAGCCAACAATTTCGACTTGGAAGAATCCGGTCCAACTCAGGCAAAGTCCCCATTCAAAGCGGACTGCCGAATCGTTGACACGAAACAGCACCTTGGCTGCCCAGAAACCACCGAAACTGTCCCGGAAATCAAGCCATGCTCGATCTTCGGGACGAAGATTTTCCGACCGGCCTGGCCAACCCAGCGAGACTAAGCCAATCCCGACGAGGCCCAAGCCGATCGCCAGAAGAGCTCCTTTGACCGTCACTTCCGCGGTGGCCCAAGGTAGATAATGGTACGTCATTAAAACTTGTGCTCCAGCCAGACATATCGCCGACACTGCGAAGCGGGTCGGACCGTTGTTGAGAAGTCCAGCGAGGATGAGCACTGCGAGAAACGTTCCCCAAATCCAACCAGGGTTCACATGCCCTGAACTTCCTGCAGACCAAACTTGGAACACGGGAACGCAAAGCACGAGCCAGAAGCTTGCGACTACCAACTGCCATAGCAGACTATTCGGCCGCTTGGAACCGACTTGCGACAGCTGCGGACAGAAGAGTGTCATCGTGGCCAGATAACGCAGCTGGTCATCAGGCAGCGAAATCTCGTACCAATGCAGCATGCCAATTGCGGCTTCGGTACCGCACAAAGCAATCCAAGCCACCATAGTCCACAACCAAGGGCCGACGAGGGTCGTTCCCTGGATTGCTTGTCGGCCCCGCCACAGAAGCACCACCCCTGCTAGTCCCAGCAGAGCGTTTACCGCAGCTGTAAGCCGGCCTGGGTCGAGTTCTAGCTGTGCCAAAAGAAACAACGCAGTCATCCAACGTGGAAGTCCAACAGAAGCGAATGGGTCTCTTTCTATTCTAACGAATCGACTATCGCTGGTGACCTGCAGAGGGGGAACCGTTCCGATAAGTCCGATTGTGCCGGATTGGTTCGGTTGTACGGCCAGGTAAGGGCCAGCAATGAGGCAAAATTTTTCGATGATGCGTTTGCACATCACGAATTGAGGGGCATGTTTCTTCAGTGCAACAACAACTCCCTCACCAAACTCCCCAAACTGTTAAGGAACTAAAAATGATTCGTCTTGCCATTGCTTCGTGCCTGGTTGTTTTGTCGGCTTCGGGAACCGCTTCGGCAGGTCTCTGGGATGCCATGACGGTCAACTACCCAACCGCCCATGCTCATGCGAGCAGCGAATACGTCGCCGCATGTGGTGCTGCTGGATGCAACAGCTGCGGTCATAGCGGTTACGTTTGTCAGCATCCTTCCGCTGGCTGCTGCGGCGATTTGTGGAGCAACTACTGTGCAGACCGTCACGTCGGCGGTTGCCGTCCCAAGCTGCACACCCGCTACCACTGGTTCGCAAAGCCTTCCTGCGGCTGCGAAGTTCAAACGGCGATGCCATGCTGCGGCGACTACCCCATGTGCGGATGTAATCACGGCCGCATGGTCAAAGGCTGTGGAAGTGCTTGCCCAAGCTGCCTCGGATTGCACCTGCGTGGCTTCCGACATGGACACTACGGTAATTGTGGCTGCGGAGCTCCAACTTGCAGCTCGTGCGGTGGTAACACCGAGATCATCAGCATCGAACAAGAAATGCAGCACAGCGTGCCGGAAGTCGCCCCTGCGATCGAACCGACTCCAGCTCCTGCGAAGCCAGAAGCTCAGGAAGCTCGCTTGCTTCCTTCGCTCCAAGCTTTGCTGCCGCTGAACTAAGCTCACCAAACCAACGCGACCGGCTCGACCAAGCTACCTGGGGAGTGTGGTTTGCAGCTGAGCCAAAGCGTCTTGCGGGCAGATCCTGGATGGGGATCTGCCCGCATATTTTTGCTAGCCGACACAAGCTGTTGTAGAGATGGTAAGTGCTAGCACGAAAATACCAGATTTTCAGTCGAGAACTGCCTAAGCCAGGGACGATAACTATTACTGATCGAACACCGGGAGGACGGGACACAGGATGTGGCCCCGTGAGATCAAAGGCCAAAGTAGACGATGGATCGACTACTTCTGGCCTTTTTTAATGCGCTTCGGTGCCCCTCTGCAAAATTCTCTTGCCACCCCCCACCAGGCTGCTAAAATCACCCGCAATTCTGGTGATGGAGCACCCCCAGTTTCTGCCACGACGGCGCTACTTGATGAAATGCATTGATGGGGGTTTTATCGATGAAGTTGAAGTCACTTACCTTCTTATCGCTGGGTCTACTGGCTCTGTTAGTGGCCGTACCTGCAATCTCGACACTTTCCGCTCAGGAAGCGGAAACCGCGCCCAAGTCGAAAACAATCCAGGAGCTGCGTGGTCGCTTACCGAACCACTGGGGCGACGTCGTTACCACGGATCAGCGTAAAAAGATCTACGAGATCCAGCATAGCTACGATGCCGAAATTAAGAAGTTAGAAGACCAGATCGCCAAGTTGGAAGCTGACATGGAACAGGAAGTCAAATCAGTCCTGACCGATGCTCAACTATCGCGAATCAAAGAACTGATCGCTGAAGAAGAACTTCGCCGCGAGAAAAACGAAGCCGCCAAGGCCGCCGCGAAGAAACTACTGTCGGAAAGCGAATCGTAATTGCCCGCTCTCCTTTGGGGATCTTTCGCCAGGGAGGGCGAGAGTTCTTCCTACGTCGGCAAGCGGTGCCGCTGAAAGAACTTCCAAATCTCGTCATTCGCATCGAGATTGTGCGTAGTCGCTCCCAAGAGTTCGAGGCGACTTTCCTTCCCCGGCCATGTATGTCCACCGCCGTGGATCTTCAGCAGAATCACTTCCGCAGAGTTTTCGTTTTTGGCCGCATAGCTGAATCGTTCAACCGATGTTCCATCGTCCACTGTGACAGGCAATTTCTCGATCGTCGGCGTTGTTTCGGCATGGTTTGCGGCAATCCAATTTTCCATTGCGTGATCGACGGGATGGAAGTTCAGCTTTGATTTGCTGCGAGATCCAACACCTCCTTCCCAGCGAACAAACTGATCATCGGTCCCGTGCATATGCAGCAGCGGAACCGGTCGACTTGGATTACATGTTTCGTTTCCCATCGTGCCGCCGACAGGAGCAATCGCGGCAAAACGGTCTGCTAGTTTGTCACCGATCAAGTAAGACATCATGCCCCCGTTGGACATCCCTGTAGCATAAACCCGCGTCCGATCGACATTCAGCCGCTGAGGAATATCGGCCAACAACTGCTCGACAAAGAAGATGTCGTTCACGTCTTCCCGTTGAGCATACCCACAGCACATCCCGGCGTTCCACGTCTTCATGGTGGGTAGGCGCCCGGTACCGTTCGGGAAGACGGTCACGAAGCCATCGGTGTCGGCATACTCATGCATCTCGCAGAATCGAACCATCGTCGGGGCATTCGACAAGCCACCATGAAAAACAAAAACGACCGGCCATCCCTCCGCAGGCTCTGCGGATTGTGTGGGAATGTAAACCCAGAATTCGCGTTCACGATCTTCCACGTCGATCGTTAATCGGTGGCGCCCCGGTGCAAGAGTCTTAAGTGGAGTCGTCGTCATGTCGCTATTCTGTCGTCGATCTAAGCGGGTTGTTTCTTGGCGTCGAGGATGGCCCGTTGAAGCTGCTGCATGGTGACGATACCGACCGGCACGCCATTTCGGCTAACCACCTTTGCCATCAGCTCACCGGTGCTATGCAGTTGGGTGATCGCCGAAATACAGCTGTCGCTGGCCTTCACTTCCGGCAATGGATGATAGTTTTCGATCTCTTCCCCATCGCCCATGCATAAGTCGCAGATGCGGACGTAGCCGATAGGAATGGTACGTTTGCCTTGCATTTCGACAATGGGAATCACCGACAATTGCCGACGCTTGGCAACGCGGATGATGTTGTTGACCTTCGAGCCGATCTTGGCCGTCCACACACGGGAAAGGGGCGTCGCTATGGAAGTCACCCGACGATTGGCTACTCCGAACACGCCCTGGGCGACACGCCGCTGAGCCTTGTTCAAAATGCCAAACTCGCCCCCTTCTTCCAGAAAGTCTTCCAATTCTGTACGAGCCAATGCCAAGCGAACCGTTTCTGGAGATTCACCGAGAAGCTGCTGCAATGCTCGCCCCAACACCCATAAGAGTGCCGAACAAGGAGCAAACAATACGGTGAAAAGAAAGAACAGCCAACTCGTACGACGCAGTAAAAAGTTAGGGGCACGATAAAAGAAATACTTTGGCAACAACTCGCCGTAAACAAACAGAAAGGGAGCCATCACCAGCGGCAACGCCATTTCGGCGGTCGAGTTTCCAGGGAATGTAGCCTGAGTGAAAAGAACGATCGAAAGCGAAACCATATAGTTCGCCAGGTTGTTTCCGATAAGCGTCGTCGCAACAAACAACGCCGGATGATTGGTCAGGAAAAGCAGGAAACGAGAAAGCCAGTCTCCCCCTAATCCATCCAGCACTAAACGCACTCGCGTGACGCGATAGAACCCAGTCTCGGATCCGCTGAAAAACGCGCTGAGAAAAACACCCAACACAAATAGAAATGCGATCGTGCCCATGGCGTCAGACTTCCTCCTGACGCAATGTCAATCGAACGAGGATATGCCCTTCGGAGTGTTGCTCGATCACCTCGAAGTGAAACGGCCCCCACTCGACGACATCTTCTACTTCGGGAATGCGTTCCAGTTCTTCCTGCAGAATGCCGTTGATCGTCGCGTGACGCGTTTCTGGTAATTCCAAATCAAAGTGCTTTGCCAACCGGCGGACACTCGTCATGCCAGAAACGTGATAGGTTCCATCTTCCCGCTCTTCAAACGTCTTGCGCTGCAAGATGCGTTCGCTACGACCATGCGAGTACGAGAAGATCGTTTCCATCATGTCACGGAGCGTAATGATGCCGATCGTCTCTCCTAGTTCGTTAACGACCGCGGCGACTTCGTTTTCTGTAGAAAGCATCTGCTGGAAAACATCAGACGCCTTCGCGCACCATGGAAAAACGAGCACTTCCTGAGCGACCGCTTCCAAGTTGTCCTGCGGAAGCTCAGTCGCATCGATCAAGTTGATGGCGCTAACAACATCGTCTTCCTGCTCGTCCGAAATCAACAGGTAACCACTCGGCGTCATCTCGCTATCGAGATCCTTCAGCGACACCGGCGGCTGAAACATTTTGAAACGCATGCGCGGTCGCATCATTTCCTGAGCAAGCGAATCAGAGAGCCCCACGATCCCGCGAAGGGCCATCTCTTCCTGCTCGAGAACCGTGCTGCTTTCCATCGACATCTGGATAGCGCGTTCCAAGTCCGAGACTTGCATGTACGGTTCTTCTTCAAACCGAGGCCAGATGAGTCGCTGAGAAAGCGTACTGACGGCACGCATCACCGGGCGAATTGGATCAACCATGCGAACTGCAAATGCAATCGGAACCGCCAACAACGCCGCCAATGCTGGAGCGCGCAGTACCGCCAGACTCTTCGGTAACATCTCGCTGAAGAAGATGATGATTAGCAGTGACAAGCTTGAAAAGACAGTCGCGTACGTCGCGCCAGCAAGATTTACAAGTCGCGAACCGACAACCGCCGCAACGGCAAAGTAGGCCACGTTGATCATCAAGTTCCAGAATAGGATCGCAGACAACAGCCGGTCAGGATCACCCAGAAGTGCCGCGGCAGCACGCTGAGACGTCGTCCCTTTTCGAAAGCGTTTGCGATCTTCCAGTTTCAAATAGAAGAATGCCGCTTCCGATGCGGAAAACATCCCTGAGCAGGCGACCAACAGCAGCATTGCCACCAACCACGGTGCAATGGCCACAATGACGTCCAACCTGCTACTCCTTTCCGCTTCGTTACTTGGGAATCAGCATGCCTGCCAAGAAGGCGTGCCTAGTCTTCGTCGTTGCCCGATCGGCGTCCAACTTCAATGTCAAAATCGCTAATGGCAGGAATCAACATGGCAATCGTAGTGAAACCATAGGCAATTGCGGTCGCCAAAGCCACTTCAAAACCTTTCCCCAGCAGAAAGCTGACGATCGCGAAAAACGAGATGCCAGGCAGCAAAAGGGTTGCCATCAAAATTGCGGGGGAAGGATTGCGATGACCGATCGCCACATACAAGCCAAGACCACCCCCAGCCACAAACCCCAGGAATGGGAACAGCTGGAAATGGAACGACTCGGTGAAACTGATCATCAGCAAGATACAAGTTATCACGCCGAGAAACAAAAAGAAGACCGTTCCCAAACTTACGCCAATGGCTGTGCGGCTGTTGGCATACGTCATTCCGCAGTGCAGTCCCAACATTGTCACGAAGAAATACATCACCGTGAGCCCGGCACTGACAAACAGGAAACTATCCATTTGCATCGCCCCGGCAATCCACAGATAAGCCGTTACCGCGAGCGGAGCGAGAATCATCTCCCTCGTCACCCACATCACGCCCCACAGTTTGCCGAACGTGAATTCCTTCGGCGTGAGATCGGTGACCAAGAGCAAATCGAGAGCCTGACCGTCTCGCTCGTTCGTGACCGAAGTCACTGCTAACGCATTCACGATCACGAGGCTGATCAAATATAGCGGAACAATTCCCCAGGCAATCGGCGGAATGGTCGTTCCCAACTGATCCCCTCGGTAAACGGCCGTCCCAGCGGCGACCATGCTATAAAGCATGTAAGTCGCGGCGACTGCCAAAGCGAGGTAGACAAACTTGATAATCAGAACTTTACGGCCATACGCCCAAGTCTGTGTTTCCCGCCATAAGATTGGGTTTTCCCAAACCTGGCGATGATCGATTTTAACCTCGGTCGTGCGAGCATCGACATGCCCGGCTCGACGCTGTTCGTTCGCGGAATTCGACGTGGCTGCTTCGTCCATCTTCGCCATGTCGTGTTCCGCACCCCAGATGCTTTCTTCCTGCTGCTGGGCTTCCATCTCTTTGCCACGCCGGGCCTCACGAGATGGATTCCAAACTCGCACCAAAGCAATCGCAATGCCGTTCATCAACACGATGCCGATCGTCATGATGATCACATGCAGGCCGATAATTCCGCCCACAGCCGAAAGATTCCCGGCCGAAGCTGGGAAAGGATTAGCGGCTTCCATAACGGCCCAAATCGGATTGATGGCCGTGCCCCAGTCGGCGGCGGAGATTCCGAGGAAGCGGTCGAACAGTACTCGCTGCGAAACCAACACGCTTGTGCCCAGCAAAACGGTGATCAGCATGGCCGTCAGGGCAAGCGTCTGGAACGTTTTCTCACGCCAAAGGGCCATCGTACTGCCGATACTGCCAGCCGCGAGTGCCGTGATCAGCGTCACTAACAAGACTCTCAGCACCTGAGCGGCAGAAACTCCACCGAAGAGAAACAAAGCACAAAAGACCGGTGCGGCGGCCATGATCAGTGCGAAAACGTTAATCAGACTGGCAAGCATCTTCCCCAGGACAAGCTCGGAGTTGTTAAGCCTGGTCATTAGGAGAAGGATGAGCGTTTTGCGGTCTTTTTCCTGGGCGACGGCACCGGCGGCGCTGAATGCGGCGAAAAAGATCACAAGGCAAAGCTGAATTGGAGCCAGAATGTGGAAAATGCTCGCCCCGAAGCGTGCCATATCTCCAACGCTGGCAATGACTTGCGTTCCTGCGAGCACCAGCCAGGCGGTGCACATCAACAGAAACAAAGCCGCCACGTAGACCGCGCGGTAGACGTAAAACTTGCTGCGACGCGGGGTTACGGCCGCTTCGCGGGTAAATACCGGACCGATAAACAAGTCCAGACTCCCAAACAGGTTACGTGAAATGAGGGAAACGAATCATTATAACACGCCCCAATAAAACGAAACCCTTCGCTCGATTGGCGAGTTCAATTTAAGCGAATCTTCGTAATCTGGGCGAACAGGCTAAACACCACTATGACAACTCTTCGCGCAAACTTCGAGCAAACTATTCGTACATTTTTGGCAATAATCGAAAGCCTTCATCACTCTTACTCTTTAGATGCCACATGGCGACCGTGGCGTTAGGGACATCAGCGCGTTGACTTCACCTGCACCTCACCGGCTTAACGAAGCCGAGATAGCCGATTTGCATGAACTCCATGCGGAAGAGCTGCGCAGGTTCCTGTGGGGGGTGCTCGGGGAAGCCAGCCTGGTCCAAGACGTCGTCCAGATTACCTTTCGGAAACTGGTCGAAGTCGGCCACGATACCCAAGCCGAGAGCCGCAAAGCCTGGCTCTTTCAAGTCGCCTACCGCGAGGCCCTCGCCCAACGCCGGCGAAGTGCCACGCAAAAGAAGGTGCTCGAAAACCTCCACCATGGTTCTCGGCACCAGGAAGATGCCGCCACGGTCGACCCGCTTGTCCAAGCGGAAACGGCCGAGTCGGTTCGCGAAGCAATCGAAGAGCTTCCGTCGGAACTTCAACAAGTCTTGCGGATGCGAATTTACGACGACAAAACATTCGCTGAAATCTCTGTCGAGCTCGACATTCCGCTCGGCACAGCCCTCGGACGAATGCGAAACGCGATGACCAAGCTGCGCGGAAAATTGGCTTGGACTCAGCGCGACTCATAACTACATAAAGTCGGACCAACATGACGCGTAACGAAACGCACAACGAACAACCCGCGGATGATGACCGCTTCTTCGAGGCCGTGCGGTATCTCCTCGACGAAATGACGATCGCCGAGGCCGAGCAATTCGAAGCCGACCTGGCCACCGATCAATCGCTCCGCGAACAGTTGGCAGAAGCCGTTCTGCTCACCGAAGCCACTTATCAAGCGCATGTGCCGCACACCGTTTCCAAGGAACCTGTCGAGGTCGCCTCAAAACTCGACACGGTTCCTGGAAACCGGTTTTCCTGGACCATGTTGGCCAGTCTCGCCGCGATGCTGGTCATTGCGTTGACCGTCGGAACGACGTTCTACCTCAACGACGGTGTCCAGCGGCAAATCGCTCAGCCAAATACTAACTCGGAAGAGATCCAGCTTGCCGTCGCTTGGGTCCAGCACATTGAAGAAGAGACCGAAGAGATGGACGTCCTCTGGGACGAGCTTCCCGAAGACGAGGACGAATCGCTCGATCAACTGTTGGCCGGATCGCCTGAAAATCCTCCTAGCTGGATGCTCAAAGCCTTGGCTGCCCAGCAGGAAGAAGAAGCGAACAATCCTGCTCTGTAAGCCCGTTTTCCTAGCGAGACTTCCAACCCCAGAAATTTCCTGATGCGTTTTCCCTTCACGACTCACCCGGTTTCTCTTCTCCTGATGCTCGCCGCGATCTTGTCGCTGGCCGAAGTCAGCACCGCTGTGAGTCAGGAACGAACCACTCCCGTGGCAGCCCGACCTGCCAGAGTCCCCGGTCGGCAAGTCGCCCAAGCCCCCGCATCCGAAGGTCGATTTTCGGTCGAAGAGCGTCGTCGTCGCGAACAAGCGGCGTTGGCATTCGCCAAGAAGCATCATCCGGAACTCGAGAAACTTTTGCGGCAACTGCGTGGTATGGATCAGAAAGAGTATGGCAAAGCGATTCGCGAACTATACCGCGTGAGCGAACGTCTAAGCCTCCTCGAAGAGAAAGCTCCTTTGTTCTACGAAGTTCAACTCGACCTCTGGAAAGCCAGCAGCAGCGCCACGCTGCTGGCAGCTCGCCTGCAACTGAACCCCGGCAACGAAGACCTCCGCCAGGAACTGCGTGCCGCACTCGACCACAAACTGGCGACACAAAAACGTGTCACCAAGGAAGAACTTGCCCGAGCCAGATCTCGCGTCGATCGCTTGGAACAAAACCTCAAGCGACTCGAGCAAGATGGTCCGCAAATGATCGATCGACAAATGCGGCAACTGGCTCCACGCAAGCGAAACGACTAGCGAACTGACTGAAAACCGAAACATCACCATCCTCTTCCAGCACCTCGCGAAGGATAGCATTTCCATGAACGCCACTTTCGCACGCCACTTGTTGGTGTTTGCCACACTCGGCCTGATCGCGCTTCCGCTGCACGCGGAAAAGCTGGGCGACTCCACGCAGCGTGGCAAGATCCAGCCCACCATCATCGATCGCTTCACGCCAGAAGACGTTTCGGAAACGCCTGACTTCCAGAAGCACGTTTCTCCGTTGATGGGGCGGCTTGGCTGCAACGGACGTAGCTGCCATGGATCGTTCCAAGGTCGCGGTGGCTTTATGCTGTCGCTGTTCGGATATGACTTCAAAGCAGATCATGCTGCGATCACCGAAGGCGACGATCCGCGCGTCGATGTCGATTCGCCTGACGAAAGCATGCTGATCTACAAACCGACCGACGAAGACATGCACGAAGGGGGCAAGCGATACGATCTCGATAGCTGGGAACATCGCGTGCTGCACAACTGGATCAAAGCTGGGGCCCAATTCGATTCGTCCGACGTCGCCGTGCTGGAACGTCTGGAAGTAACTCCAGAAGAAATCGTCTTCAATGCGCATGCCCAAAGCGAACCGCTGCGTGTTGTCGCCCACTGGGCCGATGGCACGAAAGAAGATGTCACGCCCCTCTGTCGGTTCACCACCAACGACGATCAAGTGGCCGACATCAACGGCGAAGGAATCGTTACCAGCGGCGAGCCTGGTGACACGCACGTTGTTGTAGCGTACGACAAAGCAGTCGTCGCCATTCCGGTGATTCGCCCTGTCAGCCAGCTGATCGGCAAGAATTATCCCGACGTACCCACGCCGACAAAGATCGACGCGTTAGTCGTCCAGAAACTGAAAAAGCTTGGTATCGTTCCCTCGGAGCTTGCCGCCGACGAGCAGTTCCTGCGTCGCGTGAGCCTCGACATCGCTGGCACATTGCCGACGCCGAAAGAAATTCGCGAGTTTGTCGCCGATACCGATCCGAACAAGCGGGAAAAGAAGATCGACCAACTGCTGGCCACGCCAGCCTACGTTGCCAAGATGACGACACTGCTGTGCGACATCACCGGCAACAACGATCAACAATTGGTCAATGTCTCGCCGATGCGTGTCGGTCCGGCCCAGGAATGGTACGACTGGATTTATGACCGTGTCGAAAAGAATACTCCTTACGACGAAATCGCGTCCGGGATTATCCTCGCACGCAGCCGCTTGGAAGGGGAAAGCTATCGCGAATACTGCGAAGAAATGAGCGACATGTATCGCGATGGGGGCAGCTTCGCCGATCGAGAATACATGACGCACTATTGGGCTCGCCGAGAATTCCGCCAACCGGAAGAACGCGCCATTGCGTTTGCCTATGCGTTCATGGGCGTCCGTATTCAATGTGCCCAGTGCCATAAGCATCCGTTCGATGTTTGGTCGAAGAATGACTTCGACGAGTTCAAGACGTTCTTCACAGGGGCTCGCTTTGCCAATCAACCACCTCGGTTCGATCGCGAAGGCTTCGCCCAGTACGAAGAAATCTTAGACGCGCTCGAAATCGACAAAGATCTGCGCGGTAATCAACAGCGTCGCGAGTTCGCCAAGGAACTTCGCAACGGCAAGACGGTTCCGTTCCCGGAACTGGTCGTTTCACCGGTGCAGAATGTGACGCGTAACGCCAAGAACAAAAAGAAACGTCCAGGCCTTGCCTCGCGTGCCTCTGAGGCCCGCGTGCTCGGCGAAGAAGCGATCGACCTTCGTGATTACGAAGACGTTCGTCAGCCGGTCATGGAATGGCTGCGTGGCGAAGAGAACCCTTACTTCGCACGTGCCATCGTGAACCGTATCTGGGCGACTTACTTCAGCGTCGGTATCGTGCATCCGACCGACGACTTGAGCTTGGGTAACCCACCGAGCAACGAACCGCTGCTTGATTACCTGGCCAAAGGTTTTGTAGAGCATAACTACGACTTGAAGTGGGTCCATCGTGAAATCGCGATGAGCCGCACCTATCAGCTTTCGTGGGAACCGAACGAAACCAATCGGCTCGACACCCGAAACTTCAGCCGCTCGGTCCCTCGGCGTCTGCCTGCCGAAGTTGCTTACGACATCATTCAGCAAGCGACTTCCGGAGACGAGTCGATGGATACCTACCTGACGAAGATCGAGGATCGTGCGATTGCGATTCCAGGCACACGGATCCAAGGCAGTGCTTCCTATCCGCTTCAGATTTTCGGCCGCAGCGAACGAGCGAGTAACTGCGATTGCGATCGAAGCATGGAAGCGACGTTGCTTCAAACGGTGTTCCTGCAAAACGACTTCAGTTTGCATGCGTCGATGGCGGATCGCGATAGCTGGATCGGTCAGGTCAATCAATCGATGAGCCCAAAGATCGACAAGCAAGCGACCGAAACGGGACGACTGCAAGCTCAGATCAAACGCTTGTACGAGCAGATGGGCAACGGCCGTGCGGCTGCGGAACGCTTAGCCAAAAACGGCAACAAACAGCGTGCCGCCGAGATTCGTCAGAAGCTGGCCGCCGGCAAGAAACGCCTCGACTATCTTCGCAAGCAGCTGGACAAAGCCAAGCAGCAGGAAGAAGAAGCCAAAGCTCAGCCGATCGTGTTCGATTCGCCAGCCGACATGGTGACCGAAGCTTACATGCGAACGCTTAGCCGACAGCCAAGCGAAAAGGAAATGACCATTTCCCTAACGCACTTAAAGCAAGCCGAAGAGCCCGTCGAAGGTCTGCATGATCTGATGTGGGCATTGCTCAACACGAAAGAGTTCATCGTCAATCATTAGGATTCCTCTCTTTTGGAGAGCGGAATCGTGTTCAGTTTGCAGGCCAAGAAAACGCCTGAACGTGGAACCCTCAAAACAACAAACTACTTCTTAGGATCCTTCGAATGCCTACCAATCGAACATGTGACGGGGTACGCCGCCGCGACTTCCTGAAAGTCGGCGTCATGGGCGGCGTTGGTTTGAACCTGGCGACGTATCTTTCCATGGCCGAAGCGGGCCAGGTTTCCGGCGGCGGTCAAGCGAAAGCAGGGATCTTCGTGAACCTGAACGGCGGTCCGACGCATGTCGATACGTTCGACCCAAAGCCCAACGCTCCCAGCGAGTACCGTGGCGAATTCAAAGCCATCAAAACGAACGTGCCAGGTTTGGAGCTGAGCGAACACCTGCCGAAGCTCGCCCAGCAAGCCGACAAGTACGTTGTCATGCGAGGTGTTTCGCACACGCTTGCAGCTCACCAGCTGGGAACCGAATACGTCAATACCGGAACGCGACCGATCGCATCGCTGCAGTACCCTGCGTACGGTTCGATCGTTAGCAAGGAACTGGAAACGCCGGAAGATCTGCCGCCGTTCGTCGCCATTCCACGCAGCTCGCAGTCGGCCGGTTATTTAGGTGTGAAATACGCTCCGTTGGCGACCAATAGTACGCCCCGAGCTGGTCAGGCTTATTCGGTGCGCGGGATAAGCCTGGCCGGCGGGCTAACCATCGACACCGTCGAGCGCCGCCACAAGCTGCTGGCTCAGCTGGACCAGACGTTCGCCGGGTTCGAATCGGACGACCAGCTGCTGGACGGCTTGGATCGCTTCAGCCACCAGGCCCACGCGATCATCACCTCGAAGCGAGCTCGAGACGCGTTTGATGTCTCGAAAGAGAACCCTTCGTTCTCGAAAGCCTTCGAGCAAGACGAGTTCAGCATGAGCTGCTTGCTGGCCATCCGCTTGATCGAAAGTGGCGTCCGTTTCGTTACCATCACTAACGGTGGATGGGACACGCATCAGGACAATTTTGCTCGCTTGAAAGATAACTTGCTGCCAAAGCTGGACAACGGTCTCGCGGCGCTATTCAATGGCCTGCATAGCAAGGGCCTGCTCGATTCGACCGGCGTGTTCGTCACCGGCGAATTCGGTCGTACACCGAAGATCAACGGTCGCGGCGGTCGAGACCACTACCCTCGCTGCATGACCATGCTGATGGCTGGCGGCGGCGTTCGCGGTGGTCAAGTTATCGGCGAAAGCGATGAGAAGGCGACGCAGCCGAAAGATGGTGTCGGGTTCAAGCCTGACGATGCCGCGGCTTCGTTCTTCTATAACCTCGGTATCGATCACACCAAGGAATATCACACCAACACCGGTCGCCCGATCACCATCGTGCGAGACGGTCAGGTCATCCGCCAACTCTTCTCGTAAGAGGAGTCGAGGCATTTTGCGATTCACACTTCGTGACTTTTCCCCCTACTCTTTCGGAGTCCCTGTAGTTATGTCTCGTTGTCACACCCTGTTGATGTTCGCCCTCGTGGCGGTTCTGTCGGTTGGTACCGCTTTGGGTGCGGATGAAGCCAAGCCGAAGAAGAAGCAGCAAGCCAAGGGTCCGCAGCGCGGAGTCTTCGCCCAAGTGATGAAGCTCGACCTGACCGCCGAGCAAAAAGAAAAGGTCGCCGCCATCCAGAAAGAATTCGGTCCTAAGCTGCAAGAGCTGACCAAAGCGGTCGGTTTGACCAAAGAAGACCGCGAAGCACGCATGGCCGCCATGAAAGAAGCCAAAGAAAAAGGCCTCAAAGGCAAAGAAATGCGTGAGTTCGTCGAAACCAAAGCTCCTCTGACCGACGAACAGAAAGAAGCTCAGAAGGAAGTTGCCGCTCTGAATGGCAAGATCCGCGAAAAGCTGGCTGGTGTTCTGACCGAAGAGCAAAAAGAAAAGCTCGGCCTCAATAAGAAGAAGCCCGGCGCGAATAAGAAAAAGAAGAAGGCCGAATAGTTTTCGCCCGCAAAACAGCTCGTCCGAGGCGGCCAAGTGTCGCTGTCGGTCGAATCCCACGAGAAGCGGACCGGACATGTTTCGGTCCGCTTTTTCGTTTCTTGCTCGTAAAATTTCCCTATAACCCGCAAAATCGACCGGAAACCGAGCTTGTCCCAGGTGCCCCCCGTTGGCGATGATTTCCTTCGACGCGTAACCTAAACTACTGTATGAATTTCCTTCGCCATTTACTCAGCCATCTCCCCATGCCTAAACCGTGGAAAAACCAGGGTCTCGGATTGATCGTGCTGCTCGTCCTGTTGGGACTGGCCATGATCTACGTGCCTGGCTGGATTGCCGGCATCATTCGCGAAGGAAACGATCTCGGCACGGTCGGCAAATGGATCTACTTCTCGATCGTCGGACTCGGCGCTGCCATCTTGCTGAGTCTTGCCGGCTGGGGCATCTGGACATTGGTGATTGCCAAAGTCCGTAAAGATCGCCGCAAAGAAATGCGGAATCGAAACCCACGAGAGCTTTCCGTCGATCAGCGTCGTGCCGAGCTGCAAGAAAACCTCGAAAGCATCTCCGATCTTCGCGACGAGATGTCCGATGGCGACTTCCGGGAAGCGGTCGACCCGATGATCGATCGAATCGAAGCGAAGCTCGAAGGTGGCAACCTCGAGATCATCGCCTTCGGTACGATCAGCAGCGGCAAGTCATCACTGCTCAACGCGCTTGCTGGTCGCGATGCATTCAGCACCGACATCGTCGGCGGGACAACCGTTCGCCGCAATCAAGTCGAGTGGCCAGGGAACAACAAAGTCCAACTGATCGATACGCCAGGGCTCGGAGAAGTCGACGGCAGCGTTCACCAAGAGATCGCGACCCATTCGGCTCACGACGCCGACGTCGTGCTGCTAGTCGTCGATGGTCCGCTCCGGCACAGCGAATTCCAGCTGCTGGAACTGCTGGCCAAGATGGACAAACGCGTTCTGCTTTGCCTGAACAAAGAAGATTGGTTCACCGATACCGACAAAGCGAAACTGCTTCAGCAGATCACTCAGCAAACCAAAGAAATCGTTCAAGCGGAAGACATCCTCTCCGTCCGCAGCCGAGCTACAAAGCGAAAACGGATTCGCGTTTTGCCGGATGGGCAAGAGATTGAAGAGGAAGTCGACGTACCGCTCAGCATCGAGCCACTCGCTCGGCGAATGATGCAGGTCATCAAAAAGGATGGCACCGATCTATTGCTGGCCAACTTGTTGACGCAATCGCGAGGACTCGTCGAGAAGGCTCGCAAAGAAGTCGAAGATTCGATCGATCGCCAGGCGAATCAACTGGTCACGCGATACATGTGGGCGTCTGGCGGCGCTGGCGCTCTGACCAATCCGCTTCCTGTACCGATGGTGGAACTTGCCGCAGGCGTCGCGATCTCGACCAAAATGGTGATGGATCTGGCGAAGATCTATCGGCAAGATGTCGATCTTGATGTGGCGGTCAGTTTGCTCGGGCAACTTAGCAAGCAGTTCATAGGCTACCTCGGTGTGCAGATGGCAGCCCCTGTTGTCGCAATGGCAATTGGTTCGATGATCAAGACAGTTCCCGGAATCGGTACCGTCTCTGGCATGCTACTTAACGGCATCGTCATGGCGTTGGTCACTCGATGGATTGGGAATATTTTCATGGTGTACTTTAAAAACGACATGCAGGAACCCGAAGGCGGTCTGGCCGGTTTGGCTCGGCGAGAATGGGAAAAAGTGACCGACGGCGAATACCTGCGAAAACTGGTTCAGGAAGCCCGACAGCGTTATGTCGACCGAAAGTAACGATAACCCAACCTCCGACGTGCCTCCTTCGGCCGCTGCCGCGAATGATTCCGGCGTCGCCACCGCGGCACCTGCCAGCGAGTCGATCTCAGCCGACGATCGCCGCTACCTCGACGCGCTGCAATCGGTTCGCCATACACTCGATCGATTTCGCGGCTGCAGTGAAAAAGAAAAGGAATTGCTCCGGCGCGATTTAAGCCAGCTTCAAACGATGGAAACGAAGCTGACCAGCGGCCGCGTCGAGATTGTTGTCTTCGGTGAAATCAGCACCGGCAAGTCTGCCCTCATCAATGCGTTGGTGGGCAAAGCGGTCACCCAGGTCGATATCCAAGGGGGCTGGACCAAAGAGATTTGGCACGTCGCTTGGGAAGGTGCCGGGTACCGAATTCCAGGACTGGCCGACAGCGAAGTCGTGCTGATTGATACGCCGGGGATCAACGAAGTGGGCGGTGCCGATCGGGGAGAGATGGCCCAAGATACGGCGCGACAGGCAGACGTTATATTGTTCGTGATTGACTCCGACATGAACGAGACCGAATACTCGGCACTCATGTCGCTGGCCAACGTCAACAAGCCGATCATCGTCGTGCTGAATAAGATCGATCTTTATTCGCCGCGCGAACGAGAGCGATTGGAAGAGATTCTGAACGAACGTCTCGCCGGAATTATTCCGCCGGAGAGCATTGTCGAGACCTCCGCGCAGCCGAAAGAAGTGGAATACATCATTCAACAGGCCGACGGCAGCGAACGGAGCGAATGGCGCATGCCGCCTCCGAAAGTGGAAGACTTAAAGCTGCGACTGTTGGAAGTGCTGGAAGAAGATGGTCTTGGACTGTTGGCATTGAACGCGGCCATGTACGCCGCCGACAAGTCAGACCGCGTAGCTTCGTTGAAAGTGAAAATTCGCGAGCATCGCGCCAATCAAACGATCTGGAGTTTCGCGGTGGTGAAAGCGACGGCGGTCGCTGTGAACCCTGCCCCTTTCTTTGATGTGCTCGGGGGAAGTGCCGTCGACGTGGCCATGCTTCGGGCGTTGGCCCACATTTATGGCATCGACATGACCTGGTCGAATGTCGAGAAACTAGCGACGAGCATCCTGCAAGCCGCCGGATGGACCATCACCGCCGAACTGGGCACGCACGCTTTAAGCTCGGTGGTCAAAACACTGACCCTCGGCTGGGGCACCGTACTCACCGCGTTACCTCAAGGGGGCGCGGCTGGCTATGGCTCGTACATCGTTGGCAAAGCCGCCAAGTATTACTTCGAGCATGGCGCCAGCTGGGGCGACGAAGGCCCCAAAACGGTCGTCAAACGAATCTTAGAAGAGACCGACAAAAAGTCGGTGGTGCAAGATCTCAAAGAAGAGATCCAAAAGAAGCTACACCTGAACCGCCACTCGGGTGGAAGTACCAACAAGTAGTCTCGCTGGTGGCTTTCTAGCAGACGATCACATGGACGTGCCTGGAAAAATTCTGGTGAGATGTACGTCTAATTGGTAGACTTCTTGGAAGTGACACCGCCTACCTGTCAGTCTCCTCCACTTGCCCTCTTCTCATCTCACGAGGCCCTACCATGCATAGCGTGCGATTGCTTGCGCTGTTGTCGGTCTTCTTTGCTTCGGTTGCTCAAGCGGAGTGGACCTATTCCCAAATGGTCACGCAAGAAAATGGCCAACCGGTTTACCACGGAAAACCTATCGACGACGACCTACGAAATCGATGGCCGGCCGAGTTGGAAGCGGAATTCCAAGCTCGAGCACGGACGATCTTGCGTGCTCAAGTCGCAGACGGTTTACCCCGCGGGAATACGTTTTTCGAGAACGAAAAAAGAACGTACGGGTATCTTATGGCTCATGCGTTGGCGGGCGACTCGGAAGCGGCGATAGCCAAGCTACAAGAGCGAGATCATCAGCATGAACAGTGGCATCGCGAGACCGACGGGATTGATTACTATGCCTGCTTTACGTTGAAGCATCAAATGCGAAAGTATTTTTACTTTGGTGATCTGCTTGCCCCTGAATACAAAAAACTGATGTTTTCAGGCGCACAAAAGTGGACGGCCAAAGATCCGATGCGGAGGCCTCATTACGCCTTCGAGAAAGGCAAACAAGGCTGGGGTCCTGATGCGCGCAACAGCTGGGTCGATATTCGTAGTACCGAAAACTTATACCTGATGCGCGTGACGAGCGTGTACCTGATGGCAGAGGAAACCGGTAATCAAACAACGACCGCCAAGTACAAACAAGAGATCCTTGACTACACCGCGACGCTATATCGTGTTGGCATCGGCGAGTGGGATTCAGAGAATTACCATGGCCACTCGATTGCTCCGCTGCTGAACTTATACGACTTTGCTCAAGACCGCGAAGTGAAAAAAGCCGCCAAGGCATGTCTCGACTTTTATGCCGCTGCCGGAGCGGTAAAGTATTGGCGAGGTGGATTCAACGGCCCGACGAAACGTGATTACAACCATGCCCAGCCGTTTGGTGGCAGTGCGGCGAATTCGCTGTGGGTTTGGTTTGGCGATCACCCCAGCGGCAAGCAGGATCACTGGGAATCGGACGAAGTACACCAAATCACCAGCCAGTATCGTCCACCGTTAGCCGTCGTTCACTTGGCACGAAAGCAGTTCGACAAACCGGTCGAGGTTTTCGCAGCGAAACCACCCTACTCAGCAACAACGAGCCACCAATTTGATGCGAAGCCGGAATATTCGGAAACGCAGTACTTAGCCCATAGCTTTCAAATGGGATCGCTCACCGGTGTTACTTCCGTCGATGGTGGCGATGTGAACGGGTTCAAGATTTTGGCTTGGGATCAGAAAGAGGGTGCCGTCGCATTGCATGCCAGCCCAACGGATAATCCGCTGATGGTCGGTTCTCCGATGTATCAGACTGGCGTCGTCGCAGCCCCCAATCGAGTTGCCCAGCAAAAGAACATCGCTTTGTGGCTGACCGAAAACGGCAAATCCCCTTGGATCTGGGTAGTACCCAATTCGGTTCAGGTCCATCGTGACGGCGAGCGAACCATTTTAGAATGCGATAAGACCTGGGTGAGTATTCGTCCCCTGGGCTGCACACCACTGGAAATCGACACTCAGCTTACCGATGTGTTGAAGGGCTCTAAGAAATCGCGGTTCCCCAACCATCAAGTGCTAAGCTGCCGCGGCACATCAGACAAGTTTTGTGGCATAGCCGTAGAAGTTGGTGAAAAGCAGTCGCACGGCTCGTTCGATCAATTTCGCCAAGCGGCAAAAGCAGCCGAGGTCGACACGAGCGAATTGGATCGAGGAGTCGCTCGGTACAAATCAACCGAGGGAACGTGGCTCGGTATCCACTGGAACGACGATCCGTTGGACCTCGGGGTTTGGCGAAACGGTAGCCGCCGCGATTTGTCGTCGCTGCCGTTGTACGAAAGCCCTATCATCGAGTCTCCGTGGGGCGAAGGAACATTGGCGGTACACTGCGGAGGTGCAACATTCCGTTGCTCGGTCAGTGAAACAGGGGCCGTTACGTTCGAGCAGTAAGCATTGCTATTTCTGTGGGTGGTGTTGCTCGACTTCTTCGATGCCTCGTTCGATCATTTGCTGGAGGATGTCGAGATCAACGTCGGCGAGGCGTTTGATGTAGAGGCAGCCTTTGCCGGTCTTGTGCTTTCCTAACTTGGATAACAGATCGGCCATTTGTTGGATATCACACGACAGGTACAAACTGATCTGGGCTTTGCGTGGGGCGAAGCCGACGATCATGATGTCGCCTTCATGCCCGGATGCATACTTGTAATGGTACGAGCCGAAACCGACGATGCTGGGGCCCCACATCACGGCTCGTTCTCCGGTGGCGGCTCGCATCATTTTGGCGAGCTGTTTACAGTCCTTCTTTTGCTGTGGATCTTCGAGCGCGTCGATGTATTTCGCGGCGCTGACGTTGGTCGGTTTTGTTTTGTTTTCCGCCATGATAAGTTGACGTCCCATTCGGTATGAAAAGCTGGTCCCATGCAGCTTTCAGAATACCACGGTTCGATTTCGCCCGGCAAATTACTCACCCCAGAAAGTTGGCCATGCCGTACCGCTACGAAGAACTTGCCAAGATGATCGATCATGCATTGCTGCACCCCACGCTGACGGATGCCGACTTGGAAGCTGGCTGTCACTCGGCGGCGAAGTATGGCGTCGCTTCGGTCTGCGTGAAGCCTTACTTCGTCAAGCGCGCGGCAGAGCTGCTGACCGACTCCGGCGTGCTGGTCGGAACGGTGATTGGCTTTCCACACGGCAGCAACTTGACCGAAGTAAAACGACTGGAAACCGAGTTAGCTTGCAGGGATGGCGCGGCGGAAGTCGACATGGTCATCAATATTGGCAAAGCGATCAGTGGCGACTGGGATTACGTGCAAGCCGATATCCAAACGGTTGCCGACGAAGCACATCGTCACGGAGCGAAATTAAAGGTGATCCTGGAGAACGACTTGTTAAGTGGCGGCGGATCAGGGCTCGATGCCGACTCCTTAAAACAAAAGCTCTGCCAGATTTGCGAAGCCGCCGGGGCTGATTGGGTAAAGACGTCGACCGGGTTTGGCTTCGTCAAGCAAGCCGGTGGTGGCTACAACTACCAAGGGGCAACCGAACATGACTTGCAACTGATGAAAGCGGCCGTTTCCAACGGCGTGCAAGTGAAAGCATCTGGCGGAGTTCGTGACTTGGCCGGACTGATCCGCGTGCGAGAGCTGGGTGCGACACGCTGCGGCACGAGCGCCACCGCTCAGATCTTGGATGCGTACGACGCTTACGCCAAGAGCGAGAACGATTCGCCAAGTGAGGGAAAACTGGGCAGCGGCGGCTACTAAAATTCGCCTGACAGCCAGGGATTGCGATAGAATAGTTAACTGATCGATTCCTGCCTGAGATCTCTTGATTTATGCTTCGCACCTTCTCTCTATTGATCGTCCTGCTTCTGTGCCTGCCGGCCGAAAGGGCACTCGCGCAGTCGACTTATTACAGTGATGTGCCGCTGGGGATTGATTGGATCATTGTGCCGGACGACAACCCAGTGACGGCCGCCAAAGTGTCGCTCGGTAAACAGCTGTTCTTCGACCCGCGACTTTCCGGCAATGCAACAGTCAGTTGTGCAAGCTGTCACGATCCGAACAAAGGCTGGGCGGACGATCGGCGGTTTTCGCCAGGGGCCCATAACGAACTGACGACGCGAAACGTGCCTACCATTGTGAACGTGGGACTGCATCGTACGTTCTTTTGGGATGGTCGTGCTTCTTCTCTGGAAGAGCAAGCCCTTGCTCCGCTGACCAATCCGCTGGAGATGGACAACGATCTGACGCAGCTTGAAAATCGCTTACGCGGGATCAAGGGTTATCGAAGCCAATTCGAGGCGATCTTTCCAGATGGAGTAACGGCATCCAACGTGGCCAAAGCACTTGCGACGTTCCAGCGAACGCTTGTTGCCGGAGAAACGACCTACGACCGTTTTCGAGGAGGACATGCCAACGCTTTGGAAGGCGAGATCGGCCAAGGCAGCGGGATCTTCTTTGGGAAAGCACACTGCGGCAATTGTCACATCGCGAAGGTCTATACCGACCATCAGTTTCACAACATCGGCACGGGGCTCGATGGCCTCCGCCAAGAGCCAGGACTGTCAGCGATCACCGGTCGTCAGGAAGACGTGGGCAAGTTCCGCACGCCGCTGCTCAGAGACTTGGCGCGAACGGCTCCTTATTTTCACGACGGCAGCAAAGCAACGCTGGAAGAAGTGGTCGACTTCTATAACGAAGGAGGCGGCAAGAATCCTCGACTCGATCCGCACATCGTTCCGCTTAATTTAACGCCGGGCGAGAAGAAAGCACTCGTCACGTTCTTACGCGAAGGGCTTCGCAGCAACGTTTATCCGCAGATCGAAAAGCCGAATTTGCCACGATAAGCTACGTGTCGGTTTCGAGACACTCAAGCTCGGTGTAAAACATCGCAGCTGGATCGATTCGATTGGCTTCCAGAAATGCCTCGCGTTGTTGTACGACATCTGTCTTTGCGAGTGCCGGCAAAACGATCCCCCATACGCCGGTAATGACAAGCATGACCAGCGTCAGAGCGAACCAACCTTTGGATGTTGCAGCATTCGGCATAACAGTTACCAAGGAATCACTTTGAAGGCGATGTAAGCCATGATCAGCGTCAGCACCACGTTGAGCGTCTGACCGCAAATGTAAAGTACCAGCGGCTTGCCTCCATAAAACTGCGACGACAACTGCCGGAAGTTCAGATCGATTCCAATGCAGACAAACGCCAGGCAAAAGAGCCATCCACGCAGTCCTTTGGTAACCGAAGTGGTCGCGGAGACCAACACTTCTCCTTGATCGGAGGAAGCGTAGATCAACGAGGCGACAATCGATGCTCCAATAAAGCCGAGAACGAACTTAGGAAAGCGTTTCCAGATTTCACCGGCACCAATCTTGGGAGCTTCGCCATCTTCAGAGTCCGAACGCGTCGTCCAGTAAACGGCGACGCCAAACGCGATCACGCCGATCAGGATGTTCTGGATCATCTTCACGGTAGTAGCAACTTCCAATGCTTCCTGGCCGAGAATTCCCCCGGCAACCGCGACGGCACCGGTGGCATCAATCGTTCCGCCGATCCAAGCACCACCCACTTCCGCGTCTAAACCCATCACGGTAATCAACACCGGCATGACAGCCATCATGATGGCTGTGAAGCAGAGCGAAAGCCCAATCGCGACCGACAGTTCTTCCTTCTTCGCACGACATGCGGCGGCCGTTGCGATGGCAGCCGAGACACCACACACCGACATATCGGCCGAGATGGTCATATTGAGCGATGCGGACTTCATCTTCAGAATCTTCTGTCCAAACCAGAAGGTGGTGACCAGCACGATCGGTGTGACCACCCAAGCAATCATGATGCCAGGCATCCCGAGCGCCATCAGGCGACTGAACAAAACTTCCGCCCCCAGTAGCACCAGGCCGGTCTTGATGTACAACTCCGTTCGCATGGCCGCTTCGCCCATCGCCCCGAAGGCCTGTTTGCCGATTGTGTTGCCGATGATCAACCCAACAACGAGTGCCCACAGGGCATACTCGAGGTTGTAACTTTTCACGACCGTCTGTCCGGCCAAGATGTAAGCAATGGTCGCCAGCAGAAATAAAATCAAAAAGCCACC
Organism: Bremerella sp. TYQ1; assembly: GCF_020150455.1. Classification (NCBI taxonomy): domain Bacteria; kingdom Pseudomonadati; phylum Planctomycetota; class Planctomycetia; order Pirellulales; family Pirellulaceae; genus Bremerella; species Bremerella sp. TYQ1. The sequence continues at coordinate 3,146,579 of NZ_CP083740.1, forward strand.
GAGGAACGCTCCAGGATTCGCCGCCGGTCGCATTAGCGGGGCCAGAGCCGTCATCAGCACGCCAAGGATGATCAATGCCCCTAAAATGCCAGGCCAAGTTAACTTCGGTTTATCGGCGGGGCCACTGAACGCTTCGAGCGGATTGGCAGTCCACCCCCCTGGCTTGGCGACATACCCCTTTAAGGGACTTTCGATTGAGGTAACCGTTTCGCCGTCGGTTTTCGCGTTCCCCATAGTGAACGTCGCCGCAAAGCAGAGGATCAATAATAAAACGCCAGCGAATATCGCAATGACGTCTTCCGAGAGGCCACGCTGGTTCTCAGGGGAGGACGCAGGGGTCGCTTCTGATTGGCTCATAGAGGCAGTTCGGCATTAAGGGAGCGGTTTTGGCGGGCAAACAATCACCAAAAATATAACCAAATCGTTAAGAGTTCCCAAGCCAGACCCCCACAAGATCAAGCTCTCTGCGGCGAATCACCCCCTAGAATACCCAGGGATTGGCAGAATAGGAAAATCCCTTACCCCTTGTGACGAGAATCTCGCGGAGATCGCTGCAAGGATGGTCCCACTTACAGTAGAATGCGTTATGGCCAATCCCCCTCGAACGACGTACTATCGAAACGAAGTGGGGAGGTCGCTAATGAAACTTCTTGGTTCGGAGGCCCCTCGCAGGCTGCGCATGTTTCCCGACGAGACTGCCCACAGCAATTTGAAAGACAACGAGCGGGTCGTGCTCTACCCTTCCTATGCCTATCCCGATCCGGATAAAAACGGATGGATACTTCAGGTTCATGGAAGTGTATCCGAGGCGGTACCGGAAAATCTGCCGCGCAAAATTCTGATTCGTGTGCTCGCTCGTTTGATGGGAGCCACCCAGGAACAGCTCGAAACGGCGGTCTTCAAGCAACGCATTCTCGGCTTCACCGTTTATCAACATGGCGGTAAGCAAATTGCCGTGAAGATCGGCGATAAGCTTTATCAGTTGCGCGGCAAGACCAAGAAGAACGGCCAGTTCCGCGGTACGGTGCTGATTCCTAACGAAGATGTCGACACTATCGCGATGACCGTCGGCGCGACGCGGCATGTGCGTTACGCGATCCACTCGCAGTATGATGTCGCGACCCCGCTGGAAGGCCTGGTCAAGCTAATCGACCATCAAGGGGTATCGGTCATTTCCGATATCGACGACACCGTCAAGCATACTCAAGTGGCGACACGCAAGGATATGCTTGCCAACACGTTTCTGCATGAATTCGCGACGGTGCCGGGGATGGTCGAGCTTTATCAGAAGTGGTACGAGCAAGGAGCTTCGTTCCATTATGTGACGAGCAGCCCCTGGCAGCTGTTCGAGCCGCTTTCGGAGCTGTTCAAAGACAAAGGCCTGCCGGATGGCTCGTTCCATATGAAGAGTGTTCGCTTTCGTGACCCCACCGTGCTGCAGCTGTTTATTGCTCGGCGCTGGGGCAAACGGAAAGCAATCAAGCAGCTTCTGCGCACGTTTCCCGATCGCAAGTTTGTGCTGGTGGGCGACTCTGGCGAGAAAGACCCTGAAACGTACGGCCTGATGGCGAATAAGTTTCCGGATCAAGTCGCGAAGATCTTCATTCGTGATCTTGGTGGCAAGAACTCGAATGAAAAGCGGTACGCCAAAGCTTTCAAAGGCGTACCCAAAGAGAAATGGCACTGCTTCCAGTGCCCTACCGAATTGCACGACTACGACGTATCGGTATCGACCGAACATGTCGACACCGAGGACTGATCGTTAGCGGCAGTTGAAGTGTGCCGATGCGGCTTTAAACTTGGGTATAGCCAAGTCCGGTGATGATCTCGTACATCTCTTCGTACGTGATGAATCGACGACGATTGCGAAGCTTGTATTCGTCGATCGCCAGAGCCAATTCCTGAGCTCCCGGCGAGAGCCCTTCATGACTGTTGGTGAACTGACGTCGTTCAAACACTGGCGTTTCGCCAGGCTTTCGAGGGCTACGACGGTCGACAAACGGCGTGGTCGTCGCCGGCACAGATTGATTCATCACAAGCATCTCCGACTGTCAGTCTTCAACTATCAATTCTCGGAAAACTACCGAGGTTTTGGTCTTGAAAACCTAGATCGCATGTTCCCGAAGTCAAACCGTGATGACGGATAGCCACAATGGAACTGCCGCCCTGGCCGGAGTTGTCTCCTACGATCATTACAACTGCTACCAATGGACCAGAAACGTAGCCGATTCTTAACGACGCATTGCTTGCTGGGCTTGTTGACGGAACGCGGGAAGCTGACCGACCAGCTTCAGCGCAGAAGGATGTTGCGGGTCACGCTGCAGTGCCGAATTGACCGCGTACTCGGCGCGAGCCAGTCTTCCGGCTGCCACTTCACACTCGGCCCAAACGTAGAGCATATCGGCCGACATTTCGTTGGCTTCCGCCAATTCGCCAAGGCAATCGGCCGCCTCCAAGTGCCGCCCCAAGTCGCGATACGCAAGCGCTTGTTCGGCACCGACGTCGGCCGGAAGGCGATGCCCGAACTCGACTTGCCGGACCAATGAGATACAAGCCAACGCTTGGCTAGGCTGTCCTAGCTGACGATACGTCGACGCCAGGCGAACTTGCACGTCGCGATTGGTCGAGTCGCCGTTGGTTGCCGCGCGAATGTAAGAAAGCTTCGCCGACTCAAGGTCTCGTCGGACCAGGGCCAAGTCTCCTTGAAGCTGCCAGGCCGGGGCGAACTTCGGATCGCATTCAATGGCTCGGTTGGCCGAGATGTGGGCTTTGGTAGGGTCGCCAGCGTCGAGATACATTCGTCCCAGCGTCGCATGCAAGTTAGGATCGTCGCTTCCTAGCGGCATGGCGGCTTCCAGCTCGGCGATCGCCTCTTTCGGCTTGCCAGTTTTCCAGAGCGTTTCCGCGTAATGCATCCGTGCCTGCAAGTCATACGGAGCGTTCTTTTTCGCTTCAGCGAGGAACTTCTCGGCGTTTTCCCAATCGTCGCGATGCATGGCCTGAACACCACGCTGGGTAAGCTGGCGAGCCTGAACAACTTGTTGATGCGACGCATTGGCCTGACTGAACGTGCTGCAACCACTGAAAACTGCTAGCATCAGCGCAGCGAGTACGCCTCCGCTGGCAGACTGCCAGCGGCACTTTGCAGTTGTCGAAGATTGCATCCGATTCATAAGGTTTTCCGGCGATTCCATTCGCGGAAGAAGACCAACTGGCAGAGACTACCAAACTGGCGATTTTCGTCCTAGATCAGGCTCGGCTGATGCTGTCGACCGCCAATAGGCAAAGCAGCTAAACCGGTTAAAATACGGGAAAATGTTATCGATTCACCCTGAGGCGAGAGCCTCCGAAACTTGAACCAATACGCAACGAAGGCTGCCGTGGTTGCCACATACGACAATTTGGGCGTGAAGTTTTCTTATCCCGAGAACTGGCGAATTTCGGAAGATCAGACAAACGCCTGGCCCCGAAGTGTCTCGGTTCATAGCCCTACTGAAGCGTTCTGGACGTTGATGATCTACGAACCTGGCACTGAGCTGGAAGCATTGGTCGACGCCGTTCGGGATGCGTTAAGTGAAGAATACACCGACTTCGAGTCGGTTCCCGCCGAGCAAACGATCGAAGATGTCGAACTGATTGGCTGCGACTTGAACTTCTACTGCTTGGACTTCCTGGTGCAAGCCAAAATTCGCGCAATGATGCTCGGCGTGCGTCCCTGCGTAATCCTCTGCCAAGGGGAAGATCGCGAGTTCGAGGAATTGGATCAGGTATTCAGCGCCATCACACATGACCTGGTTCGCTCGTAGGAGAAGACTGGCAATTGCCTCGGCGACTCCTCTATAATTTTCCCTGTTGGCGGATCAATCGACTTCGATTCTCAACTTGAGGAGAGCCTCGCGATGTCCATTTCGACCGATCTCCACGAAGACACCATGCAGAAGATTGGGGAAACGGCAGGCCACGTCTGGTCCTACCTATCGACCGAAGGGCCAGTCACGATCACCAAACTGACGAAGGAGCTCGGCGAAAAGAAGGATATCGTCCTGCAAGCCGTTGGCTGGCTCGCCCGAGAGAACAAGCTGTACTTCTTTGAAAAAGGCCGTAATAAGCTAATCGGCCTGATCGACGAGCATGGATCGCCCACCTAACGCGATGGGCGAGAGCGTTTCCATGAAAGCTGTAGCGTCTGGGGCGCAAGCGAGGCAAGCTGTGCGCGGCGACCGAAGCAGGCGAATCCGCTAGATTCGTCGATACAGGTCAACAAAGCACAACGTAGCCACAGCCAGCCAGGGCGCTACAGATAGAATGGAACCGCTCTAGTTCGCCACGTCGTCGTAAATCGGCAAGTGACGGTGATAAACTTCCAGCGACAGGAGGTTCATCGTTGTCACATAGATCCGCCCGGCAAAGCCTCCCCAGCGATCAGGCACGCGGCCTTTGGGGTCCCAACTGCCAGCCGCTGGGCCTTCCAACACTTGGGTTTGCTCGAGCATGACGTGCAGTTTGCTGTCCCATGCTTCCCAGTGATCGCCTCGCATGTGGAACATCACCTGGGTCGCGTAATACCAGTAGTACGTGTCTCGTAAAGGCGCTTCCGGCGTTCCCATCGCCGGCAGATTCTCTTTCAAATAGTCGGCGCTGTCCTGCAAGATCCGGCTGTCACGACGGTTGCCAAGATAAAGCTGGATCAAAGCGCCAACGGCAGTCATCGTTTGACTTGGATCCCGTCCATGCCGCTGCTGCGGCGTGTTCGGTGCGTAAGGGTTATAAACATAAACGGCTCGGCCTCGCTGACGAGACTCTGCCGAAGCAAGCCATTTGCGAATCCCCTCGAACGATTTGGGATCGACTCGAAGTCCTGCCAATTGACCGCTCTTGAGAGCCAGCGTCATCCAACCGGTAACGGACGTGTCCGTCCCATGGCCTGGCGTGTATCGCCAACCACCGAGTTGCGGATCTTGTGAAGCCTCAATGTAATCCAGCGACTTTTGCGCTGCGGCCCGCAGCGATTCGTCCTGGGTCATCCCGTAGGCTTCGCACAATGCCAAAGCGGCAATCGCATGGCTGTATAGACGACAACTCGAGTTGGAAGTCGCGTCCATCTCGATATATAAGTCGCCATTCTCTTTCTGATTCTCGACAAGGAAGGTGACCCCGTCGCGAACTTCTTTTTCGTACTTGTCACTCAGGTGGTCGTAGCCAGCCCCCAGGAATGCCAACAAGGCAAGTCCTGTGGCAGCCGTATCCGAGTTGAGCGTGGAAAGTTCATCACGATACAGCGGGAAGTTTTCTGGGTGAACCGCGGCAAAGCCACGCAAACTCCACCGACCGTCAGACGACTGATGATTCGCCAGAAAGGCGAGACCACGTTCGATGGCAAGTTCTGTTTCACGACTAGGACGAATCGCACCATCCCCTGCCCCGCCCCCTTTACGCATCGCACGGCGACTGAAAGCTTCCGTCGGAACAGCAGCTTTAGTGCTAAGCAGCGGTCCCCGTCTTCCAGGCGAACGAACCGGAATGTTGGCCATGTTCGTGGTAATCTGCGGAGCATCGCTGGTGCGGCGTCGGCCGATAAATCCTGGCTGTGTTGCCGATCCGATCGGAGCACCTGCTAAGTCGTTCACACCTGGTCGGCCTGACGGCATTGCCGGTCCGCCCAAGTTTCGTCGACGAATTTCTGGAACGCTGCCCAATCCAGGAAGCGATCCGGCAATGTCTCCCCCGCCAGGTTGCATCGCACCGCCACCACCGCCAGGGATGCCTTCGGCGGTCGCTTGAGTTCCCAGCACTGGACTTGCACCCGGCGATCGCCCGGCAGGCAGCCCTTGCGTTCCAGAGGCCATTTCGGCGAGCGAACCCTCTTCACTTCCGCGGGCGGCAGTTCCTCGGGCAAGCCCAGCTAAGTCGGTACCAAGGTTGGCCCCTGGAGAGCCAACTTCCACCGAACCGACTTGGCCTTCGCCAAACTCATCTGCCGCGTTGCCGTTAGTTCGGCCCACGTTCATCGAAGGCGTTGCAAACTGACCGGAAGCCAACGCGGCCGCATTCGCTGCCGATTGATTACCGCCATTGGGTCCTTGGAAATCGATCTTCGTGCTTGGTCCAGCCATGGCCTGAGAACCTGTTGCCGCCGATCGTCCGATGGATGGATTGTTCAAATCATTGGTGACAATTCCTTCGTCCCGTGCGGCCGAGCTACGAGTTGCCCCATGCTGTTGCACCATCTCGGCGGTTCGACTTGCCGTCGAAGGCTTGGCCCACAATTGGCCAGGATTTACGGCATTCGCTTCGACACCATCGCCCCCCACTTCCTGTCGAGCCATGCTTCCCGCGGCAGGTTGAAGCTGCGAGTTGTTGGCCTGGCCAGGTGTAGGACGAGGGAGATTATCGCTAATCGTCGAGTTGACCGTCGGCAGGTTGCTTGTGGCTGAATTGCGAGCAAGATCAGCAGCGGCAGCCGACGGAGCAATTTGCATCTCGGGGTTTTGCTGGCTGCGTGTCATCGCCATGCTGGAAGCCATCGTCGTGGGACTAGGCGAAACGGCAGACGCTCTCGGCTGATTGGCTTGCTGTTGCGATTGCTGGCGAGCCAGTTGGGCCGCTTGAGCCTGGGCGCGAAGCTGCTGTGGATTGGCTCGCTGAACTTCAACGGCATCTGCTTGCGTTTGTGCCAAATTGTTGGCTTCCATACGCTGCCGCTGAACTTCCTGAGCCTGACTGGGGGAAAGACTTGGTAGATCTTGGACCGTGTTTTGTCGTTGAATTTCGGTCGTTCGCTGAACGGCCTCCTGAATATTCGAGGCCTGACGCTGCATTTCTAAAGCTTGAGCGGAACGCTGAGCGGCGGCTTCGGCGGCTGAAAGTTCCGGCTGCTGCTGTTCTTGCCGTTGGACTTCGATTTGTTGAGCTTGCTCGACTTCGCGCTGCTGCATCTCGCGGGCCTGCTTGGCAAGCTCCGACGGCAAGTCTTGAAGCGTCTCTTGCTTAGGCTGCTCGACTTGCTGTTCCCGGCGATCCATCTGCTCCGGTTCAACTTCGCGCGGTAACTCTTCCTGTGAGACTTCGTTCTCCTTCATCTGCGGCTGCTGGTGCTCGATCTTCTCTTGCTCGAGCGGATCGACTTCCGCTTCAGCTTCTTTGGTTTCGACCGGCTGTTCGTATTCTCGTTCTGTCTCGCGATCTTCGTTGATCTGCGCGGGACTGTAGTCAGGAACGACGACCGCTTCTCGCTTCGGAGTTTTCTCTTTGTTTTGATTCAACGACGTGTCGGCGATTTCACCGACGTCGATCGCCACCATGCCGAGAAACATGCTTAGATGCAGCATCAGGCTGAGCACGATCGAAAGCTGAATCCCCCGTCGAACGCTGCTAATATCCAGTAGCGGAATGACGGCCAGACCGACAATCCATGCCACCGCGGCAAACGCGATATATACCTGGGCGTTGAAGTACCACAGATCGTGGTCCCAATCGAACAGCAGATAGCTGGACGCACCGAAGTAGAGCATGAAGAACGTGTACGCAGCGTACACCGGCCACGCCTTTTCTTCGGGCGAAGAGGCGTGGGACGATCGGTCTTCATTTCTCCAGTTTTCAGCCATGAATATTCCGCTTGGCTCCGCAGTTGATTGGAGCGGTTGCTACTTAGTTTGGCTCTATGGCGGCGGTGCTGATCGAGTAGTTGTTGAGCTTGGCTTTGTTACATGCATTCATCACTTGAACGCTAAATTCAATTTTGCTTTCTTTGTCCGCTCGAATAATCACCGAGCTTTCTGGGTTGTCGGCCGCCGTTTGGGCCAGCATTTCTTCGATGTCGGCAATCGAACGCTCGTCCCCACGCACAAAGTATCGCCCCTCGGGATCGATATTGATAAACAGTTCGCGCGGCTGGGAAATGAGCGGCTGGGCTTCACTGGCAGTCGGCAGGACGACGTCCAACTTGTAGTCTTCTTCGTCGAAGCGAGTCATCACCATGAAGAAGATCAACAACAGGAACACGATATCGATCAGCGGAGTGATATCCAGCATCGATCGAGCGCGTCCGCGATTGAGTTTGACTGCCACGTTGTTTTCTTCTGGTCAGGGGAAGTTGATTTCAAGGATCGATGGCACGAAAGTTTATTGAGATCGCGGCAACGCTTGTGTTTGCGAGCCGTCGAGCGTTCCACCGGGGGCAACTCCTTTCGCAGGCGGTTCCATCGTTTTCACGCTTGTCGTTGCCGGACCATCGTAAGTGCGATGCTTGGCTCGCAGCTTTCCTTCGTAATGCTCGAAGCCGGGGATCAAGTCGAACAAGATCTCGTCCATCTCGTGGAACAGGGCCACGATCCGACTTTCAAAATACTGGGCAAAGATCATTGCGGGAATGGCAATCGTCAAACCGCCAAGAGTCGTCACAAGTGCCACAAAGATCCCGCCGGCAAGCTGATCGGCGCGATCGGCCCCGATTTCCAGCTGCGTGGTTTTATAAAACGTCCAGATAATGCCCCAAACGGTCCCCATCAGCCCCAACAGCGGCGCAACGCTGCCCATCAGTGCAATCCAGCGAACGTTGCCGTACAGTCGATCGGCTTCACGTTCGGTTGCCTCGGCGACAGCATGTTCGACTTCCGACTGCGGACGACCAATGCGGTGGAGCATTGCCTTCACGACATTCGCAAGCGCCGACGGATATGTCTTGCAGAGCTTGTACGCCTCGCGAGGATCGAGCCCTTTTTCCGTCAAACGCAGCTGAGACAACTCGCGTTGTAGCTTGTAGGGAATGATCCGCGCTTTTCGTAAGGCGAAAAGACGCTCTAGCGTTAGCGCGACGACGATCACCGACATCACCCCCAACGGAATCATCATCTTTCCGCCACGCAAGATAAGACTTACGAGCGTTAGCGATTCGGAATCGCTCAGGCGTTTTTCAATCAGCGCGGGAGCTGCTTCTTCGCCCGAATCTTCCCCGCTGGGAGCACCATCCTGGGCGAAGGCTGGAAGGCTGATGATCAGCAGGACAAACAGGGCCAGGATCACGCGAGTGAAATTGGGCATAGGAGAGTGGTTTCCAAGTCGCGTTGAATCAATCATTTCGGACAGGTCACTTTGCCTGAACGCAGGCATTAAAGTTTCGCCAAGGCATCGAGCCGTGCCTGGGCGAGTTTGGCTTCGGGCGATTGAGGATATCGCTGCACCACGAGGGTGTAAAACTTCTTCGCTTCGTCGATGTACTCCGACTTCTTGTCGGCAGCGGCGCTGCGAATTTGGACTTCGTTACAACGGGCCGTTTCGTAGGCACTTTTGGCTTGCCATGGCTTGACGCTATCGAGCGACTGTTCGCCGCCGAAGCCGTAAACAACACGCTTAAATTGCCCCAATGCATCTTCATACTTCTTTTGCTCAAAGTAAATTTCACCAAGCATAAACCGAGCGCGAGCTCCTGCGAGCCCGCGTGATGCTTCGGCAGCTTGATTGAAGTAAGAAATTGCGTCGGAGCTTTGCTTTTCGTTGTAACTGGCCCAACCCAGCTCGTAGTAAGTCTCGCCAATCAGGGGCGAGTTCGGCAACTGATCGACAAGCTGCGTGAACCATTTCTTCGCTTCAGTCCACAGCTTTTGCTGACTGGCAGATTGTCCTGCGTGCAGCATCAGGAGCGAACGCATCTCGTCGCTGGAAAGTCGCTTTGGATCGACGCGGGCATACGAATCAAGCGCCGCATCGTACTGCTTATCTTTATAGAAGCATTCGCCCTGCATGAAGATTGCATCGGACGCGAGCGCCCCGTTGGGGTAATGCGTGATCTGTTTGCCAAACCCATCGAGAGCTTCTTGCGTTTTGCCTTGCTGATACTGCGACCAGGACTGCTTATAAAGGGCTTTCTCGCCGATCTCAGGCGACTTTGCTTGGCTGGCCGACGATGTGTACCACGTTTCCGCTTCGGCGAAGTTTTCCTTGCCATAGTACGCTTCGCCAACATGATACATCGCTTCTGGAGCAAGCGGACTTTTCGGGTGCGATTTGGCTAACTGCTGGAAGCTTTCGATCGAGGCATCGGTTTTATTCTGGGCCCGTTGCGCCCAAGCGAGTTCGTACAGCACTTTGTCGTCGCTGGCGAACTTAGGGTTCTGCCGATGAATCGCGGCGAACACTTTTTCCGCTTCGGCCGGATTCTTGGCGTCGACCAGGCTCACCCCCTTGAGGTATTCTGCTTCCAGTTTCTGTGTGCCATCTTTGCTCTTGGCGATGACCTGATTCAAGTCTTCAATCGCTTCCTGAAATTTCCCTTCCCCACGACGTGCGATGGCCCGACCGGTGTGGGCGTCAATGACCAACTCATGATCGCCATGCTTCGCGATCAATTCGCTGAACGCTTTGTCTGCAGCGGCCAGTTTCGACTGCTTCAACTCGGCCCATGCTTGCCCATACAAAGCGTGCGGAACAAGGCTCGACTGGGGAGCTTTCGCAAGCACGGCCGCATAAGCAGCCGCCGCATCGGCGAATTGATTTTCGGCGAACAAGAACTCCCCAAGCCGGAAGTTGGCCTGATCGAGAATCTGGCTGTTGGGATAACTCGAAAGCACCGTTTTCGCTTGCTGGATTGCTTCGCTCGTTTTGCCTTCGGCATGCAGCGTACGTGCGAGCATCAGCCGAGCCTCGTCAGCTTGAGCCCAATTAGTGGAAGCTTTTACCGATGCCTCCAGCGCCTGCTGGGCTTTGGCATATTGTTGCTGCTGAAACGCGCTGGCACCGACCAGGTAGTTCGCTTGAGCGAGCAGTTCAGGATCTTTCAAACTCGACTTGACCGAAGCAACCGTTTTCTCGACTTCGGCGTACTTGTTTTGCAGATACTGCGTCAGGGCCAGTCGAAGCTGCCATCGACCGACCTCAGGGCGATCTTTCCCTGCTTGAATGAGCGATTGCAAGTCTTTCTCGGCGGCTGCCAGTTTATCGGTTTGCAGCTTCGCTTCTGCCCCGACGTACAACGCATCAAGCCGCGACTCATCTTTTGGATACTGCTTGGCAAACTGATCCGACAGAGCCGCCGCTTTTTCAAAGTCGCGAAGTTCGAGTGCGGCAAACGCAGCATTGTAAAGTGACTGAGCTGCTTCTGGCGTGTCGGGATGATCTTTCACGATCCGTTGGTAAAGCGCGATCGAATCTTTGCGGCGATCCTTTTGTTCGTAGACCGCATCGGCCATGTCGAGCTTCAAGTCGACTTGAAATTCACTTTCCTTCGACTTCGCCAGAATTGCTTTCGCGAGAGCTTCTGCCTCGGCTGCTTTGCCTTGTTGCAAGTAGACGCGAGCCAACCAGTGAGCCGCTTCTACCTCGAACTCTCCTCCTTGGCGTCCCGCGGCGGCCAGCCATCGGGCGGCATCGTCCAGACGACCTGCTCGGTAATAGCAGCGACCTGCGAGCATCGTAGCTTCCGGGGCATACGCCGACTTTGGGAATTCCAGCGGAATACGAGCATACGCATTGCCTGCTTTCATCAGTTCGTCATGCTGCAGCGCACAGAATGCAAGACGATACATGGCATGATCAGCCAAGTCGAAGCCTTCCTGCTGCGAAGCCTGTTCGAACAGCTTTTCGGCCGCTTCAAACTGATTCTGCTGAAGCAGTGCCTCTCCTTTTCGCATCGTGACTTCGGTTGCCAACGCATTTTTGGAATACGACTTGAGGAACTGATCGTAGACGGCCTGAGCTTCGGCAAACTTCTGCAGTTCTTCCAGCGTCACCCCTTTTGCGTAAAGGGCATCGGCCGCGAGGGCACTGTCGGGAAAGGACTTAACCAGTTGATCGTAAGCAGCGATCGACTTGTCCTTCTGCCCAGAAAGATAGAGCGACTCGCCCAGAAAGTATTGGGCCTGGTCGGCGTACTCGGTCTTAGGGAAGTCTTTCAACAATGCCGAGAACCGATCGGCCGCTTCCTTATACTTCGCCTGATTCCCGCTCTGGGCCCAAGCGTAGTTGGCCGACGCGAGGTTCAACATCGCCTCTTCCCGGAAATCGGCTTGGGGGTACTTCTTCAGAACGGTCTCGAAGTTGGCGGTCGCGTCGGCATACTTTTTCAGTTGCAATTGGCAAACGGCCAGATAGTTCTGGGCCTTGGCGGCAAGTGGATCGTTGGGGAACTTTTCAACGAACTTCTTCCATTCGTCCGCGGCCAATTCAAATTCGCCGGCGTTTTGGTAGTTCACGACATCGGAGAAGAAGAGTGCCGCTTCACGTGACGATTCCTGGGCGGTCGCCACGGTGCTGCTGAACATCATCAGCAGCAATGCACACATCGCGACGAAGATTTCTCTTATGCGAGGCGATGTCCCCAGGGTCACGCTTCGTGCGGAAAGGGACTGGCGGCCCGAAAACAGAGACAGCATGGAACAACGGTCCTCGTTATTTATCAGCAAATTGCAGGCAGATCGGGGTGGGATCGAGTGGCGATCTTTCCACTCTATTGTGACGGAAATTCCGTGAAGTTTCATTATTCCGCCTTGGGAAACCATTTCTAGAGCTAAATTTCCATGCCGAAAAGGACTTTGCAGCTTTTTTCATCCCATTGTCGATCATGATAGATAGGAATGTCCGACTAAGTGGGGAAAAACCTTGTAGGATAACGAGTTGTCGTCATCAAGCGGCATCTGGAACAGCCTCCCGACGAGTTAGGGATACGCTTTTCCCCATACGCATCATCGTGAAGATGGATCGCGCTTCGCGATTTTTCAGCAAAGCAAGCAACGCATGGCAACTTCTCTGATCACCGGCGGGGCCGGATTCATTGGCTCGCACCTGGCCGAAGCCCTTCTGAAAGCCGGCAACAAAGTCATCGTCGTCGACGACGAATCGACCGGCACCAAGCAAAACATCGAGCCACTGCTCGCCGATCCCAACTTCCGCTTCGTCCACGGCACGGTTTCCGATCGCGACCTCGTCCGCGAATTGGTCAACGAAGCCAATGAAGTCTATCACTTGGCGGCCGCGGTGGGTGTCGCGCTCATTAACCAAGAGCCCATCCAAACGATCGAACGCAACATTTACCCCACCGAACTGCTCCTCGCCGAGGTTCAGCGTCGTAACAGCGAAGGGGATGAAGTTCGCCTCTTCCTGGCAAGCACTTCCGAGGTATACGGCAAAAACCCCAAGGCAACTTGGACCGAAGAGGACGACTTAGTATTCGGCGCAACCACCCGGCCACGCTGGAGTTACGGCGCATCAAAGGCAATCGACGAGTTCCTGGCGTTAGCCTACTGGAACCAAAAGCAGACCCCAGTGGTGATCGGCCGCTTCTTTAATGTCGTAGGGCCTCGCCAGACTGGGACTTATGGAATGGTGCTGCCAAGGTTTGTCGATGCTGCGATGGCCGGCAAGTCTCCCACGGTCCACCACGATGGAAGCCAGATCCGCTGCTTCGCCCACGTGGCAGACGTAATCGGAGCGGTGATTAAGTTAATGCGAACGGACGCGGCGTTGGGCCAGGTCTTCAACATCGGGAGCGACCGTCCGGTCACGATTTTGGAACTCGCTAAGATGGTAATTGCTCAGGTCAATCCAGAGCTCGACGTGCAGTTCCAGACTTATGAGGAAGCGTTTAATGCGAGTTTCGAGGACATTAATCGCCGTGTGCCTGACCTAACGAAGATTAAGGGGTGCATTGAATATGCCCCTCAGTTCACGCTCGAGGACATCGTCGCTGACGTGATCCGTTTCAAGCAGAGCTAACCCCCAACAATACGGGCAACCGTTGCAAAACGCTTGACCGATTGCGACATTCCCGGTGGAATAACGACCAGGGGCGCAATATACTTAAACAGCTGGAATACCAATGGTTTCCAGCGATTCTATCGCCAGCTAGTCGACAAGCAACTTATCTCCCTAGCTCGCCAGGCTGCCTTCGAGCCAGCGAGGACGGCAAACCTGAATTTTCAGCCATGGGCAGGCACACAATTCAGGCGTAACCAACAGGACGCACATCGTATGTGGAACATTCGTAAACCGCACACCACCCAACAAGTGCGCGGACTAACGCTCGTCGAAATGTTGATGGCGACTGCGTTAACGCTCATCATGTTCGCGGCAGTGGCCCAGATCTTCGGCATGATGGGTTCCGCCATGCGAGATGCCCGAGCCACGATCGAACTTTCCGGCAACCTGCGAAGCGTCTCCAATCGCCTGCAAAGCGAATTGGACAACGTCTCGGTTGATGCTTTGCCATGGGTCGAACCGGGAAGCAACCAAGGTTACTTCGAGATCATCGAAGGCCCTGACCGCGACATCGATTACGCATTAGTCGACATCGTCCCAACGCTTCCCGGCGATCAAGGCGCCCTAGCTGGAGACGCCGATGACATGCTCTGCTTTACGTCCTACAGCAAAGACAAGCCGTTTGTTGGGATCATTCAAGGGCAATTGCAGGCCGTCCCAACGGATGCTTCCTCTCCTTACAAGTTCTACATCGACCGGTCGAATCCTGCACTTTTCACGACAATTACTTCGCACTACGCAGAAATCGTTTACTTCACCAAGTTGACGCCTACGGATGATGCCAACCTCGAAACGTGGAATGTGGCCGGCCACCGAGATGCGAACGAAACCGTCACGCTCTATCGACGCGCGTTCCTGATTCGGCCAGATATCTACTTCGGTACGATCGGTACTTCTTCGCCCTATACCGCGACCCCTTACACAACGGCTGATATCACTGAGGCCGAACTGAGGAACTACTACGATCTTTCGGTTAGTCGCAAAGGGACTGACCCTTGGACGACCAACTCGTTGGAAAGACTGCAAGATCGTGCCTACCGAGTTGCCCATAACGGCACCGGGAATACAGCGAACAACTACAACTTCCCGCACGTGATGCAGCCTCATCGGATGCGTTCCTTCGAGCAGCTCAATGGGATCATTGGTGGCAGCAGTCGTGATCGTACCGGCGAAGATGTCATCATGACCAATGCCCTGGCTTTCGATGTGAAAGTGTTCGATCCATCGGCCGTTGTGCTGCAGGATGGCTCCGGGAACTTCGGTATAGCTCCCGGGGAACTGGGATACGATCCGTCCAACGGAGCTGGGGTACTCAATACATCCACGCCGATGTCTGGCGCCTTTACGGACTTGAACTGGAGTGCCCGGCAGTCCCTGATAGCGACAAGCACCTTCGGCGGTGCACCAGCCACAAGCTCTGGGCTGAATAGCGTGGAAGTCAACGATGCCCAAATTTTCGGAACGGCGCCTACAAACTTCGGCGATCTTCTCACGGCGTTTCCACAGATTCCGTCGCAACTGATAATTACCGGCAATCCGGCCGACACGCCGAACTTAGCCCTTCAGTATGCTTATTACGACACGTGGCCGCTCGCTTACGAATCGGATGGCGTCGACCAGAATGGCAACGGTCAAGTTGACGAAGGTACCAACGGATTTGATGACACCGGCGACGGTGTCGTCGACGACATTAGTGAATACGAAACGTCGCCTCCTTATCCGGTTCCCTTGCGGGCCGTATCGATTACGATTCGAGCGATCGAAAACGGTACCCGCCAGGTTCGCCAGGACACTGTGATCTCAGACTTCCTGCCGGAATAGACGACCTCCAATAGCTTTCTAACGAGAAAGATGGCGAGCACGCTCTCGGGGTGTGCTCGCTTTTTTTACTGAATATGACCGAACCCCATACCATCCGTCTCAACGGTCCGTGGGAAATGATCGCCGGGGTTCCAGACGAACCGACTCGCGTGAAGCTTCCCGCTGCCTGGCCGCAGATCATTCAAGCGGCACGTTCGAGCTCGATTGTTCTGCAGCGATGGTTCCATCGCCCGACAGGGATCGACGACGGTAGCGTCGTCCAATTGAAGCTCGCAGAACTTCCCTTTTCAGGATCGATCTCACTGAACGATACCAGCCTGGGCATGTTTCCGGCGCAAAAGGAACATGCCCTGGACGTTGGCGATCATTTAACAGATCGGTGCTGTCTGACCATCTCGGTAGGCGAAGTCGCTGAACTGTCAGAGACTATTCCGACTCCGCAGATTTCGCTGGCGATTCTTCCGCCTCAGTCGCATTAGACTCGTTCGACTTCGTCGGCGGTTTGACCGGCTCAGGTCGAGCATCGATCAACGCGATGATCGTTTGCCCTGCTTTAGGAACGAAACTGTCGTCCGCAGTAACCATTCGCAGACGATTCGTTTCCGTGATCACAAACAACAACGTGGCTGACTCGCCATGGGTTTGCTGGAAGTCGTGGTAGGTAAACTCTTCGGTGATCGAAGTCTTTTTAAACTGGGCCCCCGCGGTCACACGCCGGGCAATTTTATAGAAGTCGAGCCCATGCCCGAAGATCACGCGACCCCGCAAATGATCCGAGACCGACTGACGTTTGCCAGACCCTGAATCCCACGGGCTGAGTTGGTAGACCTCTTTACGGCCGAACAAATGGGTGAATTCCATGCAAGCGAGCGAGTTCACCTCGTCGTTCGGCGTGGCCGCTAAAAGCCGGCCGATACCGCCCAGGTTCAACTCTTCGCTGACGAAGTCGGAAAGAATACTCGCACACTGGGCCGGTAAATTCTGCATCCGAGCGGCAGTGATATTGCGGAAGTTCGTATCGACCAACATCACGTGAAACCCAGCACTTTTGATCACGACGGCCAGTTCGCGAATCCAGCGATCTGCCCCGGCAATCAGCACACCCTGAGGGGCTGGACTAGCGAGTCCCAGCCAGCGTGCGACCGGGGAAGCAGTCAAACCGTAAAACGTCACCGTGCCGACAATCACCATGAAAACGACCGGCACGACGAGCGTTCCCTCAGGAATGCCACCGATCTCGTGCAAGTCGAGTGATTCGGCATGATGGGCGAGTTCAAACGAGAAAATCGAACCGACCGCGGCCGCCACAATACCACGCGGGGCCATGAAGCAAAGGAACACCTTTTCCCGCCAATTCAGCCCGCTTCCGAGCGTCGAAAGAAACACCGACGCCGGGCGAACGATCACAATCAAGATCGCCACGAACAGCAGACCCATCCAGCCCACTTCTAATAACGTCGTCAACGAGACTCGTGCGGCAAGCACGATGAACAAGCAGGAAATCAAGAGTACGCGGAGGTTCTCTTTAAACTCAAAGATATGCCGCACGGGGATGTGCTTCTGATTCGCCATCAGCAGCCCCAGCACGGTAACCGTCAACAAACCAGACTCGCTCTGGATGTAATTCGAGATCGCGAAAACAGAAAGCAACACGGCCAGAATGAACGCGTTGTGCAGAAAATCTGGAATCCAGTAGCTCTTCAGCGAAAAGATCATCATGTAGGCGGTCAAAACGCCCAGGACAACACCCACGAGTATTGTCTTAGCAATCGACCACATCGGCGTGGCCCAAGTTGCCCCTTCGCCGGTCTGCATGATGAACTCGAACACGAGAACCGCCAAAACGGCCCCGATCGGGTCGATCACAATCCCTTCCCATTTGGCCAACGAGCCAATCTTGCGGGAAGGACGTATATGACTCAGCAGTGGCCCCACGACCGTTGGCCCTGTGACGACGACAATCGCCCCCACCACGGCGGAAATCGCCGGCGAAAAGCCAATTACATAATGCGCAGCGACGGCCGCTAATCCCCAGACAATCAGCGCCCCAATGGTGACTAAACCACCCAGTGCAGGCCCCACTTCGCGCAGTTCGGCGAAGCGCAGACTCATGCCCCCTTCAAAAAGAATGACGGCAACCGAAAGCGAGACGATCGGGAACAGCACTTCGCGGCCGATCACTTCGTCAGGCCCTTCCGGAAGGAAACTGGCCAAAAAGCCGAACCCTAACAGAAGGAGAATGGAAGGGAGCCTTAACCGCCAAGCCAGCCACTGCGCAGAGATGCCCAGGGCCAAAATACCGGCAAAATAAAGGAGGTATAGCTTTTCTTCCACAACTTGAATCTCCAGATCGCGGACGCATCCTAGGGCGTTCGCATTCCTAAGGATCTTTAACCTACCTTACCGTGGCGCAAGAGCAAACCCCGCAGATCTTCCCAAACCCTAATGATTTCTTTAGGTTAGAGTGTTCCGCCTATCGGCCAGATAAGGTCCTTCATTTCCCGCCCAGGAACTGCACGCCATGCCTGTTGATAACCGCAGCCGTTACTCTTTTCGTCCTTTTGTGCTCTCGCTGCTCGTCGTTGCCGTGACGTCGCTGACCACAGTGAACCCCTTATCGGCTCAAACGCCAGGTCTGACGCAGGAAGAAATCGAAGATGGCTGGATTTCGCTGTTCGATGGCGAAACGCTTTTTGGCTGGAAGCAAATCACGAAGACCAACTGGAAAGTGGTCGACGGCACCATCGAGGTGAGCGACGGGGATGTCGGTCTGCTTTGTACGACAACCCAGTTCGCCGACTTCCAGCTCAAAGTCGATTTCATGGCGGAAGAAAACACCAACAGTGGGATCTTCCTGCGGACTTCTCCACAACCCAAGAGCCCGACTTATGACTGTTATGAATTGAATATCGCTCCCCCTTCCAATTCCTTTCCCACGGGCAGTATCGTCGGCCGCGAGAAAGTAACGCCGGAATGCAAACCGGGCGAGTGGCATACCTTCGAGATCCGCGCAGTAGGCCCCGTTTTGGAAGTCAAACTGGATGGCGAAGTTGTCTCCACGCTGGAAGATACGGACTACTTGGGCAAGGGATTCATCGGTTTGCAGTACAACGGTGGTAAAGCCAAATTCCGCAACATCGCTTTGAAACCGCTTGGGCTCAAGTCGATCTTCAACGGCAAGGACCTTAGCGGCTGGAAGCAGTATCCCGAGATGGTCACCAAGTTCTCCGTCACCGAAGAAGGGGCGATTCGTGCCCAAGACGGTCCAGGACAACTCGAAACCGAAGGCGTCTACGCAAACTTCGTTCTGCAAATGGAAGCGAAGACCAATGCAGAGAACCTCAACTCAGGCCTCTTTTTCCGTAGCATCCCCGGCGACAAGATGATGGGCTACGAAAGCCAGATCCATAACGGCATCGAAGGTGACGATCCGACCAAGCCGATCGACAGCGGTACCGGAGCTATCTTCCGACGAAGCGTCGCTCGCAAAGTGGTCAGTAAAGACAAAGAGTGGCTCATTAAAACTCTGATCGCCGAAGGTGCCCACATTTCGGTTTGGGTCAACGGCTATCAAGTTACCGACTGGACCGATCAACGCAAAGCCGATGAAAACCCGCGCCGCGGACTACGTCTGGAAGCTGGCACGATCATCCTGCAAGGTCACGATCCGACGACCGACGTGCTGTTCCGTAACTTTCAAATCCAAGAGTTGCCGGAACGTTGGCCCGTCAAGCGAACCAAGTAAACGAAAGCTGCGGTTAGAAACACGACTAACAAAAAATTGGGCCATGCTCACCACTAAGTGAGCATGGCCCTTGATTCGTTGGAAAAGTAAGTCAGCACCTGCGGCAATCGGCTTAGGTGATGCTGACCAGCTTTCGCAGTTCTTTTGGTAGAGGGAAGTGAACTTCTTCCTCGCGGATCGATCGCGTTTCGATCGTCGCGTCGAAGTTCTCGACCAGGTAATCGAGACATTCCTGGACGACATCTTCCGGGGCACTTGCGCCGGCGGTTACGAGGACACCTTCAACGCCGTCGAACCATTCCTTCTTGATGTCACTGGCCCCATCGATCAAGTAGCCTGGCGTGCCAGATTCCTTGGCCAGCTCTTTCAGTCGCTGGCTGTTGGAACTGTTCTGACTGCCCAGGACCAACACCATTTGAGCTTCGCTTCCCAAGATTCGCACCGCTTCCTGGCGGTTTTGGGTCGCGTAGCAAATGTCGGCTTTCGGTGGTCCTTTGATCTCGGGGAATCGATTTTTAAGCCGATTAATAATCCGAGTCGCATCGTCGACGGAAAGAGTCGTTTGCGTCAGGTAGGCCAGCCTGGTCGGGTCCTCAATTTCCAGCTTGTCGACGTCCGCTTCGGTCTCGACCAGAACGATCGCTTCAGGGGCTTCGCCCATCGTGCCGATCACTTCGTCGTGCCCTTCATGGCCAATCAAGCAGATGGTGTAGCCCAGCTTGGCGAATTTAATCGCTTCCAGGTGAACCTTCGTCACCAACGGACACGTGGCATCGATCGCCGTCAAATCACGGTCTTTGGCCGCTTTACGGATTTCCGGAGAAACGCCGTGGGCACTGAACAGCAAGATCGACTTGGGAGGAACTTCCTGCAGATCGTCCACGAAGATGGCCCCCTTCTTTTTGAAGGTTTCCACGACGTACTTATTGTGGACAATCTCGTGATAGACGTAGACCGGGGCTCCGAACGACTTTAACGCCAGATCCAAGCACTCGATCGCCATGTTCACCCCGGCACAAAAACCGCGGGGACTTGCTAGAATAACTTTCATTGGGCGAAGTACCTCCTCCATACTTTGCATCTTACCGCAACCCAATAACAGGGCATAGAGCAGCAGGCCCACCGGATGCCAGCATGGAATGGGAAAACGGTCTATCTTTGCGATCGAATTTCCGCAAAATTTGCAGTTTGCCTTCCTGTCTACGGCAGCAACCGACTTCCCAACACTTCGGATAACGCGTGACTCCATTTCAGTACCAGTTGGCCAATTATGGACCGAACGCCAGCTGGCAAACCCCCAGCACGAGCGATGCCTACGCGTATTGCCAAGATCTGACGGCTTCGTCGTACGAGAACTTCTCGGTGATCAGCTGGTTTCTGCCGACCGAACTGCATCCTCATTTCGCGGCCATTTATGCGTATTGCCGCTGGGCCGATGATCTAGCGGATGAAGTCGCCGACGATGCTGAAGGCCTCAAACTGTTGGCATGGTGGGAAGAACAACTCGAGTCCTGCTATCAACAGGAAGCCCATCACCCCGTATTCGTGGCGCTGAAACGAACCATTCGCGAATTCAAAATCCCGATCACACCACTTCGCAATCTGTTGATCGCGTTCCGTCAGGATCAAACCAAGAAGCGATACAACAGCTATCGCGAACTACTCGCTTATTGCCGAAACTCGGCCGATCCGGTCGGACGCCTGGTGATGTATCTGGGCCGCTGCTATTCGCCGGAAGCGGTCGTCTATTCCGATCGAGTCTGCACAGGGCTCCAACTGGCCAACTTCTGGCAAGATGTCCGCCGCGATTTCGACAAAGGTCGTATCTATATCCCTGCCGAAGACTTCGAGCAGTTCGAGCTTTCCATCGACGACATGCCCACATGTGCCGAAACGGATGCCTTCCGGGAACTGATCGAGTTTGAAGTCCGCCGGGCCGATCAACTGCTGACCTCGGGCGAACCGATCGTCGACTTCTTTCCGTCCAACTTGAAAGTCGATATCGCCCTGTTTATCCGTGGTGGTCAAACAATTCTAAAACAGATCCGCCATCAGCATTTCGATTCGTGGAGCCATCGCCCCAAAGTCAGCAAACGCACCAAAGTTAAACTGCTCGCCCAGGCCTGGTGGGAGATCCGCGTCCGCAACAAACGATTCAGTGCCGATCCGTACGAGGTGCCGGCATGAACGCTTCACTTGATGCCAGTTACGAAGAGTGTCGTCGATTCTCGAAGCAGTCTGGTTCGAACTTCCTGCTTTCGTTTTGGTTTCTGCCTCGCGAAAAACGTCAGGCGATGTACGCGTTGTACGCATTCTTTCGCCATACCGACGACCTTGCTGATGACGAAGGTTCCGATCGCGCGGCTAACTTGAACATTTGGCGAGAGCACTTCCGTGCTGCGATGCAAGGCGAATTCCTCGACACCCGACTGCAGGCATTGGTCGATACCATTCATCGGTATCAAATACCGGAGCAGTACCTGTTGGAATCGATCGACGGAGTGGAAAGCGATCTGACACGAACGCGATTCGCCGACTTCGCAGAACTGGAACATTACTGTTACCAGGTTGCCTCCGCGATTGGCTTAAGCTGCTTGCCGGTCTGGGGTATACGTCCCAACTTCAATCGCCACGCGGCCATCGCGGCCGGCGTCGCGTTTCAGCTGACCAATATCTTGCGAGACGTGCACGAAGACGCGCAGCGCGGAAGGATCTACGTTCCGCTGGAAGATCTTCAGCAGTTTGATGTCTCGGAAGCGTCGCTATTGGCTGGTCAATTGACCGCTGGATTCGAGCCACTGATGCGGCACGAAATCGAACGAGCCGAACAGCAGTTTACCGCGGCGCAAGCCTTGCGAGCCGATCTTTCGCCGGATGGACTACGCATCTACGACGCGATGACTGAAACCTATCACGATCTGCTGAAACAAATTTCCCGCACACCGACCGAAGTGCTGCAGCGAAAGATTCAAGTCGGCTCGTGGCGAAAAATGAAATTGGTGGCCCGACTGGCCATGTCGCGAATGCCACTGGGGAGCAGCGGCCCTCGCCAGGCGGAGGCTTGGTGATGGACGTCAACGCCATGCGTGGTCAACGCGTCGCAATCGTTGGTGGTGGCCTGGCAGGACTCGCCGCAGCGGAAGCTCTTTCGCGGTTTCCGTTTGAGATCCATCTGTTTGAAGCAAAGCGTTCCTTAGGTGGTCGCGCCGGAGCCTATAGTGACCCCGACCATCCGTCGCTGATCGATCGTTGTCAGCATGTGGCGATGGGCTGCTGTACCAACTTCCTTGGGTTCTGCGAGCGTCTGGAACTGGAAGAGTGCTTCCGCCGCGATACAAAGTTGCACTTCATCGACGCTGCAGGAAAAGCTCATCCTTTTTCGGCAAGCGGTTGGCTCCCTGCGCCGCTTCACTTGGCCTCGGCGTTTCGTAAGCAAGGCTATCTTTCCAAGCCAGATCAAAAGCGAATCGCCTCGGCACTGTGGGCGATGGCCCCTCCGGAAGCAGTCAAAAAGTATGCCGGCTGGAAAATGCACGACTGGCTCGTCGAGCAGCTTCAATCGGAAGAAGCGATCGCACGATTCTGGGAAATTGTACTGGTGAGTGCCTTAGGGGCTCCGCTGACGGAAGTCTCGTTCGTCGCGGCGCGGAAAGTCTTTGTCGATGGCTTCCTCCGACATCGAGAAGCATACCAGGTCTACGTTCCGCGAATCCCGCTGCAAGATGTGTTCGACGTACAAGCAGCTCAGAGGCTTGGTGAACGTGGCGTCCGCTTCCATCGTCAATCGCCGGTACGGCAAGTCGCTTACTTCAACTCGCGGTTCAATGTCCGTTTCGGACAAGGCCAAGAAGGAATCTTCGAGAACTTCATTGCCGCAGTACCATGGCATCAGTCTCCAAAGATCTTTTCGCCGATCCTGAAGAACCTGATGCCGAAGCTCGACAACGTCGACGAGATTGACTCGTCTCCCATTTCAAGCGTGCACTTATGGCTGGATCGCCCCCTGACGAAACTTCCGCACGCAGTGCTGCTGGATCGAACGAGCCAGTGGGTCTTCAACCATGGGGCTCGGCAATTCAAGAAATCGACTGCGTACTACTACCAGGTCGTTATTAGTGCCTCGCAAGATCTTGCTGGTCGAAAGCACGAGGAATTGTCGCGAAGCGTTCTCGCGGAACTGGTCAGTGCTTTTTCAGCTCAACCAGCGCCCTACTTGTTGGACTTTCAGGTCGTGACCGAAAAGCAAGCAGTCTTCTCTGCGACGCCCGCTTTGGAAGGTTTACGGCCAGCCCAAGGGACCATTCTGCCTGGTCTCGCATTGGCCGGCGATTGGACAAAGACTGGTTGGCCATCGACCATGGAAGGAGCCGTCCGAAGCGGGTACCTCGCCGCGGAAGCCATTCTGCGGAAGTACGACTACCACGATTCGGTCGGCGACGCCGATCTTCCCGTCAGTTTCCTCTCGAAGATGCTGTGGGGAATCGGGAAAGACGAATCGAATCGTTAATCGAGGCACGCCAATTGCGGTTCCTCAGTTTCGGAATAACCTCACCGGAACTGTGAAAGGATCACCATGTTTGCTGCCCGAATCTTCCTGGCTGTCATTGGCGCCGCGTACATGTTCCTTGGTGTGTGGTGCGCCGCCGCGCCAGGCAAGACATCAAAGTCGGTCGGCTTTAACCTGACGCCAGGTAGTGGAGAGTCTGAGTTCTTCACCGTCTACGGCGGGCTAGAGATTGGGTGGGGCTTGATCTTCCTGATGCCGCTTCTGATGACGGAAGCCACCCGACCGCTGCTGATCGGCTGCGTACTCATGCACAGCATGGCCGTCATCTTCCGAGCTATCAGCCTGTTCCTCTTTACCGGCTTCGGAACAACCACCTACGTTCTCGCCGGAATAGAGTGGGTCATCTTCCTCGCCTCGGCAGGACTATTAGCCTACATCAGTACAACCGGTAAAGCGGGCTAGTCAGTTGGTTCGTCCCTGACGGCTAAATCGAGTTGTGGAACAACCCCCGAGAGAAATCCAGCTAGTTTGTCGCTGGCTTTGTTGGCCATTGCGTTGAGGTTCCACATGTCTTTAATACTGCCAGGTCGATTGAAAATGGTCGCTGCTGCCGCTCCGAGCATGCCAGAAGTGGTCTTCTGGCTCATTAATTTTTCCAGGTCTTTCGGGAGCGGCTGATCGACGGTGTCAGAGATAATTCGTACCGAGATCAGCTTGGTATGTTTCTCGTGACAGGACTGAGCGATAGCGAGCGTCTCCATATCGACGGCAACAACGCTGTGCTTCTCGCCCAACTCGCGCTTCTCTTCGACGGTACGGATGATGCGATCGACAGTCAGCAGCTTGCCGCTGGCGAGTCCCTGAGTCGCTTCAATCTGCTGCTCGGTCAGGTTCAAGGGAATGGCGACCTCGTTCCCTTCTAAATCGGTCACGCGGTTGGCCATGACGACATGACCTCGCTTGAGTTCCGAAACTAACCCGCCTGCGAATCCAGCCGAGATGATCCACGTCGGACCGATGATATCGATCACATCCTTTGCCGCCGCGGCTGCCGAATTCCTTCCCACGCCGGTCTCGACAACGCCCACAACCTGCCCACCCAGCTTACCGACGGTGACGGTCCGTTTTTCCATCTTCACCGGCGTGGCAGATTCCAGCTTCTCTTTGAAACCGGCCGATTCGATACCCAGCGCAAACAACACCACCACTTCCGGCTTGGGAAGGTCCTCCGGGGCGACCTCGTCAGCATTTTGCTCGGCCAACTGCTGCGAGACAAAGTCCCGCACGACCGTTTGCCCTTGTTGTTGAAGAAAGTTGGAAACCAAGTAGCGTAACAACATAAGTTGAATTTCAGTGTGAGGTGTTCTGTTTTCAGCTACCCCGGTACGGTGCCCCGCAAATTGTGTCCGTTCTGGCGTTCTCTTGCTGAAAACGGAACACTGGAGGCTGAAAACTCGTATCTCGCCCCTTCGCGAACTATCGTGGGGGCCTCTACAATACAAGCTTCGCTCATAAAGCAGGTCGATTGCAAGGTGATTGGATGTCGGAGTGTCGTTATCAGTATGACGTTATCGTCGTAGGAGCCGGGCACGCAGGTACCGAGGCGGCCATGGCGGCTGCGCGTTTGGGGGCGAAAACAGCCCTACTGACGACCAATCTCGATACGGTTGCGCAAATGAGCTGCAATCCGGCGATCGGCGGGATTGCCAAAGGACAGATCGTCCGCGAAATCGACGCCATGGGTGGTGTCATGGGGGAAGCGATCGACGCGACAGGAATTCAGTTCCGACTGCTCAATCGCCGCAAAGGCCCCGCGATGCACAGTCCGAGAGCTCAAGCGGACAAGAAGGCTTACCAGTTTTGGGTGAAGCTGGCTGTCGAAGATCAAGCCAATCTCGACTTACGGCAAGAGATCGTTAGCGATCTGCTGACCGAAGAAGTCGACGGCAAACAGCGAATCACCGGCGTCAGTGTTCATGGTGGAGCAATCTACGCTGCTCCCTGCGTGGTGCTTACGACCGGGACGTTTCTATCGGCCATCATGCATACCGGCGAAACCAAAACGCCTGGCGGTCGTGGCGGCGAAGGGACCTCCAGCGGAATCAGTAGTGCACTAAATCGATTGGGCTTTCGTCTCGATCGATTCAAGACCGGCACGCCGGCTCGCTTGAACTATAACTCGATCGATTTCGCCAACGTTGAACTCCAACCAGGCGATGAAGATCCCCAGGCATTCTCGTACTTGACCGAGAAGCTAACGCTGGAGCAGATGCCCTGCCACATCACGTATACCAATGAAAAAGTCCACGACTTAATCCGCGCCAATCTTCATCGTGCTCCGATGTATAGCGGCGAGATCGAATCGCGCGGCCCACGTTATTGCCCCAGCATCGAAGACAAAGTGGTACGATTCGCCGATAAGGATCGGCATCAGTTGTTTCTCGAACCAGAAGGCTTCAACACCCGCGAAGTTTACGTCAACGGTATCTCGACGAGCCTTCCTCGTGACGTCCAGGACGAGATGTTCAAGCTGATCCCAGGGCTCGAGCACGCTCAGATCATGCGGTATGGGTACGCTGTCGAATACGACTTTTGCCCTCCCGACCAACTCTGGCCGTCACTGCAAACCAAAGATGTCGGCGGACTTTACTTTGCCGGGCAAATCAACGGCACGACCGGCTATGAAGAAGCGGCCGCTCAAGGGCTGATGGCCGGAATCAATGCGGCACTGGAAGGACGAGGCGAAGAGCCATTAGTTCTCGGCCGCGAACAAGCTTATATCGGTGTATTGATCGACGACTTAGTCACGTGCGGGGTCGACGAGCCGTACCGTATGTTCACCAGCCGGGCCGAACATCGTTTGATGCTCCGACAAGACAACGCCGACCGCCGCCTAACGCCGCTGGCCCACGAGCGTGGTTTAATTCAGCCGCAGCGCTGGGAACGATTCCAAAAGAAGCAGTCCCAGATCGATTCCGCCATGGAAACGCTCGGCTCAACGCGACACCAGGGTAATCTTCTGTCGAGTATTCTTAAGCGGAACGATTCGACCTGGGAGCAAGTCTGCGAATTGGCACCTGCTTTATGTGATATCTCCGACGAAGCAGCACTTCAGGTCACCTACGACATCCGCTATGAAGGTTACATTGCCCGGCAGCAAGTCGAAGTCGAGCGTCAGAAGCGACTCTCGCACAAACGAATTCCAGAATCTTTCGACTTCGCGCGACTCACACAAATGCGGACCGAAGCGCGGGAAAAGCTTGGCCAGATTCGTCCCACCTCGGTCGCTCAGGCCGAACGAATCAGCGGGATTACCCCTTCGGACATCGCGTTGCTACTGGTTTATCTCGACGGACGGATGGGGCCGAAATCCTCCTAACTTGGGGAATCCGATAGAGTTGCTATCACTAGCTTGCCATCAAAGCAGGCCGAAAATTAGCCACGAACGGGCTTGTAACGTTTTCGATTGTGATTAGGCAAAATATTGACCAACGAACCGCTTTGAGTCGCAAAGCGTTATCGGTGCTTAAGTTACGACATCCACATCAATCTTGACGTGGCATTCTGGGACGATATAATTCCGGCATCTGGCAAATTCGGTAAACAGGGTATATCCGGATGAAGAGCGGAAATACTCATTTATCGTGGGGTGGAACGATTACACACCTTCCAGAAAATCAGAGTTTTAAACGGGATGTACTCGTTTGACAGGGATGCGCAGAGCGCGAGGATGCTCAGAAAACCGTGGCGGCCTCCAACCTCACTTATCGCATTGGTTGCCCAACACGCTAGGGATAGGATGACAGCACATGAAAACAGTCTTTACCACCGGTGAAGCAGCGAAGATCTGCAAGGTCAGCCAACAGACCATCATTCGTTGCTTCGACTCGGGGCAATTGAAAGGATTTCGCGTCCCTGGCAGCCGGTTCCGACGCATCCCGCGCGATCAGCTGTACAACTTTATGCGTGAAAACGGCATCCCGACCGATGCCCTGGAAAGTGGCAAACGCAAAGCTTTGATCGTTGACGACGACGTCGACTTGGTCGAACTGTTGGTCGACGCATTCGAACGCGATGGCCGTTTCGAGCTGCGAACTGCCAACAACGGTTTCGATGCCGGCATGCTGGTCAAGGAATTTCATCCTGACATCGTCGTGCTGGATATCATGCTGCCCGATATTAATGGTAAGGAAGTCTGCCAGCGCGTCCGCATGGACAAGACGATGGAAGACGTCAAAATCCTTTGCATCTCAGGCATGATCGAGCAAGACAAAGTCGCCGATCTGATGGCATGCGGAGCCAATGAATTCATGCAGAAGCCTTTCTCTGTCGAAGCACTCGTCGACAAGGCTTGCAACATGCTGGACATGGAATCGGTAAATTCCTAGTTCTAAAGAGTTGCCTGGCAACCTTCTTTGGGGCAAACTGAGTCTTTCAGTTGCCCCGTCACTGGCGGCAGCCCTCGTCTGAGCCTCTTTGGCTCTCCCCTGCCCCAAGGAATCCTCATGCCTATTCTGCTGCGGATAATGCGTCCCGTTTTAATCGCCGCATGCGCTGGGATTCTGTCGGAACTGCGGACCGAACGCCCATGAAACCAGACTTGCCATTCACTCTGAAGCCCAATCACTTGCTCGCGTTCGTTTTGGCGTTTGCTGGGCTCGTTGCTTTCGGGATCGGTGGCAATGACTTAACACTATGGCTTAGTGGCACGCAAAGCCCGCTTCGCGTCACGCTCGAGACACTCGGCTCGTCGCCTGATCCATCCAACGTTCACGTGACGATCACCGACTTCGAGTTTCCTGACACGATTGTCACGGAAACGGTCCGGCGCAAAGTCCAAACCGTTTGGATCCCCTTGCAACTGCCAGGCTCGACGAAGTACTCGCAACAAACGAATTATCCCGTCATTGTTCGCGTCGACAACTTTGAAGACTACCAGAAGCGCCTCGACGAATTAGTCACTCGAACCGAACTAACGGGCGTGATCACCAGCGGCGTCGTCGGTATCGATAAATACACACGTGCCGAACTGCTTCGTGCGACCAATCAACTGCATTTTGAAGACGCGATTGTGATCAACGTCGATCGCGGCTTTCCCCAAACCAAATCAATCGTCATCGCCCTTCTGCTAGGCGCCGGTTTTTGGCTTGTTGCCGCCCACGCATTTTTCTCGCGGCCGTACCGATCGGACGAAGAGGAAGAATCGGAGGACGGCGAGTTCCAGTCGTCAGGACGATCCAACCCTTATCTCTAGTCGACCCAGGCAACTGTTCCCATGGCATATGTCCGCGTTTTTCTTGGCATCATCGGATTCGGTTTCTGTATCGCCGCGTTGATGCAGTTCACGACTTGGATAAAAGGAACTGCCGAGCCAGAAGTAGTCACACTACGGCAGTTGGCATCCGATGATCGCCCGAACAATATTCATCTCACGGTAACCGATTTTGTCTTTCAGTCGGAATACATCCAAGGCGGCATCACCAAGAACAGCATCTCCGAAGCTTGGATTCCGATGCTCGTTGTCGAGGAAGATGGCTCGTTCACCTCGCCAGAGCGACCGGTGATCGCGCATGTTGACCACATCCAAGACGATGCGAAGTACCTGGACGAAGTCTTCTTACGAACAGAAGTCACTGGCCTTGTGGCCAACCGTCTCGATGCACTCGATGCCCGTGAAAGAGCCCACCTGCGGGACGTAACCGACAACGCGAATCTCACACAGGCAATCGTTCTTAACATCGATGAAAAATTCCCCTCGCTGTTTGCAATCTTGGGCTTCGTAACGCTCGGCAGCATCTTAATTGCCATTTGCATCTGGCTTTCCCTCAAAGCGGCCAACCAACCGGAAGAAGTTACGGAAATACCGTCGATGAAAGAATTTCAAGCAACTTCGCGTGGCAACTCCCATGGAATCGATTAACGTGCGGACTCCCGTCCCCCATGCGTCTGCCTTGGCAGAATGCCCCTCCTCCTGACTCACTCCTTCAAGTTGATTTTCCGACTAGATTCACATCATCCCTCAACAGGAATTCACGTATGCGCAATGCTCTTCTGCGTCCCTTGCTCAACATGGGTGGCTTTTTTGTATTGGCCCTCGGTTTGGTCGCCATCTACTTTGGCTTTCTCAACTCGTCCGTCTACGTCGGCGGCTGGTCGACTCCCAAAGAGATTACGCTTGAAGAACTCGATGCGTCAGGCTCGATTTCCAGTAACCATGTCACGCTGACCGGCTATGACTTTCCAATTCGATACATCTCAAATTATTCCGGAGAAGCTTGGATCCCGCTAAGAGTTCAGACAGAAAAAGGAGGTTCCAAGCCTACCGAACATCCCATCATCCTCTATGTCACCAATGCCGATGACAAAGTCGAGGAACCAGCAGGCCTCGATTGGATCGGTACTTTTACCAGGTTCGACGAAGTCACCGAGCGCGAACAGTTGACAGGTATCCTTACCTATGGCGTGCCAGGCAGTAGCGGCAATCAGGCGCAAGAGCTTGGCGATATCGTAAGGAATGGTTCGATAGACGACGCAATCACCTTGCAGGTCGATAAGCCATTCCCAGGATTCTTTGAATCGATTCCTTGCATGCTGGCCGGGATACTGCTGGTGGGTGTCTCCGGCGTCATGTGGTTCTTTGGTAGTAGATTGTAGGCCTTTAAAGGTCACAATTTGTCCGTATGAATTTCCGCGTTATCGACTAAGATAAGATCCAACTTTGGATTTGATTGTCGCTAATTGCTAAACCGTCGTCGCATGGCCTCTCACGAAATGGAATCTTCTTCCGCGAACCGCTCGGATGAGAGCCGACAGCTGCGCGACGAGAAACTGAAAAGCCTCAAACGACTCGCGTATGGGGCCAGTCACGAGATCAATAATCCACTGGCAAACATCGCCAGCCGGGCTCAAGCCCTTCTGTTGGGTGAGAAAGATCCCGACCGCCGTCACGAACTGGCCACCATCTATGCTCAAGCGATGCGTGGCCACGAAATGATTGCCGACTTGATGCTTTTCGCGCGGCCCCCTGCTCCGCAGCTCGCGGAGTGTTCGCTTGACAGAATCGCGACCGATGCCGTTCAGCAAATGCAGTCTGCCGCCCAGCAGCAGCAAACGGACTTGAAGCTAGAGATTCCCAGCGAAACGACTACTTTGACGGCCGATGCCAATCTGTTGACGCTTGCCGCCGCGGCCCTGATTCGAAACGCGCTGGAAGCCCTTAAGCATGGCGGGCAAGTAGAAGTCACGTTGGCTGCCGACGAAGAAGTTGCCACGTTGGCCGTTCAAGACGATGGCCCTGGCATCGCGGACGAAATGGCAGACGTGGTATTCGATCCGTTCCACAGTGGACGGGAAGCTGGCCGCGGATTGGGCTTTGGCCTAACGAAGTGCTGGACCATTGCCAAAGCACACGGCGGCGACACCTACGTCGATACCGCGTTTGGTCCCGGGGCGAGGATCGTCCTTGAAATTCCTTTGCATCCGAAAATCAACAACGAGAGTGAGTAACGGATGGATCCACACCCGTTCGGCTGGCTGAGCTTGGTTCCCCCATTGGTTGCGATTGCCCTGGCAATCCTCACTCGACAAACCCTCATTTCGCTGCTGATCGGCATCATCTCTGGGGCCATCATTTTGCAAGATGGCAACGTCTTCGCCGGACTTTGGTCGACCGTGGCCGATTATCTTTGGCCAAAGCTGATCGCGGAAGACAAGCTGCAAGTCTATACATTCACCCTGTTGACCGGGGGGATGATCGGTTTGGTCTCTGCCTCCGGCGGCATGCGAGGGCTGGTGAATCTTATCGTTCCCTTCGCCAACACGCGTTCAAAGGGGCAAGTTACCAGTTGGTTGATGGGCCTGGTCATCTTCATCGACGACTACGCCAACATGCTGCTGCTCGGCGGAACACTGCGTCAAATCACCGACCGTTTGAAGATCTCCCGCGAGAAGCTCGCTTACATCGTCGACTCGACGGCCGCTCCTGTCTCCGGTTTAGCCATTGTTTCGACTTGGGTCGCGACCGAGATCAACTACATCGAAGAAGGCATCAACCAGATCAGCGGCGAGAACAAACCAGACGCGTTCCTGCTGTTCCTGCAAAGCATCCCCTACCGCTTTTACACGCTTTGGGCGCTGCTATTGGTCCCACTGGTGGCGGTCCTTAAACGAGACATGGGACCAATGGTTAAAGCGGAAGTTACTGCATTGACCGAGCCGGAAATCGCGGATGAAACCAATCCAGCCGCGGACAAGTTGCCGCAAACATCGAGTTGGCTTAACGCCGCCATTCCAATCGGCGTGATGCTGACGGTCGTGATTGGCTTTCTTTATTACACTGGTTTCACCACGGCCACAGAAGAAGGCATCGCCGATCCGTCCCTGCTGCAAATCTTCGGCAATGGCGACTCCTATATTTCATTGTTGTACGGTTCGGCGATTGGGCTGATGGTTGCCATCGTCCAAATTGCTCCACAGCGTTTGCTTTCCGCCAAGCAGCTCGGCTGGGCCGTTTTGAAGGGCTTCTGGGCGATGGCTCCGGCCCTGTTCATCTTGTGGTTGGCAGCTTCCCTCGCGGCTCAAACAGAGCCCCCAACCATCGACGAAGCGACCGGGCAAATGACACTCAACGGCCTGAACACGGCGGGTTACCTCGAACAAATCTTGCGAGCCAATCTTTCGATCACCTTCCTGCCGACAATCATCTTCCTGATTGCTTCGGCGGTGGCATTTTCGACAGGTACCAGCTGGGGCACGATGGGAATCTTGGTTCCCCTTTCCGTTTCGCTGACTGCCAACATGCTGACCGCCGGCGGTCAACCGCTCGACGTGTCCGATCCCATTCTGCTGACCGTTGTCGGAAGCGTCCTTGCTGGCGCGATCTTCGGCGATCACTGTTCACCGATTTCTGACACGACCATCCTTTCCTCTCAAAGCTGTGGCTGTAACCATGTGGCGCACGTGCGAACGCAGATGCCGTATGCCCTGCTTGGTGCGGTCGCGTCGATCGTTGCTGGTACGATTCCCGTCGCCCTTGGCCTGCCGGTGTTCTTCTGCCATATCTTGGGCGTTGGAGTACTCGTGGGAACACTCTTCCTTCTAGGCCGCAATCCAGAAACGATCGCCGCCGAAATGAAACAATCGCCCGATCCATCTTAGAATGGCAACGCGGCACGCTTCGTAAAGCGACCACGATTGGCCGACGAACCCCCAGCCTGAGCATTTGCCCCTCCCGAATCTGCCAATCGCGTTGTAACTGTTACAAGATCGGCCGACTCGGCAAAGGTGACCTCTTGCTGGCACGGGCGTCATGCCCTTGTTTTTCAGCGCCTTTGGTTGGTTCGCAACCATCGGCAACGGTTCAACTTGCGCGATTGTGCTGGCAAGGCTATCTGGGGCTGCTATCAGGCCACTTTTCGCAAATGTTTGCTTTCTCGGCATAGCGGTTGCAAGATGAAAGAGCGTTCCCCAATGACCCTGTGAAAAGAAAAGAGGACCCCATGTTCAGGAAGACCACGCTTGCCGCCTGCGTTATGTTTGCGGCTCCGGCTCTCCTTTCCGCCCAGGAGCAGCCTGCAGTGAAATGGGTCGACGCCACCTACAACGAAAACCGTCCGATGACCCGCATGGCCGCTCCTGGTGATTTAAAAGAGCCAGGCGCAATCGAGCTTTCCTCCGCCAACGGAACAGCCAACCCATCGCAGGATATCCAGCGTACGTCGGCTGTTACTCCAATAAACAACCAGTCGCAAAGCGTGCTGCGTACCTACGTCGGTCAACCAATCGAAAGCGAATCTCGCACTGTTGTCCAGTCGCAGTCGTCGGTCGTTGTCGAGAGCCCGCCACAAGAGACAATCGTGCAGTACTCTAACGAGCCTCGCACCATCGTGTACGACAATCCACAACCGATGCCGCAGCAAGAGGTTCGCCGCGTTGAATACCCTGGGTACCAGACGCAAACGTCGTACTATGTCGAGCCAACCAATCCCAACCCTTGGCACACTATCAACAATGGTGTTCAGCGAGTTCAGTACACCGCCCCGGCGACCTACTCCACTCCAATGACCACCACCGGCAATCCAGTTGTGGTCAATCGTCCGGTAACGACCATCGCGTACAACAACCCTCCGGTAGTTCAAACGCCTGTGGTCACCGGCACGGTTCCCGTACCTAACGCCACCGTTTATCCCGTCGATCGCACATCGTTCCGCCCGGTGCTGCCGATCATCCCGATGAACAACAATTCGTACGTCGGCCGCGGTCTGCTGGGCCAGCCAAAGGTTTACACCGAAGGCCAGCCGATCCGCAACAGCTTGCGATACATCCTCCCATAACGACCCAATTCCCAGGAGGGCGAAGGGCGTTCCGATTTCGGGACGCCCTTTTTTTATGGATAGTCTTCAGCAAAAAGGGCTGTCGCACTTGCTTTAAAGTGGAATGCCTGACCGTTGATTTCGCTCGTTAGTTCGTTTCGACTGTCTCTCGAATGTGATCTAGTACGCGGAGGTGGATGCGGTGGACGATCATGTCGCTCCACAGCATCCAGTAGGCTTGGGGAAACATTTCCAGTTGGTACCACGTCCGGCCTTCCAATCGTGTCTTCCCGTTGGCCAAGCGAACCAAACGAAACTCGCCGCGGTTGCTCCGCATGTAGCCATCCAAATGTGGCGGATGGACTCCACGGAAAGGGCTTAACTCGACCAGCGGATCTGGCTGCTCGGTCACATCAAACGCGAGTCGATGCGGTTCGTCCCAAACTGTAACGGGTTCAACAAATTCGCCCGTCGTGAACTCGCAGTGGCGAACCGCACCAACGCCATGCCCCTCGATATACGCACTCTGCGGCGAGGCAATTCCAAGCTGAAAGTACCATGGAGGTGGCGTTTCAATTTCAGGGAACGCAATGACGGTCTCCCAAACTTCGGTCGGCGATGCGTCGATGTCGACCGCCGTCATCACCACAGTTTCGTACGGCGTATTGGTATACGTTTCGAGCCCCGCCAATAACGGCAAACAAATCACGATGGCTGAAATGTGAGGCATTTGATTCTCATCGCGCGTCGCTTCCGCGATCACCCAGCCCAGCAATGCCCCGAAGAGCCCTAGCGGAAGGATCAGCGGCAGCGCCATCACAATGCATATCAGTCCTTCCAGCGCGAACATTAGCAGCCCCACCGCCGCGAAACTGACCACCGCCAGTCCGATGCCCAGGCTGCCCCAGATCGACATAGTCTGCCGTCGATTGAATAAGTAACTGCTCGTCGTCCCCATCACGATCGGCGACCCGATGAATAGACCGGTGCCGTAGTTTCCCAGAAACAAAACGCTGACGGTCATCATCAACGCCCCGATCACCAGCCCAGACACAATCGAACCGACGATCAACGCTTGTAGCTGCGGATCTTCTTCTGGCTCTTCAGGCACCCGCTTTACGGTTCGCTCGGCTGGTGCCGCAGGCGTGAAGACCAGTATCCCCACAATAATAAGATTGAGCAGCGGAACGAGAATGAACAGCGCCATCCAGGGCGAGATTCCTTCGGCATCGATCGCCCTGCGCACGCTCATCGTCAATGCGATCCACAGAAAAGGGATCGTCCAAATGAAGATGCTCCACGCCAACAGCGTGTGGTCGGCGAAGTCGGCAGCATGATACGAAAAGACAGGGCTCAAGAATTCCAGCGGCGAATAAAACTGCTTCGTCACACCGTAGACACTGATCGCCTCGACGACATATTTGAGCACCGTCAGCGAAACCCCTGCGACAATGTATTGCCGCTGCGTCACCGGTTGGCTAAGCCCGAACACGATACTTAAAAGCGATTGTGGCCGCGTCATGCGAACCTCCTGTGCTGAAAATTCAAGGAACGACACGCCAACTGGGAAACCTGTCCGGCACACAACGACAATTCGGCAATTATCTCAGGATTTCTCCCCCCGCGATTGTTACCACGGCACCCTCGGTTCGGTTATTTGCAAGGCGAGATGCCTTTGGGAAAAGTGTATGCCCACCAAGTCGTTTCAACCGATCGGTCACTTCACGATTGCCATGCTGATGGAATTCACCGCCGCATGCGCGATGGCCGCGTCGGTGGCGTGGCTGGTGGGTTATGCCGCCAGCGGCCTGCTGGTGCTCGCCTCGCTTGGGCTGCTCTTCCGCCAAGGCTGGCTCGTCCTCGTCGCGCTCACCATCATGCTGATGGGTATCTACGAAGGCTCTCTCTTACGCCCCGAAAAGAATTCCCTGACAGCGATCGCCATCTGCGTAGCATTGATCGGAGCTTTCGCCGGACTCCGGATTCTGTTGCGACGAAGTTAGCGCACCGGCGGCAACATTCCGGACAGCGACCAGCCGATGGCTACGATCGAAAGAATAGTAATCACCACGATTGCCCATATCGGTTGTCCCGACTTAACGGCTCGGTAAACAGCGATTGCGGCGAGACCAACCTGAAGCGGCCATGTCGCGATGAGTGGACGCAAGGGCAGAAGCCATGAAAGAGTGGGCTCCCATTCGCTGTAACCGAGCAGCTGATAGGACGGTCCCAAAATCATCACGACGGCGAAGATCGGCCAGCAGGACAACGTTCGACCTCGGCCTTCCGATGCCTTCCGCGGAGATTGATAAGGGTTATCTGGCAAAGAAATCTCCTTTGGTCATTCAACGCCGTACCAGCGTTGGGTGCCCTGCTACTGCACCGAGGGGAGCATCACCCATAATGACCCAGCGACAAATGCCAACGCCACAAGCGTAACGATAGCCACGTACGTGGTCGACTTCTTTTCATCCCGAGCTGCGTTCCGGACAAAGGCGACCAGAATGATCTGACCTGGCCACAGATAAACCAGCGGTAGTAACGGCCGCGCCCAGTGAAATACCGGAGCGATTTCACTTGAGCCGACGATTTTGAAAAAGATCGTACTGAGTGCGAGAAGCGCGAGCCATCTCAAAGACCACGCGATTTCCGGATCAGCCGGCTCGTCGTCGTTGGTCTCATTCAACCGGTCTTGCGATGGTTCGAACGTCGGCATGGCGTACACCTCTGTCCGCACGGCGAACGCTACTGCAGTACCGGCAGTTCTGTTTGCTTGCGGTCTGGCCGTTGCGGCGATTCCGCTTCGTCGATGCGTTGGTCTTCATCCAAGCCGGTGATCGTACGGTTCTTTTTCGGAGCGCCGAAAAGAGTCAGCTTGGCGGTTTCCATCAAACCGCGAAGCGAAGAGAACGTTGCGTCGACGGCGCTCGGTTCGTAGCCGCTGTGCACCATGCAGTTGGCGCACTTGGGGTTACCGCTTTGCGTGCCGTAGTTGTCCCACTCGACCGCTTCCAACAGCTCGGCGAAGGTTTGCGTGTGCCCTTCGTCGACCAGGTAACACGGCTTTTGCCAGCCGAAGATGTTGTACGTCGGATTGCCCCACGGCGTACACTCAAGATCGTAGTTCCCCTTCAGAAACTCGACGAAGAGCGGGCTTTGGTTGAACTGCCAGGCCTTCTTCGGAGCCGACAAGATCTCGCGGAACAGCTTGTAGGTTTGGTTCCGTTTCAGGAAGTGATCCTGATCCGGCGCTTTCTCGTAACTGTAGCCTGGCGAAAGCATCATTCCTTCCACGCCAAGCTTCATCATCTCGTCGAAGAAACCTCGAATCCGTTCCGGCTGGGCCCCGTCGAACAGTGTCGTGTTTGTCGTGACACGGAAGCCTTGCTTCAATGCCGCTTTGATCGCGCTGACGGCGATGTCGTACGTTCCTTCGCGGCAGACGGCATGGTCGTGCTCTTCGCGCGGGCCATCCATATGAACGCTGAACGTCAGGTACTTGCTCGGCTTGAACTGCGAAAGCGACTTCTCCAGCTTCAGCGCGTTGGTACACAAATAGATGTACTTCTTCCGCTTCACCAGCCCTTCCACGATCTCCGGCATTTGCGGATGCAGCAGAGGCTCGCCGCCGGGGATACTGACGATCGGGGCCCCACATTCATCGACGGCCGTGAAGCACTGCTCTGGGGTGAGCTGCTTGCGGAGGATTTCGACAGGGAACTGAATCTTCCCGCACCCGGCACATGCCAGATTGCAGCGGAACAGTGGTTCCAGCATCAGAACCAATGGGTAACGTTTCCGCCCGAGCAGCTTTTGCTTGAGGACGTACGACGCGACGGTCCACATTTGCGAGATTGGGACGCTCATCGCGAGCCTTCTTTCGTGTCAGTCGATTTCTTCGCCCACGTGGCCAATGCCAACAGTGGGAAATAGATACGGTAGTAGTGATATCGGAGGTAGAAGACTTGGGGAAAGCCGGTACCTGTGTACGGCTCTTCGTCCCATGTGCCATCCTCATTCTGTGTCGAAAGCAGGTACTGAATGCCGCGGCGAACAGCGTCGCTGTCCTCTTTGCCGGCCGCAATCAGTCCCAGCAATGCCCAAGCGGTCTGCGAAGGTGTCGGCGTGCCGATCCCTTTCAGATTGGGATTCTCGTAACTGTCGCACGTTTCGCCCCACGCGCCTGATTGCTGCTGCGTGTCGATCAGCCATTGGGCCCCGCGCTGTACGGCCTCGTCGTCGGTCGGAATGCCAACCGCGGTCAGGCCGACAATACACTGCCAGGTACCATAGATGTAGTTAACGCCCCAGCGGCCAAACCAGGAGCCATCTTCGTACTGGTTGTCGCGAATGTAAGTGATCGCTTTGCGAACGGTATCGCCCAGTTTGCCGCGGCTGTTTTCATTCACGCCCAACAGTCCGTACGCTTCGATCACTCGCGCCGACAAGTCTGGCCAGCTAGGGTCGATCATGGCGTTGTGATCGGCGAACGGCACTTTGCACAGGAACTCGGCGTCGTTGTTCTTATCGAACGCTCCCCAACCGCCATCATGGTTTTGCATCTCGCTGCTCCACGCCAGCGCACGCTTGGTGGCACTCGAAATCCGGTCCAGCAGCATGGCCTGACCGACGGCGTCCTGAGCCGAAACTTTGTTCGATGTCGTGACGATCGTGGTGTTTTCCCACGATTGGCCAGGATGCACTTCCAGCGAAACGCCACACTCGGCCAACTGCTCTTGCAGCGCCATCAGTGCCATCGCCGTATCGTCGAGGTCAGGGTAGAACTCGTTATTGAACTCAAAGTACCACCCGCCTGGCTCGCAGCGGACGTTGTTCGTCCAGTCCCCTTTCTCGCGGACTTCCTTGGAAAGCATCCATTCGACCGACTTGCGAATCCGTGGCTCGTCCGCGCCATGGCGTGCCGCGGCGAGGGCTCGCAGCGTGATGGTCGTATCCCAAACAGGGCTTCTGCAGGGCTGAATGCGGGTCGTTTCCTCTTCGTCGTCGTGCAGCATCAGCTTGTCGATTTCGTCCCAGCAGTACTGCACCGACTCGTGATCGTCGGAGTAGCCCAGGGCTTTGAACGCGACAATGCTCCAGAGGATCGGCGGGAAGATCGCCCCGACGCCGTCACTTTTGGGCATGCGGTCGAGGATCCATTGTTCGCACAATTTCAAAGCCCGCGATCGAAGCGGACGCAGACGCAGCTTTTCGATCTGCTTCAAGCAGCTGTCAGCTGTGCGGAAGAAACGATCCCACGTGAACAGCCCCTTCGCTTTCTCTTGCCCTGGGCAGCGGAGCTCTGGCCACTGGTGCGGCGGCTTGATGAACAGTTCCTGAATCGAGCACTCGTCGCTTCGGTCGACCACCGGACGAAGTGCCCAGCAGATCGCCAGTGGAATGAAAATGGTTCGCGACCAGCTGCTCATGCGATAGATGTTCAGCGGGAACCAGTTGGGCAGCAAGATCATCTCTGGCGGAATTGCGGGGCAGATCTCCATCGGGATTTGCCCCAGCAGTGCCAAGTACAACCGCGTGAAGCTGTTCACCGCGTCGGCGCCGCCTGCCTCCAGGATCGCATCGCGAGCTTTCACCATGTAGTTAGCCGACGGCGAGTGCCCGGTCAGCTTCAACGCGAAATAAGCCTTCACGCTGGAACTGATATCGATCTTCGCTTCCGGGTATTGGCTCCATGTGCCATCTTCGCGCTGCTGTTCGAGCAGTTTCTTGGCGACTCGCTGGGCCAGTTCCGAGTCTTCGCGACGTGCCCAAGCCAAGAGCAGCAGGAACTCGCTTTGCAGGATCGAATCCCCTTCCAGCTCGGCACACCAATAGCCATCTTCCGCCTGTTGCGAAAGGAGCCAGTTGGAAGTCCGCTCGATAGCGGTCGACAAAGAAGGAGCGTCAGCAGAGCCGTTGCCGGCGCCGCCATTGGGCCGCCGATCTCGGGCAAGTGAGGAGGATCCATCCATCATGGCTAATTCATCGTGAAAAACAGGGGGAGAATCAGTTCTTCCAAACCGTCAACCTATGCCAGATCGCCAAACGGGGCAAGTCAGACCTACGGGCCGTCCGTAGGCAGGACTCGATAGATAACCACCGTCGGGTTCTCAGGGTCGCCGGTGACGTAGTCAGAACGCTCTAAAATGCCCTGGCTCTCCATTTCCGCAAACAGGGCCCGTGTGACGTCGTCGGGGAAGCCGTAGTTGCCAGGGCCGCGGAAACGGTCGATTTCGCCCCAGTGGACGTAAATCCATGCAATATTGGCCTCGGCCAGGTGGGCCGCACGCTCTTCAGCGCTTTTATTCACCAACTGCTGCATCGTCGAGTCATTGAAACAGGTGTGATAGAAGACCGGCGACTGCAAGTAAAAAAGGGCCGCATCTCCTGTCGCCAGGACCGCATCGCCAGGGGCGACTTTTTTATTCAAATAGGCAACCGCGCCAGACGTGTGCGACTTGGCCAAAGCTTCGAGCGAAACGAACATGCGCGGGTCGAGCTTGATCGACTGCGTTTGATTCACCAGGACAAATCCGACTAGCAGTCCCAGTCCTAACCAAACCCGAAGAGCGATTCGGCCGACCGCGTGCGGGGCCACTTTCTCAGCCCCGATCCCTGCCAACAAGCAGCCCAGAGGGATGGCTGGAATCAGGAACCGTTCCAGCCGGTGCGAAAAGCCCCACCAAACCAGCCAACAAACGGCCAACAGGATGGCCAGCGGCACAACCAACTTTCGGTTCGCAGCAAACAGCCCGCAAATGGCCAGAGGAACGACCGCCAGCCCAGCCCAGGGACTGCCGCCGGCAAACTTTGTGATTCCATCAATCAACTGGCCGATCGAGTAACGGCTTCCCGACGCATTTCTGGGAACCTGATGAGCTTGATTCCACTGCTCGATTTGAGCCTCCGAGCGAACATCCGAAGCGAACACATTTCCGGCCAACGGATAAACCGGATTGCCGGTATCGACCATGTTCCGAATCAGCCAGGGCGAAACAATCACGGTCACCGCGACCACGTGCATCACCAAGACACGCCAGTCGGTGCGTACCGCATAAATCCACAACGCGAAGACCGGCAGCACCACGATTAGCAACGCTGGATACTTCACCGCGAACGCCATTCCCGCCATCAGACCTGACAACACGGCCAGGCCGTCGCGGTGGTCGTCGTGCGGATCGCTCGTTAGCACGATCAACACCGGATAAGCCGCCGCTAACGTAAAGAACGCCCAGACGCCATCCACCAATCCGGTTCCGCTTTGATAGGCCAACCACGGAACGGCAATTGCCGACAATGCCGCTGCCCGGCCAGCCCAAATCCCCGCAAGCCGTTTGCCGGCACCATACAACAGCCCTGCGGTCAGCAGCGTAAACATCCCGATGACCAGCTTGCCGACCAACGCCCCCGTAAGCCACCCTTGGCTACCAGGCAAAAAGACCATCGGCAGCAGGGCCCACATCTCGGCCCCCATCGGCATGCCACTGTAAACATTGTTCGGCAAGACGCGAATCTGCCCGATCTCGTGCCACTCTTTGGGAACCAGCAAATGATATTCGAGCACGTCATATTCGTACGGCGGCAAAATCGACACGCCGAGAACGAACAAGCAAAGCGGCGCCGCGGCAAGCAGCCACCACCACGACTCGCTTTCGTCTTCCTTCGGCGGCAGGTCTTCCTCTTCCGGCTCGTCTTGCGGGTTCGGGGCGAAAAGCTGCTTCTTCCATTCGGTCCCTAGTGCCACAAACAAGATCGCCAGCGCAAGCACAATCGCCAACGGTCGCTGCAGCAAACCACACATTCCCAGCACGGCGGTCGACCAAGAGACAAGCGTCAAGCCGATCGCCAGACGTAAGATGATTCCATCGACCCGACCAAAGAAATCGAGCAGCTTCAGCCGCACCAGCAGGAATTCCCCCAAGGCATAGCTGAACATCAGCATCAATCCGGCCATCAGCACAATGCCGACGCGGTCGAACAAGCCCAGTGGCATTTCTCCGCCGCCAAACCAAA
Source organism: Bremerella sp. TYQ1 (assembly GCF_020150455.1). Lineage (NCBI taxonomy): Bacteria > Pseudomonadati > Planctomycetota > Planctomycetia > Pirellulales > Pirellulaceae > Bremerella > Bremerella sp. TYQ1. The sequence goes on from NZ_CP083740.1 coordinate 3,188,721, forward strand.
CGCTGATGCTCTCCGGCAACAGCAGCAGCCCGGTCTGCACCAACGTGCCGCGCGATGGCTCAAAGGGCAACTGCCCTGGCTGCGGCGCCGGCCATGGCATCGGCACCGAGAAATACCACAGCGCATACGCCACCATGCCAATCAGCAGGAACAACAGCCCCAGCGGAAAGCCAGAAGCGGATGCGTGACGTTCGGTACGATTCTTACGAGACACTAGGCAGTTCGTGACAAAGGGCTGACGTGGCCAACTTGGCGGACTATGCTAATGGTCTATTGAATTCAACTTAACAAGCCTGGTGCAGAGATCAGGACGCGATGCCTCCAGCGGCGTCGCATGTTTTCTTATTCCTGTCCCCTCTCCCTTCTCAAGGGAGAGGGCTAGGGTGAGGGTTGGCGAAGCGCGTACCAGGTTCGCCCCTCACCCTAACCCTCTCCCCGCAGGGGAGAGGGAACAGGAATAAGAAAGCATGCTCACCAGGATGAGCGCATGCCACCCAAATTTTAAAAACCTATTTACCTGCAACCATGATGGCCCGTAGATTCTAACGGGTTTCCCACCACCTCGACTAACCCCCGTCTGGCTCGGATTGATTCGATGGCACCTCAATCGACACGACTTTCTGGTATTTTCACGCCCAACATTGTTCCCCTCGACGCTCACGGCGACATTCACGAGGCGGAATTGCGGCGATATGTCGATTGGCTGATCGAAAAAGGAGTGCACGGGCTCTACCCTAACGGTTCAACCGGAGAGTTCCTTCGCTTCACCGTTGAAGAGCGCCGCCGCATCATCGAGATCATTGCCGATCAAACGCGCGGCCGCGTGCCGATTCTCGCAGGTGCCGCCGAAGCGAACGTTAAAGAAACGCTCAAAGCGTGCGAAGCCTACCACGAAATGGGTTGCCGCGCGGTCGCGATCGTCTCGCCGTTTTACTACAAGCTAAGCCCCTCGGCGGTGTACGCTTACTTCAAAGAAATCGGCGACAACACACCGATCGACGTCACGCTGTACAACATCCCGATGTTCGCTTCGCCGATCGACGTACCCACCGTCCGCCGTCTGGCCGAAGAGTGCCCACGCATCGTAGCCATCAAAGATTCCTCCGGCGATCTACCGCACATGATGCGGATGATCTCGGCCGTGCGACCCGTTCGCCCTGACTTCAGCTTCATGACCGGCTGGGACGCCGCGCTGATGCCGATGCTGTTGATCGGCTGCGATGGCGGCACGAACGCCACCAGCGGCGTCGTCCCCGAAATTACGCGGCGTCTGTTCGACTTGACGCTGCTCGGCCGCATCGAAGAAGCTCGCGATCTGCAGTACCGCCTGCTGACATTGTTCGACGCCATGATCCAAAACTGCGAGTTCCCCGAAGGCTTCCGCGCGGCGCTCGCCCTGCGTGGCTTCAAACCTGGCAGCGGCCGCCAACCGCAGTCGGCCAGCCAGAAATTGGAAGTCGATATCCTGCGTAGCGAACTGCAATGCCTGCTGTCGGCCGAAGGCTTTGTCGACGAACCTGTCGGTGGCTGCCCAGCCGGTCAAGCAACCGCCAACCCTGACGACGTGGCCCGCATCGTCGCCGGAGTCGTCGAAGAACTCCGCCGCATCGGCCTAGCTACGTAGCGCGACGGCTATCGCCTTGGTAGGCGTATCCACCCTACGACTCCTGTACCCCACCAGACGTAGTTCACAAATGAAACATCGAGGAGTCGTTTCAAACGACCATTCAGGTCGAATCGAGTTGGGACTCTTTTTCTTTATCTTTGCAGAGATCTACGGTGAAGACCCTTTCGACAACAGTTTCATTTTGATTCCACCCCATTCTGACGATGAGATTATGATGTCCGTGACGACTTCGATCGATGCGGAAAAGATATCGCAGGGGCAATGCTCTCGTCATCCCGATCGTGTTGATATCGAGCGATTGAATTTCGCGACGATCGACATAAAAACAAGCTCCTACGCGGAACTTTGGTCGACGGAAAGTGTCGTTCGGCATGGCATGCTGGGTAATCGTGACGATGGCTTCGTTTATGCCAGAAAACATGTCCGCGACGCCTTACTGCAAGCAGATTTTGTTGGCACGCGTTTCTCGCCATGTACCGTTTTGGCAAGCGATCCTTTGCCTTTTGATCCGAACGAATTGATGCTGATGTGTTTTGATGGACAAGTCATCGATCGCCCCCACGTCGTCATCCCAGAGGCGGAGAATTACTGTTCAAAGTGTGGCTACTCGCCCATTGTGTGTAAAACTTGTCCGGAGTATGCAAGGCGGTGTCCTCATTGCGACAACAAAACTTTTTCAACCTCCGAGCTGGTTTTTGATTGGGGGAATATGGACGTTCTAGATTTCGACCGATGGGACGGACGTGACTTTTTAGGAGGTAGTTCTCCGGTCATTACCGGTCGCGTTTTAGACACGCTACTTGATCTCGGAGTAGCACCGTTAGGCGTGATACCACTAGGTTGCTACGTCGGAGAGCATGACGAAAGCGAATACGCCCACTTACGTAGTAAGTCGTACCCACACGAAAAAGAGAAATGAGAGACGTAGGATGGCTACCGTCCTCTTCGATGGAAAGCCACCTTCATAACGAGACATCCATCGGCCCAACCGAGATGGCTATCTCCTCGGAAGGCATAGCCATCCTACGACTACTACCGGGAAAGAAACGCATGGGTCGTCGTACTTTCAAGCCAAGTCGCATGCGCTCGCTCGTTTGGACGATCTTCGTCACACTGGCGTTACTGCCTCTGCTGACGGGGTGCGAAGACCAAGCGGCTCGATATCGCGAAATCGAAGACGAACTCGTTCGAGTCAACGGCAGCTTCTACGACCATGAGAAGGAGGTTGTCTACGATCTCGTACGCTGCGACGTCACTCCGCTTTTCTGGGAACGTGTGTTTCCGCTAGACAAACTCGGATCGGTGCACTTGGCAGGTTCCAACTTCTCCGATGCGCATGCTCGCTTTCTACTTCACTGCCCGAAACTGATGCATGTCGACTGTTCGTACACCGAAATCACAGACGGCGGTGTTTCTCAGCTTCAAAATATTCCGAGACTCGAATTCCTCGACCTTTCCGGGTGCCGTGTTACTGACGGCTGCATCCCTGACTTATTGGCCCATAAATCACTCAGAGAAGTCAATTTGCTGGAAACGCCCATTTCCAAAGAAGGGGCTCGCCAGCTGGCCAAGCGTTTCCAAATAACCTGGAGCGACGTCCCTTCCGAGGAAGTCCGCCAAGGGTTATCTGCTCTGGCCCGAAGAGACGTCTGGCTGACGCCTGCCCCGAAAGATCAAACGATCGAAGGACACGAGCCGAATCAATATGACATTAGGCTATGGCCGTTTGATCTCGAAAACGCTTCCGGCCCCCGAGATCAAGTCGTCGAACATATCCACATGCTGAGCCACGCCGGGCAACTGAAAATCCAATTCAATTCGTCCGCCTTGTTCAAGCACCTTCCAGCAATTTCACGCATTGACGATCTAGAAGTCAGGCAGCCATGGGAAACTGATGAAGAATTCGACCTCAAACAGTTGAAATATCTTGCTGGAGTAACAATCCATAAACTGACATTGTATGTAGAAGATACTCCAGCCGATCAATTTGCAGCGGTCGCTTCCATCAAGAAACTTCGCGAATTAGACATTAGCAATCAGACCATCACGCCAGACAAGTGGTCAGCGCTAATGCATTGCCGCGAACTCAAATCGATTCACTTCATCGGATGCCAATTCAATCAACTCGGTCTGTACGAAGGGGCCGAACATGCGATTCAAATCCATTTTGATCTCTTCGAACCTCCACCGCCAGAAACTCGGAACAAGCTCTTAGAATTGACCCAAGCTGCGGCAACGGACCAACAGCCGTAGTCGCCACATGTTCCCCGCCTTTCATCGGACTGCTCTATGCCCTCGCTCGTTAACCAACTCTTCGCTCTGCTTGCGTTGCTTATCGTCTTGTCTGGCTGCCAAGACAACACGGCTCGTTACCAAGAAATCCAAGCCGAACTGTCGAAAGCTGGCGGCGATTTCTACGAAAGCGATCAGGAGCTGGCCTATATTCTGAATCGATGCGATGTCGAACAACTGTCATGGGAACGCATCTTTCCGCTTCCGCAACTGACAGCCGTTCTCTTGGAGGGATCGAACTTCTCCGACGCTCAGGTCCGTTTTCTGCTGAATTGCCCCAACCTCGTCGATGTGCATTGTCCCTACACAAATATTACCGACGGGGGCGTTTCTCAGCTGCGAGGCATGAACAATCTGCGGAACCTCGATCTTTCCGGCTGCTACGTTACCGATGCCTGCATTCCTGATTTATTAGCGATCGATTCCCTGGAAACGCTTCTCATCGATCAAACGCACATCACGCCTGCGGGTGCCAAGCAACTCGAACAGCGATTTAGCGTCGTCTGGTCACAAGTCCCTTCGGAAGAAATCCGCCAATCGTTGTGCGATTTGAGTCGTCATCACTTCGGACTCATCGTACTGGGCGCGGACACCGACGAGCAGGACGCCTCCCCCGTTTACTCGGTCGACTTCAACGACACCACGAAGATGCCGGACAACATCACCGAGCAGCTGAACATGCTGTCGCATTCCGGCAAATTGGAACTGATGCTTAACAGCGAAACATACCTGCAAAAGCTGCGAGGAATCGACGGCCCGATCCACGAGATTTTCCTGTTTGAACCATGGGACGAAGAGCAGACGTTCGATAAAACGTCGCTCACGATTCTCTCAGAACTCAACACGCGACAACTCGTGTTGTCGTTCAACGACCTCACGCCCGAACAGCTCCGCAGTGTTGCCGACACGCCAGGCTTGAAAAACTTGAACATGCTCAATCAGACAATCACCCCGGAAGAATGGAAAACCTTGGTGCAGATTCCAAGCCTTGAAACGCTGATATTCCATGACACCAAATTCCAGGACATCGACAAATTCTCCCCGGCCGAACACAACATCCAACTGGAACTCTACGGGACCGACGAATCTGACACCAAACTAGAAAAGCAACTAACTAAGCTAGTCACTCCGAATGAAGATGAACGGTAGCCTGGGAATGGAAAACGAAGAGTTGTCTTACCGCCTCGGAACCGGGCAGGAATAGTTGAAGGCGCGATAACAATCGGGTTCCCTCATCTCGATTAACGTGGATCTGACTGCCACAGTTTTTGTGGCGATGGCGAGTTTGCTTCGGCGGGCTTTATTTTAAGTAAGTATTGCACAAGTGTACAACTATTTTGCGTGAATCTTGCGCCGTCCTGCGTGTTTGCGGATCGTTTTTCCCGGAAGCCTGCGCCTCGGTTGGGCGAGAAATAAGGGGGCCGATTCCGCGATGCCTTGTGCTGGGCTGCGAAGTGGTGCATCTGACCGAGGCAGGCACAAACGATTCACAAATCAGGGGCGGTTCGCTTGGACACCCTGGTACAATGACGAGCGACTCTATCGCTACCAAGATCGCTCGTTGAAAATTGACAATTCACGCCCTCGCAGGTCCCTTTTTAAGCAGCCAAGCGGATGGGGCCTTTCGGGCTGCGGAGATCGAACAAGCCGAAGATCTCTTCTTTCGAGAAACCAACTTTGGCAGGCTCGCCGGTGTCGCTGAAGAGCGTGTTGAACAGCTCACGCTTTTCTTCGAGCACTTTGTTGATGCGGTCTTCGATTGTCCCCACGGCCAGGTATCGGCTGATGGTCACCGCCCCGGCAGCTCCGATGCGATGGGCCCGATTGATGGCCTGGTCTTCGATGGCCGGATTCCACCAGCGATCGAACAAAAAGACATACTCGCAGAACTGCAAATTGAGCCCGACGCTACCAGCCCCGTAGCTCATCAGAATGACATGCTTGGAAGGGTCGTTCTTGAACTGATCGATCACTCCTTCCCGCTGCTTGTGCGGTACTTTGCCGTGGTATTCCAGCGGCCCGAACGGTTCAACATGCTTGCGAATCTCTTGAATGGTTCGCGTCCATTGGCTGAAGAGGATCGCCTTTTTGCCGCTGGCAGCGACTTCTTCGAGGTCGGCTTTCAGTTGATCCATCTTGGCACTTTCGCCGGTCAGCGGATCAAAGTTGCAAATTTGCTTGAGCCGCAAAACGAGCTCGAACACATGCTGCACCGTCAGTTCCTGGCCCATGTCTTCGAGCCGGACGACCCCTTCTTTCTCGGCGATTTCGTACGCTTCCTGCTGTGCCGGTGAAAGATGCAGCTCGGCATCGCGATAAAGCCGCGGCGGCATATCGGTCATCACCAGGTCTTTGGTGCGGCGAATGATGTACTCGCTGGCCGTCGAGCTCATCGCTTTGATCGGCATCCCCTTGGTCAACAAACCAGGAGCGAGAAACTCGAACACGCCGACCAGGTCGTCGGTACTGTTTTCGATCGGCGTTCCCGTGAGTGCCCAGCTTCGCGTGCGAGGAATCTTCGTGGCGATCTCGGCGGTGGTACTGTTCGTGTTTTTAATACGCTGTGCTTCGTCGAGCACGACCAAATCGAAGTGGAGCCCGCTCTCTTCGCTGACAAGTTCGTGATCGCGCATCAGCAGTTCGTAGTTGGCGATCTTCACCGGTGTTTGATTGTCTCGCCAGAGCCAGCTTCGTTTGGCCGAATCGCCTTCGATGACACTGATCGGAATTTCAGGAGCCCACAGAGAGAACTCCCGCTTCCAGTTCGAGACCAACGGCTTCGGGCAGACCAATAACACGCTGCGTATTTCGCCGGCTCGCAGCAGCATCCGCATGGTGCTGATCGACTGCATGGTTTTGCCGAGCCCCATTTCATCCGCCATCACGGCCGCATGACGCGGATACAAAAACGCGATGCCTTCAAACTGGTACGGAAACGGCTCGAACGGGAATTCGAGTGCTCCGCTGGTGACCAGCGATTCGAGCGACGGCTGCAGCAGATAATAGAGACGGTCTTCCAGTTTGATCACATCGCCTGGGGGACGAATGTGCGTGACGCGTTTCGGTTTCGGCTTGCGAGGTTCGGCCCCTTCAGCGGCAGGCTCGTCGGAAGATTCTTTCTTCGGCGGGGCCTTCTTTTCGAGGGCTTGCAGCCACGCTGGTGCTTCCGGGAAGACAAAACTTTTGACAGGGACTTTCGGTCCACTGCATGTCAGCGAGACCGCCTTGGGACGTTCCGATTTGAAGTTCTCGGACGTGATCGTAATTTGCGGAGCTCGAGCGAGTGCCGGAGTCCAGCCCAAGGGAATGACCTCGGTTTTGATATTGAGATCGAACGAATTGGTTTCCAGGGTATCAGTCAATGGCTTGGCCTGATCGAAAACAAGGACAGACAAAGGGTGCCACTGGCTTCACCAGTGCCTAGGTTCGTTAAGCACTGACATAGCCAGTGGCACCCACAATTTGGAAAACGCTTGTGACGCGTCCTTACTTACCGACGCCGTGGGCTTCCTCGATAGCTTCACGGATTCGGGTAAACGGCTCGTTCAGGTCGAGATCGATCGCGCGCTCTTGCCACAAGTTTTCCAACTGGGCCGTATCGGCTTGATGATCCGCACTGACGGCGACCTCATAGCTGCCAAGCTTGAATGATCGGATGTGGGGGGGAGCCACAGCTACCTGAGCGGTATCTTGCTGGTACGTCGGGGAGGAATCGACAGCAACCGCTTCTTCAGAACAATTGGGGGGGACCAACAAGACCGGCACATCAATATGATCCCGCAGCGACAGCACATGCTCGCTATCGGTGCAGACGGCCAGCGCCGGCGTTTTCAGCTTTGCCAGCAATGCGCCGCCGATCTGTTCGCCATACAAATAGGGCTTCAGCGTCGGTCCGTACAGGATCTCTTGAGCACGGTTGGCTTTCACGGGGGCGGTACAGTGGAATTCGAGGGGACGTCCGGCCAGATTTAAGACCAAGAGTCCACCAAATAAACCACCAGGGGTATGCTCCACCACGGTAAGGAATCCGAGGGTGGGCACGGTTTTCTCGTTCCGGTTCGACATAGGCACTCCATCTTGCCCATTTGCATATCATGACAGCATATCGTGTTGCGGCGGCTAGGGCTCGCAGCCTAACCAACTGAATCGGTGTTTGGGAAAGGTGGACTTTAACTATCGTAACGGCGGTTATCCCACCGCTAGCAGTGCTTGCGGTAAAACGAAATGCTCGACAGTCAGCAGGCATCGTGGGTATACTGAGTTACTTAACCTACCTGGAGACCAATGAACCTATGTCGCTCGACCCGAAAGACCTGTCCACTCTTTTCACCCACGTCGACGTCAGCTCCAACCCATCTCCCATGCAGCAAACCATTCACACGGAAGAAACGAATGCCCTGCTCAAGCGGATGATCGAGCTGCAGGAACGTCAGACGCTGCTGATGGAAGAGATGCTGCAGCAACAGGTGCATACGCAAAAGCAACGTTCCGCCGAGCTCAACGCCTGGCGTAAGGCCCATCCAGAATTGGCTGAAAAGTGCCGCATGGCCGCCGAGGCCCTCAGCAAAGTTCATGCAGACTTCTTAGGCACTTTGGCCAACGAAGTCGACGATACGGCCGAGGACATGATCGACAGCGAATTCATGCTCAGCGAATTCGTCGACCGGTTCGGTCCACGCATCGCCCACTTAAACGGCGTCCTCCAGATGCTTGCCCAACTAGGTGCTCCGGTCCAAGCGACCAAGGCGAAATCGTCGTAACGGACGTCGCTCAGCGAGAAATCTTCCTAAAAAACCTGTTAGATCGCAGGTTTTTTTATTGCGCAGAAAAATTACTCGGGCAACCAAAGGTTGTCAGAACAAGTTTTCTTCGGTACCATCCGTAAAGTCACATCCCTCTGCTCGCATCGTGGCCGAAAAGCTCGTCCGCGGCGAGTCCTTTCTTCCCTTCCTAGTTGGCTTGAATTGGAACCATGGCAAGCGAAACGCTGACCCCCGAAGTCGAAGCGGCAATGAAGGCCGCAAAGGACAAGCTCGACGCCCACACTTACGAGACCGTCCAGTGGCATTTCCACGAGTCGACCGGCTGCCCCTTCTGGCTGGAAAAGAAGAAGGAGCTCAACTTCGATCCACTGACCGAAGTGAAATGCTATGACGACCTGAAGAAGTTCCCGTTGTTTGAAGACGAATGGCTGCGTGGCGGCCCCGTGCGTCGCTGGGTTCCCAAGGCATTTGCCGACAAGCCGATCTATGTCTTCGAAACCGGCGGCACGACCGGCATTCCGAAAAGCCGTATCGCCATCGACGACTTCCGAACCGACTACTCCAACTTCAGCGAAACGCTCCCTGACAAGTACTTCCCCAAGGGTGCGAACTGGTTGATGCTTGGCCCATCGGGTCCGCGTCGCCTGCGATTGGCCGTCGAGCACCTCGCCCAAGTTCGTGGCGGTATCAGCTTCTGTATCGACTTAGATCCACGCTGGGTCGTCAAGCTGATCAAACGCGGCAAGATGGACGAACTGGAAGCGTACAAGAAACACTGTATCGATCAGGCCATCACCGTTCTGACCGCCGGTCACGACGTGAAGTGCATGTTCGGTACTCCCAAACTGATCGAATCGCTTTGTCTCGGTTTGGAAGACAAGGGAACGACGCTCGCCGATGTCGGGATCACTGGGATCTTCAGCGGCGGTACCGAGTTCACCCCACAGTGGACGCGATACTGCGTGGAAGAACTGTTTGGTGGTGGTCCGGAAGAAAGCGGAATCTACATGACTCCTACCTACGGCAATACGCTGATGGGTCTGGCATGTAGCAAGCCAGTCACGCCGGAAGACGGCTACAAGATCTCTTACTACGCTCCTCAACCACGTGCGGTGACGGAAGTCGTTTCGTTTGACGATCCGAACGAATTGGTTGGCTTCGGCGAAACGGGCCGAGTCAAACTGACGACGCTCACCAAGGAGTTCTTCGTGCCAGGCTTCCTGGAACGTGACGAAGGGGAACGCGAGATGCCGTTCGAGACCTATCCTTGGGATGGAGTGAGCGGCGTTCGACCGTTCCACGGCTTCGCCAGCAGCACCACCGTGGGTGTGTACTAACGAAATCGAAACGGATGCCACCGCCGACTTTTCCGCGGTGGCCGATCAACCACCTTCCGAATCTTAAAATTCAAATACGGACGCCAATCATGCTGAACATTCCTGCAATCCGCTGGGGCAAGCCCTACGACTCGCTCGAAAAAGAAGACGTCGTCCACTTTAGCACCGGCGAACCGATCGCCCAGCTAAGTCAAGTCGGCGGCGGCATCTTGAAGCGAGACATGAAGAAAGCTCAGTCCGCTCGAGACGCTTTGCTGCAGTTCAGCCCGGCCGAGATTCTCGAAAAGTTGTCCGCTGCCGGAAAGCTTTATCTGGAAGCAGACCTTCCCATTGGGGATGGCTCGCAAACGCCTGAAGCGTTCGTGCATGCTCAAAGCGCCTCGACTGGTTTGCCGGAACATATGTGCCGCGCGAACATGCAGAAGAACGCTTTCGTGCTGCAAAACATGTCCCAAATTCTCGACTCGCTTACGCGCGGGCTCGATTTAGACATCCTCGCTCGTGGCTACGGCAAAGAACCTGGCCGCGACGTGACGCTCAGCTATCAAGTTCAAAGTCCGGTACTCGGCGCCGTGTTGCCTTCCAATTCGCCCGGGGTGCATACCCTCTGGCTTCCGGCCGTCGCGCTTCAACTTGGTCTGGTTCTCAAGCCAGGCGGAAAGGAGCCATGGACGCCGTACCGGATTTTCTCTGCCATGGTCGAAGCAGGTCTGCCTGCCGAGGCGTTCAGTCTTTATCCCGGAGCGGGAAGTGACGTCGGTTCGTCGCTACTTTCTTCGGTCGATCGAGCGATGGTGTTCGGTGGTCAGCAAACAATTGATCAGTACGCTGGCAATCCGAAAGTCCAACCGCACGGCCCTGGTTTCAGCAAGATCTTGCTGGGTGACGATGTCGTTGACGATTGGCCGCAATACCTGGACCTGATGGTTCAAAGCGTGTTCGCCAATAGCGGACGTAGCTGCATCAACGCATCGGGCATCTGGGCTTCGCGGCATACAAAAGAAATCGCCCAAGCCATCGCCGAAAAGATCGGTCCTACGGAAATCAAAGATCCAACCGACGACGAAGCCGCGTTGGCCGCATTCACCATGCCCGGCATGGCACCGGCCGTCTGGGGCATGATCGAATCAGACTTAGCCGAAGATGGCGTGACCGATTACACCGCTTCCTATGGTGATCGCCTTGTTCAGATGGAACGCTGCGATTACCTCAAGCCGATGGTCATTCATGCCGAGAATCCAGAGAAGCAAGTTGCCAGTAAAGAGTACATGTTCCCGTTCGTCTCGGTGGTGGAATGTCCACAGGAAGAGATGATCAAGAAGATGGGTTACTCGCTGATTTGCTCGGCGATTACGGAAGACGAGAAGTTCGCGCGTGACCTCGTCAATGCGACGCATATCGATCGCCTGAACATCGGCCCGATTCCAACACACAAAGTGGATTGGCTTCAGCCGCATGAAGGGAACATCATCGAGTTCCTCTTCCGTAGCCGAGCCTACCAATCCGCCCCTGTCCAAGTCGCGGCTTCGTAGTTTAGTAGAGAAAAGCCTCTTGCTTCTGTCCCCTCGCCCCTTTGGGGAGAGGGCTAGGGTGAGGGGCGGCGCGGGTACACGGTTCGCCCCCTCACCCTAACCCTCTCCCCCGTAGACGGTGGAGAGGGAACCGGAATGAAACAGGATCCCGAGGCATGATTCCATTCGACTTCCAGCCGCGCACACGGATTGTGTTTGGCCCGGATAGCCTTCAGCGGCTCGGCGAACTGGCCCAAGAGCTTGGCGCGAAACGAGCGCTCGTCGTCAGCGATCCTGGCGTGATCCATGCCGGCCACACACAGCGTGGAATCGATTGCCTGCAGTCGGCAGGAATCGAAACGTTCCTTTTCGACGGCGTTCAGGAAAACCCTTCCACTGAAAACGTCGCCCGCGGTGTCACGTTCGCCCAAGACTGTCAGCCAGAACTGATCGTTGGGCTCGGTGGTGGCAGCGCGATGGACTGTGCCAAGGGAATCAACTTTCTGCTGACTAATGGCGGAGAGATGAAAGACTACTGGGGAGTCGGCAAAGCAACGAAGACAATGCTGCCGATGATCGCCATTCCTACGACGGCCGGTACAGGCAGCGAAGCACAATCTTTCGCCCTGATCACCGATGCCGAAACACACGTCAAAATGGCTTGCGGCGACAAAAAGGCCGCCTGTGCGATTGCCTTACTCGATCCCAAGCTGACCGTCACTCAGCCGCAAAAGGTGACCGCACTGACAGGCATCGACGCGATCAGCCACGCCCTGGAAACCTTCGTTACAAAGAAACGGAACGAAGTCAGCCTGGCGTTCAGCCGAGAAGCGTGGCGATTATTGGCCGGCAACTTTACCCGGGTACTTTCCAATCCGGAAGACGTCGAGGCCCGCGGAGCAATGCAACTGGGGGCCTGCTTTGCAGGAATGGCGATTGAAAACTCGATGCTGGGCGCGGCTCATGCATTGGCGAATCCCTTGACGGCCCACTACGGTATCGTCCATGGTCAAGCAGTCGGCGTGATGCTCCCTTCGGTGATTCGGTACAACGGCGAAGCATTCAACGAACTGTACCAAGACTTGCTTTCAATCCCGGTCGATCTTCCGAATTACCCAACGCCCGAACAAGGCGCGGTTGGCCTGGCCGATTTGGTTCAATCGTGGGTCGATGCGGCAGGCCTTGCGACCAATTTAAATCAACTGTCGATCAACGGCGAAAAGCTGGAGACCCTTTCCAGCGACGCCGCCAAGCAATGGACCGGCAACTTTAACCCCCGTGAAGTCGACGCCGGAGAGTTTGCCAAGCTATATCAATCGGCCATGAGTTAAACCGGCCAATGCGACTTGTCACGTCGCTTTGAGTAGAATAGGTGGATCGCCCTCCCCCTAACGCTCACCGTTGAGGATTCCGCTATGAACAAACGATGGATGCCAATGCTCGCCGCGATTTGCCTCGCGATGCTGACGCTCGCGTCCGTACGCGCGGATTGGCCGTTGTATCGAGGGAATGCCCTCGCCCAAGGAGTTTCGGACGAGAAGCTCCCGGACGATCTCGACTTGAAGTGGAAGCTAGAGATCGACAACGGGGCATTTGAAGCGACGCCGATCGTGGTCGACGGAACGGTTTACATTGGCGATCTGGACGGCCGCGTTTACGCGTTGAAGCTGGAAGACGGCTCGAAGGTTTGGACCTACGAAGGAAACGTCGACCAACTTTCCGGATTCATGGGTTCGCCTGCCTATCGCGACGGTCGAATCTATGTCGGCGATATCGACGGTGTACTTCACTGTCTGAACGCGAAGGATGGCAAACTGATCTGGAAGTTCGAAGCCGGGCTGGAAATCAACGGCAGCGTGAACTTTTATCAAGACAAAATCTTGATCGGTTCCCAGGACGCGAATTTGTATTGCTTGAATATCGAAGATGGCAAGCTTGCCTGGAAAGTTCAGATCGACGATCAAATCCGTTGTATGCCGACGGTTGTTTCCAATCGAGGTTTCGTCGCCGGCTGCGATAGCAAATTGCACGTAATCGATCTCGACAAAGGGGAAGCCATTGGTACCGTTCCGATCGACGGCCCGACAGGTTCCGCCCCCGCGGTTCGTGATGATGTTGCTTACTTCGGCACCGAGTCGGGATCGTTTTTCGCAATCGACTGGAAAGACTTGAAAGTTGTCTGGCAATTTCAAGACGAACGTAATCGCCAGCAGATCCGTGCCAGCGCAGCCGTACTGCCGGATCGCGTCTTGTTCGGCTCGTTCAGCAAAAACCTGGTTTCGCTCGATCGTGAGACCGGAGAAGAGCAATGGACGTTCAAGGCTCGCGGCAAGATTAACAGTTCGCCGGTCGTTGCCGGCAATCGCGTTTACTTTGGTTCGGCCGACAGTCGAGTCCGTGCCGTCGATGTCGAAACCGGCAAGGAAGTCTGGCAATACGAAGCCAAGAGTGGCTTCCCCGCAGGTCCTGCTGTTTCCAATGGCTGCCTCCTGATTGCCAGCGAGCGAGGCACGTTGTACTGCTTCGCCAAAAAGAAATAAGTCACGCAAACACCCTTTCGCTAAAGCCAGCCTCCGGCAAGTTTCCCTTAGCAGAAAGCAAGATTGATTCATGGCCACCGATTCCACCAAAACCGAAGTCGGTAGTTACTTCATCTCGAACTATCCTCCTTTCTCGCAATGGAGCGAGGATTACGCCGACGATTTGAACCAGGCAATGCACTCGCCGCCGCGCGAAGATGTTCCGCTCGGTTTGTACCTGCATGTGCCATTCTGCCGCAAACGCTGCAAGTTTTGTTACTTCCGCGTTTACACCGACAAGAATGCCCAGGAAGTCGAAACGTACGTCTCGGCGCTTGTTAAAGAAATCGAGCTGGTCAGCCAAACCGAAGCGATGGGTGGGCGACCATTCCGTTTCGTTTACTTCGGCGGCGGCACGCCTTCGTTCCTTAGCCCGAAACAGCTGAAACGGTTGGAAGATCGTCTTCGATCGAGTATCAGCTGGGATCAAGCGGAAGAGGTCACCTTCGAGTGCGAGCCTGGCACACTTCGCGAAACGAAAGTGAAAGCGCTGCGAGACATGGGCGTCACCCGGCTCAGCCTGGGCGTCGAGAACTTCCACGACAATATCCTGGAAGAAAACGGTCGGGCTCACCTTTCCAAAGAAGTCTATACCGCGTGGGAATGGATCGAAGAAGCCAACTTCCCAAACGTCAATATCGACCTGATCGCAGGGATGGTGGGCGAAACGTGGGATACCTGGAAAGAGAACATCAAAAAGGTGCTCGAGTTCTCGCCTGAGAGTGTGACCATCTACCAGATGGAACTGCCATTCAACACGGTTTACTCGCAAGACATCCTGGGCAACAAAATTGAAACGCCGGTCGCCGACTGGCCCATGAAGCGTGCTTGGGTGAGCTATGCGTTCGACGAACTTGCCAAAGCGGGCTATAGCGTCAGCAGCGCTTACACAATGGTGAAAGACCCCAGCAAAGTTAACTTCAGCTATCGCGACAATCTGTTCGGTGGTAGCGACCTGTTGGCGACTGGGGTTGCCAGCTTCGGACATATCAGCGGCATCCATTACCAGAATAAGACCGAATGGGGTGACTACACCAGTTCGCTGCTGGAAAAGGAAGAACTTCCGCTGAAGCGTGCTTATCGCCCAACGCCGGAACAGTTGCTCATCCGGGAAACGATTTTGCTGCTCAAGCGAGGTTACCTCGACGCTGGGTACTTCCGAGACAAGTTCAACGTCGAGATCCTTAACAAGTGGGCAGATATCTGGAAGCAGTACCAGGAAGAAGGCTTGGTCACCGTCGACGGCGATCGAATCGAGCTGACACGCGATGGTTTGCTACGTGCCGATGGTCTTCTGCCGCCATTCTTTGAACCGCAATTCCAGGGAGTGCGGTACACCTAATGAGCGACGAGTTGGTCTTCATGATGGGGAAATTCGAGGCCAAATTCCCCACTGACCGGATGTATGCCAAAAATCACTGCTGGGCGACCCAAAGCGGCAATGCGTACCGTTTTGGGTTTTCTGCCTATGCGGTTCGGCTGCTGCAGGATGTCTACTTCCTCGAGTGGCAGGTTGACGAAGGGGCTAAAATTTCCGAAGGTCAAGAGATCGGCTTTATCGAAAGTAGCAAAGCAGAAAGCGAACTCTATCCGCCGATCCCCGGTGTTCTTGCGCGGTTGAACCCCGAGTTGATGAGCGATCCTTCACAGATTAACGTCGATATGTATGGCGAAGGATGGCTTTACGAAATCGAAGGAAGTGGTGAAACGCTCCTCGACCCGCAACAATATATCGAACACCTAACGTCGGTCTGGGAAATCACCCAGCGGACAATCAAGGGACAACTGAACGAGTAACCCCCATGCCCAAACGTTTGACGGTCGTCGTCAGCCAAGGCCAAAGCAACAATCCGGCCAAGCGAAAGCTGGAAGAGGATATCGTTGCGTCGCTGCTGTTTGAGCCAGGCATCGAGGTCACCATCGTCCCTCACTTGTACGATCTCAAACCAGACGGCCCCGGCATCCTCGGCCTCCAGGCAATCACCACCGACTTCGTCGTCATTTCCTGGCTATACGAACGAGCCACTCGCTGGACGCTCGACCGCAATAACGTTCGCGGCAAAGAAGGGACCACGCTTCTCGTTCACGAATCGGATGAAGACGAAGACGATTTGCTGGACGACGAACCGGAAGAAGAAAAGCTTCGCGTTGTCGACAATCGCCCTTTGCCGAACCGAATGATCTATTGCATCGATCTTCGCGTCTCCAACAAAGTGGAAGACTACGTCGAGGAAGTTAAACGAATCCAGCAGGAACTCTCGACGCAAGTGGTCGAACTGGGCGGGCTCAATGGCTCCCCTTCTCCAACGCCGCAGCAGCTGGAACGCATTGCCAATCCAACGAACGACACGGCGTTGAAAGATGGCGGCGAACTCGAAAAGCCCGACATCATCGAACCGTTCCGCATTGAAGAAGATGCCAAACGCCGCTGGTATCCCGTTATCGACTACAGCCGCTGTACGAACTGCATGGAGTGCATCGACTTCTGCTTGTTCGGCGTCTACGGCGTGGATGGAGTCGAGACCATTCTGGTCGAAATGCCAGACAATTGCCGCAAAGGGTGTCCTGCTTGTAGTCGCGTTTGTCCAGAAAACGCTATCATCTTCCCACAGCATAAAACGCCCACGATTGCCGGTAGCGATGAGGTAGCCGGAGGCGGTTTGAAGATCGACCTTTCGCAGCTGTTTGGTAAGCCGAAGGAAGATGAAAAATCGCTCGACACGGCTGTCCGAGAACGAGACGAACAACTACTTATTGCCGGGCGTGAAGCTGTCGGCGAAACCGTTGGTGTGCCTAAGCGTCAAGCCGAGAAGGATGACCGCGAGAATGACGCCCTCGACGATTTGATCGATGCCGTCGACGAACTCGACATCTAATTGCGGTAGTCGTTGTGACATGCCGAGCAAGAGGCTTTCACCGCTTTCAGCGTCTTCGTAGCCTCCCCGTTCCGGCCTGCTTCGATCTGCTGTTTGAGCTGCTTGCTCAAGCGTTCGTTCTCCGCAAGCATCTCGCGAAACTTGGCGTCGTACTGATCTTCCTTCAACAGGCGACCCGTTTCGTGCAAGCCTTCCTGTATAAGCAACGCCTGTTGGGCCGGATCGAGATCGGCATGCTCCGGAGGTGCCTTCCAGCCAGCTTGATCGCACAAGACCAATTGGTCATAGATACGATCGATCTTCGCCATTGCGGCCGCGACCGATTCTACCTCCGCCACTTCAACCAGCATCGGCAACTGCGTCGTAAAAGGAACCGGTTTGAAATCGGTGATCTCTTTCCACAATCCGCCATAGCTGGAACTGGTGCCTGCGCTTCGCATGAAATCGAGGGCTTGGTCTTCTGACAAATCGCCTGATTCGTAACAGGCAACCGCGGCAGCCGCGGGGCCGCGGTGCTTACCGTGATGGCAGTGGAAGAAAATCTTGTCTTGCCGAAAGTCTTTCATGACCCGCTTTAAGGCCGCCTGAGCTTCGTCCGAAATGCCGTCGTAGCCAATCGGAACATGCACGTAACGCATGCCATACTTGCGAGCATTCTCGATATCAGGAGTCGCCCCGTCGACCGAGACAATCACATCGATGCCGAGGTCCTTCAACGTTTTAAAGCCCGCTTCGCCGTGGGGCTGACTTCCGCTGACGACGTTGGGGGTGACCTTCAGCACATTGTCCACCCCTGGCAAATGCTCTCCGTGGGGGAGCTTGGAAGGATCTTGGGCTTGAAGCGTTGTCGCCAGGCATAGAGACAGCAAGCAGGCCAGAAGTCGCATCATGTTCTTCGCTAAAGATAATTAAAACGAGGCAGTTGCGAACGAAATGCTATGCCTGCATGTCCAATTGACGACTTCAGTGTAAAGAGAACAAGTAACGCAAGCAACGAATTAAGCCTTCGTTGGCGAATCAGCTTCCAGTTGAACCAGATTATCAGGCGCCGATCCGTTGCTGGTCGCTTGCTGCGGCAATGTTGGTTGCCAATTGCTGACGTCGAAGTGCTGCGAGTATGCTCCGTAGTCGTGAAACGCATACTTCTTTAGTAGCCAGTAAACCCAGCTTTTCTCAGGGATCTCGTTGCCGGGGTTATACTGCGACGGATTCGACTTTAACGCATCCAACTCTTGATACGCTTCATGACGCACGGTTGTATCTTTCGCTTCATGGCCACGAGCGAAATCGGCGAGCAAGTCGGGACGCTCGAGGATGATACAGCCGCGAGTATTCTTCGCCGCCAGTTCGCGGAAGTCTCGCAGATAGGCTGACTCGTTAAATACCTGACGCAAGGGACGTTCGTCGTGGATCGACTCCTTGGCAAACTGAATCACCGGGCATGGTTCGATATCGCCATAGGGACTGATGTGATGCGTGAATCCGGTTGCTGCCGGGCACAACGCGTTACCGTCGGCATCGTGATAGGCATCGATAATCGCGATCGGTTTTTTTACCCGCATCTCGACTACGAACTTTCGTACCGCCAGTTGTTGTTCGGGGGTAAGAGCCAAGTCAGGATTCGGGACCGGTCCGACAACACGGTATCCGTGATACCAGCAGTAAAACACACCCATCTCGATCAGGCGATCAATCCACTCTTCCCGCAACAAGTCGTCGAAATTCGATTGGCACAAACTGGTACAAACGCCGGTCAGCAATTTGTTATTCACACAGTTGTGAATGCCTTCCATCGATTTGCTGTACACGCCGCCACGGCCGCGGCGGACGTCACTGATAATCTCGGTTCCTTCAATGCTGATCAACGGGGTGACGTTGCCCAGCTTGCGAAGCTCTTTGGCAACTTCATCCGTGATGAAATGCCCGTTGGTGAAGACCTGAAAGTATGCATCTTGATGGCGACGAAAGATCTCCAGAATGTCGGCGTGCATGAATGGCTCGCCGCCCAGAATTCCAAAGAACGCGTTCCCCATCGCTTTGGCTTCGCCGAGCATTCGATCCATCGCGTCGAGATCCAGCTTCGACTGCTTCGCCGAGACATCGACCCAGCATCCTTGGCAGCGCAAGTTGCAGCTGTTGATCACCGAGACATACAAAAACGGTGGAAAAAACTCGCCTCGTTTGAGTCGAGCTTTATGCTTCTGAACGCTGCGCAGACCCTTGAATCCCATCAGCCACAAAAACTTGGCTACGAGACGTTTGTCGGTTTCCAACAGGGCGCGTTTGGCCAGGCGAAGATACATGCAGTTACCTTGGTGGGATCAATCGAAGACGTGCCGCGGTTTATTCTAACCCATCGGCACGCAAAAGTCAGTGGAAACAGGGTCGCTAATGGACATGATTCGTCCAGCCATTTAGGATGCAAAGACGTTTCCTTGCTTTGCCAGTTAGCAGAACCGATTGCATGATCGATCCCGCCCGAGTCCGTGCTTGCTACGAAATTGCCCGCCAAGATCTCCTGAACGAGCGAGATGCTTCCGGCCATTGGATCGGCGAACTTTCGACGTCTGCCCTCTCTACAGCCACGGCTGTCAGTGCGTTGCAACTCGCTTTGCGAAATGGCTCACAATCGAGCGACGCTGATGTGTCACTCATTCGCGGGGGTGTGCGGTACCTTCTCGACCACCAAAACAGCGACGGCGGTTGGGGCGATACCGACTTAAGTTACTCCAACATTGCGACCACGATGTTGGCCGTTGCGGCCCTTACGTTGACCGGCGATGCCGAGCAAAACCCAAGTGTCCTGTCGGCCGCCAACGCCTATATCGAAAAGAAAGGTGGCATTCCTGGACTGCGAAAACGATACGGCAAAGACAAAACTTTTGCAGTTCCTATTTTAACGAACTATGCCCTTGCTGGCTTGGTCGATTGGAAAGAGGTCGCCCCGCTTCCGTTCGAGGCCGCCGTCCTGCCGCAGTCTTTTTACAAGTTCATTCAGTTGCCGGTCGTTAGCTATGCGATTCCGGCCCTCGTTGCCATCGGTCAGGCCAAGTACTTTCATGACAAGCCTTGGAATCCGTTGATGCGGATGATCCGGGGCAGCACGTTTAACTCAGCTGCGAAAGTTCTGACCAAGATGCAGCCGGAAAGTGGCGGCTACCTGGAAGCAATTCCGCTGACCAGCTTCGTGGTGATGAGCCTCGCCGCGACCGACAGAGCCAACAGCCAGGTGGCCCAGAACGGATTGCGATTCATCCGAGAAAGTGTTCGCGAAGATGGAAGTTGGCCAATCGATACCAATCTGGCAACTTGGGTCACAACACTTTCCATCAACGCTCTTTCGGTACTCGGCGACGACAAGTCACACCTCACGCCGGAATGCCTCGAGTGGCTTTTGGACTGTCAAACCAAGGAAGTTCACCCGTTTACCGGAGCAGCACCCGGGGCTTGGGGCTGGACCGACTTGAGCGGCAGCGTTCCTGATGCCGACGATACGCCGGGTGCACTTTTGGCGTTGCGGAACTTTTACGATCAGGCCGATCTCGATCAGGAAACGCATCAGCGAATTGAAGCAGCTGCGTCGGCCGGATGCCAATGGTTGCTCGATCTTCAAAACGGCGACAAAGGGTGGCCCACGTTTTGTCGTGGCTGGGGGACTCAACCGTTCGACCGAAGTGGAAGCGATCTGACCGCCCATGTCATGCGCGGACTTTTTGTCTGGTCGTGGACTTGGGCCCACGAGCGCCAAAATCCACTGGGCGGCGGCATGACTTACCTTTCCAAGCATCGTGTCGACGACCACTGGCTTCCGCTGTGGTTCGGCAATCAAGATCGCGAGGAAGAAGACAACCCCATTTACGGCACCTCCAAAGTGCTCGCCTACTTCCGAGATACCTACAATCCAGATGCCCCGCTGCCGGAAAAGATTGCAGCGGCTCGCGATAACGCTCTCAATTGGCTGGCCCAGCAACAAAACGAAGATGGCGGATTTGGGGGCGGTCAGGCGGTAAAAGATGCCACCAATGGCCGCTACGAGAGTAGTATCGAGGAGACTTCGCTCGCCATTGAGGGGCTTCTTTGCGATAATAAGGGAATCGAAAACTACCCAGGACTCGAGAAAGCCCTCGATTGGTTATGCCATCGCGTCGAGGAAAATTCTCATGTCGAATGTTCGCCAATCGGTTTTTACTTCTCTAAGCTGTGGTATTATGAAAAGCTCTACCCGCGGATTATGACGGTCAGCGCCCTGGCCCATGCTTGTCGAGCATTAAATACTTCATCGCCCGATGAAGCACTCAGCGGAAGTGGAACCAGAGAATCGAGTTAAGCAACGTTGCCTATGCCTTCCCCCTCTCAGCCTGAATCTAACGGTGGTGCCAAGAAGCGGGTTTCCCGCCGCCGCAAAACGGCCCACTTAAAGCAAGTCCCCGATCGCTTGGCACTGCGCGAAGAGATCCGTGATCGTTGCTATCAGATCTGCGAGAACCTCGATAAGTCGCGTCCCCTCTCCAAGGACGAAATGGAGAAGCTGACGCGGGCACTTCTGGAAGAGATGAACCTGCCCGAGTCGTATGTCGGCTGGGTAATGGTAATGATGACGTCCGCGTTTTGGCGAGATCAGGTCTCCGCCATTCCGCCAGAGCGACGACTGTTCCTGCTTCCTCATTGCCTGAAACATGCCGAAGGCTGTCCGGCCGATTACGATCAATTCGGGCTCGATTGCAAAACGTGCGGCGCTTGCAGCATCGCCGATTATCGCTCGCAAGCGGAAGAGCTTGGCTACCGTGTGTTGGTTGCCGAAGGCTCACCGATTGTGATGAAGATTCTTGTCAGCGGGTACGTCGATGCGGTTGTCGGTGTCGCCTGTTTGAATGTGCTGGAAAAGGCCTTCGACAAAATCTTACTCGCCGGTATTCCTTGCATGGCGGTACCACTGCACTCCAGCGACTGCCGCAACACGTCAGTCGACGAGCAGTGGGTCTTTGACATGATCCATCTGCCACACCGCGAGCCACAGCAGAAGACGGCCACGTACGTTCACTTGATGCGAGCAGCCCAGGACATGTTCGAGCGAAACGAACTGACTCGGCTTGTCGCACCGCAGCGCCAAACCGCGGAAACCCTCGACGCCGAAGCGATCGACCTGCCCAATCTCGATCCTGTCGCGGCGACCGAACGCCTGGCGATCGACTTCATTGGGCGTGGTGGTAAATACTCGCGTCCTTTCACCACGCTTGCCGTATACGATTCGCTAACAGGCGCCCAAGGCATGTCGCCCGAAGGTGCTGAGCATGTCGCTCAGTATTCGGATGCAGTGAAACGTGCAGCGCTCGCGATTGAAACCTTCCATAAAGCATCGCTCGTTCATGACGATATCGAAGATGACGACGAGTTCCGCTACGGCGAACCAACGGTACATCGTCAATTCGGTATCTCGACAGGCATCAATCTCGGCGACTACATGATCGGGCTCGGCTATCGCCTGGTCAGCCGCGAAGTCAAAACGCTTGGCCCGGAAGTCGTATCGAAGATTGTCGATCAACTTGCCGAAGCTCACATGCGACTCTCGGAAGGCCAAGGGGCCGAGCTGATGTGGCGTGATTCGGCCAGCAAGCAGTTGACTCCGATCGACGCGTTGAAAATATATGCGTTGAAAACTTCGCCGGCGTTCGAGGCTGCTTTGCACTGTGGTATCGCGTTGGCGAAAACCGAAAACGATTATCGCGACGAGATGCGTAAGTTTGCCCGACACGTCGGTGTCGCCTTCCAGATCTTGAACGACTTGAAGGACTGGCTCGGCGATTCAGACAACAAACTTTCCGCTGGCAACGATATCATCGGCGGCCGCCCAACGGTCCTGTGGGCACTGGCTCTACAGAACTTGAAGGACGAACGCAGAAACGAACTCATTCAAATTGCGAACGATCCAGATCTGACCGCTGCGGCGAAGATCCAACGTGTTCGCAGCCTTTACCTCGAAGGAGGCGTTTTCGACGCCGCCCAGCAGCTCGTGGAAAAATATCGGGCCAAAGCGGAAGAAATCGCCGACGAAATCGAACCTGAACCGTTTCGACGATTGTTGTATTATCTAGTCGATTCGATTTTGGAAACGACCGAGGATCACAAACCAACCATTGTCATCCCGACCACCTCACTCGAATTCCCCTTGGCCGCGCCTACCTCCTAAGCCCCACCTAGATTTTTTCGTTGGCCAACTCAAGTTTCGTCTCCCTTTCGAAAAAGAGGATCCGACGTGAAGCCGTCTCGCCACACGATGCCTGAGCTCAGCCAACTGATCGCACTTTTCTACGACAAAGCGGAAACGCTGGGGCAGTTCGAGGAAGTCTCGGCCCAGCAAACGCCGCCGCCGTTTCATCAGCTGCTCGCTCATAACGAGCACATGACTGTCACCGTCGAAAAGTTTCACGGCTGCCATGTCGATGTGAAAGTTCTCGACAAGCAAACCGACGGCCAATACTATTCTCGCAAGATCTTGCTCACGCGGCAGAGCGACGGCAAAGTCGTGCAGTACGGGATCGTCCGGCTCAACTGCGAGTTCCTCGACGAAGAACCGGCCAACGAGATCAAAAGCGAACGCATTCCACTGGGACGCGTGCTGATCGAACATAACGTGCTGCGAGAAGTTCAGCTGACTTGTCTTTGGCACGTTCAACCCGCCGAAGAACTTCGCGAACTGCTGGCCTTAGAGCCGAACGAAACTGTCTACGGTCGAACGGCTTTGATTTACTGCAACGGCGAGCCTGCCGTCGAATTGCTGGAAATCGTCACGCGAGACTAATTCCGCTTAAGCCACCGGCTTGCGGAGCGACGCGAGTTGCGTTGAGACTTTCTTCCACGCAACGTCCTGCGGCAAGCAACTCTCTTTCGCGGCCAGTGCCGATGCAACGCCAGCCGCTTCTCCCATGGCAACGGCATTTCCTGTCACCCGATAGCTGGCATGTGCGAAGAAGTCGCCACTGATGCAGCGACCTGCCATCATCAAGCCATCCACATCGGCAGCGATTAGCGCACGTAGCGGGATGTCGAACGGTTTGGCTTTGACCCCTTGCCCACTGTAGGCCGCTTTTTTGTTTTCTTCACGCGTTGCGGCATGGATGTCGACACTGAACTCGCTGCGACAAATGGCGTCTTCGTGGCGTGCTCCTTCGCGAACGTCATCGACGGTGACGAAGTAGCGTCCCTTAATCCGACGACCATCCCGCACGCCAATCTGCTCAGGCGTAGCGACCAACCGGCAATCACTCCAAGCCCCTCCGACTCCCTTAAGCGTCTGGCAAATATCGTACAATTCGCGACGCGCTCGAATGGTGGCTTCCGTGACCGCGGCGGCATCGAACGGACGTACACCATATTCGTGATTCATCATAACCGCAGCCACGCTGCCGCCCATGTACCACAGCGTTGGCTTGGCGTAAGAAGGATCGTGCCCTGCCGATTTCATCAGCTCGCGAAATTCGTCCTTGGTGTGCCCACCTTTCAAGCGATCGAACTGCTGCAGCGCTTCGGGGCTTGCGGTGATGATTCCCATCAACGACATCGGCTGGCAAGGGCAATCTTGATCGCGGCCGAATTCCCATTGGCAACCAGCCAAAGCGCCGACATCGCCGTCGCCGGTGGTGTCGATCACCGTATGAGCACGCCATGCCTGACGGCCTGACTTGGACTCGGTGACGACGCCCTTGATCCGATTGGCGTTGTCCTTTTCGACACTGACTACGCGTGTGTGGTACTGGACTTTAATCTTGTCTTCGTCGCACATCTGCTCAAGCAAGATCTTCATCGCTTCGACGTCGTACACGTAATTCTTCGAGCCGCTGGCACGATGTGCATCCATGGCAGCCAATCGGCGAGGAAGTTCGGCATTCAAGCCAGGCTTCTGGGCATCCATCACGTACGAAAGCATTCCGCTAGTCCACACACCGCCGAGACAGCCATGGGCTTCCAAAATGCGAACCGAAGCGCCGCTACGTGCAGCACTGATAGCGGCGGCAATGCCGGATGGTCCCCCGCCGCAAACTAGCACGTCGGTGGTATCAGCAATGGGCACTTTACGCTGCGGTTCTGTCATTTCGCCAGGGGACGAATCGGAAGCACCAGCTTCCAAGACCGCGGCCGGAATTAAGGCTCCGGAAACAGAGGCGGCCAAAAGCTGTCGACGGGAAAGGGAATTCGCCATGATGGAAACCTCACACGAAAAGGTGGCAGGAAGGGGCATCGCCAGGAGGGACTGTGGTGCGATCAGACATTCAGTCTAACAGTCGTTCGTAGCGATCTCCAACGTGAATTGCGTTTCTTTCGATCTAGGAAGTCACGGGAAAAGTAACGATCTCGTATGGCATCGCCCTAAGGAGACGTTTAGAATGGGCCCAATAGTTGTTTAACCAACTGTCTTCTCAACGTGTTTTGCCCGCCCCACTCCACCTTGAAGGCCGCACACCCATGAGATACGTGGTTTGGCTACTGGTCGTAGCCCTTATCATCCTCCATCAAGACCTCTGGTATTGGAACGATCGCACCTTGGTTTGGGGCTTCATGCCGATCACCCTGCTCTGGCAAGGCGGCATCTCAGTGGGGGCTGCCATCGTTTGGTTTCTGGCAACCATCTTTGCCTGGCCAACCGACTTGATCGAAGAAGCTCAGCATGAAGCGGAAGGGGGCGAATAATGGTACCGTTAATTGTTATCTGCGTTTATCTGGCACTCCTGCTGACGCTGGGGATCTTCGCGAGCACGCTCTTTCGTGGGTCCAGTAAAGACTATATGTTGGCCAGCCATTCGATTGGCCCTTTCCTTTTGCTGATGAGCCTGTTCGGCACGACGATGACCGCATTCGCTCTCGTCGGTTCGACCGGCGAAGCCTATGCCGAAGGGGTTGGTGTTTATGGTTTGCTGGCTTCTTCCAGCGGGATCATCCACTCGCTCTGCTTCTTCGTGCTGGGCATCAAGTTGTGGTCGTTTGGCAAGAAGTATGGCTACACCACCCAAATTCAGTTCTTCCGCGATCGCCTGCAAAGCGACAAGATCGGCATCCTGCTGTTCCCGATTTTGGTCGGCCTGGTCGTTCCTTACTTGCTGATCGGCGTGATGGCTTCCGGCACGGTGGTGAACGCCGTGAGCGAAGGGGCGTTTTCCAGCATGTTCGCCGAATACGACTACGGCGTACCGAACTGGCTCGGCAGCCTGGTCATTTCGATCGTCGTGCTGATCTACGTTTTCTTCGGCGGCATGCGTGGTACCGCTTGGGCCAACGCCTTCCAGACGATGGTCTTCATGGTGCTCGGCATCATCACGTTCTGGGTGATCTCCGATAATCTCGGTGGCGCTCAAGCCGCTTCGGAAGCGGTCGAGGAACGGAACCCATCCAAGTTGATGCGTTCGGTCGCGAAGTCCGACGAAGAAAAGTACGAGAAAGCGTTCGCCACCTGGCAGTCGCTTGCCGAGTACAACTTCGCCAATCAAAAAGCAGACGGCAACCTACTGACTGAAGAGCAAAAAGCTCAAGCGCTTGCCGACTACAAAGGCCCTAAAATTGGCAACTGGAAGGCTCGCGCCGAAGCAAACGTTGCCGTGGCCAACAACTTGATCGATCTTTCCGTCGCCGAAAAGAACGACGCGTTCATCCAACAAGACGACCGCGTGATGCCGGAGGAAAAACCGGAGTGGTGGAACACGCAAGTCATGACCGGCCATCAGTTGAACGCATACCATCGCAACGAGGATGCCGTACTTCAGGCCTACTCCGACCCGATCTATAACAAAAACATGGGACACCCAGACGAGTTCATTAACCCCGAGAACGAAGACCTCGGCCGGAAATGGACTCGTAAACGCACCGCTGGGGTTTACCGCGCCACGAAATGGTCGCCGGAAGAACCTCGGGCGATGTCGATGCTGGTCTTCGTTACTTACATGTTCATTCCGCTTTCGGTCGGCATGTTCCCGCACTTGTTCCAACACTGGCTCACCGCGAAGAACGCCCAAAGCTTCAAGCTTCCCGTGGTGGCTCACCCGCTGTTTATCGCGATCGTTTGGATTCCTTGTGTGCTGGTCGGCGTCTGGGCCACTTCCGCGGTTACCGACGCAGGACGCCCACTCATTCCGCCGCACTTCAATCCGAACGCGGTGCTGCCGTTTATGGTGGCCAACATGAGTGGTCCTTTCCTCAGCGGTCTACTCACCGCCGGCGTGCTCGCGGCGATCATGTCGTCACTCGATAGCCAGTTCCTCTGTATCGGAACGATGTTCACCGAGGACATTGTCGTCCACTACGGCGGTAAAAAACGGTTCACCGACAAACAGGTGCTCATCATCGCTCGCTGCTTCATCATCGCGATCGTGGCGATCACCTATGGGCTCAGCCTGTTTGAACCGCGGCGGGTGTTCACGCTTGGCGTTTGGACGTTCAGCGGATTCTCCAGCTTGTTCCCGCTGGTGTTTGCGGCACTTTATTGGAAGCGGCTTACCAAAGCCGGTGCCTATGCCTGCGTGATCACCGCGATCAGCCTTTGGTGCTTGTTCTTCTACATGAGTGACTTGGCGCTGAACCCACACTTCACGGTGTTCGGAATGATGCCGGTCGCGACGATGGTCCCAGCCGCAGCGATCGCCATGATCGTGGTTTCGCTGATGACGCAGCCGCCGGACGAGGAACACCTCAAGCGGTTCTTCCCGAAAAAGTCGTAACCGCGCGGACGTAGTGGCCATTATGCCGCAATTGTGTCCAAGCACCTAAAGAAACAATCTCAGGTGCGTAACTCTCGGAAGTTACGCACCTTTCTTTTTGCGCCGATCGAACGTGTGGAAATGCCTTCCCTTATTTTCAGCGCTAAACGGTCCCAATTTGGTCAACCAGTGGACGCCAGACGACGCACACCTCGTGAATTCTTTTTGTACACTTGGACAATACTTCGTTACAATATTGGCATTCCGCGGCCGATTGGCTCATTCTCGATTTTTGCGGTAGGATAAACGGCATTCCTACGGAGCGAAAAATGTCTTCATCTTCCCCCCAGCTTGTCATTCAACGATTTGCCATCGACCAGCATCGGTTTCTTCTGCGGCAGCTGACCGCGGACGACGCGGCGATCTATCTGAAGTTTTTCAATCAGCTCGATCCTCCCACGATTCGCTGCCGGTACGGGCACATGGTATCGCAACTCACCATCGACACGGCTCAGCAGATTGCGTCACTAGATCCAACGTGGGAGCCTGCGCTGGCGATCTTCTCGGCTGATGAATCGAAGATCGTTGCCCTCGGCCGCTTTCATACGGACGAAGCACGGCAGTCAGCCGAAATATCGATTGTGGTCGACACCACCATGCGACGGCTCGGCCTCGGCCGCGTGCTTCTGGAAAGCTTGATCGATCAGGCCCGGCATCGCGGCATCATTCGACTGCACGCGTACGTCGTCACCAAGAACGCTCCGGTACAAAAGCTCCTCCGCACGTTCGGCTTCCTGACCAACGAGCATGAGCCTGCGTTCTACTCGGAAGACGATGACATTAAGTTTACGCTTCAGCTGAACTCGTAAACAAAAAACTTTGCACGTCAGCCTTCGCCGACTTTTAATAGAGACAGGCTCTTATCTTGGCGGAGGTCATTCTGATGTCGAATTCCCATCTTTCGAATGCTCGTTTTTACCAATGGCTTGTCACTGCGACGCTGCTGGCGTTTTGCTTTTTGCTGGGCATGCTGGTCCCATTGCCTGCAGGCGAACCCACTTCTAAGAAGGCGACCGCAACAACCGGCCACGGAAAAACGTACGCACTAACAATGCAAAACCTCAGCGACGCGCGAGGGTACCAATATTGCGAGCTTGTTTTTGACTACGGCGATCGAGGCAACGACATCTACAGCACGTCCCCTCTCTCCCCTGCCGATTTGAAATGGTGGAACGATCTCGACGTTCAAGCGTTGGCGCAGGAGTTCGGCGCGAAGTCGGTTTACAAGAACGGCCCTCAATGGTGGTCGATGGACGAAGTAGGTGTCATGGGATCGAAGCCCATCAACGTTGACGGCACGCAGATGATTTTCGGAGCCCATCTTCCGCCTGGCACGCTGGAGGCCCCCAAGTATCATGTCTTCAATCCGGCCAAAACCCAGAACCTGGTCTGGCAGAAAGGCAAGCCGGTCTATCAATTGATCGACCACGAAGGTCACGTCTATGTCCTGCAAGGACACAAGATCCCCGCTGACCAATTGGCGACACTCGGCAAACGCTTTCAGAAACTGCCGAGCGGCTGGAAGTATCAAGTGAAGATGCTCGACGATGACCTGACGATGAACCTCACTCCAGACACCCCGATCCCCTCCGTTCAAGACGAATTCAATCAAATCTACATTCGCATGCCTGAGTCAGAGTAAGCCAACGCTCACTCTTAAGACTTTCCGTTTTCAATACGTTAAACGGAACAACACAACTTGGTCCCAATGTTTGCGGACGACATTGAAACTTCCTGTGCCGCCGTCCGCACCATGCCTTCGTAACGCTGGAAACTGACTTCATGTCCTTGCGAATGAATTTGTACGGCTGTGACATGAAAGAAGTCATTGCCGCCCTTGCATCGAACGACGAGGCGCTTTTGCAGACGGCCGAAACGCATATCGCAAAAGCGTTTTCTGAGGAAGAACCTCGCAGCCGCGCTACGGCTTGGTTGCGTACGTTGATCACCCAAGGGCACCAACTGCGAGAAGAACGCAAGTCCACTTCCACAGAGTCTCATGGGGGTCTCATTGTCAAATACGTCGAAGCGGAAACGCATGTTTATGCCCTGCTCGCATTAGTTCAGGCCCTAGCCGATGATTCGCATGTTTCATTCGCCAACGAGTCGTCGACTTGGAATCATTCGGCAATCGAAGGCCTTAGCCGCGAACTGAGTGCGTGTCATTTTTCTCGCTCCAGCGAATGCCCGATGATCTACCATGAATGCATGGTAAAGCTTCTAAGTGGTACGCCGCTGTTTGGCGACTCGTTTTCCACGTCCTGGGCTTTCTACAGCGTGGTAGAGAGACCTAACCTAGAGGGCTTTCTCGCGGCTCTTGATGCGGCAAAAGCGTACGAACGAAAGCTACCAGACTATATGCCGGAAGAACTGCGAAAAGAGTACGCCGTGCGACTTTCCCCGGAAGGTTGCCAATTCGTCGATGAACTTTCCGGCTGGCTCCACCAAATCAACGAAAAGCAGCAGGATGCTTTCGTCTTGTGGGCATAGTCGCCAAACGATTTGTTAAACCCGGCTCACCGTCAGGTTGTCGCGGTGGATGATTTCGTCGTACGGATGGTGGCCGAGGATGCTTTCGATTTGGTCGGTTTGTTTGCCGAGGATTTTGGCGACTTCTTCCGACGTATAATTCGTCAGGCCGCGGGCGATCTCTTGCTGCTGGGTATTGCAGACACGGACGACGTCCCCTTTATCGAACGTCCCGCGCACTTCGGTCACACCGATCGGAAGAAGGCTGCGACCTTTCTCACCGAGCGCTTTGACCGCTCCATCGTCGACGATCAGTTCGCCGCGTGGCTGTACTGAATAGCCAATCCAACGCTTGCGAGGCGTGACCGCTTTCCCCTGGGCTAGAAACAGCGTGCCGAGATCTTCGCCGTCGAGCAGTCGTGGCAAAACATTCGGCAGGCGGCCAGAAGCGATGATCATGTTCTCGCCGGTCGATGTGACCATGCGAGCCGCTTCCAGCTTGCTGGCCATGCCTCCTTTGGAATGGCCAGTCTTTTTGTCGCGGGCAAAACCCATCACCTCTTCGTCGAGCTTCGGCACTACCGAAAGCAATTTCGACTCGGCGAGTTCCGGCGAACCGTTGTATAGCCCCTGAACGTCCGAAAGCAGAATCAGCAGCGGAGCACGAAGCAGATTAGTGACCCTGGCCGCGAGGCGATCGTTATCGCCAAACGTCAGCATCAATTCTTCGACCGCCACGGTATCGTTCTCGTTGATGATCGGAATGGCGCCGAAATCGAGCACGCTTAACAACGTGTTTCGAATGTTGAGGTATCGCGTTCGGTCGTCGAGATCTTCCGCGGTGAGCAGCACCTGGGCAGCATGCCGGCCATGATCGCGCAGGGCCAGATCGTACAGCTCGATCAGCTTGGCCTGACCCACGGCGGCAACCGCTTGCAGCTTGGCCAAGTCGGTGGGCCGCTCGGTCAAACCCAACTGGCTCATCCCGGCCCCGACCGCTCCGCTGGAAACCAACACAACGCGACGACCAGACGCGGCCAGCTGCGAAAGTTGCCGCCCTAACTGAGTGATCTGCTCTTCGCTGAGCACACCCTGGTCGGTCGTCAGCACGCGCGTGCCCACTTTTACCACAATCGTGTGAGCCGAAGTCGCAATTTCCTGCCGCAGCAAGTCGGTCATAGTGTCCAAAGTTTCAAGCAAAAAGGGGGTGCCAACGTATCGATATCTTAAAGTGTGACGAGCCACTTGCCATGGGGGCCTGAAGGGACCATGTTTCGCTGGGGTTTTCTGAATCGGAAAATTGGGGGGTGGTACCGGTTTTCAAACCGGTATCGGCGCAGCCGACAAGAAGCCATTGAAACAAGTCTATCCTGGTGCCCAGGTTTCAATCCTTTTCGCTCCCCCTCAGTGTTTCTTCACTTTTAGCTTGCATCTCGTATTCCACGCTTTAATTTGCGTTTTTCCATCATTGGCACACTCCACCTTGCCAGGTGACATCACGAATGCGTCGTAAACACGTCCCCGCAGAACAGCTGTATATCCATTTTGTGACATTCAGCTGCTATAAACGGCGACAGGTTCTCAGATTTGATCAAGCAAATCGCGTTGTACTTTCTTGCTTGAATCGTTCGCTTCAGTTTTTCCGGGGCGATTGCCTTGGCTTTGTCCTGATGCCTGACCATGTCCATTTGCTTGTCTGGTTTCCAGAAAAAAACCAACTTGCCGATTTTCTGCATGACTGGAAACAGCAATCGAGTCACTTTATCAAGCGACAAGTGAACAAGCACAAATGGTCCTTCTTTAAGCAGGTCCCGCCAGACGATCCAATCTGGCAGAAACGATATTACAGCTTCGAGATTTACGATCCCGACAAGGTAGAAGAGAAGCTCGCCTACATGCATCAGAATCCAGTCCGCGCAGGGCTCTCTGACTTTCCTTGCGACTGGAAATGGAGTTCGGCACGCTGGTACGAAAATGGCCGCTCGGTTGGAGTCCCCATCCGAATGCCAGATTTCTGATTGAAAAACACCATAACTCACATCTCTGCAACAACGTCAATTCCCATCATCGCATTTAGGTTGCCTTGTAAAGATTGTTTCACTCAGCTGCGGGCATATTGCAATGGCTTCTTGTGGCCTACGGCCATCCCGGTTTGAAAACCGGGACCACCCTAGTAGCTGGAATTCTGCTTGCCCCTCGCCCTTCCCCCCTTGCGAGCACCTTAAGTCGGGATAGTTTGCCTTGCCCGGAAATGCTTCCCACCCAGTCGCAGGTAGGCATGGGGGAATCCGTGACTTCCGCGGCGTGACGGTTGAGGATTCGCATGTTCGTCCCTAAAATGAGCATGTGCTTGCTTGTTCCGGCCCACACCCCCAACGAAGACAATCCCGCGAAATGGATCTCGATTTGGGGGAACTCTGCAAACTCGGCAGGATTGAAACTGAAAATCTATGAGTGAACTCTTCCACGAATGTGGTGTTGCGGCGATTTATCATCTCCCCAGCGACGAAGAAAGTCCTCTCTGTCCCGATCAAGGTCCTGAAGAAGTCTCGCGGATGATGCCGCGAATGCTGCTGGATATTCAGAATCGAGGACAACTCGCGGCGGGGTTCACGACCTTCAGCCCGGAACGTAATCAGCTGATCGACACGCACCGAGACATCGGTACCGTCCAGGAAGTGTTTCGCCTGTCGCACCGCGGCAAAAGCGAATCGCTGATGAAGGAATATGCCGGACGTGCGGCGATCGGGCACGTTCGTTACGCTACCTGCGGGCAAGACGACAAGAGCTACGCCCAGCCATTCGAGCGACATCACTTGGTGAAGCACAAGTGGTTTAGCTTCGCCTTCAACGGGCAGCTTTCCAACTACAGCGAACTTCGCGATCGCCTGCTTGCCGACGACGACCATCACTTAAGCCGCGAAACCGACACCGAAATCATCATGCACGAGCTCAGCCGTGAGATGACCGGGGAAAAGCGGATCACGATGTTCGATGCCCTGCAGCGTGCCGCGCCACGGTTTGATGGGGCTTACAGCCTGGTCATGCTGAACGCTTACGGCGAGATGCTTGTGGCCCGCGATCCGTACGGCATCAAGCCACTGTGCTATGCCGTTTCCGGCCCGCTGTTCGCCGCCGCGAGCGAAAGTGTCGCGCTGATCAATCTGGGCTTCGAAGAAGACGAAATCAAGAACGTTGAACCTGGCCAGGCCATCACCATTACCGACGGCAAAGTCGAGGTGAAGCAGTTCATCGAATCGAAGCGTCGCGCTCACTGCTTCTTCGAGTGGATCTACTTCGCGAACGTGGCGAGCACGCTGGACAACCAAAGCGTCTACGTCAGCCGCACCAACTTGGGCGAAGAGCTGGCCGCCATCGAACGCGAGCGAAACGACATTCCGCTGGACGACGGCGACACGATTGTCGTTCCCGTCCCCGATACCAGCAAAGCGGCTGCTGACGCGATGGCCTTCGAGCTGGGAATTCCTTCCCGCGAAGGCTTGATCCGCAATCGCTACTCTGGCCGAACCTTCATCGAAAGTGGC
Source organism: Bremerella sp. TYQ1 (assembly GCF_020150455.1). Lineage (NCBI taxonomy): Bacteria > Pseudomonadati > Planctomycetota > Planctomycetia > Pirellulales > Pirellulaceae > Bremerella > Bremerella sp. TYQ1. The sequence continues at coordinate 3,222,462 of NZ_CP083740.1, forward strand.
AGCAAGCGTCGTCGTGCGGCCGAGATCAAATACACGCCGCTACGCGAAGTGCTGGAAGGGAAACGCATCTTCCTGGTAGAAGACTCGATCGTTCGCAGCACGACGATGAAAGTGCTGATCAACCGCCTGCGAGAGCGTGGCGGTGCGAAAGAGATTCACGTTCGCGTGGCTTGTCCACCGATCATCGCTCCTTGCTTCTACGGCATCGATATGTCGACGATCAGCGAACTGTTCGCCCCGAAGTTCATGGGTGACAGCTACCTGCTGACCGAAGAAATGCAAGATGCCATGGCCCAGCAGCTTGGGGCGGATTCGCTGCGTTACCTCTCGGTCGACTCGATCGCCCGGGCCGTGAACTATTCGAGCGACGACCTCTGCCAGGCCTGCATCACGGGGCAATACCCAACGGCCGGCGGCGAGAAGCTGTACCAGATTGCCCTGGAAACCAAAGACCAGGAAAACAGCAACGGCCGCACCTACGAACGTCGCAAAGAAGAACAAGCCGCGACATCGACTGGGGCTTAGTCCACGGCGAAACGCTACCGCCACGGCCTCTAAAACTCAACTTGCCCTGCCCCTCTCCTACAAACGGAGAGGGCCAGGGTAAGTGATTCAGCTCTCTATGAACGCCGCCCATACAATCTTGGGTACCATGCCCTGGCCTTCAGGTATCAGGCTAGGGTGCCATGCCTTCGTCCGCGTAGGCATGTCTTCAAATGCCCCACATGCCCACAAAGCCGTGAGCATGGTACCTACCCTTGCAACCCCTTGCAACGGGCGAATAACTAAGCTTCCGGCTTCAAGAACTGGCTGCGAAACACATCCATTTCGTTCTTTCGCATCCGCCGCTCGAAATGCGTGCGGTAGTCAAGATCGTGCTCCGATGGGGGCTCGTCGACATCGATGGGGCCCTGCAGTTTGGTCACTTTATGGAGTGATTCAACCGCCATCTCGAAGTAATCGAGCACGTCGGTCCAAAAGTGCAGCTTGCCGCCGGGACGGAGAACCCGTTCGATCTGCTGGCAAAACTCTTCGTTCATCAAGCGGCGACGATGATGTCGGGCCTTCCACCAGGGATCGGGAAAGTAAACGTGCACCGCTTCCAGCGAGTTGTCTTTGATGACCTCGCGAAAGATCTTCTGCCCGTCGCCATGGAACATGACCGCATTGGTGCGGCCCTCTTTGGCCAGCTTGTACCCGGCGAAGCGAGCATACTTGAACGCAATTTCGATCCCCAGAAAGTTGTGCTCGGGGAACTGACCGGAGGCGTTCTTCATGAAGAGCCCCTTGCCGGTTCCGACTTCCAGCTCGAGCGGCTGCTCTTGGGCGAAGTACGACTGCAAGTCTGGACGCGTCTCGAGAACGTCCGACTCGAAGAAGTGCTGCGAGAAGTCAACGTCAGGGTTCAGTTTGGGGAGTGCTCTACGGCCCATGATGATTCGTAACAGGAAAAACTAGAAACGGAATTCGTCGTCACGACGAGGATTAAATTGAAACGCTCGCTCTTGCTTCAAGACCGAGCCATACGTGGTGTCCGGAATGATCATCGTCAGCAGCGGCATGATCGCCATCCCAAACAAAAATCCGCCGATGTGCGCCCACCACGCCACGCCGCCGTCAAGCCCCAAGTGCAAAGCTCCGATCCCTTGGAACAGCTGAACTGCGATCCATAGCCCCAGCACCACCAATGCCGGAAGATCGACCATCATGAAGATGATCACGACAAACAACAAGCAGCGAACCTGGGCTCTGGGATAGGTCACCGCGTACGCACCAAGCACAACCGCCACCGCCCCACTGGCACCCACCGTCGGCACGTAGGCACCTGTCGCGGTGGTTGTCGCCCAATGAGCGAGCGCCGCGCAAATGCCGCCGAACAAATAGAACAGCAGATACGGAACATGCCCCAAGCGATCTTCGACGTTATTCCCGAAGATCCAAAGGAACCACATGTTGCCCAACAGGTGAGCGATTCCGGCATGCAGGAACATCGATGAAAAGATGGTCCCGACGGCTGCGGTCATTGTCGCAGGAAGCGTGACGACCGTATCATCGCCACTTTTTTCGAGAACCTCTTTCGCTTCCGGGGAACCTTTCAGCAAGTCTTGCAGATCGACGCGAACCGCTTCGCCCCCTTCCAGGGCAGAAGTGAATCGCTGCGGAACAAAACCATATTCGAGAAAGAAACGGTTATGCTCCAGCGGGTCGATCCCCAGCATCCCTAACAACAGAAGCGTATTCACCACGATCAGACCGACGGTCACGATCGGCCAACGCCGCGTCGGGTTTTCGTCGATCAGTGGGAATAGCATGGGGAGTTACCAGCAGAGACTCGGCACTCGTAGGCGTGGCCGCACCCCAGCGTTTTAGATCGCGTCCGGCAGAGGAATACCGCGGATCACGCCTTGGGCAACCAGGGTGGTGCCGACGAAACTTTGGAAGCTGCAGACCAGCATGCGTCCGGGGCTGTAGCGCGTTTGCTTCAGCACGCACAGCAGCCGGTCGCCGGGTCGTACGATGCCGCGGAACTTGACTTCATCCAAGCCACCGAAGCCCATTCGCTTGCCTGGCATCAAGTCGTGCGTGACAACATACCAAGTGCTGACTTGGGCAGCCATTTCGCACATCAACACGCCTGGCATCAGGGGCATCCCAGGCATATGACCGCGAACCCAGAAGGCGTCGTCAGCAATGTCGAGGTAGCCGGCGCAGATGCCTGCTTCGACGTCATCGTGGACGATGCCGGAAAGCTGTTCCATCTCGTAACGCTGCGGATTCGTCTTACGAACCCCTTCGAGGTCCGCGATTACGTTGTCAAAGTTGATCGACGCAGGGTCGAGAATCAGGACTTCTCGCGCCACCGTGAATCCTTCAGCTATCGATGTGGAACAAAAGTGGGTATTCAAATGAGCCGTCGGCTGGATCATCCGAGCCGACGCATTTCACAGCCAAAAACTAGTACGTGAACTAGGTCTTGATGTGCTTACGCTTTGCCTTGCGAGCTTTTGCATTCGCAGGACGTGCACCGTGATTGGCTTTCTTCAACTTACGATGTGGCTTGGCCATGGTTCGTATCCCTTATAGGTTCGGAAAATATGACGTTATGTGGGGCAAACCCGGAAGTCTGCGCCGCGATTTGGTTCAGAATCTATTTAGTATAGCGATTTGGGGACGATCCGAAAGCCCTAATGGGGGCCTCAGAGGTGGTTTAGCCGCCCCACAGAAAACACGCTAAACCTTTACTGGCATAGCAGTTAGCGATTCATGGACGAATCGTCAAAGGAATCGCGAGTTTCCGCGTCATCGCGGGACGGTTCCTTGTGGGGGTGCGATTTCGGCTCGTCGGGAATGTCGGCCAGCTTGCGGCCTCGAGGACGCTCGCGGGGGGCCGACGCTTTCGCTTCGATCTCTGGCACTTCGCGGCGGAAGCCAGAGATAAGCGTCAGAATGCAGGGCAAAACGACCAGCGACGTGAATAGACAGCACGCGACGCCGATGGTCAGCACGCGGCCCAGGCTGGCCAAACCGCGGTGATCGGCCAGCATCAACGCTCCGAAGCCAATCATTGTCGTCAGCGAAGTAATAATCACCCCGGTCGCCGTAGAAGCTCCAAGCGAATACCCCTTCGACTGCCGGCGATAGTCGTGCACCACGTGAACGCCATCGTCGATGCCGATCCCTAAGATCAGCGGCAGAACAATCATGTTGGCAGGGTTCAAAGGAATGTCGGCGAACCCTTGCACGCCAAACAGCATCAGCATGCCGAGCCCGACGGGGGTCAGCGCCAGCAGCGTGTTGGTCATGCTGCGGAAGTCGATCAACAGAATGATCATCACGGCAATCAGCGAGTAGATCGCCGCATGGACGTAGCTGAGCTGCATCTGACGCGAGGCATAAAACGTTTGCAGCGGCTGCCCGGTCACTTTGTTGTCGACCGATGTGACCTGATTCACGAAGCCTTCCAGTGCGTCCATATCCCAGATGCTGGCGTTGGGATAAATACGCAGCAGCAGTTGGTTGTTCTTGCCAACGAACCGCGAGACGAGCGCTTCCGGCAAGTCACTGATCGTCGGAGCATCAGGGTTCGAGATGGCCGCGAGCGAATGCAGCCATTGCAGCAATTCCCCGGCGTTACGCTGCTGGAACTGGGAAATGATCGCGTTGTATTTCGGCTCTGGCATTCCCCGGAGCAGTTCGCGGATTTGCGAAAGCCGCCGATAGGTATGCTGAGCGGCCGGATCGTCCGGCGAAAGTAGCCGCTGCGAATCGGCAAGGACCTGACCAAGATGGCCGGCCGGAGGAATCGAAATGGTCGGAACGTTTTCGGGTAGTTGCTTCAAGCGATGATCGAGGTCGGCGATCATGTCGAGCTTTTCAGGCGAACTGTCGGGCATCAGCGAGGCAATCTCTTCCACGCGATTCACCGTCGGCAGGGCCTCGAACTTTTCCTTTCGCTTCAGCAGCGTCTCGCGGTCTTCGGCAATCGACAACGCAAACCACACGCTGCGGTCGGTATCGTTCAGTAGTTTCTCTTCCCACTGAACGCTTTCCAAACCTTTTGGCTGAAGGTTCAACAGGTTGTGATCGTAACGCAGCTTGGGCACCCCAATCGCGATACATCCAACAACAATCAACGAAACCAAGAGCGTTGTCTTGGGCGTCTTAATCAGCGGCAACACCCACCAATCGAGATGCAGGGGTTTGGGAAGTTGAAAGCGATTACGATGCCGATCGGCCAGGTGGATCGTTGCCGGCAAGACCGTCATGGAAGCGACCAAACAAACCAAAAGCCCGCCACCTGCGATGATGCCCAGCTCGGCAACGCCGGTGAACTTGGTTAGCGACGCCGTAAAGAACGCCACCGCGGTCGTTAAACCGCCGGTAACAATCCCAGGCCCGATATCTTTAGCCGTTTGAACCAACGCATCGCCGGTCTTCTTTTCTTCTGCTTCACGCAAGTATCGTGCAACGTAATGCACACCAAAGTCGATCCCCAGGCCAATCAAGATGACGCCAAAGGAAACGCTGAGAATGTTCAAGTGTCCGACGAATGCGGTCGTGAAACCAACCGACATGGCAATGCCGATCAGCAGCGCGACGACGGCCAAAAGTGGATGCCGCAAACCACCAAAGGACGCAATGAACAGAAACGCGACGCCAACCAAACTGATAACGCTGGCTTTGGTCATGTCGACCTGGCTGCGTTCCATTTCGTCGTTTTCCATCACCGGTAACCCCGTCAAACCGAACTTGAGCCGAGGATACTTGGCTTGGAATCGATCGAGGATTTGTCGCAATTGAGCAATGGCTTCTTTGCCCTGGGCGAGCTCCGACTTGTTCTTCACCAGGCGAAGCAAGATGAGCCCCATTTGCCCTTCGTTGGCCAGGAAATAGTCGGAATCGATCTGGCTCATTGCGTTCAAGGAATCGTTCGGCGGAACGAGCACGGAACCTTGCGATTCCCCCTGCCCCATCGCGGCGAGCAAGTTGCTGGCCAATCGATCGAGCTGCTGCCGACTTTGCTCCGCCATCATCTGGGCCTGGGGCGAACCAGGCTGCCGCTGGGCGAAGAGCATCTGTTGGTTCAAGCTGTACGCCATTTGCCCGACGCCGATTGAATCCCACTGCCCCTGCATCACCGGACGCAGGCGCTGCAACTGCTGATCGATCTTCGTCAGGTCGGACTCCGGCAGGAAGTGCAAACCTTTCTCGCGAACTTTGCTGAGACCGCGCTCGTGCAAGACGGCATAGAACGACTGCTGCTCGGCGGTCAGCTGGGTATACAGATCTTCCAAGGCCGGGACGATTTCTTCGCGGCCAGGTCCTTCGATGACAACGACCACATCGTCGTCGGCGCCGAACTCGTCGAGGTATTCCAACCACAGCTGATTGAAGCTGCTTTGCTGATTGATCAGATCCAGCCGGCTTGTTTTGAACCCAAGGTGATTCGTCGCGTAGAAAACCGAAAGCCCTGCGACGACAAACGCCACCAGCAGCACCGCAATCGGATAGCGCACGACTTGACGTGTTCCCCAGGCCAACGGCTTGGCGAGCAACGACTTTTCTTCCGACGTTTCGTGATGGTTAGGCATGTGCCAGCGGCGACCGCGCGAAGGACTTCAAAACCGAGCGGCCTGCTAGGTTTATGATCGAGACATGTAGGAGGTTCGCAGAATCTTACGCAAACCGTTATCCGGCGCTAAGAGCGAAGCGCGTGTCTAGCAATGCTAGCACACCATCGCGGCATTCGAAGCGCAGAAGTAGCTCGAACGTGTGAAGAGTCGGTGCAGAAGCGTACCGTCTGGGCTGGGTGGTTCCGGTATTCAACTCGGTACCACCCAAGGCTTTAGATACAGCGTGGCGAGAAGACGTGGGATTAACCCAAGCCGAACCACTTGCCAATCGATGGGCCATTGAAGGAATCGATGGCGGACTTTTCGTCCTTCTGAATATCGATGACTTTGCCGATCTTCATGATCTGAAACACCTCCATGATGTTTCCGGTCACATTGCAGACTTTGAATTTGATCTTGGCGTTCTTGCAGTTCTTATTCAGCAAGATCAGCTTGCCGATCATCGCGGACGACATGTACTCGATCGCTCGGAAGTTGAGCAACAACTTTTTGGCGGTCGCCGCTTCCAGGATCAACTGCTCGAATTCCTTTCCCACGCGGTCGATCGCGGTTTCGTCCAGAATCGAAGACTGAATGAACTCGGCGACGACAACTTCCTGGACGTCACGGACTTTCAGGTAATGGTATTTGATCGCCATTGAGTGGGCTTTCTAGAAATCGCGCGTGGATAACGAATGAAAAAGTAGGAACCCCTAGCAGGGTAGAAAAGGACCACTAGGGAGGTCAATGGAGCCAGCCCTCTCCAGATGCCTCGATTATCTCTAGCGAAGCTGGGAAAGCAAAGCATAATCTATTGTTCTCACGAGTTTTCCGCCCCGCTAGGAGGGTTCCTAGTCGCGCGAATCCATAAAATCAGACCTGCTGCGGACGCCACTGCTGCACATCCGGCCAATCCTAAGTAGGCCGACTGCAAGTGCGTGTTCTCTCCGACCAGCCCGGCAGCGATTGCCCCGATGCCATTTCCGACCGCGAACGACACCCCGTAACAAAGGCTTCGGCGCGCCCTCGGCGTGTATTTGGCGATCAGACTGTTAAACACCGGTTGATGCATGAAAAAGATCATCCCCCACGCAGCAACGCAGTACCATTTCCACTGCGGAGGGGCGAAACTCATCCCAACTAAAAAGGGTACCGTACCAGCACAGATGGTCATCAACTGGATTTCTAACCGTTTCGGCCGAGCGATCTGACCTGCGACATACTGCCCGATACACCCCAAAATAAGCGAACTGGCGGCCAAAATATTGCCGCCGATCTCGCCCTGGGTCTGAAATCCGAGTACCTGAGCGTCGGACAGATATCTTGGCAAAAAACTCATCACGCCATGGTAAGAAAGCCCGATCGAACTGGACATCACCAGCAAGATCCCAAAACTGGCCCAGTTGCCACGGTCTTCGATGGCGGCTTGATCGACCTTCGAGAAAACTCGCTCCGGCGACTGCAGCGTGAGATAAACGAACACCATGCCGATCGAAATCGACATCACCCCTAGCACGGCATAAAACGCATGCCACGAATGGGTGAGCGATAACACGCCAGCTGCGATCAACGGCACGCCGCCGATTCCGAGCGAACCAAACACGCCATGCCAACCCAATGTCTTCGGCAGCGTATCAGGAGTTGTTTCATGCGAAAGCAGCGCCAAGCCAGCTGGGTGATAAATACTCGCCATCACCCCCATCAAAAACATCGAGCCGAACAGCAGCGGCAGCCCTGGCAGCAAGATCGACGTGAAGCATGTTACGCCGCCGCCAAGCAGATAAAGGGCCAGCATCCGCTTCGCCCCGTACCGATCGACCAACCATCCGGCGACCAATGCGCCGACGCCCCACGGAAAACGCCACACGGTTTGCAGCCACCCCGTGGTTGCCGATCCGACGTCGTATTGGGCCGCGATCGATTGTTCCACGCACGGCAATGAACCTTCCAGCACATGCACCATGGCATGGGCAGCGCAGACCGCGAGTATCAAAATTGCTAACGTACTTCCGGCCGCCTTCACGCGTGGCTGACCTCCGCCAACTTGGCCAGCGTCTCTTCCGCGGCACCGCCATCGATGGCGATCTCAGCGAGTCGGGCACATTCGCTCAACGAATCATTCTTTCCTAACGTCCACAACGCAGCCGCCGCGTTGATGACCACAATATCGCGAGCGCCCCCTTTCTTGCCGGCAAGAACACTGCGGATCATGGCCGCACTTTCTTCGGGGCCGTCAACAAGCATGTCTTCTTTGCCCTGCCGCTCGATGCCAAATTCTTCTGGCTGCCAAACGATCGGGACGGTGCCGCCGGGCGTGGCGATCGTGACATCAGTAGCGTCGCTGATGGTCACTTCGTCCATGCCGTCTCGACCAGTTACGAACACCGCTTTGGTGGTTCCCAGCTTTTGCAAGGCGCTCGCCAGCAGTTCGCGGTACTCTGGCTTGCCGACGCCGAGCAGTTGAAACGGAGCATTGGCCGGATTGCAGAGCGGCCCTAGCAAATTGAAGATGGTCGGAACGCCCAGCTTCTTACGCACGGGGGCCACATGCTTCATCGAACTGTGCATCAGCGGTGCGAAGCAGAAGCAGATACCAACTTCGTTCAGGCACTTTTCAATCGTCGGCACGTCCGCTTCGATGTTCACGCCGAGTCGAGAAAGGACATCGGCACTGCCGGACTTGCTGGTCACGCTGCGGTTGCCATGCTTTGCGACGGTAACACCAGCGGCGGCAATCACCAGCGCGGTGGCGGTACTGATGTTGAAAGTTCCACTGCGGTCGCCGCCGGTCCCGCACGTGTCGATAAACTTTTCGCTGGGAGAAGCGATCTTCACCATGTGCTTTCGCATGGCGGTCGCGGCTCCGGCGATTTCGTCCACGCTGGGGCCCTTTTCGTTGAGCGCCAACAGCAGTGCCCCGATGTCGTCGTCACTCCAAGCCCCTTCCATCATCTGATCGATGGCGGCGGCCATTTCTTCTAACGAGAGGTCCGTGCGAGACGTTACCTTGGCGATGACTTCAGAGTGCGACAACGGACCAACTCCCCAATTTTGGGATGAATGCGTACGAGAAATCGACCATTTTAGTCCCCCAACCGCCGCGGTCCTAGCCACGATGTCTCTGCCGCTGGCGGGGGAAAACTGTTATAACATGACGAAGCCGACCTAGGTGAACCGATGCAAATCGACGTTTCGCTTAGGCCAATTCGCCCTAGCCGGCCCTCAAGTTCCCGTTCCACGAAGGCAGGAGGTTCCGTCCTATATGTCCAGGAAGGTCATTATCGACTGCGATCCCGGCATCGACGACGCCGTAGCGCTCATGATCGCCTTGTTCGACTCTCGTCTGGATGTCCTTGCAGTGACATCGACCGCAGGGAACGTGAACGCAGACCAGGCTTATACCAACCTGCAAGCGTTGATCGAATGTCTCGATCCGCCTCGTCGGCCTCGCATTGCGATGGGGCCAGGCCCACGTCTCGCACCTCCTGTCGACACAACCTACCTCCACGGCAGCGACGGCTTAGGCGAAATTCATTTGAACGTCGCCAAGCTTCATCAAACCCATTCGGCCGAAAAACTGATCGGCGACGAAATCCGGGCCTTTCCGGAAGAAGTCACTATTTTGTGCCTTGGTCCGACCACCAATATCGCCAATTGCCTGCAGCGCGATCCGGCGTTTGCTGCTCAGGTCGGACAAATTGTGATCATGGGTGGTTCACTGAATGGCGTCGGCAACGTTACTCCGTGTGCCGAGTTCAACTGCCATTTCGATGCCGAAAGTGCTCGCCGGGTGCTGCACTCGAAGACGACCAAGACGCTGGTACCGATCGATATCACCAGCCAGGTCACCTTTGGAATCGATCTGCTGGAACAGATTCCGAAGAAAGAATCACGCGTCACGAACTTGCTGAATAAGATCTTGCCCTATTCCTTCCGTTCGCATCGACGGCACCTGGCTCAGGAAGGCATTTGCCTGAACGATGCCGTTGCATTGGTCGCATTGCTGCAGCCGGAACTATTTGAAGCCGTTCCGATGGCGTGCGACGTTGAAACGCAAGGCGACTTGACGCTTGGGGCAACAATCTTTGATCAACGCACGGTAAAGACTTGGACGCCCAACATGGAAGTGATGACCAGCGTCGATGCGGCAGCCGTGAAAGATTGCATCCTGCGAGGCATCATTCAAGCTGCCAGCGAGACGGTTGAATAGGAACCGGCTCGCTCCATTGCGGAGTGGCTCGGACGTAAAAGACAGAGCCACTCTCCGATTCTTAGAGACTGTCTAGTTCTCAAATCGATTTCGAGCCGCAAGCCGTACGGTCATTTCGACGAACTTGCCATCGCGGAAGATCTCGAAGCGAATGTCTTCGTCGAGCGGGCATAAGCTGACGATGTTGATCAGTTGCAAATCGTCTTCCACTTCCTGTCCGTGGAACTTGGTGATGATGTCACCGACTTGAATCTTGGCAGCTTCCGCAGGTGAACCAGGCGTGACGCCGCTTACTTTCGCTCCGCGAGCACGAAACAAACCGATCTCTTTGGCAGCTGCGGCGTCGAAGTCGGCATCCATACGAACACCGAAGAATGCCCGCGCGACTTGCCCTTTCTCGATCAATTGCTCGGCAACGCTAAGGGCCGCGTGAATCGGAATGGCAAAGCCGATGCCATCGTTTCCGCCTGAGTTGCTGGCAATGGCCGTGTTCAGACCGATAACCTCGCCTCGCAGGTTGATCAGCGGACCACCGCTATTTCCTGGATTGATGGCGGCATCGGTCTGAAAGAAATTCTGTAACTTCAAGCCTTGGCGACCAAGTTGTAAGTTGCGGCGTCCAACGGCACTGATGATTCCGTAAGTTACTGTCTGACTCAATCCAAAAGGACTGCCGACCGCAAATACCATTTCGCCTACTTCTACCCGGGAACTATCTCCCACTTCGGCAGGCACGAGTCGCTCGGCGTCGACTTCAACGACGGCGACGTCGGTATCGCGATCGGTGAGAACACGCTTGGCGCGGATCAGCCGGCCATCTTCCAGGTAAATTCGGATCCGCTCGAGCGGGGCCTGATTGATGACATGGCGGTTGGTCAGGATGAAGAAACCTTTGCCGTGTGAGAAGATAATCCCTGCACCAGCTTCGTCGACTTCGCTATTTCGCGAGAAGCCATTACCAGCCATCGTCGTTTCAATATGCACGATGGAGGGACGAACGAACTTCACCACACGCTTTAAATGATTGAGATGCCGCTGAAGGAAATCAGCCTCAGCGAGAATTTCTTCACGCAACTCGGCACGCTCCATCGGCGAGACATAGCGTTCTTGCCCCGAAGCAATCGTGGAAACGAGCAAGACAAGCGAGAGGGATAGGTAAGATCGCATAGCATCGACACCAAAACCGGGGGAGTTCTGTCGGCGTGGTCCATCATGAACCACACCCCACAAGTTAGATCGTGCTAGCAGTGCGACGAGGAAAAGAAAAACGGGACGAGTTTTAGACTCGTCCCGTTAAAAGTTTGCGGGTTGTAGCGGCCGTGCGTTAGTTGACGGCTTGGGTGTCGTCGGTCTGGGCCCAGCTGACGCCATCAGGACCAAGTTCTTCCAGTTCGCGTTGGCATTTGATGCACAGCGTCGCGTACGGTAATGCCTGCAGGCGAGCGATCGGAATGGTGGCGCTGCAGCCTTCGCATTCACCGTACTTGCCGGCTTTGATTTGTTCGAGTGCCGTATCGATACTGGCAAGTTCACGGCTTTCGACTTCGGCCAACTGCGAACTGAGTTCGTCCTGGACCGAATCGAGCGCGAAGTCGACGACGTCGCCGGAGGTCTGTTCAAGTTCCTTCAACAGACTCAAGTCCCCAGCCAACGCCTTACGCAGGGCGTCGCGACGGCGAAGGAGAATTTCCTTCATCTTGCCGATAAATTCGTCTCTTGACCGTGCCATGATGTCACCTTGGGAGCAGGAAAGTCGTATTTTTAGCGATTCGTTTCGCCCCTGCCTAGTATTTAAATGGAGCGGAAAGCTCGAAACTAATCGAGGCTTTCAGTCCCCCTGTTTGGCGGGCAAATCTTTCATCTCACTGACGTAACGAAACTATAGTACGCCTCTAGAACAGTAACCGAGAAATTTTCCTCCGGTTTCACGTTCTCTTAGCAGTTTCTCGATTTTGCCGTAACACGTTCTGCAATAAAGCTTTACAAAGCATAAGCCATGGTCGACTGAGGCTTTTTTACCACGGATTGGCCAAGCCGATTTCATATTCAAGACACTTTCCTCTTGCGAAAATCGGGTCAACTTGCTTTGCGGTAGCCCCTGTCGGTGCAATCGGATCATCGACATTTTCTCTCAATTTCCCTATCTAAATTGCCCGGGTGAACTCTTTTTGATCGCCCAAGATTCTCCGCAGGTACTGCTTTGACCGTACAGTCAGCGTGACCTATATCCCTTAGCGAAATAGGCACTTACAGGCCGCCCCCCGCGGTTTGCTGCACGAGTCAGCAGCCCGACGTCCTGAGGCGTTTCCTACCCTTGCAAAGCAGTACCATGGTTCAAAACAACGTTCTCCCCCCCTCGAAACGCGCTTCTAAGCTCTTGGGCAAATCGTCCTCGCCGCTGGTCCTGAAAGTCGAAGGAACCGAACGCGACGGACAGATCATCCGCGTTCATGCGCCGAAGTGCCTCGTCGGATCAGATGCTGGCTGCCAGTTGCGTTTGATTGCCGCCGACGTGCAGCCGAAGCACTGCGTCATCTATCGCGGCCAAGGGGGAATGATTGTTAAATCGTGGACGCGCGATACACGTATTAATGGCAACACAATCTCCGAAGCCTGGCTACGTATCGGCGATCGTCTGAGCCTCGGCAGCTTGAGCTTCGAGATCCTGGAAGACGAGCAAGCCGCTTCTCCAAACGTCACGCAACCGCTCCCAGAACGGAAACCGTCCAGCCGCGCGCTGCGCAAACGAACCAATCGCCGCATTCGCAGCTTGCTGGATGTCGTGCGTCAACAAAAAGACACCTTCAGCGATCTGCAAGCAAAGTTTGACGAAACGCAAAAGCTCGTCGATTCGTTGTTGGCCAAAGAAGCAGACGTTCAAACGACGACAGAGTCGCACGAACAGCTTCTGACCGAACAGCGCATCGAACGCCGCAAGCAAAGCAATCGCCGCGTAAGGACATTGCTGAATCATGTCCGCGATCTGATTACCAGCAACAGTCAATTGCAAGCCGAGCTGCGCGAACAGCTGGAGATCAAGCAAAACCAAATTACCGAGATTCGTCAGGAACTGGTTTCAACCGCCGACGCCAGCGAAGAAGAGCGTGCTCAGCGGCGTCGCCTGGAAGCCACCTTGAAAGAATCCGAAGCGACCGTTTCGCATCTCAAAGAACAATCGGAAGAACTCCAGTCCCGTGCCGAGCAACTTCGCGAACGCTGGCTTTCGACCCGCAAGAATGGCAAGACTCGCGTCAAATCGATCTTGTCTCACCTCCGCGAGATGCGTGATCAGGTTGTCCCTGCCGAAGAAACATCGGAATCAGAAGACAACGGAGCCGTGTCCCGTCTCACCGAATTGCGTCTGGCCTACGACGATGCATCGCGCGAGCTGCAAGAGAATCGCGATTCGCTCAAGCACGCCGAAAGTGAATTGGCGTGGTCGCAGGAAGAACTTGAGCAGCGCGAGCAACTTGCCAACGAACTGCAGTCGAAGATTGCCGAGTTGGAACAACAACTAAGCGAAGCCCATCAGGCCCAGCCAGAAGGAGCTTCTCCAGAAGAGCTTGCCCAACATGCGGCAGACGTGGATTCGCTTCGTCATCAGTTGGAAGATGCAACGCTTCGTGGCGATGACCTCAAATTGCAACTTGACGAACTACGCGAGCAAAACGTCGAACTTCAGAAAACGATTCACCAGCAAAAAGAGATCGAAGAGAACTGGAAGCAACAGCTCGAAGATGCTCGCCAACAATGCCTGACAATTCGCCGGCAGTTGGAAGAGGAACGTCGAATCGCCACGCCTCCGACCGCTGCCGATTCGCCGGAAGAGGTCGAAGAACATGACTCGGCGATCGATCACCTTCGCTCAATGGGAATCCTGCGTGAAACGCCTGAACCGACTTCTCACGAAGCGACCGAGCCCGAGGAAGAATCGCCGGCGGAGTTGGCGAATGAAAAGGAAACTCCGAACGTGAACCCAGTAACGGGTCTTACGAGTTTCCCCAATTTCCAGTTTCCGGAGGAAGAGCAAGATTCGCCCGAATCGGATTACACCGCACACGAATCGCCATCTAACGAAGTAAAAGAAGACAAGCCTGCCGGTGGTACGTCGGACGACGACATCTCGATCGACGATTACATGCAAAACCTGCTGGCTCGAATGCGTGCCAAGACAGGCGAACCAGAACCGGCTCCGCAGCCCAAGAAGACCGAACCGGTCAAAGTCGAGAAGTCGGAACCGGAGCCTGAGCCGGAACCAGTTCGTCCAATCACGCGGGAAGAGTTCATTCCGTCACGTAACGCGCCTGAGCAAACCTCCGATATTCGCAAGCTACGGGAACTGGCCAACGAAACGGCCAAAGCAGCCATCGACTCGGCCACGATCAATCGCTGGGAAACACTCTGCAAGTCGAAGATGATGGTTTCGCTGTTTGCGTTGGCGGCCGGCTTCACGCTGCACTACTTGTCGACAAGCTACCTGAGCGTGGCGTTCGCTGGAGCATGCATGGCGTACGTGATCACGGTTTTCTGGTGGTTGCAATCGGCGGTTATTTATCAGCACGTGAAGTCGAATCGCAAGGAACGCATGGACAAGCGTTTCAAAGACGAGATCATCAATCCGCACGGATTGGCACAGGAATCAGAGCCGACCGAGGAAGAAGAAGTCTAAGTCCCGCGAGCAAATCCGAACCATTCGATTTGCTTGCGCTGGCAGAGTTGCAGCCCGTGCTGTTCAGCCCACGGCTTGAGCCATTGACCGATTGCTTCCAGTTGCGGAAGTTCGATTCCCTGCGGCATCACAAATACCCGCTGGCGGTCGATCTCTGGTAGTCGGTCCAGATACTGCAGCACTTCGTCGCAATCTGGTTGCTTGTCGATGACAAACTTCAGCTGGTATGGAAACTCGCCGATCAACCGGCGCACGATGTCCAACTGATCGCGGGTTTGTTCATGCCGCCGATGCCAACGAGGAAACTCTTGGGCATCCGGAGCCGAGTTCGACATTTTGGGGCTGATCGACATTAAATCGCACGCGAGCGGCAAATGCAGCGTGCCGGCCGTTTCAATGGTGATGTGCCGCCCCGATCGCTGGATTCCTTCACATAGCGGGATCATTTCGGCGAACAGCATCGGTTCGCCGCCGGTGAGCACGACCTTATCAACTTCTAAAAGTTCGATGCGGCCCAAGATCTCGGCGACCGAAAGATCTTCCCCTTCCGGGTTCCACGAAGCGTGCGGTGTATCGCAGAACCAGCAGCGAAGATTGCAGCCACTGGCGCGGACAAAGGTGCTCGACTCGCCGGTGAGCAGGCCTTCGCCTTGAATGGATCGATAAATTTCCGCAATACGCACTTATAAATCACCGCGGAAGGACGTTTGCCCTTCCCACTATTTCACAGTCCAATCGCTACGCTGGCCGCAACGAATCTTCCAGAATACCCAGAAAGAGCCTAACGCGTGGGACATGTTCGGCAGACCGCACACGGAAATAGGCAAATTTCCGAGCAAAGTCAGGTCTAGTCAGGCCTCCGGTTTGCCCTCAAAATAGCAGTTTACCACCAAGCGAGGAGTATCGGACCGTGTCAGAAGAGAATCGTGGCCTTCTCGAAACCTTCGAGAATCAACACCCCAACCGAGATTACGAGATCGAAATCAGCGTGCCTGAGTTCACTTCGGTCTGCCCCAAAACCGGCCAGCCCGACTTCGGTACGATCCACATCACCTACATCCCGGAAGCGACCTGCGTCGAGCTGAAAAGCCTTAAGATGTACATGCAGGCCTATCGCAACCAAGGGATTTTCTACGAAAACGTGACCAACGTCATCTTGAACGATCTAGTGGAGTGTCTTCACCCTCGCTGGATGCAAGTCCGAGCCGAATTCACCCCTCGCGGCGGAATCAGCTCGACGATCACCGTCGAACATTACAGCGAAACCCCACCGGACGAGTTGACGGTAATTTAAGGCGTCTCGGTAGGGTTCGCGTGTCGAGGGTTAGAACGTTGGTCTCCAAGCCACTGACCGACCTGCGACACGCGGGCCCTACCACGAAGCGAAGCTGCATGCCAGACAGCAACCCGTTTGAGTCACCGCAGTCGGAAATTGCCCCAGCAGAGTCTCCCGCTTTGTCGCCGGGGGCACGTGTTGCTCGGGCCGTATTGCTTGGGGCTCTTGGTTATGCAATTTGGGGTGGGACGATCTATTATGCTTACGATTACTTCGGTTCGTCAGGGCATACTCCGAACGATGCCTGGGTTCGCGGGCTTTTCGTAGTACTCACGTTCGCGGGATCAGAACTCTTCGTCAACTCGCATGGGCGATCCATGATTCGCCGACTCGCCTATGCCATGCTGACATTGTTCATCAGCATGATCATGACGAATGCGTTGACGACCGTCTTACCAGAAACGTCATTTTATCCACACCGAAGCCGCGTAGTCGAAGATCAGGTACGGAATGTCCTGGTTAGTGTCGGCATCTGTAGCGTGCTGTTTCTTATCACAGCGACGGCGTTGAACCGATGGCGGTCACGACGAAAAGGTTCCCACGCGTCGACACACAGCGAGTCTGAACCCAAGCCATAGAACTCGTTCTATGCAGCATCCATGCTCGTGCGGGTGACCGACAAAATCGTTTCGCTTCCCAAGTCCACAAATAACGCCTCGAGACAGCGTTGACTTAGCCCCCAGTCGAATGCCTGGCCGGGGATATTGGTGGCTGCGGTAACGACGCATTGCTTGTCTTGTCGGGCCAACGTAATCGACAGTTCCCCTTTCATGGCCCAAATCGACGACGGAAGTTCCGCGAGGATCGTACATCCCTGTTCCGCTTGCTCGACACGTTGAACGGTTTGTTGATGCTTGGCCAAGCTGCACAGGACTTTGGCCAACACGCGGCCGACTGGTTCAACCAGCGTTTCCGTTCGCTCTTTTCCAGTTCGCACACCAAGCGATGCCCACATTGGCTGGGCCACAGCGGTTACCGCGGAATAAGAAACGCCGATCGGAACCACTTTGTCGGCGATTTCCATCAACGCGTCGGCCGACAGTCCGGGGCGTGCTTGCGCTGCATGGCTGGCAATGGCAGTACGAACTTCGACATTCGCCGCAACGCGTTCGTAAACCGCGTCGTCTTCCCACGCAACCATCGCTGGAACCAATTCTTCAGCCGCGTGTTCGCTTGCCGACCGAAGTCGATGGCCACACTGGAAACAGAAATTGCCGCTCGCTTTCACACCACACTGAGAACAGAACATGCATGTTCTCCTACAAAAATGGTTCGCCTGACTAGGCTTCGTTTATCGGTAGCTGGCCCCCGGAAAGCTTTGGGCAAATTGGCAAATGCCTTAGTAATGTCGACGATGTTCGTCTTGTTTCCATTCTTCAAAAAGGGCTCTGCATTCATCGCGAAGCAGATTCGGCACCAAAATAGTCGAGCCTCCACCGGCCGCGATCACTTTCTCGGCGGGAAGGTCGAGCTCGCTGAAACCGGCCGTATCGGCATCTTCAATCGTCGCTCCGAAATAGACTTTATCGACACGTGCCCAGTGCAGTGCGGCGGCACACATAGGGCATGGTTCGCAAGTCGTCGCGACGGTGGCACCTTCCAGAATGGGATGCTGCTTGGCGTGGCATGCTTCGCGGAGGGCGTTGATTTCGGCGTGGGCGGTGATATCGATCGTCTGCCAAACGGTGTTATGCGAAACGGCGATCACTTCGCCGTCCATTTCAATCGCACAGCCAAACGGGGTTTGGCCTAACGCGATACCTTCGCGACACTTCTCGATCGCCAACTGCATGAGAGATTCCGGCGTCATGGGGTCTTCCTGCTTCAAGGGTGGTGTGTAGCTTGTTGTAACAGACGGAGAACTTGCTACCGAACGATTATTACCGGCGAATACCTTCCGACTTCTACCAACCCCTCTTTCCGCGGGGCACTTGCGATGGCGTGTCCGGGCATTCACAATACGGGCTTCCCGTGCATGAAACTTAGTGCATTAGAGAATTGTTACGCGACACAAGTTGGAAAAGCGACATGACCAAGCCCCAAGTGATTTTGACCGGTTTTGCTGACGAATCTGCGAACCAGAAGACGGCCGAACAGCAGTTCAGCGCCTTCGCAGCGTTGGGGCTGGAGTATTACAGCATCCGTTTCATTGACGTCGGCAACGGCATCAAAAACGTGATGGATCTGACTAAGGCCGAAATCGCCAAGCTGCGAACCCTGGAAGGCGAATACGGCCTGAACGTTTCGTCGCTCGGTTCGCCGATCGGTAAAGTCAAACTGCTGGATGAAGAAGACGGCACCAAGAACCGTTTCGTTCCGTTCAAGAAGTACCTGGAAAAGGACGTCAACAAGGCCTGTGAATTGGCCCATGCCTTCGAAACGAAACTGATCCGTGGGTTCTCGTTCTATCATCCGAAGGGAACCGATCCGAAAGATCACATTGCCCAGGCCGTCGATCAACTTGGACAGATCGCCGAGGCTTGTCATCGCAGCGATCTGACATTCGGTTTGGAAGTTGAAGCTAACTTGATCGGACAGAATGGCGACATTCTCGCCGAGATTCACAAGAAAGTGAATCACCCAGCGATGATGCTGATCTTCGACGCAGGTAACTTGGTTTGCCAAGGGTACACGCCTGACGAAGTGTACGATCAATACATCGCCATGAAGCCAGGCACCGGCTGGATGCACGTGAAAGACTACAAGATCACCAAGCCAGTCGGCGAGAAAGGTCACATCGACGAAGATGCCCTGAAGAACTTCGTCCCTGCCGACTTGGGCGACAGCGCCTACGAGCGGATCATGCGTGACTTCGCTTCCTCGATTCCGAAGTTGGAAAAGAAGCTGAAGAAACGTGGCATCCCAGGCGTCTTCTGCGACATGGAACCACACGTCAAGGGTGGCGGTCAGTTCGGTGGCTTCAGCGGACCAGACGGTTTCGGTGTGGCCCTGCGAGGCTTCTGTAAGGTCCTCGACTTTGCCGGCGTTGACTACCATCTGCGCGACTTCGACGACATCATCGCCGCTCGCGGATTTTGATACGCGATGACTCGCGAACTGAAATAGATCAAACTAGAGCAGGTTCCGTGGGGAGCCTGCTTTTTTGTTGGGTCGAAAGGAAAAATCGTTATGCCACGTCAGCGGATCACGATTGGTGGCTGCCCGAAGTGCGGCTCTGATCTATTAACGTGTCAGCACAATCACTTTCAGAACGACGAGCTCGAAATCCATTCGTGGGAACATAAGTGCCCTGACTGTGGTTTTCGTCAGACGGAAGCGTTCCGCAGCGATGACGAGGACGAAGAGTTCGACCCTGTCGCGGCATCGAAGTGCCCCTTCTGCGGACGCTCTTCGGACATTACCGAGTAGCTTAGTTCTTCATCGTTCGCTGCAATAGCCAACCACCGACAGCCAGTAGAGCAATATTCCCCAGCCAAACGGCTGCGGCTGGCCACTGACCATCTTTGGCTCGATCGACCCCCAATGCCATCAGCGGATAATAAACCAACAGCACTGGCAAGAATGCGGCGAAGAAGCTGGAGATGAAGTCGCTGCTTCGCTGACGAATGGCCAGCGGGATACCTAGCAGTGCGAAAAACAAACAGCTGAATCCATTTGCCCAGCGACGATGGGGTTCGGTCTTCAGTCGATTGATCTGTGAGGCGGACCAATCTTTTTCCTTCGTCCAATAGCTCCATGTCGGATCATCTTCGCTTGGCATCTGTCCGGTGACCAGGCATGCCGCTCCTTTGGCGGCCAGGACTTGGGCGACTTGATGGTGATATGTTTTCATCTTCGCTTGCCATGCCGGCAGACGCCGCATTGGTTGGTGCGATGCGTCCCGAATCCCCTCGACCGCGGTCGGATCGACCAGCGGAATCGAAGTGACAAACTTTCCTGGGTGCTCAAAGAGCTGGCCTTTCGGTCCCGTGGAATGAATGCGGCTATCGGTGAGCGTAACGATCACTTGCTTGTGGGCAGGATCTGATTCCAGCTTCGCGGTTGCGGCCGAGATGCTAACCATGCCCTGTTCGCCCGACTTGGTGATGGAGATCTCGGGGCGAATTAGCAGATCGCCATCGACATCTTTTACGAGAATCGAAAACTGATCGCTGTGGAAGGACTTTTTGGTTTTGAGCACGCCATAAACGATTTCGTCGATGGATTGCATGATGACATGCCGCAGTCCCATGTGCCCCCACGAAACGGCTACGTCGTTCAGCCAGACGCAAACTAACGACAGCATCAACGCGATGAACAGCCCTGGAGCAATAAGCGAGATCGGCGAGATGCCGGCCGACTTGATCGCGTTCAGCTCGTTGCTAGCACTCACGCGACCGTAGACATTGCAGACGGCGAAAAGCATCGTGCCGGGGATGGCGAATCTCAGAGCATTGGGCAGCAGGTAAGGAACTGCTTTAAGCAGCGGGACAAGCCCGAGTCCCTCTTTAACCGCTTGCTGGCCGAGACCGATGAACAACAGCAGCGCCGTGAGCGAGACGAGCGCAAGAACGAAAACCTTCAGCAGCTCTTCGACAATGTAACGCTGTAAAATACCCATCGCGATCGAAATCCATTTCGATCCGGTCTCAGCCCCGTGCCGAGAAAAGAATCGGCACGTACTTTAGCAATTACAGCCGAGAGAGAAAACGACAATCAGGCCAGATCGACGCGAGAATCGTCTTCCAGGGGGTTTTTCGCCCCTTTCTGCCCGCGAATCTGCGACATCAGCGAGCCGATGGCCAGTAAGAAGTGCTTCGCGGCGGCATAGTAGCCCCCCTTCTTCATCTCGGCCTCGGCGCGTTCGCCAAGCTGTTTAACGCTTTCCCATTCGATCTTCCACTGGTTTGATTCGGCCGCATCGGAAAGCTCGTCGTACAGGATCTTCAGATTCAAAGCGGTGTTCGAATCGGCATGGCACGGCACCTCGGAATAAGGGCCTTTGCCGAAGCGAAACTTCTTTTTCACAGGCACCGGAATCAGTTCGCCAGTGAATTTGTAAACGAATGCCATGATCGTTGCGACGAAGGCGACCAAAACACCAGCGAGAGCATAAGGAATCTGCTGCAGGTAATAGGCCATCCCAGCCGCGACGAGCAATAAGAAGATTCCCAGCCACAACGTTTTGGGAATGGCGCGTTTCTGCCGCTCGACTGGAGGAGGTGGAAGATCTTCCTCTTCGATCAATGGCTCGCTTTTGCAAGAATCGTTGGCCATCTTTTCATCCGTAACCCTAGCCACGATCACTGTGATATTGTCTGGACCGCCGCGCAAGTTAGCCAAGTCGATCATCAACTGAGCCGCTTTGGGGGGATCAAGCGAATGCAGGATCAGGGCGATCTCTTCGTCCGTAACTGGACCGGAGGCACCGTCGCTGCACATCATGAACGTATCGCCCACTTCTAGCGGGAAAGCCCCCTCCAAGTCGACTTCGACTTCGGCCGAAGGCCCCAGCGAGCGGGTAATTACGTTCTTAGGAATGGCTGCATAGACGTCGGACGAATAGTCTTTGCCGGCAGTGGCCGCTTTAATTTCCCAGGCCATGCTGTGATCGAACGTCATCTGCTCGAGCTTGTCGCCTCGGAGCCGATAAATTCGGCTGTCGCCGACATGCCCCATCACGGCCCCTTGCGGCAACAGCAACAGGCAACTGCACGTCGTCCCCATCTTATGGAAAGCCGCGTTCGACTCGCCGCGACGGTTAATGATGAGGTTGGCTTCTTCGATGGCCGAAGTCAGCGCCATCGCAGGCTTTTTGTCGAGGTACTTCTTATAGAGATGGCGAACCTGTTCGACGGCGATCTCGCTGGCAAGTTCGCCTGCGGCGTGGGCTCCCATGCCGTCGGCGACGATAAATAGATGGCCGCGAGCCTGCCATTCTTCCCACGAAGGTGCGAGCGCCACGCCAAAGTGGTCCTGATTGTTGGAACGTCGCATCCCCACGTCGCTCATCGCAGCAACATGCAGACACCCGGCCCAATCATGCTTTTCACTCTGGGGCATACTCGTGGAAACCTACGCAATCCTCGTCGAACAGGGGCTAACCGATCTTTCGGCAAGAGTTAGCAAGTATCTTGCGGAAAGCCCTGCATCCATGTTTTATCGGCGGGCCCCAAACGAGCCCCCCTACGTTGTCAACAAAGTTTATCGGAAGCCTTCGATAATAAACGCACCCGCTAGCGAGGGCAACTCGCGACAGGCTCGTTGGTTACGATTTGTTCGCCCCATTATCAACCGAGAACCAAGTCTCGCGTTGCCACGTATTTGGCGAAATTGAACCGATTGGCAGGAGATCGTCTCAAGTTTTTCGGCTTAGAGAGCAACTTTCAGAAAACTATCTAGGCACGGATAAGTGAGATCGCTATACTCCCGCCCCACATCTCCCCTGATTTCAGGATAGCTCATGGGGCCTTTTTTCACACAAAAATCGACCGTTTTTCATCCCATCATGGTGCTGGCACTGCTGGCCCTCCTGATGATGAGCCCTGGTTGCGTGCGCCGGCGGTTTACCGTTCGGACGAATCCTCCCGGTGCGGTGCTGTATGTCGATAACCAAGAAATCGGCGTCACACCGGTCGGAACCGACTATACCTACTACGGCACCCGGGAAATCCGTTTGGAGAAAGATGGCTACGAACCGGTCGTCCAGCTACATACGTTCCGGACACCTTGGTACCAATATCCGGGCCTGGACTTCGTTTCCGAGAATCTCGTACCGTGGGAAATTCGTGATCAGCGAGAACTTGATTTCGAGATGGTTCCCCTACGCATGATCCCACCCGAAGAGCTACGTTCACGAGCGGAACAGCTACGTGCCAACGCCCAGGCCGGCTTCGCCACGCCGATTGTTCCTACTCAGCAACAGCCTGTTCCTTCGACGGTTGTTCCTCCTTCGGCCCAGCAGCGAGTTCCTTACTGGGACCCCGCCACGTTACCGCCTCCGGCCGAACAAGTGCCGCAGCCAAGCTCCGGCATGAACAGCCTGCCCTCTGGCGGCTACGAACTTCCTCCCCTGCCCTCCGGCGGGTTCTAGAACCGTCTCAGTCAGTCCGGTTTACTTAATGCCGGACTGATTTCGGTTTAAGACACCCTTCACGCCAATTCGGCCGGGGTCTCGAGCGATCTTATCAGCGAAGACGCGAGCATCTTCCACGATCGGCCGCAGCCGAAGTGTCAGCTCACGAATGTTGCGAGCCGCATCGTTCAGGTTTTGATAGAGATGCGGATCGTTGATCAGTTGTCCCAGCGAACCTTCCGACTCGTTCACCTTACGACCGAACTGGGCCAATTGAGCGACAAGAATGTTGAGGTTCTCGGTGCTATTTTCCAAGTTGGCGACAAGTTGTTCTCCTCGTTCGCCAAGCGGCTCGGTAAAGCCTTCGAGGTTCTCCAGATTTCGATCGGCACGCCCAGCCACCGTCCGAAGCTCGTCGATTAGCTTTCGCGACTCTTGAATAGTCTGCGGTAGTCCTTGCAACGCTTCCTTCAACTGTTGATTAAGTTGCTGATCGCCCACCAAGTTCTGGACGGAAGCCAACGTAGTGTCGAAACGCTCAAGCGCTCCTTCTGTTTTCGCCATGATCCGTCCGACATCGTCGCCGTTGTCTTCGATCAGCTTATTGGCATTCGCCGCAAGTTGGCTGACGTTGCCCCCAGCTTGCTCTATGGTGGTCAATGCCGAAACGAGCGATCCTTCCAGCTTAACGAGTACATCGAGAGGGTTCGTCTGAACGAGGCCAGAAATCTTCGCCCCATCCGGCAGGGGTTCGTTAGGAAGCCCCGGGCGATCGGTCGGCACAAATTCGAGGGCCGCATCCCCCAGCAGCGATTCTGAAACAATGCGACACACCTCGTTCTGATGTGGCATGTTTTGCTTTTCGACTTTCAGCGTCACCAAGACGTTGCGATCATCTTGGAGTTTCACATTGCTGACGCGGCCGATCAGGATGCCGCTGGTGCGCACCGGCGTATCGATCGTAACACCGGGAGCGGTCTCAAAGACGACATAGACCGTTTCCTTTTGCGAAAGGAACTGTGGTTGTTCGCCCAGCAAAAAGAACAAGATCCCAGTCAGCAGCACAGCGACCAGCATCACGAAACCGACTCGAAATTGTAAAACGCGGTCGTCCATTGACCTTAGCTCCTTCGGGCTAGTCGCCGATGAAGGCTCCCATTTCTTCGATGCGTTGCCCTGCTTCCCCACGCACAAACTGCGTCACTCGCGTGTCGCGACAGTCTTCCACTTCCTCGGGTCGACCGTCGTACAAGATCTGCGGTTCGGCTTCTTTCAGCCGTGCGGCGGGGTACATCATGATCATCCGGTCCGCCACTTTCTGGGCCGTCCGCATGTCGTGCGTGACCACAATACTGGTCACTGGGTATTTACTGCGTGTTCGCAAAATAAGTTCATTAATGACGTCACTCATAATCGGATCGAGCCCGGTCGTCGGCTCGTCGTACAAGACAACGTCTGGCTTAAGGACCAATGCCCGTGCTAGACCAACGCGTTTTCGCATCCCTCCGGAGAGTTCGGCCGGTTTCTTCCAAACAACTGCTTCCGGTAGTCCCACCTCTTTCAGGTGATGAAAGACGATGTCGCGAATCTCGGAAAGGGGCTTATTGGTGTGCTGTTTCAGGGGAAACGCAACGTTTTGCCCGATCGTCATGCTGTCGAACAACGCTGCATTCTGAAACACGAAGCCGAAGCGGATGCGTTCCTTGGTAAGCTGTCGATCGTTCAACTCATGAATGTTGCGGCTGTCAAACATAACTTCGCCCCGCGTCGGCTTGACCAAGCCGATCAACGACTTCAGCAACACGGTTTTGCCGCAACCACTTTCACCGATTAGCGCCAGCGTTTGACCTCGAGGAATACTAAGATTGATATCGCGGAGGATTGTCTGACCATCGAACTGCACGAGCAAATCGTCGACTTCGATCAGGGGGTTGGCGTCGTCCGCTTCTAGTCTGGCATGCATCATTTCATCACCTCACAAAGTCACCATCGCATCGGGCCAGAGCGTCATATAAATACGCTCCAGGCCGATATTCAGGACGAGGTCAATGATCAAGATCATCACGAACGAATAAACGAACGCTGCGGTTGCCGCTTTGCCAACCCCTTCTGCTCCGGCCGTGCAGTAGAATCCCTGATGGCAACTGACCAACGCGATCACGCCGCCAAAAAAGATACTCTTGAACAGACCGCAGAAGATGTCCCACGAACCGACAAACTGTTGCGAGTTGTACAAGTAAAAGTGCTTGTCGATACCGATGATGATCACGCTGTAGAAGTAACCACCGACAAACCCCATGAAGTCCGCCATGACTGTGAGTGCGGGAATCAGCAAGAGCATTGCGAGCACCCGGGGAACGACGAGGTAGTGGATCGGATTGGCGCCCATGGAAGTTAACGCGTCGATCTGCTCGGTAACACGCATCGTTCCAAGTTCCGCCGCCATGGCACTTCCGACACGCCCAGCGAGCATCGTCGCGGCCAAAACGGGGCCAAGCTCTCGCACCAACGACATATTAATGACCGCCCCTAACCGGGTCTCAAGCCCCAGCTCGCGGAATTGATAGTAGCTTTGCACGGCGAGTACCATGCCGATGAATGTGCCTGTCAACGCAACCACGGGCAGGCTCATGACACCCACTTGATAGAAGCTCGGCAGAAGCGTTTCCCTTCGAGGAAGTCGCCCAAACGTCCAAGCAGCCGTTCGCCAGGCGAAAAGAGTCAATTCGCCGATCGCGACGACGCAATCAATTGCCACAGCTCCCCAGTCGGCAAGCCAGTTAAAGAGTGCCAACTGGATTGCGGCAAGCGTCGAGACAGGCTCCTGCTGCTCTTCGTGGTTCGAATTGTCTGCCGTCCCTGAGGCCAAAGCGGTTTCTCTTTTCGTGCTAGCACACCTTCCGCGGCGAATCCGTGCCGCGTCGTCTCTTTCATCATCGACGCGATCCACCTTGCGGCTTCAGTAAGTTGTACCGATTAGAGAAACTATTCGCACGCCGAAGGGCTAGAAACGCTAGCAAGAGGCCACTAGGAGGGTAAGGTCGTTCTATTTCCCGCAATCCGCACGAATGCTATGATGGCACCCAACAACGCCGACGATAATAGCTCGGCGAATCCCACCTACATTCGCGCTACGAAGGGGTATTCGTTTCGTGGCGCTATCACCCTCCAAACTTTGAGGCCGCAATCCCAAGGGAGCGGCAACTACGATGATGGCAACCGTTCGGGCCATTGTTTCCATTCCGCTGGGTGTCGTTGTCGGCATGGCCATGATGGTCTTGCTGTTGACTCCCTGCTTCTTAATGTACCCTTTGCCGTCGGGAATTGACCTGCAAGATCCGAGCGATGCCGAAGCGTTCGGCCATCACCTGGCTTCGTTGCCGTTTATCGCTTTCGTTCTGGTATGGATCGCACATGCAGGCGGCTCTTTCAGCGGGGCCGCATTTGGCCGATTTGTGGAAGGTGATCGCGTTTGGAAAGAGTCTCTCGCAATCGGTGGGATCTTTACGGCGATGGGTCTGGTGAATGCTGTTTCGATGGCGTTTCCATTTTGGTTTATCCTGATCGACTTGGCTCTTTATCTGCCAGCAGCCATCTTGGGCGGTTGGGGTTCACACGCATTGCTGCTTCATCGCGAAACACGCGATAGCCGCAAAGCAAGCAGCAGCGCATAAAAAAAGCTGACCTCTCCGGGGAAGAGAGATCAGCTTTCGTGACGCATCCACAATGGACTACGGCATGATCACCTTGTCGATGACGTGGATCACGCCATTCGAGGTGACAATGTCAGCTTTGACGACCTTGGCTTCGTCGATCATCACCGAGCCATCTTTGACCTCGATGTCGATGGTCGAACCTTCAACGGTCTTTGCTTCCTTCAGCTTCATCGCGTCCTTAGCCATCACTTTGCCGGGGACGACGTGGTAGGTCAGGATCTTGACCAGCTTCTCTTTGTTTTCTGGTTTCAGCAGGGTTGCCACGGTTCCATCAGGAAGTGCGGCAAATGCTTCGTCGGTGGGTGCAAATACCGTGAAAGGACCTTTGCTTTTCAGCGTTTCTACGAGGTCTGCTTCGGTCACTGCCGCGACCAGAGTCTTGAACTGACCCGCGGAGACGGCCGTATCGACGATGTCCGCCTTGGCTGGCTTCTTCGCATCTTCAGCAATTGCGGAGGAAGCGGCGAGAGCGAGAGTACAGATTGCGGCGAGAGCAATTTTGGGCAGAGTCATAATAATCAACCTTTGTGAGGAATGGCTTGAATCCGAAACATCCCGTAACAAGGTTGTCGCGCGTCGTTGCGAAACAGGCACGCTTGTCCACCGGGAAAACTCGAGGGGCGAGATCTCGTCTGCTCGGTGGCAAACCGCAGAGACGCTGCGGCGATTAACGAAAGAATTTTGCGCGGCAAAAAATTGCTCAAGCGACGGCGTTACATCGTGACTTCATCGAACGAAAGTTCATCCGCCATTTTCGGACGAAAGATCATTGTGATCTCGTTGCCGACGTCGTTAAAAAAAACTTCGTCCATAAAGGTCCGAATTAGAAACAACCCCCGGCCGCTGGGACGCGTCAGTTGCATAGGATCGCCGGGATCGAATTCGTGGCCGTGGGTATTGAAGCCTTGTCCTTCGTCTCGGACGACGAAGCGGACTTCATCACGCCGGCAAGTCAGTGTGAAGTGAACCGTACGGTTACGGTACGGCTCTCGGTTTTGCCGTAGTTCTGCTTCCGCATAGAACTTTTCAGGATCGGCAGCCCACAGCTCCGACTCTAGCTGCAAGTTCCCGTGAAACATTGCGTTCCGCAGTGCTTCATCGAGGGCAACGCCTAAACGAACCAGTTCATTCTCTGGCACACTCCGAAACTTCTGCAAATAGTTTTGCACGTGCCCTGTCACTGCCCCGATAAGGCTTGCATCGTTGGTCAGCGTGAATTGCGAAGTTGTTTCGTGCCAACATTCGTCAAAGCGGCGAGCAATGCGTTCGTGATGCGCCGAAGCGAGTACGTTAATCAACGTTTGGGCCAGCTTGTGAATCAGATCTTTCTTGGGCACGAAACTAGCCGCACCATGCTTGAGCGCTTCGGCGGCGATTGATTCGCTTCCGTGAGCAGTCATTAAGATACAAGGGATGAACGGGTACTCGAACCGCATCGCCTTGACGAGTTCCAAGCCATCCATGCCAGGCATGCGCAAGTCGGTCAGAACAATATCGGGCTCTTCCGATGCCACCATATCCAAGGCTTCTTCACCACTTTCAGCAAAGTGGATCGAAAGGTTCCCGGCATTGTTCTTCTGCAAAATGCCGCCTACCAGCGCACGATCGACGGCCGTGTCGTCGACGACAAGGATCGTGATTTCGTCGTACCCGGAAACAAAGATTCCCCCGCTCCGAGGCTGAGCATCGTTGTCCGTAATTTGAGCGGTCTCCACGAGCGGCCTTTGCACGAAATATTAACAGCGAACGGCGACGGAACTTCTTTTCGACGTAGCCATAACTTCTATCTAAGCTGCTAAAGCTACTAGGCTGCAATGGATTACGTGTTCAGAGTGTATAAAGATCACGTGAAGCCGGGTTCAACCGTAGTTCTCTGGGCTCTGCTGGTGGATCTCGTCGGTCCTGAACGGCACGGAGAAAACAGTAGAGACGCCTCCTCCGAATCGATGGTTAATGGCCATCCATGCCGCGCGTCTTTTGATCATCCATCACATCGAATTTGATTCACCGAAGCACAGCTATCCCGCGAAACATCGCTTGGTGAAATGTAATCCTTCAGCTGGCACATTGCTTGCACATTCGTGAAATCAGTAACGATTAAGCAATGCCCCTGTCATAAGGATGAATAACCATGGGAATGTTTACCAGCACCAAATTTGAAACCCTCGAAGAACTGTTTATCGCTCAACTGCGAGATCTCTACGACGCCGAACAGCGGCTTACCAAAGCATTGCCCAAAATGCGTGATGCTGCGAATGGTGCGTCGCTCAAAGAAGCCTTCAGCTCCCACTTAGTGGAAACAGAACGTCAAGTCGAACGTTTGGAAGAAGTGTTTCGCTTGATCGGTGAGTCGCCGAAAGCCGAGACATGCGAAGCGATGAAAGGCTTGCTTAAAGAAGGAGACGAGATGCTCGAAGCGAAGGGCAATCCGGACGTCCTGGATGCCGGTCTGATCGCCGCTGCCCAGCGCGTCGAGCATTATGAAATTGCCGGCTACGGCACCGCACGTGCGTTGGCGAAACGACTCGGACACCAAGCGGCCGCCGAACTTCTGCAGGATACGCTCGACGAAGAATCCAATGCCGACTGTACCCTGACGAACGTCGCCGAAACATGTGCCAACGTCTCGGCCCCCAAGTAAATGCCAATCGGTTAATTGACCGGAAAACACACGTCGGTGGATGCCATTCGAAGCATCCTCCGACGTTTTTTTATGGCATTTATCAATCTGACCAATTTTTCATCATCCGATGGCGGATATCGCATTCGAGATACTCATCGCCATACGCGTG
Source organism: Bremerella sp. TYQ1 (assembly GCF_020150455.1). Classification (NCBI taxonomy): domain Bacteria; kingdom Pseudomonadati; phylum Planctomycetota; class Planctomycetia; order Pirellulales; family Pirellulaceae; genus Bremerella; species Bremerella sp. TYQ1. Next base: position 3,252,313 of record NZ_CP083740.1, read on the forward strand.
AAAGCCGTATTTTTCGTAGAACCCGATCTTGTCCGACTGGGCCGACATAAAAACTCTTGTAAGCCCCCGAGCCTTCAAGTCTTCCAAGACAAACGCCAGCAATCGCCCGCCGATACCTAGCCCTCGTGCCGACTTGCGAACTGCGAACCGCGACAGCTTCGCCCCTTCTTCCTTGTGAATGACTCGCGTCGTCGCGACGACATTTCCTTGCTGAATGGCAACGTAATGATCCGCCGTTAAATCGAAAGAGTCCAACTCATCTTCTTCTGGCACCCCTTGCTCGGTGACAAATACCTCGCGACGAAGTGCAAATGCCAGATTGGCGAGATCGCTGAAGACGGGGACTTGGACAATCAATTCAGAAGACATAAGACTCGCCTCTTCCGCTACGTTCCCGAGAGCTTTTTCCTCAGTTCCTGAACACTCAAACCAACGTCATTTGCATTAGTAACACATCCGGCAACGGCGATGCGGCGGATACCAGCTTCGGCAACGTGAACGACGTTGTTCAGATTGATTCCCCCGATCGCAAACCCCGGTAGGGTTATCTCGTTCGATACTTCCTGGAGGAGCTGAACGCCAGGGAATGCATCGAACGATTTCGTTCCGCTCGGAAACGTCGGGCCTATGCCGATGTAGTCGGCTCCGTCGCGAACAGCTTGCCGGGCCTGGTCGACGCTGTGGGTCGAGACGCCTATCAGCCTGCTTGGCCCCAGCACAGCTCTGGCTTGGCTAACGGTCAACTCTTCCTGCCCGACGTGGACGCCGTCGGCGCCAGTTACTTTGGCAATGTCGGCTCGATCGTTCAGGATCATCTTGGTAGTCGTGCCGGACGTTCTCTTCCGCAGCAGTTCTGCTCTAGCGATCAACGTTCGATCGTCCAGCTGCTTGTCGCGGAGTTGAATCACATCGACTTCCGCTTCGACTAACTTCGCCACGAAAGTGTCGAACAACTGTCCATCTGCCCGGCCGTCAGCCAATACGTAGATGGCTGGTTCGGCAAACTGCTGACTCGCGGTGATCGTCGTCATCACCATCTTTTCCAGCGAATAAGTCAGGTAACGTCCTTTCTCGAACGAGGCGGCTGCAACAGGATCGACCAGCTTGGCATGCTCCTCCAAGCTTCGTAGAGCTTGTTGCAGACGTTTGAAGTTGGCCGTCAGCAAATCCGACCAGCTGGACCGAGTCTGTTCGAGACTTCCTTGAACGGTTGTTCCCACATCGCCAAAGGTGTCTCGCGAACGAATCGCGTCGATTCGATCAAACTTTTGCAGCGTACTGTCCAACTGGTGTCGCAGCGATTTTAACTCAGACGTTAGGAAGCGGTCGTTCTGGCCATAACGGACAAAGTCTTCGATGACGCGTAGTCCTTCACTGGCCCGATTCGCTGCGGCATCGAGAGTTCGCCAGAGCGAAATGTCCATCGACGGCGGTAAGCCGCCATCGGTAGGTTGGTAAGGATCAGTCATGAAGAAACCGGTTTTGCCGAATGTGACGTTGAAACGATTGGTAACTTTTCGCCGGAAAAAAAGGCTCCGCGAAAGAGTTCCTGCCGTCGGATTGCCCGCTATTAACGATTGCCGGATGCTCCTAGTTTATCTAACTGCATGCACTCTGCCGACTTACCTTGCTCCCCCTGGTTTCGGAAGTTACAATTCCCCGGCGTTTCCTAGCGGATGAGTGCGTGATCTCACAGCTGCTTACCGCACATTATGGAATAGTAAGGATGCTATCAACGCCATGGATTACCTGCCTGTGGCCGGGGCTCAGTGAGCTTTGGGTACGCGGGCGCTGGACTGGACTGGTTTGGGCTCTAGGATTCACGCTGCTATTGAATGCGGCGTTGGTTTCCAAAGGAGTCTGGCCAGAGCTAGGAAACGTCTGGGTCCGTAGTGGACTCTGGTATTTAGTCCTTGGCTTCTGGCTATTGAATGCAGGATGGATGGGGTTCCGAATTGCTACTGGCAATTGGGATGCCATAGATGCCTCGATCGACCAGCTCTACCAAATCGCCCAGACTGCCTATTTAAAAGGTCAATGGTACCAAGCCGAGGCAGTATTACTACGGCTTCTACGGCGCGAGCCGGATGACGCGGAAGCGCTCCTACTATTAGCAACGCTCAAGCGGCATACGAAGCAATTTGACGAAGCGCGAGAGACGCTCGAAAAATTAGAGCGACTCGATGCTAGCCGACGTTGGTGGTTTGAAATCCACCGCGAAAAGCAGCTTCTGACCGATCGAGAAGAGGGGGAAACGGACGCCCACGTCGAAGCATCCAAGTCTTCGACAAACAACTTGGGTGAACAAAACGCGGAGAGAGGCGAACCCAGCCTACCGGAAGCCGCGTAATTGTGAGACAACATAGGGTTGGAACGACAGTAGTTGATGCAGTCGCCAACTCGAAATGAGGACGGATGACCATGTACGAACGATTTACAGATCGTGCTCGGAAGGTGATGCAGCTGGCCAATCAAGAGGCCCAGCGGTTCAACCACGAATATATCGGTACCGAGCACATCCTTCTGGGCTTGATCAAAGAAGGTAGCGGCGTGGCAGCCAACGTGTTGAAAACGTTGGAAGTCGACCTGCGGAAAATTCGACTCGAAGTCGAAAAGCTGGTCCAATCCGGTCCCGACATGGTGACCATGGGCAAGCTTCCGCAAACGCCCCGAGCCAAGAAAGTCATCGAATACTCGATGGAAGAGGCTCGCAATCTCAACCATAACTACGTAGGCACCGAGCATATCTTGCTGGGTCTTCTGCGAGAACAAGAAGGCGTCGCCGCTCAAGTTCTGATGAACTTGGGTCTGAAGCTGGAAGATGTTCGCGAAGAAGTCCTCAATCTGCTTGGCCACGGCATGGAAGGCGACAGCAGTCGCGAAGGCCGCGGCGAACCAGGCAGTGTTGCCGAGTCGGGCGGAAACCCCGGCAAAGGCAGCAAAAGCAAGACGCCTGCTTTGGATAGCTTCGGTCGCGATCTGACCGAGCTCGCCAAGCAAGGCAAGCTTGATCCTGTGATCGGTCGCCAACGCGAAATCGAACGAGCCATTCAGGTTCTGTGCCGCCGTACCAAGAACAACCCAGTGCTGCTGGGGGAAGCTGGTGTCGGTAAGACGGCCATCGTCGAAGGATTCGCTCAACGCGTAATCGACGGTGACGTGCCGGAGTTGCTGGCAGAAAAGCGAATCGTGGTGCTCGACTTGGCCATGATGGTTGCTGGTACCAAGTACCGCGGTCAGTTTGAAGAACGTATCAAAGCAGTGATGAACGAAGTTCGTCGCGCTAAGAATACGATCCTCTTCATCGACGAGCTCCACACCCTCGTGGGTGCTGGTGGTGCTGAAGGTGCCATCGATGCCGCCAACGTTCTGAAGCCTGCTTTGGCTCGTGGCGAAATCCAGTGTATCGGTGCGACCACACTCGACGAGTACCGCAAGTACATCGAAAAGGACAGCGCTCTCGCTCGACGTTTCCAGGAAATTCAGGTCGATCCGGCCTCGAAGGACGAAACCGTCGAGATCCTCAAGGGACTGCGAGATCGCTACGAAGAACACCATAACGTTCAGATCACTGACGACGCCGTTGTGGCGGCCGCCGAGTATTCGGACCGTTACATCACCGGACGTTGCCTGCCAGACAAGGCCATCGACGTGATCGACGAAGCGGGTGCCCGCGTGCGTCTTCGCGTCATGACTCGTCCGCCAGATCTCAAAGAGATCGACGAAGAAGTCGAAACGCTGAACCGCAAGAAGGAACAAGCAGTCGCCGATCAAGACTTCGAAAAGGCGGCTTCCCTGCGCGATCAGGCTGACAAGCTGAAAAAGAAGAAGGAAGACATCGTCAAAGAATGGCAGGCCAAGAGCCGCCAAAAAGATGGCGTTGTCGACGAAGAAGTGATCGCCGAAGTCGTCAGCAAGATGACCGGCATTCCGCTGACTCGTATGTCGACCGAAGACAGCATGCGGCTCATGCAGATGGAAGACGTTCTGCACAAGAAGGTCATCAGCCAGGACGACGCCATCAAAGCGATCTCCAAAGCTGTCCGTCGTAGCCGTAGCGGTTTGAAAGATCCGAAGCGTCCAACAGGTACGTTTGTCTTCGCCGGTCCGACAGGGGTTGGTAAGACATTGCTTGCCAAGGCTTTGGCCGAATTCATGTTCGGTGACGCCGACGCCCTGATTCAAATCGACATGTCCGAATACATGGAGAAGCACAACGTCAGTCGTCTGATCGGTGCCCCTCCAGGCTATGTCGGCTACGAAGAAGGTGGTCAGCTGACCGAGAAGATTCGCCGTCGTCCTTACGCGGTCGTGCTGCTCGACGAAATCGAGAAGGCTCACCCGGACGTCTTCAACATGCTTCTCCAAGTAATGGAAGAAGGCCGCCTGACCGATAGCTTCGGTCGAAACGTCGACTTCCGAAACGTAATCTTGATCATGACCACCAATGCTGGTGCCGGCGCGATCAAGAACGAATCAGCCTTCGGTTTCCAAGCTCCTGACGAAGGTGCGGAATACGAAAGCATGAAGGTTCGCGTGGAAGAAGAAATCGGCAAGGTCTTCCGACCTGAATTTATCAACCGCTTGGACCAGGTCATCATCTTCCATCACCTGACGAAGGAAGACTTGAAGCAAGTCATCGACTTGGAGCTGGCCAAAGTCCGCGAACGTCTGCAGGAACGTGGTTACAACCTTGTTTTGACCGACGCCGCGAAAGAATTGATCATCCGCCGCAGCCACCAGTCGGACAAAGCCCAAGACTTTGGTGCTCGTCCACTGCGTCGTGCGATTGAAAACTCGATCGAAGATCCACTGTCCGAAGAACTGCTCAAGGGCGAGTTCCAAGGCATGGACACCATCACGGTCGATGCCATCGCCAACGACGAAGGTAAACTGACTCGCTTGGACTTCAAGGGCTCGCTTCAAGAGCCAGAAGCCGAAGAAGCAGTCGGAGCCGGCAGCGGCGGCGAAGGTGGCGAATCAAGCGACGAAGGCTAAGCCTCGTCCCGATTCCGCTTCGAGAAAAATAAAAGGCCCGCATCCAACCGATGCGGGCCTTTTTTTGTCATGTAACATATATCTCTGCTAGATCGAGGCACGAAGACAATTTCGTCAAACTAAAAACAACCACTGCGATATGTCGATCAACCCTTATCAATCACCGCAAGTTAACAATGCATCCATAACTTCCAAACCGCCGGAACGACAAGACGCACTGAAATCACTACGTGTTGCTACAGTACTGCTAACGACGGCAAGCTTGTTTAACATTTTCGCCTTCTACCACACGATCGCAGACTTCTTCATCATCGTCGGTACAGGACCGACCTATGACTCCAGAGAGATCACAATGGTCGCGGTCGCAACGACTCTTCTCGTTGTGGCATGCTGGTTCCTACTGCTACCGATTCTAGAATTCCTGGCACAGTTAATCCGGGAAATACTTGCCACGAAAGTGGACAGGAATGCATGGAACGATGCCCTCTATCGCAGCCTAAAACCGGCCGCCTTTCTGGCTGCTCCTGGCATGGTCTTGTGGCTGACGTGGGTATTCGCGTTTTACTACTTGCGAGTTAACTTTTTTGTTATCTCGTACGCAGTTGGAATTCCTGCTCACATCTTAGGGGCCTGCTTATACGTTCCATTGATCGTTCGATGGTATCGACTTTACCGCGCCACCCCCTCAAACCCTAGCAATGACGCAGCGTAAACCTGCATTGCAAAGCTGATAACTTCTAGAACTCCATCTTTCCACGAAGCCCCAGGACGACGGCCGTATCGTTGGCGACGATCCCAGGCTGGATTACTTGCAAGTCGGTTGTCAGGTGGAACCATGGAACGATTTCGGCGTTGTAATAAACTTCGCCGCCATGCAGATCGTCGATCGGAGCAAGCAGACTGAACGTGTTCTGGAAGTCCGAGTTCAAACCGTTGTAAAAGTAACCGATCCCGGCTCGGTCGTTTGGACGGGAGGCAAACGGACCGAACTTCTCGATCGAGATGCTCGTGGTGAACTGAAACGGGCTGTTGTCAGGGTCTGAAAAGCCAATGTAGCCAAACAAACTGGTGTGCCGCTTGGGATTGCAGGCATCTGCCCAAAGTTGTTGTTGACCAAGGTACCCGGCGACCCAAGTTCCTTGCTTCGCGTCAGGACGAACACCACCGCCAGGCACGACAATCCAGCCCGAAGTATCGTACGAAGTATATTCGCCGGTTGCATAAACGCCGACCAGCGTATGTGAACCAGGCAATCCCCAGAAATCAGTGTACTTACGAGCGGCACCAACAATCGTCACGCCGTTTTCAAAATCGAGGCCTACCGTGGTCGGAGTTTGTTGACTCTCGAAGACGAGCAACGCGCCCTCCACGCCACGCTCTCCCGCTTTGATAATCCCAGCTCCGTTGGTCACCAAGGGCAAGCTCGGAACGACGCTCATCGGCATCATCATCGACATGTTCATGAAGCCATCCACGCCCAAACCATATTCCGGATAGAAAGTCGCCCATAGATCGAGCATATTGATTCGACCTGCGGTGAGGGCAAATCCGCCACTGATGGCCTGCGTATATTGCAGACTCGTCATTGCAAATGTAGGGTCGTTTGCTTTCGGCGTTAGCATCGCCAAATTCACCGGGGAAAGCCCTGTTGCATCGAGAATCGCGTTCTGCCCGAGCTGCCAGTCCACGGCATGCATCGTGAGCTGGCCTCCTTCCCAGAGACCAAGTTTTCCCGTGTCAACGTTGACGTAAAGATCAAGCTTATCGCCGTAACGAAACACTTGTTCATTTCCGCCACTGGCCGGTCCTTGATAGAACTGCGTCAGTGCCCCTTGAACAGTAATACCGCAATCGGCCAGACAACTCCGGTGCCCATACCAATCGCCGGTCAATTGGCCACGCGTCCAAAGAGAGTCATGCGAAGCGTTAAGACAGCCTCCGCCGCAGCTTGGCACTAAATCACCACATGCGACGCCGCAGGAACCGTCGTAGGTATCGTAGTAAGACGTCGGCTGAACGGCGGAGTTATACGCGTCTTCCCCGGAAAAAACAGACTCGGGAAAAGTGGCTTGCTTCTGCGCATCGGCCATCGTAGCCGCGACAAATGTGAACGACGTCGCCAACAAGAACTTGCTGAAAGTTCCGCGCATGATGCCTCCAATGCATCCGAGAGTACGGACATCCGTGACCGAGGGTCCTAAGAAAACCTGTAGTCGTATCGACGCCTAAGACGACGGCTCTGAACGCATCGAGCTAAGATTCCCTCTTCCGCGCACCACCCCATTGCGGTAATCGATACAGCCGACACGACGGACACCGATTGCTAGCAACAACACGGTGTATCGGCCGCGGCTACTCGCTTTCGAGTAATTCGCGGAGCCCTAAAAGGGAAGAGATATTGTGCTGGACATAATCGATTCGGACTTCCCAATCCTCCAAGCTTGCTCGAAAGCCCCCCATGGCTTGATCAGGCCGGGGCAAATAGATGGCGTTCTCCGGAATGATCTGGCACCGCAGTTGAAACTCGATCGCCAACTTCAACCGGCGCAGATATTCGGCACTTTCCAACTCCCGTGTCCTCGCGAGGTTTATCATTGCCACGAGTGCTTCCGATCTGGTTGCCGTTGGAGTTGATCGAGGCGGGGTATAAAACGTTCCGATCCATTCCGGCTGTGGATCGTCGAGGCGCTGGTGATGGCAGATCGATTGGGTAATTTTTTGGGCATGCTGCACGTAACGAGGATCATCCGTCAGCGTGCTTAATTCGTTGATCCCCATCAGCAACCAATGATCGGCTGGTAGCTCTTCGGCTTTCTTTCCAACATCGCGTACATCGATCAGCCAATCGGCACCACGCTTAGCCGTTTCCAGCCAAGGCCCTGCAGGATCGACTTTCGCTAACCGAGCCAATGCAAGGATCGCTTCTCCGGGATAGTAAATCGAATCAAACAACACCGGGTCAGGCTCGCCGTAGAAGTACCGCGATTCAAAACGCCCACTCTCTTCCTGCTGGAAAATCAGGAACCTTCCCAATTGTTTCGTTAATGGAAGCCAACGTTCATCCCCGGAAACTTCTTGGTACTTCAGTGTGGCCAACATTGCCAGCGCAGCGCCGCCGAGCTTGGCATCTTTGTCCGGCGAGACGATTGCCTGAAAGTCTCCTTCTTCCGGCTTGGGTGCCGGCTGACAGTGATTCTCGAAAAGATAAGTCATTCCACGTCGCGCAGTTTCTAGATACTTTTGATCTCGTTTCTCGCCAGAAGAACCTTCGTTGACGGCCTGCTGCAATTCCAACAACGCATAGCATGTGCCGGCGTGACGCAGCAAGTTGTAGTCCGCGCTGACTTCATTCGTCAGTGGGTCATAGCTGTAATCGAATCTTCCATCGAGTCGCATATGACGCACCAGGTAATCTCCCCCAGCAATGGCTGCATGCAAAAGGGACTGTGGTGTGACGCTGTACTTTTCCAAATTGCCGAACCGTAGCGGTACAACTTTGTCCTTCTCTGTCTCAATCCAGCTGGTATAGGCGTACGGACGCGTTCCAACGCCGACCGAAAGCCTTCGCGGATCGCCTTTTTCTGGCAAGTAAATCACATTGTCCTGGGCGAACCACATTCCAAATGGCCCCGTCACAATGCGAAGTGGCCCGAGAACTTCTGCGGTGGGCAAATCGCTTTGAAATGTCGCCACGTCGAGCTTTAACTTTCCAGAGCTCAGATCTTCCATGGTTGCTTGAGAACGCAAGTGGGCTGCCGCATCGGTTACCGCTTCGTCGACTTTTGCACCGACTCCCAAGCCAACAATCGCCCCCTGGGTAGGTCGAGCCAAGCTGAGAAAAACAATGCACTGCCGATTCGATTGATCGGCAAAATCTGGTCGCTGTCCGGTCTTGAGCGGAAGCGATGCCAACTGGTCGCGAACCTGCTTCAGTAGTTTCTTTCCCGATAGCTCAGCGTTGTTGTTCGCTGCTTCTTGCGAAAAGCCTTCCCCGGCAAAGAAAGACAAAACGATTACGGTGAAAAGAAGGAGGCGAGGCTGCGCAAGAGACATCATGTCGAGCGATCTTCCGTTGACGGCCATATAGTTTTGACGCGGATCAATTCCCTCAGAATACCGGCCTCAAGTTTCCGCGGAAAGGTGAAACATCTTAGAACGCCTACCCCAAAGCTAAGAGGCTCGCATCTTTTCAGACGCGAGCCTCGCTGAAGCGTTTAATTACTTTTTTCAAAACTGCCGACCTACGGCAGATCTACCGTCTTTAATACGGCAGGCTGACCTTCGGCCTGGGTAATGATCACGGCCTGGTTGTCATTCAACTTGTCCAGCTGAACAACCCCTTCCCATTCGACGGCTTCGTAGTCTTGCCCAGCGGTTCCACCACCTTTAACTGGCTCGGTCAAACCTTCTTCGCGTTCAATGTCATCGGTGCTGACCTTCATCACGCCGCGAGCACTGTTGGCCATCAGCAGATATTGGTTGCCACTCTTTTCGTAAACAACCATGTCGAGCGGACGATTACGATTGCCAAGCTCGGCGACCGTCGTGCCGCGATAAGCTTTCTCTTGCGACTTGTTAACTGCTGACAAAGGAAACTTCACCAGCGGTGTGCAAGTAAAGCCAGCGAGCAAATGAGGTTCGCCACCGATCGTGAACGGCACGAATACCCGAGCGACGGCATCATCTTCATAGCGGCCGTGGGCAGCATGGTAGATTTCGATCGGCATCGCGCGGCCTTCTTCCTGGAATGGATAGGCAATCGAATGCACAGCAGCCGAAGCATCTCCGGCCGTACGACCGGTAACGATCACTTGGTTGTCAACATAAGCGACATCCGTAATCGACTCGTCACGACGATTTCCGCGGCGACGCCCTTCCCCAACGACTTTATCTTCCGGAGCGTTCGCCAGCTGAGCGACTGCTCTTTTGACTTTGTCGAGCGGCACTGGCACAAGCTTTTCGCCATCCACACGAACAATTCCTGGCTTGCCGTTTTCGGTGACCGAAAGATAGATAACTCCGGTATCGGGGCTGACGGCCAAGTCGGCGACGCTTACTCCGTCGGGAATTGGCATCTGCAAATCTGTCGATGATTTAGCGGCCGACTTATCCAACTGAATGGCATAGACGGTGGCCGCTTTTGGATCGCCTACAATCAGGACATTGTCTGGCGCGAACGACAGCGGTCCGGCCGACTTCAACTCCACTTCACCGGCCGAAAAGCCTGGCAAATCGACAGCATAAACCACGCTGGCACACAGTGTCAGAACAACACCGGCGGCAGCAACCAACGACGAATGTCGCATGAGCATCTCCTCGTAACTTGCGATAGGGCAGACAGATCCAAAATCCGCGCACCGTCTAGTTGAACGGTTTACTTAAAGGGATGCAAGAAGATTTAGCCTCACGAGAAGCCCTCGCTTCTAATCTTCTTCACTTGAAAACGTTCCAACCAGTTCGCCTTGGGTGACGGTAAACGAGAGATTCGCGTCTTCCATGCTCGCGGCGGGGACCAATTGTTCGTCAATCTGTTCCAGCAATACCCGGATGCCTGTTTCATCGGTCACTTTCGATGCGACGAGAAACAAATTGCCTGCCACAGTACCGTCGGCCAGAAAATGGAGGTCGAGCATGCCCATCTCTTCGCCGGTCAGATCATGCAGCAAAAAGCGTTCGGAACTTGACGTGCGAAAGATGCGAATGAACTTAGCTTTCATTGTGGTTGCCTTTACCAGAACGATTCTTTCTTCTTCAGCGGCTTGCTGGGCTTCTTCTGCGGGGCTTCTGTCTCGTCTTCATCGCCGCCAAACCACTCGTTCCATAAGCCCGATAGGGACTTGGTCGATTTATAGTACCGAGCCCCCGTCCCTGGAACACTTGCCGAGACATACTTCCGCCCATTGGCACTGTACCCTGCCCTCAGTCCTTTGACTCCAAACGAGAACCCGACGCCTGTCTTACTTAAGTTGATGCGGAGCGGACCGAAGGTATACGACTTGCGAAATGAAAAACCCATGGCGAGTTCTCCTGGCGGAAGCGACGCGAATCACCGCGATATGGGCTGTCAGCATAGCCCTTCCGCCCGCCGCCGACAATCATTTTCGAGTGACGTTAAGGGACAATCTTATCCCTTCCAGGTTTTGACTCCCTCGGGGAAGCGCTATAATCGCGGTAACCAAATTGGGACAATCCACGCCGCTCTCCTGCCCTTCAAGGAATAGGTCGATGCAACGCAATCTTTCGCTGCTGCTTTCTGTGTTCGCTATCCTGGCGATCGCTTTTCCTCTACAAGCCGAGAACTGGCCACGCTTCCGTGGTCCAACACAAGCCGGTATTGCTGCGGAAGAGTCGGTTCCCACGCAGTGGAGCGACACCCAAAACATCGTTTGGAAGACCGACATGCCTGGCCCAGGCGCCTCGAGCCCGGTCGTGTTCAACAATCGGATCTACGTGACTTGCTGGACCGGATACGGCATGAACGAAGAAGATCCTGGCGAAAAGACCAACCTCAAGCGTCACCTCCTGTGCATCGATCAGTCCAGCGGCAAGATCCTCTGGAATAAAGAGATCCCCGCTGATGCTGAACATACCAAGGACTTCAGCGGTTTCGTCGCGCTGCACGGCTATGCTTCCAGCACGCCCAACGTTGACGATACCGGCGTCTACGTTTACTACGGCACCACGGGAGCCGCCGCGTATGATCTCGACGGAACCCATCGCTGGACGGTAAGCCTTGGCGATCAAACGCATGCATTCGGTACCGCTAACTCGCCGGTCCTCTACAAAGATCTTGTCATTCTGAATGCAGGCGTCGAAGGCAATGCGATTGTCGGTTTGGACAAGAAATCAGGCGAAGAAGTTTGGAAGCACGAAGGAGTCAACCGTTCCTGGAACACTCCAATCTTGATTACTGCCAACGGGCGTGACGAGCTGATCTACAGCGAAGAAGGTGCCGTACGTGCCCTTGATCCAGCAACCGGCAAAGAGATTTGGCACTCGAAGGGGATCGACGACTATATCTGCCCTAGCGTGATTCCCGTGGGAGATATGGTCGTCGCCATGGGTGCTCGCAAGAACACAACCATCGCCATCAAAACCGGCGGCACCGGCGACGTAACCGATACGAACCTTGTTTGGGAACTCGACAAAGGTTCCAACGTTTCTTCCCCCACCTATCACGATGGCCATCTCTACTGGGTCAGCGAAAGCAAAGGGATCGCTTATTGTGCTGACGCAAAGACTGGCGAAGTCGTTTATCAGGAACGGATGGAACCGCGTCCGAAACTGATCTACGCCTCCCCCGTGGTCGCCGGTGGCAAGCTGTATTACGTGACCCGAGAAAACGGCACGTACGTCCTCGCAGCAAAGCCTGAATACGAACTGATCACCGTCAACGAGTTTGAAACGGACGATTCGATCGCCAACGGCAGCCCCGCCATCGTCGACGGCAAGATGTACCTGAGGACCAACAAAACGCTTTACTGTATCGGTCAGTAGCGGCGACAAGTGGAGGGTGCCATGCCTTCAGCTTCGTGAGCATGTGGCTTAGAAACGCGGCATGCCCACGAAGATGGCCCCGATGCAGTCCAAACGGCCAATTGAACTCTGGCAGTACGCTAGGTTTACCACCGGCGGTTGGTCTGCTATTTTGGGCTTCTTAACCAAAGGCAATCAATTCGCCTTAGTTAGCTTATCAGAACCACGATTATCCCCCAGCTGCCAGGAAAACCTCATGGCCTACGAAGTCACTCTGATCACCGGCGACGGCACCGGTCCCGAATTGGCCGAAGCTGCCCGTAAGTGTGTTGATGCCACCGGCGTCGAAATCAACTGGGACGTCCAGGAAGCCGGCGTCGACGTTATGGAACGTACCGGAACGCCTATTCCGGACTCGACCATCGAAAGCGTCCGCCGCACCAAGTGTGCCCTGAAGGCCCCGATCACCACGCCTGTGGGGACCGGTTTCCGCAGCATCAATGTCTACCTCCGTCAGGAACTGGGCCTGTTTGCCTGCATTCGTCCTTGCAAGTGGTATCCCGGTGTTCGCAGCTACTTCAGCAAGCTGGGCGTCGACATTGTCATCGTTCGCGAAAACACCGAAGACCTTTACGCCGGTGTCGAATTCGAGAAGGGCAAGCCAGAAACTTCCCAGTTGATCGAATTCATCAATGGCCTGCCTTCGGATCGCAAGATCAAAACCGGTGCAGAAGAAACGGGCGTTTCGATCAAGCCGATCAGCATCAGCGGTACCGAACGCATCGTTCGCTGTGCTTTCGATTACGCTCAAAAGAACGGCCGTAAGAAGGTCACTGCCGTTCATAAAGCGAACATCATGAAGTACTCCGACGGCTTGTACCTGGCCACCGCCGAACAAGTCGCCAAGGATTACCCTGGCATCGAATTCGAAGAACGTATCGTCGACAACATGTGCATGCAGTTGGTACAGAAGCCAGAACTGTACGACGTGATCGTTCTGCCTAACTTGTACGGCGACATCGTCAGCGACCTCGGTGCCGGCATCGTCGGCGGTCTCGGCGTCGCCCCAGGTGCCAACATCGGCCCTGAAGGCGCCGTCTTCGAAGCAACCCATGGTTCCGCTCCGAAGTACAAGGGCCAAAACAAAGTTAACCCAACCGCTCTGATTCTGTCCGGCATGCTGATGCTTCAGCACATGGGCGAAACAGATGCGGCGAAGCGTCTGGAACAAGCGGTTGCCGACGTCATCAAGGAAGGTAAGGACGTCACGTACGACCTGAAGCCAAACCGTGACGATCCATCCGCCGTCGGCACCCAGGAAATGGCCGACGCCATTTGTGCCAAGCTGAAGGGTTAAACCTTCTGCGGTTAAATCGAATCGATCGAAAGGGACAAGCCGCGAGGTTTCGTCCCTTTCGTTGTTCATGCACCCTAACGAACCAACACCACGATGCTCACCGCTCGCGACTTCAAAGAGATTGTCAGTGGCCGCCGCAAAGGAATCGGCTCGACGCTTTTGCGTGGGCTGATGTGGGGAACGTCGCTGTTCTATGGCATTGGTGTTGGTGTTCGCAATCGACAATACGACACAAACGTTCGCCCCGGCGAGTCCGTGGATGTTCCTGTCATTAGCGTCGGCAACCTCACACTTGGCGGTACCGGTAAAACGCCCATGGTAGCTTGGCTGGCACGATGGTTTCGCGAGCGAAATATTCGCGTGACACTCATCAGCCGCGGCTATGGTGCCGAACAGGGAGCTCAGAACGACGAAGCGAAAGAACTCGAGCAACTGTTACCGGACGTTCCTCATCTGCAGAATCCAGATCGCGTCGCTGCAGCGCAAGTTGCCACGGAAGAACTTGCCGCTCAAGTTCTTTTGCTAGACGATGCCTTCCAACACCGCCGCATTGCCCGCGATCTCGACATCGTTCTGATCGACGCTACCGAACCCTTTGGTTTTGGTTATCTCTTTCCTCGTGGAACGTTACGCGAGCCGGTCCAAAGCCTTAATCGGGCCGACGTCATTGTTCTGACACGCGGTGACATGGTAAGCAGCGAAGAGCGGCAAGCCATCTGGAAGCGGATCACTCAGCTTGACCACAACGCGGTGCTGGTCGAAATGCATCACCAGCCGAGTCGTCTCTTGAATTTCAGCGGGCAGACAGAGTCTCTGGAAAGCTTGCGCGGCAAGAAAGTGCTCGCTTTTTGCGGCATTGGCAATCCGAGCGGATTTGAACATACGCTTGTCGAAGCGGGTATGGAAGTTGCCGAGTTAAAGCCGTTCGACGACCATCACGATTACCAACGCGAAGATATCAACCTGCTGGAACATTGGACCACGCAGCACGACGATGTCGACGCGGTGGTCTGCACCCACAAAGACCTCGTGAAGATCGGACTCGATCGCTTCCTCGACAAACCGCTTTGGGCAGTGACAATCGAGGCGAATATCGTTGACGGCCTGCCGCAGCTGGAAGAACGCCTCTCGCAAATCGTCCAGCAAATCCCGGACGATCCCTACGCAGATTATTGATTCAACGTGTCAAGGTGAAACGTCGAGTTCGCGGTAACGAGCTCCCGCTTGTCTCCTTGCAAGCGAATCACATTGACCGCGCAGTTATCCTGACGAATCGTCCGCATTTGCTTCAGCGGAATTGCATACAAATGCGCTACCATCACGCGAATCACGATGTTATGGGCCACCACCAAGATACGGTTGCCGAGATTTTGCTCTAACAGGTTCATTAGCGCAGGGACCGTTCGGTGGGCGACATCAGTAGCTGATTCTCCTTCGGGATAAGGGTGGACCGAAGGATCTTCCAGGTGCAGCCGATACGCTTCTGGTTCAGCCGCTTTGATGTCTTCCCAATCGCGTCCCAACCATCGCCCAACGTCCGCTTCGACGATCTCAGGTACCGGAGTGATCTCACGACCTGGCTGAATAATCTGGGCCGTTTCCATCGCCCGAACCATCGGGCTCGCATAGACCGCATCGAATGAATATCGGCGTAGAAATTCCCCGGTCAGCGTCGCCTGTTCACGGCCAATCGCCGCTAACGGTCCATTGATGCCGCTGCCTTGCAGGACGGTGGGCTGTTTAAGATTAAAATCGGTTGCCCCATGCCGAACCAGAAACATCCAGCACGTATCGTCTGGGATCGTAACGCTCATGATGCCTCTTGAAAACATGCTTCCGACTGGACGGCGTCTTTCTCAAGCAAACCGATTTCAACCAGCTGTTCAACCAACGTCTTCCATCGCTCCGCAGTCATCTGTCCGAATGATTCTTCTTCGACGTTGGTTAGCGGAACGATTGCCTTGACGCCAAATTCCAATACGCCCGGCGAAAGCTCTGGGTTAAGCGACTCAAGATGTTTGTTGGCCTGCTGGGGGTTTTTCAGATAGTCTTGCCACCCTTTGCGACAAGCACGCATCATCTTTTCGACTAGCTCAGGATTCTCTTTGTTCAGCTTGTCCGAAGTAATCAAAATGCTGGCGTAAGGGTTGTAACCAATCTCTCGGATCGGCAGCACACGCACGTTTGCCCCCTGCTCTTTTGCCAGAAACGGCTCACTGAATTCGTAGGCTTGTTGCGCGAAGTTCTTGTCTCGCAAAAATGCCGCGACACTTCCGTCGTACGGCACCACACGCACATCGGTCAGCGGGACATGCTTGACGAGATATTCCGAAAAGGCCCGGCCGCTATTCATCGCCAGCGTCACGCCCTTCAGCTCTTCCAGTGACTTAATGCCCGACTCTTCATGCACCAGGAAACAGCGAGGACTTTGATCGATCGCTGCGAACGTCGCAACAACATTTGCTCCTTGAGCACGTCCCAAAGGAACCTGATCGGCCGTCGCAACACCGAACTCAACCGAGCCGCGGGCGACCTGTTGAATGACTGGCGACCCTGGACCGCCCGGCAAGATCTCGACATTCAAGCCTTCTTCCGCGAAATAACCGTTTAGCTGCGCGGCGTAAAATCCGCCATGCTCCGCTTCGGGAAACCAGTTGAGTGCCAGCTTCACGTCGGTCCGTGCGGTGGGATCGTTGTCGATCGGTCCAGTATGGTACGTATCGTCCTTGACGTTGCACCCCAAGAAGATGCTAACGACGATCAAAATAGCCCAGCTTGAACGCAATTGGTGCACGGCTAACCTTCCCAAACCCAGCGACGCAGGAACATGCGTCCCAGAATTGAAATCGAAGCGAAAACGACCACGCCTACCAGCGTACTGCATATCGTCCCCGCGAACAGTGCCGACGTGTTCATTTGACTCTTGGAGATAAAAATGAACGAACCGAGCCCTTGATGACCGCCGGTATGCCCTGCGAAGAACTCTCCGACAATCGCCCCAACGACTGCCAGCCCCGCACTCGTTTTCATTCCGGTCAATAAGTAGCGAATCGCGCCGGGAAACTGCAGCTTCCACAATATCTGCCAACGTGTGGCTTTGTTCAGCCGAAACAGATCGAGCAAACCTTGATCTATCGTGATCAACCCTGTCGTCGTGCTCGTGATAATCGGGAACAAGCTGATCATCGTCGTCACCACGATCACACTCAATTCGCCATATCCGAAGATCGCAATCACCAGTGGCGCGATAGCCACGATGGGTACCGTCTGAAAGAAGATCGCGAACGGATAGCCACTTTGCCGCAAGATGGAGGACTGCGAAAAGAAAAGCGAAACGACGACGCCCAGTACGACCGAGATAACGAACCCAGCGACGGCCACCATTCCGGTACGTAACGAATAGCCCAGCAGGTCCCACTTCTTAAGCCACATCGTCTTCGCGACGACGCCGGGGCCCGGCAAGATGTACGGTTCCAGTCCGCTAAACATCACGATCGCCTGCCACAGCAACAACGCAATAACCAACACCAACATCGGCAAAACGATCGTCCGCCACGAAAAGGGTGCTTCTCTCATCGCACGGCCACTCCTGCTAACGTGCTGACCACCTCTCCACAAAACGTGGCGAACTCAGGGTCGTTCCGGAGACTGCTTTCGCGCGGGTACGCAAAGGGAACTTGCATATCGGCCACGATCCGTCCTGGGTGAGCCTGCATTACCAAAATGCGTTGGCTCAGAAAGACCGCCTCGGCGACATTGTGGGTAACGAAAAGCCCGGTCCATTGTTGTCGCTTCCAGATTTCGAGGATCTGCTCGTTCAGTTGATTCCGTAGCATGTCGTCTAAGGCGGCGAATGGTTCGTCCAATAGAAGAATGCCAGGCTCGGTGACGAGTGCCCTCGCCAGCGAGACACGCATCCGCATCCCACCGCTAAGCATTCGCGGGTACTTTTTGCCGTCTGCGTCTTGCAGTCCGACCATGCGAATCGCAGCATCGATTGCCGCGTGATCTTCACGCGAAACGCTCCCTCGCAGTTCCAACGGAAGACGAACGTTTTCTCGGGCAGTTCGCCAGGGAATGAGGTTCGCGTCCTGGAAAACAAACGCTCGCTCCGCAGAGGTTGATTCGTCGAGCTGTAGCATCCCACTGCTCGGTGTTTCCAATCCGGCAATCAGTCGCAAAAGTGTCGACTTACCACACCCTGAAGGGCCCACCAGCGATACGAACTCTCCCGGAGCGATCGACAATCGATCGACCGCTAAAACCGGCGAGTCCGAGCCGAATTGTTTCTCGAGTTCATGGATTTCGATGGCAGACACAGGCACTCATTTTTTCACATTCGAAGTGACGTTTTCGCTGATATTTCTCGGCGAAAACCCTGACACAGCCAAAAACGAGGCTTTTTCCCTATCATTCCCTGCCTGAGCAATCCTACCACCCTTTGGGGGAATTGCTGATTGGGTGGAATAAATCTTTACTTCGAGGGCATCCCTCCCTACGATAACTAATTGAAGCCTTCCTTGTTGCGCGGTCACAACCCCCTCCACTGACCGACCGCATGCAATGTGTTACCCGCGAAGTTTCCTGCCTCCCTGTCCGAAAGTTGTGTTCTTCACGAATAATTCGGATATCGATGTAGGTTCACTCCGTCCCCGCCTAGTAATGCCGATGCCACGAATCATAGTAATCGCGATCCTCTCTCTGCTGACCACTGCCATTGATAGCAGTGCTGCCGAACCGAAGCAGTCAGTGCCAGATTTCTCGAAGGTCCAACCCGTCCTCGAGAACTACTGTTATGGCTGTCATGGCTACGGTGCAGAAGAAGGAGGCGTGACACTCGATAACCTGGAAGAGCTTTCCCAGAAAGATCGCGTCGCCGCCCAGGAATCTTGGCTGGCCGTTTGGCGTAACATGCGTGCTCAAACCATGCCTCCCGCTGACGAAGATCAACCGTCGCAGGAAGAGCGTGACCTGGTCGGCCGCTGGATCGAATCGAAAGTGTTTCGCCTCGATCCTGCCAACCCTGATCCCGGACGTGTCACCATCCGTCGCTTGAACCGCGATGAATATCGCTACACGATTGAAGATCTTTTCGGCTATCGATACAAAGTCGACGAGAATTTCCCTCCCGACGATACCGGCTACGGCTTCGATACGATCGGCGATGTCCTTTCGATCTCGCCGCTAATGACTGAAAAGTACTTTGACGCCGCGCAAGAGATCGTCAAGGAAGTCGTTCCGACAGATGGCAAGCACGACTCGAAATACAAGCGAGTCTTTTTCGACGGTCCGCCGCCGGAAGATGCGAAAGAGCGTGAAGCGTATGCTCGCAAGATTCTAAAGCACTTCGGCACCAAAGCATTCCGTCGACCGATTTCGGACGAAACGCTCGATCGCCTGGTACAAATCCAGCAGCACATCAGTTCGCAGAAGGATCGCACCTTCGAGCATGGCATTGCCCAGTCATTTGCAGCGATGCTTATCTCGCCGCAGTTCCTGTTCCGTGCCGAAATTCAGCCAGAACCGAACAACCCCGGCAAGATCGTGCCGGTCGATGAATACGCATTGGCCTCTCGACTTTCCTATTTCCTCTGGTGCTCGGTACCGGATGACGAATTGATGAAGCTCGCCAGCGAAGGCAAGCTCCGAGAGAACCTCCACGCTCAAGTCGATCGTATGCTGGACGACCCGAAATCGGATCGATTCATTCAGCGTTTCATCGGCCAATGGCTGCAAGCTCAGGATGTGGAATCGATCAGCATCGACGCTCGTCGGGCCCTGGGAATTCGAGATCTCGGCGATTCGTTCCGCGTCTTCAGCAAGACGGTTCGCCGTGCGATGCGGGAAGAGACCGAAATGCTCTTCGAGTACATCCTGAAAGAAAACCGCTCGGTTGGCGAATTACTGACGGCCGACTACGCCTTTTTGAACAAGCCGCTGGCGAAGTTCTATGGCTTGGAAGAAATCAAAGGCCTGGAAGATCGCCAGCTGAAGAAAGTCGACTTGCCTAAGGACAGCAACCGAGGTGGGATCCTCACGCAAGGGACATTCCTTGTCGTGACATCAAACCCAACACGATCCTCCCCGGTCAAACGTGGACTGTTCATCCTGGATAACATTCTGGGAAGCCCACCACCTCCGGCTCCGCCCGATGTTCCGGCCCTGGAAGAAGTCCGCCAGCGAGGCAAGAAGCTGACGATGCGAGAACAAATGGAACTGCACCGTAGCGAGGCATTGTGCAAATCGTGCCACGCACGAATGGATCCACTTGGTTTGGCCTTGGAAAAGTTCACCTACATCGGTCAGTTCCGCGAGGAAGACGACGGCCAAAAGATTGAAACGGCCGGCAAATTGATCACCGGTGAAGAGTTCACGAACGTTCGCGAACTCTCCCATGTACTCGCCAACGAACGCAAAGTCGATTTTTATCGCTGTTTGACCGAAAAGATGCTCACCTTCGCCCTTGGGCGGGGTTTGGAGTATTACGACACACCAACAGTCGACACGATTGTTGACGACATGCTTGCCAACGACGGCAAGCTACGTCGCATGATTCATACCCTCGTGGATAGCGCCCCTTTCCAAAAGCGACGTGGCGATGGCGATCTCCTGTCGTCGACCCACTGATCCTGCCTGCTTTCGCGCAACAAAGGAATTGATGCCATGAAAATGCAACCCACCCGCCGCCATTTCCTCAAAGGACTCGGTATGGCCGTGGCTTTGCCAGCCATGGAAAGCCTGATGCCAGGAACGGCCCATGCGGCTGCACCTAAGACGGCAATGACCGCTGCTGGCGATCCACTTCGCTCGGCGTTCCTGTACGTCCCTAATGGCGTGAACGTGAACAAATGGTTCCCAGAAGGGACCGGCCAAGACTACAAACTAAACGCCACGATGAAGCCTCTGGAAAAGCATCGTAGCGACTTCCAGATCGTCAGCGGTTTGGCCCACGAACATGGTTTTGCCAACGGCGACGGAGCTGGCGACCATGCCCGTGCACATGCCACTTATCTGACCGGAGCACGTCCGAAGAAGACGGCCGGAGCGGATATCGAGCTCGGTATTTCTATCGATCAGGAAATGGCCAAGTACGTCGGCTACGAAACCCGTTTGCCATCGCTGGAGCTTTCCTGTGATGGGGCTCGTAAGTCAGGCTCGTGCGATTCTGGTTACTCGTGCGCTTATCAGTTCAACTTGTCGTGGCGTAGCCAAAACACGCCGATGGCAGCCGAGTCGAACCCACGACTCGTCTTCGAACGTCTCTTTGGTCGTGGCGGTGCCGACGAACGTCAACAGAACTTCGATCGCCGCATGTCCGAACGTCGCTCGGTGCTCGACTTTGTGATGGGCGAAACCAAGCAAATGTCGAAGCAGCTCGGTCGCAACGACGTTCAGAAGCTTGACGAATACCTGACCGGCGTTCGTGAGATCGAACAACGTATCGAAAACGCGGAGAAGTTCCGGGACCTGCCTGAAATCGAAATGGAAGCTCCGGCTGGCATTCCTAAGGAATATGCCGACCACATCCGCTTGATGTTCGATCTGCTCGCATTGTCGTTCCAGACCGATTCGACCCGCGTCGCATCGTTTATGCTCGCCCATGACGGAAGCAATCGCAACTTCCGCGACATCGGCGTGCCGGAAGGACATCACAGCCTTTCGCATCACCAGAACAACGAAGAGAAGCTGGCTAAGATCGCCAAGATCGACCACTTCTACATTCAGCAGTTCGCCTACTTCATCGACAAGCTTAAATCGATGAAAGACCCTTCCGGAGCATCGGTCCTCGATAACTCGATGATCGTCTACGGTAGCGGTCTTTCCGACGGCAATCGCCATCGCCACGACAACCTACCGATCATTTTGGCTGGTAAGGGTGGCGGTACGCTGCAGACCAATCGCCACTTGCAGCTCGATGCAAAAGAACGCACCCCGATGGCCAATATGTTCGTCACGATGATGAACCGCATGGGTATCCAGGATGCCGACTTCGGCGACTCGACCGGCAAGCTAGATATCATCTAACGCCCTGCCGCATGCCAACATATCCCGCCCAGTCCTCCTCCCTTTTGGAAGAGGACTACAGAGCGGGATTTTTTATGCGCCCGGCGCTGCTAGCAATCCTGCGGAATCAGTTCCGTTGAAAGCAGGAATCTTGTCGCTTGCCAAGAATCCGGTCACATCGACCTTGTAAAAATTGCAATTCAACTGATAGACTCTTCCTCGCGCACCAAAAGCCTTTGGGATGCGTAATGGATCGACCGGCCCCGATTGATTGCCGGTCTCTGATGCTTCTGCGACAAGGAGGTCGCGGTGCTCAACCGACGTCCACTCAAGCACAAATTGCTCTTAGGCAGCGGCCTGCTGCTGATCTTGGTGCTCGCGCTGTTCGCGGTCACGTTCACCGGCGGTCTGTCGTATCGTCAAGTCGCCCGCGACATTAGTGCTCGCTCCGTCGAACTCCCGCTCGCGATCGACTTTTCTCTCGCGGTTACCGAACTTCGCCATACGCTCAATCAGGCCAAGCAAGCCAAACGGCTGACGACATTCTTCGATTCCAGCGCGGTTCCACCCCTGCTGCATGAAGAATTCCGTGGGAAGTTTCTGTCGGTTCAAGAAGCCCTCCGGCGGTACGAAGACCAGCTCAACCGAAGCGGCGCTGGCGATAGCGATATCGGCGACGATTCGGACGAACGCGACACCATCGGTGAAATCCATGGTTCGATTCAAAAACTGGATCAGCTATACCAAGACGCCGATTGGTTTCATAACGAAATCAAAAGCGACGAACTAAGTGGCGAGATCGACCGCTTGCATGTCCTCGCTAAAAAGCTGCCGTCGTTCCTGATTGAAGACATGCAGCAGCTCAAAGACGAAGTCCGCGACCAATACCGCAACTGGATTACCGCCTCGTTAGTCGTTATTGCGATGACCGTTTGTGCGATTGCATTCGCCGCGTATGCCAGCTGGCGATGGCTGTTCAGTCCATTGAAGATTTTGATGGATGGTTCGCGCCGCGTAGCCAACGGCGACTTCGACCATCGTATCCAGTTGGAAGGACACGCCGAACTGGCGATCCTGGCCGACGCCATGAACGCGATGACGCATCGTTTCCAGGCCATCGAATCAAATCTCAACGAGCAAGTCCAGGACCGTACCCGTCAAGTCGTTCGCAGCGAACAGCTGGCCAGTGTCGGGTTCCTCGCGGCCGGTGTCGCTCATGAAATCAACAATCCGCTCGCTTCGATCGCGTTTTGTGCCGAGTCGCTCCGCTCGCGAATCAACGAAGGCGAGACCGATCCTGAAAACGAAACGACCCAATTCCGGGACAGTGACGTAACGGTACTACAGACGTACCTCGGGATGATTGAAGAAGAAGCGTTTCGCTGCAAAGAGATCACCGAACGTTTGCTCGACTTCTCGCGTCTAGGAGATGTCGAGAAAACGGAAACCGACGTGCGAGATCTGGTTCAAGGCGTCATCGACATGGTACGCCACTTGGGCAAGTATCGAGAAAAGAACCTGATCTTCGAGGACGATCAAGTCGCCCTCGCTCCGGTCAACGGACCGGAAATCAAGCAAGTGGTGCTCAACCTGATTACCAACGCGCTGGACAGTATCGACCCCGGCGGGCACGTTTTGGTAAAGGTGGGCGAAGAACGAGGCCAGGTCTTCGTGACCGTCAAAGACGACGGCTGCGGTATGACCGAAGAAGTCCGTCGTCACTTGTTTGAACCATTTTTTACCCGACGCCGGGATGGCCAAGGGACAGGACTGGGGCTCTCCATTTCGTATCGCATTGTGAGCGACCATGGCGGTCAGATCGATGCGAGGAGCGAAGGGCCAGGCCTCGGAAGTGAGTTTAGTTTTACGCTGCCATGCAGGGAAGCAAGTAAGCGAAATGAGCGAAGACACCAAGCAGCCTGAGTCGCTGAAAATTCTGTTTGCCGATGACGAGAAGTCGCTCCAAAAGTTGATGGGGCTCGAGCTTCCTCGCCTCGGTCATACCGTCACCGTTTGTCCCGATGGCGTCACCGCGATCGCCGCGCTCGAGAAAGAAGACTTTGACTGTCTTCTTGTCGATCTCGATATGCCTGGCAAAGGTGGCATCGACGTCATCAAAAAGGCGAAAGAAACCAAGCCTGACACCGAAGCCATCATCCTGACCGGCAAGTCGTCGACCGAAAGCGCCATCGCGGCGGTCGAATTCAAAGTCTTCGCCTACCTGACGAAGCCTTGCCGCTTGATGGAACTAAAGACCCTGCTCGAAGGTGTCGCCAAGAAGCGGGAACAAGATCGCCGAATCAAGGCGCTCACCAGCCGCTTGGATCGCATCGAAGGCAAATCGAAGCTGATCGGCGACTCCGGTGCGATGCAGATCGTTAACAAGATGATCGCTAAAGTCGCCCCGTCTAACTCGGCCGTGCTGATTCGCGGTGAAACGGGTACCGGTAAAGAGCTCGTAGCGAAAGCAATCCACGATCAAAGCCTCCGACACGAGCAACCCTTCGTGGCAGTAAACTGCGGGGCACTTCCTGAGAACCTGATCGAAAGCGAACTGTTCGGCCACCGCAAAGGGGCTTTCACCGGAGCGGAAGAAACCCGCATCGGCTTGTTTGAAGTCGCCCATGGCGGATCGCTCTTCCTTGACGAAATCGGCGAACTTCCCAAGGCGCTACAAGCGAAGCTTTTGCGAGTATTGGAAACGGGCGAAATTCGCCGAGTGGGCGAAAACAGCTCGATCAAAGTCGATGTTCGCATCATTAGTGCGACCCATCGCCACATCGAAGATATGGTTCAAGATGGCGACTTCCGCGAAGACTTGATGTTCCGCATCAATACGTTCGAGATCCAACTGCCGCCGCTACGCGAACGTACCGAAGATCTTCCGCTGTTGGCCGAGCACATCAGTCGCCGGTTCTGGCCAACCATTCCGATGACGCACACCGTCTTTGCCACCGAAACTATTCACGCGCTCAAGTCTCATTCGTGGCCAGGCAACGTTCGCGAACTAGCCAATGTCGTCGAGCATGCAACGATTCTGTGTGAAGAACTTCCGATTCAACCGCAGCACCTGCCGCGACGCTTCAGCGAACAATCGCACAGCGGTGGGCCCCCGGAACTGCGTGCGGTGAGTGGTCCCATGTCGTTGCGTGAACTCGAAATGCAAGCCATCCACGACGCTCTCGACCGACACGAAGGTAATAAGCCGCAAGCCGCCGAAGAGCTAGGCATCAGCCTGAAAACGCTTTACAACAAGCTGAATCAGGCCACCGCGAGCGAGAAATCGGCTTAGCCGTAGGGCCCGCGTGCCGCGGGTCGCGAAGCATGTACCAGGGATCCGACCCGCGACACGCGGGTCCTACGATTTTGATGATGTGACGCATGCGTCGAAAGATCCTACAAGACTACGCCAATACACTGTGCCAAATGTTTGTAAGCTGGCGTATGGCCGAGGACGTCAAAAAACTCTCTCGGCTTCCAGATGGAAAACTATCACTCGACGTATTAGCCGGAACGGCTCATCACGATCTCGTGGGAGCCGTCGAGTTGTGGATTGCCTCAGAACTTCAAGCTTGGTTCTTAGAACGGCTGGCGATCTCAAATATCCCAGCCGAGTATATCGAAGTGGCAACGGTCGACGTTCAACTAAAGTCTCAGCATCGTCACACCCCAAAAGCCGCAATAGTCACGTTCGACTTCATTGCTAACTCTACGATACAGACGGATGAAACGTCCTATCATGGAATGCTACAGGAACAGCATGCTTGGCACTTTCACCCGCGAGATTGAGCTCACAAGATCTATCGTTTGAGAAAGCACCACGCGCGACCGCACTAAAACTTTCGCACGACTCCAATCACCACGCCTCGGACTTTGGCGTTTTTGACGTAGATGGGGTCCATGTTGCTGTTGGCAGGCTGGAGGCGGATTTGGTTCTTTTCTGGGAACCAATACTTGAGCGTCGCCTCCCCTTCGTCGGTTTCCGCAACGACAATCTCGCCGGGCCGGGCCGTATCTTGCTGCTTGACGACGACGTAGTCTCCTTCGTCGATGTGCGCTTCAATCATCGAATCGCCGGTCACTTCCAGCACGAAATGATCGCGACGGTTGAACATCGTCCCGAAATCGACACGTTCGTCCTGGCCGATCGCTTCATGCAGCACACCAGCGGCAATTCGTCCGGCCAACGGCAAACCGGTCTCTTCTTCTGCTTCTACCTGCAGCTGAATAGCGCGAGACATGTTTTTTTCGCGCGAAATAAGCCCTTTACGCTCCAGGGCTTTCAGATGGCAAACGACACCATTGGGCGAACTGATTTCGAATTGTTCGCCGATTTCCCGGACGGTCGGCCCGTAGCCGCGATTCAGGATTTTCTCGCGGATGAACTCGAAAACGTCTTTTTGACGTTTGGTAAGGGAATCGGTGGCCGACTGCGAACTTGCCATGTTCTTGGGATCCTGATCCGTCGCGCTACTCCCCTTCCAGCGTGGAAAGGTGATGTCGAGATTAGAGCCTAGCCCGACGCTGTACATATGTCAACTCCCATAACGCGCAGCCTGAGACGATTTTTTTGCCACCCCCCAGATTGTGAAGTAGGTTTCAGTTGACTCATTGCCGTGAAGCCTACCCCCCTGAGAATTTCTCGTGGGCATGGACTTTCACGTTTACTATCCATCGTCGGTCCTTTCCCAGAGGAACGGTACCATGCTCCCCAAGATTCTCAATTTCCTGCGATCGGAAGATGGACCCACTTCCGTCGAGTACGCCATCATGATGGCCATGATCCTTATGGCATGCATGGGGGCGATTGCGTACATCGGTTCGTTAACGCTTGATAGCTACAACTACTCGAAAAGCGAGATCGAACGAACGTTCCCAGATTTGGGTGTATGATCGCACCTCGATTTTGAATCGAACAACTTACGCAACTTCACCCATCCGCAATGCGATGCTAATTGGGTGGAGTTTTTTCGTTTCGAAATCGAAGCATTGCCACGGCTTTCGCAGGTAACATGTCACGCATGGTGGCTTTTCTTTCTTCCTGCGTCCTTTCTGTTCAACTCCGCAAGAACGATCAAGCGAGCCTCGTTCCATCCTCGCTAAGTTGGGGCAACGCCACTTCAAGGAGCTCGCATGAATCCGGTCCAAAAAGCTAGTTGGTACGTCGAAAGTCATTTGCGCGGTGATCTTTCGTTAGATGTCATCGCCA
The DNA here is from genome assembly GCF_020150455.1 of Bremerella sp. TYQ1. NCBI lineage: Bacteria > Pseudomonadati > Planctomycetota > Planctomycetia > Pirellulales > Pirellulaceae > Bremerella > Bremerella sp. TYQ1. The sequence goes on from NZ_CP083740.1 coordinate 3,279,357, forward strand.
AAGCATGTCATGTGTCGTCGTACCATTTAACACGAGCCTTCGCCGCAAGCGTGGGAATCTCCTTGATGCGTTACGTCCGGGCCCGCCGCCTGAGTGAGGCGGCACAACGACTTGCCGACGGCGCCGACGACATCCTGGCCATCGCCCTTGATTATGGGTATGGATCGCACGAAGCATTCACGCGTGCGTTCCGCAGCCAGTTTGGCGTGACGCCAGAGCATGTTCGAGCCCAGGGAAATGTACACGAACTTACGCTCAAGGAGATCATCACGATGAACCAAACGCCATCCACCGAACTGGCGGAACCGACCATTCAGCAAATGCCGGAAATGCACTTGGCAGGGCTCGTCCAACGGTATCAATGCGAATCGCCCGAAGGGATTCCACGGCAATGGGAACGCCTCGGACCGCATCTTGGCAACGTGCCGGGCCAAATCGGAGCGACTGCCTACGGCGTGATCCATGAATTCGATTCCGATGGAAACTTCGCTTACCTGACCGGGGTCGAAGTAAAAGCCGACGCAAAGCTGCCAAGCGACTTCCAGCGGCTAACAGTCCCCGCGCAGCGATACGCCATCTTTACCCAGTCAGGTCACATCGCAGGGATTCGAGCGGCATTCTCGGCGATCTGGAGCCAATGGTTGCCGGAGTCAGGACTTCAAGCGGCCGAAGCCCCCACGGTCGAACGTTACGGGCAAGAGTTCGATCCGCGAACCGGTCTCGGCGGCTATCAGATATGGTTGCCGATCCGTTCGTAACGCCGGCCAGATAAAGCAAAAGGCTCGGACCGAAGTCCGAGCCTTTTGCTAGTTTTATCGAAAACGATGCAAGCGAGACTTACAATGGCTGCCCGTTCCAGCGAACGAATGCTTCCATGGCGAAGTATTCTGGCAAACCGATCTTGTTGTAAGAATCGGCCGTTCCGGTGTTACGGTCTTCGGCACGTTCCCAGAATTCGCGTGGGTCGGTTCCGGGGAACAACGCACTATCCTTCTGGCTTTCATGCATGAAGATCGCTTGACGCTTCTTGTACATGTCGTTCGGCGAAAGTGGCACGCAGATTTCAATCTCGTGCAGTGGGTACTCTTGCCAGGCACCACGATAAAGCAGAGCTTCCGGTCGACTTCCGGTTTCGGCTTCAATCTCGATCAACGCGTTAAAGATCGCCATCGCACAAACACGATGTGTTCCGTGCGGATCGGAAAGGTCGCCGGCGATGTAGACCTGATCGGGCTGAACTTTCATGATCAGCTCTTTCACGATCTGCACATCTTCGTCGCCCAGTGGGTTCTTCGCCACTTTCCCCGTGCGATAGAACGGCAGGTCGAGGAAGTGCAGATGCTCTTCCTGGCAGCCTGCTTTCAGGGCACCGGCAATGGCTTCGCTGCGACGAATCAAACCTTTGATCGTCAGCACGGTATCGATATCAGGTTCGCCAGGCGGTTTGGCCTTCAACGAATCGACGACCTGCTTTTCGACTTCGGCCGACTTCGTTTCTTCGATGCCGAACAAGCGGTTGTACTGCGTGACGAAGTCAGCGAAACGCTGAGCGTCGTGGTCAAATACCGCGATATTACCGCTGGTCATGTAGGCGACGTGGGCTTCATGTCCATCGTCAACCAGGCGAATCAGCGTGCCACCCATGCTGATGACGTCGTCGTCCGGGTGAGGACTGAAGCAAATTGCTTTCTTCTTTTCCTTGCCGGCCGGATGGTACTCGATGGTGTCCATCATCCAGCGGAACACACGGTGAGCCAGTTTTGGAGCCGGACCGTGATGACGCAGCAGTTGGTGCAAGTTGTACTTGCGGAAGTCGTCGTCATCTAGCTTCAGCAAGGCTTTGCCGGTCTGTTCGCACAGCCACAGCACGGCTCGTTTGATCATCGTCTGATCCCACTCCACTTCTCCTTCGGTCCAAGGAGTCGCGAAAGCGGTCAGCTTGCTTGCGGCGGCCGTATCGATGTAAACCGACGTGTCGCGATGTTCCTGCAAGATGGTCGCGGGAACACGATTGGTAATCGGCCCTTCGAGCGTTTCGTTGATGATCGAAGACTTGCCTTGGCCGAGGGCGAGAAGCAAAATCTTACGAGCTTCCAGAATCGTTCCGATGCCCATGGTGATGGCCTGATGCGGAACGTTTTCTTCGTGGAAGAAGTCCGAAGCCGCACCACGGCGGGTAATCGGGTCCAACGTGCACAAGCGTGTGCGACTGTTGCGAATGCTGAACGGTTCGTTGAAACCGATGTGACCGTTCGAGCCGATGCCTAGTAGCATCAAGTCGATCCCGCCGGCATCGCGGATCTTTTGTTCGTACTCTTCGCAGTAGCGGTCGACTTCGTCCAGCGAAATCATTCCGTCAGGAATGTGAATATTCTCAGGCGGAATATTCACATGCTGGAAGAAAACCTCGTGCATCGTTCGGTGATAACTTTGCAGTTGGTCCGGTTTCAAACCGTAGTATTCGTCCAAGTTGAAGGTAATCACGTTGGATAGATCCAACCCTTCATCCTGGTGCATGCGAACCAGTTCTCGATAGACGCCCATCGGCGTGGAACCGGTCGGAAGCCCTAGCACGGCTGTGGCTTTTTGAGCCTGGCGTTCGCGGATAATCGCGGCGACCATTTCAGCGACGTAGCGAGAGAGGGCTTCGCTGGTGGAAAAAACAGAGCAAGGCAAAGCGGTTGACTGGATCGACATCACAGGTCGATCAGCGGTTCGTTCAGTCATGATTCTCGTTGTTCAGGTTGTAGGAAAGCGAAGAGAGTCTCTTCGCGGCAGGTAAATTCTCGAACCGAATCGGCAAGTATGAACGATCGCGCAGAGCTTGAATAGGGAGCCAATCGCCCCGTTAACCGATTCACATGTGAAATAGCTACAATCTGCGAGACTTATTTAGGAAGACTATTGGCGAAACGCCACTATATTGGAATAAGTCGGAAAACTCGTTCTGCCCAGCTTTTCCCCCTAATACCCACGGCAGCGCGACCGACCAAACCCTTATCCTAATTCAGTACAACCTCAGCCCACCAAGTGCCATGCTTCGTAAAAATCTCAGCTTTCGCAGCGCGTGGTTTTTTGCCAGCTTGATTCTGACACTGGCCAGCCTCACCACCCTTTCGGCGGCAGAACCCCAAACGCAGGGAGCACGTCTCTCGGTTCTGTTCCTGGGCGACAATGGGCATCATCAACCGGCCAAGCGATTCGTCGAACTGCAGCCGGTCCTCGAACAGCGCGGAATCGATCTGAAGTACACCGATTCGCTGGCCAACATCAATCCAGAAACGCTCGCGAAGTTTGATGGGCTGATGATTTACGCCAACATCGAGCAAATCGATCCGGCCTCGGAAAAGGCGATCATCGATTACGTCGAGCAAGGTCACGGGCTCATCCCTCTGCACTGTGCTTCCTACTGCTTCTTGAATTCGCCGAAGTACATCGCACTGGTCGGGGCGCAGTTCAAGAGCCACGGAACGGGAACGTTCCGCACGAAGATCACGGAGCCTTCGCACCCAATCATGCAAGGCTTCCAAGGGTTTGAAAGCTGGGACGAAACCTACGTGCATACAAAGCACAACGAAGAAAATCGCACCGTTTTGACTTACCGCATCAGCGATCGCGAACGTGAACCATGGACATGGGTACGCGAACAAGGCCAAGGACGCGTCTTCTACACCGCTTGGGGACACGACGCCCGTACGTGGACCAACCCCGGCTTCGCCAATCTTGTCGAACGTGGCGTTCGCTGGGCAGTGGGACAAGATCCAAGCATCGTCCCGAACTTCCCACCACAAAAGGATGGTCTCGTTACTGCGTTCGATCGTCCGATGAACGTTCCCAAGCCGCAAAAATCAAACAAGGACGTCAAACCGTTCGACTATGTCGACGTCGGTGCGAAGATCCCCAACTACACCGCTGGTGCCAACTGGGGAACGCAAGCCAAGCCGCTCAACTTGATGCAGAAGCCGCTTGAGCCAGAAGAATCCGGCAAGCACCTGGTTCTGCCGGAAGGCTTTGAAGCAAAGTTGTTCGCCTCGGAAGAAATCTTCGACGGCGGCAAGCCTATCGCAATGACCTGGGACGCTCGCGGTCGTTTGTGGATGTGCATGACGCTCGACTACCCGAACGAACTTCACACCAAGGGACCTGGTCGTGACCGCATTGTTGTTTGCGAAGATACCGATGGTGATTTGAAAGCGGACAAAGTCACAACGTTCGCAGAGGGCCTTAGCATTCCGACTTCGATCGCCTTCCACGACGGCGGCGTGATCGTGCAAAACGGGACCGAAACGCTTTGGTTCAAAGACACCAACGGCGATGACGTTGCCGACGAAAAGAAGGTGATGTTCACCGGCTGGAACATGCGAGACACCCATGGCGGCGTGAGCAACTTCCAGTACGGCCACGACAACTGGATCTGGGGCATGCAGGGCTACAACGACTCGCATGTCGTTGTGAATGGTGAAGAACAGCCAGGCTTCCGCAACGGCTTCTTCCGCTTCAAGCCAGATGGCAGCCAGTTGGAGTTCATTCGTTCGACTAACAACAACACGTGGGGGCTGGGGATCAGCGAAGAAGGCATTATCTTCGGTTCGACCGCCAACCACTGTCCGAGCGTCTATATGCCGATTCCGAACCGCTACTACGAACAAGTTCGCGGCTGGACGGCTCGCCTGGTACTCGACTCAATGGCCGACACGCACAAGTTCGACCCTGTCACCGACAAAGTACGCCAAGTCGATCATCATGGTGGCTACACTGCCGGGGCCGGGCATTCGCTCTATACGGCTCGTAACTATCCAGAAGAGTTCTGGAACCGCGTTGCATTTGTCAACGGTCCTACGGGTCACCTGACAGGTGCGTTCGTCATCTCGCGTGACGGCAGCAACTTCCACTCGACGAGTCCATTCAACTTAGTCGCTTCCGACGACGAATGGACCGCTCCGATCCAAGCCGAAGTTGGTCCTGACGGCAACGTTTGGGTTCTCGACTGGTACAATTACATCGTCCAACACAACCCGACGCCACATGGCTTTGAAACCGGGAAAGGCGCCGCCTACGAAACCGACCTGCGTGACAAACGCCATGGCCGTATCTACCGCATCGTCTACACCGGCGAAGGGGCCAAAGCCGACAAAGATTGGCACGTTAACCTCGAGAAAGCCTCGACCGAAAAGCTGGTCGATACCCTCAAGAGCGACAACCTGCTATGGCGTCGTCACGCTCAGCAGATCTTGGTCGAACGCGGTAACCGAGACGCTGTGCCAGGGCTTATCGCACTGATCGAAGACGATTCGATGGACAGCATCGGCTTGAACGTCGGAGCAATCCACGCTTTGTGGACACTACAAGGCCTCGGTGCCCTGGACAACGCCAACAGCAACGCCACCAAGGCTGCCTACGCTGCTTTGTCGCACAACGCTCCTGGTGTTCGTCGCAATGCGGTTCAAGTCTTGCCACACGCACCTGAAAGTACTGCTGCGATTCTGGAAGCTGGCGTACTGAACGATGTCGATCCTCAGGTTCGCCTGATGACACTGCTTGCGTTGGCCGACCTGCCTGCTAGTGATGCCGCCGCGATTGATATCTTGGCAATGATCACTCAGCCAGAGAACGCGACCGATCGCTGGATTCCGGACGCTGCGACGTCCGCTGCCGCCAACCAAGGAGGCAGCTTCCTGAAGGCGGTCGCCAAAGCAGACCAAGTCGACAACAAAGTGTTGAATCTCGTCGCAATCGTCACCGAGCATTACTCGCGTGGTGGTCCCACCGATTCAATCGCCGAACTGCTTCCAGCGATTGTCGATGCTCAGCCGCAAGTGGCCGAGGCCATCGTCACCGGTCTCGCCAAAGGTTGGCCGAAAGACTCCAAGCCGCAAATCACCGCGGCCATGGACGACTCACTCGCCAGCCTGATCGAGAAGCTGCCCGCTTCTTCGCGAGGCCAGCTGATCCGCATGGCGGTGAACTGGGGCAGCGTGAAACTCGCTTCGCAGTTGGAAGAACTCGTCGAGAACGCCCTCGATCAAATCGATTCTGGCGACTTGAACGCCAAACAAGTTCAACAGCTCGCTCGCGAGATCGTCGAACTGAACGTCAAGATGGATCCTCCTGTCGAAGCGGAACTGCTCGCTTCGATCGGCCCACAAACGTCTGCCGATGTCACCACCGCACTGCTTAGCGCTTTGAAAGCGAGCGAAAACGACGAGCTCGGCCAGTACGTCCTGGAAACGCTGCCGAGTCTTACCCCAACGGCTCGTAAAGAAGCGATCGGCGTTATGCTCGGTCGACCTGCATGGACGGCCAACTTGCTTGCTTCGATGGACAAGGGGGCCATTCAGCTGAACGAACTGGCTCTCGACCAACGCCAGGCATTGTCGCAGCATCCTGACAAGCAGCTTCGCAAAAAGGCGGAAGCATTGTTCGCCCGTGGTGGTGCATTGCCGAACGCTGACCGCGAGAAGGTCATCAAAGAACTGTGGGCAACCACCGAGGCCAAAGGGGACGCGGCCGCCGGCAAATTGGTCTTCAAGCGAGAATGCTCGAAGTGCCACATCCACAGCGGCGAAGGCTCGAAGATCGGTCCTGATCTGACTGGGATGGCTGTCCATCCGAAGTCGCAGCTGCTGACCGAAATCCTCGACCCCAACCGTAGTGTCGAATCGAACTATCGCACCTACATGGTTGCCACCATGGATGGCCGCGTGATGAGTGGTTTGCTCGCCTCGGAAAGCCGAACCGCCATCGAGCTGGTCGACGCCGAAGGGAAGCAGCAATCGATCTTGCGAGAAGACATCGACGAACTTCGTGGCACGCCACAGTCGCTGATGCCGGTCGGTTTCGAGAAGCAAATCAAGCCGAAGGAATTTGAGGACCTGTTGGCGTTCCTCACCAAGCGAGGCAAGTTCGTGCCGCTGCCACTGGAAAAAGTTGCCACCGCAGTCAGCACCGAAGGAATGTTCGTCTCGAAGGACGCTCCCGTCGAAACGTTGGTCTTCGACGACTGGAAACCGAAAACCGTTGAAGGCGTTCCGTTCCAATTGGTCGATCCACAAGGAACTTCCAAACCGAACGCCGTTCTGCTGCATGCTCCTGGGGGCTATCTCCCTCCGAAGATGCCGAAGCAGGTCTCCATTCCGTGTAACATGCCACTGAAAGCGGTCCACATTCTGGGTGGCGTCGCCGGCTGGGCCTCCCCTTACGGGAAAGAAGGCACCACGTCGATGATCGTCCGCTTCCAGTACGAAGATGGCACCACGGAAGATCACGAGCTGAAAAACGGGATCCACATCGCGGATTACATCCGCCGCGTGGACGTGCCGGAGTCGAAGTTCGCCTTCGATCTCAACGGCCGCCAGATGCGTTATCTGACGGTTCGCCCGAGCGAAGCCAAAGTGGTCGCTTCGATCGATCTCGTCAAAGGTAACGACGACACCGCTCCCGTTGTCATGGCGGTCACTGCAGAAGGTGCCGATTAACGCAACGCGTTACTACAATTCACGTTAGGGTGCATCGGCGACGCCACCATGGGGATGGAAATTGGACGACGGTGAGGGACTGTGTCCGATCCGGCGTCGCCGCAGCACCCACAACGTGACTTGTTTCCCTGGGCCCCTTCCGCCGAAACGGTGGGAATCGGTCATTGGGGGTTGCGAGCTCGCCCCAGCAGTTATAGAATCTTGAGTTTCCACTAGACGGAAATTCCAGGGTAAAGGACGCACGCGTCCCTATCCTCCATAATATCGCTAAGTCATGTCGAACGTTGCCGCGTCAGAATGCGGCATATTAGAGACGCCCGAAAGAGAAATATGAGACCAGCCAATAAGTCCAAAGCCCGTAAGCGTGCCAAGACCAAGGCCCGAGTATCCAAAAAGGATCCGATTTTCGTCGATGGCAAACGTCCACGTCCCATGTTCGTGGACTACAAGGACGTCGAGCTGCTCAAGAAACTGACCAACCGTCACGGTCGTATCGTCGGTCGTCGCAAGAGCGGCTGCACCGCGGTCAGCCAACACGCGGTTACCCAAGCCATCAAGCGTGCCCGATTCATGGCCCTGCTGGCTTACGTCAAAGACTAGTCCTGAGGACAGTCATCCTCAAGACAGTCAGGCGATCGTCGACAGACCACATTCGCCGCCCAAACATCAAAAGGCCTGCTTCCTCCGTGTTAGCAGGCTTTTTTCGTGCGCGCGAAGCGTCGCTCCCCTGCCCCATCTCCCTCGTCTCCAAGTTGCCTCATATTGATTACCTCACCCAAGTGCTAACAATGGGGTCAGGAGAACACCATGTCGCAAACCTTTCAAACGACCCGCCGTGTCGAATTCCGAGACACGGACGCCGCGGGGATCGTTCATTTCTCGGCTTTCCTGATCTACATGGAACAAGTCGAGCACGAATTCCTTCGCACCATCGGGCTCAGCGTCCATCATCAGCTGGAAGACTCGGCGATGAGTTGGCCGCGCGTTTCGATCCACTGCGACTACAAAGGCCCAGCCAAGTTTGAAGAAATCCTCGACGTTTCCCTCTCGATCGCGCGGATCGGCAAGCGAAGCGTCACCTATCAAGTCCGCTTCGAGCGAGACGGCCACCAGCTTGCCGAAGGAACGATGACGGCGGTCTGCTGCGAAGTCCAGCCTGGCGTGCCTCCCAAAAGCATGGACATCCCTGAATGGTTCCACGAGAAGCTGCTCCCCTTCGTCGATACCCAAGCCGCCCCGTAACACCGCGGCCAGACTTCGACTCGTAGGGCCCGCGATCCAACCAACCCAAGCCCATTCGCCCCAGGTGCTCTTCGTTAAAAGCGAGAACAATGGGGCCACACCACAACGCAATCAAACCGGCATGCTTTCCTACCACGAACAACTCACGCTTCGACTTGCGGCCGGGATCGGTGAGCTTGACGAACCGACGCGTTTGCGTCACACGCAGTTCCTCCTTGCCAAGCAGCAGCCAGACGGCGGTTTCGCTGGCCGCGAAGGAGCAAGCGATCTTTACTACACCAGCTTCGGCCTCCGCAGCTTGGCCATCCTGGGGCAACTGCATGGCGAAGTCGCCGAGCGTGCAGCCACGTTCCTGCAGACCAAGCTGACAGGACACGAATCGGTTGTCGACTTCCTTTCGCTGATCTACAGCGCCAAGCTACTCGAATCGGCTGCCGGCATCGACATCTTCGCTCACGCCGCCGAAGACTGGCAACGAAGTGTCGCCGACACGCTGCATACGTTGCGGCGAAAAGATGGTGGCTATGCCAAAGGCCCCGAAGGAATGGCCAGCAGCACCTATCACACGTTTCTTGTGCTACTTTGCCTGCAGTTGATCGAACAACCGATCCCGCAGCCTGAGTCGATGGTGACGTTTCTGCTGTCGCAAGAGGCAGAAGATGGCGGCTTTCGCGAGATCCGCGCCAGTAAACGAGCCGGCACCAATCCGACCGCCGCCGCGATTGGCGCGCTGCGTATCCTCGATAGCCTGACCGAAGACATCATCGAAGGCACCCTCGACTTTTTGGCCGAGATGCAGAACGATGAAGGAGGCCTGCGCGCGAACACGCGTATCCCCATTGCCGACGTGCTCAGTACGTTCACCGGCATGCTGACGCTGACCGATCTCGACGCGCTGCATGAAATCGAACAAGAAGATGCCCTGAAGTACGTTCGCAGTTTAGAACAAGAGAGCGGTGGCTTTTTCGGCGCCGCATGGGACGAGGTTGCAGACGTGGAATACACGTTTTATGGTTTGGGAAGCCTCGCCCTGTTGAACTCACCCCCGGACTTCACCTTGGAATGACGATCATGGCCGACCTGGTAATCGAGCGTTTGGCGAAGGAGTACCCGACTCGGGCCGAGTCGCTGAAAGTCCTGCAAGAGATCTCCCTCTCGCTTTCCCAAGGCGAAAGCGCCGCCATCCTGGGCCCCAGCGGCTGTGGCAAAAGCACGCTGCTTTACTGCATCGGTACGCTCGAAGCCCCCACGTCTGGAAGCGTTACCCTGGACGGCCAAGATCCTTTCGCCCTCAGCGAAACCGAACTGGCCCGCTTTCGTAGCGAGAACATCGGTTTCATCTTTCAAGATCACCACTTGTTGCCGCAGCTTTCCGTGCTGGAAAACGTCCTCGTTCCGACGCTCGCCGAAGGCAAATCGACACCCCAGCAGATCGAGCGAGCCAAGATGCTGATCGACCGTGTCGGGCTATCGCAGCGGATCGAACATCGTTCGGCCGAACTCTCCGGCGGCGAACGACAACGCGTTGCCGTCGCGCGCAGCTTGATCCACCAACCCAAGCTTCTGCTGGCCGACGAACCGACCGGCAACCTCGACAAAACGAACGCCGAGTCGGTTGGCAATCTGCTGTTGGAACTGCAAAAAGAGGAAGGGTCGATTCTGATTGTTGTGACGCACAGTCAGGAACTCGCGACCATCTTCCAGCAGCAGTTCCAGCTGGACGACGGCAAACTGCAAGGCCAACCGCCGGTCGCTCAATCGTAACGCCAAGGAGGTCCTCACCATGAATCGTTGGCGTTTGGTCCTGCGAAGTGCTCAGCAGTTTTGGCAAACCAACTTGGCCGTGCTGTTGGGTGTTGCCGCGGCAACGGCCGTCTTGACAGGCGCACTGATCATCGGCGACTCGGTCCGCGGTAGTCTCCGCGACTTGGCCCTGTCCCGCTTAGGATCGATTCAAGAAATCTTGTTGGCCGATCGTTTCTTTCGTCCGAATGTCGCCGAGCAGATCGCTCAGCAAAACGAAAACGCGACGACCGTTCCCATTGTGCTGATGCAAGGGACGCTGCAAACCGTTGGTGGTAGCCCCGACGATCCGACCAGAGTGGCCGGCAACTTGGCCGTGCTTGGCATTGAGGAAACCTTCTGGCAACTAGGAGACGTTCCTGGCTGGACGCCTACGCCAATTGGAGACGAAGAGATCATCCTCAACCAGCCTCTCGCCGACGAACTCGGTGTGAAGCAAGGAGATCAAGTCACGTTGCGATTGCCAGGCGGTAACGATGTCCCCGCCGATAGCCCGCTCGGCCGCAAAACGGCAGAAACGCAAAGCTTGCCACGGTTGACGGTGAAAGCGATCATCCCAGCCGAAGGACTCGGTCGATTCGGAATGCACCCCACGCAGCAGTTGCCGATGAATGCCTACGCATCTAAAGCGGCTCTGCAAGATGCGTTAGAACAAGACGACCGCGTCAACGCCGTGCTGGTCAGTCACCCAGAGGGCCAGACGCTCGACCTCAGTAAACTCTTCCTGACGCTGGCCGACTACAACTTCGAGCTGACCCAAGTCGAACAAACGTTCCAGCCAGAAGATGGCCAGCAGCAGACGATCTTCGATTATTGGCAACTCACCTCCAGCCGGATGATCTTCAGCAACACGGCCGCCGATGCCGTCGAAAACGATTTTCGGGGAGACGCGCACCCGACGTTTACTTACCTGGCCACGTCGATCGGCAAAGGGGAATTGCCCTCTGGTGACGATACCGATGCCATTCCCTACTCGACCGTCACGGCGCTGCAAGCCAGCGATCTCGATTACCCACTGCTCGATCTCGATGGCAATCGCATCGACCAGATTGGCCCCGACGAGGTGGTGCTGAACTCTTGGACCGCCAATCAACTTGATGCCAAAGTCGGCGATACGATCTACCTGAAATACTTCGAGCCTGAAAGCTCGCATGGCGAAGCGAAAGAGACCGGACAAACGTTTCGGCTGGTCGCGATCACGCCCCTTACTGAGCCGGACCAACCTTTCCGGCGGCGGCGTCCTCCGGTGTTCGAGACCGCACCTACGACGGCGAACGATCCCGATTACACGCCGGTCGTGGAAGGGATTACCGATCAAGATTCGATTGACGACTGGGATCCGCCGTTTCCGTACGACAACAGTCGCATCGACGGCGACGACGACGCCTACTGGGAGAACTACCGCACGACTCCCAAAGCGTTTATTGCCCTGCAGACCGGTCAAAAACTGTGGGGTAGCCGCTTCGGCGACGTGACTTCGTTTCGCTTTCCGGCCAAGAAGTATACCGACGAACATGCGCTGCAATCGAAGATCGAAGACGCTCTAGCCCCTCATCGCCAGCAGCTCGGCTTTCAGCTGCTGACGGTCCGACAAGATGCGTTGCGGGCAGCGGCCGGGACAACCCCCTTCAACGTGCTGTTCATGGGGTTCTCGATGTTCATTATTGCTTCGGCGTTGATGTTGGTTTCTCTGCTGTTCCGGCTGGGACTCGAACAACGCAGCCAACAGATCGGCTTGCTGCAAGCGGTGGGTCTCACGCGTCAAACGACCCAAGGCTTACTCATGCGCGAAGCAGGCCTCGTCGCGCTGTTAGGTAGCATCGCTGGGGTGATCATCGGAATTGGCTATGCCTGGCTGATGTTGGCTGGCCTGCGAACGTGGTGGCTCGGAGCGGTAGTGACACCGTTTCTGTTTTTGCACTTGGACAACCCTAGCAGCTTGTTGATTGGCCTGGTCAGCGGTTCGCTGGTTTGCTGGCTGACGATCTATTTCGGCATGCGTGGCCTGAAGAAGCTCTCTGTCCGCGGACTTTTGCAAGGCAGCACCACCGACACGCAGCAAACGTTCGGCAAGCGTGGACGCTGGGCGCTGCTGACTGGGTTCTTCTGCGGCATCGCGGCAGTGGGGCTTTCGATCCTGGCGACAAGCCTTGGCGGTGAAGCCCAAGCCGGCGCGTTCTTTGGTTCCGGAGCGATGGTGCTGTCGGCTTGCCTGCTGCTGTTATGGCATGCGATGCGAAGCGGTTTCGGCTCGGCAAGCGAGTCGTCGTTCTCGCTCGGTCAATTGGCGTTTAGTAATGCCGCGCGAAACCCTGGCCGCAGCACGCTGACGGTCGGTCTGATCGCGTCGGCCGCGTTTCTGATTGTCGCGATCGGTGCCTTCCGGCTTTCCCCCACTGAAAAAGGATCTGGCGGCATGGACCTGATTGCGGAAAGCTCGCAGCCACTGTACCGCAACTTGAACACCGAGGAAGGTCGTCTCGAAACAGGCTTCTCGGCCGAGGAAGAACAACAGCTGGCCGACACCACCATTCTTTCCCTCCGCGTGCAGCCGGGGGATGATGCGAGCTGTTTGAATCTCTACCAATCCAACAGCCCCCGCGTGCTGGGCGTCACGCCAAGCATGATCGCCTACTACGATCAGCCTGAGGTCACGTCGTTCGAGTGGGCAGCTTCGGCGGCGGAAGGAGAGGCAGCCCAGCAAAATCCATGGCATCTGCTCGAGCAGAAAGCAGACGGCATCGAAACGCCGATCCCAGTTGTTCTCGATAAGAACACCGCCATGTATGCACTGCACTTGTATGCCGGCATCGGCGAGCAGTTTACCACCACCGACGACGATGGCCGCGAAACCAAGTACATCGTCGCCGGCCTCCTTTCCAACAGCATCTTCCAAGGTAATTTGCTGATCGGCGAAACCAACTTCCTGGAACGCTATCCCGACGTGAGCGGGTACGAGATGTTCCTCGTTCGGACGCCTGCCGGCGAGTCGACCGAAGTGGCTCAGATCCTGGAAAGCCGCCTCGCGGATCAAGGGTTCGATACCGTTTCCGCCCAGCAGATGCTGACCAGTTTGTTGGCAGTGCAGAACACCTACCTCTCGACGTTCCAAAGCCTCGGAGCACTCGGGCTGCTGCTCGGTACGTTTGGGCTCGCCGCGGTTCAGCTTCGAACCATTTTGGAACGCCGCGCTGAACTCGCACTGCTTCGTGCGGCAGGGTTCGCCGGTTCGCGGTTGCAATCGCTTGTCCTCCGCGAGACCATGCTGCTGCTCTTCGGAGGGCTGCTGTTTGGCGTGCTCTCCGCATTGGTCACTGTCGTGCCGCACATGCTGTTTGGCGATGCCTCGGTTCCGTTTGCGTCGCTCGCAACCATGCTCGGTGTCATTCTGATCGTTGGTCTGATCAGCAGCACGCTGGCAGTACGCTCCGCCCTTCGCGGCAACATCGTCCCCGCGTTACGTGGCAGTTGATTCGGCGGTTTGCCTAACTCCAGTCCCCTCGCCCCCGTCTACGGGGGAGAAGGGTTACGGTGAGGGGGTCTTCAAGCTGGGTGAATGCTTCAGAAAGACATGCCCACGCAGACATGAGCATGGCACCGGCTTTACAACCGACTGGTTTGCCCGTTCCGCTGCCCTCCCCTAGCTGGACCTCGCCAACTTGGTTTTGTCCCGTTAGAATGGGCGAAAGTCGTTCTAACAACTATCTTGCTCTCCCCCGACCCAACCTGGAGTAGTCTTCCCATGCAATACATTTTCGTCATCTGTGGTATCGCGTTAACGGCGTTGGCTTGGGGAAGCTACGGTCCAGTCCTCCACGAAGGCCAGCACCACCTCGGCAATGACCGCATCAAGCCACTCATCTGCGTTGGCTTGGCTTACCTCGTCGTCGCGGTGATCCTTCCTTCGGCGCTGCTGATCGCCCAAGGCAAGTTCACCACCGATTGGACGTTCAGCGGCTTCACATGGAGCTTCATCGCTGGTACCTGTGGAACGTTTGGTGCGTTCGGCCTGATTCTCGCGCTGACCAACGGTGGTAAGCCATGGGTGGTGATGCCACTGGTGTTTGGCTTCGCCCCGATCGTCACCACGATCATCTCGCTGTTTACCAAGAACCTTTGGAGCCAGGCCGGCCCGGTCTTCTACGCCGGGATCATCATGGTGGTCGCTGGCGCCGTGACAGTGCTGCTGTTCGCTCCGAAGGGTGCCCCACCGACAAAGTCGACTGCCCATTCGACCGAAAAGGTTTCGCCTAAGGAAGACGCCCAACAGAAACCTTCCGCCGTCGAGCAGTTGACCGGCAAAACCCCGGACGAAACGAACTAAACGTCAATCGCCCAATCCCCTTGCCCCTCCCTGCGGGCGAGAGGATTGGAGTACGCAAGTCTTCCAACCAGGTGCCATGCCGTCGTCTTCGTCGGCATGTTCCCCTTCACGAAGACATGCCCACGCCGACGTGGGCATGGCACCCGATTTTGGTGGATCCCCCTAACATTCCCATCACGGCAAACCAGATTCCTGCGTCCGCCCAGCGGACCCAACAACGCTTGTTCCCATGAGTGATGCTGCATTGACCCCTCAGCAACAGATGGACGCCATCGATTTGCAGATGGCGCATTTGTGGATGGTTCGGACGTTCCTCAAGCATGCCGAGGAAACGGAAGAAGATGACGAACTGCAGGAAGTGGCCCGAACGCTTTACGATTACATGCTCGCGCTCGGTCCCGCCGTCCAAGCAGGCGATCCGGCCGCCTACATGAAACAGGCCAAGAAGAAGTTCAGCAAACTCCGCAAAGCGTGCGAGCTATTCGAAGAGATCCAGCCCGAAATCTCCGACCACACCAACTTCCAAATGGCCGCCATCAGCTGCCGCCAGGTGGTCAACAACGTCGAAGCCGTGCTCGGTGCTAGCACGAACGCTTAATGCCCTTTCCCAATCAGGGCTGGTCCGGGTTTGTAAACCCGGATCGGCGCAGCCGACAAGAGGCTGCTCGTTTGAGCGTTACCCTGATTGCTGCTTCCAATTAGTTTCCGGCCGGGTCATATCGGCCTCTTGTGGCTTTCGGCCATCCGGTTTTACAAACCCGGACCACCCGGACTAGTGCTTGGTGGTAACAATGCATCGTCAGGTTCTCTATTTGCCCAGTTCTTCATTCTGGGTATAACGAAGGCCCGATAAACTTTGCCTGGGCTGGCCACGGATGCGCTGGTGCCTGGGATTTCCGAATAAAAGCTGCGTCAAGGAAGACGAGCCATGAGCCTCCCCCCGCTCTTGCAAGCGTTCAAATCGATGCGTCCTGCCCGGGTTTTAGTCCTGGGAGACATGATTCTCGACCGCTACACGTACGGCAACGCCCAGCGGATCAGCCAGGAATCGCCGGTCATTGTGCTGCATGCCGACGACCAGGAACTGCGTCTGGGTGGTGCTGCCAATGTCTGTAACATGCTGCGGGGTCTCGACTGCCACGTTGTTGCTGCCGGCGTGCATGGCCGCGACGAGTCTGGCACGCAAATGGTCGAGCTCGCCCAGCAGTCTGGCATCGATACGCGTCTGATTGCCTGCGATGCTTCCCGGCCCACCACGCTGAAAGAACGCTTCGTCGGTCGAGCCGGTTCGCGGCACCCCAGCCAGATTCTTCGTGTCGATCACGAAAAGACCGAACCGATCGCCGATTGGCTGGTCGACAAAATCTACGACGGCATCGAGAACCAGATCGAAGATTTCGACGTCATTTTGATCTCGGACTATGCCAAAGGGGTCTGCACCCCGCAGCTGCTGCAAAAAGTCATTCAGCTGGCCAACGAACACAACATTCCGACCCTCGTCGATCCAATGCGAGGGCACGACTACCAGCGTTACTGCGGTGCGACGCTGCTGAAAGCAAACCGTATCGAAACGGAACTGGCCACCGGCGTTTCGCTGCGTGCGGTTTCCGATGCCTCTGCAGCTGGCAGTCAGCTTTGCCAACAACTCGATCTGCAAGACGTGATCGTCACGCTCGATCGCGACGGTATGGCTTTGGTCAATCGGAATGGTACCTCCAGTCATTTCCCCACCCAGGCCCGCAGCGTGTACGACATCACCGGAGCCGGTGACATGGTCCTGGCCATGCTCGGGGCTTGTCTTGGTAGTGGTTTGAACAAAGAAGACTCGGTTCGCCTGGCCAACGTTGCCGCCGGACTGGAAGTCGAAAAGTCAGGCGTCGCCGTCATTCCGCTCTCCGAAATCGAAGCCGAACTGCGAACCGACTTGCTGCCTGGTCAGAAGAAGATTATCACGCACGAGCAAATTGCTTCGATCGCCGAAGAACATCGTCGTCGGGGCGAGAAAATCGTTTTCACCAACGGCTGCTTCGACCTTTTGCATTTTGGTCATGTGAGCAACCTGACCGAAGCGTCGAAGATGGGCGAAGTGCTCGTGGTTGGCTTGAACAGCGACGAAAGTGTTTCCAAGCTGAAAGGCCCCACGCGTCCCGTGATCAGCGAGACCGAACGCTCCGCGATGCTGGCCGCTTTGTCGTGTGTCGATTACGTGGTCGTCTTCGGCGAAGACACGCCGTACGAACTGATTAAAGCGGTCCGTCCCGACGTGCTGGTCAAAGGAGGCCACTACGTGCCGGAAGAAATTCCCGGGTACGACATCCTGCAGGAATATGGCGGCGAGATTCGCCTGGTCGATATCGTGGGTGGCTTCTCGACGACCGACATCATCCAGAAGGTCGCCGCGAACGAAACCATCCGCCGCACGGCCGCCTAAGCGAATATACCAAGTGCCACGCTCACGACTGCGTGGGGCTGCCTTATTCATCTGGTCCCCTCGCCCCCGAGGGGAGAGGGTTAGGGTGAGGGGCAAACCAAGTCGTAGGATGGCTAACGACGTCTTCGTGGATAGCCATCTTGCCGACTGAAGCGAATGGTGGCTATCGCCTCGACAGGTATAGCCAAGCCAACAATCCCGGGCAGCCCACGGTTGCTTGCAACCTGAGGAGGCGAAGCCGAACAGAGGTTTCGCCAAGAGGCCTGCCCAAACACACTGACCGCGATTCGCTTCGCTCCCCAGTTTGCAAGCAAACAGGGCTACCCAATTTAATCGGTTCACTCCCGCTAAAAAGCATTTAGGACCTGCCATGTCTGGCTCACGAAACATCGCGGTCGTTTTGCCCAATTGGATTGGCGACGTCGTCATGGCGACGCCAACATTGCGAGCAATTCGCGAAGGCCTATCGCCAGGCGATCGCGTTGTCGGCATCATGAAGCCATACGTTCAAGATGTGCTGGCCGGTACCAACTTCCTGGACGACGTGATCCTGTGGAATAAGAAGTCGAACGACGCGAGCCAACGCTTTCTGAGCGTGGTGAAGAAGATTCGCCAGCAACGTTTCGATCAGGCCATCTTGCTGCCCAACTCGATGAGCTCTGCCGGACTGGCTTACCTTGGCGGTGCGAAAGAGCGAGTCGGTTATCGTCGCTACGGCCGTGGTCCCCTGCTGACTCACGCATTGAATCCACCGACTGAAAACGGCAAACGCATTCCTGTTTCGGCCGTCGACTATTATCTTTCCCTCGCCGAGCTTGCCGGCTATGACGTTCGCACGCGTCACTGCGAACTTGGCTTCACCGAAGTGGACGACCTGCGTGCCCAAGTGCTTTGGCGTCAGTACCGCTTCTTCGAACGCCGCGTGATTGTCTTCAACACCGGCGGAGCCTACGGCGGCGCGAAGCATTGGCCGGCTGACTATTACACGGTGTTTGCCCGGCGTTTGGTTGAAGACCCACGCAATGCGGTACTGCTGATTTGCGGCCCGAGCGAGCGTGAGACGGTCGCCCAAATCCAGCGCGAAGTGAACCACCCATTCGTTCGCAGTCTCGCCGAAGAGAATCCGAGCATCGGCTTGAGCAAAGCGGTGATCAACATGGCGTCGCTGATGATCACGACCGATTCCGGCCCACGTCATTTCGCCGCGGCATTCAACACGCCGTCCGTAGCGATTTTCGGCCCGACCGATCCACGCTGGGCAGAGAACTATAACCCGCACGAGCTGATCCTTTCGTCCGGCGCCGACTGTGCCCCGTGCGCGGAGCGAGAGTGCCCCTTGAAGCATCACCGCTGCATGCGAGATCTGGCGGTGGAAGATGTGCTGCGAGCGGCCCAACGGCAACTCGATTGGCAAACCGATCAGAGCAAAGTGGCCTAAAGAGATCGCGCGACGCCGCTTGAGCTGGGCTGGTTTGCGTCGAAATTCGTTTCGTGCGCCATTTTACGCGAATCTGCGCACTCTTTGCAAAGAATTTCTTACAAGTTTACACGAGCGCTGCGCCGTTTCCGGGTAAAGAAACTCAATATCCCGCTACGACGCGGAAGGCTCTTCGACGCTAAGATTGTTCCGCACTTCGACTTCACGATCGATGGCCCGAACGACCTCTTGGGCGAGCTGTTTCTGATAGAAGGAAGCGACACGTCCACTGAGGCAAACGGCGTTCTCGTGCGAGTCGTCGAGTTCGACCTGAATGAATCGGAGGCGGGGGACATTGCTGGCCGCCAGCGCCGTAGCCACGCGCGAGCGAATGTCTTTCATCGAGGAACTGATCATCCGTTAATCCTCTGGAAGGCGATTTCCCCGAGACAGGTGCGTTTTGTCCGGGCAAGCCTGGGCTGAGAGCAGGAGAAGCTGAGGCGGCATCACTGCGGAAAAATCCGTCGCGGCAAGTGTTCCTCAAGGGCAGCGATGCACCCCATTAGTTGTAGAACTCGACCAACAGATGGTCAAGTTAAACTTGCGGCACTTTACCGAGCTTTCGCAGCTGTTCGATTACTTGATCCGCTAGCTGATCTGGCGAGCAATCACCACCTGCTAAATGGAGTTCCGGCTGACTCGGAGCTTCATACGGATCGTCGATTCCCGTAAACCCTTTGATCTCACCGGCCCGAGCCTTTTTGTACAGCCCTTTCGGATCGCGTTGCTCGCAGATTTCCAGCGGCGTATCGACGAACACTTCGAGAAAGTCCCCAGCGTTTCCGCTCGTTTCGACTATCTTACGAACGGCGTCGCGATCGGCCCGATAGGGACTGACGAACGCTGTCAGCACGAGCACTCCGGCTTGGCAGAAGAGATCCGCGACCGCGCCGATTCGCCGAATATTCTCGGCCCGATCGTCTGCCCCGAAGCCTAAACCGAATCGCTTGGCGACCTCTGGCGAGTAGCTTTCTTCCAAGATCTTGGGACTCGCGTTCAAGCCATGACGGACGTTGTCGCCATCGAGCAGGAACGTGTGAATTCCGAGTTGATGCAGCTTCGCGTCGACCGCATTCGCGACGGTGCTTTTTCCGCTACCGCTGAGCCCAGTGAACCAAACAACGCCGCCGCTGTGCCCATTAAGTTTCTCTCGATCGGCGCGAGAAACATGGTGATCGTGCCAGGTGATTTCGACGTTATCGGACATGCGGCGTACTTACGTTTGCGAGGTGCGAATCTTGTTTAGCCCTCAATTCTAGCAAGTTCGCACAAGTTCGCGGACAGGACGTTCGCAGGACAGCTCCAGACAAGGAAAAACAGCGCTTCCTGGCACCATCGTCCGACCGGATGCCCTTGCAGGTAACCGGCTCCCTTGGCTGAACTTAGGGCGGCCTGCGTGATCCGCAGAACCAAGCTGTTGGCACGCGAACGGATCTGCATTGGATCGCACTGAGGCTCTCCTGAAGCAGCCGCTAGGAGGTCGTTTTTGAGGGACTCGAGCTCGGCCTCGAAGTGCTCGGTCGGCTGCGCGAATTCGGTTCGTTTTTCTCGCTGTTCGACGAGGTATCGATACGCAGCGGTCGAAAGTCCTACGGCCAACGTCGAAGTTTCCAGGCCGCCCGTGTTTGCCCCTTTCCCCTTCTTCATGACATCTTCGCGAGGTCCATCGAGCAGCCAGTCTTGCGGGCAGAACGTCCCGTTGAAGTTGACCGGTCCTGTTTGACTCGCCGACAAGCCGACTAGCTCTGCAGGGGCCCCGACTTCAATTCCTGCTGCCGTTGTTGGAACAGCGAGCAGCATTTGCCGGCCGTCTTCCAAACTGGCCCCCACCACCAAAGTGTCCGCTTCCTTCGCGCCAGTTACCCATGGGCTATATCCATCAAGTTGGTAGCCCCCTTCGACTTCCGTTGCGAGCAATGCCGGCTTCTTCAAGTGTTGCCGGCTGGTGGTTAAGTGCGAGATTCCCACCGTCGCGAACGTCTGCCCTGATAAGAGATCTGGCAATAGCGACTGCTTGAGCCGTTCGTTCTCGCTCGAGGCAATTCGTCGGCATGCCCCTGTTCGCTGCGTGATGACAAATGTGGTAGTCAAACATGCGGCTGAAAGTTCGAGATATCCACGCACGACATCTTCCGGCGTCCACCCCAGACCGCCCTGCTCTTGAGCGATGAACCAGCGAAAGACCCCATGGTCTGCACAAATTTGTAGCTGCTCTGCTGGCCAATCTTGCGCGGTTTGCAGAGATTTTGCCTTTTCGCTTAGCTGCGCACAAAGTGCCCCAAGGTTGTCTGAATCGGGCGTAATGATTTCTTTATCGGTCATTTGAATTCTCGCTGGCAGGCGATGGCGCCAGCACCGCTGGCTTGTTGGCACTTGTTTTGCGAATCCACACCGCTCGTTGTTTTCGCATTCAATCCATCATTCCCAATGTGAGCGGAATAGCAAGTCATACGCTGACCGTTCTTTCCCTGCTGATCGACTTGATGCGATACCGAGAAGCGTCTCGAGTCCGCGATGAATCATCGGACAGATTCCGCATGCGATGATTCGTTTTTCGCATCGAGCAGTCCACTCCGCCAAGGTAAGTTGACCTCCCTAAGGAGACGTTCCTCGGAAACCAGTCGTGAACGATTCCATCGCTTTGCGGTCGTAAGCTACGCCAAGCTGGCAAGCTGCGAAAGGATTGCCGAGGGGGATTGGACTTTGATCGGATGCTTGCATGAATTTCCTAGCATAAACCCTACCCTGCGATTGCTTGCAGGGGTCGCACGTTGGAAATCAACTCGCTACATTGCCAGTGTGCATGGATTCAGAAGCCCTTGTATCTTCAACCAGTTAGGTGACCGCGATGAGCCAGGCTGAAATGGCAAGAACCGAGGACGAAAACGTGACAGCACCAGTCGAACTCTCCGCCGAGAAGCTGTACGAAAAGTGCATGTCTTTGGCTAACAATTTGTGGTGGACCTGGCAGCCAGACGTTTTCAACCTGTTTCGAGATCTCGACCCCATTCGCTGGCGACAGTTAGATCACAATCCGATCGCGCTGCTTCGCGAATTCACTCCGGAGCGACTGGAAACACGCGTGGCGGAAATGGTGCTGTATAGCCGCATCAACCACGCGTATCGCCGACTGAAAGAATACATGGCCAGCAGCACCCCTTGGGCTGATACCCATGCTGGTGTGCTCGGTGGTAAGCCGGTCGCTTACTTCTCGGCTGAATTCGGTATTCACGAATCGATTCAGATTTATTCCGGCGGTCTCGGAGTTCTTTCCGGCGACCATATCAAAAGTGCCAGCGGACTGGGTGTTCCATTGGTCGCCATCGGCTTGTTCTACGATCAGGGCTATTTCAAGCAGCACCTGAACGAAGAAGGCTACCAGATGGAAGAATACCTCGACACGAAAGTTGAGAACCTTCCGATGAAGCCAGCCACGGATCCCGATGGCAAGCACATCACCGTCACCATCGAAATGAAAGATGGCAATCTGCTGGCGAAAGTCTGGCAGATGAATGTCGGCCGCGTGCCGCTGTTTTTGCTCGACTGCGACGTCGAAGGCAACAGTCCTGAAGATCGCGAACTGACCAGCCGCTTGTATGGTGGCGACGAACGCACGCGTATCCGTCAGGAAATGGTGCTTGGCGTCGGTGGTATCAAAGCCTTGAAGGCCCTCGGTATCACCCCAGGCGTTTATCACCTGAACGAAGGCCACAGTGCTTTTGCTACGCTGGAAGCTGTTCGTGATCATATGCACGAAGATGGCATGAGCTTCGACGACGCCCTTCGCGAAGTCGCTAAGCGTACCGTCTTCACGACGCACACGCCGGTTCCCGCTGGTCACGACCGCTTCGATGCCGGCCTGATCGAAGAACACTTGGGCCAACTGCGTGAATCGATCAACATCTCGCACGAACAACTGATGGGCCTTGGCCGCGTCGATACCAACAACCAGCACGAAACGTTCTGCATGACGGTTCTCGGCCTGAAGGCTTCGCGTCGGGCAAACGCCGTGAGCCAACTGCACGGGCACGTTTCCCGCAGCATGTGGGCTCACCTCTGGCCATGGCGAGTCGAGGAAGAAATTCC
Source organism: Bremerella sp. TYQ1 (assembly GCF_020150455.1). NCBI lineage: Bacteria > Pseudomonadati > Planctomycetota > Planctomycetia > Pirellulales > Pirellulaceae > Bremerella > Bremerella sp. TYQ1. The sequence goes on from NZ_CP083740.1 coordinate 3,302,195, forward strand.
GATTGGGCATATCACCAATGGTGTGCATATCCCATCGTGGATCGCCTGGCAGATGCTGCAACTTTACGATCGCCACTTCCCCAGTGGCTGGTACGAACGTATGGGTGAATCGGACGTGTGGCAGCATATCCACGACGTCGACCCAGGCGAACTGTGGGAAACGCACGCCACGCTGAAGAACTTGCTGTTGCAGTTCGTACGTCGCCGTATCTCGCGTCAATGTCGTCGCCGAGGTGAGAGTGATGAATCGGTGGAACGCGCACGAACCGTGCTGGATCCGAACGTCCTGACGATCGGGTTCGCACGTCGCTTCGCCACCTACAAACGCGCTGACTTGTTCATGTCGGATGTCGATCGCTTGGTCGAGATGATGAGCGATCCGAATCGTCCGGTTCAGTTCATCTTCAGTGGTAAAGCTCACCCGAAAGATGAGCCAGGGAAAGCGAAGATCAAGAAGATCCAGAACCTGCGACACGATCCGCAGTTCCGCGATAAGATCGTCTTCATCGAAGACTACGACATCAATGTTTGCCGCCACCTGATTCAGGGCGTCGACGTCTGGCTGAACAATCCACGTCAGCCGCTGGAAGCATCCGGAACGTCCGGCCAGAAAGTCGTTCTTAACGGTGGTTTAAACTGCTCGATTCTCGATGGTTGGTGGGCTGAAGCCTACGATGGCCGCAACGGCTTTGCCATCGGCACCGGTCGAACTCACACCGATTCGGCCAAGCAAGATGCCCGCGACGCGGAAGACTTGTACAAAGTGCTCGAGAACGAAGTCATTCCGCTGTACTACGACCGCGACGTCGACGGTTTGCCGCGCGACTGGATCAAACGCATGATGTACAGCATCAGCACTTCGGCTTGGCGATTCAGTGCTCACCGCATGGTCGCTGACTATACCAAGCTGTGCTATGTGCCAGCCGCTGGCGGTCTCAGCAGCCAAATGCCTACCTAATTAGGCCGATCGCAGATCGAACGAAGTTTCATGAAAAGGACCCGAATTATTGGGTCCTTTTTCTTTGCGCCTGAACATAACGTAGCGACAATATGGGTGTTTTGTGGAGGTTTGATCAAATCCTGAGAATTCGACCTGACACGAGACATCATCGTTGACATAATAAGTGTCACAGGATGGCCACTCACCCCCCGGACGTAGCCGCTTAGGAGCGTTCATAGGGTGAATCCACCCCGAGACGAACCCGCGCGTCTCGTTGCAACAACCACATCCTCACGGCAAATACCTTTTTCAACGTCCTATCCGCCCTGGGCATGGTGAATTTGATGAAACTGGATCGTTTTATTGGGGCATGGCTTCTTGTCCCGCTGCTTCTCGCAATCTTTCCGCTTGTCGCCGAAGCAGGAAAATACAAAGTTGGCGACGTCGTTCAGGTCTACGACGACTGGCGAAACGAATGGAAGAACGGCACCGTGGTCGATATCAATCGCCGTGGTGAGTTGCTGATCGAAACCTCTTCCCGGTTGAGCCTCAAACGCGATGTCTACCACCCCCGCGCGGTGCGTTTTGCGTTTGAAGATGGTGCCGTCGGACCGGCCCGAACTTGGAAAGATGCTTCCGGTTCGTTCAAAGTCCTTGCTGCTCCATTAGGCGTTGAAGGGGAAATGCTGAAGATCCGCAAAGAGGACATGACCGAGTTAGAAGTTCCGATTGCCAAACTCAGCGAATCGGACCAAAGCTACATCGAGCGATTGAAACGTGAGATGGGTAGCGCGATTACTCCCGTTCCAGAAAACCTTCCGGCCGAGCGTTTCTCGGAATCAGGATCCGGCAACACGATCTCCTCTTCCTTCGGTGCCGGGGATGGCCGAATTGCCATTCTGCCAGACCCACTCCCTGCCTATATGCGACTTCGCGAAGGGGGCGTCGCGTTTGGCCGAACAGACGCCAGCTTCTGGGGTGAAGAGTTCGGCGTGATCATCCCTGTTGGTGGTCCGCAGTCGCTGATCCTTGCTTCCGGCGAAGTCCATCCACGCTGGTCGCACCGCAATCAAAAACCAATCACGCGTATTTTGTGGATTTCGGTTTCTGAACAAAAAGTCATCAACGAGCAGAAGTTGCCCGAGAACGAATTTGTTCTCGACTATCACCCGCCGACTCATCGGCTGTTGACGTACAGCTATACCAAGGGTGACGTACATGCTCGCGATAAAGAAATCGCCTTAGCGATCTGGGAAGTTCTTCCGACCGATGAATCGGTGAAGCCTGTCGTTCGCTGGGAAACGAGCCCGAGCGAAGGCCTGAAGGACACACCCTATGCTCGACTGATCGATGGCAACACGGTCCTGCAGCGGCGGAACGATGGCGAGTACGTTGGCTGGGACATTGCCGGAAAAACGATCGCCTACCGTTTCAAGCAAGAGTCGTTCTTCAAACCGTTGCCGACGTTCAGTGGCTCGAAACGTTACGGGTTTCTGCCGGAAGATAAGAAGGTTCGTGTCTTTGAACCCCTGTCAGGAACGACATTGACTTCGCTTCCTGCTCCGAACGGATCGAACGCTATCGCCGTCAGTGAAGATGGCAAACGTGTCGCGGTGCTCGACAGAAACCAGATCACTGTCTGGGATTTGACCGACGCCTCGAAGCAGCCGCTCAAATATCATGCCGACCAGATTGGCAGTGCCTCGGTGAACGATCTCTTCTGGCTTGGAAACGACAAGCTTATGGCAACGGCTCGTGGAGAAATGTATCTCTTCAGTCTTCCCCAGCGAATCGTGCTCTGGAGCTATCAATTCCAAGGCAAAACGCAGCGGGGTGCGGCCGAACGCCCCTTGGTTCACGTCATCAACGACCACTTGGTTTACAGTGCGATCGTCGAGGACGACAACGGCAACTCTGGCTTGGCGGTAGGCAACGTCCGACTGCCTGGCCCGAAAGTGATGGACGTGTTTGATGGGATCAACCGCGAAGATCTCGAGATCATCAAACCAGGTACGCGTATTCGCTTGGAGGTTCGTTGCGGCGACGAAATCAACCAAGACGTTTACGTCGCACTGAAAAAGAAGATCGAAGAAAATGATTGGATTCTCGACCAGGAGAATCCCTACGCAATCATGTACGCTGATGCGGAACGTCAGAATTCTGTCACTACCGAGTATGTTGTTTCCGGGCCGGGGGTCTATCGTCGCGAGTCCGTGACTTACACTCCTAATCTCTACAAACTCAAGATCGCCGTTAAGGACGAAGACCTTTGGAGTAGCCAAATGCGAAGTGGGCTACCACCCTTCATTACGATTCGACCAGAAGAATCGATTCAGTCACGTGTGCCTGGCTACGAAAAGCTTAGCGTTTCCTACTTCGAGAATGTCGACCTACCAGCGAGAGTCATGCATCCGCAGTATGCTCGCGGTTTGGGAACCACCGATGTCACGACGCGAGGACTCATCGCAGGCGACCTGAAACCACCACCCAAATTCGACGACGAAGAAACGACCGATTCGCAGACCAATGCCCCAGCAGGGAACACGCCGGATGTTCTTCCTCCAAGTGGTTTCGGGAGCGGCGGTAACGAACTTCCTCCGAATGGATTTGGTAGCGCCCCGGACGAAGAGCTTCCCCCCAATGGGTTCGGCAGTCCCGACGCATTGCCACCCAATGGATTCGGCAGCGAATAGAGAAGCTTGAATTAGTGACGCATCCAAGGGTGAACGCGATCTCGATCGCATTCACCCTTTTTTATTGGCAAGCACCTACGGCTTGATAATCAGGTCGCCAATCTTCTTTCCCGTATTAGCGTACATTTTGTGCCAATCTTGAATGTTCGGGAATCCATCGAGAAACACCTGAATGAATCGAGTCCAATCGGTCGGTTGAATTGTCAAGCAACCGTCCGAGCCACGCGAGTTGTATTGACCATTGTGCACATTGATCCCTTGCGAAGTTACCTTGGCAGCGTTGTCACTTGTCACAGGAACCGACTCTCGCATGTTGACCAACAGCCCTGCCCGAATGCCTTCCCACTTCACGACCAGGTCTTTGGCTTCCTGTTGAGCCTTGTTGCCACCCTTGTGAAAACCGATATGCAGCGGATAGGTACCATCCACGACGCGGCCCTTTCGTGTCATATCGTCCGGCCAAATCGACCCGCGGAAGCTTCCCCCGACGCCGCCTCCGGAAAGAATAAACTTCGATTCGTAAAGTCCTTCAAACGTATGGGCGATATTACCCTCACGCTTGGTTCCTTTGGGAATCAAACCACCATGCTGCACGGTCAACGTGATGTTGCCGCCGATCGGTGTTGGAGGAGGTGGGGCCACAGCGCCGATGATCGATGTCATCGTGTTCCATGTCTTACCATTAACGTCGATCCGCGAGTCCGGCCGCGCGAGTCCTACACGCTGCGATTGAAAATGGGTGATCGCTTTGACCGTACTGGAAAGTGCTGCCGTGCGAGCGATCTTGCCATCAATCCCTTTCGGATCGAACAAGGGATTCATGAGTTTACGCGTGATTTCGGTTAACATTTTCTGCACCGTGGTCACGTCCGCTGCATGATTCACCGCTCCACTTTCGTAACTTCCTACCGATGCACTGATCTGCCACATATTTCGGTTCCTCCGATTGTTTGATAAGTCCCGCGTCGTGCAGGTTATCGTGAGAGACCACACAATGGTTGCTAGAAAAATGGTTCGTGCAGCAAGAATTTCGAACTCTGAACATCTTCGCATTGCCGTCGGTAGCGAGGACAGTCATAGCGAGTACCGATTAACCACTCCGGTTACGTATCATCACGTAGAACGATTTCTTAACCTACCATCGAGGCAGTCATGAGCCGTGTGCATGTTGCGATCACCCACCAGGCGAAGCCAGGAAAAGAAGCAGAATACGAAGCTGCTTTACGAAATTTCGCACGGGAATCGCTTCACGAGCCAGGAACAGCTGGCGTTTTGTTGTTAGCCCCTGTTCCGGGAACCCATGGGTGCGAGTACGGAATTCTGCGTTCGTTCGAAGATCAGTCGTCCTGCGACGCGTTTTATCAATCGGAGCGTTTTCGTCAATTTCACGAACTGACAAAACCATTGGTGGTGGAAGAGGCAACACGCCGAAAGCTTCATGGCTTAGAAGCATTCTTTCGTGATCCACGCACCAGCCCTCCACGCTGGAAGATGGCCATCATCACGTGGCTTGGTGTGTTTCCTTCGGTGCTGTTCTGGGGCACGCTGCTGCCCCCGTACCTGACGGCAATCCCCAGCTTAATGACCGTTGCCCTCACGACCATGTGCGTGACCATCACGCTGGCCTGGGTCGTCATGCCGATGCTGACGAAGGTTTTCGCCCCGCTGCTGCACCCGCCGATTTCGCACGTGTCGATCCTGGATGAGGACACCTAACCCCCTCGAATTAGCCAATCAGCACCGCACGCCAAAACCGACCTCCCCACCTTCGGATGGCTCAGCATCCAAAAACACTCCTTCAATATGGCATTTTTGCCATTTCATATGCCATTAGCCCACTTCACTCCATTGCCGGTAGGAAGAATCGTTCTAAACTTAAGATATTTGCGGAATAATTGAGAACTTTTGCAACTCAAACAGGAACCGACGAGAATGCGAAGAAGAGGCTTTACGCTTGTCGAATTGCTGGTGGTGATCGCGATCATCGGCGTACTGATCGCGTTACTTTTACCAGCCGTCCAACAGGCCCGAGAAGCAGCTCGCCGAATGAGTTGCAGCAATAATCTCAAGCAAATTGGCTTGGCTCTACACAATTACCACGACACCCACGGCACGTTCCCGCCATCTTCGATTGCCGGTCGCTGGAACACGGGTGCCCACGGTCCGACTGCTTGGGTCTGCCTGTTGCCGTACATTGAACAAGGAGCGTTCTGGGATCAAATCCGTACAACGTCCAACGACTTCAGCATGACGTTCTGGCTTGGTTCCACAGGCTCTGGTCCGCTACGCAACTTGGTCAAAGACATCGAAGTCCAAGGCTACTCTTGTCCTTCGAGTGCCCTTCCCCGCTTTGGAACCGCTGGCCCTTCCGGAGATCAAGTTCAAGTCCACAAGACCGACTACATCCTGATCGCTGGAAGCGATAACCACATCAGCACTGACTTTGCCGCTTACAACAGCAGCTCGGTCTCGGATGGTGGCGTGTTCCGAAACTTCGTCGGGACCAGCTTCCGTGATATTACCGATGGTACGTCGAACACGATCTGTGTCTCCGAGCAATCTGGCTTCACCGTCGATGGCACCAACAAAACGTTTGATGGACGCGGGCATCCAGTAAGTGGTTGGTACATGGGAGCCAAGATTATTGCTCGCCCTGATGGCACTGACGATTCATGGGGAACCGACGACCGCTGTTGGAACATTACGACCGTGCGTCAAGGCATCGGTACCAACATCATCGGTGGCAATTGGGCGAAACCGCTGGCCTGCAATACGCCCATTCAGTCGGCCCATCCTGGCGGAGCATTGGCGATTGTCTCGGATGCTTCGGTTCGCTTTCTCCCTGAAACTCTGGATATCAACGTCGGCAAGAACCTGGCCGATCGAGATGATGGAAACGTCACGCAACTACCGTAATTGTTGTGTCAACTGTTGCATGGCGAGCTAACTCGCCATGCGGTTTCGATTGCCCATCTTCTTCCCCATCAGATCGAATGTTTAAATACGTTTCGTTTTTCGCTTTGCTGCTTTTCATGATTGGCTGTGGCCCGTCCGGCCCTCATCGAGTGACCGTTACCGGTCAGGTTTCGCTGGACGGCAAGCCTGTTCAAGGTGGTTCCATTTCCTTTGAAAATACAGCCACAGGTCACGCGGCACGGGGCGATATCGGCGACGGCAGCTACGAAATCGCGGTTCCTCCTGGCGAATACAAAATTGCCGTCGAACCTTCTTTAGTGGAAGTTCCTTCGAGAAACCCCAATTCGCCGCCGACGACGAAGTACGCCGACAACATCCCCAAGAAGTATCACTCGATTCGTACTACCGATCTGAGTGCTGACGTTTCTGACGACAAAGCGTCGTTTGACTTCGAGTTGTCGAAGTAAGTGACCGGCGTTTCGGTTGGAACCTGTTCCGGAATGGGTTCTCTTTTCAGATCGAAAAATGAATCGAGCGTGACGAGCACCAACATCATCACGCCGACGATCAACTTGCCGACGGTGCCGAGGATCCTGCCGAGAAACGCTCCTTGGCCGATCGCCATTCGTTCTTCACGGGTCTTTTCGCTTTTGTGTTCGCCTAGCCAGGCCCCTCCAAACGCGCCGAGCGCCCCGCCTAGCAGCGCACCAATCATGGTTCCCAGTAGCGGAATGAAACTTAGCAAGACGGCCCCTGTCAGGCTGCCGATGAACGCCCCGACGATCGACAGAAAGACACCCCAGCGGCTGCCTCCCTGCTTAGCGGCACCTGCGGCTCCGGCCAAGAATTCGACCACCTCGCCGACGACGGCCAGCACGGCGACTACGATGACGACGGTCCAGCTGACCCGCGGATAATAGTCCGGCGGAAGAAAATAAGCGTAAAGCACGGTGAACAACAGCAAAATCCAGTTGCCCGGCAACGTGATGAATGTTGTCAGCCAGGCAAAACTATTGAGCAAAGCAAGTAGAACTGCGGCGAGGTAAACCATGGGGGGCGTTCACTTCCTGGGGTACGATACAGGGTTGCCGTTTCGTTATTCGTCGTGACTGCTGAATTATTACCGATTCAGCGGCGAGGTGTACGGGTCTACGCATACCGTGTTCTCACCCGATTTCACACGCGTTGCCCCCTTGATATAATTTCGCGCCTTACGTTCACCAAGTTTGCCCCGGGGGTTTTTGGCCAAAATGGCTGCCCCAGTATTCCTCAGGAGATTGCCGATGAGCATCAGCGCGTTCATGGAGAAGCACTACCGCCATTTCAATGCACGCGAGATGCTGGATGCGGCCAAGACGTATAAGTCTATGGTCGAAGGTGGCGGCAAGATGTTCATGTCGATCGCCGGCGCAATGAGTACCGCTGAATTAGGCATCTCGCTGGCCGAGATGATCCGCCAAGACAAAGTCCACGCTATCAGCTGTACTGCGGCCAACTTCGAAGAAGATTTCTTCAATCTCGTTGCTCACGACGAATACGAATTGTGCCCGAACTACCGCGATCTTTCGCCGGAAGAAGAATTGAAACTTCGCGACGGTGGATTCAATCGCGTGACGGACACTTGTATTCCGGAAACGGTCATCCGTCACTTCGAGCACAACTTGCTGGAATACTGGAAAGAAGCTGACGAGAAAGGGGAACAACATTTCCCTGTTGATTACTTCTTCCGCTTGCTGAAAGATGGCAAGCTTCAAGAGCATTACCAGATCCCCCCAGAAAACAGCTGGGTGCTCGCCGCTTATGAAAAAGGCATTCCCGTCTTCACCCCTGGCTGGGAAGATTCGACGCTGGGCAATATCTTTGCCGCTCGTGTTTACGATGGCACGCTGTCGACCCACAACGTCATTCACCCTGGCACTCGCATGATGCAGGATTTGGTGAAGTGGTACTTGGAGCATGAAAAGAAAGGAATCGGCTTCTACCAAATCGGTGGTGGTATCGCCGGCGACTTTGCCATCTGTGCGGTGCCGCTGATCCTGCAAGACCTGGAAATGCGGGACTCGAACTTGTGGAGCTACTTCTGCCAGATATCTGACTCGACGACTTCGTTCGGATCGTACAGCGGTGCGGTACCGAACGAAAAGATTACCTGGTACAAGCTCGGTAAAGATAGCCCGAAGTTCATGATCAACTCCGACGCGTCGATCGTTGCCCCGCTGATGTTCTCGTACATCCTCGGCCAGTAAGATCTCGCGAGGTCTCAAACTAGAAAGAGGCTGCCAGCATTTCGCAGGCAGCCTCTTTTTTTAGTGAACGAGCTTGCTGCGACTCAGCTCCAAGGTCCCTGCAGCTTTCCGCCACGCATGGACTGAAGCCCACGCACTTGAACACGATCCTGATTCTTGAACGAAATGACGGGGCTTAATCCCAGCTCCATCAGCTTGGCGAACTCTTCGTCCGTCAACAGGTGCTCGCCACAAGGGTAGGCATCGCCATCGTCAGCCGGATCGTAATAGAGCGGCAAGTCGCCGAACTGGGATACCGCAGATGTATCGAGCCCCCAGCCTGATTCGTTATAGCCTTGGGCGATTGCGGCACAGGCCAGCCACACAGGACTTCCCCATGCCAATTGGCTTCCGCCTGGCTGCGAGACCTCTTCAAACGAGAAACGGTCGGTTGATTTATACTTCTTTCCATACGGCAACCGCAATTGAACGCGTGGCCAAAGCCCTGCCACGTTCAACATCGGTCGCGTCATGCGATTGGCCTGCCAAAAGTCATGGACCGCGTCGTCCATCTTAAGCCAGTCTGGCTTGGTGGCTCGAAGCTCAACTGCGGCAGCAGCCCCAGCGTTTTGACACAGATCTCCCAGTTTCGCGGCTAGGATTAAGTCGTCTTGATTCACGCCCAATGGAAACAAACAGCCAACCATTCCCCAAGGAATTGCTCCTGGCGTTTTGGATGGCTTCGTAATCGTCTCGGCCAACCAGCCGCTCTGCCAGTCGTCCGATTCGAGTGCTTCTCGAAATCTTTGAGCCGAGATGTCCAGCACGTAGAACTTAAGCTTCGCGTGCGTCTCGATCTGAAAAGTTAGCCACCGCAGTCCACGCCAGTTCATTTCCAACGAACGAAACTTAGGGCTACGCAGGACCAACCGCATCGATTCTTCAATCGCCTGATCCACGAGGGCAACCAAATCATCCTGGCGTGGATCGACTTTCTGGATGTTGCTCCCGGCAAGCACCTCTTGTATGAACGCCTCCCAATTGCCTGTTTCCAATGGCGAACCGCTGGCGTCGTGCGATTGAGAAAGTACGTCTGCGAAAAGATCTTCCGACCCTGGTGCCGCTGCCGAAACACCGGACGCTTCGGTCGCCTCTGCTGCGGAAGAAACTTCCGACGATCGGGCCCAGCTCATCACTTCAGCTGCGGCCGAATCAAAGTGCTTGGGGTTCAAAAGCCGACGTCGCAGTGTTCGCAAGTTTTCAAACAGCGATAACTTCTCGAATAGTTCGTCCGGCTCGAAATCTTCGAACTCGTGGAATTCGATCTGCTCGGTCTGGCCATCAGCCGAAGCGAGAATTCCATTCAAGCAAACGCCTAATTGCTCTGGCAATTCATACAGATTGTCGCGATCGACGCTCACGGTCTTCGCTGCATCATCATGCACACTGCCTCGGAAATTACCGATTAACAAAATGTGCAGCGGCGTCTTTTCGTTTACCTCTGGCGCATGACTGCGCGAACCCCCGACTTGAATCTCCGCCATGATGTCCCCCGAGGCTGTCTTCCTAAATTGGTATCGAGATGTTCGTCTATTGCGATTGTTCGACGACGCGATTCATGCCTAGCTTTTTAAGCGATTCCGTCCAAGGCTTCTTCGTGAACAGTTGCCAACTATCAGGCATGTCGGCAACTTCGGTGAGGACGCCTTGCACGGAGTCACCCAGCAGCTCATCGATAATTTCCTGGTCTCGCTGCGAAAGAAAAGTCGTCAGCAAGTTCGGCGAAAAGATGGCAAAGAATTGTGGCCCAGGCCCTGGTGCCGGCAGGTCTCCCCGCGTCGGAGCAAACAGCCCTTCCCGGAAATGCTCGACGACTGCTTTCGGGTCACCGTGGGTGAACAAGCAGCTGATGGCATCCATTCCCCACAACTCTTCAATGATCTCGCGGAACGGCTCCAAGTCTTCTGGGCAGTAAAGCATCGGTCCACCGAGCGCGGCGAACTTCTCGTCCAGATCACCCCGCAGAGGCACTCCTGCCAGGTCCTCAGGAATGCTCTTCTCCGCTCGTAGAAAATGAATCGACAAGACCGGCTTTGCAAGCTTCGATAGTTCACGGATCAAAGCGAACGGAGAAAACGGAACCTGAGGCACACCCTCGATAATACTGTGATAGACAGGGTAGTTCGACTTAGCGATCTCTTCCTGGAAGCAAAGCCCACGAATCGACGTGATAGGCGTCGGTTTCTCAGCAGCCGGTTGCTCCTCAGAAATCGAGGCTGGTGGCGTCGACGAAGCGTAGTCTGGATTTCGCCAATCGGCTGGCGATTCCGGCCGTTTCGGTTCGACAAAGTTTGGTGAATCGCCTAACGATTCATCTGGTTTCTCAAATGTGGGTGGGGGCGAAAACTTCGCGGCCGGCTCTTCCTCGTCCGAAAAGCCTATTAAATTAAGGTTACCTCCGACGGGCCCTTGCTGATTGGTAAACGACGGCCCGCTCGGGGGCGAAAAGGATGGAGGTCCAAGCTTGGGGTCGTCTTCCGGATCTTCCTCAAAGTCGAGAGCTGGACCAATGCTCGGACCGAAATCGTCCGAACCGAAATCGAGATTCGGATTCGCTCCCTGGCCGAAGCCCCCTTTGTTTTCCCACGGCGGCACGTTTTGGCTTCCGGGCGGGAAAGACTTGCCAGGTTCTTCAGGAGGGAAATTTGTAAACGATGGAGGATCATCCGGCTCGTCAAAGTTCACATAGTTGCCGGGCGGAGTTCCGGGCGGTAACGGGTGATCAGGCGTCGGCGGAAACGATTCAGGATTCTCGAAGTTGGGGGGCTCAGGCGGATCGATATTCGGTGGAGCGTTCCCCGGAGCAGCACGATCAAACGGTGGTGAATCAGATCGGGCAGGATTCGCCGGCGGAAACTTGCCGGGCGTTGGCTTTATATCTCCCGGCAAACCAGGTGGCGGACCAATGGGCCCTTTATCGACGCCTCCTTTTGCGAATCGGAAAACCGGACCATCCGAACCTCCACGCTTGGGCGGCATGCCCGGTGGAAAATTGCCGGGTGAATCATGCGGAGCACCTGGCGGCAAGGGCTGCGATTGGCCGGGCGTAATGGCCGGCGGAGCTGACTGACCCCATGGTGGGTTTTTGCCCGCGCTGTGAGGTGGCATTCCCGGCGGTTGGCCAGGAACTGCGTCAGCGGTCGGAGGATCGAAGTTTGGCGGTGGAAAACCGGGCGATTCTCCTCCTGGAGGTATTTCGAGATTGCCACCTACCGGAGGCATAGGAGCTCCTGGTGGCACCGGGGGTCCCGCAGGAGCTCCCGGTGGAAGCGGTGCCCCAGGGGGCTGCGATCCAGGCACTTCTGATTGGGGAAATCGAGGGTCCTGTTCAATATTCGCCTGACTACCGAATGTCATCGACATGAGCGAGCTGTTCTTCACCGGCTCGAAATTACCCACGTTTGTCGATTCGTATGGATTCTTCGCCCCGCCATCAATCTTCACAAGGAACTCGGTTCGCCCGGCGTAGATCTTCTGGCCATCGCGGATGACGAGCCCTTCTTTGACAAAGTCGTCGTCGACACGTGTTCCATTCCGACTATCAAGATCTCGCAGCCAGCAATATTTGCCGTCATTGCGAATCTCGAAGTGTTGGCCAGACATCATCACGTCGTCCGAGAAAGCTTCGTCCGAGAAATTCGTCCGTCCGATCTTGCACGTCTGATCTCGCGGAATTCTGATTTGGCGTCCGACTTCCGCGCCGACGACCACCTCGAGGACAACCAACATGATGTAGAAACTGTGCCTAATTTAGGGAGAATGAGTCCAAAGTTCGATTAGATCAGTATCGAAGTACCTCGTCAAACAATTACGTCGCAACGACTTCGCACAATGAAGTCTAAAACAGCTTTGCTACAACTGCGGAACGAAACTGTTACCCCGATGCCGATACAACCTGCATGTACGTCATGATCGCGCATATCGCGTGATTCACCCCAACTGTCTCGTTGACTGCAATCGCCAAGAATACCCCGGAAAACCGGAAGAATTCGTCGAGTTTTCCGACTTTGCCCACGACACCCCGCCGGATTGTGGGAAGAATAAAACCTTACTGGCTCAAGGGCGATTTGGCCCTGATTACCCTCGTCCATTCTTCTGACCCCCTTCGTGAAAGAGCTCATGAGCACTGCGGACAACCTGCAACAGCAATCGCTGGCCGAAGAAGAGTACAGCTACGACGTCGTTCCTTACCCGAGTCATCCCTTCCGCCAATCCCATCCGGAACGTCTTGCCTCGGTGGGCAATCTTTTTGGGATCAAGCCTGCCGATATTCATAACTGCCGTGTACTGGAAATCGGCTGTGCCGCCGGCGGTAATCTGATTCCCATGGCAGAAGGCCTGCCTGATAGCAAATTTGTTGGTGTCGATCTCTCGAAGAAGCAGATCGAACGAGGACAACTCAACATCGATTCGTTGGGACTGACCAACATCGAATTGAAATACATGAACTGTGTTGACATCGACGAGTCGATGGGCACGTTCGATTACATCATCGTACACGGGGTGTTCTCTTGGATTCCGGAAGATGTCCAGGAACGTATCTTCGAGATCTGCCAGAAGCAACTTAGCGAAAACGGAATTGCCTACGTTAGCTACAACACCTACCCAGGGTGGCATCTTCGCGGCATGATCCGCGACATGATGAACTATCATGTGCGCAACCTGAAAGATGCTCCGCGTCGTATTCAACAGTCGCGTGCGTTGCTCGAATTCCTCGCGAAGAGCGTCTCGGCCGACAAGGGTGCCTATGGGATGCTGCTCAACAACGAACTGCAACTGCTGCGTCGTCAGTCCGACAATTACCTTTTCCACGAGCACCTGGAAAAGGACAATACACCGATTTATTTCCACGAATTTATCGAGCGTGCGAAAGCCTACGACCTGCAATACCTCGGTGAGTCGCAGTTGGCAACGATGTGGATTGGCAATTTCCCCAAAGACGTTGCACAAACGTTGGAACGTATCGCTCCCGATATTGTTCAGCGCGAGCAATACGCCGACTTTGTCCGCAACCGAACTTTCCGCCAAACGTTGCTGTGCCACAAAGATGCTCCCGTCTCGAGAGCATTGAAAATGGAGTCGCTTGAAGGGGCGCACGTCGCCGGCAATTTGGACGAACAGATCGAAAAGGGCAAGCAGCCTAAGCCCGGCGATCCACGCACGTTCGTCAATCCTTTGACCCGCCAAACGATGACCACGCAAGACCCACTGGTGATCGAAACGGTGATGAAGCTGAGAGAAGCCTTCCCTTGTGCGATTTCTTTTGAAGACTTGTTCCAGCATGCGATGGACAAGATGGTCGACGGGGTGATCGCCGACGCGACGAAAATCGAAGCCCTGAAGCGCTCGCTGGCGACCAACATCATTCACATGACCGTCAGCGGGATCGTGGAACTGCAGTACAACCCTTCGCGGTATACGGCAGACATTCCGGAGTTCCCCAAAACGTCTGCCGTGGCTCGGATGCAGGCCGAAAGCACCAACCGCCTGACCAGCTGCCGTCATGAAACGGTCACCGTAGACGACTTATCGAAGCATCTCGTGCCGCTGATGGATGGTACACGTACCAAAGACCAGCTTGTCGCAGAGTTAAAGCGGCTTGTCGACGAAGGAAAGCTCGTCATCCAGCAGAAGGGAGAACGCCCCGATAGCCTCTCGATGGATACCGTGATGGATAAAGCGGTTGACGAAGTGCTGAGCCGGGTCGCAAAAGCAAGCCTGCTCGTGAAGCAAGATTAAGAACCTGGAAAATCTCATTCCCCAGGAAAGCGGACCGAGAAAACTTGGTCCGCTTTTTTCGTTCTTGTACGCTGAGAACCGATTGTCTCGAGCACGTTGTCTTGAATCGCTGGACGGGTGTGATTTAATGACCGATGGTGGAGCCGTTGTCGACGTTTCTTTCGGAGGAGAAGCGGGCAGCCGCCCCAGCTGCCCGAAAATCTACGCAAAATACGAGTTATACGATGGCCAAGCTGACGCCCGGCATGAAGCAGGATTGGAAGCATCGCCCCGCCAATGGCGGACGTCCTATGAAACGGATGGTCCGTCTTCTTATGGTGGGTACGCTGTTCCTCATTCTCTTGGGTGTCTTAATTTGGTTCCTGCTTCCCCCGTCGGAGCAGCGCACCTATTTCTTCGCGGCCGACCCTGTCGAATACGACCTGTGGGCCACCATCCCGTTGGTCCACAGCTCGGTTGCTGACACGCTTGCCCAAGATGGAAATCACGATCCACGTTCATTTCACATGGGCAGTGTCGCCCTGGAAGAAACGTTTTCACCAATCAATCAGCTGGCGGCAAAAGCTTCCGGCGGCAGCATACCAGGCCGAAACGATGCCTGCGTGATTTATCTGCAAGCGCACACGCTTCGCTACGATGTCGAGGGAGAGCCGCACGTAGTCGTGGCGACGCCGACGTTTCTCCGCAACTCGTTGGCAAACTGGCAGAGCCGAGGCGTTTTACCGCTGAGTGTCGTACTCGATTGGATTGCGGAAGCCAATTCTCCTCTGAAGCTGGTGTTGCTCGACGCAGGAACAATTGTCTCGGACGGCCGCATCGACTTGATGGACAACAACTTCACTTCCGCGTTGGAAACGGAAATGAAGAATCGCGATGACTCCGAGTTATTTCTGATTACCTCGCACGAAAGTGGCCAGAAGTCGTTATCCCTTTCGCTGCAGCACAACACCATCTTTTCGCAGGCAGTACAAGAGGCATTCAGCGGCAAAGGAATCGTCGATATTTCAGCGGATGGATCACTCAGCCTTGACGAGCTTTACCATCACATCTGCGTGCGAGTAAAGAACCACATCGGCGATGGTGTTATCGCCCAAACCCCGCGACTCTTCCAGGGCGGCCAAGGCATTCTCACCGAGAGCTTTCCTGCGACTTTTGTCTGTCGGTATTTCCAGGAAGAGCCTTCGGAAGAAACAAAAGACGCTTCGCCATCCGATACTGAAGAGAAAAAACCTGCTGCCGCACCGAAGCCTAAAGCGAATTCAGAAAAGAAAGACGACAAACAGAAATCAGCCGAGGAACCCAAAGATCCTCGCTGGGTCACTTTGAATGAAGTGTGGCAACTTCGCGATCAACTGGCTCAACCCCCAGCGGCACGTGGAGAAATGATTTGGAGCCCCGTCGACTTCGCGCCACAGTACTTTCGTCGCTTAGACAACTACCTGATCGGCTATCAGTTTCGCCTTCTCTTTTCCAGCGGCAGCGTGCCGGAAGAGAAACTGGCGATGATGAAATCGTCGCTGGAAACCCTGCAATCGCATATTCGCGATGGTCGCAAAGTCGAGACGATTCCTCCGCTAAGTGATACTCCGGCCGACAACCTCATCGAGTCCTGGAATCAGTTTGTTGACTCCCCTTATCAATTGGCCTGGAGTGCCGATCTGACATCGGCTGGCCAGCGCACACGCGACGCGATTTTAGGTTGGAATTACTGCGTTTATCATGTGCCTCAAGTGACTCAGATGTTCGAGCACACGGGCAGTGATTCGACGCTCGCTGGCTATCAGTCGCTTCTCCAAGACATCCGAGATGTCACCATTGGCATGTTGGAAGTCCCGCCCAGTGGCTCGAACGGTCCCGAATTAGCTAATCTTCCGTTGGCTAATGTCGTCAGCCGAGCTCTTGGGGAACTGGAAGGGATGCGGCGATACGCCAACGCCGACATGACCATCACGCCGCGGAACCCGGAGGCATCGAATCTCAATGCTCAAATGGCTGACGCGTTGCGGCTGATTGGCTATTTGCGTACGTCGCTACCCAAAGCGGCCGATCGTCAGCGAATGGCACAATCGCTGAAGAAGTTTGCTGAGCAACCGATCCCGGACTATACGTTCATCGACAACGCCGATCCATTTCTTCCTCAGCTCTCAACGGCTGCCCTGCCCCATGCATCTCCGGCCAGCATGGACAAGCTGCGCGAGCTTTATCTACAGATTGCCTCGGTAGGCAGCCCGTTACCTACGAGTTCGCAAGATCCGTTCGTTTCTCTGGGTAACACCGTCCCTGCAGAATTTCCAACTGCCTCGGACTACCATGCCCAAGTTCGCTATCAAGTTCGGGTCAGAACATTGGACTGGCGCGACATGACGCAGATTGTCGGCGAGGTGCCTCCGCTACCGTTTCGCTTCCCGGTAAAAGTTAAGACACCCTATCTCGCCGTTCGTTCCGGTTCGCAGCAGCAACAAGTCGAGCTGGATCGGATCGATGGTAAGACAGAATTTCAATTTCAGCTGCTCGCATCAAATTTCCCGCCTGGTCCGGTCAATTTTCAAGTCGAATACGATCGAGATGCCCTCGATATTTCGTTTGAAAACGGAAGCTTCGATTCGTCGACAGGAATGTTGAACTACACCATCGATGCCAGTGGTCCAATAAATATTCAGGGAACCGTTTCCGCCAAACTAGACCGAGAAGCGAATGCGCGAAGGAAAAACCTTAGCGATATTCAAGCTGCCCAGCAGGAAGCGATCCGCCTGACGATTCCTCCGAAATATGTTTCGCCAGATACCGATGCCAGTCCCACGAGTGTGCTAAATGTCTCTCTTCCATGGGCGGAAGTCGTCGAACTTATTGTCCAACAGGTCAACGCTCAACAACCAGGCATCTTCTATGGCCAACGCGTTCAAATCCCGCTGTTCGACAATCGAGAGTCAGAATTCCAACTCGGCATTTTGAATCGCTCGCGGATTAACCGCAAAGTGAATGTCTCGCTGTATCCCGTTGTCCGGCCTGAAACAAGCGTGATGCCGACCGGGCGAATCTTTTCCGATCAGTATCATCGCAAGCCACTTTCCGGTGGTCCTGACAGCCAAGCGGCCGAAATCGCTCCTTGGAAGGTCGCTTCGTATGAACGCCTGAAAGTGAACTTGGGACCAGACTTTCTTCCCACGGCAGTGGCTACGGGAGTTGAAGCGCCTTCCTATGACCAAGTTCCCCCGCCAGCCACCAGGGCACGCGGGCGGATTATCAATGAAGCAGTCGCCCCGGAGCGATGTCAGTGGCTACGTTTTACCGGGCCGACAGGGCCGCCGGCAGCCGATGGCAAACCAGTCGAGCCGAAGAAGATTGCTTCGGTTGATTTGACGAATGGCCTGTTGGTCGTCATCGAAGATCAAGAAAACAAAGACGCCGCCGGAAAGCCTGTGACATGGATGCGTTGGATCGAATGGGTTCCTCGCGATCCTCAGTCTTATCTCGAAGTACAACCTTCCGTTTTACCGGCCGACAAGCTCTCGCGTTTGGAAGTGATCGTTCGGCCAATTACCGGCGAACGTGCGTTGCCGACGGCGACTTGGGACGAACACCGCCTGGCTGGTTATTTAGGCCTTCCTTCCAACTTGGCGAAGGTTCCCATTCGAGTCGAATGGGATTGGAAGTGGGAAAACACTTTCGATGCTTCGGAACTGATTAAACGCCAGTCGTTCGGAACGATCGCCTCTCCTGATGCGACCGCCACACTTGGTGCCATCTTAAATCTCCAAAGCACCAAGCCAGTCAAACGTCCGATCTTGTTAGACATCGCCTCCGGAGAAAAACTGCCGACGCTTCGTCGAGCGTTTCGTGATGTCATGAATCTAAACACAGGGCAGCTCGATGCCGATGCGTCCGCCGGCTTTGAAGCGTTGCGACTCGATTCCTATGTCCCTCATTTTGAAGGCGCCATGCAGCCTCCTGTACCGATCGACGTCATGGCATCGCGTTGGCCGGCTGATCGCTTTCCGATCATCTTGCCCACGGAAAGCCAAACGGTCGACTGGAATCTGGCAGTTTCCACCGATACCAATAGCTTCAATGGAGCCAGCGAAATCAATCCCGACAAGATCCAGCTGGGATTGCTGGAACGTGGGAACGGATTTGAATCGGCTCGGTTGAATTTCACCGAGACGCTTTACTCGAACCGATCGTTCACAGCCGAACTCACCAAAGCTCAAGCAGAAGGCCCGCTGGTGATTACGTCGACCCTGCAAGACATCACCGTGAAAGGACTCAGCGATAAAACATACGAAACGTTCAATGGCGATTTCGTCGTCGAGATTTTCAACGGTCGGAAGATTGTTGATAGCCTGCGAATTCCTGTGGTGATCGACAAGGATGCCCCGGTAATCGATATCGATCCTTCGCCGATGACAGTTCCTGTCAACGGAAGTGCGACCATGACAATTCCGGCGCAGGATAAGGATTCCGGCATCAAGTACCTTGAATATGGCGATCCTGGCCCCGGCGACACGATCGGTGGGAAACCGGCTCGCTTGGAGCCACTTGTCGGAAACATCGTTCCGAATGCCAACGACCCGTTCCATCGTTTCCCACAGTTTCAACTACAGATTCGCCCGACAGATTTGAAATGGGAAGTCGGCACAACGCACAAATTGCGAGTGCTTGCCGTCAACGGAGCTGGATTAAAATCAAAGCCGCTCGATCTGGTTGTTCGAGTTGGCCCCAAGATGGAAGACCCAATGGACAATCCAACGCAGTTGATGGTGATCAAAACGCAGATTGTCTTCGTCAACGGTAAAGCGACGACCGACCGCCAATACAAACCCAAAATCAAAGAACTGCCGATCCAGCCACGACTGGACAACGACGATATCACCTGGGTCTTCGAGAGCGCACTGTTGAAGCCAGACACCAACTACACGCTGCAAACAAGTGGTCGACAGTCGTCCGGAGGGATTAAGTCGACCGAAACCGTCGCGCAGGCAACGCCTGCCAAAGAACGTGCTCCGATCTATCGTTTGCAATTTGACTAGCATTGCTTTCATGCCGCCACTGATGGCGCTGCCAGCGACTTTTCAACCGTGCTAAATCGTTCAGACTGCCAGCGATTTAGCGATCGACGGCAGCCTGGGAGGCTCTGGCAAACTTTTCCTTCTGCGGCAACTTGCCAACTTGCGTCAACTCTTGCGCAAGCATCTCGAATACTGTTTTTGAGGGACAAGGACTCCGATGGTAGTGACTGTGGGGGAGATCCCTTGCGCGTTGATCCCGCGTAAACGGATTGTCCTTCATGCGAGGCTAACATCGAACTTGCGTCTTAATCTAAACAGGAAGTTTCTCATGGTTCGGCCATCCCTGCCTTACGCCCTACTCGCGTGCGTAGCCATGTTTGCCAATGGATGCTCGATTCACTCCGCACCACCAACGGTGACGGTGTGGAACAAGATGGGCATTCCGCAAGCCTTCGATGCTGCCAATGCCAACCTCGTCAATCGACGTGGCAACCATCCCCAATGGGAAAAGACGGCACCGCTGAAGCGAATCGCCGACCCGGCCAACCTACAATCGCCCAACCCGGCCATTAAAGCGGCAGCCGAAATCAAAGCAGAAGAAGATCTCGCACCACAAAAGATCAAAGCTTTGAAGTATCTCGCCACGATCGGATGTGGCTGCTACGACAAAGAAGGCAAAGTCGAAGCCGCGTTGCTTGCCGGCTTGAACGATTGCACCGAAGAAGTTCGCAAGACTGCGGCCGAAACGGTACTTACACTCGTTGGAAATTGCAGCTGCCACGACGGTTGCGGTAACAACTGCTGCACCGAAAAGATCCAAGAGAAACTACAAGACATGGCTTACGGCGAAACGGACGGATGTTGGCACGAGCCTTCCGCCGAAGTCCGAGCGATCGCCATGCAGGCCCTTTCCGCTTGTCCGCCGATCAGCGTCGTCCCCAACGAGCAAGACAATCGTGAAACGGTTCCTACTCCACCGATTCCTGGTCGCGAGACTGCCCCAGGTGCTGGAGAACCGCTGCCACCGATTCCACCACCAGCCCCGATGGATGTTTCGACTCCGAAGCTGCACAAAGCGGAATTCGTTTCGCTGCCGTCGACAAACGAAGCGAAAGCACCTGCGACGAACTTTTACGCTCCTGTGAATCTTGGCTTCGCTGAAAACACGCCAGCTCCAGTTATCTCGCCTTCGGATGTTAAGCCTGCGTCGACTTCGGCTCCGATCGTCATTCACGACAATCAGGCCCCACAAGCTCAAGTAGCTCGCAAGGCTCCGCAAACGAAGCAGCCCCTCAACGTCGAAACGAAGGTCGAGTTCGTTCTCGACAACCAACAACTGGCAGTTATGCACATGCCCAAGACCGCCGAAGTTGGTGTCGGTGAAGTACTTCCGATTCAAATCCACAGCCGACGCGGCAACCACACGATCGACGGAATGGTCCAAGTCATGAAGATCGACGGTAGCCTGGTCCATGTGAGCCCTGTCGACGGATTGGCTCTCAAAGTTCTTCGTCCAGGCAGTGCGATCACCATTGCCCGCTAACGGGTCAAACAGCTGACGAACGAAGCATCTCTCGACGCTACGTCATGCCCAAACGATGACGTAGCGTTTTGCGTTCTTGGGCTTCCAGTGGCGACATGTTGATTTTAGAAGAATCTCGTTCTCTACATCGCGGTTTATTTGGTAACCTCGATTTAGTCGACCTGAGAATTGTTTTACAATCTCCGCCATCTGGAAGATCACGAACTCGGGTCCGCGTGAAATAGGAGCAACGCGAGCACTATGGCCGATTGGCGAGAAGGTTCGAGCAAACCGAAGTCCAAGGGAAAGCCCGCCGGCCCCCCTCAGCCCAGTTCTAAGGCTCCCAAAGATCCCTCCGATTGGCGCAGCCGCAAACGGGGCGAAGCGAACGCAGGGAACAGCCGCTCCGACAAAGCCTATCTACAAGGTGGTAAGACCAAAGGCCCGAAGAACATCGGCATTTTGAATTTGCTGCTGCTCGCCCTGGTAATCCTCGTTGCATCGTTTGTGGCCATCATTGGCTGCCAACCAACGAAAACTCCGATGATGCACCTGACCACGCTGGAACATGAAGATTCGTTGTGGCTGCCCAACGCTTACGCGATGGAAGACCGTAATAACTTCGAGTTCACCATGGAAGACAACGCCAGCAACATCGAGCTGGTCTCCGGACAAGGAATGGCAGCCGGCGCAGGCCAGCAAAAACCTTGGATCGACCTAGACGACAGCGAATTCACTTCGGCCATCAGCCAGTATCTTGAGGTTGCCAATGGTCCCGGCGGACCACGACCTGGGGGGTGGATCTTTTATCTCAGCTGCCATGGCGTAACCAATTTTGATGGTGTTCCTTACCTTGTCGCGAAGAACAGCCGCTCGCTCTCGCCCGGCAAGTCGGATCAAGGCGCCGACTTGGTACCGCTCACGGATATCCTGAAAACCATTGCGGACCATCCCAAGATCCAGAAGTATCCCAAGGCGTTCAAGCTGTTAGTGCTCGACATGGGTCGAGCCGAATCGCAATGGTCCTCCAACCGCCTGTTCAACGATTTCCCGTCTGCATCGCAGATGTTGGCTCAGTCCCTTCCGCAAGATATTCAACTGGGCAACACTTTCCTGCTGCTCTCCAATAGCGATGGGCAAAAGGCTTGGTCCAATCCATATGAAGGAGGCACAAACTTTGGGCTGTTCTTCGGTCGCGGTCTGATGGGCGAGGCCAACGAGATGCCAACATCGGTGGCGGACGATAGTGTCTCGCTGGACGAACTTCACACTTACCTGCAAAAGCATGTCGATCAGTGGGCAGTGCAGAATCGCAATTCGCACCAAGTCCCGATGCTAATCCCAATTGGCAACTCCCCGGCTCCGGCAAGTGTTCTGCTAAGCCGTGTTGGTGACGCCAAGTTCCAAGTCAAACCTAGCGGATCGCCAGGCTCAGACAGTTCCAGCCAGCTGCGTTTGGCAGAGTTATGGGATGCGTTGAAACTGCTCGGAGACCAGGGAGCTTTGAAGATCGCGCCGGCACGATTTAGCTTGCTTCAATACGATTTGACGCGTGCCGAGCAACTTACCGAGTCAGGCGTTGCCTATCAGGCAGAACTCGCCCAAAGCTTGAAAGCGATCAACAAGTCGATCGACGATCTGGCAATGACGCTGGCTCAATACGATACGATCGCTCAAGCGGCGATAATGAACTCGCAGTTGGCTTACTATAAGGACAGCAGCCTCCAGCGGGACGTTTCCGATGCGAAGCCATTCCCCCATAGCAGTTTGGCTGCCTGGCGAGCTACGCATCCGAAACAGATCACCGGCGTTCCCACCATTGCCGAGATCAAAACCCATGAACAGAAGCTGAACGAGGAAGCCAAAGATACGAAGCAGAAGACACAAGACAAACTCAAACCGCTTGTCTGTGCAGATTACTATGCAGCGGCCGAATTCCTTCTGGATGGCTTCACTCCAGAGAACCAGCGTGACTTAACGTTAGAGAATATCAAGCTCCTTCTCGCTTACCTGCAGACCGCCCCTAATTCTCCTGTTACCGGCGAGAACGAAGGAACGCATGTCATCGAAGTCGAAATGCTGGTCATGCTACGCGACTTCTTCCAAACCTTGGAAACCAACTTTGGAATCGAGTCCGATTCGTACGACGCGACCGACTATCGAAATGCGATGGTTGCCGCGTTACAAACTCGGCGGGAACTCGAGAAGATCGCGTTCGTTACCGATCAACGCGTCTTTCCTTGGTTAGAACGTTCGCTGGCCGATGCCGATCAAACGCGTCGCGAAGCGGAAGACCGACTCTACGCGTTGCAGCCGAAGGAATCGCTACAGCTCAACGCTACGTTGAATGATGGAACGCAAAGTCTTCAAGCGATCCAGCAGAAGAAGGATCGTCTCACCACCGCCTACCTGGTCGTCGATAGTGTCCGTGCGTCGGCACCGTTCTTCCTCGATTGGCTGGCGCACCATCCGTACCCTAATGCCGAACGGCAATCGCGTTTAAATCAAGTCACGTCGGCGATTCAGAAAACGAACGAACTGGCCATTTCACTCTCGCCGAGAAAGCTTGAGGGTGAAAACCGTCCCGACTATTCCAAAGCCCCCATGCCCGACGAAACACTCGTCAACGACATCGCCCAAAGCTACAGCGAAGTCGTGCGTTTCCTCAATCGCGAGTCGCAAGACATTTTGGATGCCCAAGGCGGAAAAGATCGCTCCGATTCCGAAACATTGCTGGAAATCTACAACCTGCTTCGTGTGCGTTACGTGGCAAAGCTTAGCCCTTCGATGACCACGTACGATCGCAATTCGCTGCGAGCCAAAATGCAGGCCATTCTAGGACAGTCGCTCGGCACCGTGAATGTACAGCCTGAGTCATCCAGCCCGCTGATTCTGGGGCTTTCCTCGTTTGAAAAAGGCCCCTGGAAATTGGCAATGAACCAGGCCGGCGGTGCTTCCGACTATCAGATCGCCGCACTTTCGACCGAACGAGAAGCTCAAGCCCAGCAATTGCTGAAGAACAGCGGAGCGACAGTTCAATTCGCCGAAAATGTTTTTCAGCAAGCCATGGAGAGTTCGCTGACGCCGACTCGCGAAATCGAAACCTTTCCGAGTGCTCCCAACGCAACCGAGGCCACGGCATTCACCGGGCTAGTGGTCAGCAATCGCACTCGCCTGGAAGTCAATCGCACGACGCCACCTCAGGTCGACTATCGTGTTCAACGAAAAGAACATCTGGCCTGGTGCGCGAACCGAGCCATGGAAGATTTCTGGGGGAACGACTCTCGCAATCCTTACTTCGATCGTTCCGCCCAAAGCTTTCTTGAGCCCTTCAGCAAAGAGTCCGTAAGTGCACCGAGCGATCTGGCCGCTAGTGTCATCAGTCGGCTCAGCCAACTCCGGAAGGATTACATTCGATGGGTGGAAGTCGGTAATCCGCCTGCTTCTATCAGCGATTCCTCGGATGACTTACGGCATACACTCACGGTTCATTTTCCGAAATCGATTCCTTCTGGCATCTCGGCCATCGATGTGCTCGTCAACGAAGGAACCGCCATCGCATATGCTGATGCAACCGGCCAAACCGAGCGTGCTCATCCATTTCAAACGCAGCCGACCGGCCTTTATCAGGCCCAACGTCCCTTCGAGCAGATCATCAAGACGCAGGAAATCTTACGAACGACGACATGTACCGAGCGGATTCGTTTCCGCGGAAACGCCCGACGATTCCCACTTCAAATTTCCGGCACTAAGCGACCCGACAGCATTACTCAAGTTGTCGACATCAATCCTTTCCCGTTCCGGCAACCTAACGTTTCGGTCTCGGGCGAGCTGTCTGGCACGGCCGATGTCATTTTCATTCTCGACTGCTCTGGCTCGATGGCCAAGCTTGTTCCTGGCAATCCCCCGGCGTCACGCATGAGTATTGCCAAAGGGGTTCTCAAGGACATTCTGGGAACGATGGCGAGCCCCAAAGGGCAGTTTCGCGTTTTGACGTATGCGTTTGGAAGTCGTGTCGGCTGGGACGCGGATAATCAACCGATCCAGCGACCTGGGGCTGACGTGCCCGCAGGCATCGTTCCGGCCAACGATGTCATGACGTTGGTCAACGACAACTTGGCTCCACTATTGAATCGCACGCCGCAGCGAAACGAACCAGGCGTCGACGTGGCTCGAATTCAAGATGCAATTGAAGACCTGGAAGCCTACGGCGAAACGCCACTCTACTACTCAATTTCACGCGCGCTACAAAAAGTTGACCCTAGCAAACCGACCCAAATCATCGTGATTACGGATGGAGCGAACGATCAGGCAGACGACCCCAGCAGTCGTCCTTATCGAACAAGCGCGATCAACTTGATTGATGAGCTCGAGAAGCCAAAGTACCGTAATTTACAGCTTCAAGTGGTCGGTTTCGCTTTAGGCGAACAAGCACGCAATTTGCAAACCAATCCCAATTCGCGTCCCAAAGCGAACACGCTTGCCGAGATCGCCTGGTTGGCGAAGGAACGAGGCCGCGGCGGTTTCATTCCAGCCGATCAACAGATTGAGCTGAAACGAAAAATCGAAGACCTGATCAAAACGAAAATCTACTTTTCGGTCCAACGAACGGATGATCCGAAAGAGCCGGTTCCGTACGACTTCGGAGAAATCTGGTATGCCAAGGATCGATTTGACAACCAGCGTCACGACTACATCGTTCGAGAACTTCATACAGATGACACCGCAGAGATTCAATTGCGTGGGGGCGAAAGAGTTCGCCTCGGATACGATGGCAAATTGAAGCAGCTAATCTTCACCGACGATCCAACGGACGAAGCTGCTCAGGCCACCATCTCTGTGCATGATGCTTTGAATTTCGAGGGGGAATACCTCGCGCAGATTCTTAACTTCCAGTCGCCCGACGCCGATACAGGCACGCTTGAAATTCCAATTCGTCTCGAGAACACGAACAACACTTACTTTACCGTTCGCCCTTTTCATATTTGGGCCGAAATCCAACCGAGCGTGACCAACGCGTTCAAACCGAACGAACTGTTCGAGACACGTTACTTCGGCGATCTGCTTTTACGAAATGAAACGCAGTTTCCCGAGTTTCTCATCCGCCTGAACCAGTGGCAGCCGGCTGCCAAATGGGCCAGAGTCAAAGTTTATACGCAGCTTGAAAAGCCAATCAAACCAAGGAAGTCGATCTCGCTCCGCGACTTGCTGGTAAACAACGTGACCAACACCGACGCCGATTTCGAGGCTGGCGACTTCACAGTCGAATCGTCGACCAGCTTGGATCAGTACAAATATCAGATCGTCGTTCGCGTCGAGCCTGGGACGCAGGGCATCCAGCCGCACCATGTTGGCATCTTCCCTGCTCCGCCGCGGATCCAGCGGACGTACACAATTGCTGGCGACGGAAGCAAGGAGATCCTCAGCATCACCCATCGCTTCATGTACGAAAGTAAAAACGATGTCGAGGCGGCCGCCAATCCTCGAGTCGATATCTGGACACGCGAACAGCTGACGACCGGAGCTCCTTCTTTCACGCTCGACGTGCAAATCCCGAAGTGGTAATCCCCGGCTCTGCCACTTCGGAAGTTAGGCAAGCTGCGCAGGACACTTTGCCAAACCCCAAAGCCTGAGAACGTATTCCGCTTCGACACTTTCAGTGCGATGAGGTACGTATCAAGCTGCTGGCGGCACGCCAATATATTGCCGCAAATCATTACAGTTATTCCACTTGCGACCTTTGAATGCTCGTTCCAATGGGTTGCTGCCAGATTTCCAAGATTCTTTCGGAAATCCACGCAACGATGTCCGCGACGCGTCGTAAACCTAGATACATTCAGGGGAAGCGGGGCCAACCTGAGATCAATCACAGGGGTTTCGCGCTAGACACACGAGCCTAAGCCGATTCCATCGTACACCTACATTTCATGACTGAGGGAGAGATTAGTAATGTCTGGTTTCATTCAATTTCCGAACATCCCAGGTGAAAGCAACGATACCGATCACAAGGATTGGATTAACCTCCTGTCCATCAGCGAAAGCATCACGCGTGCCGCTTCGCAGGGTTCGTCCGGTTCGTCGCGACACGTCCAAAGTGCTATCTTCGGCGACATTGTCTGCGTGAAGGAAATGGACAAGTCGACTCCAAAGCTGATCGAATCGGTCGCCGCTGGTACCGTGCACAGCAAAGTCAAAATCGACATGGTCATGTCCCTCGGCGATAAGGGCAAACGCCTTCCGTTCTTCCAGTTCGAGCTGGATAACGTGATCGTTACCTCGTACAGCTTCAGTGCGAATGTCGAAGGGGACGGCGTTGTGCCGACCGAATCGTTCTCGCTGAACGCCGAAATGATCAAGTGGACCTACACCCAGTACGGCAAAGACGGCTCGAACAAGGGCAAAGTCGAAGCCAAGTGGGATGTCGAAGCCGGCAAGAACGGCTAAAACGCTCCGATCGAATGGACGCAGGGGAGCTCTATCCGTCTCCCCTGCGTTTTTGCGTTCAATAACCAGCGAACGCCGAACCAACCGCAACGCACCGGGCATGTTGGTTTTTCGTCAGCCTTTCCATCTTGGACGTTCCACCGACCATGAACAAAGCTCAAGAGAATCGTGCGTACACCCTGGAAGACCAACTGGGGGAAGATTTCTATCTCTTGTCGTTCACCGGCAGCGAAGGAATCTCCAAGCTCTTTAGCTATCAGCTGCACCTCGCATCACGACGCGACGACATGCAGCACAAGCCAGAGGAAATCCTGAACAAGGAGGCCAAGCTTCGTTTCTATGTTGGCGATTCAGATACTCGCTACGTCAAAGGTTACATCAATCGTTTTTCGTCCGACTACCAGCCAGGCGTGCTGGCCGGCTTCCATGCCGAACTTGTCCCGTGGCTTTGGTTTCTCACGCAAACGTCTGACTGCCGAATCTTCGAGGATAAATCGATTCCCGATATCATCGAGGATGTCTTCAATTCCGACCCGATTAAAGACATAGCCAAGTTCGAGCGAAAATTAGAGAACAACTATCCGAAGCTGGAATACTGCGTTCAATATCGCGAAACCGACTTTAATTTCGTCAGTCGCCTGATGGAAGAAGCCGGCATCTTCTATTTCTTCGATTTCTCGGGCGATGGGTCCAATAGCAATAAGCTAATCATGGCCGACAATGCCCAAGCCTACTTCGACTCGATCGAGAAAAACCCGATCCAACGCACCACGTCGGCTGGAACGCACAACGTTGGCCCTGAAATTCTTGACTGGGAACACCGCTACGAATTTGTCGCCGGTAAGTGGACTCATTCCGATCATACTTTCAAAGAACCTTACGAGAACTTTGAAAAGAACTCGGAAACTAAAATCAGCAACAAACTTGCATCCGACTTCAAAAAGTACGAGATGTACGATTACCCCGGCAACTTTGTCGACTCGAAGTCGTCCAGCAACGGCAGCACCCAGTCGACCGATTTATCGAAGGTACGAATCGGCGAAGAGGAGCACCCGTTCGATCGCGTCACCGGCACAAGCGATTGCGTTTCGTTTGCCGCAGGCAGTAAGTTCACGCTCAATTCCAAGCGTGTTCCAGCGGACGACAGCAAGACGTTTGCCATCATTTCCGTGCAGCATTCCGGCAGCAACCCCAACTACGCCACCGGTCCTGCCGCCGGCGGAAAGTACACAAATTCGTTTACATGCGTCCCGGAAAGCTACGTCTTTAATCCTCCGCGAACGACTCCGAAACCAACCGTTGGTGGCATTCAAACGGCGACGGTGATCGGTCCCGAAGGGGAAGAGATCCACACCGACGAGCATGCTCGAATCAAATGTCTGTTTCATTGGGCTCGCCCGGAAAACAGCGACCGAAAAAAACCTAGTACGCAAACATCTTGTTGGATCCGTGTGGCCCAGGCATCGGCCGGCAAAAAGTGGGGGTTCCTTTCGATCCCTCGCGTCGGACAGGAAGTAGTCGTCGACTTTCTCGATGGCAATCCCGACCGGCCGCTGGTCGTCGGTTCGGTTTATAACTCGACTCAGGAAACCGCCTACAAGCTTCCTGACGACATGGCGAAGACCTACTTCAAAACGAACAGCACGCCTGGCGGTGAAGGCTTTAACGAGCTGTTCTTCGATGACAAAGCGGAAAAGGAACGCATCTTTCTGCATGCACAGAAAGATCTCGACGTCCGCGTCTTGAACGATTCGAGAAATCGCACGTTCGGCAATCGATCGCAAATCATTGGTTACGAGGACAAGGAAGGTAAACGTGGCGGTTGGCAGCGTGAGTTGATCTATCAGGACAAAGAGATCAACGTCAAACGCCACCAGATTGAACATATCGAAGGCAATCATCAAATGATGGTTGGCCACGGCGACGAGTCGACAGGTGGCAACATCGCCTTGGTCGTCGAAAAAAGTGTCGGCATCCTGATCGGCTCCGAAGGCCTCGAGATGACCTGTGAAGGAGACTCGAAACAGCACACCGAAGGCGACCACGAACTGCTCGTCGATGGTGATATTATGCAGAAGAGCAAAAACCTGCACTTCACCGTCGACTCAAGTTTCAATACGTCCAGCAACGAGATCAGCACTTCCGCGAGTACTGGTATCGATATTGAGGCTGGAACCACGTTCAACCAAACCGCGGATCAAACCATCAATATCAAGGGTGGTATGAATGTCAACATTCAAGCGGGGGCTAGCCTCTCGTTGAGCGTTGGCGGCAACTTCATCAGTATCAACCCCGGCGGTATTTTCATTCAGGGAACGCTGGTCAACATCAACAGCGGCGGTTCGTCGACCCCCGCTCAAGCCGCTTCCACGACAACTCCGACCGCACCGACAGGTCCGGAGGAAACCGTCACCAAAGCAGCCCCTACCGAACCTGCTATGGCCCACGACGAGAAAACAGGCTTCAAGTCGTTGCCAGAGTAACTTGTACTTTAGGAGTCACCCCATGCCCCCTGCTGCACGAATTACTGACATGCATACCTGCCCTTTGGTCAATCCAGGGCCGGTGCCTCACGTGGGCGGCCCAGTCTGCATGGGAGCTCCCAACGTCATGATTGGCTTCATGCCGGCGGCTCGCGTCGGCGATATGGCCGTCTGCACTGGCCCTCCTGATGTGATCGCCAAAGGGTCCGCCACCGTGATGATTGGTTTTATGCCAGCGGCTCGGCTGGGGGATACTACGGCTCATGGGGGATCGATTGTCGCTGGCTGTCCCCAAGTCATGATCGGCGGATAGACTCGTTACGCATTATCGCGTCTTTCGTGTACACATGTCGAATACTATTTTAAAAGTGCGTAATTCCCGAGAGTTACGCACTTCGTTTTTGCGCGAAACGCGAGTGTAACAATCGCGGCCGCTGTTTTGGCGTTTCCCGCATCTCGAAAATCAGCGAAAATCGACCATCATCCGACGCACACTTTGCAAGATCTCGCGCAAACTTATTCGACGCTTGGACAATACTTCGTTACAATAAGCGCGATGCTGATCGGCAGCGATGTTAAGGGAGTTTGCTACGGTGCAAAAAGAAAAGGCATACCGCAGTGGCATGCCTTCAAACAGAACCGAATCTATTTTCTCAATCTTTTTAGCCGACCAATTCAGGTGGGCATGGCAAACCGAGCGTTCGCCAGGTGCGGATCTCGGAATCGTTCTTGAAGATCACCCAGCGAGAGCCTCGTTCGATTTCCAGCAGAACAGCCGAGATGCCATCCAGGAAACCGTAGTTGCTGTATTGGCCATCGGAATAAAGGTGATTCAGCAGTTCGGCGGGGCTCGCCAGTTCGTTGGTCAGGCGATAGGCCAGGCTCATGAACTCTAACTTGTTCAGTCGGCTTGCCATGCAGATCAACGCATCTTGTCCCCACGTGCTGCGTAAGATTCCGTGGAACGCCATCGCGTCCCGCTTGGGGATCAGCAATTGCGTGCTGGAAATCTGAACGGCACCGGCAGCGATCGCTTCGTTATAGAACGTCGGCTGCTGCTGCGGCTGAAGTCGCGAGAAGTTGACAATCGCGTACAGGAACCGATTCTGTCCGATGAAGTCCGCCACGTCGGTAGGTGGTTTCACTTCATTGCGAGGGCAGAAATAGGTCATCCCCGAAGGCGCCAATCGTGTCTCGTATCGCATCTGTAATCCACGTTCCAGCTCGGAAGCGGAAAGGGATCGCTGCGGTACGTTGTCCATACCGGAAACGCTGGGCGGAGCCGGGGGTGGAGAACTTGGGCCAGGGTCGATGTTTTGAGATGGCATCTGCACCGAACGGCGGCCTGGGTAATCGCTTCCCAGCCCGGCATTGCGGCGGACATCTTTGAACGATTGACTGCTCAGCCGCGGATAGTTCTGCACGGTCTTCGAGTCGTACTGACCGCTGGCAGTCGTGAAGTAGGGATTGTTTTCCGGAGCAATCGATTCGGTCCGATCATAGTCGAACTGGGCCGCTTTGCTGCCAGGGGTCGCTTGCGGATCGGCCAGCATCGGTGGTTCCGGAGCGGCATTGCTACCGGGCAAATCGTTCACCGAAAGGATCTGAAACTGCGTTTTTCCGGCAACGACCACGTCGCCATCATGCAACTGCATCGATGTCCCGACTTTCGCTCCATTAACGAAGGTACCATTGCGGCTTTGCAGGTCCTTCAGGACGATCGAATCCCCATCGAGGGAGATCGAAAAATGGAGCCCGGAAAGATGAGGATCGTCCGGCACAGTCAGGTCGGCTTGCGTAGTTCGACCAACGCGCACGGTTTGCTCCGCGTCGAGCCAAACACGACGGTTACCGGAAGTCACTGAATAAATTTGAAGCGCGAAACGCAAGAGAAAACTCCGTCAGCGAAAAGACCGTTTGCCCGTGGATCTTCTGTTATCGCTTATTTAATTATCTAACAATAGAGATTCGCGTCGCTCGGTTTTCCAAAATATCTGGCGCGATTTGGGAAAATTGCGTGAAATTGGCAGCATTTCGCCCTAACACATCATGATGTGTGGATGAAAAATGCTATCGCGTCACTTCTGGCTGCATGCTGGACACTACCTCGCGCTTGGTTGGCGATTCCCCCTCGGCATCGATAGCCAAGTTTCCGGGCAGGTCGGTCGTGAACCACAAAATGGCACTACGGTCGAGCGACGATGTCAGCAACATGGAACTATCTGGTGAAAAGGCAATCGACGAGATTTCTTTTCGATGCCCCTTCAGCGGAACGAACTGCTGGATGTGCAATTCGCCCTGCTCTGGGACGGCTCCTTCTTCCATGCCAGCTTCCGGACGGACAGGACGATCGACAAACCAGACCGTCAACGAACCGTCGAAGCTGCCGGTCACCAGACGATCGCCATTGGCCGAGAACGCGGCCCCTGTCACGTCGGTGGAGTGGCCGGAGAGAATCTTCGGCTCGGTGGCAGCCAAGTCGGTGACTTGGGCATCGGTCCACAATCGCACGCCCTTATCGGAACTTGTCGCCGCGAAGCGATCTCCCTTTTGCGAAACGGTCAGGCTATGGTATCGGCCAGGGTGCTGAGCAAACGGTTGCCCCAGCGGAGTCCAATCGGTCGCCGAGATCAATTGAAGCTGACCGACACGATGCTCGCCGTTGTCGGCGTCAGGCGTTATCTGACTGGTCGCGACCATCAAGATTGGTTTGCCGTCTTGAGCGGCCCACGCCAACGCATCGATCGACGCACCATCGATCGGCAACGAACGCGTGACCACCTTCTGACCTAAGTCGATGATATCGATCTTCCCGGCCGATCCCCCCACAGCGAGCAAGTCGCCAGAGAGCGCCGCTGCTTCAACGGCCTGGTAGTCGGCATCGAACTGATGCAGCAACGTACCGCTGGCAGCGTCCCACAAGCGAACCAGGCCATCGACATGCGCGGTGACCACTTGTTGATCGTTCTGGTAGAAGTCGCAGAAGACGACGGCCCGAGAAGGGGCCATGCGAGCCAGGCTTTTTTGCTTGGCCAGGTCCCACTCTTCCATGTCGCGATTGCTGAAGCTGACGAGAATATCGTTTGGCTTGCCAGGAATGAAATCGACTTGGGACACTTCGCGAGATCCGGTCCCAGCGGTATCGATCCCTTTTCGCGAGAACGTCAAGATCTCGGTCTTGTTCTGGCCTACTTTCCACTGGCCAATGTCGCGGTCGCCCAGGCTGTGTTGCTGGACGAAGTAAACCGCTTGATTGTCGGCCGAGATCGCCGGGTAAGCGGCAACTCCGGAACAAGTCACCGATCCGATCGGCTTATCAGGTTGGTCCAAGTTGTACAAGCTCAAGTGCCCGGAGATCGCCTGAGGAGCATCGTTTTGGGTGCCCGAGTAATTGGTGAACGCGAGTGCGACATGATTACGATCAGGTGAAACGGTGAAGTGCAAGTAACGCAGGCCACCCGCTTCTTTGGGGAAGTCGTGCACGACTTGGCCAGTTTTGAAATTCACGACCGACAGCCGCGGATTTTCCTGGCCGGGATGATAGCCGAGCAAGATCACATCGTCCGAACGGAATTCCATCTGCAAGACAGGACCAGAGTCAGAACTCCAGATCTCTTTGGCCAGTTCCTTGTCCCCTTTCTGCGGCATCGGGTAGATACGAATGCCGTTGGGACTTCGCACGGCAAGCAACTTACCGCTCGGAGCGACTGCCAGATCGAGCACTTGCTTCGCTTCCACGAGCGTCTCGACATCGAACAGCGATTGGCCGGTTGCCGTAGCGCCTCGCAGGATGGTGGTTTCGTTCTCGTTTTCGTCTCGCTCTACGTCGACGTAAACGAAGTGATCGGTCTGCGGAATGGCGGCGACCTGGTACGACTGCGAGAGTGTTTTTCGCTGCCAAACAATTCGCTGGCTGGCGATATCCCAAACGGCCAGGCCGACATCGGAATCGGCGGAAAGCACATGCTTGCCGTCACCCAGGGGCGTGGAAGCGGAACGCTGAGCGATGTTTTGTCCGGTCCAGTCACCAATGACCAGTTCCACTAAAGGCTTCGCACTGGTCGCTTTGCTGTTCCAGATTTGGGCCCTGCCACTTTGGTCGCCGGTCACGAAACGATTCCCATCGTCCGAGAAGCCGGCCCACAACACGCTGTTAGGCAGATCGACTTCTCGCTGATCCTGGTACGACTGATAGTCCCAGAACCGAGCCGTTTCGTCTTCCGACGCCGACACCAACAACGGTTTGCCAGGATGCAATGCACAGCCGAGCACCGAAGCTTGATGCCCACGCAGGGTCTTGGCTTCGCTGAGTCGACGGGTAGCCGGATTGAACTGAAAAAGCTTGAGCGAACTGTCCGCCAAGGCGACCGAAAGCAAGTTGCGGCCGGCATCAAACTGCATGTCGTTAATTTGAGCCGGCATGGTGAACACGGTTTCGTAGCGGTTCTCGGGCCCGCCCCACAAGTTGAGGCTCCCATCGGCCGACGCAATCGCGACAAGATCGTTGGCAACATATTCGCAGTGCGTTGCACGGTCGCTCAATTGCAGCTCGGCGATTTCTTTATTCCCATCGACGACCGACAAACGCTTGACGCGGTATTCGCCTTGCCATTCTTGCGAGTGAGCATATTGCTGACCGTCGGGCGAAATAGCGAGATCGTAAACGTTGGCCACGTTAATCGTCGGTCGACCGGCGAACGTTGACGCGTTCATTCGATAGCAGCGACCTCCCACAGCCAACAACGCTTCGGGGTTGCTGCCGGGGGTGAACTGAATGGCGCTGACTTCCGGGAACGTCGAAAACTCGTTGAGCCCGTTAAGAGGAATCGGACGAGGTTCGCCTTGCATGTTCCAGACTTGCAGCAGCTTCTGCGTGTTGTCGGTACCGATCCACAACTGTTTGCCGTCGTTGGAAAACTGCAAAGCGGTGATCCGCGCGTCCAGCAGATTCAAATGATTGGGCTGCGTGCCTGGGGCGGTAGCGTTGTCGGTCGGATAGACATCGACGCCGCCATTTTGCGTGCCGATGGCGGTCCATTTACCATCTGGCGAAATAGCAACCGCGCTGCCGATATGCTTCAGCGGAATGTGTGGGATATCGGGATGGCAAAGATACGCCAGGTGCTTCCATTCCCAGCCGCGGAATTCGGTTGGAACGCCTTCCAGTAGATTCAGCGCCGAGGAAATATCGTTCGACTCGACTTTCGATTGTGCCAGACCGACCGAGGCGAACATACCGGCGAACTTAGCGCGATTGCGTTCTCGTTCGACGGTAACGAGGGCGGTTTTCAGACTGTCCCGCTGCTTTTCGAGCTCGCTGTTTTGCTTGCGGATGGTGCTCGCATTCATTTCGAGCGTCGAGTTGGCATTGGTCAGCTCAGAGTTTGCTTTGTCGAGATCGGAGTAGGCAACTTTCAATGCGTCGCGTTCGGTCGCGAGATCCTCGGCAAGATCTTCTGCTTTCTGGCGGGCCTGTTGCGCGTCGTCACGCTGCTTGGTTGCTTCCTGTTCGGCGGCGATGGCGATGTCGGCAGCCTCTTCCGCTTTCTGGTACAAGCCATTGATGATGAATAAGCCGATCCCAGCACCGACGAGTGCGAACAGCAGCGAACCAACCGCCACATAACGGGCCATCTTGGCGTTGCGCGATGTCCGTTCGGCGTTGGCTTTCGCCGCGGTAAGCTCTTGATAGATGGGGGCTTCGTCCGGATCGGCGGGGCTGACCAACTGCAGACCCAAGTCGTAGTCCGCTTTCTTCAGCGCGCACTTGGCGTACTCTTGGCGGGCTTCCTTGATCCCGCGATCGGCGGCGTCGTTCTCGCTCCAAAGCTTCAGCGCGTCCTCGAAGCCGAACATCGCGCGGGAGAACAGCTCGTAGTTTTCGGTTTCCTTCGCCGTCTTGAGTTCCTGCTGGGCCGTGTTGGTCAGCTCGATACTTTGCGCGGTCGATTGATACTTGCGAACTTCTTCCTGTAACAGGGCGACGGAGTTGAATCGCAGCTTGGGGGAAGTCGCCATCGCTTTCAACGCGATGTTCTTCAAGCGGCTGGTCGACTCGGAACGAACGATCACATTCTGAGCCGCCGCGACAAGACACTCCGTAATCGAAGATGCCGCATGGGGTGGAAAGCCGGTGACGATTTCGTACAGCATCGCCCCGAGCAAGTAGATATCGCTACACTTCCCGATGCGGTCGAGCGGCCCCTTCGCCATCTCAGGCGACATATAAGCTGGAGTGCCCCCCATGGTGAACTCTTCTTTGCGGTTTAAGTCGACCGCGAGCCCCCAGTCCATCACCAGCACTTCGCCATACTCGCCGAGCATGACGTTCTCAGGTTTAAGATCGCGATGGATGACGTTCTTCGAATGGGCAAACGCGACGGCGTCGGCCACTTTCATGAAGATCTCGAGGTTCTCCGCTTCGCTTTTGCTGCGGATGACTTTGTGCCATTCGGTACCGGTAACGCACTTCATCGAATAGAAGAGCGTGCCATCTTCGGTTTGGCCCAGTTCGTGAATCGGCACGATGTTCGGGTGATCGAGCACGCCGGTGATGACCGCTTCGCTAAGGAACTTCGCGCGGTCATCGTCTCGCTGGCCGATATCGCGTTTCAACGTCTTTACCGCGACGCGACGACGCAGCGACTTTTGCTTGGCCGCATAGACAACGCCCATCCCCCCTTTGCCCAGTTGGTTGATGATCGCGTAGTCGGAACCTTCTTCCTGATCGGAAAGCACGCGGCGACGCAGATCGACCCCCAACTCTTTCGCTTTGCTGACCGTTGCGGTACGCATTGTCTGCATGGGCGAGCCTTCTCCGGTTCCCCAAAACTTTTTCACCGCGCTGGGCGACAAAGGCTTGGAACCGAAGGTGACCATCAAGTCGTCTTCGCTCTCGGGACCGTTGGCGTCGTGAATGTCGATCGTTTGCTGGTTGTCGTCGGTAACTTGAAACGCCAGCGTCTGTGAGTTCCGGTTGTTGCCGGCCGGAGGCATGTCGTCCAAGTCGAGCGTCTGCATCGAGTCAGGCGAACCACTCGGCGGAAGATCGATCGTTTGATTGGTGTCGACGCCTGAGGGTGGGCCATGATCGAGATCGAGCGTTTGGCTCGGATCGCCTCCCTGGAGCAGCTTGTCCGGTACAACCGTGGCGGACGTGTCGTCTTCGCCAAACTGGATGGTTTGATCGACTTGCTCGTGCTTCGCTCCCATGAACTCGCTGCCGACGTCGGCCGCGTCTGGAAGGTCGATCGTTTGATTGACATCTTCCTGCGGAGTCTCTTCCGAGTCATCCAACTGCAGCGTCTGTCCTGCCGAGGCCTTTTCGGCGGCATTGTCTGAGTCGGCCTTGTCTGAGTCGATATTGTCAGAGGGCTCGATCGCCAGCGCGTCGTCGTCATCCCAATCGTGATCGCCGGCATTCAGCGTGGAAGAATTATCAGCATCGGCAGGCGAGTCACCCCCAGATTGTTGGGCGTCGACCCCTTCCTTGCCCCACTTGGCATCGCAATAGGGACAGAAGCCAGCCGATTGCTGAAAGTCTGGAAGTTCGGCGTGACAGCTCGGGCACTTGAAAGTCGACATGTTGCAAAAATCCCCCGCGAACTCGCGTGCACCACGACTCTCACCCATACCACTACGAGCAATTGGCGACGCGCCTATTCGATCCTAACTCATCCTCACCAGTTGTGGGGAAGTGGATCGCCAAGAACCAACGATAATAACGCGCCGCGAGTCGGTTCCCAAGGAATCCGACTCGCGAGAAGGCATGATTTTTAGACCTTTAATCAAGCCATTGACGAACGCGACGCTGGAGACGGTTGAGCGGTGCCGGACCAAGATCGTTTTCCGCTTCCTGATTTGGCGAAGCATCGTCGGCAGCTTCTTCTTCGTCGCGGCGAGCTTGGGCGCCAACGGCCGCCATCAATGCGGCTCCGCCCACCATCGCGTTTTGCAGGCCATCACGAGCCGCGAGACGCTTGGCCCGCAGGCGATCGGTCACGCGATCGATCGCTTGCAGATCGACCTGACTGACACGTTGGAAGACGATGTCCTGTTCGCTCGGCAGCACATCGCCGGAAGATTCTTCCCCTTCGGCAGAAGGTACCGAGAACGCATCGGCATCGCTTTCAGCAGAGACTCCGGGGAACCATTTGTCGTACTCGCGTGCCCAAACTTCCTCGGCGGAAAGCTGCGACTGAGTTCGTTCCACCGCGGCGAGCTCGGCGGCACTCGGCGAGATTGGCTTGGTCGAACGGCTGAACAAGTCGAACGGATCTGGTCGGTCCTGCTTCCAATAGAAATGCTCTTCCGGTACTTCCGAGCCAGGATAAAGGATCTCGATCTTGTACAGCCCCGGCGGGAACTGATCGCCGTTCTGGATATACTCCTTCACCGCGTCGAGCGTCATGAAGTCGTCGTCCAACTCGATCTCTTCGCCGATCTCCATAAAATCGCTCGGATCGACTTGAACCACCGTAACGCCGTCGATCTGCGTTGCGACACGTGTATCGTCCGCAATCTCTGTCAGCGCTGCGTACGGAGTGACGCTTGGCTCTTGGATGATGATCGGCGTTACGTACGGATTTTGCGGCGGTACAAACTCCGGCATCTCCGGCACAAAGTCGATCGGCGTCAGGAAGAAGATGTTGAACGTATCGACGACCACGCTCAAGTTGTTGAACGTCGTATCGTTGACGACCGACTCGAACAAGTTGATCTGTGGGCTGTTGAACGCATTGAGCGTGACCGTGGTGAAGGCGTTTGTCGTCGCGAATTCCCACGGAATGGCATGCTGCAGAGCCGTATCGGCGTTGATCAAGTCGGCGAAGGTAAAGACCTGCAGCCCCGTGCCGTCTCCGAAATCCATCGTGATCTCGAAGTCCATTTCATTGGTGCCGCCAGGCTGGCCAAGCATGTCGACCACGATGGTAGCCAGCGAATCGACAGTAGTCTGCGTTGGCAGTACGTAGGTATCGGAATTCCCAGGGATTCGCGAATAAACAGGGCCATCATTCGTCGGCGGAGCTGTATTGTCGATTTCATACGGGCTGACCGGATTGTCGACAAATGGTTCGATCGTGGTGACCGCCGCCAACGCAGCCGCGATGTCCGGATTCGTTCCCGCGGTGACAATCAACGCGTAGTTCGTGGTGATCTCGACTTGTCCCTGGGCCAGCGCCGTGATGACACCATTGTTGGCCAAACCAACGATCGCTCCGGCCGGGGCCGCACCACCAAATGTTAAGTCAGCTCCCGCACCCACCGCACGCAGAAAGACGTCGCCGGCCATGCCGCCATATGTCCGTAATCCATCGACCGAACTGATCCCCCCGACCACGTCAGAGACCGTATCGATCAGCAGATCGCCGTTGTTGCGAACGACGATCGAATAGTCTTCGCCGACCGCTGCGTCGAACCCGGTTGCTCTCGCCGGAGCGGCAAACGCGTCGCTATTTTGATCTGGCAGAAACGGATCGATCGCGTCGGTCGTCAGCGTCGACTTCGTCATGAAACCGCTGTCGCTATTGATCGCGGTCACTCCGGCCGTGGCCAGCGACAACGCACTGCCCGGGGTGACGTTCAGCGTGGTCTGGCCGACACCTCCAGCACTTGCCGCCAGCGTATCAATCGAGGCGTTGGTGATCAGGATCGCGCCGTCTGCGACAAGCAACGCATTGGTCATTTCGACCTGGGTGAAGTTGCTGTCGGAATGGATGTCGTTGACTTGAATCAGGTGACCGCCGGTCTGGATGGCAGCGGTTCCGCTAACGGTGGTGCCATCGACGATGGAAAGGGCCGTGTTGTTAGGATCGGCTCCGTTGAAGTCGGACATCTCAACGATCGAAGCGTTGTCGGCGACCATGTAAAGAATTCGCAGGTCAACCTCTGAACCGGCCGCGTTACCGAGGTCGACGTTCGTCGCGAAGAAGCTGGCCAGATCGGCCACGGTCAGCTTCGCATCGGCCAGCGTGACAATGTTGCCGGTCGAATTGAGGACTGCCGTTTGGGCAAAGTTCTCGACTTCGACCATGCAAATCTCGCCACTCTTGAGCTGCATCGTCGAGTCTTCAGCGATCGTTACATGCCCTGTCGCACCGACAGCGTTGAACGTGATTGAATCGAAGTTCACGATGGCCGCCGAGTTTTCGCCACGGTCGATCGAGTCGATCGCCTTCGAGACGACGCCAACTTCAATCTCGCCAGTGCGAGCAACAAACGTGGCATGCCCGGTGACGTTTAAGTTGTGCCCGAACATACTTGCGAGGTGGATTTCATTCGCGACAAACGTGGCCGCATTGCCCACGGCAACCGAAGCGGACTGCTGTATGTCGCCGCCAGATTCGATCGACAGATCGCCCATGATCTTGATCTGTGGCAGCGTCACTAGCGGGGCCTGGGTAAACTTGAGGGTCAAGTCGGTGATCGTTCCGGCTGGCAAAATCGCAGTCAAGTCGCCGGTCGGAATATCTGCCGCTGCATTGATGTTGAGGATCTCGAAGTTCAACAGGTTGGCTGGAACCGCAACGGTCAGATTGACATCGGCTGAAAGGTCGTTGCCATCGGTCGGATCGAGATCCAAGCAGACGTCCGTGTCGCCATCGTTAAGCAGCGTGATCGACCCAGCCGCAGTCAGGGTCAAATCGGTCTTCGTTTCAATCGTCAGCAGCGTATCTTCCTGCTGCGAAATATCGCCCCCAGCGCTGATAGTGAGCGTTTTCGTTTCGATGTTGGCAACTTCGACGGTCGACATGTTCGACGTCAGTGTCACCGTCGTTTCCGAATCAATGGTCGTTAATGGATTCGCATTAATTGCCAATTCCGCGGTCGCGGTGAGATCGGTTGTGTTGATGTCACCGAGTGTGATCGACTCGGTATTCGAGGTGAGTTCGACCGAAGTCAATGCATCGATGGTCGTTGCGGTCTGCGTATCGATGGCGAGCTCGGCTTCCGCTTTGAGCACTTTCGTTTCGATATCATGCAGCGTGATGCCACCCATCTTCGAGGTAAGCGTCACCGATTCTTCCGCATCAAGCGTCGTGCCAAGGTTGGAATCGACATCGAGCTGAGCCGTTGCGGTCAGATCGGTCGTGTTGATGTCACCGAGTGTGATCGACTGGGTGTGCGACGTAAGATCGACCGAAGTCAATGCATCGATGGTCGTCGAGGCCTGCGTATCGATGGCGAGTTCGGCTTCCACCAACAGCACTTTCGTTTCGATATCGTGTAGCGTGATGCCCCCCTTTATCGAGGTGAGCGTCACCGTTTCTTCCGCATCAAGCGTCGTACCGAGATTGGAATCGATATCAAGCTGAGCCGTTGCCGTCAGGTCGGTCGTGTTGATGTCACCGAGTGTGATCGACTGCGTGTTGGATGTAAGATCGACCGAAGTGGTGGCGTTCACCGTGGTGGCGAGATCGGTTTCGATCGCTTGCTCGGCGACGACCGTCAGCTTGTCGGTCATGATATCGCCGAGCGTGACGGTGCTTGTCTCGGAAGTCAGGTCGACCGAATCGGCGGTATTGATCGACGTGCCGCCCATTTGCGAGATGGCCCCGACGGCATCGACGTCGAGGCTTGCTCCCTGGACATCGTGAATCAGTAACGCTCCGGCATCGTCGTTGACGATGATATCGCCTACGTCAGTCGTGATCGCATCTTCGCTGGTCGCGGTGAACTCGACGAACTCGTTGCCAACTTCCGACAGATCGATCTTGCCGCCGGTGCTGTTGGTGAATGTCGAAAGTCCGGTCGTGTCGATGGTTGTCGCGGCCAACTGGCTGATATCGACCACCATGTCGTCGTCGACATCATCGGCGGTGACGGTGAGATCATTCGCGACGATATTCTTCAGCACCAGGCCGTCGTAGTCGTCGGTGATCGTCACGTTGCCGCGGGTCATACCGTCGACCGACGTAACTTCGATCATGGCGATCTTGTTCATCGCGTTGGACAGATCGACATCACCCCCAGTCGTATTCGTGATGGTGATCATCGAAGTAACATCGAGCGTCTGCCCACCGTTCTGGGAAACGCCAACGACGTCGGCCGTGTCGTTGATGGTGGCGGTCAGATTCGCGGCGATAATATTGTTAAATACGAGTCCGTCTTCTTCGTCGACAAGCGTGACATCACCACGCGTCACCCCCTTCTGTGTCGTGACTCCGATCTCGTTGAACAAGTTGCCTGCGTTGGCGAGCGTAACGTTGCCGCCGGTGTTGTTGGTAATGGTCGTCGTGCTGCTTACGGCCACCGAAGTCGCCATCAACTGCGTGACGTCGACCGTATCGATGGTATCGTTCACCGTCACCGAAAGGTTTTCCGCGATGATATCCTTCAGCACGATTCCGCCATCGGCGTCAACAATCGTCACGTCTCCGGCCGTAGTGGCTCCGGTGCCCGTAACGCCGATGGAATTAAACTCGTTCGCGGCGGCCGACAGATCGACGTTTTCTCCTGTCCCGACGGTGACGGTCGTCATGTCGGTGATCTTGAGCGAAGTCATCGCAGCCTGATCGACCGCTCCGCCAGATGTCACCGTCAGCGTCGTCGCCGCGACACTTCCCAGCGTCATGGCACCGCCTGAGATCAGTTCAACGCTCGGGGAAACGATGTCCTCGAAGGAAAGCGTGCTTTCGGCATCAAGCTTAACCGACGTGGTGGCATCGATCGTGGTTCCGGCCATTTGCGTGATGGTGCCAGCCATCCCATCCGCTTCCACTTCCAGCACGTCGGCTTGGATGTTCTTAAGCACGATCCCGTCGGCACTATCGAAGAACTTCACTTCGCCGGCATAGTCGACAAGTCCATCGTTGACCGAGATAGAACCGAAGTTGTTCCCTGGCTGAAGCAGCGTTACATCGACTCCAGCTCCGACCTCAATCGTAGTCATGCCAGAAACTTGTAGCGAGCCTTCGGCTTGGGTGATGGCGTCGCCAGAAATAAGCGTAAGCATCGGCGTGGTAATATCGCCAAGCGCGATCGTGGTGCCCGCGTCCAAGCTGGCCGAAGTATCCGCATCAATCGACGTACCAGTTGCCTGCGAAATGGCAGCCACTGCCGTCGCAGTGAGCTTATCGGCATCGATATCGCCAAGGACCAGGCTATTCCCGTCCGATATTTCGACTTCACCGGCCGTGCTCGCTCCCGTCACGGAAACGGCTCCCGTAAAATCGTTGGCGGCTTTATTGAGCAGTACGTCGAAGGTTCCCGCTACCGTCGCGAGAGTCGTTCCTTCAATATCGAGTGCCGTCCCCATGGCCTGAGTGATGTTGCCGGTGGTAGCTTCCAACTGAAGCATATCGGCCTCGATGTTGCCTAGCAGCAGCGTATCGGCATCCAGGATCTTTACCGTCGCAGGCGTTCCGCCATCAGAACTAACGCTGACCGCTCCGGTGAAGTCGTTGCCGGCATTGAACAGCGTGACGTCCTTACCGTCGCCAGCCTTCACAGTCGTGATACCGCCGATGTCGAGCGTTGTCATCGCCTGCTGCGCGACACCGGCCTGTGAATCGACAGTCAGATTAAGCGTTTGTACGTTTCCAAGCGTGATGCCAGGGTCGGTGGCCGCTCCGTTCTGGACGAACTTGGCCGATGTGGCCGCTTGGGCCAGCGTTCCTGTCGCGAAGGAAATTTCTTCGAGCGCGGTGACCGTCAACGCATCGGTAGAAATCGCACCAACGGTAACGCTCTTTTGATTCGAGGTGATGTCGGCCGAGGTTGTCGCCGTGATCGAGGTGCCGGTTTCCTGAGAAATCGATGCCCCGGCGGTTGCAATCAGCGTGGCCGTTTCGACATTACCGAGGATAATCCCTGGCTGCATCGAATCGACTTGGGTGAATGTGGCAGAAGTGGTTGCTTTCGCGGTGGCCCCGGATGCGAATGAGATCTGATCGACCGCATCGACCGTTAAGACATTCGTTTCGATGGGCCCGACGACAACGCTTCCGGTGTTCGACGTCAACGCGGCCGAGTTACTTGCATTGATAGTGGTGCCAGAAGCAACGCCGACGTTGGCATCGGCATTCACGATCAGCGTGTCTGTTTCGATGTTGCCCAAAGTTATGCCGGTACCAACACCATTCTGCGTCAATGTGACCGAGGTAGTCGCGTCGATCGTCGTTCCGGTGTCTTGCGAGATTGCGTCGGTCGCGGTGACATCGACCGTGTCGGCATTGATGTTCCCGAGCACAATTGCGTTGGTATCGTTCAGCGTGACCGTCCCGGCATCTGCCATCGCTCCGCTAACCGTTACTACGCCAACGAAATCGTTCGCTTTATCAAGTGTAACGGCCGCCCCATCTTCGACGGTCAGGTTCGTCGTGCCATCGACCGTCAAGTCGCCGTCGATCTGCCCAATTCCATTGGTATTCGTGGTGACGGTCAAGTTGCCTTGTACGGCGCTGCTTCCCTTGAAAGAGAAGCCGTCATCTTCTTTCAGGAATGCATGGCTCGTCGGCGAAGCGCCTGTTGTGTTCAGCGTGACTTCATTAAGCTGATGCCCTTCGGCGTCGGTCGTGTTGTCGAGCTTGATCGACTCGCCGGTAAAGCTGGCCAATCCGGTTACCGATACGATCGACGCGGTGGTCGAATCTTTCAGTTCTCCGGTCGCGATGACATCGAGTGTCGTGGCGGTAATGCTACCGAGGGTCACCGCGGAAGTATCGTTCAGCGTTACCACGTTTCCGCTGGCGTTGACGATCCCTTGAAATTCGTTTGCGCCGCCCAGCGTGATGTTGTTTCCAGCGGTGAACGTCGCGTCATTGGATACGGTTACCGTGCCACTTTGCGAGATGTTATTCGTCGCAGTGACTTCCAAGTCCG
The DNA here is from genome assembly GCF_020150455.1 of Bremerella sp. TYQ1. NCBI lineage: Bacteria > Pseudomonadati > Planctomycetota > Planctomycetia > Pirellulales > Pirellulaceae > Bremerella > Bremerella sp. TYQ1. The sequence goes on from NZ_CP083740.1 coordinate 3,347,046, forward strand.
CAGCGTTGATCGTGCCGAGAGTTAAGTCGGCCTCGCTGTCGTCGAGCTTAACGGTACCTGCGGCAAGCGTTGCCCCTTGTGCGGAGACGGTTCCGAACTTATTGCTGCCACTTGTCGCCAACAGAATGTCCAAGCCGTTGCCAGCCGTAAACGTGCTGACGCCGCTGACTTGAATGCCTGTGGCGGTCTGGGAAATGGCCCCTGCGGTAGCGACATTGAGGGTGGACGCGTGAACGTCGTCCAGCTGCAAGTCATCCACGTTGGTGTCGCTATCAGCAATCTCGACGATGGATGCGGCTCCTCCTTTTCCAGTCGCGGAAATGATTTTGAACTCATTCGCGGCTGAGGTATCCAGATCTATCACCTGACCAATTCCTGAGATGAATGTGGCCGTATCGGTGACTTTTACACCGGTCGTGGTCTGCGTGATCGAACCATTGGTAACCGAAAGATCAAGACTCGTCGCATTCACATCGTCCAGAATGACGCTGCCTACGGTCACGTCGACATCGACGATCTGACCACTCAGGCTGACATGTCCGGCAAACGAGTTGCCAGCTTGATCCAAGGTGATGTTGCCGCTGGCCTGGAAGATGGCGGTTTCCTGAGCAGGATCGACGATCGAAAGATTATCAACGGTTATCGTGTCGAAGGCATCCTGCGTGATGTTGCCGCCGGTCGAGACGACCTGCAGTTTGGCGACATTGATATCTTCTAAAATGATATCGTCGACATCACTGACGGAAGCCTCAATATTATTCCCTATGGCCCGGAAGTAATCGAAATCGTGCGAACCTGCCGATAGGTCAACACTAACCGAACCAAGGGCCCCTAAGGCGTCGATCTCCAAATTGGCAGCAGTCAATTCACCACTGACCGCGTCGACGATGTTCGTCTCAAAATCGCCGAAATTTGTTACCAGGAATCGATCGGTCGTCAGCTTTCCGTCGATCTGCAGAAGATTGTTATCCGTATCAAATAGATCGGCAACGTATTCAAAATCGTTGGTGACCGAGAAGTCGGCTCCAAATTCAATGGTTACTAAGTCGACGTTCATAAGCTCGACGTCGCTAGATAGAACCCCCGTCAACTCGGTCCCCATCCCGATTCCCAGGAATGTCAACGTCGAGTTACCATTGGTGTCGTCGAAGACGGACAAGTCGTCTAGCGACGTAACCGTATTGACGAATGGGTCACCGACCAGCGTGGCCCCAGTCACCTCTAGAAAGCCGCCGCCGTTGCGACCAATGGAAACGTCCGCACCGGCCGCGTCGTAGACGATCGTCAGCGAATTCGCGACGTTGTCGTACGTCGCCGTGGCTGCCAAGACCACACGGGGCTCGAGTTCCCGGAAGCGGAGCTTAGTATCGTATTGCTCTTGGAATGCTTGCTGCGCGCGGACTTTGGGGCTGGTCTTCTGGCCAAAGATACGCTTCCAGAGGCTCTGCTTTTTCATGGTTCGCTGCTCAGCGTGCGGCAAGGAGAGGCAGGAACTCGTTAGGATGGGACCGATCAAGGAGGAGAGCGCGGAACAAGGAGGCCGCAAATTGCCTATTTTGCGCTAAATCCCCCAGACTAACGAATTCTCAGATAGAAGTTCATTCAAGTCACGGTCCTGTGGGATGTCAATGAACTTCCTATGAAATTGAATAAGGCCCCGTTATTTCCTTCAAATACCCCTCTGCGGGAGACCATCGTCCCTTAGGCAAATGCCTTGCTACGGGCAAAACCGTGATGAATGGGCGAATCACAATAGGCAAACTAGATAAACCCTTTCATTTGCCCCCATAATTGTGTGGGGGACGTTCTGTGACGGTCGAAAGAACCAAGGACGTCGCTGCCTCTGGGGAGCGGGTCGAGTCGGTGTGCCTATCGAGTGCCACGTCTGGATAGAGGATTCCTCGCAATGCCCAGCGTCTTGCAAATACAGAAACTTTGCTTTCACCACCTTGGCCGAGCTACCGCTCTGCTGATGCTGACGCTATGCCTGGTGAGCACTCTTTCTGCGGCAGAACCGACCACGAAGCCACGCTTGCGCATTCATCCGGTCACTTCCCAGAAGACCATGCAGCGTTCGGCGACCATTCGCCAAACCGGCGGTACGTCTCCCTCGACACTGAAACCAGTCGTCAAAGCAGCTGCCATGACGCTGCTTCAGCCAGAGCCTCCTGCTGCTGATCCGACGCCGATCGTTCCACCGATTGTCGAACCAGCTGCACCGACAGCTCCAACACCGCAACTAGACGCTCCAATGCCGATGCCAATGGTCGATCCACCTGTTGCGCCGCTGGCTCAACCGATGTCGCCCCCAGCAGTCAGTCCATCTGATTCGGCGCCATCGGCCCCGCAGCCGTTGCCTTCGCTGGCCAATGATCGTGGACGGCTGACGGGCAAGCCTGACAGCTTCTTCGAGAGCTTGACCCCGGAAGACCGCGAGCTGCTCTACGATGGCAAGCTGCCGGATCAGTTTGGAATCGGCCGCACGTTCGACTACGAAATCGACGGCAAGGAAGTGACTCCGCCAACCAATATTGCGGCGAAAGTGTTCTCGCAAGAACCTGTCGAAGACTTCCCTAACGGTTATCACCGCGATTGGTATCCGATGGTGGCCATGTGGGAAGCCCCAGCACTGTACCATCGTCCGCTCTACTTCGAGGAAGTCAACCTCGAACGTTATGGCCACACGCATAAGCATTTGCAGCCGGTGTTCTCGGCGGCCCATTTCTTCGGCAACACGTTGGCTTTGCCATACAAGATGGGTGCCTATCCACCGTGCGAACGGATTTATACGCTTGGCCATTATCGACCTGGCGATTGTAACCCGCACGATATCCACACGACACCGTTTACCTGGAAGGGTGTCATCTACACCGGGGCCGTTTACTCCGGCGTTGGCGCTGCATTTCCTTAGTGGTAACAGACGCTTTTGCGTCGCTTACGAGAAGAAGCGGAAGTTGAGCTGAACGAACCGGGCAAGCACTTGCCACAACGTTTGCGTTCGCCCGACGACGACGGCTCGGCCAACGGTGCCTGGAAGTACCGTTGCCGCGTTTTCGTCTTCAACCAGCTCGACCGTTACCGAGTAAGCCCCGCGTGACAGGGCCAGCGAGCCATCCTCCTGGCGTTTGAGTGCCAATGACTCGTTAGCAGTCAGGTTACGCGGCACGTCGGTTGATTGATCGGTCGACACCTCTTTTACGGTGCCGGACACGCTGTGCAGCGAAGCACCATCGAACAAGATCGAAACATCATCGCCGGGGCGAATCAGCTCGATTTGATCCTGATTGACTAAAAGCCGGGCCTGAAGCGCCGACGCATCGCCGATCAGGCAAAGCAGTTCGCCCCGTTCTAAAACACAGCCACGGTTCTTAGGATCTAGCGGACTACCTGACCAGGTCGCCAAGAAGCGATCTGACTTCTGCTTCTCCATTTTGCGTGGAGCTGAAATGACAACGCCATCTTCCGGAGCACGAATGGTTAGCTGATCTTGCTGCCGCTGCAAGATGGCCAACTGCTGCTCGAGATCGGCGAGTGCGGACTTGGCGGTCGGAATCTGGGCGGCCGCTTCCGGGTTGTTGTTCGAGCGAAGTTCGAGACCTTTGAGGTGCTGCCGCTGAACGTTGATCTCGCCGTTGGTTTTCAGCAAGTCGGCTTCCAATTGGTCGTTGGCCAGCGTCGCGAGGATGTCTCCTTTTTGAACGGCCTGATCTGGGCGCACCGTTTCGATCACGCGACCATCGACTTGCACATAGACGCGATGGTCGGAGTCGACTTCGGCGATGACAGGAACATGAATTCGTGAGGGGATAGGAATCATGGCCAGTCCGAAACCGACCAGCGTTAGCCCAGCCATCGCCCACGCGACGCGGCTTTTCACCATGGCATCTCCCCTTCCCTTCGGCCGCTTGAGCCACTGCGTGAAACGAATTGCCGGACGCAGCAATAGCCCAGTGGCAAATAAAACAACAATGGTATGCCATAGCGGAACCATATCGTTCTGGCGACATACTTTGTACAGAAACCACAGAATCAAGCCAAATACGAACGTTCGATAAATTATTGCTAAAGCGGCATACGTCCGTAGCGTTGCCGCACGTGGTTCCGGCATCGTAGGTTGCGGATAGCGATAGAACCAGTTCTTGAGCGGTGTCCAAAACGCTTCGGTTGCTCGCGAACTGAGATTCGGAAGGTTCAGCAGATCGGACAAAATGTAGTAGCCGTCGTATCGCAGAAGCGGATTGGCGTTGATCAGCACGGTGCTGACGCCGCATACAAAGACAACGTTCAACAGCCATTCACTGATCGGCCCCGGCTGGGCAAAGTACCACAGCGTGAAAGCGATGGTGGCGAGGATCACTTCCATGTACATGCCCGCCGCTGAAACGAAGATCCGTTGCCACCGCCTCGGAAAAAGCCACGCATCGGAAACATCGCAGTACATCGCCGGGGTGAAGACCATCAGTAGAATACCAATCTGATGGCATTCACCTCCGAGTGCTTTGCAGCAGTAGGCATGCCCCAGTTCGTGTAGCACTTTCACCAGGGCAAACGTGACCAACAGCACGATAAGATTTTCGCCGCGGAAGAACTCCGATTCGCTCGGCATGCGAGCCGTAATCGACTCGGCATTGAGCAGCCCCAGCAGTAGTGCCATCGCGGCGAACGCCATAACCAGCCAAACGGTGGTCGGCCGAAACAGCAAGCGAACGGCGCCGACTGTCGCGGTCAAAAAACGTTCTGGGTCAACACCGGGAAGTCGAATTGCTAAGACTTGCAGCGGCAGGCTGGCCCCCTGCATCCATGCTTGTTTCTGCTTCCGCTTGAGCAGTCCTTCGGCTTGATTGTCAGCGGAACCGACGAGTAGCCCACGTTGATAAAGGCTATGGCAGAATCCAAGAATCTCTTGCTGAGAAATTCGGTGCGGAGCGAACTTTTCGTCGTACTGTTCTTTAATTTCCGCAAGCGTATTGCGGCCATCAATCCGACGCATGATGAACACTTCGGACGGCCCGAAGTGAAAGTAGCGTAGCGTCACGGGATCTTTCACGACCCAGACTTCTTCGCGATCTTCCCGTCGCCGCGCGTAGACTAAGTCAGGACGGATGCGGACTCCGCTGCGGAGGCCAGTTTCAGACTCGACGGTCGCCGTCGCCACGCGTGTTCCCTTTAAGACTTCGGCTGAATCGTCATCGAGGCACGAAGCCCTGGCCGCAGCTTCAAGCCGTTGTTCTCGACATCCACCCAAACGCGAACTTGCCCGTTAACGGGATCAACTTCCGGGTCGACGAAGGTCACTTTCCCGGTCACTTCGATCGGATCACGATTCGGAATCTCGACAGTCACAAGTGCTGGTGAACCGATTAGCTCGATCATCGCTTCTTCGTTGCGAATGAATCCTTCGGCCCGAAGTCTATCGATGCGAACCACTTTGAAAACGGTATCACTGGTTTCGACCCATTCGCCGCGTTTGCGATAAACACCGACGACCATACCTTCGATCGGCGAATAAATCTTGTGTTTCTCAAGTTGCATTTGCACGATCTGCAACTCCGCATCACGCAGGCGGGACGTCAGATCGGCAATGGCCATTTTTTCTTCCGACTGCTCAATCTCGAGACGGCTTTTCTCGACGACCAATCGCAGGCGATCCATTTCCGTCGCGGAAACACTTTTCTCCGCGATCGACAATGCTTCTTCCGAACGAGCCAGCTCTGCGGCGGCCACATCCAGGCTCTTGCGAGCAAAGCGAATGTTCACGTCGTTCTTGGCTTCGCGCTCGGCGATATCGAGATCGACTTTGGCTCGCTGCATCTCCAGTTCTTTTTCAACGCTGTGAATCTTGGCGATCAATTGCCCTCGATCGACGATCGTTCCTTCGGTAACCGAAACGTCTTCCAGCACGCCCGACTGCTGAGCAGGAACCTCGACCGTTTCGACGATCTTCAGCAGCGTTGCCGAGACCTCAACTTCTTCTGCGGCAAGCGTATTCGAGACGAACGAGAATGCGGCGATAGCGAGAAGCGTGGGGGCAAACCATGATTTTCGAGGCATAAATCGATCTCGTTGTGCACGAGGAAACAGGGAGGCGAATTACCAAAACAAATAGCGGCGGACGGTCTCGACCAGTTGATATGTCCACACATAGGCGACCGATCGCTGACCACATTCAATCCGCCCAACAACACTGAGCCCATGACGTAAGTGCGGGATTTCGGACTTGTCAATTTCCGCTTCAAGCGGCACGAATGGCTCCGGGGAGTCCTCGTCGAGATCAACAATCGAAGCCGATTCAACCAGTTCACCCCGATACGTTTTGCCTGGTTCGTTGACGAGTTGAAAACGAACCGCCAAAGGTTCTTTGACCTGCTGCTGAGCGGTGACGACGTGATGCGTGCGTTTGTCGGGCAGCTCCAACTCTAACATCCAAGGGCCATCGACATCGGCGACTTTCATTAGCAGTTCGCCGCGACTGACCGGGCGCGCGGCAAGAACTTGCTCCACTTCCCAGTCGAGCACCTGGCCATCGATCGGACTGACGAGCTTCAGATCGTCTTCTCGCTTCTGCAGTAGATCTCGCTGCTGAGTGAGGTTTTCAATCAGTTTGGTCAGCTTCATCTGATCGGCCGAAAGATCCTCGAACGATTCCGGCGGGCGACTTTCCGAGCGAGGATCGCGCCGCATCCCTTGCGAACGTTTGACCAAGATCGCATCGAGTTCGGCCTGGGCCGTTTGCAGTTGCCCGACGATCTCGGTGCGTTGCAAATTGAATTCGTTGGATCGGAGCTGAATCAGTGGCGAGTCTTTCTCGACCGGCTGCCCATGCTTAACAAAGATCTCTTCGACGTAGCCATCGGACGGGGCAAACACATTGCGTTCGACGACGGGAACCAGTTGCCCATGCACTTCAATCGAGAAGTCGGTAGGTATGAGAAACAACGCCGCGACAACAACGATCAGCGGAATGAGCACTTTGAGCGTCGTCGATAAGCGATACCAACCGACCGTTGCTAGTAGGCCGCCCAACGGAATCAGTACCGAGGCCAACGGCAGTTGGTGATAAGCTTTCGCGTTACCGAGTGCTGTGCTCGCATGACGCACGATCGGCTCGGCACGCTGCAGCAGATGATGTCCATCCAGTTGCTCGATACTTTCGATGGCGAGGGCCCCAACAAGTTCTTGCGCGGGGCGAATGTTCGATTCGTCTTCGTCGTCCGACTTCGCTGCTTCCAACAGCGGCACGATGGCGAGGACCTTCGACGGGGTCTCTTCCAGGTATTCGACCAAGGCCTCCTCGACTTGTGGTGGGAGGTTTTCTGTCTCGCCGGTGTAGAGCAGTGTTTGCTTGGAACGAACGACTTCCGCGGCCAGGCGTTCCAGCTTACGAACGGTGTTGGAGCGTCGGTGCGGCTTGTCGACGCCAGAGATTGCTTCCAATCGACAACGGCTACCTCGCGTGGAAAGGACGGCGACTCGATCCGCATCGAGGCAGTTACGTGCTTCGTTGGCAATTCGGTAGGCGGTCTTCTCGTATGACAGGTCCGTATGCACGAGCCCGGCAAATTCGAGCTGGCGTTTCCAGTCGAATTGGTGCTGCTGAAAGTCCCTTAGTAGCGACTGTTGCTGATAGTGCTGGGCAACTTCCGCGAATGCGTGCGTGATTCGTTGATGGGTATGAACGACCGACTTGGCGAGATTCGTCGACTGATAGAGCGCAAGCACCCCCCATGGATCGCCAGCAACTTGCAGCGGCACGGCGACGAGTTGGTACTTCCCTGGCGCGGCGTCACTTCCCGGCAGCACGTCCGCTTCACCGCTATGAAAGACCTGGAACAAATAGGCTTCGTCGTCGCTCATTGCCTTCGCGGCTTGTCCCATCGGGTAGCAGGCCGCTAAATCGGTTTGATGGGCGAGAAGCAAATGGCCGCTGGGGCCCTTCGTCCAGATAGCTGCCCCGACGGCCGACGCCGCGAACGTCAGACGATCGAGCAGTTGCCCATAGAAGACGTCCGGCGCAATCGGTTTGTCGGACAAATCGGCCATTTCATCGAGCAACGACTCGATTCTCTGCCGGGCCTCGTCCGCCGTCCGGGGTGCGTCTTGATGATGCAACGATGATTCCATGGTTCGATGGGATGGTCCTGTCCGCGGAAGACATAGTGCGCGACAGGATCAAACTTGAATTATCCGGAATTCGTGAAACGCGGCAAATGGATTATGCCTTGTCAGGGTGCCCGCAGGTGGGACATACGACGTTTCACTATAAACGCAGAGCGCGTAGTTCCCCCGATTTGACGAGTCAAACCAGAAGAAACGTCCACAAAAAAACGGCAGCGAGGTGCTGCCGTTGGAAGAATCGGAGTGGACGATTCAGTTTACTTGATCCGCATAATCGGACTAGCCGACCTCGTAGACGAAGTTGCCATCTTTATCGACGTCGACGCCGACCGCTTTGATCTCTTTGCCTTCGGCCATGCGAGAGAGGAACTCGCCCGACATTTCCGGAAGCAGCGTCCGCGTCAGGATCTTGTCGACATTTCGTGCCCCGGTATCGACTTCGGTGCAACGCGCGGCGATGGCGTCGACCAATGCATCGGAGTAATCGAACGTCGCACGGTAATGATCCTGCACACGGCGGCCGACCTTCTTCAACTTCAAACGGATGATCTTCTTCATCACGTCGTCGTCGAGTGGGAAATAAGGAATGATCGACACGCGACCAAGGAATGCGGGCTTGAACGTCTTGAGTAGTTCCTCGTGCATCGCGTCGTGCAGTCCCTGCGGATCAGGCCGCGTTTCGGGATCTTTGCAGAGGCTCATGATCAAGTCGGTGCCGGCGTTGGAAGTCATGATGATGACGGTGTTCTTAAAGTCGATGTCGCGACCTTCACCATCTTTCATGTGCCCCTTATCGAACACTTGGTAAAAGATGTCTTGCACGCCAGGATGCGCTTTTTCCATTTCATCGAGCAGCACAACGCTGTACGGTTTGCGACGTACGGCTTCGGTCAACACGCCCCCTTCTCCATAACCGACGTACCCGGGAGGGGAACCCATCAGCAGCGAAACTTTGTGCTCTTCTTTGAACTCCGACATGTTAATGGTCGTCATGTTTTGCTCGCCACCGTAAAGCAGGTTGGCCAGCGTCAGCGCCGTTTCGGTCTTACCGACACCACTGGTCCCCGCGAGCAGGAAGATCCCGATCGGACGATTGGGATCTTCCAAGTTAGCACGAGACGTCTTGATGCTTTCGGCAATCTGCACCATCGCGTGCGACTGACCGACGACGTTTTCTTCCATCATGTCCTGCAGCTTGAGAACGGTTGCGATCTCGTTAGCCACCATCTTACCGACAGGAATTCCGGTCCAAGCGCCGACCGTTTCCGCGACGGCATTGGTATCGCAGCAGATATGGACCAAGGGGGATTCTCCCTGGATTTCCAGCAAGTCGGCTTGCTCTTTCTTGACGCGCTGCTTGATTTCGGCACGCTGCTCTTCGGAAAGCAGTTCTGGCTTCGGCTCTCCTTCCGGTACTGCTTTGCGACGTTTGGCGTCATCTTCGGCCAATTCATCCTGAATCTCACGGATTTGATTGACCAGTTCTTTTTCTTGCTCCCAGCGTTTGGTTAACGCTTCCAGCTCTGCTTCGGAAGCGGTCTTCTGCTCTTCCAACTGGGCAATCGTTTCCTCGTGCCCTTCGGCACCAGCGGCCATTTCGCGGTTGAGGATTTCCACCTCGGTATCGATCCGATCGATCAAGCGGGTCAGGTGCTCGATCTGGGGTGGCGTTGAGTTTTGGCTCAAGCCAATGCGTGCACATGCGGTGTCCAACAGGCTAACCGCTTTGTCAGGCAACTGCCGCCCGGAGATGTACCGATTGGAAAGCTTGACCGCCGACTCGACTGCTTCGTTCAGAATGCGAACGTTGTGGTGATGCTCGAGCGTCGCCACAAGACCACGCATCATGCCGATGCATTTGTCTTCGCTTGGTTCTTCAACTTTGACCACTTGAAAGCGACGAGCCAGGGCCGCATCGCGTTCGAAGTACTTCTTGTATTCTGCCCAAGTCGTCGCAGCGATTGTTCGGAGTTCGCCACGTGCCAGAGCTGGTTTCAGCAAGTTGGCAGCATCTCCCTGCCCTGCTTGTCCGCCGGCCCCGATCATGGTGTGGGCTTCGTCAATGAACAGGATGATCGGCTTGGGAGATGATTTGACCTCTTCGATCACCGATTTCAATCGGTTCTCGAATTCCCCTTTCACCCCGGCTCCGGCTTGCAGCAGAGCGAGATCGAGGGCACGGATCGAAACATTCTTGAGCGCGTCGGGCACGTCTTCGGCAGCCACACGAAGTGCGAACCCTTCGACGACAGCCGTCTTACCGACGCCAGCTTCGCCGGTGAGGATTGGATTGTTTTGACGGCGACGGCACAGGATATCGACGATTTGGCGGATTTCGTCATCGCGACCGAGAACCGGATCGATTTCACCCTTCTTGGCTCGCTCGGTCAAGTCGATGGTGAACTGATCTAGGCCTGGCGTTTTCGTCGGTTTGGCAGGACCGCCACCGCTTGTTCCGCTGCTGGACGTCGTCGCGATCGAAGCCTGCGATTCTTCCTCTTCGGAGGTTTCGGCGGTGATCTTCGCGAGGTGCGTTTTCAGATCTTCGAGGCTAATCTTTTCCAGTTCGGGACAACTAGACAGCACCGATTGGGCGGTGATGCGATCCGACAGCATGGCGATCACCAAGTGCCCACTGCGAACGGTTGGCTCCAAGTAGTCGACCGAAGCCAAGAGCCATGCGTCGCGAGCCAAGTCGACAACGGTTTGGCTAAGTGCCGGTGGCCGAGCATTGCCGGTCTTCAGCTTGTCCATCGCTCGAGAAAGTTCGGTGATGAACTTACTGGGATCGATCTCGTAGTTGCGCATGATCGCTTCGAGATCGGTGTTGGGCGTTTCGAGGATCTTCGTCAGCCAATGCTCGATCTCGACGTTATAGTTCGTTCGCGAAAGGCACAAGCCAGCCGCTGCTTCCAGCGTTCGCCGACACGTCCCGTTCAGCTTGCCCACCAACGATTTCAAATTTACGGATGCCATGGTAGGTCGATCCCTTTCAATTCAATCTTTGAATGTTTCCCGAGTTGATCCGACATGCCCCAATTCGTACGTGAATTGATCTTCTTATTGCGTCGCCGTCTGTGTGGTGCCCAGCGGATACCCCGAGTGCTGGAACACGGCATCTTCAACGTCGTTGACGAATTCGCCGACGCGCAGCCACATGTTATACCCCAAATAACATGGCTCTTCCTCGCTCCCTAAGACACAGGGAGGAACCTCCGATTTTTTTAACACTAGCTGTGTATCGAAATCCAATGAATTCCCAACATAGGTCCGCGTCAGTTGTGCGACTTCGGCCAGCTGATCGCCATTAGGCATCAGTCGCTGGTACTGCTGATAACCGACCGGACCGATGCGCAAACGAAAGCGTGTCTCGCAGTTCCACATCCGCTGGCCAATCACCGTCTCCTCGCCTAAACGGTTGTTTCCTCCGAGCGTGCCGGAGGCGTTCGGCAAGCGAGACTGATCGGCCGGGTCGAGGTAAAGCCAATGGCCGGTGTACTGCTGCACGACGACATCAAACGCGAAGTAGTCTTCCAAGATCTGTTGCAGCCCCAACGCCGAGCGAGGACGGTGGGCGAAGTGGCCGGCGTAGTATAGAAATGTCTCGTCATCGATCAGCAAACGTTGACGAACGCCATCGGTCCCCATGCCGACCAATGCATGCAGCGACTTGGTAAAGAGGTCCAGCTCTTTCGGTTTCAGTGAATGACGTCGAGCACGTTCAAAGGCGATCGGAAAGCGATACTTCTCCCACGCTTTGTAAAAGAGCGACAAAATCCGGTGATGGAACAAGTCGATGAAGTCGCGCAGGGCATAATCTTTTCGCCGAACCCGATCGAGGATCGTTTGCGTATAATGCATCGGCATCACCCCCTGGGCACCAAATATCCCCATGAAGGTGGTCGTCATCGTGAAGGGTGGTTCCCCTTCGGGATGGGCATGCTCAGCATCAGGACGCTTGCGAATGATCGACGTCACTTCGCTTGGTGGAAATGTTCGGGCGCAGAGCACCTTTAACTCGACCAATTCGCGCTGCGGCGGACCGTCGCGACCGACCGACTTCCAATCAGGAAACGCGTCGGGATCTTCCTGCGCAACACGCTCCAGCAGACGCATGGCCTGGAAGAAGTCGAACTGATACGGCTTCTCGATCAAACGGCTTGCTACAGTAGCACGTTTTCGCCGGCCCTCGGTGCCCAACGATAGATCTCCTTGCCGGTCTCGTCATGCATGACCGTCTGTGTGAAGGAATTGATAGTACAGTACAACGCGAAGAATCGTTCCAGGACGCTCGCCATCAGAAACATCCCGCCGCCGGTATAGCTGCTGGAATCGAACGTCAGGTGAATTCGCGTTCCGCGGCAGAAGACAGTGCCATTGGGTGTTTTGACTCGCGCCGTACATGGTTCGCTGCGAACCGATTGAACTCCTTCGGTAAACGCACGACTGACCCCGGAATCGACGTAGTCGTACAGACCCAAAATCTCTCGCAGCGCGTGCGATCCTTCTTCGTTGTCGCTCAAAGAAAGATGATTCAACGAAAGATGCGAAATCAACCGCCAGCGAATGCCTTGCTCCATGTCTGGCCGACGCGTCGGAGTGGGAGGCTGCAAACAGCGGATTTTCGTAATCGGAGCAAGACCTGACATCGAGAGCTTCGGCTGATCTCCGCCAAAGGGCAACCGTTCCGGTAAGTCTCGATTGAAGCATGTCAGATCGGCATGCAAACTCCATTGGGCTTCAGAACTTGGTTTGAAATCCAAGTCGACCACCGACAGGAATAACTCCGTGCCACGATCGTTGATCTCTTCCCCTTTGGGATTCGGCCGACGTGTGGCATGCCAGTAGGTGCTGGCCGAACTGGCCTGCGAGGCATGCTTGAACGAATAAAACGGATGGTAGCTGACTTCACGATGATCTTGCGAAACGGCGGTGACTTCGTCGACCGAGTAAATCTCGTTGGCGAACGGACGACGCGCGTCTGGTATCAAGTGATACTCTGTCTTCTCGTGCGTCAGACGAATGGGCTCCGCCTCTTGACGATACAAGTTGGTGATCGGCGTGCATCCAATCCGCAACGTATCGGCTTGCAAACGACGTTCGAGATCGGAGTTGCTTTCCTTGAGGAAGATATAGATTTCGGCCTGATTGCCGGAGATTTTCTTCAAACAGTTTTCGAGATTCAAATCGAAGAAGAGGAACTTGTCGGCAAACGTGAAGAACTCGGCCAACAAGCGATACCCCAGGAACGATCGAGCGGGGTAATCGAACATCCCTTCGTCACGCCGGAAACCGACCGGTTCGATACAACGCGGACCAAGCATTTCGTACCTGGCCGACTTGGAACTTTCGGCGACGGCTACTCCAACAACGGAAGTCATCAGCAGTTGGTACAAGTCGAATTTGTAGGGTGCTTGCTCCTTGATGAAGAAACGAAGCGACTTCATCTTCAGCTGATTCAGTGCCCCGCTTGAAGAAAAGCTGTTCAAGCGAATCCGAATCATCGCCGTCGAATCGGCGTTGTACGGCGTCTGGGGAGCCTCGAACGGATGGCTCATCATCCCGACATCGGTAATCTCGATCGGCCAACAAGTGACGGGGTAGCAGGTACGAAAGCGGCATGGATCGCCGTCAATCGGCTCCGTTTCCAGGCTGGTCCCTTTGGCGACTTGAATGCCATTGAAGGCTTCGACTTGGGCCCTGTCCAAACCAAACTGTACGACCGACATCGAAGGAATCGGCCGCAGCAAATGCGGAAACAACACCTCCAGCATCGAGGCCGCAATCTCAGGAAAGTCGTCCTCCAGCTTCAGCCGTGTGCGTGCATTGAGGTAGGCAAACGATTCGACCAATCGGCCGACGTGAGGATCTTTGAAATCATCCCCACCCAAACCCAAACGGCTGGCTATTTTTGGATTAGCTCGCGCGAAAGCCTTTCCCTGATCCAACAGGTAAGCACGTTCGCGTCGATAAAAATCGAGCAGTTCGTCGCTCATCGATCCTTCCGTTTGACATGAAATAGATGATCCGATGGCTCCAACTTCGAATCAAAGACGATGGGCTCAGGAGCCGGAGTGGCGTGGAGTTCGGCCCTGATAATAAACCGCAGCGTGCGATCTTCCTTCTTGTGATCCGGAGGAATCTCGACCGACACCGTCACAAACCGCGTTTCAAAAGTACGAATCGCGAACTCGATCGCTTCCCGTAACGAATTACGATCCATCTCGGAGCTGAGATCGATCGACGAAAAATCGGGAATGCCATAGTTCACCAGCGAGTTGCTCAGTTCTTTCATGTCGGGGGGCCACGACTTGCAACGCCAACGCGTGTTAAGCAAGTTTTCCAGATCACGCATCACCGACTCGCGAATCTCGCGCATCGTCTGTGTTTGCGATCGTGGCGTTTCCTGGGAGTTGTACGGCTCGAAATCGAGCAATCGGTCAAAGACCGACGGCATGAGCGGCTCTTCCTCAGGATTCCCTCGCGACATTGATCCCTCCTGAATCGCTGATTTACTTCGAGAATTCCAATGTGCCGATCTCCATGATCGACTTCTCGTCTTCACCGAGCCAGAACATCCGTTGGCCAAGTCCGCAGCCGGGCTCTCCTTCTCCCCCGAGCCAGGCCGTGCTTTGCCCCAGCTTGTGCGTGATGTCATCACTAGCCGAACTGCCGGGATACAATGCGTTGACGAAGACGTCGCCTTCTTGACCGAAGGCATTCATGGTCGCTCGACGCCAGATTAAATCGCATGGCTGTTCCGGGGCATGGAACTCGATCGAGTCAATCGAATCGAATGGAAGCCAGAAATATTTGCCATTGCTGGTGATCGTTTCCATGAAGTAAGCGGTCCGGTCGTCTTGATCGCGGATATCCTCGAACGCGACACCATCGCACGTCCCTTGGACGACAGGACGTTCCTCTTCGATCTCGTCGACCAGTTGAACGGCCTCCGTGTTCTTTCCTTCTCGCATCGCAAGAATCATGCGGAGAGTTTTCTCGAACAGTGGGCTCGGATCCTGATTTTGCATCAAGTCAGGCGTACGGCCTTCCTGCCAACACTCGTTCCGAGTCATTTCGCCACGAATCATTTGGCGATACATCGAAATCCGCAGCAATGCATCGGGCGATTGAATCTGGGCGGTGTCCAAATGGTTATCGGCACGCTCCAAGTCGCCACGCAGGCAAAGAAGTTGGGCCAGTGCAATTCGCAAGTCCCATTGCATGGGCTTCTTTTTGACATCCTGAATCGCCGCGTCGATCGCTTCGTTCAGTTGCCCATTCTTAAGTTGTTCGCCGATACTCATGTGCTTCCCCTGCAGTCGATTCTCAGCCAATGTTGGATTGTAAGCTTATTTTCGGCGACCTTCGATGGTAGTCTTCATCCGAATCGATGCGACCAGGTCATCGAGTTGATAGTGAGGCCAAAGCCTAAAGTTGCAATGGTACGAGCCAGGCTTGCTCGGATCGTCGCGAAGCTGAATGTCGGCTTGGCGGAGTGGCCGTGAGGCCTTCGTTTCAGGACTCGCCTTTTCGTCTGGAGTCACGTAGTTGTGAATCCAATCGCTCAGAAACTGTTCGATGGCCTGACGGTCTTCGAAGGTACCCACTTTGTCGCGGGCGATGACCTTCAACGCATGAGCAAACTGCGACGAACAAAGGATGTACTGCAGCATCGAAGAGATCTTGGCATTCTGCGAAGCGGCTTCGTCCTCGTAAACACGTGGCTTTTGCACGGTTTGATTTGAGTAAAAAGCACTGAACTCGGTATCGTGACAGTGCGTCAGCGGAATGAAACCGAGATGGGCTAGTTCAGCCTCTTGTCGATCCGAGATCAGGCAATCGGTTGAAGACTTCGGAGCGACTCCATGCCGATCGGTGTGAAAATAGTCGACCGGCAATCGACTGACTAATCCGCCTCCAACGATGTTCCGCTGAACACCACGAATCTGGGCGAGCCAGCCACATTCGGAATAGGCCCGGATCAGCACTTCGGCGAATGCATACGAAGCATTACCCCAAAGGTAATTGCGTCGATCGCGGCCGCTGACTTCCTCACGAAAACTGAAACCGTCGGCGCGAGCATCAAAGGTTTCATACGGAAGCCGCATCAGCACGTGCGGCATCGTCAACGCAACAAAACGTGAATCTTCCGTTTTGCGAAATGCATGCCACTGGGTGAACTCGGCCTGATCGAACCCAGAACGCAGGTTCTCGACATGCTCGAGCCCCGCATAATCATCCAAGCCAAACATCATCGGGCTTGCCGCGGCGATAAACGGACAGAACGCGGCGGCGGCAATTCCGGCGAGACCTTGCAGCGTGTCGAGATCTCGATGTGGATGATTTTTCGTTGGATTAGGATGAATCTCGTAATCGCCAATCATCACGCCGTAAGGCTTTCCGCCGGCGGTACCGAATTCTTCTTCGTAGATCTTTTTGAACAATTCGCTGGAATCGAACTCGACGGCGCGTTCAATATCACGCTCAACTTCTTTCCAACTGGCATTCAGCACGCGAATGTGCACTTGTTCGCGATCGGCTTCTTCATCGACCATATCGGTCAGGTACTGAAGGCCACGCCACGAGGCTTCTAGTCTTTGAAACTGCGGATGATGCAAAATGGCATTGAGCTGATCGTTGAGCCACTGATCGATCTGGGCAACGTCCGCATTCAGACGACGCACAAGTGACTTTTGCGATAGACCATCGATCTTCCCCAGCCAAGCGAGCAGCTTTTCTCGAACGGTCGGGGCATGAATGAAGTCGTCCCAACGATGCGAAGCACGCTGGGCATGCGCGACGTTCTCGTTGGAAACAATCCAATCGAGAATCGAGCCAGACGCATCCGCTTCCGAGGCGATCTCCGGCGAATCTTGCGGAGAGGCCTCGGTCGTGAGAGGCTCGGCGTAATCTTCAGGTTGCGATTGAAACTTGGCACTCATCGCGGCATCGGCGCAGAGAAGAAGGTAATAAAAAAAGGCACAGAGGAGCGGTCCCCAATGTGCCTCTGGGATTGCTTACCTGGGACAGGCGAAACTAGCCGCCTGACTTCTGCGGAATGGAAGCCACCATGCGAAGCGAGGCGGTCAATTCTTCCATCTGCAGCCACGGACGCAGATAGGCCACCGCGTTGTACGAACCGGGCTTGCCGGGCGTTTCGGTGACTTCCACGCGTGCTTCAGCCAACGGCAGTCGTGCTTTGACTTCCGCCGATGGTTTTTCATCCGCACAAACGTAGTTATGAATCCAGTTGTTCAACCAACGTTCGCAGTCGTCGCGTTCCATGAAGGCGCCAACTTTGTCTCGGGCGATCACCTTCAGGTAATGAGCGAAACGGGACGAAGCCATGATGTACGGCAAGCGGGCCGAGATTTCGGCGTTCGCAGTGGCATCTGGTTCGTGGTACTGCTTCGGCTTCTGCGTGGTCTGGCCACCAAAGAAGACGGAGTAGTCGGTATCTTTAAAGTGACAGAGCGAAAGGAAACCAAGCTTGCTCAGTTCCGCTTCGCGACGATCGGTAATCGCCACTTCGGTCGGACACTTCACGCCGGAGTCACCGTCGCTGCTCTTGAAAACGTGAACCGGCAGTCCTTCGACTTTACCGCCGTTTTCGACACCACGGATGGCCGTGCACCAGCCGGTCTTGGCGAAAGCATCGGTCAGCTTGGCGCCCATCACGAAGGCGGTATTCATCCAGCAATATTCTTCGTGATCGACTTCGATTGGCTGACCGCCAGGGCCGGTCGCGACTTCTTCGTAAGCAAACTCTTCGATCGGCTTCGTCGCAGCACCGTATGGCAAGCGAGCAAGCGTACGAGGCATGCACATCGTGACGAAGCGGGAATCTTCCGACTGACGGAACGAGTTCCACTTGATGTACTCTTGCGAGTCGAAAATCTTCGCCAAGTCGCGAGGCTTGGAGAGCTCTTCCCAGTCGTCAAAGCCAAAGAACGCAGCGCTCGGAGCGGTCAGGAATGGAGCAAATGCCGCGGCGGCGACGCCTGACATCTTTTCCATCGCGGCAATATCGTCAGGGGTGTTGTCCCATTCGTAGTTGCCAATCAGCGCGCCGTAAGGCGTACCACCGGCAAGACCGAATTCGCTTTCGTAGATCTTCTTGAAGACGGTGCTTTGGTCGAATTCGACGGCACGTTCCAAGTCCTTGGAAAGGTCCTTCTTCGACGCGTTGAGCACGCGAAGCTTCAGCATCTCGCCCGTTTCGCTGTTGCTGACGAGGTAATGCAGGCCGCGCCAGCTACCTTCCAGCTTTTGGAATTCGGAGTGATGCATGACCGCGGCCAACTGCTTCGAGACCGCTTCGTCGATGGCGGCGATCCCTTGGTTGATCGTGCGGATGATGTCTTTGTCGAACGTGACCGTTCCCTTCATGGCCTCTTGGACCAAAGTTTCGATCAGTTCCTTAGCACGCGGCTGCTCGGTTTGCTTGGTCGCGGTGATCGCGGCATCGAGCAAGCTGGTAGCTTCTTCGTTCTGTGCGGCCGATTGGGCCGATTGTTGTTCGCCAGCACTCATCGTTAGCTATCTCCCTTGTCGGAACCGTCCGATTCATTTACGCCCAATTCCGAAGCCAACTTTTTCAGCTGATCGGCATCGTTCATGACTTGTTCCAAGAGCGTTTCCAGATCGTCACTACGGTCGATCTTTGTCAGCAAGTCGCGGAGATTGTCGCGGGTGGCCAGCAACTTCTTAAGAGGTTCGATCTGCTTGGCGACATTGGCTGGGCTGAAGTCGTCCATCGAGTTGAACTTCAGATTGACCGCCATCTGCGAGCCGTCGTCCGCGAGCGTGTTGTCGACACGCATGTTCAGTTCTGGACGGAATCGCTTCATCACGTCGTCGAAGTTATCGCGATCGATTTGAACGAACTTGCGATCCTTCAGCGGTTCCAGCTTTTCCGCAGGGTTGCCGGAGAAGTCCCCCATGACACCCACCACGAATGGAAGCTCCTTCTTTTCCATCGCATCGCCGGTCTCCACGTCGTAAGTGATGTGGACACGAGGCTTTCGAACGCGATTGAGCCTCTTTTGATAACTTTCAGCCATCGTTTCCCCTCAATGTCAGTACTACTAGATGCGTTTAGGAAAAGCGGATTGAGCTTTTCTGGACAGCACGCATCGTCACTGGCCAAGTATTGCCCCTACTTAACCTGCCCCTAATTTCGGAAATATCCGCACAGTTTTCAATCGAAGTCAGGCAGATATTAAAGGATTTTCACTAATCGTCTTCGCTAGGAATCGGAATCCCTGTTTGGCGATGCAACTCGCTCATGGCCGTTTCGTCACGGAGCAGCTCTTTAAGCAACTCTGGAAATGGCATTTCAGCCCAGCGTGCTGCTTGCTCTAACTTAAAGTGCAGGAACGACTGTGGTTCCGTTTTGCGGAAGTACTCCGCCACTTTACGAATCATTTTGATTGCGTCGGCTCGCGACTGAATGGTACCGACGACCGCCTTCTGCTGGACGACCGTCTCGCCACTCTCCTCGGCGGCGTCTCCTGCTTCAGCAGCATCTCCAACTTCGTCCAGTAACAGTTCCGACATCAGTTGTTGGACGGTGGAACGGATCGACTCCAGCTTCTGACGAAACGAAGTCATCGACGGCGAGGTCTCTTCGCCGTACGAGTTCCGCAGACAACGCTCGTCCAGAAAACTGCCTAGTTCTCGGATCGTATCGATAACCGCGTCGAGGTCCTCTACGACGTTGTCCCAGTGCTCGCGAGGCGTTGCCCGGAACGATTCATCAAACGTAAACCGCTCGATGGCTCCGTTGGCAAGATGTCGCTGCCGCTCCTCCGCATCCATACCGTCCAAGCGATTGGATTCGTTGAAATCGAACATCGAGAAGTTACCGCCGGCGCCACTGGTAAGTGGCATGTTGTCGATCACGCCGAACGTTCGATCGCTTGTCAGACCGACCAACTGGGAAACGGTTTCTGCGTATCCTTCGTCTTCGTCGGGCTCGGGATGGATCGTGTCCCAATAGCGACGACAGATTTCGAGCATCACCTTGAAACCGTCGCGGACGCCTGGGATGCCATCCAAACGCATCGTCGCTTCGATTAACCAGGATGCGACCGAAACGTCTTTGGAATAACTCAAGAGTATGTTGACCGCTCGATCGCGAACCTCTTCCCACTGAGGATCTTTTAAGTCCGGAAACTCTTCGTCCGGAAATGCCATCGCTTGAAGGAGATCACGTTCTGCTTTGTTGGATTGATTGAATACCTCGCGAAGGTCGAAGAACTCTGTCGCATTGTCGGAACGACGAAGCTCGACACCGCTCGGACTATCTTCCGAAATCGGAGTGATCAGCGACTCAACATCTAGCACTTGTGGGAATGCCATGGCGGTTCTTCTCGGACGAAATGCGGACGGGACAACCAAATTGCCGCGAAAGTATAAGTGTCAATCTGGGAACTTCAACCAAGTTGTAGGGGCCAATCTGCCTGGCCAAACCACTTGCAGAAGTCCTCTTACGGTGCTCTTCGGCTATCCACTCTCCTAAAAACCATTCCGATCGATTTAATCCCTACCATTTAACTTAACTTCTCATTCGACATAGCTTTAAGTAGTCTGCCGCAGGGCTCTCGCAAGTCGCTCGAGGATCGCTTGGTGCAGTCGACTTGCCCACGACTTGCTCTTTCCAAGCTTGTCGGCCGCTTCCTTCAGGCTGAGTCCCTCGTAATAGGTCATCCGGATCAAGTCTTGCTCTTGCGGGGCTAACGTTTTGAGCAGCTTTTTCAGCAAACGCTGGATCTCTTCGTTCTCGAGCTGATCGTCCGGCTTTTCGGCTCGTGCATCGGCGACGGCCTGAAACGCATGCTGGGTTTCTTCCCCATGGCTGGCCAAGTAAACGATGGCTAGTTTCTCGGTGAGACTCCCCAGCCATTTCGCGTTTTCTTCGGCAGTTGCTTTGGCCGGATCGCCTTCGGCAGCACCTGCTTGAAGCGTATCGGCAGCCATTTTCTGGTACCGGTTCTGCATGCGTGCGGCGTGCGAGTTCCAGCTCATTTTCGAGATGCCATCGTAGATCGCTCCTCGAATGCGATAGTAGGCAAACGTCGAGAAACTGGCCCCTTTATCGTCTTGGAACGACTGAGCGGCCTCTGCCAGGCCCAATTGACCGTAGGCGATCAGGTCGTCCATGCCGATCTGCGGCGGCAGTTTCCGATGAATTGATTTCGCCAGAGAAACCACCAGCCCTTGGTTTTCCTGGATGCGTTGCTCGAGTTGGGTCGCTTCAGCAGTCATGGCTTAACTCAACTGGGACCAAAGGAGACGCATTCGTTCGCTGGCCACCGGGTCTTCGATCAGCGACTGGGCGATCGAAGAGGCCATCGTCAGCACTTTTTCGCTCTTCAGCGGCAAGTCTGGATAGCGGCGTTTCAGAAAAGCCAGCACGAAACGAGTGATGGTATCGATCTCGTTGGGTTTGGCCTGGGGATTGGCTTGTTGGAGCTGCTTGATCGTTTCGACAACGTCATCGATCTGCCCCGAATCACCCGTGCGGCGCAGAACATCGTCCAGCGACCACGCGTTTTCGGAAAGCTCGTCCCGTGCGCGATCGTCTTCCGATGGATCGGAATTCCAGTTTCCGGAAGGCATAGCTCCCCCCTAAGTTATTGCCCCGTCAGTTGGATAAACCACTGCCGTTGGTGGAACGTTTTGATCAGGCAACCCCCATTGCCTGTGTGCTCCACGTCCCGTGAGTATACCAATCCTTCCAATCATTCCAATCAGTCAGCAATGCATTGCCAGAACCGCTGGCATCTTCCGGCGACTATTCCGGTTAGGAAAACCAGGGCGAGGCAACCACCGTTGCTAGCGATTGCATGCATCAGACCATTCCTAACCGATCCTCAGAAAGTACGGGTTTTATTGAGTTTACAAATACTGACAGCCGAAAAAGACGGTGAAGGATTCAACCCAGAAGCGTGGTGCGCACGACCCAGCTGACGATCGACCCTGTCAGATTTTGCATCGGCTCATCCTTCGCGCAAACGACCGTCACCCACACAACGGCCAGTTGGCACGTACGATCGACCCCAGGAGGGAACTAGCGATGCTAAATCGCTATACACATTGGTTCGTAGTTTTAGGCACCTGCATGACGACCGGGCTGAGCGGTTGCTTGCATCCGTGTTGGAAAAGCTACGATTGCCCCGATCCACCCGCATATGACGAGTGCCTCATCTCGGAATACGCCGATCGTGGTCTGAAGATCGAAGACCCTGTCCCCAGCGTGTGTGAAGACGAAGACTGGCTAGAGATTCCTGACTCGCCAGATGCAATCAATCCTGACAATATCAACCTGGAAACCGGCTACTGGGACTTGAGCCTGGAAGAAGCGGTTCGCCTGGCTCTTCAAAACTCGCAGGTCATGAAAGACCTCGGCGGTGTGCTTCGCAGCCCCGAAGCATTAGTTTCGATGTACGACCCCGCAATCGTCTACACCGATGGACGATTCGGTGAAGAAGCGGCACTGAGCGCCTTCGATGCGACATTCGGCGCCGGCGCTTACTTTGAATCGAACGATCGCCGCGTCAACAACTTTACCGTTGGTGACAATGGTTTCTTCCAGCAAGACTTGCACAACTACGAAGTGAACCTGAGCAAGCGAAACGCGACCGGTGGTTTGGTCTCGATTCGTGGTATCACCGAATACGACTACAACAACAATCCACAAAAGATCTTCAGCGCCGGCTGGGACACCTACATCGATGCCGAAGTACGTCAGCCATTACTCCAAGGTGCCGGCGTCATGTTCAACCGCATCGCAGGCCCCAACGGCGAACCTGGTTTTGCCAATGGTGTTTTGATCGCTCGCACACGCACCGACATCAGCCTGGCCGACTTCGAGATTGCCGTGCGAAACCTGGTGAGCGACGTCGAAAACGCTTACTGGGACTTGTTCTTCGCTTACCGAGATCTCGATGTCAAAATCAATGCACGTAACAACGTGCTGGAAGTTTGGAAGAAGGCCTACGCCAACGTCGAAGCAGACAAAAAGTCGGCCGATACCGAAGCCCAAGCTCGCGAACAATACTTCCGCTTCCAAGTCGAAGTGGTCAACGCTTTGAACGGCCGACTCGTCGAACGCACCCGCGGGAACAACGGTTCGCTTGGTGGTACGTTCAACAACCCCGGTGGTGTTCGCGTGGCCGAACGTCGCTTGCGTTTCATGATGGGACTGACGCAAACCAATGGCCGTTTGATCCGTCCTTCGACAGAAGCCCCAGTCGCGAAAGTTCAATTCGACTGGAACGCGGTTGCAACGGAAGCCTTGGCACGTCGCCCAGAACTGCGTCGCCAGAAATGGGTTATCAAACAGCGTGAACTGGAACTGCTGGCCAACCGCAACTTTCTGAAGCCCAACTTGGACTTGATCGCACGCTATCGTCAGCGTGGCTTCGGCCCAACATTGTCCGACGAAAGCAGCATCCCCGGCGAAGCAGGTGCCCTGCAGAGCCTGACCGATGGCGACTTCGCCGAATACCAACTTGGCTTCGAGTTCGACATGCCGATCGGTTTCCGTCGAGCCCATTCAGCCGTCCGCAGCAGCGAATTGGCATTGGCTCGAGCTAAAGCGGTTCGCGAGGAACAGGAAAAGCAGATCATGTACGGCCTGTCGAATTCCTACGCGGAAATTCAACGTGCCTATGAAATCATGGAACTGCTCTTCAATCGCCGCGAAGCTGCCAACGCTCAAGAGGCGACCGTGCGTGCGAGTTACGAAGCCGGTAAAGCTCCGATCGACTTGCTGCTGGAAGCCCAACGCCGCGTGATCGACTCGAGTGCTTTGTTCAACCAGGCACGTGTCGACTATGCCTTGGCGGTGAAGAATGTTCACTTTGAAAAAGGCTCGCTGCTTGAGTTCTACCAGATCTCGCTTGCCGAAGGCCCGTGGCCGCAAAAAGCTTACAACGATGCCGTCATGCGTGATCTTCACAAGCGTGCTGCTCATCACAATTACGTGATCAACGAAGCCGTGATCGGCGAACCTCGCAAAGTCGATAACACCTTGGTGGCCAAACCCAAGGATGGCTCGGTCACACCGCCGATGAAAAAGCTGAATATCCCACCCGCAACACCCGAAGTTTCGCCATCGGCGAGAACCAGTTCGCTGCCGGTGAGAAACAATCCACTGCGATCGGCTTCCGCGCAAAGCAGCGGTGTTATCAAACCGGCTGGCCATTCAATCGCTCCGGTCGAACGGATCGCTCCGGCGCCAATCATCCGAGCCGCCGAAGCGAAGTCGAGCGAAAACTTCTCGTTCGGCAGTGATACCTCCGGCAAAGAAGTCTGGCTCCACTAAGCCGCCACTTCGCAGCAGATACTCAAAAGGCCTGAATCATCATTCGATGTCTCAGGCCTTTTCTCATTTCGAAAGCGTCGCAGAAAACTATTTCCCGAATAGGTACTCGAGACGTCGATCCAATTCGCCTCGGTTCCCTGTCACATGCTTGAAGTCGGAACGCTTCAGCTTGAACGCATAGCCCGGCTGGCCATCTTGCAGCAGCACAACCGTGTTGAGAATCAAGTTGGCTTCGGTTGCCGTTTCTGCATTGGCAATGGCCTGCTTGATCACGGCATTCGGATCGATCTCGGCATGCAATGCCAAGAACTCCGCAGCACGTACACGTACCAGATTCTCTGGATCGTTCGCGGCGATTGATTCCAACGACTTCGCCAACGAAACAGCTGGCATTCCGTGGGACGTACAAGCAATCACACCCCAGTAACGCTGCCATGGATCGGAAGACTGCAAAGCCTCTTCCAAACGAGGCTTCGCTTTGGCGAAAGGAAGGTTCTCCAGGTTCGCGATTTCCAAAAGCTTAGCGATCTCGGCTTGGTGCTTCTGTCCGAATGCGACCGGGTTGTCCACGGCGTTTTCCGCCAGGTAACTTTCGGGATAGAAACCTAAATCAGGCATATCGGTCAGAATCTGGTTCAACCGCCCTCGTAGTTCCGCGAGCACTTTGGCCTGCTTTGGATCGTTAGCCAGATTCTTTGTTTCGTACGGATCAGCTTCGACGTCGAACAACATTTCAGCTGGACGGGCCTTAAAGAACTGAGCTTCTGTTTCGTTCAGTTTGCCGGCATCGTACAGCTTTCGCCATTCTCGATAGGCCACCATTTTGTAGCGATAGTTGTTCATCAAGCCATCGAAATTGAACGGCTGGAAATTGCGAACGTAGCGATACTTTCCTTTCCGCAGCGTGCGAACCATGTCGTACTTTTCGTCGAATCGATCGGCGTATCCGAACGATTCGTCGGTCTCTTGCAGCTGCTGATCGCCCCATCCAAGAAACGCGTGACCGTCGATTCCTTCGGGAATTTTGACACCAGCCAGATTCAAAACCGTTGGCCCAAAATCGACAAAACTCACGAACGATTTGATTCGGGTGTTGGGCTTTTGAGGAAGGTTTTCTCGGAAGTTTTCGGGGATGCGGATTACCAGGGGGATGTGCAGTCCAGTTTCGTAGGCATACCCTTTGCCGCGCGGGAGCACACCTCCGTGGTCGCCGAAATAAAACACAAACGTCGACTCCAAAAGGCCGTCTTTCTTCAGCTGATCAATCAATTTTCCGATCTGTGCGTCGACATCCTGGATGCGGTCGTGGTACCGAGCATACGTGTATTTGAACGTCTTCGTCTTGGGGTGATGCGGTGGGACGAAAACCGTTTCAGGGTCGGTCTTCGTTGGCTTGTCGTTGATGTCCTTTTCAGGGAAATGCAACGAGCTTTCGTGGGTTGTCGTGAACGTTTGAACGTGGAAAAAAGGTTGCCCTTCTCCACGATTTTTCCAGCTCGCTTTGCGTGACGAATCGTCCCACACGTCAGCGGATTTCTTTGCGTTGTAATCTTCTTTGCTGTTGTTGGTCGTATAGTACCCAGCCTCGTGCAGGTAGGCCGGAAACATTTTCAATCCTTCCGGCATCGGCACCATGAAACTCTTGCGATGATGCATCGTTCCGATCCGTGGGGCATAGCACGAGGTGATCAGCGTCGTTCGGGCCACGCTGCAGACAGGAGCGTTCGAGAACGCGTTCTCGAACACAAGTCCTTCGCTGGCAAGGGCTTCGATGTTTGGAGCGGAAGCTCCCGTGGGATCGAACAGTTCCAGAAAATGGCTCGAGTTGTCTTCCGACATGATCCACAGGAAGTTCGGCTTGTCCGCGGCGTACGAAAACGTGCCGCAAATCAACAAAAGAACGAGACTCAATAGACCGCGTTGCATGATTTCATCTCAAGGGGGGAATGAGTAGGAGTGGCTTCGATTATAGCACGCCGCGTCGCCGATCTCGAATTCAGTTAACAACCTCCGCGACGAAGAACGCGTAGCCATACTGCGAGCCGAAATCTTCGTATACTTTCATCTCATCTTCGAACATTCTGACGGTGCTTTTTGCCTCGTCGGCGTCATGCCATCCGGCGGCCCAATCGCTGAGCCGCTCGCGCACAGGGGCGTAGTAGTTCTCCCAGTCGGAATCAGGATAGACAAACCGATCGATCATTCGGTACCCGCACGCCTCGAACAAAGCCTCTGCTTCCTGCATGGTGGGCATGAAAAGCCCCTCTTTTTCCCAGAAATTCCGCACCGCTTCCTCAGGATAGCCTTCCAGCCAAATCAAATCGCTGACCGCAATTCGACCTGAGTTCGAGAGAAGTGGACGCCACTGCGTTAACGCCGTTTCGAGGCCCATGTTGTACACCGCACCTTCGCACCAGATCAGATCGAATTGCGTTCCACTGGGCCAAGATTTATCCATGCTTTGATTAACAATGGTGATCCGATCGCTCACCCCCGCGGCGGTCGCTTTCGTTTGCAGCCGATCCAAAAATGCCTGGCAGGTATCGATCGCCGTCACGTGGGCAGCACTTTGCTCCGCCAACAAAAGCGTCGAAATTCCGCTACCGCAACCAAACTCAACGATCACTTGGACATCGTTTCCTTTTGTTGCGGCAGTAAACGCCCTCAATGTCGTTTCCCGGCTTCCTGGAGCCATTCGATCGATGTCTCGAAACAGGTCAATCATCGCGTCCATAATGGTTCTCCAGTTTCCCTTACTGCTTAATTTGCCTGTCAACTCAAAGCATAATCACGGTGACACCGATCACTATTCACCAATATTTTCTACTTACTATTTGTACACTTGTACAATACTTCGCTACAATTAACTTCCAACAGCAGCCCACCCCTTGTCGGCCCCTCATTTGGTGGCAACTGGGTCTGCGTCATCTTATCAAGTCGCCTCGTACGACACGCATGTCACCTCAAATGACACGCCGCAGGGGACCAATTTCTGGGCGGGGAAGTTCGCTGAATTTTTCCCAACTGCCCTGCCCTGGCAAAACCATCCTAAACGCCGGGTCTTAGCATATCGCTTAGCGTGCGAACATTTTCCGCTCAGGCAAACCCTGCCAATTAGGTATGCAATTTGCCCAAGTGTCTCACTTGCGCGGGCCCCTTCGTTGGATTGTTGTGATTCGGCTCGCGTTCTCACCCAACAGACTTCGTCACTGACCACGACGGAGCTCTCATTAGGAAGGACAGAAGAAGAAGCATGACGACATTTCCAACCCCACGGAAAATGCCGCGTTCTGGTTTCACACTTGTGGAACTGCTTGTTGTGATCGCCATTATCGGTGTGCTGATCGCATTGTTACTACCAGCTGTGCAGCAGGCCCGCGAGGCCGCTCGGCGGATGCAGTGCAAGAACAACTTGAAGCAAATGGGGCTCGCTCTACACAACTATGTCGACACCTACCGCGTGTTGCCGATGGGCTGCACGGTCGATCTTTCGGTCTCGTCGACTGGGAACAACGGCTCGTGGGGCGTTCATGGACGTATCCTCAGCTTCCTGGAACAGGGTAACTTGTACGACCAGGTCGACATCACAACGGCTTGGGATTTTCAGACCGCGATTGATGGCCTCAAGATTCCTGGCTATGGCTGCCCTAGCGATCCAGGGGCTGGCCGCGAACGTGACCCTGGCAGTGGCAAAGTGAAGCTTTGGCCCACTTCGTACGGTTTCAACTACGGCACGTGGTTTGTCTATAACCCGACCACTCGCCAAGGCGGTAACGGTTTGTTCTACCCGAACTCGAAGCTTGGCTTCCGTGACGCGACCGATGGTTCCTCGAATACGCTGCTCGGTGCGGAGGTGAAAGCCTGGACGCCGTATCGCCGCAACGCCGGCCCCGACTCGACCACCATTCCTAACTCGATCAGCGATGCCGAAACACAGATCGCTTCCGGGTCGGATGAAAAGAACACCGGCCACACCGAGTGGCCTGACGGTCGTGTACACCATACTGGCTTCACCGTTACCATGCCGCCCAACGCCAAGACGGGCTGTACCGTCGGCGGCACAGCCTACGAAGAGTGCGACTTCAATTCCTGGCAGGAAGGCAAAGATGGCAGCAGCGGCAGCCCGACTTATGCCATCGTGACCAGCCGTAGTTGGCACCCCGGCGTCGTCGATGTGGTAATGTTCGACGGCAGCGCACGCTCGATTAGCGAAACAATTGACCTGACCACATGGCGTGCTCTTGGTACCCGAGCCGGTGGCGAAGTGCTCGGCGAGTATTAATCAGGCATCGGCTCGCAGCACCCAATGCAATCCATCGAAAAGACGATCGGCCATCGTAGGTCGATCGTCTTTTTTTGTGCCGATACCCAAAGCAGGGCGAGCTTACGGTAAGGGGGCCGGTTCGATTTTCAGATGATCCACTTGCTCGAGCGGCAGTTTAAATACTTTCGCGGCGGTGCGGGAACCGGAAGCATTGTAGGTTATTCCGTTGGAGTTGGCTCGAAGTTGGTTAGGGATGCCTGGCTCTTCGCTGGGACCGAACAGATTCATGTTGGTATAGAAATTCAAATTGCCTGGTGAGTAAAGGATCACCGAAATCTGATCCCCCTGGGCTTGCTTTTCTTCCGGGGTTTGACGATGCAGCAGATCCCCTTCGTCGACGAGGTAGCGGATACAAAGCGGTTCATACTGATCGATGATGCCGCTGACTGCTTGACCGTTGACGGGGATAGTGGCGTTGGCCACCAGATCGAACTTTCGTCCAGCTTGCGGAGGGATCTCGACGCCGTCGAAAAAGAATGGCTCGCGGCCGCCATAGGGCTGCAATGCAAAATGGTCGACACTGCTCAGTGGCAGCATGAAGTCGAGCGGTCCGGAAAATTGATGCGGATTTTCCAGGGCGAGATAAGTATCTTCAAACACCCGTCGGCCATCGTCCGCGACCGCATGCATTTGGTAACGTGTTGGCTCGCTCCAGTCCCCTTGCCATTTCAACGTGAGCCCAATCGGTGATGTGGCCGGATTGACCGAAGGGGTAAAGCCGGTCGCCGACGACCATCCACCGAAGTGCTCGGTCAGGTCTTTTAGTTCGATCACGCCACCGGGGATCTCGACGGTCGCACCGGGCTGGGCAGCCAGCTTATAGACGCGATTGTCAGGGTGGCTTTGCACACGCAGCCAAACGTCTAGCTTGTCCGGCAGCTCTTTGCCATAGCCATAGATATGAATGACGTTCCGATCGAGCACACTCCAGCCGTAACCGACATTGGCGGAAGTCAGCAGCGTTCGCGATTCATGGTCGAAGATGCGTGCTTCAATAATTGACACGCGGTCAGGCCCAGGCTCAATTTCAAGCTGTACCACATCCAACCACTTCGCACATTTCTTCAGCTGGCCGACATATGGAATGTTGGCTTGGAGCCCTGGCCCCTGAATCAGATCGATCTTGCCGTCGTAGCGATTTCGAGCAATCGAACGAATGGCGATCTCGTTCGGGCCGATCGTCATGCGGCGGCTAGAAGTATACGGAGCGTTTTCGTAAGCCGCAACTTCGTGGGCCGGATGACGATAGGAGTTGGCCCGCCAATATCCCAGCCCCAACGCAACCGCCGCGGTCAGCACCAAGAGAAACCGAATCGAAAACTTCCGCCACTCGATCGGCTGGCGATCGGTCTTCGTCGAGATTCCGAAATAGCGTTTGCGGGCCATGGGCAGGGACTATTGGAAGTGGCGAATACCAATGATCGGTCGAGCTCTATCCGTCCTGATGCCACGGCATGTATTCGCCGAATGCTGCGTTGATGCCGACGCCGATCAGGATTAACAAGCAGACACCTCCGATCAGGGCCGCGACGTTGGCGGCGAAGTCGGCGCCGGCGTTTTCTTCTAAGGCTTCCTGGCTCCAATCGAGCTCGGCGTCTTGTTCCATCACCTTGTACAGCACGCTGCGAACGAAGGCCTGGCGGTCGCTGTTGTCTCCGGTGGCGGCAAAGTAACAGCCGGCGAACAGCAGCGAATTGCCGGCCGCGCGCGGGTTCTTGTCGGGCTCGAAGCCAAACGAGTTGGCAATGATGTTCGTCATGCATTCGCTGAAGCGGCCGCGAATCTTGCAGAGCAACTCGAACAGCTTCGGATTGCCAGGCCGGCGGAGGCCATCTTTCTCGCGAAACAAAAGGTATGTCCAATCCTCGAACGCGCCGGTCGCATGCTGCGAGACCGCTTCCAACTGCTCGGCGATGGGTGGATTCCAGACGTTGAAACCTTTGCCGAAACGTTGCTCTTTGGCCCGCTTCTCGCCGACACGCTTGATCAGTTCCATGAAGCCTTGGGCGCTTTCCATTTCGGTGATCAAAGCGGTCACGCTGCAGCGAAGCCGCGTGGTCGAGCGGATGACTTCCAAGTCGCTTTGGATCGCCATCTGAACTGGCTCGCTGACTTCTTCGATCATGTCAAACGGAACGGTGACCAACAAGCCGTTGATCGGGCAAACGGGCCGGCGGGCTTTGTTGATCAGCTTGCAGACGTACTCCAGGCGTTCCATTTGGTCGGTTAAATCAGTCTTCGATTGCCGCATACCTTTGGACTGGGCGGCTGCTTTGGCGGCATCTTCGGCGCCGAAGCTCATCGTTTGACCGCCGGCCATGCCTTGGCCGAAGTCCATGGTCGCCCCGACTCCTTGCTGAGCCCCGGAAGGAGCTTCCATGAAACGCTGCTCGTCATCTTCTTCAGCGCCCATCGTTTGATCGTGGTATTGATCGGCGACAAGGCTTTGCTGACCGGCCCCGGCAACGATTGTTTGTCCGCCGGGGATTTGCTGCGGCGAGGGCGTCGCCAACTGCGAATGCGTGCTGGTATTGTTCTTATAGCCGTCAGCCAACATCGAAAGACAAGACGTCTGTGTCAGGAAAATGAAGATCGCGTCAGGGTTGGCATACCAATGCAGCGCGGCGGGGCCTTGGGCTGGATCGGATACGTTGAACCCGAAGCCAGAGGCCCGCATGAGATTGCTGGCTCGGCGATCGTCCGGGTTTCCCACCACCAGAAACAGCGGCGTGCTGCCGAGTGGAATGCCATGCTTTTCGAGCTCGGTGAGGCCCTGCTTCCAGGCTTTATCGATGTCGGGGAAGTCGGAAGTATCTTCCTCCATCCAGATTTTCACGACGTAGTACGAGACGATCGGAATGACGATCATCAACGCCAACACGGTCAGCCCGGTCTTCCAATCCAACAGATAGTCAGACCACTGAGCCGACGTATCCGAAAACTGGAACGTGATCGCGAAGGAGACGAGCACGAAAAAGAGAAACACGAACACCAACAAGGCGATTCGCGTGGGAACCGAAATCTTCCCGAGGTTACGCACGCCAGGCAAGTTGGACGCCAGCGTATGAAACGCATTGAACGGCAGCGTAGCGTAGTAAACGATGTTGTAAACAAAAGACATCATGGGACGAACTTTCGGTTCTCGTTATTTCGCAGGTTGCAGGACAGCATCCGCACGGCGGACCCTACGAATGGAAACTAACCCTACTTACTTAATTCCGAACATCAAAAAGTAACCGACGCAGATCGCCATCATGATCACCGCGAACAGCGACATGTTGATCAGCTTGCTGTAGCCGGTCAGAGGTGGGGCCCCTTCGCCAGGCTCGGGACGATCCATGATGGGGCTACGTCCGATGGCCAACTGAAGTGCCGAGGCGGTTTGCTTGGCCCACGTATCCAAGTCGGCTGGTAAGCCGTAGTGCTGGGTGTATTGCAACGAGTGCGGATGCCCATACAAGCCGCGGAAGCCCAGCACCACGCAGATGTAATAAACTTCCAACGCATCTTTGTTCGGCAAGCTTTGAGCTTCTTTCGCCGCCACAAAGAAATGCTCGAATGCTTTACCGCTGTGGAAGCACTCGAACTCGAGGTCGTTATTCTGCCACCAGTTGGCGCCGTTCCAGGGAGCGGTGATCAGCATCTGATCGATCCAACCGACCAGTGCGTATTTGGCAAGTTCCCATTCGGCCGTTTGCCCTAATATGTTTTCCGCGGTGTCGATCCGCTTCTTCACGCGAATCCGCTCTTGGCCGGGGTCCAACGAGTTACCGTCCCGTTCGATCCGATCCAACAAATCGAGCACGCAGAGGAAGATAGGATCGACCGCTTTGGCAAATTTGGGAGTCATTTTGGTTTTTAGTATTCAGTTTTCAGTTTTCAGTGTTCAGTTCGGAGGGGGAGAGTCGTAGAGAAAAACGGCCCGCGATTCGAAACCACGTCTCTTGTTTCAGCCCAAGTGCCCAACCGCGGAAGCGTCCCCTTCCGACTGAAAACTGAACACTGAAAACTGAAAACTCCCTCTCCCTTCCCCTTACCTCTTCTGATCTCCATGCCGCAGCGCGAAGACGGCCACATGCAACGCGATCAATTGATTGCGAATGTTGAGCACGAGGCGTTTCTTGCCTTGCAGCTCTTTGACATCGTGAATGTATTCTTCCTGGAAACGCCATCCCATGGTTTGCGTGCGTTGGACTTCGTCCCACGGGGGTCCCTGGCGTTGGACTTGGAAGTAAACCCAATTGCCCCCTTGCGGCAGCACGCGCGGCGGCTGGGCGACTGGGCGAAGCCGCACGCCAGGCATGTTGTTGCGGAACAACGTTTCGACTTGCTCGCCACTTCCAAACACCCAGTGGAAACCTTGGGTGACCAACTGATAGGTATCTTCCTTCGAGATGCTGACCCCTTCGAAGCCGATGTACCACTCCCAACTGGGGTCGAACCATTTCGGGTCCAACTGCACATGCATCGACTGGCCGCTGCCCAAGAAGAAACGATGCTCGTAACTGGCATCGATTCGACCTTCGCTCAAGCGGCGGATCTCTTTGTAAGCCCACTGGAAGATGTCGGCGAGGTTTTCATGGTCGTACTTCGGAATGCTTTCGATACGGCGTTCTTTGTCGTCGAAGATCGCCAGCTGTCCGATGATACGACACAGCGCCGTATAAACTTTAAGCGGATGAATGCCGTCGCTGAACGCAAGCACACGCAACTCGCCGTATGCTTCATTGAGCGTACGCAGCCTCATCATCTTCTCGAGGTCGCCGATTTCGCGCGGATCCCACGTGATGTTTTGATTCAGAATGTCATTGCGGAAACGCTCGATGCGTTCGCCGATCAAGTCGAACACCCGGCGAACGATGCCGGTGCCCAGTGGCGTCCACGCATCGACCGACAGACAGGGTGGGCAATAGTTCGGATCGATCCGAGGCGTTCCGTCCGATTCGTTACGAATGATCTGGCAGATCGGCAGCAACTCGAATCCGGAAAGATCGTCGGTCGAAAGTAGAATGCGAATGTTCAGTTCGCGGTAGGAAACTTCCTGAGGATTGCCGCCACGGTTCTCTTCCTCGTCTTCACGGGAAAACTCGTAGTAGCGGGTATTGGGCTCGTGGGCGTCACGTGCCGTGTTCTCGTGCCCCTGCTTAATCCTGGGAACGGCCAAATAGACGCGGATGATTTCGTTTTCCAGGAAGACCTCTTTTAAGTCTTGCAAGCCTTTGAGGCCCTGGCGAATGTCGACGCGGTCCATCTGATCGTTGCCACCGATGGAGATGATCGACCCATCGCGCATGCGTGCTTCGCAATGCGAGACCTCGACTTGAAAGTTGGCGATGGCCTGATCGCTGATCTCTATGGAGCGAATTCCGTAGGCATAGGGGATGAGGTCACGGATGGAGTTTTCGAAGAACTCGTACCAGTGGCGGTCCTGTGCTTGGAAATGATGGGGGCGAAGAAACATCCCTTCCGACCAATGGATGGGTGGGTTCTTCATGCAAAATTCCTATTCCGCTAGCGATTCAGATTGCGAAGGTGAGAACCACCGACGTGGGATCAACAAGCAGAAGTACGCCTCTTGGACGTGATATACCCCCAGTACATGGACGAATCCGTGCGTCCTGGCGATCCCCTGCCTTAATTCCCAATCGTTCGACGTTCCCCCGAACTTGAACAGAAGGTAATTGTCGAGAGACTAGCATTGCCGTCGCGCGCACCGACAGCATGCCAGGAGCCCCTCCCTGTTTGCCAATCGTTAGAATACCATTCCCAGGGCGAATCTCAAGTAGCAAGCAGGCAACCGGTTACGACCGGTGATAGAAGATATGCCAGGCCGAGCAAAACGAAGGGCTTACCTACGGGTGGTCCGGGTTTGCCAACCCGGATCGGCGCAGCCGACAAGAGGCAGATCGTTTGAGCCCAAAGCACGTAGCGGCTACCACACATCTCAGCAAAAAACACTCGCCGAAGGATATTACCTTCGATAAAATCGCCGCGGAGGTTCTCGCCATGCCGCCAGCCAAGATTCCCAGTGATCAATTATATTTCCACTTCGTGACTTACAGCTGCTACAAGCGACGAAGAATTCTGGAATTTGACGATGCGAAACGTATCGTACTTGGTTCTCTGACGGAACTTCTAAAGACGTTTGATGCCATGTGCCAGGGCTTTGTGCTCATGCCGAATCATGTGCACTTAGTACTTTGGTTCCCACAGCCAGGAACTTTAGGAACGGCTTTGAGAGAATGGAAGCGGAACACCAGCTTTCAAATCAAAGTGCAAATGGAGAAGCGGGACTGGGCATACCGGCATCAGCTTGCGTCTGACGATCCCATCTGGCAAGCGAATTTCTACAGCTTCGAGATCTACTGTCGGGAGAAGCTGGAAGAGAAATTGATCTACATGCATCAGAACCCAGTTCGAGCTGGGCTGACGTCGATACCAACCGACTGGAAATGGAGTTCCGCTCGATGGTATGACGAGGGACGCAGCGTCGGTATTCCTATTCGCATCCCAGAGTTCTGAGATGCATAGTGACTGCGACCAAGGTTCTATCCGCGTCTTATCTGCCTCTTGTGGCCGATGGCCATCCGGGTTTACAAACCCGGACCACCCGATAAGTTGAGCGATTGCGGTAACGAATCGCTCAGCCCACAGAGTAGTCGCCGAAGATCTTCCGGTGATGCTTGATAAAGCTGCTGATTTACCTCGAGTTCAATGCCTGCGTATTGGTCGCCGGTGAACTGTTTGCGAAGGTAAGTCGTGTGGCCGTCGGCCGTTCCGCGATA
Source organism: Bremerella sp. TYQ1 (assembly GCF_020150455.1). Lineage (NCBI taxonomy): Bacteria > Pseudomonadati > Planctomycetota > Planctomycetia > Pirellulales > Pirellulaceae > Bremerella > Bremerella sp. TYQ1. The sequence goes on from NZ_CP083740.1 coordinate 3,382,606, forward strand.
CGGGTAATTCATCCGAACGCGAAACGCGGGAAGGACTTGCCGCAGTTGATCGCGCCACGCATGGCAGAAGCTTCTCTCGACATGCCGAGCCGGATCGTAAAGCAAACCGATTTCGGCAGTTCGGACTTCGCCGTTGAGCGCTGGGGTAAAGCTGTGAAAGGAAATGTGATGCACGAATCGCCCTTCGCTGATCCGTGCATGGATCCAATCGAGCACTTCCTGACGCCAAGGCCGATAGATTGTGTTTACGATTTCTCCTCGATCCGCTTCGCTGGGCGGGGCAATTAACTTGGAGAACAACGCGGGGTTCGACTCCGAGCGGTTCAAGTCGACCAGTAGCCGCGAGGTTTGACTGAAGAATAACTTCGCCGCGTGCTGCTTGGCAAAATGCTTCGCCGTGGCAAGAGCCCCCAAGTCCCACCCGCGATGCGTACCGAGCAGTTGATCGTGCTCGGCAAAACGCCTGGCGAACTTCTTCGGAATGAGGTTGCCGCCATGCTCGCAAGTTAACAGCAAGACGGTCTCGCAGCGCGTCGGCATCCGCTAAGCACCCAACACGCTGGGGCGGAACGAGTGCCCTTCCTGCAAACAATCGCACAGATGACGATAGACGATCGGCAATTGCTGATCGACGTCCCCCTTCAAAGCGGTGACGATTCGCCGAGCCAAGGGACCTTCGTTCAGGATCACGTCCATCGCATCGGCAAGAGGCTGCTGCTCGAGCGGGAAACGTTCGGCCAGCGATCGCCACAAGTCACCAGCGGTGCAGATCCCTTGATTCCAGCCGAAGTAGTGCAGGTAATCTGGATCGATAATCATTGTCTCGTCGGCGTTGTCGATGACGTTGAGGAAGATGTCCCGCAAGCGTAACGTTTCAGCTTTCTTCTGATCGGCAAACTTCGACCAGGTTTCTTCAGTCAACGCTTTGGCCACGTTAGCGACTAGCTGGCAGATGGCAACGTCGGCAGCAGGGTGTTCCTGAACATCCATCACGCGAATTTCGATCGTATTACGCATGAACCGAGCGATTGCTCCGCGACTGTTGACCCATTCGTGCCGTAGCACGCCAGCCATATCGAGCGGAGCCATCGTCTGGTAGATCGGTTCTAAGATGTGCTGACGGTAGTCCTCTTCAGTGAAGAAGTTTTCAGGGATCACCACTCCGGCGACCTGGGGAATCCGCATCGCGTTGTGGCGATAGGTTTCCAAACGATGATCGAGGTGAGGTGTGATCTGGCGTTCGCAAACAGGGCTGCTGGCGGTCAGGGCCGGCAAGATCGGCAGCAGCAACCGAATGGCGGCATGCAGTCGTCCGAACTCTTCGTCGTTGCTGAACGGCAAGTTCAGGTGGCAGCTTTGCAGATTGGCCCAGCCATGGCCGCTACAGTTGAAGATGACATTGAACGCTTCGTACACCTCGTTATATCCGTGCGGCCACAGCTTCATTTCGACGTTTGGCCGCATCCAGGGATGCATCGCGCTGGGCATCAGGCGAGCTCCGATGCCGCTCAGCTGTTGGTTGATATCGTGGACGTTGTCCTGAAACCGCTGGGCCAAACCGTCGAGGCTTTCGACAGGGCCGTTGGTTTTCAGCTCCACGACATGCAGCGCCAGTTCATTCGACCAGGCGATGTCGTCTCGCTCGACTTCTTCGCTTGGGTTGCCCTGTTCGTCGCGCAGCAACTGATCGGCGATCGGTGCGACATCGAGCGAGCTTTCATGAACGATCATGTATTCCACTTCCACGCCGAAGGCCTGGAACAAGGGAATAGCGTTGCGTTTCGATTCAGGAGACTCAGCCAACATATGTTGGGGTGCCTTACAAATAGCGGAGGGTGAATTGCTTGAATATTGGGCCGCGGAAACTATTCCACGCCAGCTTTCTTTTGCTCGATTCGCTTCACGAATGTCGAGACCATGCGGCGGTATAGCTCGTCTTTCAATACGGCATCTTCACAGCCGGCGTTGATGTTGGGATTGTCGTTCACTTCGATGACGAAGAACTTGCCGTCCGACTCTTTAACGTCGACGCCGTACAGTCCGTCGCCAATTAAGTTCGAGGCCTTTAATGCCACTTGAACTGCTTTTCGTGGAGCCAGTTCGACCGGCAACGTTTCCAGTTTGCCGTAACGTCCACGCGTTGCGTTTTCGTGGCGGATGATTTGCCAGTGCCCCTTGGCCATGTAGTACTTACATGCGTACAACGGTTGACCGTCGAAGATACCAATCCGCCAATCGAAGTCGGTCGGGAGGAACTCTTGAGCGATGATCAGCTCGGAGTCGGCGAAGAACTCTTTCAGTTTCTGCTGAAGCTCGTCGGGATCCTTCACTTTCACCACGCCGCGCGAGAACGCACTGTCAGGACGTTTCAGCACGCAAGGAAAGCCCAGTTCGGTGGCCAACGTTTCGGCATTGTCGCGATGCACGACGACCGTCTTGGGGACAGGAATCTTGTGCCGGGCGAGCAGTTCGGCCAAATAAACTTTGTTAGTACAAAGCAGGATCGATGTCGGGTCGTCGATCACCACCAAACCTTCCGCCGCTGCCCGTCGTGCGAAGCGATACGTATAGTGATTCACGGCCGTCGTGTCGCGAATGAACAGTGCGTCGAACTCGGCCAGACGGCCATAGTCTTCCCGCGAAATATACTCGGTCGACACCCCCTGCTGAGCTGCCGCTTTGGCGAACTTCTGCAAAGCGACTTCGTCCGAAGGAGGTTCGGGATCGTCAGTGTTACGCAGGATTGCCATGTCGAAGCGTGTCTTCTTGACTTTGGCAACGCTGCGTCGCTTCGAAAAATGCTCGAGCGCCGTTTCGACGATAAATGGCCAGTGAGCGTCAGGCACGTCAGATGCGGAAATCCCGCCGACGCTGGTTAACTGCCAACGGTCTTTTTCAAGCATGAACTTGGCCCGCAGAAGCGGAGCTTGAAAGACATTGAACAGCCGCCAGGCCAGCGCGTCGTACCGCTTGGCCATGTTCTTGCCGAAATAAACGCTGAGGGTGAACTTGTTCGATTTGATCGGAGCGAGCGACTTCTGCACGATGTCGTCCAAGTCTTCGCTGATCAGTCGAATGATGCTGCGTGTCTTCCAGTCCTGCATCGCTCCGACGCTTGGCACCGGACGATGGCCGCGGGCCTCGGCCAGCAGCGAAACGTAGTAGCCAACGCTCTGATAACGATACGTCTGACAAAGGTTAAACACCTTCGCCCCACGCATTTCGCTGAACTGCGGCTGGGTGATATAAGCTTTCGGATCGACCACCGTTACCGCTGGATCTTCGCTGGGCCAGCGGTCGGTTTGGTCGGTCACAATCAATACGGCCATGGGGGCTTTTCTATGCGTCGTGGGGGACGGAGGTTTAAAGTTTCAAAGGACTACGGGTGGACCGGGGTTGCAAGCCCGGAACACCCAGATCGAAAACGATTGACGTGGGGCACGGATTCCGGTCCGCATCACATGTCATCAGATCTTTCGCGTACCCTTGGTGGGGCCCTCCGATTTCGGTTCGATCACCAAGAGGTTCGAGTCGTACGTCAAAATGCCCAACAGAATGGAACAAACCAGCCGATCAAAACTGACGGGGTAGTGATGCATCTCGCCGAGCGGATTGGGCAGGTAGGGATCGGCTACGTAAACGCGATCTTGGTTTTCGTTCATGCCATACAGCACGACGAAATGCCCCTGCGGAAGCCCACGCACGTCGTCCGGCGTGTTCTTCAAGCCATGCTCGCGTGGGCCGCTGTACAAATACGTGGAACTGAGCCCCGTTAAGATCGGGATCGACTGATGCAAGTAACGACTGATCAGCATCGCGCTGAGGTCGCGCATCTTGATCTTTCCCCCCAGGGCCAGAAACTCGACGTAGGCTCGGCTGGCCAAGTGGAGCTTCGGCTCGGCTTTGACGGTCAGCTGGGCTTCCAGACGCTCGGTCAGATCGTAGCTGCGTGTGAACCAGATCGGATCGAACACCTCTAAGTTGTACGTGAAGATCGTGGCGTTGAAGCCGCGCCGCAGCGCATCGATACCTAGCATCACGCCGAGGGTTCCCCCCTGCTCTAAGCTAGGCACTTCCGAGATCAGTTGGTGGAGATCAAGGTTTAAGCCAAAGTACTGGTAAACGGCGTGCAGGCTCGTTGGCCCACAGGTCGTATCATCCGGCTGAGGCAGGATCTCGAAGTCGAACGGATTGGCCATCCCAGGACAGCACTCGCAGGAGCTGCGCCGGGGCAGACCTTGGGGTTAAGAGTTCAGGTCTGGCATGCCTCGGGCACCATTTGCAGAATTGTAGAAACGGTCGGCATTCTTGAGCAAGATAGGTTCGACGAAATTTGCGGGTTGCGGCGACCCGCGTCGTTGGATCGTCAGTCTTGAAAGGCTGTCATCTGAAGATAAAACCAACCCAGCGGCAATAAACCAAGTCCAAGAAGAACCAAGCGAAGCATAAAGACTTTGGATACCCCGGAGTAGGCCCGAAACCGCATCATGGAACGGTCTTCCAGGACCGATGTCGGAGCAATGGCAAGTCCTAGCCAGTAGGTGCAAAACCCAGCAACGAAGAGGTCTGCCGCTACCATTGCGATCGTAGAGACAAGATTTTCGTCCTGTCCCATGTTGAAAAACAGCCAGCCGCCGGCACCTAGCATTCCCAGCAAGACAACGGCCACGATCGCAATGTAAACCTTGCGGAAGTAACGGGCGACTTCCTCAGAGGTCTCGCTTACCGCGTCCCCGGCCACCCGAGCAGCAGCGGTCGAGATTTTGCCGGCGATGGAACCGAACATCGACTTGACGATCTCATCGCTTTCCGGAGCAACTTTAGCTTTGCGAAAAAATGACATTGGATAGTCAAACGATTCGGCAAAGTGCCCCTCCTGATCGATACTTCCGGTCACATAGACACGGACCGCCTTCAGCTTGCCATAACGAACACGTAGTGGATACTGGAGAAAGCCAAGAACCGCTTTCAAAGCTTTCTCGTCATCGACGACTTCGCAGATGGTTCCTTTGATCCGAAAGTCTCCAGGGCCATCAACCACCTCAAAGCCGAAGTCTTCGCAGCATGCGACCAACTTTTTCTCGAACATTTCGACCGCATCTTTCGCCGAGACGTTCATGCAATCGACATCTCGGTCGTTTACTGCAAAAGGAAGAATCTCAACAGTATGCCGCTTAGAGTTTGGCCCTGTTTCGGTTGCTGTAGAAGGATTCTCGCTGCTGCCGGTTGCCATTGGTTTTCCAAATTCTGCGCGAAAAGAATGTCCCTCACTGCATCGGGGCATGTGGGACAGCAAGTTTAGCCAACGTCGTATCGGATGTCACTTATTTTTGTTGTTTTGCACTGCTGCTTTTCCGGTAGCAATCAAGCGAGATCTTCCAAGTTGTCTACCTCAATCGCCCAATGGCTTCCCGGCCGCATTGCATGGGGATCGATCCGGGTCAACTCGTCTCTGAGCCATGCTTTGACTTCGTCAGGGATATCACCGTCGAGATACGCATCCTCGCCGTTTCGCTCGCAGGTCTCTTCAATCATCTGGCGATACGAAAGCAGCGATTCGGCCAGTTGGAAGATGGTGGCATTCATGTAAATGGCCTGAAAACGGGCATCGTGATTCAGATAGACAACGGCTCCATCCATCGCTTCGTCCAAACAAATAGGGTCGCCTGATCCGTTGGAACCGATCACGCGGTATCGACGATAGGCGTCTTCCAAATGCCAATCCTCGGCGACACTTGGCAACGGGCCTCGTTCCGGGACACGAAAATCAAGAAATGGAGCCGCCGATTCCGGCAATCCCGCTTCTTTCAAGAAGGTTTTGGCTGCTTTGGGAAGATGGACACCAGCGAGTGCCTCAGCCGAAAATGACTTTAAGGGCTCGGCATCCTCGGCAGCATACCAGCGTTCGCGGAATTCGGCGGCGGACAACATGGTGAACCTCAAGAAGGACGAATATGGGAAGCCTGACGTGCCCCCTTACCAGCCATGATGGGGGCTCCCCTTTAATGGGTTAGGGGCTCCATTTTAGAATGCAGGGATACGACTTCCAACAATTGCTGACATGCTGGCCAATGAACCAACGAAATACTCGCCTGACCTGGCTTCGCTATACGATTGCGATTGCCGTGTGCTTGGGGCTGGGGGCGCTATTGGCGTGGCCGGCGTTCGAGATGCTTTGGCTCTCCGGCACCGATGAAGACTTCGTCAGCCGGCAAAATCGTCTCGATCAAATTCAGTGGGTCCAGACGATTCTGATCGCCGCGTTTCTCTATACGTGGTTCTTTTTCTTCGGGGCAACCGTTGGCAGCTTCCTGAACGTTGTCATTTGGCGAATGCCGCGCGGAGAAACGGTGGTCTCTCGCCCTTCCCGCTGTCCCTTTTGCAGTACTCAGTTGAAGTGGAACGATAACGTCCCGGTCTTCGGTTGGATCATGCTTGGTGGCCGCTGCCGCACGTGCCGACTGCCGATTTCGCCCCGATACCCGATCATCGAAACGGTCGTGGGGCTGATTTTCCTGTTGCTTTTGCAGTTTGAAGTCTTAAGTGGCGGAGGCAACCTGCCAGGCATTGAAGCCATACGGCTTTCCCATGCCAGGGCGATGCTGGAATTGCAGTTTCCGCTGCTTTCCATCTACGTGTTTCACTGTTACCTGTTCAGCCTGATGGTTTGCTGGGCCATGATTGCGTGGGACCGCTCGCGCATGCCACTGACGCTTTGCGTGTTGGGCTACGGCGTAGGCTTCCTGGGACCGATGATCTGGCCGAATCTTTTGCCGGTTCGCTGGGGCGAATTCGAGGCCATGAATGTTGTCGATGCCGAGCGCATGGAAGTCTTCCTGACGCTACTCTGCGGAGCGATCGCTGGTAGCTTATGGGGAATCGTGCTGCGAAAGTTCGTCTCGCGGCCAGAATCGACCGACCAATCACGCCGACTGGGAATACCGATCATGATGGTTGCCGCGGGGCTGTACTTCGGCTGGCAAGCAACGTTTGCGATTGCCGCGATGTCGGTACTCATGGCCCTGGTGATTTGGCCTCCCCTCAAACGGATCGGCCGCGTCGATTTCGCCGGGGGCTTGGAACTGTCGATCTTGGCGAGTAGTTTTTTGCTGGTTTTGACTTGGAATCAGTGGCATCAGCCGTTTGGCTGGAGCGATTTGGCTACGGCAGCCGTTCTGAGCGGAGTTACCGTCGTGCTGGGCCTACTGCTGACGAAGCTGACCTGGCGGCCGACAATCGACCTGACGCGATTTCAACGGCCGATCAATGCCGAGCAGGAAGAATCGCCCGATCCGCAACTGCTTGCCTCGACCGGCACAATCGCTGAGAATATTCAGTAGAAGATGCATTTGGCCCCTACCCCGGGCCGCCCAATCCTGGAAACTTTGTCCAGGGAGAGAGATATGAGCCTGACCATTATGCGGCGTATTAAGTTTTGCGCCGGGCACCGACTTTACAAACATGGCGGAAAGTGTGAGTTCTTCCATGGCCACAACTACGTTGCGGACTTCCACGTCAGCGGAGACGAGGTAGACGACGTCGGCCGCGTGATCGATTTCGCCGAGCTGAAACGCCTGTTCAAAGGCTGGATCGACGAGCACTGGGATCATGCATTCATATTGAACGAGAACGACGACAACGGCATTCAAGCGTTGAAACAAGTCGTTCCGTGCAAGATGTACATCCTGCCGACCAACCCGACCGCTGAAAGCATGGCGACCTACCTCTTGGAAAAGGTTTGCCCCAAGCTGCTCAAAGGAACCGGCGTGACTTGCAGCAAAGTCGCCATCTGGGAAACCGAAGACAGTTTCGCCGAAGCCAGCATCGACACGGCCGGCAATGTGCAAACGGTCGCTGAACTTTCCGAACCGATGATTTCGTAAGAAGCGTTTTGAGGGCTTGGTGTTCCGGTTTTAGCGAGTAAAGCCCCCCTGCACGGGCACCAAGCTGAAGAGACTTCGATCGCTCAACGTGCGTTTCTGCTGAACACCGAACACTGAATACTCCCTCGATGACCAACAACTTAGCTAAGATCGGAATTGTTACTGTCTCAGACCGAGCCTCCAGCGGCGAGTATGAAGACCGCGGAGGTCCGGCCATTCGTGAGTACCTGGATGAAGTGATGACTTCGCCGTGGGAAGGGGTCGCCAAAGTAATTCCGGACGAACGCGATGTTTTGGCTCAAACGCTGATTGGTCTTTCGGATGACGTCGGCTGCTGCTTGATTATCACGACCGGCGGTACGGGACCCTCCAAGCGTGACCTAACGCCTGACGTGACCGAGCAGGTTTGCGACCGCATGATGCCAGGCTTCGGCGAACTGATGCGGAAGGTGAGCCTTGAAAAAGTCCCGACGGCGATCCTTTCTCGCCAAACGGCCGGACTGCGTGGGGGCTCGCTGATTATTAACTTGCCAGGGCAACCGAAAGCGATCGGGGAATGCCTTGACGCGGTCTTCCCCGCGATTCCTTACTGCATCGACTTGATGGAGGGGCCGTACCTGGAAACCAACCCAGAGCGGATCCAAGCATTTCGCCCAAAAAAGAAATAGGCGACTTCCACACGGCAAAATAAAAGGAGCCCCGATGTATGCTACCGGGGCTCCTTTTCTCGTTTCTTGCGAGAGGGTTTACCTCTACATCGGCTGAACGCCGATGGCACCTACCTGGGTTTCGAGGTACTCAGGGGCCTGTAGCTTCGCCAATTGTCGTTGGACATATTCCTGGCGTCGCTCCAGCTCTTGCTTCATGTCGCATTCGAGGTGGCTTGAATCGGCGAGAGCAGCTTCGAGCGACTTCATGTGGCTTTGCCACAGTTCGATGTCCCGCTTCTGCTTCGTCGAGAGACGTTCCTGATACCAGTCGCTCTTGAGCAGTGATTCTCGCGTGAACATTCCGCGGAACTCTGGGTCGTGGACCGTTTTCCCTTCGTACGAACCAGTCGCCATGATGTGCAGCAGAGCCTTCAATGGCGGACAAGCTTCTTCGATCGAACCGTCGTCCAGGTAACGCTGAGCGACACGCTGCTGTACCTCGGCGATATGCTTGATACCGTCGATGTAGTCTTCCATGCCTTGCGTTTCTGGCTTGAGGATCGACTCGTCGAAGACCGACAGCGGATAGTCGAACACGCGCCCGAAGAACATTCGCACGAAGCCGCGAGTAATCCGGTAACCGAGTCGGCTGGCCGGAACGGTTTCGCCTTCATGCTCGAAGTCGTCGATTCGTTCTAGCATGCGCTGACGAATGAGGAACTCAGGGTCACGTTCTTCCGGCGAAAGTCGGCACCAGACTTCCGGAACCAACAAGCTGATGTCGTGATCGACTCGGACGTTCGGTCCGATATAACCAGCCGCCGTCGAAAACCCGCCGAGCCCGGTAAGAATGTACCCGACTAACGCCTGATTCAAGTCGGCCGTCGGACGCAGGCAATTGAATGGCCCCTTGGTGAGAGCCCCTTCGCTACCAGCCCCAGTCGTCGAAGGGCTTTTGCCGGTCAGCGACGCGACGAAGTCCATGAACAATTCCGGCAGTTCCTGATAATGGATCGGCCCGTAAACAGCCAAACCACGAATGCCAGCTTCCTTATCGGCCGGATTGTTACGGCGACCGCACAGCACAGCCCCCACCGGTTGATGCAGTGGTTGCGAAGGCTTCAGCTTGCGATAAAGCCGCGCCCCCATCTCGCCAACGTACTTCGGCAATGGGTTTTCCAGATCAGGTCGCGTTTGCAGATAACGAGGATTCTTCGTTGGCACACCGTTAACCAGACGAGGGTTCGCCGAACTGACGACGTAATCTTCGTCCGATTTCAGGAACTCGCCTAAGAAGCTCTTCATCGGCTCGGTAAACGAATCGAAGTCGACGGCGTGTGTTGCCATCTGATCGACGAAGTCTTTCGTTAGTGGCTCGAAGTTCGAGATGAAGTTACTTGGCTTAGCCAAGTCGATTTCAGTTTTCTTATCGAAACCACGATGGATTGCTTCGTCAGGTCGCTGGAATAAGCGGTTCTCGCAGTTAATCGTGAACTTCGAGGCAACCCCATCCCCTTGCGGCTCGAAGTCGCTGAGCAATGCGTTGGGGACAATCACCGACGCACTAATATCGTCCTCGGTTTGAACTTTGTCCGACGGCATGAAGTCTTGCCGCAACTTGAACGTTCGCCAGCGACTGTCCTTGTTGAAGCCGACACGCAGATAGGTACCGACCAGGTGACGGTCGAGCACTTTCAGTTCGTGACCGGGAACACCGTTGACGATATCGACGCCAAAGTATTCGCGCCAGTTGTCGCCCCATTCCGGCAGCATCAGACGCTTGATGATAAAGACGATCGAGGTAATGTGGTGCGGGATGTTGCCGAGCCACTCGTTGTACTCGTCGGTGTAATCCAGCGACGGCGTCAGCAATTTGATCACGCTACCCAGGGTTCGATCGGCCGAAAGGATCGGACGCGATGGCCGCGAGGAGTAGTCCGGTCGCTTCGGCGAGTCAGCTTTCCAGCGATCGGAATAGTCGCGTTGGAAGATCTCGTCGACCATATCGAGATCTTTCTCGATATCGGAAACAAAGATCGGCCCGTAAAGCGTGAAGTCGGTCAACGACTTGCTGATTTCGCTTTTTCCACCACCACTAACGGTACATGGCTTGTGACAGAAGACGCCTTCGGCCGTGCTCCCGACAAGTCGCCAGCTGGGGGCAGCCGGATGCTTTTCCATTCGGATTTTATAGCCGGACGGAGCAATGTAGTACTGATTGGGAAGCAGCGGCAGGCGATGCTCCTTACCATCGCGCGTCCACTTGATGCACTGATCGGCCATCGTCGCGCGGGCATCTTCCGGAATGTAGAAGACTTCCGGATGCAGCTTATCGACCCCGTATCCTTCCGGCTGGAAGTCAATCAGATCGCCGTAGTCTTGCTTCACGTCGTCGATCGTGCGGCCGTTGTACTTCTGGCTGTTGACTTGGAATTCGTCACCCAAGTTCCAGCTGGTGTAAGCAATGCAGCCGCCGGCATGTTCTTCTTCGGTATCGCCGTAAAGGTTGGCCGCATAGCTGATCTGTGTTTTGACTTCCTTCTTGCAATAGCCGTAGTAGTTATCGGCAATCAGGGTGACCACCACACCACTGGCATCACGGCAAGTCAGCTTGAACGCCATGCCATCGTTGTACAGTTCCGACTCGTCTTTCCAACACATCGAGTCGTTACGTTGACGCTCGGTAGCATCGTCCCAATGTGGAAGACCAAGCTCTTTCTTGGTGTACGTCCCCAAGTGCGGAGCCAAGATCACACAGCCGGTGTGGCCGGTCCAGTGCTCGACGTCGAGACCAGAATCGTTCTTCGAGATGTACGGATCGCCGGCGTTGCCAAAGATCGATTCGACAAAGTCCAAGTTACTGACCAACTGGCCTGGCACGAAGAAGCGAACTTCCATCGTCTTTTCTGGAGTCACGCCGGGTACTTCCGGACAGACGATCGGACGCAGCAACAGCGAGACAATACTATGGGCCGGGTTATCGCTATCGGCCGTGAATGGCAGCAGTGTATCTTCTTCAGGTGGATTCACCGCAATCTGGAACATCTTCATGAAGACTTCCCGCGGCACGGCGCGTTTGTCGCCTGCGATCGGCAGGCCACCTTCGGTCACGTGGAAGGTCCCCTTCGTCGTACGACGGTCGTGACGAGGATTGTGCAGCACACCATTGGCAATGCGGTACGATTCGACCAGTTCGCTCTTGAAGGAAGAACGATTCACAGGAATCGAAAGCTCGCGTGCTACTCCATGTCGTTCAAGCGTCAGCGTACGACGTGGCAGCTTAAGTGGTTCGCTTGGTTTCAAATCGCGGAAGTAACGCTGCAGAAATGCTTCGATACGCTGATCGATAGGAGCAGGTCGATCGTACAGCAGGCGTGTCTTCTCGTGGTAGTTCGCAAGAAGCCCCTTGGCCAAACCAATAAACTGTGCGTCGCTTTCGTCGAGCGCCGGAGGCAGTTCATTGGCGATCAATTGCAAGTTGATGTAGCGAATCAACTCTTGTCGTTCCGACTTCGGGTCAAAGACTTCACCGGGCTGACGAATGCCAAGAGATTCTCGTAGGTCCATGCGTGGCACCAAGTTGTTGAGAGTGCAAGGTTGTCATTTTCTGGCCTGATCCTACCCAACAAAAACGGCTCGGTCACGGGTCACCACACCATTAGGAATTCGAACGGAAAACGATTCCGCATTACACACCCAATAAAGGAAGATGTTTGTTTTGGGCAAGAAAATTTTTCTGACCGAGTGCCAAACTTAATCCGCATCCGGCAGGAATGCCTGACTGACACAGCCATGATGGGCCTGAGAAACGGTCGCGGCAAAGTCGGCCAGATACCCACGCGTTCGGGGAATCTCAGGTGCCTTCCATTCACGGCGGCGCTCGGCCAGGATGGCGTCGTCAACATGCAGCGTGAGATCGCCGGCGGTGAGATCGAATGAAATCTCGTCGCCATTTTCGACTAAAGCAATCGGCCCGCCAACGGCAGCCTCCGGCGAACAATGCACCCCGATCGCTCCGTGCGAAACGCCAGAGACTCGGGTGTCGGAAAGGAATGCCACTTTGCCGTCAAGCTTTGGCGTTGCCAGCGCGGCCGTGGCGACCAACACTTCCGGCATGCCTGAGGCAACTGGGCCAAGGTACCGCAACACGATCACACTGCCTGGCTGAATTTCGTCTCGCTCCACGGCCTCGACAATCTTTCGGGCCTCGTCGAAGCAAATTGCTTTGCCGCGGAACGTTGGCTCCTTCATGCTGCTGACTTTAAACACAACGCCGCCTGGGGCCAGGTTGCCGAAGCAGATCTGCATGTCTGCATACGGTTTGAAGGGCTTCTCGACCGGCACGATGAGATCCTGATTCCAATCGATCTTTGGGGCATCGGCAAGATTCTCGGCAACCGTTTTCCCAGTGACAGTGATGCAGTCTCCATCGAGCATTCCCTGCTGCAGGAGGTACTTCAGAAACATGGGCGTCCCGCCGAGCTTGAAAAGATCGAACATCGTTCGCTTGCCGCGCGGAGCAAAGCTGCACAGCACCGGAGTTTCGCGACAAATCTTTTGGATGTCCTGCAAATGGAAATCTACGTGGGCTTCACGAGCAAGTGCCAGGAGATGCAAGACGCCATTGGTCGAACCACCCATCGCAGCCACGGCACGGGTTGCATTGATCATCGATGCGCGCGTGACGATGTCGCGTGGGCGGATATCTTCGGCCAGCAGCCGCCTGACCATCGGACCAATGTTTTCGCATTCCGCAATCTTGGAAGGATCGTCGGCAGGGTTGCTGCTGGAATAGGGAGCGGAAAGTCCCATCGCTTCCAGGGCAATTCCCCAGGTGTTGAACGATGCCGCGATACCACAGCCGCCAGGCCCAGGACAAGCAGTTCGCAAAATCTGATCCGCTTCGTCATGCGACATCGCACCGACGCTCGCCGCAGCCTGAGAATCGTAAACATCGAGAATCGAAGTATCGTGACCACGGTGGCAGCCTGGCTTGATGCTTCCTCCATTGACGATCAAGCCGGGATAGTTCAGCCGTGCCAAAGCCATGGCGAATCCAGGGCCGTTTTTATCGCAGTTGTGCATGCCGATCAGGAAATCGTAACCATGCGAACTGGTCACGCATTCGGCTGCGTTAGCAATCATATTTCGAGAAGGCAAACTCGCATTGCCCCCTTCATGCCCCTGCGTGATGTTGTCGCTGACCGCTGGCGTTCCGAACGGAAAACCAATCAGACCTTCCTTTTCGCACCCTTGCTTAATAAGCGTTGCGAGTCGGTACGCATGGACGTTGCAAAGATTGCCTTCCAAAAGTGGCACGCCGATACCAACTTGCGGCTTATGGAAATCCTCTTCCTGGAAGTTGAGACCGTAATAAAACGCGGTCACTCCGCGCTGCCAGCCTTGGGTCAGATTTCGGCTATTCCAATTGAGAGGTCGTTCCATGGGAGGGTTCACTTGAGAATGGCATGAAGGAAGTCGAGGTAACCAAGTAGTATGCCGGGCCCTGGACCAAACCTCAAGCGAACCAACATGTCGGGGGTGGTCGCGAGGACGAATCAACCAAGAAAAGAAAAACGCCGGCCGCGTAGAGGTTCGCGAACCGGCGTCTTACTCATCCAAGGAAAATGCACGTTGAGGGCATGTACCCCTTAGCTGTTCGTTACTTCAATCTTCTTCGGCTTCGCTTGTTCCGACTTCGGAATCGTGACCGAAAGCACACCATTTTTGAAGCTGGCTGAAACGTTCTCGTCGTCGACCGGCATGCCGAGTTTCAGCACGCGTTCAAACTTGCCGTAGACATGTTCGACGCGGTGCCAGCGACGATCTTCCGATTGCTCTTCGGTCTTCCGTTCGCCAGAGATCGTGAGCTTGCCGTCGTGCAGTTCGACGTTGACATCTTCCGCACCTAGGCCTGGCAGTTCGAGATCGACTTGATAGCTGCCTTCCGACTCTGAGATGTTCATCGCCGGCATCCAAGCCCCAGAGGCACTTTGCCGTACCGGGCGGAAGAACGATTCAAACAAGTTGTCCATCTCGCTCGACCAGTTGGCCAAAGCGTGAGACTTCGATTCCGATTGGGTTTGTGGACGTACCATTTTGATCAACCTTTCCATAAACAGTTCCTACAGAAGTTGAAACAAAACCGCACCAAATTATTTGGGTTTGCAAACTCAGTTTCTTTGTCGGTTTGAGTGCCTCGGTGTGGCGAGGCGACAGCCAGAAATGCAACGAGTGTGCCAATCGCCGGTGAACGAAATTGGCATTTCCGCAAGTCACTACTTTCTAAGGACTTGTGTAAGAGCAGAACTTTCTTGCTGCCAAAACCAACACCGCAGTGTCACTGCCAAAATGGCACTGGTTGTCATTTCGACAGGCAGAAAAGCCGTCGAGAAATTGTTTGGAGAATCCACAGGGCTAACGGTTGACATTCGACAAACTGTCCCATAAAAAGGAATGCAACTGAGACTCAGTTTCATTTAACTAGCTAACGAATGAGTCTCTGCCGCAGCCAGCCGTCGCCTTTGCGATGCCAGCCACGCCACCGTGTCAGGGCTTCTTTTTCCTGCCCTAAATCCTTCCCTGGTTGGTACTTACAAAGGTATTTTTACGATGTCGACTCGGTCGTCTCGCAATGCATTTACGCTGGTAGAACTGTTGGTGGTGATTGCTATCATCGGTATTCTGATCGCTCTCCTGCTCCCCGCCGTCCAACAAGCCCGGGAAGCTGCCCGCCGCATGAGCTGCTCGAATCAGCTGAAACAAGTTGGCTTGGCGATGCACAACTTCCACGACACCTTTGGTGAATTTCCATTCGCGATGCGAGACCGTGAAGAGGGAAGTTCGGTGGCGACATATGACACCGGTTGGATCCAAATCCTTCCTTTCCTCGAACAAGACGCCGTTGCGAGTCGCTGGGATCCAGAAGAACGGCGAAACAGCACCGTTGATACCGATGGTGATGGCTGGACGAACGCGTTGCTTCAGCAAGAGATTATCCCAAGCTACCTGTGCCCGACGATGACCATGCCCACAGGGCCAGTGGGAGGTTCCGAAAATCGAGCCCCTAGTAGTTACCAATTTTGTACGTTCAGTGATATCGACCTGCAGTATGGTTATGCTTATCGAGCCTCAGGCGTTCCTGAGCCAGCATGTGATGGTGCGATTATTCTTACCAAAACGTTCACGGATTCGGATAACCCAGCAGGACCCAACCACCGCGATGCAACCAAGTTTCGCGATATGACGGATGGTACGTCCAACACTTTTATGGTTGGTGAAACGGACTTTACGCCACGAGGTGTCCCATCGACTGAATATGGTGCCATTTGGTCGTACGGTTACTTCTATGGCTGGGGATCGAGCTATCACCCCTTCAACAAGCATGACCACACGACGACAACCTACGGTGGCTTTCGCAGCCAGCACCCTGGCGGAGCCCACTTCGGCCTGGTTGATGGCTCCGTTCGATTCGTTGCCGAGACATTAAACGAAGACATCTACCACGCGATGTTTACGCGTTCCGGAAGCGAAGTTGCACAACTACCGTAGCATTTCCCTCCGATCGATCCCCAACATCTGGCAGAGCTACTAACTGCCAGATGTCTCCGCCGAGCTCAAACCTTTGAGAAGTCTTCCAATGCGAGCATTCTGTTATTGGCTCATTTGCATGGCCCTGCTTGGAGTTATGGCTTGTAGCAGCCAAAAAGCCAACAGTCCGTCATCCCCTCAAGAGACTGCCAATTTAACTCTGGAATCTTGGCATCAGCTTCCACCTCATGAAAAGTATGATGGAGCTACACTTGAGCGACTTCGAATGCATGATGAGAAACTCGTCAAATCGAATCGCGCTTGGAAGAAGTTCATGAACGAAGTTGTTATTCCGGAAATGAAGAAGGACATTCCTCCGCCTGCGAACCATTAACTTCCACATCAAACTTCACCCGGCGACAGGGGATGGGAAGTCGCCGGGTGAGGTTTTTGAGAGCGGACATACGAAAAAGGCCGTAGCAACTGCTACGGCCTTTTTTATTGTGGGATGCTCAGTGGGCGATTAAGTCAGCCCGGTCAGGGGGCCGTCGCCGCAGTAGTCGGGGTTGCCGAACGTCTTTTGCGGATAGCCCATCGCTTCGCAGAGATTCATCAGCAAACGATTGTGCGGGACCTTCTTGAAGTCGAGGGCCTGACCCATCTTGAAGCCGAGACCACCCCCAACGAGAACAAACGGAATGTTGTTGTGGGTGTGGGAGTTCCCCTTACCCAGTTCGTTGGTCCAGACAATCGTGGTATTGTCGAGCATGCTACCATTGCCACCGGGCTCAGGCGTTTCCGACAAACGCTTGGCCAAGTGAGCGACTTGTTCGCAGTACCAGGTGTTGATCTTGATCAACTTCTCGTAAGCGTCTTCGTTGCTATCGGGCTCGTGCGACAAGCCATGGTGCCCTTCGTCGATGCCCAGCCATTTCATCTTTGGCTGACCTACGCTGTTGGTAATCTGCAGCGAAGCGATGCGGTTCATGTCGTGCACGAAACCGTTGACCATCAACTCGATCTGCATCTTGGTGATTTGAGGAATGTTGTCGTTGTCTTCGCGAACATTCGGCGGCAGTTCAGGAATGGCATGATCGAGCTCGGCTCTTTCATCCTCCGATTGTTCCGCCTTTTGCTTTTGCTGCTGAGCCATTTCGGCCTGAAGTTCCAATTCGACTTTTCGCACCATTTGCATGTGCGTGTCGAGCAGCTGGCGATCTTCGACGCTGATCAGCTTTTCAACCTTCTTAAAGTCGTCGGTTAGATCGTCGAGCACGCTGGCAAGCATGGCTCGGTTCTTGGCCTGACCGTACATATTATCGAACATCTGGTAAGGATCGTCGATCGGGGCGACCGGCTGATTTGGACCAGCGTACGACCAACGCGTCCATGTGTCGGCGCGATCGGGAACCATGACACCAAACTCGAGCGAACCGAATCGGGTCTGGGTGTCGGCATTGGCTTGCAGTTGATTCTTCAGGTACTGATCGACCGAGATCCCCATGGCCCAACCGGCTGGGGTATCGGATCCACCTTGGACGTCGCCGGGGAACAGTTCGATCCCTGTTAGCAGACAGCCCATGCCGCGCATATGACCGTCGCCATCCCCTTTAATCAGGTTGCCGATGCCCTTGATGGTCATCGTCTGCTGCTTGAAAGGCTCGAGCGGCTTGAGGATCCGCTGCATGTCGTAGTCGGAACCGAGCGTCTTTGGCCAGAAGTGGTCTGGGATCACGCCATTAGGGCTGAAGATAAACACCAGACGCTTCTTCGGCGCGGCTTGGGATGCCCAGCCGAGGCTTGGCAAACCGGCAAGCAGATTCGCGGCGGCAAAGCTGATGCCGGTCTTCTGCAAAAAGTCACGTCGTGAAAGTTGATGCACCATAGGTTCATCCTGCGATCTTGGCGTTGTGGGGTTCCATGGCCGCGATCACTGCGATCTCGACCAACAAAGCGCGGATGCTATATCCACTATTCTTAAACTTCTCAGTCAGTTCGTCCAGCTTATTCGGCCCATAAGCGGCCACCGGCTGTTTGACGAAATGCTGAAACGCACGGCTGACAAATGCCCGATGGGCGTCGTCACTATTGGCCAAAAACTGGGCCAACTCTTGCTCGTTCTGAAAGGTGACCTCTTGACCGTCACGGGTCGTGTACGAACCAGTCGAGTCGATAGGTCGTTCTTTTTCCAGTTCACGAAAACGACCAACCGCATCGAAATGTTCGAGCGTAAATCCGAGGCCGTTGATTCGTGTATGGCATACCTGGCAGCTTTCCGGGCTGGTCTGCAAAGCCACACGCTCACGTGTCGTCAGGTCGGGATGCAAGTCAGGGCTCAGAGGCGTGAACGCATCATTCGGTGGTCGCAACGTCCGACCGAGCACGTAGCGAATCAAAAAGACACCACGATGAATGGGAGAAGTCGAATCGGTATAGGCCAAGCCACTCATCAAGTAAGGATGCGTCAACAAGCCGAGACGATGCTTGCCGTCGCTGGCCGTCTTTCGCAAATCTTGCGGGCGAGGTCCGCGGGGCTGCTTGTCTTCCTCAGGTATCGCAACTTCGGCTGGCTTCCAAGCATCGCCGTAGAACTTCGCCATTCGATCCGACGAGTAGGCCCAATCCGCAGTGAAGAACTGTCGGTAGTCACTCTTTTCACTCCAGACGACGTCGTCCAGGAATGCGTCCAGCGAAGCTCGCATGTCGGCGACCAGTTCAGGCTCAAATCCAGGGAAACGTGCTTCGTCCTTGGTAATCTCGCCGAAGTGCCCGACGTTGAGCCATTCGTGCAGCATCTCGCGGGTCTTGCCACGTGTGCGGTAGTCGTTGACCATTCGCCAGGCAGCGTCCCGAACTTGTTGTTCGTTTTGCAGCTGATTCTTCTCGACTTTATCCAGCAACCACTTATCGGACGGAATCGAATCGTAGAAGGTCAACGCCAAACGATTGGCGGCCTGCTGCGAAGGAGAATCGTGCTTATCCGTTTGCGGGTAGAGGAAACGTGGCGATTTGAGCGTCATCAATACAACTCGGCGAATCGCCTCGTTGTCGTCCGGCGATTGAGCAATCTGCTGATTTATGTACAGCTCTTTCAATTCATCGGAAAGCTTCGTGCGAAAAGCGACTTCGACGAACTCGGTAAGGAACGACTTCAGACGCTCGCGGTTCTCTTCGGTGATTTTTTTGTTGCGACGACTGTAGTGAGGCCAAAGCTCTTCGGCGGCGACAATTCCGAATTCGATTGCGGCGGATGTGGTCGAGTCGTCCCATTGGCGATCGACAGCAATCCCGCGTTCGAAGCCGTAGCTTCGATCATCGGGCGGCAACTTGGTTTGCAACGAGTAGGTTGGTTCAGTCGTCCATGGAATCAGATTCCGCTCCGGAATCAATTGCTCCGTACCGTGCGGCGGAACCCACGAGAGCGAAATCATCGCCGGTGGTTGTTCGGTCTTACGCTTTCGCTGGACGTAGTCGATCTTGAATGGATACGCGCGACCAGCGGTCAGGCGAACCAATTCCCGGAACTCTGTTTTATCACCAGATTGAACGTGGTTATCGATCAACGTTCGACCCAACTTGCCGAAATCCATGGTGAACGAAACGGTGCTGCGAACGACGATTTCGTAGTCGCCGGTCTCTTCGGCAATGATGCTGCCGTTCCAATGGATCAGAAAGTCTTCTTTGTTGATGCCTTCGCCGGGACTCTCACGACCGAAATCGAAGTCGATCATGGAATCGACGCGTTCGATCTTTTTATTCTCATTCTTCCAACGAGCCCCAGTGAAGTAGATACCCTTCACACCACGTTCTTCCGTATAGCCAGGCGTTCCGTGGAAATGGCTGTAGATGTCGGCCAGGCTTTGACGAAGCTGGTTGCCAGTCAAACGGGCCAGTGAGATTTGTGGTGGACGATTACGTATTCGAGCGGCTTCACTGTAGAACGCATAATGCATGTAAGCGGCGACGGCTTCCGCATCGGGACCAACACACGACTCGGCATCCCCTTCCGGCATCGTCTTAACGATTTGGTGCGAGAGTTCCCCCAGACTAGCATCTCCAACCAGCGGAGATTCGTACGCACCGACAACCCCTTCGCCATTTTCGCCATGGCAGTCAGCGCACATGTTGGTGTAGATCTTCTTTCCCTTGTCGCGCAAGGCTTCGTCGTTGGCCCAGCACAATTGACTGACGCCAAGCACCGCCAAGAGCGCAAGCGGAAGGATCTTTCCAGCAGATAAAGCGAAGGACTTCATAGGTTTCCGGAGGTGTTTTGCAGAAAGGGTATTACGGCCCGGCCGACGTTCCTCATGGAATATAAACGTCGATGTTCTACAAAACTGACAGGTGGGGAAGGAACGGAGGCGGGATCACCGTCGGCAGGTCGACTATGTATTACATCGTCGTTAACTGCCTACAGTTTTTCCTGAAATGTCTCAGGTCATTTTATTTTACACGAGGCCGCCAGGGTAAGTCCAATAGGAAAACCCTTTGATAGTCATAAGTTGCGGCTGATACACGGCTCCCCGGACGGGTGGAACGCAAGCATGTTCCCCCAGATGGCACCAATGAATGAAGCTTGCCTAACCCTTACCGTTTTGCTTCTTCGTACGCTTACCCTTATTTTCGGCTCCAGGATCGTATTTCGGGTGCGGCTGGCTGGGAATTTTGGCCCCAACGTGCTGATGCCACTCGATGAGATCTCGCACCAATTCGTCTCGTTTTTCTGGATTTTTAGCCGACAGATCGTGCCGCTCACCGATATCGGCCCGAAGATCGTAGAGTTCGACGGCACCGTTTTGCGGCAGATTATCCATGCCCCCATCGAGCACCCACTCTTCGTGAAATAGGTGCAGCTTCCAATGATCCTTATTGATCACGCTGACCGGACGCGATCGAAACCCTGTTCGAACATCCAACGGACGTCCACGCGTGACAGGTCGATCCAGATAACCAGGAAAGTACCAGAAGATTGCTTGGCGTTTGAGTTCGCCGTCGCCGGTCAGAAGCGGCATTAAGCTTTCGCCATCGAGCTTCTTATCTTCTGGAACCGCGATGCCAGCCGCATCGAGAATTGTTGGGTAGAGATCGACTTGAATGATCGGCGTATCCGATTTGCTGCCTGCTTTAATCTTGCCTGGCCAACGAATGATAAACGGTTCGCGAATGCCTCCTTCGTAATAGCCTCCCTTATTTCCACGCAGTGGCTCCTGTGAAGATTGTGGCGTCGCTCCGTTATCGCTCGTAAAGATCACCATCGTCTTCTCGGAAAGCTCTAGTTCGTCCAGCTTCTTCAGGAGACGCCCGACACTTTCATCCAAGTCGTACGTGCACGAGGCATACATTACCGACTTGTGCTCTTCCCCTTTTGTCTTCTCTTGAAACTTCGCAACCGTCTGGGGTTGCCCTTGAAGCGGGCCATGAATGGCGTGATGCGGCAAATAGCAGAAGAATGGACGATCGCGATTCTTTTCGATAAACGCACACGCTTTATCAGTCAGGGTAAATACACCTTTCGGATCGGTAGGCGGCCCTTTCTTATTGGTTTCAGTCCCCTCCTTTAACTCGCCATCCCCGAACGAATCGTACGTTTCATCGAAGCCTTGTTCGCTTGGCTTGGCACCATCTTTGCCGTCCAAATGCCATTTACCGAAATGACCGGTCACATAGCCAGCATCTTTCAAAGCTTCAGCGAGCGTGTAGCTAGAAGCGCTCAGTCCGTCACTGTTAGGTGTCGGTACCAAACGCATTTCATTCTTCTTACCCCGCTCGGTGTTGTAGACAGCGTACAAACCATGCCGCGGTGTATATTGCCCAGAAAGCAAACAAGCACGGCTAGGAGCACAGTTCCCAGCACACGCATACCCTGCCGAAAACGTCATCCCCTCTTGAGCGAGTTGATCGATCACGGGGGTTTCGTAGAAGTCGCTACCCTGGTAGCCGACATCTTTCCAACCAAGATCGTCGGCGTAAATCAGGACGAAGTTTGGACGCTCGTCCGCCGAAATAGAAGTCACACCCAGGAAAGTAAGTAGCAGAGCGAACAGTACGACACGAGACATCGGTGACTCCCATAAAAAAAGCTGACGAAACTTTTGCGGTTTCATCAGCCTAGTGTAATCAACTGAACGTACGATTGCACGCAGCGAGTGATTATTCGGCACGTCGCATCGGACGTTGACGTCGCGGTTGCCGTGGAGAGACTTCAATCGGCTTGTCACTCACTTCAACGTCTTCGCCAAGTAGTGTCTTCGCAAGGAACGCTTCGACACGTTCATTGATTTCCTGACCGCCGAAACCATGCCCTCCCCCTTTGACATGCACAAAGGTCGAATCGACGCCAGCTTTTTGAAGTGCGTCGTGGAAGTCGACCGACTGCTGAAACGGAACCGTGGCGTCTTCCGTTCCGTGCAGAATCAAAAATGGAGCGTCTTCCTTCGAGACATGCCTTTGCGGCGATGCCGACTTCGCTACGTCAACGTTCTCTTTAGCAGGTCCGCCGAGCAATTTACTTTCCGGCGAATCAGGGCTGTCGTGACGCTCGAACCCAGCCGGTTCTCCCATCGTCAACATGTTCGCAGGGCCGAAGAAATCGACCACTCCGGCAACCGTAAGATCTTGATCAGCATGAGGGCCAAGCTTTCCGTCTAATTCTTTCACGTCGGCCGAAACGCCCAGCATTGCCACAAGATGACCACCGGCGGAACTGCCCCAGACAACGATCTTTTCAGGATCCCAATTGTACTTTTCGGCATTGGCTTTGACCCAACGTAGCCCGGCCTGACAGTCATGAATTTGCGACGGCCAGCTGGCTTCATCGGTCAGGCGATAGCCAATCGATACAGCCACATAATCGCCTTGGCGAACTAACGGCATGGCCCGGCTTAAGAAGGGACCGCGTGTGCCACCTTGCCAGCCGCCCCCATGAATAAGCACGATGACCGGCAGTGGCTTTTCCGTGGACGGCTTTTCCGGGATCGCGATATCGAGCATTTGGCGATCATTCTTCCCGTCGAGATAGGGAATGTCTCGAGTAACTTTTACGCCTTGCACGTTGTTGTCTCGTTGATTGTTTTGGCCCTGACGTGCTCTTTGCATTTGGGCCCGGCGCTGCTCGAAAGTATCAAATTCTTTTTCGGAGATACTGCCATCGGAATCAGCATCAAGTCGATCGAAAAACCGCTGAACTTGCATCGGCAATTCATCTTTTTCGATCTTACCGTCACTGTTGCGATCGAGTCGATCGAAAGAGGGTGCTTGAGCAAACGCTGCCGAAGCTAACAAGAGACAACCGAGCACCGAGAGACACCGCGCTGAGCATTTCATGGCCAGCCCCCTGGAAAGAAATTGCGAAGTTAGGAAAAGTGTGGGTTCGACTGTTAAACCCCCACTCTATCCGTAAAGTTTCGCAAAAGCCCTGAAAAAGGGCTCTCAGGTATCGCTCGCGATTCCTAATGGGCGTGGTGCGTCGCGTTCTCTTCGGTTTCATGATCGGTGCAGTCCGCAGGCTCCTGGCAACGTTCCTCTTCCGGAATTCGGCTGCATGTTGGCGATGGATTACTACAGGCATCGCAGATAGGGTTGCCGACGGAGTCCTTGAAGTTATTCAGCCCGCCGCAACTTCCTTTGATCCGGCGATTGCTGAGGATCACACCGACCGCCATTCCAGCCAAGGCGATCGCGAATACGCCTACGGTGATTAGCAACATGGAAAGCATTTTCAGTCATCCTCTATTTCATTTGGTATTGCTGCCAAGCGGTGGTAGCTTTGGTCTCAACATTGCCGTCTTCTTTCCGCATTTGGAACAGCACGGCCAAGTTGTGCTCCTGAGCGAAATTATATCCCTCTTCAGGCCCTAAGACCAAAAGAGCGGTCGCGTAACCATCGGCCATTGCACATTCTGGATGGAGCACACTGACAGAAGCCAAGTCATGTTCGACGGGCCGCCCTGTCTTGGGATTGATGGTATGGGAATAGCGTTTGCCGTCGTGCATAAAGAAGTTTCGATAGTCGCCTGACGTTGCCAAGGCTTTATCGTGTAAACCGACGACAATACTGAAGTTACGCTGGTTATCCGACGGCGTTTCAATCCCAATCATCCAAGGTTCGCCATTCGGCTTGAGCCCTGTCGCGCGTACTTCGCCGCCGATCTCGACCATAAAATCGGTCAAGCCTTCCTTTCGCAACAACTGGAAAACGGCATCGACGCCATACCCTTTGGCGATGGCGGACAGATCGACATAGGTTTCGTCTTGTTGCTTCCGCAGCGCCGGCGGATTGCCTTGCGTTTCAACGTGCCGATAGTCAACAAACTGGTCGGCCGCCGCGATCTCTTCGTCGGTTGGAAAGCTCTTGCGCTGTTTGTCTGGACCAAATCGCCACAGATTGACAACTGGGCCAACCGTGACATCAAACGCCCCTTCGGTGGCATCACTGATCTGCTTGGCATCGTGAACCACTTTGACAAGTTCCGAAGAAACCGAAACCCAGTTGTTAGCCTTCGCTTGGTTGAATTGGGAAAGCTCCGACTGCGGATCGTAAGTCGACATTTGCCGATTGATCTCGGCGAGAAGCGAATCGACTTTCGGCTGCAGAGACTCCAACCGCTTGGCACCATCGGGACCTGTAACCGCGCGAACGGCGTAGGTCGTCCCCATCGTTTGTCCTTGAATGGACGCGACCGGCTCTGGCGGGGTTTGTGTTTGGCACCCAAGGAAAACGGCCAGCCCCAGAAGGCCGGCCGTGATGTAATTTCGCATGACGTTTCGCGAGCCGAACATGCTCGCCAAGTGAGGGCTTAGCCGCCGAAGTCGTCGAAGCGGATGTTTTCCGGTTCCACGCCCAAGTCGTCCAGCATTTTGAAGACGGCTTGGTTCATCATCGGTGGACCACACATGTAGTATTCGATGTCTTCCGGAGCCGGATGATCCTTCAGGTAGTTTTCCAACAGAACCTGGTGGATAAAGCCGGTGTAGCCGGTCCAGTTGTCTTCCGGCAGAGGATCGGACAACGCGATGTTGAACTTGAAGTTCGGGAACTGTTCTTCGATTTCACGGAATTCTTCGACGTAGAACAATTCACGCAAGCTACGACCACCATACCAGTAAGTCACCTTGCGGCCGGTCTTCAAGTTCTTGAACAACTCGAAGATATGGCTACGCAGCGGAGCCATACCAGCACCACCACCGATGTACACCATTTCAGCGTCACTGTCGTTGATGAAGAACTCGCCGTAAGGACCGCTGATGGTCACTTTATCGCCAGGCTTGCAGTTAAAGATATAACTGGAAACCTTACCAGGAGGCGTACCTTCGGGAGCACGCGGTGGTGGCGAAGCAACACGGACGTTGAGCATGATAATGCCCTTCTCGCCCGGGTAGTTGGCCATGGAGTAAGCGCGAATAACCGGTTCGTCAACTTTGCTGGTGTATCGCCAGAGATTGAACTTGTCCCAGTCTTCGTGGTATTCCTCTTCGATGGCGAAGTCTTTGTACGCAAGTTCGTGCGGTGGGACTTCAATCTGAATGTAACCACCAGCTTTGAACGGAACGGACTCGCCTTCCGGAATCTTCAGCTTGAATTCTTTAATGAAAGTGGCGACGTTGCGATTCGAGATGACTTCGCATTCCCACTTCTTCGTTTCCAAAGCTTCGTGCGGAACTTCGATTTCCATGTCCTGCTTAACAGCGACCTGACAGGAAAGTCGATATCCTTCGCGAGCTTGTCGCTTGTTGATGTGCGAGCGTTCCGTCGGCAAGATGTCGCCGCCACCGCTCTTCACACGCACGACGCACTGGGCACACGTACCACCACCACCGCAGGCAGAGGAAACGAACACGCCCTGATCGGCGAGAGCATTGAGCAACTTGCCGCCAGCTGGAACGCTGATGTCCTTGGTATGCTCGTTGATGTCGATCGCGACGTCACCGGAAGGAACCAAGAGCTTCTTGGCCAAGAGAATGACGGCCACCAGCAGCAGAACCACTACGGTGAACATGCCGACGCCGAGAAAAATTGTACCCATTGCAATGTTCTTCCTGATGCCAGGAGTCTGTCAATTTTTTTCAGTGGTGAGCCGAAACGATTGGCTTACAACATCCCGCCGAACGACATGAAGGCCATCGCCATCAGGCCAGCGGTAATAAAGGTAATGCCCAGGCCTTTGAGCCCGTCCGGCACGTCGCTGTATTTCAGTTTTTCACGAATACCAGCCAACGCGGCAATCGCCAATGCCCAGCCAAAGCCAGCCGACAGGCCATACACAACGCTTTGACTGAAGCTGTAGTTACGTTCAACCATGAACAACGAACCACCCAGGATGGCGCAGTTCACGGTAATCAGCGGAAGGAAAATACCGAGTGCGGTGTACAGCGGCGGGAAGTAACGGTCGAGCGTCATTTCCAGGATCTGCACGATTGCCGCGATCACACCAATAAAGGTAATCAACCGCAGGAAGTCGAGGTCGACCGAGGCGTAGCTTTCGCCGAGCCAGTAGCCGAGGGCCCCCTTCTTCAGGAAGTTAAAGTAGATCAATTGATTAACCGGAATGGTGATCGTCATCACAACAATCACGGCCACACCTAACCCGAGGGCTGTTTTCACGTTTTTGGACACCGCCAAAAATGTGCACATCCCGAGAAAGAATGCGAGAGCCAGATTTTCACTGAAGATCGCCTTAAGGGCGATGGTTAAATGATCTTCCATCGTTTAGCCCTCCGATTCGACTTGTTCAGGATTGAAAGCGCGAATGACCCAAATGATGAAGCCAATCAGGAAGAACGCACTAGGAGCCAACAGCATCAAGCCGTTAGGCACATACCAGCCACCGTTCTTTTGCAGTGCGAGCACCGTGAATCCGAACAGCGTGCCGCTGCCGAGAAGTTCGCGGAAGAAACCAACGATCAGCAAGATCACGGAGTAACCGAGGCCGTTGCCGATACCATCCAGGAAACTGATCCCTGGCTTGTTCTTCATCGCAAACGCTTCCGCTCGGCCCATCACAATACAGTTGGTAATGATCAGACCGACAAACACCGACATTTGCTTACTGATTCCGTAGGCAAATGCCTGAAGCAGCTGGTCGACCACGATCACAAGCGAAGCAATGATCGTCATCTGAACTATGATACGAATGCTGCCGGGAACGAATTGCCGAATCAAGCTGACGCCCAAGTTCGAGAATGCGGTGACCGCGATCACGGCCAGGCACATCACCGCGGAAGTCTTCAAACTCGAGGTCACAGCCAACGCCGAACAGATCCCAAGGACCTGCAGGGCAATCGGATTGTTATGCACGACTGGGTCGAGCAAAACGTCCTTTGCGGAGCTCTTAGCCATCGGACTTCTCCTTCGATTGGAGGTGTTCGAGATAGGTTCCAAAGCCCTCGTTGCTGAGCCAGAACCGCACGAAATTGTTCACACCATTGGTGGTGATCGTGGCACCGGACAAGCCGTCGACTTGCGACTGGGAGTCTGCCGAAGCACCCCCGGCTTTCTTTACTTCGATCAACACGTCGCCTTGTTCGTCACGCAGCTTCTTGCCAGGCCATTGAGCTTTCCAAGTCGGGTTATCGACTTCACCACCCAAGCCAGGCGTTTCACCGTGCGAGTAAAAGGTGATCCCCTTGGCCGTCACGAGGTCGGATTCCAAGGCCAAAAAGCCTTCCATCGTCGACCACAGACCCTTCCCGTAAATTGGAAGAACAAGGGTTTCCAGCTTGCCGTCTTTCTTGATCAGATAAACGTTGGTGTACTTTTCGGTGGTTTGAAAACCAGGAAAGTCCTCAACGGCACGATTCAAATTGGGATTGTCACGAGCAGTTTTGGGATCGTAGGTGGCTGGATCGAGGATACCAGCTTCCTTCAACTCTTCGGGAGTGGCGACTTCGCCGGTCTCGAGGTTAACGATCTGCTTTTCAACATTGTTGAACTTCTCGGTGACCTGCTTGCCGGAATCTTTTGGATCCAACAGGCCTGCGGCGGCCAGGACGCTTCGCTGCTTATCGAGCAAAGCGTTCTTCTCTTTGAAGCTTCGTAGGCCAACCGCTGCAACACTCACAATCACAGAGCAGACCACGCATAACACTGCGGCAACCAGGATGGTTCCGCCTACACTATCACGTCGCATAGCGGGCCTTTCTCCGATTGATGTTGGCTTGCAGGACGAAGTAGTCGATCAGCGGAGCCATCACGTTGCCAAACAAAATGGCCAACATGATCCCTTCAGGGAACGCCGGGCTGACGACACGAATCAAGATCGTGACGACACCAATCAAAATGCCGTAGAACCATTTACCGGTTCGCGTCATCGCTGCCGAAACAGGGTCGGTTGCCATGAACACGGTACCGAAAGCGAAACCGCCGATAACGAGGTGCCACCAGGGAGGCATCCCGAGAAGAACGTCGCTGCTGGCCAGCATGAAGATGCCGGACAAGCCCATCGCTCCGATCACACAGCCCGCCATGATTCGCCACGAGCCGATTCCGGTTGCGATCAGGAAGGCGGCACCGAGCAAACAAGCGAACGTCGAAGTTTCACCCATCGAACCTTGGATCCAGCCCATAAAGGCTCCCATCCAAGTAATTCCGTGAGCGTCGACCTGTTGAACGGCTTCTGCCATGGTCGTTCCCGTAGGAGACGAAGCAGCCACACCTAATGTCGTTGCACCGCTAAAGCCATCTGGCGAAACGGCCGTCCAGACTTTTTCCCCGGTAATGTCCGTCGCGTAGGCAAAGTACAGGAATGCACGTGCCGTCAAAGCAGGGTTCAGGAAGTTCTTTCCAGTACCGCCGAAGACTTCTTTACCAACAAGAATGCCGAACCCAATGCCGACTGCCACTTGCCATAGAGGAATCGTGGGAGGCAGGATTAGCGGGAAGAGCATTCCGGAAACGAGGAAGCCTTCGTTGATTTCATGCTTGCGAACGATACTGAAGATCAATTCGATCGTACCACCGACGCTCATCGTGACGATGTAAACCGGCAGGAAGAAGATTGTCCCCAGCACGATGTTGCTAATCCAACTTGACGGATCGTGCGCGAGCCCTGTCATCTCGAACAGCGTCTCGTGCCAATCAGCCGTTGGCTGTGCCCCAGCTGCGATCTGCAAGTTGGCCTGATACCCGGTGTTCCACAGGGCCATGTAAATACATGGAATCAGGGAGAGAACGACGAAGATCATCGTTCGCTTGAGATCCAGCCCGTCGCGCACATGGGTTAGTCCCTTGGCACGATCTGGTGGCGTGTACAAAAACGTATCCGCCGCTTCGTACAGCGGATAGAGTCGCTCCAACTTTCCTCCTTCGAGGAACATTGGTTCGACCTTATCGAGCATTCCGCGTAAAAATTTCATGGCTATCCTTCGGCTTCAATGCGGATCAAATTCTTCCGCAGAATGGTACCGAAATCGTGTTTACCTGTGTCCACAAACGTACACAGAGCGATGTCTTCTTCTTCCAATTCCAAGCAGCCCAAAGCCTGAGCGGAATCGGTGTCTTCAACGATGAGCGACTTAAGCAAAGCGGTTGGTTCGATGTCCAACGGCATGACCGTTTCGTACACTTCGATCGGCACGATCGCACGGTGGCTACCGTTGGCCGTCGTTGTCATTTCCAACTCGCCAGGCGAGAGGAACGATGCGAACACCGACTTAACCGAGAACTTCTTAAAGCCTGGAGCCAACCAGCCAAACATTTCTCGCTGGAGGCCTTCCTCCAGAACTGAAACCTGCGTGTGGTAACGACCTAGATAGGCTTCAACTCCTTGCGATTCGTAACCGCAAAGAACCGATCCGGAGACCTTTCGCATGGGGCCTTCATTGAGTTCCCCATCGGTCAGGTCTTCGATGCTTGACCCAAGCGGCGCTTTGATCAGGCGAGGATTCTTCACTCCAGGACCAGCCAGCGAAATAACTCGCTTCGTGTCCAGTTCCCCAGTCCGGAAGAGATGTCCGATGGCGATCACGTCTTGATAGCC
The DNA here is from genome assembly GCF_020150455.1 of Bremerella sp. TYQ1. NCBI lineage: Bacteria > Pseudomonadati > Planctomycetota > Planctomycetia > Pirellulales > Pirellulaceae > Bremerella > Bremerella sp. TYQ1. The sequence continues at coordinate 3,412,642 of NZ_CP083740.1, forward strand.
CAGATACCAGACCACTCTTCCAGGCCCAGCAGGATCTAGGAAGTGAATGTGCGTCCCAGCCAAACCGGCAGGATGCTTGCCAGCGAATTCGACGTCTTCAACGAAATCGAGGCTGCTACCAGGCAATGCGGCACCGGGAGCCTGATTCAGGAAAACTTTGCCTTCGGTCAGGCTACTGATCACTTCCAAGCCGGCGATGAATTCCAGCTCGTTTCCTTTGATGATCGGAGCAGGATCCGCGGCAAGAGGATTCGTATCGATAGCGGTAACGAAGATCGAGCGTGGCGACGTTCCCAACGCGGGAATCTTGCCGAACGGGCGAGTTCGGAAAGCAGTCCAAAGCCCTGATTTGACCAGGTTCTCTTCAACTTTGGCTCGATCCAATTGCGATAGATCGGCTTGATTGAACGACTCAAAGGCAACTTTATCGTCGCCTTCGGCTTCGATGACGACCGAAAGAAACTTACGCTTAGCACCGCGGTTGACTTCAACCACTTTGCCAGCGACCGGCGATGTAAAGAGAACGCCGGGCGTCTTTTTGTCTTCAAACAGGGGCTGACCGGCTTGGACGGTGTCCCCTTCGGTGACCATCATGGTCGGCTTCATGCCGATGTAGTCGCGTCCCATCACGGCGACCTTACGGACGTCCGCGATCTCTTCGACCGATTGTTTCGGCTTGCCGGCAATCGGCAGATCCAAGCCTTTGCTAATCGTGATCTGGCGTGGCATCTTGGGCCTCACTCCCGCTTGGGAGACTATAGTTCAACACACTTGCAAGGAGGGCATTGTGAAAAGTATCACAATGTCAGTGTCGAATGTCCCCCGCGTGATGTTTTGTTTGGGAATCCTCGGAAAAAACGAATGCGTAGTTTGCGTTACTGTCCGAGTGAAAGATGGTCGCAACCAAGGAGGGAGGCATGCCTGCGTCGATGCGGCTTAGCCTGCCCGGGATCTTTCCAGAACATTCAGTGCGTGGTGGGGTAACCAGCTCGACTCATGAAATCATAATGCCTACGGATCATGCAGCAAGGGGAGATTCGACCGCTTAAAACGACCTGCGGGAACCCCTCACTCTCGATGCTGACGCTCCCAGCCGATATTGAAACCGGGAAAAATCCGTAGTGGAAAACAGAATTCCGTTGAGATGCCCTAAGGGAAGCGGTCTGGCAATCCATTTCCTAGCTTCCACTCGCTACGCAAGAAAACTACGTCAATTGAGCTTCTCGCTCATGGAAACTTGCCTAGCTTTCCCCCACAGGGCGGCAGAATTTTTTTTGAGGTCGCCAGAAAAATTCATCGAATTGGCTATCCGCGGATTGGCGCGATTCGACCATCATGCAGTGCGGATGCCACCAAGATCCTCTGAACTCCGCAGCGAGCGAGTGCTTCAATATCCTCAGGCCAGCTCATCCCGCCCCCGCCGATCAACTCGACGGTTGATTGCTTGTCGTGCAACTGATCGATAAGCGATTCTGTGAGACTCCCCTTCCCCTCGCCGACGGCAGCCAAATCGAGCACGATCATGGACTTAACGCCAAGAGACGTCGCCTGACGGGCAATTTCAACCGCTTCCATATCGGCGAAGTCCTTTTGCGAGGTCAACGGCCTCCCCTCCTTGAGATCTAAGCTGAACACCACCCGTTCAGGCCCGACCTTTTCCAACAGGGCTTCCAGCTCGCACCAACGTTCAAGTGATTCCAGGGCAACAATCCACCGAAACGGACGCCAATCTCGAAGCGATTTCTCATGGGCCTCCCATTGCGAGACGCTCCCGACGGCGGCATCGAGCCAAACATTGAGCCCTTGAACAGCAATTGCTTCCAGGGCAGCCACATCCAAGTGCCGATCGCAAATCGCATTAAGATCAGCAACGTAGCAATCGCGAAAGCCGAAACGGTTCGCATAAACGTGGGCAACGCTTCCAGGTCGAGAATCTTCGGTATATCGCGAGTCGATTTGCTGGTATTCGTCTCGGCGCCCTGCGAGTCCACGCACGACGTGACCATGCCTGATATCGATAACCGGCAAGATAGCGTCATACCAATCGGGGCGATCAGAAGGTGAAGTCAAGCGACTTCTCCGAGTAAAGGGGCATGTGGCGATAATAGACTTCCAGAATCATCGCCGAGAGGCACGTCACGTACAATCGCCCCCCCACCCTTGCATGCGGATCATCGAAATACCAACTGCCGGTCGTATAGCCACGACGCGATTGTGTCTTCAGCAGATATCCCTTTAGTTCCTCGTTCCACTTGTCCCATTTAGGGCCGCCGTAGTGACAGAGAACGTTGGTGGCATAGTAGTTGTAGTACATGTCGCTTTTCGACGGTCCTTTGTCTGCCAGGAAGTCGACACCTTTGTGCATCCTGGCATCTTCACGAGGCCAACCAAGATACATCCGACTTAGTAGACCAATCGATGTCGGAGAGATCATTTTTCCCGGATGCTGGTATCCGTAGTAGGCTCCGTCTGCTTGCTGAACACGATCTAACCAAAACTCTGCGAGCCCGATCGTCGAGCTATCGACTTTGATCCCCCCAAGCAAAGCACTCTTGAGCGCCATTAACTGCCAACCATATACACTGATGTCGCCTGGCTGCTTGGGCTGATATCTCCAACCTCCTTGCTCGTGCTGGGCATATTCAATGAATCGCACCGCCTCGGCCGCTTCCGTCCGCAAGGCAGGGTCTTCGGTCATCGCATATGCTTCGCACAACGCGAGTGCCGCAAGCCCATGCCCATACATTGAGCCATCCTGCAAGTCTCCACCGTTAGGACCGACAATTTGATTGGCTCGCAAAAAGTACAGCCCTTGCTCGATCTGGTCTCGATAGGGATTGTCGTTCATATGGGTGTACCCCTTGCCGAGAAATGGCAGCAACGCTAAACCGGTCGCCCCGGTCCGCGTGAGAGGCTCGCCAGGATTGGGACTTAGCTTCCCAATTTCAGCTTTGTGATGATCGAAATTCCACGAACCGTCCGGCAACTGATGCGCAGCAATCCAGCGAAGGGCCCTTTCGACGGCATCTTCGGTTGCCGGCGAACCGCCGCGAGCAGCCAACAACTCTTTTTGGAGCTCTCCACTACGTCCCTTAAATCCACCGCCACTCTTCGAGGGAATTGTCATTTGCCAAGGCAGATTTTTCTGCAAATCGCTCGTCACGTCGACGGTTGCTGCCTGGCTGTTGGTTGCAAATTGATTCGGCAGAGGCTCCGTCAACTTGGTCAATTCTCCGGCAGCGGCTGAGTCAGTCTGAAGTTCTTGCTCGATCACATCCTGGGCATCACTGATCTCTACCGGCGTTACGGTTTGAATGATCGAGAGATCCTCAGGCAATTTCTCATAGGGCAACAAGGTAATGTTATTCGCGTTACCGCTCGGCCCGACAGGCGCAGTCCATAACGCAAGAACGATCAACAACACGAAATGAATCGCAGCACTCGCAAAGAAGCTGATACTCCCCTGCAAGCGATCCGCGGAAAACAATACGAACTTACGGAATTTGAAACGGATCGGCGCAGCGCCATTCGACGACGCCCCATAGGCCGCGCTTTCGTGATTCGCACTCGATGTGTTGGCTTGCAAGATCTGCGTTGCCTTGGCTACTGATTAGTAAAAACGGAAAACTATAGGTCGCGTTCTTTTTCTGACCGCGCAACAAAAAACCTCGCGGCGAATCGAGTTCAACCACGAGGTTCTTTCGTATCGATTGTAGCGATTGCGTCGCTTACAGCGGGAAGTCTTCCTCGGAAGCATTCGCCTTATAGATCGGCAGGTGACGGTAGTACACCTCGAGCGTTAGCAACGACAACGAAGTGTTGTAGAGACGTCCACCACGCTCGGTATGGGGCCCATTGAAATGCCAGCTCCCTGCTTCGGCCTGCCCCTGAGGAACCTGCTGCTTAACGAGGAACTCACGCATCTTTTCGTTCCATTGATCCCACTGAGGACCACCATACTGACGCATGACCTGGGTCGCGTAATAGTTGTAGTACATGTCCGAATTGTTACCCAGACTTGGACCACGCTTGCCCAGTTCTTCCACCCCCTGCTGAAGCGAAGGATTATCCTTCTTCCAGCCGGTGTACATGCGACAGAGCAAACCGACGGCATTCATCGAAGGCTTACTACCTGCATCTGCATAACCGTAGGCTGCACCATTTTTGGTTTGCACCGAGTCAAGAAACTTGATCGCTCCAGCAATCGTATTCTTTCGAACGTTCAAGTATCCCATGTGACCACTTTTCAGTCCCATGACTTGCCAACCAACGACCGAAGTATCCCCCGGCTGTCGCGGCTGATAACGCCAGCCACCGCCAACGGGATCTTGTACGGCCTGTATATAGTTGATGGCATACTGCGATGGTCCCAGCAGGTTTTTATCTTGCGTCATCGCATAGGCTTCGCAGATCGCAATCGTCGCCAGGCCATGCGAGTACATGTTGCCTTCTTGCTCACGGAAGCTTCCGGTATCGCCGCGAACCTCCATCAGCTTAATGAGCGAGCCTAACCCCGCTTCGACCTGCTGCTTGTACTTACCTTCTTTGTGCGTCATGCCCGAACCCAGAAATGGCAATAGGGCCATGGCAGTTGCCGCACGAGGTGAATCGCCAAAGCTACCCCAATCTTTGCTGCCAGGCTTTTTAGCACCCCGGCGATGATCGAAGCTCCACGTGCCATCTTTCAGTTGATGGTCGGCAATCCACTGGATTCCCCACACAACGGCTTGCTCACTCGCCCCAGTACCACCATTCTCACGAAGCATCTGAGTTCGCGTAGCTTTACCGCGGCCTGAAGTCGCGTTGCCGTCGACCCCGGAAACTTCGCTCATGATGTCCGAAAACGGCATCGTTTCCTCAGCAAAGTCGCTTAGCTCGACCATTTGCGTAGCAGCCATCTCTTCCTGGAAGTCAGAAACGACGATCTCATCGCTCAAGACGGCCTCTTCCGGCTGCTCAGGGGGATCGTCGAACTCGAGCGTCTGCTCGTCGATCGGCTCGAACTCTTCCATCACCAACTCTTCGATTTCCTCTGCATCAGCAGAATCGTTGATGGTCAAAATTCGCTTATCCCGCTTCACTGGCGGCATAAAGATAGTCAGCAAGATCAAGAAAAAGACCAAATGCACGACAAGACTAATCAGCCATGACGGAACGGCCGTAAACAAAAGGAACCGCGTCGCGATCTTGGGACGCTGTTCTTCGTGCTCGTCATGCGATTCGTGATCTGTATCGACTTGAGCCATTTCAATTCTCCGTGGAATTCATCGCTTCACGCTAGAAGCGGAGATTAACAACTCATTGCCTCACCAAGGCTTGCATTCGCAAGACTGTCGCGATCTTCTGGGAAAGAAAAGGCCCCGGAAGCTTTGAATAGAAAGCCGTTTAGGTGCTGCGAACGCCGAGAGAATTCCCGGCCGTTCCCTATTCTACGGGGAAACAACCCCGCCAACACCCCCCAACAAGGGAGGCAACTTTGCTATCCGCAATCCGCATTAGATGAGTCTATTGGGTTCTAATCAAAGGATTCGCACCATCGTACGTGAATTATTGCGAACCTTTACATGGCTAGGAACGATTTTCTGCCTCAGAAGTACTCTTCAGTCGGCTCAGTTTTGCCAAGAAAGCCAAGATTTGCCTTAGTGGCTAAAATGATCGCGAGAATCGACAACAACCCCTTACGACGGAGCGACCGTTTTGCTAAAAACTAAGGTTTCGACATACCCTTCCGAAGACTACAAGCAGGTAATTGGTCCGAACCCATGGCCAAGAAGAATAAGAAAGCTGAAACCGTATTTCTCGTTTGCGAAGAGTCTGGCGACTACAATTACTCGCTACGCCGCAAGCCTGGCGGTGAGAAGCTTCGCCTGAAGAAGTACTGCCCGCGACTGCGAAAGCACACCGTCCACGTTGAAAAGAAGAAATAGTCTCCGCTCCCGATGAACGCCATCGGGACCTGAGTCGTGGACCAAGAATCTTGAAAGCCGGGTCGAAAAGATCCGGCTTCTTGCATGCGCTAGATGCAAGCGCGATCCGATCTATTCTCATGAATGTCAAGCAAGGGCTGGAAATACGGCCTTCCTTCTCGATAATTGGCACATGCGTTAAGCCTTTCCTCTATCTCTGACGGAGCGACACACAGCCCTATGGATGCTAACTGGCGAATTCTTCCGCACGATATGGCAGTCGTACGCGACTTAGAACGATCCGCTAGCATTCCCCCGATCGTGGCCCAACTGCTGGTCTGCCGAGGCATCCGAGATGCAGAAACCGCGCGCGAGTTCCTCGACGCCAAACTGTCAGGGCTGCGAGATCCAGAGCTGCTGCCGGGAGTTGAGCAAGCGGCAGAGAGAATTCACGCGGCGATCAAAGCCGAGAAAAAAATCACGATCTACGGCGACTACGACGCCGACGGTATCACCTCGACGGCAATTCTCTATCGTTGCCTTAAACTCATGGGTGCGTCCGTTTCTTACTATGTGCCACATCGCATTGATGAAGGATACGGCCTAAACGTCGAAGCCCTTGAAAAGCTGGCCGAACGCGACAACGACATGGTGATTACCGTCGATTGCGGTATCGCAAGCGTAGCAGAAGCCGCGAGAGCCAAAGAACTCGGCATCGAGCTAATCGTTACCGATCACCATGAAATGGGAGAACAACTCCCCGACGCCTCCGTTCTAGTTCATCCACGACTGCCTGGCACCGCCTATCCATTTGGTGGACTCTGCGGAGCTGGCGTCGCATTGAAACTGGCCTGGGCACTTTGCCAGCTGGAGTGCCAATCGAAAAGGGTCACCGACCGCTTCAAAAACTATCTCCTCTCGGCTGTCGGCTTAGCATCGATCGGAACGGTTGCCGATGTCGTGCCACTTACCGATGAGAACCGCCTGCTCGTTCGTCACGGCCTGAATTGCCTCCGCGAGTTTCCTGTGCCTGGTATCAGTGCACTAATGAAAATCACCGGTCTTCAAGACAAGCCTTTTTTAGCGAGCGATGACATCGGCTTTACAATGGCACCTCGCCTGAACGCCGCCGGTCGACTAGGCCAAGCCCAGCTAGGTATCGAACTCCTAACGACCGATTCCAATGAACGAGCGCTAGCACTCGCCGAATACTTACATCAACTGAATGACAGCCGATCGAGCCTGGAACGCAGTGTCCAGATGGCGGCCACGAAGCAGATCAAAGAACAGTTTGACCCCGAAAACGATCCCGCCCTTGTACTCGCCGGACACGGCTGGCACCCAGGCATCATCGGCATCGTCGCTGGCCGGCTGTCGGACAAGTACAACCGCCCTGTGGTGATGATTGCTCTCGACGAAGCTGGCGTCAAACCTGGCGTTGGTTCCTGCCGTTCAGCCAACGGGCTGAATCTGCACGAGGCCCTACAAGCTTGCGATCACCTATTGCTTGGACACGGAGGACATGCTGCCGCGGCAGGGTTACAAATAGACGAGGCCCAGATCGAAACCTTCCGCCATGAGTTTTGCGAATACGCCGCCGCGAACGTTACCGACAAAGATCGGATTTCTGAGCTGGTCATCGACGCCGAAGCCCCCTTCAGCCAACTGACGCGACAAATCGTGGAACAAATTGACCAGCTAGGCCCATTTGGACAAAGCAACCCTCGACCGCTTATGTGCGTGTCGGGAGCTAAGCTGGCCTCTCCTCCGAAACGTATTGGAGGTGGCGAACGACACCTCGCAATCCATCTAGAACATCACGGAGTTAAGATCCGTGGCGTTGCATTCGGCCGCGGAGAATGGGCAGAGGAACTCGAAGCCAACAACGGCCCTCTCGACGTTGCCTACCACCCCGTCATCAACACCTTCCGAGGCCGCAGCAATGTAGAGCTACAACTAGTAGCCTGGAAGCCCGCCGCAGCCGAAATCACCGCCACCCCATCAGGTTGACCGAACCTTTCGCCACCGACTAAAATCCTCCCCTCCAATTGGCCTTCGCACAAATCAGCCCGCCAAAGCAAACGCAATCGGGGTGTAGCTAAGCCTGGCAGATCGCTGCGTTCGGGACGCAGAGGTCGCACGTTCAAATCGTGTCACCCCGACTTGTTAAAGCCTTGCATATCAATGATTTGCGAGGCTTTTCTTTTGGCCATTTCTGGCAAGCGCGGCGTCTGGCAAGAATTTTGGCAAGCGCCAGTCCGATTGGCAAGCCCACATTTCAAAACGCGTGACTCTGCTCCTGTGGCCCTAGGGCTGACGCCCGAGGTTGGCTCGGGCCTTCCTTTCATTGTGCGTCGATCCGCTCGGTGGATGCTGATTGTTTAGCCGGAAATGTCCATCGTCTCGCGGCACTTTGGATAGTTGGAGCATCCCCAGAACTGCTTTCCAGCATTCGCTCCACGTCGGGCTGTTTGTCGCTTCATGGAGGTCTGGCATTTGGGACAGATCGGAACCTCACCGCTCGGCGGAGAAACAGGCTCTATCCTTTGTGAATCTTGAAGCGGAATAGTAGCGAGGATTTCACGCAGATTCTCCACGTTGTATCCTCGTTTTGCCGGCACGCGAATCAATGGCAGGCCGGTAGCAGCCAGTGCTGCATCTACCAACTCATCACGCTGCTGTCGGTCGGCTTGTCGGTGTGATCGGTCATCTAACTCAACCGCACAGATCGGTTGCATCGAGACCGGGTCACACAAAACGAAATCAACATGCTTCCGGTCGATTCTGTTGCGATAGGAGATGTTTTCCTTCCCTGGGACGAATAAGATATCCGCCAGATTCACCTTTGCGATGACGATGTATTTGTCGCTTACAGCTTTCCGCAATACATGAAAAAAGGATAGCTCCGCGGGTGAAAGAAAATCATCCCGCAAAAGATACGGCAGCGTCTGCGACGTCGGTTCGATGCCGGACGCAAGATTGACGCCAAACATTCGGAGGATCACCGTGAGACAGCCAGGCGCGTTTTCGTTCACGCTTAAATCCAGTAGCAACCAAAATGTCGATTGAGGGTCCTGTGCCCTATTTCTTAACAGGATAGCTACTCCATCTCACCCTCGCGACTGTCCTGATAACCTGCAGCAGTTGAGGGGGCTGGATTTGTTCAAGTCTTGATAGATCCATCACCTGTTTTCGATCACATCGCCATACACAGCGCCTGATTTAGTTATGCCGCTATCCCCTGTCATTTCGCCATCATGGCATTACCATTCCGCTACAAACCGATCAATTTGCTGGGCGATGACCTCTTCAAACGCCGCCGGATCGGTCAACACCTCCTCAAACTCATAGTCGAGTACCTCGGCCCTCTTGGCGTCCTTCAATTTAACGATGAGCTTCGTACGAAAGTCATCAGTCTCAGTCCAGAAGCAGACCGCTGCTCCAATCTTTCGGGCTTTGATAATGGCCTTCATTAGGTGCATGGTGTCTCCCCTCTGTTCGATTAAGATTGTGAAGGACGATGATAACTACGCAACGTCGGGGTTGCCATGAGAACCTTTCTTTCCATAAAGTTCGGGCCTTGTAATTCAGTTGGGACATCGAATATGCGAGGTTTTGTGGCGTATCTGTGCTGGATCGCTTTTGTCATACATGCTGTCAGCGGTTGTAGTTCTAAGGAAACTGAGGACCATTCGCTTCCAGCAATCACTGACTTAAATAACCTCAACTCAAATCCCATAGATACTCTGCAACAGCATCCAGATATTGCGGACGTGAAGCGATATGGTTCGGATGAACAGCCGCTGCATCGCATCATCCACATTGCTGACTGGCACTATGTTGATCGGGAAGATTACGCAGCCGACCTGCGATCCCTCTCAGACGAACCCATTTCTGATGAAGACATCGACCGCCGATTCGCTGAATTACTGGGCGAAGTGGATCGAGTGCAGGTACAGCAGATGGCCGTTTTGCGGTGGCTCATCAAACACTTCGGTCTAAAGCAAGTTCATCTAGAAGGCCTGACCAAACCGGACCAGTTGATCTTCAATGCTAAAGTGGAAGGATTGCGAGTCGTTGGCAAAGAGCTTTCCGATCTACGGCAGGAGCATCGTGAGTTGTTCGCCGATTCGGAGCCAGATGTCCCAACAAGGCGAATCATTGATGGTATTCAAAAGCTGGAGAAGCAGTACCATCGTGACATTCTTCAACTTGGTGCTGCCGGCCGGTTGGTGCTTTCCGGTGAATTGGAAGGTGTTTTGCCCTTGGAGGACGAGAAGGCTCATCAAGCAGCTAGACCGATTGCCGAAGACGGAACTGTGAGTTTCGATCAGGAAAAGATCGAGGATAGAGAAGATAGTCAGGCTCGTCTGCTACTCAACGGTGGACATCTCTCCATCATAATACTGGGCGGAGCTCACGACCTGTCCGATAACTTAGACCGACTCTCAGACGGGAAAGCGGAATACATTCGGGTCGAAGTTAAAGAGTGGCGAAAGGTGACGAGTCAAAATTGAAAAACAGATGAGCTAACAACTGCTTAAGGCACTAGTTGTTCATGCAGACTCAAATCGCCGCCATATACTGCACGGCCTCGAGTTGACACGCAATACGAAGCGACCCCTGTAGCACAAACAATCTAGGCGTGCGGCCAAAGTCAAACACCCGGTAAAGATGAAACTGCTTCTCGACATCCTCTGAGCAACGCAACTCGTTGCGAGTCACATAGAAGGGGAAGTATTTGCCAAGCCCTGTTGTCTTGACTTCAATCAACCGTTCGGAGTCGTCAACCGCGTCAAAAGACAACACGTCGAAGCCTAATCCATCGCCTATCGATTGCGCCACCCACTCCACTCTGTTTGCAAGATCATCTCTTCCCAGCGAAATGAGCCTTTGCCGTTCGATATCGACCACCCACTCCTCGCCACACTGTCCCAAACGTCGATTGGCGGCATCGTGTGCAGCGAAATCGCGGCAACGTGGTTTCCGGGTGTTCCACGGACGGGAAGACTCAGATGGCGAAAAAATGCGTTTGGGTGGGGTCTCTTGCACCGAATTGAAGGACATTGGTTTCATCTTCGGCACACGATCTGGGCTGACTACCGGACCATCCGCCAGCCTGTCCAGCAGGTCGGGGTGTACATCAAGGTAATTCCTGACACCATCCGCCAAGAGTGATTGAAAATTCCCTCTCGGTTTATATCCCTGAATATAGGGCAGGCCAAGCTCTACCATCACTGCACTAATGTTTTGGTGCTTGAACTCGATCGAACTGCTTGAGCGTTCATCTAGTTGTGGGCTAAGCGACCGTCGGTGTTCGGCTTTGCTGTAGGGTTGGTCGAGTAAGTCGCTCTGCAGCATCTCAAAGTAGTCCTCAACAATCAGCTGAACTTCGATTTCTGACCAATTCTGTGGCATGATTGGGCTTTCTTCAGAGGTCCCAGTGCCGGGCTGTCATACCTGGGACGGTGAGGCAATGGAGACGAGCCGACTTGTAGCCTGAAACATAATGTCCTTCTATTGACAAAGATTACACTTAGCAAAGGAAAAGAACTGACTCCTCGGGTGTTGCCGACGTGATCATCACTTCTCAATCTAGTAAAGGGTCTTCTTTGGAATGCCCTAAGAAGAATTACTGCATAGGTCACGCATATCTTTATAAAGCCGTGGATTCACTTGAATACGAGTGTGCACCACCGTTTGCACAAACTGCTCTGCCGCAGCTCGCAATCGATTGACCTGCAAAACTTCGAGACCACGCCAGTCGGGTTCATCGGTGTCGATGTTTCTAACACCCTTGCATAGGTTCCCCACAGGAAAGGCCGCTGCCAGTAAAACCACCGTGCAACATGTATAAGAGTCGCCAAATCACCTTTTACACTGGAAGACGCCAGTTCCGATCTTTTGTCTAGAAACCTCAAAAACGACTCCGTAACCGATTTCGTTCACTGGTCAGGGTTATCTACTCCATGAGGACATCGATGAACCCTTGCAGGTCAGATTTTTGGTCTCGAAAGGTATTTGTCCTCGCCGAGCCGACTTCGACGGACATGTCGAGTTCGAACCAAACCAACAGACTGTCTCACCACGCTTGAGGCAACAACTAATTCACACCATGATCGATCGCCGTCAACTCCATGACTGCAATCGTTCGCTCCGAACTTTCGATTCGAAATCGGCCCGGACTCTTATTTCATGTATTTCGTTGCCAGTTTGAGCACCCCAGCCCCCGGAAACCTGGTTGATTCTGGACGCTTCTCACGAGGTAAGATACATTACCGCTTGCAACTGGCCAACCTTTACATTCGCAGGATGATGTGGAGGCCGAGGAGTTTGAAACGCAGTAGCCGACGATTGGAGAACAAGTATGGATGAAGCACGGGCCAAGATAATGTCCGGCGAACTGATCGGATCATCCGTTTCTGGCTGGAACATCATCTCATACTTAGGATCTGGAAAATCTGCGTTAGTCTTTCATGCTAGAAAGGACGCACAGGATGCTGCCCTCAAAATCTTCGACCCCGAATTAGTGGAAAGATTTGGTAAGGAAACCCAACTTTCGAGAATCGCACGCGAATGTGCTTTAATCGGCGAGTCTCATCCAAATCTCGTAGAAATCTTCGATGGCGGTGAATGTCAAGAGTCGGGACATCTTTTCATCGCGATGCAATTCTTGAAAGCTCGTGATCTCGAAAAAGCTCTTCCCGATGTCCCCCTAGACAAGATCGCGTCCATAGTTGAACAAGTCGCTGCGGCGGCAAAGTTTCTCGAAGACAAAGAACTCGCCCATCGAGATATAAAACCATCCAATATTGCAGTTACCAACGATTTTGAGCGAGCAATTCTGCTAGACCTTGGGGTCTTAAGGCCATTCGGCGATCCGAGTCTGACCGACGAGGCAGGACGGCCTTTTATTGGAACTCTTCGCTACAGTTCTCCCGAATTTTTGAGGAGAGAAGAGGAGGACAGCATCGAAGGATGGAGGGCTATTACTTTTTACCAACTCGGTGGAGTTTTGCACGACTTGATTACCCGTCGTCCATTATTCGACGAGTTCTCCGAGCCGTATGCTGTGCTGGTCGAGGCTGTAAAAAGTGAGAAACCTGAAATACACGGGGATGAAGTTTCGCCGGACTTGGTTCTGCTTGCACAGAATTGTTTGGTGAAATCTCCCCAATCACGCATTGCATTGGTCAGTTGGGACGACTTCCTTAAACTAACTTCTCCACCAAAAGAATCTGCTCAAAGCGCACGAGATCGCGTGAGAAAACGCAGCTTATCAGCACGTGTGGCATCAGATGAACTTACGGTTGGATCGAACACATCGCCGCCTGCCCAACTGACGCGTCAGATAAACGACAAATTGAGTGGAATTGTACGATTGGAGTGTGCAGGAAATTCCGCGTTTCCACGCATGCAAATCGTGGAACTTACGGGTGGGCAAGTAGGAATTCACGTTGTTTTCGATTCTAATGTGACGCTCATGGTTCCACGTCAGCTCTCAATCAAGTTCGTCGCCGAGGTGATAGATGAGCCGACGCTATCTGTATACGTTTCCGCATCGGCGTGCTTGTTAGATGGCCCCAATGATCATGGAGTACCTCCATCTGAGTGCGGTCTGTTTCGAGGTCCATTAGACTCTTCCAGCCTGCCGACAAATGTTCAAAATGCTTTGTATCAATGGCTGGATGCCGTCCAGTCTAATAATCAGGGTTCTCATTCATCTGGTAATCCGAACTGGCTGGCACCCCTTCATTCAACTGAGGAGCAGTCATGAGCGAAACATGGTGGGTAGGTCAGGACGAGCTTGACGAGGATCAACAAAAGGTCATCGCATTGCCGGAATTTGGAAATTACCTTGTTACGGGGCCACCTGGCTCTGGAAAAACCAATTTGCTCTTGCTTAGGGCGAACTATCTCTATTTGTCAAAGCTGAAGAATATTCAGATCATCACGTTTACACGCTCATTAAAAGAATTCATTGCCAGTGGAGCCGGTCAATATGATTTCCCAGCATCGAAGATCGTGACATGTCGGGAATGGCAAATCGACTTTCTGCATCAATACGGACGCCATATAGATCCCACAGGAACATTTGAGAAAGTTCGTGAAACGTTTTTAGATGAAATGCTCAGAGTTGCCGACGAGCACAAGCTTGAGAGTATCTATAACGGCATCCTGCTTGATGAGGCTCAAGATTACACGCCGAAAGAAATTGAATTGTTTGACCGATTAACCGAACGTCTGTTCTGCGTAGCCGATGAGCGACAAAAAATCTATGCCGGCGACGACTCATTGAGCACGATCGCGAATCGAGTTAATCAGACATTTGAGCTTAAATTTCACTATCGAAATGGAGTAAACATATGCCGTGTAGCCGACGAAATTGCTCAGAAATGGGATGGTTACCGTCCACTCGTCGAGACCTCGAACTATGACGAAGCCACCAATCCGTCCACTGTAGACTACAAGCGACTCCCGTCGCTCGAAGCTCAGGCGACAGAAATTGTTTCGCGTTTGAATACGCAGACTGCCGCGTTTCCAGATGAGTACATTGGAATACTGTGCCCTAAGAAGGAGCAAATGAGCACTGTTTGGGAAGTCATCAGTTCCTCGGCACACGGAGGAAACGCATTCTTGCTCCATGGTAGTGCGAGCGATACCTTTCCCGCGGACAAAAGGATAATTGTTTCAACGTTTCACGCCGCGAAAGGCTTAGAGTTTCGGGCGCTTCATCTGGCAGGTTGTGAACTCCTCCAGAAATTTGGAAACAACAGGAAGATGGCATTTACCGCGGTGACACGAGCAAAAACGGCCCTCTCGATTTATCACACCGACGATCTTCATGGCTATTTCGAAGCGGCATTGACAATAGTTGAGCCAGCTGCAAGTCCTCCTACTATGGCGTCAGTTTTTGGAGGAAAGAAATGAACTACTTTTGGAAGTGCAGTCGAGAAGAATTCGTTGAATTGCTCTCGCGTAGAAATCCAGTCCCTCGAAAGGTTGTTATTGAAAGCGAATCTCCGGAAAATTTTATTGTTCGGGGAGATGACGTTCTTCTTGCATGGAAGTCTCCACCTACCGATTCGTTTTCGCTTCCTCGTGCCGCAGTTGTCGCCGATGGGAAGACTTCGGATTTCCTTGCCTGGTGCTCGACTTACTTTCGAAACATTCGACCGTTTACAGCGCATTGCCGCGTTGAAAATCCACCAAATGCACGACTTGCAGCCAGTGCAGCCGGTACCGATTGGACTACAAGAAACCGATCTGTTGACCTTGGCTTGATCATTACAGAAGCTATTGCCTACTCAATCGGTCGCGCCGACATAAATCGTTTACCTTTTAGTGCTTTTACGCGAACGATGTCATTCGCGCTAGCAAAGGCTGTACGGAACTATGAGGTCTCAGTCGTTTCGAGCCGGGAATTTCAACACTTATTGGAGAAGGGATGGGATTCAACCAGAAAGCTCGTCGGCAATCCACCATTAGACCTGACACCGAATGAAGTCAAGAACGTATGGGAAGTAGTTCTGGCCTCAGATGCTCCAAGCGAGAATGATATCGTTGCAACTGCGCTTCACGAACTCAAGTTGGAAGGACGGCTTTCGAAGAACACATGGGGCAATCTTTTGCCCAGTTCGGTTTCCGCAACGGAACTCTGGTCAGCCATGGAAGGCCCCCGCGAAGGTCGAGTAATTGCTGTCGAAATTGGCCTTCGTACATTGGCAACAGGAACAAAAACCACGCAAAGAAATCGCGCCTTTGCAATGGGTTACTTGGTCAGCAGAGT
Source organism: Bremerella sp. TYQ1 (assembly GCF_020150455.1). NCBI lineage: Bacteria > Pseudomonadati > Planctomycetota > Planctomycetia > Pirellulales > Pirellulaceae > Bremerella > Bremerella sp. TYQ1. The sequence continues at coordinate 3,428,338 of NZ_CP083740.1, forward strand.
GAGGCCTGGCTCATTAGATCATCTATCATTGATCTTTCCACTAATCGGCGAATTGCGAGAGAGTCTTCTGTGGTATGGCGTATGTGCTGGATTTGTTCCTGAAACCACCGTTGACAATTATGGAAACGGCTTAGGCTGGCTGATGCGGAGAGAGCTTGGACGCCCATCACATTGGCTTGAAAGACCAACTTGCGATATTGCTCTAGCGGAATTGATGACGCTTCTCGAAAGCCGAGATTCAGGCCGACCAGATTTTCGCACGATTTCGCGTGGCGTACTAGAAGTCGAAATTCTGCCACTCATTTCAACCAACGTTCGCTGGGCTGATCAATCGGATACCGATGTGGTTCATCGGCAAGAGGTTCAACAGTCTTTCTTCAAGGAAGAATCGAGATTAGAGTTGGAAGTGCACGAAATACTACGAAGGATCGAGGAGAGTTCGATGTCTCTTGACGCAATCCGCGAACGTGTTGAACGAGCGTTTGCGAAGTCTTACCCTAAAAGCCGCAAACGAAAGAAATGATTGGCTCGTATCAACCCATTCCACATTTGTTATATTCTGACCTCATTCGAAGACACATTCTCACTTGCTTTCGAATTTACGGGCGACTCGAAACCTCGACTCTACTTGTCCTCAGTGAGTCCAACAGCCCTGACTTGGGGCCGGCGATGGTCAACTCTCGTAAGAATGGGACCGATCGTCGACAGTGATAAATACGGAGCCTCAACGCTTTCCGTCGTTAATAACGGCAACAAACTCTGCCATGATTCTTATTGATCCCGCTATGTCCTCAGTGATGGGAATCGGTTGGTAGTCCAGGTTGAGAGGTTCAAGTTCGATCGTCTGATACGTCCCGCCGCCCTCGCTGCTTCGCTTCCTGGAGCGGTACCGCTTTACCGTGTAGCGCCCCCCATCTTTCGGGTCGAGATGCGCGTTCACCTGAACGAGCAAGAGTCGGTCTTCCCTGCTACCTGCTGGACATGGCCGGAACAGACACCACGCACCGGAAGGAATAGTCGGCTCCATGGATTGGCCTTTCACCTGCGCGGCAAACATCCCTTCTCTGAGACGCTGATTTGGGACAGGAAGCCAACCAATGGGTTCTGGGATTCCCACGTTGCTCCAACCGCCAGCCGCGACAGAAAGGTCGTAAATGGGAACGTGCGTGGTGAATTGTGCTTCGACAGGGATTTCATCAAAGATCCCGATCTTGGAAACATCGTCAGGTAACTCAGAAATTTCTGCCGAATGCCCTTCGGGCATATTCTCAGGTTTGGCTTGCCATCCTTCCCCGCGGTTTTCAAACTGGACTGTAAAATTGGTACCAGGCAGTCCGGCGTTTGGCCCAAACCATTCCTGCAAAAGCGAACCAAGCTGATTCTTGGTTTCCCCCAAAGGCTTGGCCACGTTACAGGCCACCTGCACGAATTTGAACTCCCAAACCTCGCCATCGGGAAGTTGGACCTCGGTAACTCCCACCGGCCGATTGGGCTCTCTTGCCCTATCAGGCAGGAACAGAATGGGACGCCCATTGGCGTGGGAGACCTTTGCTGTGAATACTACTTCACCAGGCTCGGTATCTACCAAACGCCGGCTCTTGGCATAGGCAGCCAATCTCCATTCGACGATCTCTTCCGTCATTGCTTCAAAGGCCGGCTTCAAGTGCTCGGTAACGTCGAATGCCAGTTGGAAGTGATCACCCTCTCGGACAAACCAGGTCTTGCCCTTTTGCTTGGCAAGCCAGCGCCCGATCGGCCATTGGTTCCACCAGGCAGTCCAAGCTTCATCCTCCGCCGTCTCGTGATCAAGAGCGTGCCCGTCTCCTTCAAGATCGCGACGAAGAACCTGGTGATTCATGAGATATTGCCGGCATTTGCTCGCGAACTCTCGCAGGTCCACGCCTTCAAATAGCTTTCCCTGGTCGAGCAGAACGCGCAAGACAACCATTTTGTAGGACTTGTTGAGATTCGTCGTCTCTAGCATTCTTAGCCAGTCCGCAAATTCGGCGGTAGCTTCTTGCTCCTCCTGGGACAAATCGCCTTCCGACTCAGCAAATGGGAACCAACTGCCTTCTGCGGCTGATATAGTTCGCGGCAGAAAGCCACGTGAAAACACTTCCAACATAGCTGGTCGTCGTCCCAGGTCGTCACGGATGCTCCGATACCCTTCGATCGCAGCTGATCTGCCTTGGGGAAGGAACACCCTGAGCATGTCTTGGGCATCCAGTTCTACATCCAATAAGCATCCCTCGGGCAGACTCGGAGGCTCGCCGTTGAGCCACTGCCTGAGAGTCTGCCACCCTTCCTGAGAACTCCGTAGCGAAAGAAGGTGGATGATTCGCTGGGCGAAGACTCGATGGTTCCCGACAAAATCGATCACCAACAAGCGAGACTTGCCCTCACTGGCTCGTAGCCCTCGACCAAGTTGCTGTAGGAAGATGACTTTCGACTCGGTTGGCCTCAACATGACGACTCGATCGACAGCCGGAATATCGAGTCCCTCATTGAACATGTCGACGACGCAGAGAGTATCTAGTTTGCCGGTCCGCAAGGCCTCCAGAGACTCACCGCAGCTATCACTACCGGCCCCGGAGAAGACAGCCGCGGACGACATGCCGATCGATCGGAGCCAGTCCCGGGTGAACAGGGCATGTCTCCGAGAACAGCAAAAGACGATCGTTCGCTCACCGGGATGCGAGTTAAGGGCAGTCTGAAGGCGATCCATGCGTTCGCTTGTCTCGACGCGTTGTTCCAGCTCTTCGAGGTCAAACCGACCATTACGCCAGGGGATTTGCCGGAAGTCGACGGTATCCTTGATCCCGATGTAATGGAACGGCACCAGCGCCTCCTCGGCTATTCCGTCGCCAATGGTCGCATGATAGGCCAGATTGTCGTCGAAGATGGCGGCCACGTCGAAACCATCCGCCCGTTCTGGCGTAGCCGTCAGCCCCAGAATGAAGCCCGCCTGGACTTTGGCGAGAACTCGCCGGTAAGTGGGAGCATGAGCATGGTGGACCTCATCGACAATTACGTAGTCGAACTCCTGCTGGGCGATTTGCTCCAGCCCCTCAGGTCGCGATAGCTTCTGAATCGAGGCAATGACCGTATCGCCGTCCAAGCAATTTCGATCGCCTACATACCAAGCCGTCGTTCCTTCGGCGTAGGCTGCGTCCAGAACCAGCGAAATAGCCGCTTCGATTTGGGCCAGGATCTGGGCGCGGTGAGCAATCACGAGGACTCGCGGACGGCGTTCCAGGCCCGCTCCAAGTTGCCGCACATCAAAGGCTGCCAGCCATGTCTTGCCCATACCGGTAGCTACTGCAACCAAGGCTCGCTGGTAACCCGCGGAACGAAGCTGATCGAGAGCCTGAAGGGCTTCCGCCTGCCAGGGACGTGGAACCAGCGGTACTTCACGAATATCCGTGGCCTCAGGCTCAAAATGCTTCGCCCGGTATTTGGCGGCAAGCTGCGAGTAGTCTTCAACCAGTTCTGGCGTTAGAGGTGAAGCAAGTTCCCACAACGAATCAAACTCAGTAGATGCCTGAGAATGGGCTTCAGGCTCTGCCTCTTGAGTCGAAAGCAGGTTCCATTCTATGCCTGTCTGTAAAGCGGGCCTTGAGAGGTTGCTACTCCCAATCGAGATGAAGCCATGGTGATCGTCCGCAATTCGCCACGCCTTGGGGTGAAACGATGCCGGTCTCGATGGGAGTTTGGCGATCTCCACCAACTTGACGAACAGCCGCTCCGCTTGAAACTCCTCAACGGCTAGGTCACACCACCCCAGAAGACGTCGCAGCGCCTGAGCGTCGGAGATGTAGAGGTAATCACTCACCAGAATGCGGACGCGCGCTTCATTCCGTATAGCGTCAAAGATCCGCTCTTCGATGACGTCCAGACCTGATAACTGGACAAAGGAGGCCAGGACATCCACATACCGGGCACCCGCGATTCTCCATGAGAGATGTTCCCACAACGGCGAGTCCGGGTATCCCGAGCTAAGCTGTAAGCCGACCTGCTTGGAGCCAGATAAGCCCTGCTCCGGCGACTCCACCAAATAGTTACCTTTGCTGGGAATCACATGGCGAACGCCACCACGGGGGTCGGACATATCGCCCAGGTAACGCGGAATCACATGAATGTGCACATGAGGTACTGTCTGCCCCGCTGCTTTTCCCGCATTGAAGCCCACATTATAGCCATCGGGCTGCGGGTCGAGTGTTTCATCGAGCTTTGCCTTCACCTCTTTGACCAGGTCCATCAGGCCAACTTGTTCGGCCGACGTGGCATCGAACCAAGTAGGCACCAGACGCCGAGTGATCACCAAGGCGTGCCCGGGGCTGACGGGAAAGCCGTCGAAGATTGCAAAGGCGACCTCGTTGGATGCAATCCACTTGTCGCAAGGAATCGAAAGAAATACCGATGGCGGCATACGCCGGCCCTCAAATCATCTGTAGTTGGATCAAAGCTGGACAATGGTTGCCCTATGATCCAATCTCAGCCGCACAGATGCAAGTCAGCGTCACTGCCCCAACGCTAGGACGAGGCATACTATTCCAGTTGAACAACTCATCCCACGTTATCTCAAAGGGGCACCTGAAATGACCGAAAAGCATGTCGAAAAGAAGCGTATCCTCGTCGGAGACCGTGTGACTCTCGTCCAGCGTGGCAAGAAGAGAATCTGGCAGATGGATTTCTATTATAAAGGGCATCGGATACTGACAACCAAAACCCGGAACTTGAAAATCGCCCGTAAGAAAGCACTTGTTGTGGAAGCACAACTCATCCAAGGCACATTCGGTTCCAATGTCCAGGAAAGCAGAATCGCCAGAACTGCTCTCGCGGAAGCTATCAAGCAGTTCATGGAATATCGAGTAGCCGAAGGCAATCGCCCGGGAACCATTGCCCGCTACTCTTCAATCCTCGATCGATTCAGTGATTTTGCTTCCAAGGTGAGAGTGCAGCGTGTCGACCAAGTGACGGTCCCCCTCTTCGATCGCTACCGCAGCATGAGGAAGCCGGTCATCAGCGGGCATTCCCTTTGGCAAGAGTCGCGACTGTTGAAGGACTTTCTCCACTGGTGTTTTACGCGTGGCTATATCGAGACCAGCCTTCTAGCCAACGAGAAGTTCCACGTGCCTAACGTGAGAAAGAAGTCGGTGCTCACGTTTGAACAGGTGAATCAGATCCTTAGGTCAGCCACACCGACCCGTCAAACGATGTTTAGTGTGCTGGCACTCACAGGCATGCGCAGCGGCGAACTGCGAAACTTGCTGATAGAAGACGTGGCCCTCGAAAGCGGCTGGATCTACATTGTGTCCCGAAAAGGACGAGAAACCAAAACCGGCCAAAATTGGAAGGTTCCCATTCACCCACGACTTCGCGACGTCTTACTAAGCTACCAACCCAATGAAACAGGCTGGTACTTCACAGCGATGGCCAGCGAGAAGTACCCTGATGGAAATCATCACATCGATCCCGACGACCTAAACGACGACTTTAAGGCAACACTCCGAAGGGTTGGAATACCGGCTGGCCAGAAAAACGGAGGCTTCACGCTCCACTCTCTGAGGCACTTCTTCAAGAGCCACGCGATTGCCCAGGGTGTTCCCCGTGAATATGTCGATGACTGGCAGGGACATACGCCCAATTACAAGGTCGCCTCGGATGCCTACGTTCACGTCCAGGATGATGATAGTCAGCGTTGGATACGGAGAATTGACTTTTCGGATTTTAACCACGTCTCGAAAAGTATCACTAATTGTCGATTGAATATGCCATAGAGTTGCCGGTGGGGAACATGGACTTCTTGAATCTCAAACTGCCAGATAGCACTCTTCCAACGTTCAAAGAGGCACAGCTCCCAATAAGAGAGAGGTAACCGATTCGACGGCTAATCGTTCGTCTCATCCGTTGGATTGCCCCGAACGTCGGAAGAATCAATTCTTGGTAGCGGCCTATCCCTCGCCAGTGGCGAAAGCGTATCAACGTACCCGTTTGCCCAATCAAGCCAAGCATTCAACTCATGACTCAGTTTGGGACCTGACCGTTGGGTTGCTTCCTCGCGAACCGCTTCGATGTATTGGCGAAGTTCCACACAACGGGCCCAATCGGTCGCGGCAGTTAAAAAGTGCTTCTGTCGCTCCCTTTCTTTTCTCTGCTTCTCTTCGGCTTTCCGTCGTACGCGTTCTGCCGCTTCGCGTTCAATCGCTTCCTGGCGGTTTCGGATTTCCTGGTGGCGAGACTTTTGAATCTCTTGGAGTAGCTTAATTACCACCTCATTCAGGCGATCTTCCAAGAGCGTCTCACCATCAGAAAGAGTGAACATCGGTCCCCAACCATCGCCACGACATACGAGTAGTCGCAGCTCACCGGTTGGTCTGTATTCATAGTCGGTCATAAAACGCGACCTTTGCTCCGCCTTCTCAACCTTCTGAAATCTTTCGCGGATAACGAAGTGGAAGCTATGGTCTAACATCGTAACTTCGTAGGGGCATTTGTTGCGGTGCGTGCTGCGCCGGAAAGCCGTTTCGTATCCGCGGGATTGCAAAGCCTTGAGAAGTGCATCCAATAGAGCCAGTGCCCTTGAAATCGATTGCTCATAGACCTCAATCGTGAGCGTCTCCTCGATTCGCCAGTGGGACGTTAATCGGTCATACGTTCCACGAAAGGCTGATTTCATCGCTTCCTTGGTTACTAGGACCATAGGATGTGGAGCGGTCGGTCTCTTAGGTACGAAGATTCTGTTACTGGACTCCTGTTCAAAAGCGATCCGCTGGGCAATGTCGGAATCGTATCGTTCAAGATTGATTTTGCGTCTTCTGGATATCCCTGAACGCTTAGCTTTCTTGCGTATATCACCCTCTGGCGGAAGCGCGATCTTTCGGACGGAGAGACCGTTTCGCTTCCGCTTCCAATACTCCCGGTCCGGGATTGGAATACGAAGCTCGTGGCACCGCTGTCGCAGGGCGACGTCGGTTTTCTGTAATGCTTTGGCAACTCGGCTTAATGGCTCGTTCCAAACGCGATCATAAAGTTCTGTTCGAGTTAGTGCGGGCTGTTCGGAATCAGCTGACATTTCTCGCCTCCATCTTATGGGGATTCTCGGTGCGGAATCCCCGGATCGAGGCATGCGGCCGAAACAGAGGCCGAATGCCAACTTCATTTTCCAATACTCATCCAAAGCCGGCCACAGAAATTGGTACGTCATGCGAATATTCTACGGTCTGGCGAATGGCCTTTGCGGCTTCCACGATAAGCTGGACTTCCTGTCGCACTCGCTTTCGTTGATCTTCGGTGGGAAGAATGTCCCGATGGACCATTTCCTGGTGGTCCCAGACGTTCTTGACCGTCAGCCGCAATGCGAGGCGTCCCAGCCCAACGACCGTTCCTTTAGCAGAGCGTTCTCGCAGGACAGGCATGACTACTTCCTTCCTGAGTCCATGCGGAACGCTCTGTGAATTGGGTTGAGTGGAAGTCGTTATTCCTTTGAGAGTCCGAGCTGCTTCCATGCACAATCGAGACAGTCGCTGGGATTCACAACGAACACCGATATTCCGCGATCGCTTGACCTCTGAATTGAGCTTCTGGATCGCACCGCGGGCCCTAAAAAGCCTCTTGAGGACTTCTGTAAAGTCCACTGTGTCAAAGACAGTATCGTCGTTGCTCGGTCCGATGGAACGAAATCTCCCAGATACGACACCGTGAAATCGATATTGCTGGCGAGTGTCGGACGTCCGACTAATCTGCATGATCGCTTTTCGAGCTTGCGGCCGTTTCGAGTCGAACAATACGTCGAAAGAGTCTGAACCGCAGTTTTCCATAATCGTCTCGACCGCTTCCGAAAACTCAATCGCTGCCTTCAATCGGGGGAATGAGACTTTCGCATTTTTAACCACCTGTTCCGCCAGAAAGCGACCGGGACGTCCTTTCGCTAAGCTCTTCAAGTCATCAAAGCCGATAGGCCCTTCTGCAACGGCCAGGCGACGTTGCTCAAGAAATTGGCGACCGAGGTAATACTCTGCGACTAAGGAAGACCACTTTCGAGAAGTGCCCTTCTTACCGTCTACAATTTCCACGAAGACCGGCAGACCGTCATTCAGATTCTGCAAGCGACCGCGAAATTCCGATGTCCTGGGCTGATCTGAGAAATAGAAGAAGTGAGACCTACACCCAGCTGAACAGTCACTTGCTCCAAATTGCTCCACTGGGACGCCGGCACCCCGAAGCGTGCCCATCGTCTTTGCCCAAGTGTGCTCCGTTTGAGGATCGTCGGTTTTGCCATACCATACTTCGCGGAGAACCGCATGTTCACGGAAATAATCGACATTCCAGTGCATGCGTTTGCCGTGATCACTTCGGCGCTGGTGGCGTGCGACGCGGCTATGCAAACCGCCGGGTCCACGTGCACTGCCAACGTACGCGTACCAGCCCCTGTCAAAATAGTGCTTTGAGCCCTTCTTATCGAACGTGATCCACATCTTCTTGTGAAGATAAAAAATCAGGACGTAAACGCCTGGTGTTTTGCTGATGGAGTTCATGGTGTTTCCTAATGAACGGGAATCTCGTCTTGAGTTTCCCGTTCCATAAAAGGTGGAATGCCATCATGGAAAACCATGTGCTCGAAAGACCGATCAGCACGACCGGTCTTTCGAGTGTGAGAGGGAAGTGTTACGCAGTCGATGCGGGCCACTTCTGATAGATTTTGCCGTCGATCAGGCCATCAAACATGATTTTGTTGCCCTGATAGTATTGCTTGTGAAAGAGCGCAACGCCGCTCGCCTCGCACTCATCGCGGATATTGCGCACCCAGCTATTTTCCAAGCCTCGCCGCTTGGCCTTCGCCGCTTTTTCGCAGCCCGTGATCACCCAGTCGAGCTGGCGAAGCCGGCGACCAAAGTAAACAGGACCAAGCAAAGGCTCGGCGGAAACAAAGCGAACCGCAGCCGGGATCTTAGCGAGCTTATCGATGCGCTTGATGTGGCTTTGGTCTTCCACCGTGACCCCCATCCAGACATTCGGATAGCCGGTGCCCCAATCGCTCGGAAGCCGATCCCGGATCAGTTCAGGGCGTTTCGTCAAAATAAGCCAGTCAAGGTTCTGGCACGCCTGGATGATCGCCCAGGCCTCGCAGCGCCACTTATCCGCGCCTGGGTGGAAGAAATCCGACATCGAGCAAGTGAAAATGCGAAGACGTTCGCCAGTTCCGATGGCCGCGCGGTTCCATCGAAATGGCAATCGCCAGGTGGTCTTGGTTCGCATCGGGCCATCAAACGGCTCATTGCCCGATCGACGCATGATCTGACCGATGTAACAGTGACGGCAGGCAGCCGACACCTTGTTGCATCCCCACCATGGATTCCAGGTGTAGTGGGTCCACCCAATTTTGGAGTTCTGCATTCGCAAGTCTCCCAAAGATAGAAGTTGGCCGTAGCACTCCCTGGCAACTTCTTAGACCATCTTGGGCCAAGACTGGAAAAGCGGTACTCGTGACGAGGATCGTCCGAAGAATGAGGACCGTGGCCTCACGTGGCTGATGCACAATGGCAAGCACGCACCTTAATACGCAACCGCAACGAATTTGTACTCGAAATAATCCTCGAATCGTTTAAAAAGTAGGAAGTTGGCCAAAATGTTGCGCCCAGATCCCGTAGCGTCTCCCGGGCTACGAGAAGGCCAACCACCGGCGCGTCCTTCGATTTGATCAAATTTGCCGCTTCTTGAGGGATTTCATGAGATTAAAGCTCGCTGATAATTCTATCCTGCCACCAACTTCGTTCAGTTACTGGGTCGTGCCATCGCTTTTGCTCGCTGGTGCCTATCCTGGCCACCCAGACCCGGCGGAACACCAAGGGAGGGTCCAAATGCTAGTCGATGCTGGAATCCGCTCATTCGTGAATCTGATGGAAATCCATGAGAAGGACAGAAATAGGCAGCCGTTAGTTCCATATGACGATACGGCGGCCAAGAGTTCACCGGACTGTTCGCGACGCTGGCCATTCTGCCATCGGCTGTCAGGTTCGATGAACGACGAACCAACGTCGATCTTCTCCAGGAACTGCTGCACACGACGGCTGATGAACTCGGGGCCGTTATCGCTGCGAATGTATTTTGGCACGCCGCGGATCGCGAACAGGTCGGTCAGCAGTTCCATCAGGTGATCACCAGTGAGCTTGCGACTCACTTCCAACGCGATGCACTCCCGCCTGGACTCGTCGACCAGCGACAGGATCTTCAATTGCCGACCGTTCTCGGTCCGATCGAAGATGAAGTCGATCGGCCAGACATGATTTGGATGCTCAGCCTGGCTAACATGGCAAAACTGATTTTCGCGTCATTCTGTAAAGTGTGGCTGTTCCTGGTCTTGATTGTATCCAAACCCTTACCTCACGAAACGAGACACTGAACAATCGAAACGGATCAGATTCTCGCCTCGGAAAAAATTTCGCCAAGACTTTTTTCTTCACTTAGAAAGCGGTCAGCTCATTTAGGCAGGATGAAAGCCCCAGGGAACGGATGTTTCGCTGTGTTAGGTAGCGATAGGTTTGCGGTGGATGAAAGCCTGGAAGCTTGTTTCTAACCTTGGCGAGCGTGATGGGCTTTTGAAGGACATGAACGTCTTCAAACCAAATGCCTACAGCTGTAGATGCTCCCTCGAAATAGTCGTCAAACTGCTGCCGGTCCACTCCGGCACAATCTTTGACGTGGGGCCACAGTTCGGTAGGGGTTAGGCACAACACGCATGCAATAACAGCGGCACCTACTAACGAACGTTCCGGGGAGGAAGCATAGATCAGGGCAATATCACCGGCCGAAGCGGACGGCTTTGTCCGGCGAAGCTCTACCGTTTTCTCACCCGAAGTAATCAATCCAGCGAATGTGGGCTTAATCGATAACCACAATGTCAACCTGTCATCGGAGGCCAGCTCCGATACAACGTTCGTAGATTTCGATGAAAGCTTCATTGGGGAGTTTTCTCGGTCCCTGGATAGTCCCAAAAACACCATGGGTTTCGAGGAGGTGTTCTAGATCATTCCATTTTATCGGATTGGGTAGCAATTCGGTGTCATCAAAGTTTACGGCCATGATGCTAGCATCTGGAACGCCCTTTGCGACTTTCAGCACATTTTCCCATTCAAAGATGCCTAGTCGTCGATACCGCTTGAACAGGATGTTAGCCGCTTCAACGTTGACATCTCGAATTCGCGAGCAAGCCCTCAGGCTCATCCGGCCCAAATACTTGCCCCTGCTGCTTACGTACCACAGTATTCGCCCATGGGGTGACACCTTAGGTCGCGCGGCCCGATAGTAGACAGCTTCCGGGTTAATCGCAAGATGTTCTTCGGCCCCGAACAACGTCTCGTTGGCGAGCGTTTCTTCAAATAGATGCGATGCCCATTCAGGTTGAATCGAAACAAGGTAGGTTTCGATTTGGCAGTCAATCAACTTGGCAGGCCAAAGCAAGTGTTCAACCTGGCAAGCTAGGCTAGGGTCAAGGTGGATTTCATCGCTCCGGAGAACGCTAATCAATCGTTCGACACTTTCCCCATTCACTGATAGTTCATTCGCGGCGTTTTCTACCCAAGCGCCGAGTTCTTCAGCCTTGAAGATACCACGGGGCGTAAACTTGACGTGCGAACCGTCAGCAGGAATGAACCCCATGGCGTGTAACGCTGTGGTTACTGTCTCGCTAGTGTGGGCGTCCGTAGCGATAAGAGCGAGCTTGTTTTCGGTGGCAGCTCGGAGAGTTAGATTGCTTAGCAGCGTACAAGCAAGGGAACCAGCAAACCGCGAAGCCCTTACACGAAACATTTTCAGGTTGACGTACTTTTCATTTCGCCAATCGATTGCTTCCAGGGCGACGTCGTCCCCACGTCGTTCCTTGACAACATGAACTTCAAAACTGTGGGGATGGGCGAGACACTCTTGAATGCCTTGGTTGAACTTTCTCTTTAGTTCACCCCCATGAAAATTGCAGAAGTTCGCCCGTAGTTCCGAATCACTTCGTTTGAGACGTTCTCGGACAAGGCTATTTGCCCCGGCTACGAACCTCTGTTGGTATTCGGCCGACCGCGAAAGCGTGTCAATTCGCCCGATTAACTCCGAAGGTCTAAGGATTTCGAGCCCGTGTAATTCTCGGAGCTTGCTCGATTTTTTCAGGAGGGCATCGTCCCTTGTTACGAATACGCTTATACCTGAGGCCACGCACTGCGCGATATGTCTTAGGTCCGATTCATCGTTGTCCGAAAGCTGTTGCGAAAAGTGTTCTCGCAACTCCTCGATGCACTCATCTACTCGAAGCTGAGGGGGCGCTAATTCAACGTACTTTTTCGTTTTGCGCTTTACCCTTTGGCGTTCCTCGTTGTCTTGCTGTCGGTTTAGATCGTTCTGAAGTTCCGGTGTGACTTCAATCTGTAGGTAAGGAATAATCCAGTCCGAGACCAAGCCACGCGATTCGATTGCTTCCGGGTCTTTTCCCACCTCCAAGTCGAGGAAGACGTTTGTATCAATCGAGACTCGAAGCTTAGTTTCTTCCTCGTCGATGCCGTCGAATAGCGAAGCACGTTCTAGCTTCATGTGCCATTCGGTAACTTCGGCGGCATCCTTTCCTCTACCAACTTTTTCGACTCTGGCCACGAAACCAAGAGCAGCCCAAAAGTCATCGATTCCGTAATCGCGGCGGCAACGAAGCTCTATCCGCGTGATATGTTCCAGGCGGTTTACCTGAGCACGAAGGCCGTTCAACAGCGTACGGGCGACCCCATTTCCGCGAGCGTTTGGAGCCACGCACATATGGATAATGCCAGCGGTTCGTTTACCCGTTCGGTACAAGGTGTAGCCCATTAACTCCGAACCATTCACGGCAACGAGCAAGTGGCCTTGGCTTGCATGATCCAGGAAAGCCCCGTCCGGCAGAAAACCTAGTGTCTTGCTGTTTGTTCTCCAAAGCTGTTTGACCTCTTGATAAAGAAGCGATTCCGGGCGGATCGATTGAACGGTAATTTCCTGAGTATCTTGCATGTGCATACCTTCCCATATTTCCGAAAAGGACACGAAAATAGTGGCGGTGTTCGCTTTCGGGGGATTTGGCCCCTCATTATGATGGCTATTTGAGAAGATACAAAGACGCCTGATGCGAACGGTACTAGTGCCACCTGAAGAATTTCAACGCCGATGGGATGAGATCGACGCCGAACTTGAGGGCATGCGAAAGCAGCGAGAGTTTCTATTTGCCTGGCTAGTTTCTGAAATGGGACCCGAGCGACTAACCATCTAGAACTAGGTCACTTAACAAGCTTACGATGGCGGATCGAGCCTAACGTGCGATGGATGGCGGAATCCTTCTCGGAAAAAAAGCGCATGATATTTTTCGAGTTGCTTCATGCGATCAGCGGTTCTCTTTGCTTGATCAGATGTTGTAATGTTCTTCGATAAGATATTTGCATCTTGATCCGTCATCCGGAGTAACAAATAACTGGCAACATTGGAGAACAATGCCGTGTCAAAATCTTTTGCCGATTGAGATGCGAGGATCAGTGAAATACCAAACTTTCGACACTCCGCGGCAAGCTTAGGAAGAAGTTTGAGTTTGCTGGCACGATGCGCTTCATCGAAAATTACCGCATGTGTGATTCTATCTTGGACGCCACGGCGGAACATTTCCTTATAGACGTTGTAGAGCGCAAGCATGGCCACCGCACGTTGAACAAGTTCATTTTGCGTAGCATGGATTTGGAGAACTAGAGGTTCTTCACTTTCTAATAGGCTGCGAACCTCACCTGCATTGCCAAATATTTGATAGTCGTCTAGTTCGTCCAAGCGAGCGAGCAGGTTCCTTTCGGGTTTGGGATCGCTTTTTAGGATAGTGTAAAAATCTCGAAACTCGGGAATTGTTGGAAATTCAGCGTTTCCGCCCCAGCCATTCCGGACATACGACTCGCGAATAGCGCTCCGTAAGCGTTCTAGCTGAATATCACCGAGATCCGGAAACATCGCAGAGAAAACGTCTCGTAACATCCCCGCACTGTCAACATGCGCCGTACGAGTAACCGTATCCAGGTGCATCGGATTGAATCCGAGTTGATGATGATCGAGAAGCTGGACATTAGCAAGTTTTTCTGACAGTCGCTCGTCGATGTCCGGGTGGTATGAGAAAACAATTGGAGTGATTGACTGTGCCATTAACTGTTGGCAAATGTTCATCACAGCCTCGGTCTTTCCCATTCCAGGAAAACCAACAATCATTAAGTGTGGATTTGCGGACTTTGAGACCGACCACTGAACTGGTTCTTCGGAAGTTTTGTCTAAACCAAAGCGTATAAGGGCAGGTACAATGGCAGAGTTACTACTTGCGTTATCTGAACCATCCGCGACTTCTTGTGTTTCTAAGTTCTCTGGCAATTCTGCAACCAGTTCTCGTTCCAGGCCTTGGTGAAAGGCTGGTTCAGGTGGAGGAGAACCTTGATCGTCTGTAGGGCTCGTTGAGGATGAGCCTGCAGGCACCTGAGCGGGCGTCGGCGTCCTTTCGATTCCGATCGCGAGATCAGGCATGGTCGTTGCCCCGAATAAAACTATATTCGTCGGTGAACCGGGCTCCGAGATCGTTACCGGATCAGAGTTGACATATTCCGGACAGAAAATGTACCCGCGATTCGGAACAGCTGGCTCACTGAATTTATACCTTGTCCCTTCGGCCATTAACCGGTCAAGCTGCTGCCGAATTCGATCGTATTGATCCTCATTCAGATAGTGCCGACGAGCCTTCTCCAAATAGAAGCGTAGTGCTCTTACAAGTCGGCTGCGTCGAATCGCGAGCAGCGACTCGGCAACGCTTTCGTCAAAGTACCAATTCACCCAGGCATCCCGATGGAGAGTTGTCTGCTTCTCGATCTGAACGATGAGATCAGGTGCCCGCGCAGCACGGAGGTTTCGCCTATATTTCACTTCTACAAATGTGAACGAGAGTCCGCCTCTTGAAGGCAGGGATACGTATATGAGGTCAGATCGAACTAACGGAGTCGTGTCTTCGGGAGTGGTAGAAGTATCCCCCTTCTCTCTCGGCGCAAGATCGGCTATGTCATCCACAGGAACAAAAAATCCTCGCTCCAATGACATCCAAGAACTGCTATCCTCGGAAGCAATTTCGCATTGCGAATGTACAAGAGCAAGAGCGATGAGCTCACTGCTCGTGCTGCCAAGGCTGGTTAGCCGCATGGCAAGCCTACCGCTAAGTCCCTTTAGATGCCGGACCAGAAACTCGCAATTTCGTCGACTCGCACTTAAGCTCATTCGCTCAAGCATTTCGTCGAGTAACTCGCGAATCTCGTCGGTTCGCGTTGTTGAGGTGATCATTTGTAAGCTTCCAAGATCATCTCGCTCTGGCACGCAGTCGATAACATAGGTCTCATAGATTGACGGTTCATCACGCGGTGCGTCAAAGAACTCAACCCCCGCGTTTCGATCGACTGTAATCACCCAATCCGCGAGGCGATGTACGACCTTAAGCATCTCCTGTTGTTCAGCGGAAAGCTGAGTACGCAATACAGGCCAAACATCACCGTCTTGGCCGGCAAAGCGACAGACACAGTTCATGATGGCTTTGTTGAGCTTCGTCAAGCGATCGGACATTGCACGTCCGGCCGGATGTTTTTCTCCATCAGCATTTGGAGGCAGCCAGCTTAGCCACTCTGCGTCAGGCTTGAACTTGAATGAACGCTGAATATTTGCAACCAGGCCGTAGACATGCAATGGCGCTGAAGCCGGCAGATCCTCCACTGGAACGAAGTGAACATTCGTATCAAAACTATCAAATGCAATCGCGAGGTGAGCTGATGATTCAGGCACCTGGACATTTTTCTTGGCCCATCGTAGACGCGGTAGAGTGACACCACCATCGCGTGCCTGGCTTTCCAACATCCAACGGTCTCCGTCAGAAATCCCCGACGCCCCAGTTCGATGGCATTCCACGACATCAACGAGGAAACTACCAGTGATGTCCGAATTCTCCTGTGCAGGGAACATCTCTAAATTGAATCGTACGGACGTTGACTCTCCATCACTGTCAGTCATCTTGAGAGCAGTTCCCAACGCTCGGGCTACCGTACAACCGTCGCCTGGGCGAAGTGCATGAAGCAGAACAGCTCCGCTAGACGATTCGCCCAATTCATGAAATTGTATGTAGCGTGACACCTCTTTCGCCAATGAGGTACTGACCTGTATTCCCATTGAGCTGACGCCGGGGTCATGTTCATTCAGGCCGAGTGTCCTCATTAACACTGCCACTGCAGACTTAGGCTCAGGGTCGCGATCGCAAACCATCGCTGTTGCGAAGAACGATAAGGTATCTGCATAGACGAAGTTTTCTCCCTTAGTTAGTCCGGGCAAGATTGACGGAAAATGTGCCGCTTGAAGATTTGCCACAGCATCCCGCACGCGACTTGGTGTCATATCAACTTCATAGCGAATATTCCGCAACAACTGGTCGTAGGCAACATGCCAAGCGACACGGAGTGGGTGGCTCGGAAGTACGATCAAACCGATTGTCTCGCCTGACAACGACTGGACTTCTACTGTTTCGGTCAATGCGACTTCGGGTTGACCTTTTTCTAAGACAGGCAACCAAGCATTCAAATATTCATCGGCCTTCTTTAAGCTTCCACCGTAGACGCTACCCCAAAACCCACCGCGTTGGCCAAGTTCACTCTGTAAACTAGAACAAGCCTTTACAACTCTTTCCCATTCAGTGCCGAAATCATCATTTGTATCAAAAGGATGAAATTCTGGCTCGGCGATTCTCTGGCCATCACCTCGTACTTTGACAGACCAACGTCCAAGGCAGGTCTGCTCTGCCTGCATTCGTTCAATAACTTCGATCAGTGTTGGTCGGTGAACCTTATAACTCTTTTTAGAAGCTGCCGCCCTGAATGCGATGAAGTTCTTTGATGAGTCAATCAAGTAGCAATCTGAATTCGTTACGTCAGCGTCGAACTGCTCTCCGTCAGAGATGTTGATTGCGCCCTCTGCCATGCAGCGTTCAAACTTCGTTGTGTTTGAAGTCGTATCGGTCGTAGCCTCACCAAATCGAATCAGAAACTCTTCTGATTCGTCTTCAATGATTTCTTGTGAGTTTCCAATAACCGAAACAACTACGCGAGCTTCAAACTGCGAATCCTCTGCAATTCCCTCGAAGTCCTCAGTTGTCAATTTGACGGATTGATACTGCCCACCCTTGCGGACACCATGCGAGATATCGCGATAGGCAAGCTCATCTTCGCCAGAAACTACGCTTACCCGATACTCAACGCTTCCCTTCGGAAGCTGTTCCGGCTCGGTCTCAAATCGGACTTCTAGTTTGGATGTCTTTTCCGATGAAAGTAGGAATTCGGGTGGAGTACCATCGACAAGACCAGACCATTTGGCGATTCTTCCCTGTTTGCTTCGCCAAGTCCTGAGATTCACACGTCGTAACTGTTGGCTAAGGAATTCAGGCTTAATTTCACCCAGCCATAGTGTCGTATCGTTGACAACGTCTTGAATTACGGTCGAGATTGGGCGGCGGGACGCCGCTCGAACCGCCTGCTGCAAGCTAGTGTTCTGTGATGGCGTTTCGCCTTTCAATAGCAAAGACTCGACTCTCTCTGCTGGTGTTCTCGCGTTTCCAGAGCCTAGAAAAAGACGATCGACCATTCGAGCTGACACTTGCAGATCGCTGTGAAGAATGGAATCAACACTTCCACTGATCGGCCATAGGCCAAGTAACGAGATCGCTCTCCCAAAATTCGCAGGGTTATCGCATAAAGAAGCCAAGAACTCTATCTGTTGCCACTTTGACAATGACTTTCGCTCTCCGATATAGCGAACCTGCTTTATGGCTTGTTCAGCCTTGTCGTACAGAGTGCGTCCGAGCTCCCTTTTCGTGATCTCCTTCGTCTGACGGAAGATCATTTCTTCGGTCAATTCACGCGAAGCGCTGTAGATACCGTCCATCCCTGCACCGGCCCGCTGTACGTCAATCAACAATAAAACAGCTTGCCCTTTTTCTTCACGTATTTCGACCGCTTCATCTGAGCGTATGAAACGCCGGGACACGTCAATTTCGTCAACGACCGCTCGGACATCCCAGCCCTCCGGGGAGAATTCTGCGGTTATAGCAAGTGACTCAACGACCGAAGGTGAAAGGCATCGACAGAATGTGACATTTCCCTCAGTCCCCTTGCCAATGAGCTCAGAGAATACTCGATTGAGAAAGTTTGTAAGTTCGTTGGTTAGCGAATTCAAGTCGGCAACGTTAGTCATGTGCTAGGCTCCTATTCCGGCAGCACGCAGATCAAATCTGGGGCGAAGCCGCTTCATCGACTCAGCGTCGTTGACGCCCACTAGAAGCCCGAGGCTACGAAGTCTTCGTTCCAAGAATCGCCGATTGCGAAGCAACAACTCACGAGAAATCGTTTGGCCAGGTGGAGCTTGATCAATCAATAGTCCGTAACGCTCTTTCAACAATGACACAAAGTCATTGAATGAAATAGGATTCATTTCTGAATCACCTTCTATACCTGACTTACGAAGATGTCGATGGACGAGAAAGTCGAGC
Source organism: Bremerella sp. TYQ1 (assembly GCF_020150455.1). Classification (NCBI taxonomy): domain Bacteria; kingdom Pseudomonadati; phylum Planctomycetota; class Planctomycetia; order Pirellulales; family Pirellulaceae; genus Bremerella; species Bremerella sp. TYQ1. The sequence goes on from NZ_CP083740.1 coordinate 3,446,924, forward strand.
ATAGTATCAGTAAGCAGTATCGACTTCATCATGCCAGACTTGCGGCCATTTCTCATGGTCTGAAAGGATACTCGCCGCTCACTTGCTAAGCCATTTGCCTGTCCTATCATGAGGCATGATCCAAAACATTTGAGGATATGTGCCAATTGAAGCCGATCTCCCATCATCTGAGTGACAGTTTCCGCAAGTCGCATGACAGGATTAGGAATCGCCGTTTCGTCATCCAAAATTGCGATGCAAGCATCCCCAATTCCATCTTCCTTGAAACGCTCAGACAATTTCATGCAATGCCTCTTCACATCTCGCAAGATCATCTTGCTATCCCCATGCCGCTGGGATAGCACATCCCCGAGAACGTTGATTCGATCGGTTGCATCAGGGCGTTTTGGTGGCAAATCAGAAATCTCATAGCGGGATTGGCTCTCAAGAATCCTAAGTGCCATCAAGACCACGGGTAAGCGATGAAGTTGCCTAGTCACATCTTCAGTCACTTCTTCAGACAGTCGACGAAGCTCATGGTCCGCCCCACTTGAGCAATCAACGACGAGCGGCCATGGATCAGTAGTTCCGGGAAGTTTACCATCGCGCTCCCACTGAAAGAGCATTGCGGCAGTTGAAAGAAAAATATTAGTCAAGCTCAAGCCAATACAAGACTCAAGCATCTGCGTTAGCGATTGCCTAGGAATTGTTGAACCATAGTCTTGTAGGAAAAGTCGCGTGTCTTCACGGAACGCGTCGGTCGCCTGTTTTGCAATCGGATGCTGGTTTGCAATGGCGCTTGATCCTCGACCGTGACTGCTGGTCTTTGACTTCTCGGTCCCCTTCAATTTAATGGGTTGCTTGCATCGTCTTGCAATGCGAACCGTTGCTAGTTGATCGAGTCCCAGCCTCGCTGATTCGTCGAACTCGTCAACTAGATCAGACTTCAGGTCGCGAGTGCTCATGCCAGCACCAAAGACCGCTAGTAAGATGTTCTGCGTGAAATCATCGTTCACCCTGAAGAATGATTTATCCGATGAATTAGGTTCAATCGCGTCGCCCACTTTCTGATCAGCAAGAATTGCGACCAAAGACTCAGGTACCAAACGTAGATTGACGACGCTTATTGGCAAATCCATCCAGGCCGATTGATAATGTGTCGGAAATGCCCGAATAATTGGTTTTCTCCTTCCTGGTTCATGACTCTTGTTTTCTAGGCAGTGCGTGAGCAAGAAATCAGAAAGAACGTTAATTGCAAAAGGAGAGTCAAATCCGGAAAACTGGCTTTCATCAGCAGCTAGGCCTTTCGCAACGCTAAAGACAGTGGCAGCCTTCTTTGTGCTAGATCGTGTGAACTCCATTTCGTCTGGGAGGGGTTTGAACGTATCAGCAAAGTTGCCTTGACCACGTCGGTGTCCCCGACGAAACATATAGAACATCGCCGGCAACAAGGCACCAACCGAAAAATCTTGCGGTGTAAACGGGAGAGCCTCTGTGTAAATTGTTGTCCAGATTTCATTGACCATCGCAGGAGTCAGAATCTCGTTCAGCACTTCCTTCTCGAGCTTATCAGGCATTAGTTGTTTCCTCCCTCGTGCCGGCAGTTATCTGCGTATCCTCGAAGAACATTTGCTGAACGCCATTGCTTTCACGTACGCCGAGACGGTATATATCGTCTGGTTGACTCGGATTCCATGCAAAGACCTCTCGCTCATCTTCCTGTGCCAAACGTTGCGTGAAGATGGACAGGTTCGTAAAAATGTCATCGTTGGCTGCATCCATGATCTGATAACCTTCTGCAAGTTCCAGCAACAAACCGAACAGATCGGCGCCTAGCCTCAATTCTTCCTCACGGCTGTTGCCCCGGTAGTGATATCGCAAGATCAACCCATTCGCCAACCATTCAACTCCGCCGCTATTTCCGCGTTCATCGACTTCCAACGAAAATCGGTCGAGTTGTTTTTCGACCCAAAAAGTCGTCTCGACAGGCGTCCTTGGCATGATCTTCAATGGGACGACATCTGGCCTTAATAACACGCGATGCGGCAATTGTTCGAGGCGTGAGATTCCGAAGCACAGGCGACGCGTCAATTCGCGATTCTCCTCGTCCGACAATATCGGTACGTCGCGGAACTGCTTCAAGCTTGAGTTTTGAAATAACTCGATTGCCTGCGGTTCATTCGTAACGTTACACGATTGTTCTTCAATCCACTCGAAGTAGGCTCGTCGTCTTTTAGAGACCAAGGTGTCTTGATCTGAAAACTTCGGTGGCTTGTCCGGATCGACCACTGCCTCATGGCTTCGCAGATAACGGTCAACTGACGGGTTCGCGCCATATGCCGGATCAAGTCGTTGAAGTTCTGAGAGCAAATCGCCCTGGCGCATGATCGAGTCTGATGCGAATGCACGATCCCAGTAGTGCTTCGGCTCTAAATCGGGTGACTCATGCAACTCGTCACAGAAATAGACACCGAAAAAGATATAACTAAGCGCACCTCGCAATTCGCGAGTTGTTATATGTACCATTCCTCTCTGATGCACCGCTTGCAATGCGGCCGCCATTCGTTGACGCACATTTGCTGCGAGTTTCTCAGCCTGTTCACCGGTTCCCGTTAAAGTCTTGACCGAATTCCACGCCGTACAACGCGACGCAGAAGTGCAGGTAAGACACCCCTTCCAGATGTCACCAGACTCTTTGCCCCCAAGCATACGATCAAGGAGAGCGTTAAAGAATTCGGTAGACGGTTTCCAATTCTCTTTCTCATCTTCGTTCTGTGGCAACCGTCGCGCATCACCGACAAGTGAGCGCTCATTTAGGTTGACCAGCCGAATATGTTCTACAGTTTGATCGGGACCGAATTCCCCTATCAAACTGGTGATTATCCAATCGGTGAGTGGGGTTTTGCTATGGGCGCTGACATAACTTTCCGCCCACTGGAGTAGACGTCCATCGTTAACCGCGACCAAGTGGACTCTAGGTTCCTCCGAAGGCCCCTGCTGAAAAGGCTCAAAGAGATCATTGAGTAGCTCGTCTGCCGTTTGACCTTTAAACGATGCTGCGCCATCTAGATTTATCTTAATCGTCGAGCCAAGTGCCGTGCCGGAGTTGACACGTTGCGACGACTCCTGCCTTCCGAGACCAAGTTTTACCGAAAGATGCTGCAGAAACGCCGTTTTCCCATCACCCGCATTTCCACAGAGTATAACGAGTTGTACTTTGCCGCTTTCAATATCCTCAAGCAGATTTTTCTCAAGCGTTGTTTCAACATATGTTTGATCAGCAAAAGGTGAGTCCAGTCCGCGAGTTTCAATTCCACCACGAGGAGATCCTGGGTATGTCGAAAGCAGCTCGCTAAGCCAAGGTATTCGATTAGGAGTACGTGTTGCGTCATCGAACTCTCCTCCATTGTCATTACCACGAAACGTCTGCTTCACAGTTGTGCTAAACTCATGTTCCGGGGCTGCGTGGTCCTTGCTTGGGGACTTATCTTCCGCGTCTGATTGTGATGTTGAATTCTTTATCCATTTCAATGCCTGGATCGCATTGAGGAAACGTTGTTCCCGATCTGCAGATGTGGCAATATCCAAAAACTCAGGAATCCAGCCCCAAACCTCTCGGTCAACTTTCTCCCAATTCAGACCCTTCTCGCGTTGTTTCTGCCCTCCATACCAGAATGGATCGCGATCACATATGACGTGATACATTGTCGCCGCCAGGGAGTAGACATCGTGCGAAGCCGAGGCCGGCTGTCCCTCCGACTGTTCCCCTGGGGAGTACATCACTGTGCCTGGACTCCAGATTGGCTCTCCCTCTTTGAGAATAAAGTCAAAGTCAACAAGGGTCACATCACCAGCATGTTCGATGAGATTCTTAGGGCTAACATCGCCGTGAACCAGACCCGCTCGGTGTAACGCACTTAATCCTTCGCAGCTGCTAATGATCCAGCGACCGATCACTGAAAGAGGTGTTTCGCCCAGTTCTTCGGCCAATAATTCTGCTAACCCAATCCAATCGAAGAGCGTGCTGCCTTCTACCCACTTGAGCAGTGCCACAAAGCGGTCGTCTTCCCACTGATTGGAATGTTCAAATACTGTTGCCAAATGCGGCTTGTCAGTGTGCGAACGAACACGACGGTAAGCATCTATTGACCGCGATCCGCTCTCCTCGTCAAACATCACCTTTCCCGCAAAGACCCCAACATCCTGCCCATCTTGCACTTGAACTATTTTGAATGTCGATCCGTAGCTTCCTGATCCAATTTTGCTGGCGATCCGGTAGTGTTGGTTATTGAATTCAATTATGTCGCCTTCACTCCAATACCTTGCCGAGAGTTTAGTTGCTTCGACGCTAGGTTGAGGCTCGGACTTGCTATTATCCTTGGTCAACGACTGAATCAATTCTGGGAGTGACAGTCTCTTGCTCGGCTCGTCAGTCATTCCTTCTTCGAGCGTGATTGATGCACTGATGGCCGCATCACTTCCGTTGTCTTGGAACAGCGTTCTCAGCGTCATACATAGTGAATAGATATCGCTGCGTTGGTCAGCCCCTCCTATGCCGTGAGTGACTACTTCTGGGGCGGCGAAGTCGGCATCCGCTGGGTTCAGTTTTGCGTTCGGTGAAAGCGTTTTTGACGCAGAAATACGTGACAAATCGAAATCTGTGAAAATCGGCTGGTCATTCGCACCGACAAGTAGCGAACTTGGAGAAATGTGACGATGCACAAACTGAACGTCTTGTAGGTTACTGGCATGAAGTTCCTCCAAGGCGGCGAGGGCACGACAGCAAAACTCGATTCGGTGATCTTCGCCCCATTTGGCATCGCCCGAACGCTTTAAGAGGGACGGGGCGCATGGGTCGACAATCGAGAAGTACATTAGCTCGCCAGGATACTGAGGAACCTCCTGAAACGAGTCCATTAACCGAGGTACGTACGCAGACTTTTGCAGTTTCTGGAGAGTTTCCGCATGACGACGAGCGAGATCATCTGATTTGGGGTCATCGCTCGCAGAGAGGTCATACAAATGAAGAACAATCTTATCCCTCGTCCTAATGTGCTCTCCCCGGTAGACCCTATGAAAGCGATCATTGGCCGGTTCTACTCGTTCTAAATTGCGAGCGGTTGCGATGTTCCGAACCTCGCCGCGAAGGACAACTTTGCTCAGCGGTTGTAGAAGCTGACAAATCTGCTGTACTTCCATCGGTTTGAGTACATTAGGTAACCCAACCCCCAGCATCTCAGAACTGTCTTTCAGTCCATAAAAAGTGGAACCGTGAATCTTTGGCCGATTCGAGGACCAAGAAACACTTCCACGTGTAAGCAGGAACTTTCCAGCGAGAAAACCGGCATCAATGCTTGCTCGCTTCAACTTACTGGCGATCTTTCGCAATTTGTTTGCAAGCTTATCTGCCTCGTGAATTACGGTATGACCGGAACTTTTAAGATACGAGGCATCCCAATGTTTTACCTCGATTACGTGTAATCCAGTGGGCCCTATTACGATCACATCCACATCGTCCGGAACTGCTTGAGTCGTCACCGAGTGGGGAAGATTGGAAAGTATAATCCAATCGCCTCCTCCCTGAAGTTTATTCAAGTCCGCCTTCAATCGTTCTACGGCGATTCTTTCACTCTCGTTAGCAAACTCGCCACAAGGGATGTAATGGACTGTCAATTTAAACCCCCAGAAGCTTTCGTAATTTACGACAACCTAAGACCTGTTAGCTGAGTCACTGCAACACTTCCTTAAGTGACGTGAAGATTTTAAGCAATTATCACGATGAAGAACAACAATATCTGAGCTATCTTAAGACGCAATACGGGAATTCAAGGCGGGTCAGTCTCGAAGGCTAAGAAGGTAGCTAAGCAGGGTCAGTATGTAGCGTGAATGACGGCTAAAGCCGTATAGAATTACTTCAGATGGAGGTCCACTCGTCGAATCTAAGGGTTTCCACACCAGGTCTTGTGACTGCAGTGTTTTGACCTACGTTTTCAATCGGATCAGATATCACAGCTCGCAGTCTTGTGCATGAATGACAATTGTCGCAGTCGCTGCTAACGATGTCATTGATTTGTATAAAGGTGGGAGTTCGTCATATTTCAGTAGGCGAGACCCTATTTTCCCTGATCGAAAAAGGGACTCAAATTCAACATGCGAAAGCGAGACTTTTCTTACATCATCCCGTTGAAGAATCGGCGCGCCTCGTTTACCCATGGACTGCAGCCCCTCTATCTCACAAACGGGAATGTGCTCTCCCGACGTCCGAAGGACTTGGTTAGGACATTGAAGACGATCAGTCGGTCGAAGGAATCCACAACAGCAGGGAAAGCGAAATCTATTTTGATCATCAGCGAACCGGCATAGATAATTATCGCAGGTCATTCCTTTTAACCTCGCAAGCTGCGAGTTTAACCGCTGATCACGCAAGTAAGACGGCCAACATGTTTCACCTTTACTGCTTGTTGAAGTGGAGTTATCTAACGAAAACTCTTTACTCGCCGTTGCAGATCGAGGTAATGCCACGGATCGTATTCGTCAAAGGGTTAGAAAATTAGAAGCAGCTAAGGTTGAATTGACTCCTGTCCAGATGAGCGAGAATCAGATTATCAATCGAGATGTTAGACAATTCAATCACGATTTATCAAACATCGCTGAAGGGCATGCGTATTCAGATTACGAACTATTTGACGGACATATACTTCGGGTCCGAGCGTGACATCCAGACAAAGCAGAAGAGATCACTGGAGCCGATTTGATCTACGAACGTCATCATCCCCAGTCAGAACGAGTTCAGGTCGTGATGATTCAATACAAAGTGTGGGATGACAACAAGCTTTGCTTAGATCGAAGTTTGGCGAGTTGAATGAACTCGCGGACAGTTGGACTGACTTGTGCTTCGCGCAACAAACTAGAATCCCCGAGTACCTCCGGACAAATCTGACCTCCAATTTCAAGAGCCTTTCGGTAGGTCGCTTTAGACTAGTTCCCCGCCGTCGCGAGATTTATGAGCTCACGAACCGCGTTTAGCGTAACCCATTCAGAATCAATGCGACTGGGCGCTTCTCCGAAAGCGTCTTGTAATCTTGGTCCATGAGAACTTCCTTGGGCTGTCGATCGACGGATACGGCGTTTGCGACACAACCACTCCGAAACCCAGTGGTACTTTGCTGAATTAACGGAGGTTGGATTGATTTGCCTGATGGGATTAGCTCTGGCAAGTGATGCCATGCACTAGAAACAGCTATCCTGCGAAGAACTGCCGTTGACGTGAACGTGCAGTATCCCCGAAGTAACCTTTCCACCATTCATCCGTTCTCAAGTGATTGGGCTTTGTGCCTAGTTTGCTGGCGTCAACTCCCTCCAGGAACTCGCGAAATGCGTGATGATTATATAGCCGCATGAACTCGCCTAGGTAGATGTCGGCGACTCGATTATTGTTGCGGACAATCAACATGTTTTCATCGTTCTTAGTCGATGAAGCTTCACTGAAGTTGGCTGAGCCGGCGATCACGATTGGCGAACTTGTGAGCGGGTCAATCAGAATGAACTTATTATGGATGTAGCGGACGTTACGATTTAATCCAGAATCCTTCTCGGATAGCCAACGGTCGAATTTGGAACGGGTCAGTTTTGACCCGATCGCGAATCGGTTCTCCTTCATCCTGCGAAGTGCGCTAATCTTGGCTTCCTCTGCGCCCCGCTGTGGACCTTTCTTCATCGGACGAGTTTTCTTCTCCATGACAGCGTATCGCAATCCTGCCGAAGTGTTCCGGTAAACATCCTGAATGATAGCGTTCATTCCAAAGGCGAATGTCGCGAATAGGCCATCGTTCGCTTTCAATCCCAGATCGGCGTAATACTCCAGAGCGTCTGTTTCACTGCGCGGACTGAAAACGGACGTAGTACCGACTGGTAGAAGTCCGGTACAGGCCTTTTCTAAAATATCAGCAAATTGCCTCTATTCTGCACCGACCAAACGTCGGGGTGAAACATCAGCTTCAACCTCGTACTGCTCGATGTCAGGGCCAGAGCGACTCCATCCACGCAACTCAATTACTGAAGTCCTCTTTCCGGGGCTCGCCGGGCGAAGTTTTCTCGCCAACAGTTCGCCAAACCGAGAGTCGTGAGTCGACACGAGTAATTGGCGTTCATCTTTGGTTCTACGAAGCAAATCAACCAAACCGAGTAAGTTAATCTCATCCAGACTCTGAATTGGATCATCAAGCACCGCCGCCTGGACTGGAATGCTGGGAAGGGTCAAGTTGAATGACAAAAACAAAGAAACAGCCAGAGCATTCAATTGTGAGCTCGACAGAACCGAAGATGGCTTCTCCGATGACACCACGGCCTCTTCATCCTTAATCACCGCGTTGAGTCGTCCCTTTCCGCGACTTAGCGATGTAACGAAACTGATAGCCCGAAATGCCGGGTGTGGATCTATTCTGGCGTATATCCGTTGAAGAAACGGCTCGATGTCCCTCAACCGCTCAACCGCTATCTTTGAGTTGGCTTCTCGGAGCTCCTCAATTATACGACGTGCTGTACTGTATGCTCTTTCACGTATTTCTATTCTGCGTGAGTTTTGAAGCAGCTCCTGTCTTGACTTTTCAAGTTCTGCCTCCACGACCAATAGGCGTGCTTTTGCTGACTCTCGAGCAAGATTCGCCGCCATCAACTCACCATCGCGGACACATTGCACGGCAAGCTGTTCTTTGACCTTGAGCTTCTCCAGAACAGGCTCTATCTCTTCCTCAATCTTGCTGGGGTCAACACCAAGTTCCTGACACAGACTCGAAACGTCTACCTTCCACTGTTCATGCTTTGCCCCTTGGGCCTTTACGTCTCGAAGCTTAGCTTCACACTTCGAGACCTTCTCAGTCGACTGCTTTTCCCGCTCCAGAAGCTTCTCGATGGAATTCTCTGCAGCAACTGGCTCAGACGGACCTTTCTCTCCGATCAGCTCCTCCAATCGTGCCCGAGTAGCATCAACATCGTAATCTTGCTGACACACGGGACATCGCTCCTCGAGCAGCCGAATTGCTATCTCCGCAAGGGCTTTGTGTTGCTCAACAAGCTCTTTGGCTCGCACGCGTTCGGCCCTCAAAGATGCCGTCCTTTCCTGAGCGGACTTGATCTCCTGTCGCACATCGGCCAACTCTTTTCCTGCTTGATCTAGCAAGACTTGAGCCTCAGGAATTGCCTCTGAGTTGAACTCTGGTTTTGAACCAGCTAATTCTCGAAGTTGAACCGCCGATCCCTCGAGGCGTCGCTGTTTAGCACGACTTGACTCTAGCCGCTGAATTGCATCAGACACACGTGTTGCTGCGTCTGGCGAAGACGGTGCAGGAACGTTAGGTACATCGACGACAGTGCCAACTCTTTTCCACCAGACTTGCCATTCAGGAAGCTCTCCATCGGTCTTTGAATCGACTGTTTCTCGAAGTCGCAATAATTGGGATTCGAGATCCTGAACCCGCTTGGAGAGCGGGTCGCTTTCCTTCGCCAACTTTCCGGTAGCGATCGCCCAGCTGCGACTCTCCGATTCAAGTTGGCTCTGAAGTTCGTTAAGCCTTCCGGTGCCGACCAGCTCACTAATCACGCTGAACCGATCTCGATCTGTGGTCGATTCAACAAAATCTCTGATCCTGTCCTGCTGCAAGTAAACGCATCGCGTTAATGTCGATGAGAGCACAGAATTCTCGTCGTTCGCGGACGCAGCGTCCGGCCACAAGCTCTCGATCAATCGGGCTTTGGCAATACTCCCTTTTAGCTGCTGTCCGTTCTCGACAACCGAAACTGAGTGAGAATCGCTATCAATGAGCCTTATGATGCACAATTCCTCGCCATTGGGCTGAGTGAGGCGCAATGTCGTCCTAGCCTGCCCGGTTTCTGAGTAAAGCGATATCACGCTTCCATTTTCGCCCAAACGCGGAAGCTGTCCGCACAGTCCCCAGTGAATGGCGTCCAACAAGGATGTCTTTCCAAGGCCATTCGCACCAACCAAGATTGTCGCATCAGCACTTAAATCAAACGCGACCGTCTTTGGAAATCCACGGAATCCAGATATTTCAATGTGCTTTAGCCTCATGGTCCGTCCTCCAGTTGGTAAACGGCTTCGAGCATTGAGGCCTGCTGCTCATAGGCATCAACGATGGCCTGAATCTGCTGACGGGAAAGCTCCGGACCTGAAATCAAACCTGGAAGCTGTTGCAGAACATTGGAACTGCGAATACTCCCCTCTTGAGTGCGAATCGGTAACAACGGTAACAAGCATGCTTCGACGTCACGAAGCTCTCGGAGTTGGTCACCTGTAGCCAGTAACTTCCTTACGCGGCTGGTGTTGTAGCGTATGTCGTGTGCACGAGTGCTGTCTCGTGACGGCACCAAATCTGTTGACATAAGTACAAGGTAAGCTTCCCAGCTCTTGCGATCTGACCTCGTGAAGTTTTCGGAGATCAACTCCACAAACGAGGTCTGAACTTCAATCCAAGTGGCTTTCAAGTCCTCCCACGATTCGAAGTACACAACCGCTACCACACTATACGCATCCTCGAACACACGCTGATAGATGCTGTCGAATCCGACGAGCTGCTCATCGCCTACAAATGAAAAATCGTTCCTTGAAAGAACGTCCACGACTTCGCCGAGGATTTGATCTCTAGTCAGCACCGCATCGCTCGTCATGACATTATCTCCTGAATTATCCTCGGATCCTCACGCAGGTCGTCGATACTCCACATCAACATCCCGCCGTCCGCATCAATGATACTGTCAGAAGGCGTTGAACCGACGATATCCATCGGTGCCGTCGTTTCCGAGGTTTTTTTTCCGGTGACTCCACTTGCAAGTACTTTTTGGGGCGTGCTCGCACCTCTGCGCCGGCGCCTCACTCGCTCCTTTAGGGCAGTCTCCAACGAGTTCCACCGTAAGTGCTTTCGCCAGCCTGAGGCCAATATGATCCTAACTTCAGGTCCACTAGAAAATGAAATGGATACGGTCCCGTCTTCGTGGAATTGAGCTGAACCGGATTCGTGGTGGAGAATAAAGGCAATAGCGACTACTAAGTCCGCAAGTGCTCCGATTTGTTGGGGATCTGTGGTCGAGTATCGGTCATACTCTTGGAACCACGCTGCACGAAGTTCTCCAAGACCTAGAAGACCTAGGTTCTCAATATCCGAATACAAGGTGACCAGTAATGGTTCAAGTAGCTTCTCGTAGTCTTTGTTCGACGCGACCCACTGTTCGCGAACGGCTAGAACCTGCCCCTCGCTTCTAACATCGCTCAGCACTTTTCGCACGAAGCGTTCTGCAAGTTGTGACATAAAGTCAACCCATCCGCAGCGGATGCAATTGCAAATCTCGATGCCAACCTCTTGCACAAAGTGGGAATTCGCTGGATCACCAGGATCAGCAAGCAGAAGGACAGCATTTTCCTTAAGGCTATTCCGGAGTTTTTGCGAGCTATAAGTGAGAACACCGCAGGATGACCCAAGTCCGGCAAAAACCGTCACTGGGGCAAGCGTGGCGAATCTTGCCATCGACTCTTCCCAGCCGTCCTTCCAAGCATGGTCAAGTGATTCTTTAGTCAAGATCCAAGCTTCCGGCGGAGAATCCACGCTTCGGTGCAAATAAATGATGTTGCGCTGCCCCATATGCGCGTGATCCTCCGGGCCGTTCAGAACAACAACCTCATTACGAATGCCCAACTCACTAAGAGCATGGCTGAATGCCAAGTCGAAATTCAAGGTGACGATATTGGATACGGCACCTTCGACCATTAGAGCAACGGCAATCAAATGGCCTGGGTTGGGCTTGGCATTGCGAAACTCAGTGGTTGGCAATGCCCTCACCAAGTCTCTCTGGCTGCCGGTCTTCTGAGCAACAACTTCGGCAACTTGCGAGAGGTTACAAGGATCTGTGCAATCGCCCGCATTCAGTATTCCGTCATCAACCAAACGCTCGTGCGCTGATACGGAGCACTCCCAAGCCAAGGGAAGCCTTGTTGGATGCTCAAACGAGCACCCCGCCCCGGTGACAAGGGCAATCTTGCCTCCTTCAGGAGATGAAACAGCTCTCAGCAAGTCGCTTGGCAATGTCACACTGGCCCCCGCTTCATTATCTGCGGTTTTGTTGACTCCGCCGCCGAATAATTCATTGAACGCATTTGGTTTTTACTCCCAACTCTTTGTGCTGAAACCGAGACTGGCTGCGTTTTCTGAAACGGCTCTTTTGATCTGGTCCGATGCTCCTTCGGGGAACTCGGCGCTTATCTCGACGGTGACTTTCAACGACGCATTCGGGTCCGACGAGAGCAGATTGATGATCTCTTCTGCGACTTGAACCATGCCCATCTTGGCTGTCGAAGGGTTGATTTCGACCGATCCGTAAAATGCCTTCAACGTTTCGCTGGGTGGTGGTTGTGTGCCATCGCCTCCAGTTCCACCGCCGGTTGATCCTCCGTCAGGATCTGGTGTTGTTCCACCGCCGGGCGAACTATCTCCGTCGCCTCCAGTCCCTGGATCGGATGTTGACAGGGGCTCAGCAATGCTCGCTTCGTATTCTGTGGCGGCTGCTGGTTCGATCAACAACAACGTATCATCGAGTTGCACATTGGAATCTCCGAACTTGAAGCCGTCGTACTTGTCTCCTGACTGGCCGTAGGCGGTCCCAAAGAAGTCTTTGCTTGCGGCTCCCTTAACGATCGCTTGCTCCAGGACACGGCGATTCTTCAGTCGCGGGAGATACAAATAACGGAGTGAATCCTCCCAGAATGTCATAGCAGGGAGGACCTGCTTGTCGTCTTTCCAGTAAAGCTCTTGGAGTTTTGATCGCAGGTGGATTGGCGACCATGTGTTGATGACCAGTTCATTTTCCTCACAGACCCGTTCGACCTCAGGGCCGAATCCACTGCCACTCGTGTTGAGCTGGAATGCTTCCACGGTCGGCGTCTGATCCGTGGGGTTGAGCAGGTAAGGACACAGCACCCAGCGGAAACAATCGCAAACGACGCGCGCTGCTACAGCTTCGGCGGTTTCCAGTTCCTTCTTGGCCTGATTCTCTTGCAGGCGATCAATGTTCAAGCGACCTTCTTTAACGTCATCGACAATTGAGGCCCAAGCGAGTGCTGTGCGAATCGCATCCTTCAAACGACTACGGGAAGGTTGATCTGCGGCTACAAATATTAAGCGATTTCCGCGGTACCTCGGTTTGGTTCCGTTGTTCTTGACGAATTCTTGGACTGCTTCAAACGCGTTGAATGACTCATCACGGGAATAGGCGTTTGCTAACGGTAGCAATACCAACCGAAGTGAAGTGTCGTCTGGGACGTCAGCATGTGGCGTAAAAATGTGAGTTCCGTCGAATCCAGTTGCCCCAGCCGTCAACTTCTTCAGCAGTGTTGCTACCTTGCCAACGACTTCGTTCTTTTCGTCAAATCGACCTTTACGATCTTCCATCTCGCGTCGGAGATTGGCTCGGACATCGAACCAGAACCGGGTCGATTCCTGAGCCTTGTCGCCGGAGCTGTTGAGATAGTGCAGGCGGTCTGCGAGTCGATTCAGGGCATCGACGAAGGTGGAACCGGTCTGAGCCGGCTGGAGACAGCCCAATAGGATCCGGCCTCGGTCAATTCCTCGTGTCCCGGCTTTGGTCCCACCTGCTGCCGGAGCACTTCCCAGGAAGACCGTCCGGGCAACTCGCCGAGCCGCACTGACGGCTCCGAAGCGTGGTTCTTTGCTCTCCAATGCGTTCGTTTCGGCTCTTTCACCGTCGATATCCTTTTCAAGGACCGCGTCCCACCCGGCACTCAGATAGTAGGTCAGCTGATTACGGCAATCTCCGTCATAGAGCGGCAAGCTACCCGGCATAATCAAGAAATCGGCGTTCTGGTCCTTCCACACTCGGTAAATCACCTTGGCCATGAGTTGCAGCACGCCGCGGGTCCGCTGAAAGCCTTCTAGTGTCGTCCAGTCTTCAAACAGGCGGTCAAAAACCTCTGGATGAATGGGAAAGGCCTGAACCAGGCGATCGTAATACCGTGATTCTTGGGTTTCCGAGGGCATTTTGCCCCCTTCGGTGATGTATAAATCCGCAAAGGCGCGGCAAATGGTATCCCTGGCTTCTTCGTCCCGAACCTTGTCGAAAAGCCGTCGTCTGACGATTTCAAAGGCTTCTTCGGTGGCGACAGGTTTCCAGAGCGCCTGAACCCGGCCAAACGTCTTTTCCATCGCCCGAAGGGCTGTCACTCCCCGCTGACTGCCCGCTTCCAACTCAGATTCCGGTAGCGAAGCCAGGACAATGGCGTTGGGAACGAGTTTGGTCGCCTCGGTAAGTGACTGAACGAAGGAGAGGTTGGTGTCATAAGAGCCCCCGCTGACAGATCCCGATTCAGGGAACTGCCGGATGTAGGCCACCAGCTCGTCGATCAGAATTACGCAAGGCGCGTAGTTCTCCATCACCTGTTTGAGAGTGTCTTTCCCTGGGGAGGTACCGTTTTCGTCGGCATCTTTGACCAGCTTATAGGCCTCTTCGCCGCCCAGTTGCCAAGCGAGCTCACCCCAGAGTGTACGGACCGTTTGTTTGCCGTGCTTGCGGGGTTGTCCGGGAGCAAGATCCGCCCCGTCGATAACTGCTACCCTGGCCTTCGGAACGTCCATCAGGCCGGCTTGGTCCAAAAGACCAGGGATCCCAGCAAGTTCGTCCAGCGAGCAATCGCGAGTAGCCATGTGATAGACGGCCAGCATGGTATGAGTTTTACCGCCACCGAATGCTGTTTGTAGCTGGATCACCGGATCGCCGCCTTTGCCGTTTAGTCGTTTGGCGACCGACGTCAGCAGCAATCGCATTCCGTCGGTAATAAAGGTGCGATCATAGAACGCCGTTGCGTCCTGGTATTCACGAGTTGCGTTACCCGTATGCACGGCAGTGATATCCGCGGCAAACTCGGATTGCTGGAACGTGCCTTCGAGCACGTCGGCATGGGGGGCGATAACTTCTCGCCAGGGCTTTAAGCTCATTGGTATGCGTTCCTAAGGTCTAAAACAGTTCCCGTTGTTCGATTTTCGGTGCAGCAGATTCGATTGCTGGCCATGAAGTAATGAGCTCGTTGTAAGCCCGGGCGTCTTCGGCCCAGCCCTTACGCTCGCATAGTGTGTAAAGGCGATAGGCAAGTTGTCGAGCTGCTTCGGCTTTTGAGGCGACACCCTCGAGCACCTTGCCAGCTGCGGATTCGCCGCCTTGCTTTAAAGCTCGGATCAGATGGTGCAATGCTTCCCAGACAGGGGTGCGGAAATCTTTGGAGGGATCCCAATCAGCGGGATATTCATTCCACTTGAGAAGCCGAACCTTACCTCCACCACTTTGAACGACCCCCGCTTCAGCCAGTCCATTAACACTTGTGTCCTTTGCACGGGCAAGAACATCCGCCGATCCAAACACATTGTTCTCCCAACCATGTTGTTCAAACCAGTGCAAGCAAAATTGTGTATCCGAATCGAAGTCGTCCTCAGCCAAGAACCGATTGATTAGTTGAAGGGCGTTTTTTACTGACATTGCGGCCCCATCCGCCTCAAGTACCGCAGAGTACTTCGAGAAGACTGCCATACCTGGCCCAATAATCGCTTGAGACAGATCCACCGGTGCTACAGGTGACGGAAGCTCTTCGGCTTCACGTGTCATCGCGTCCATTGCCGCAGGTAGCGTGGTGTTCAATTCGCGTATGAAGTCCCGACGCGAAATAGAAGTCGAAGTTGTCGTACGTGGCCGACACACCAAAACTATTGATGAAGCGAGTGCGTTTGACCCAGCATCTCGCATACGACCTGAGCGTTCAGTTCTAATGGGCCAAGTACCAGTCACTGCGAGACCGGAATCCAATACTGCCTGCAAAAATGTCATCCATCCCGCAGAAGAAGTTCCCTCTTCATTGGAAGTGTCAGACTGTTTGAATGCGTAATAGATTGTTATCGGAGCTGCCGGATGGGCCTGTTTCGCGATGTTTTCCATCGCTTTCGCCATACCCTTCAAAAAGAACTTTTCCGCCTTGTTCTTGCCACCATGTCGGAAGGCTGTCGCTACTAACTCGTCGCTTTTGGGCGTATTGATAGTGGCGAGCAACTCCGGAAAGCAATCTCGCAAAGTCCGTCTCAGCCAAACGTAAAAAAAGTCCGATAGATCCGCATATCCTATGTTGTCATAGTACGGAGGATCCGTTGAAACGAATGGCTTGCAGCCAAGTATTGGCGGATCGGTTGCACTGTGCTGCTCGATAATGCCAACACGACCAGCGGGAGCAACTCCAGCTAAGCTTCCCGCGACAATGTTAACTGAGGCTATGAATGTCCCCCCAATATCTTCAAGCGGATTGAGTTCAACGACATCCCAGAGAATTGGTATTGCTTGACGCGTGAACAAATTATTAGGGCGACTTTCCTTAGCGTTCCATGGCACCAAGGCACAGTTGTAAGTTGCGGTTTTATCTAGAGCGAAAGTGAGGTACGTTGCGAGAGCTTCAGAATAAGCCAGTGCACCAGAGCCGCCTCTACAAAGCGGTGTTTGATCCTCTGGATACCCTGCCGCTAACGCCTCACTTGAGATGACTGGGATAAACTCCTTAATCACATCACTGATCGTAGTTAAGGCAACTTTCTGTCTTTCCAAGAAGAGTTGGTCAAACCGCTTCATGCCGTACAAAAGACATGTCATTGGACGCGGGTCTTCAGCAATTGGCACCTCAATACTTTGATCCCGATGACGTAGTTTCGCTGAATTCGCAGTATCTTCATGAAAAGCTGTTGGGGATAAGTAAGTTCGACCTTCCTCACCAATTGCAACAATGGCCATCAACACTTTGCCCATACGCCCGGCCATAGCTTCCGCTTTTATATACTCCGGCTCTATTGGGGTTTGTGACATTACGCAGCGAAATTTCGCACCTCGTCCCGCCTTTGTGCCTTTTTTGGCTGAACTCGGCGGTGTTCCATGCCTCACAACAAACGAATAGCCGACGGATGAAATGATTGGTTCGACAAAGGCCTCTTTTCCTTTCCTGCTACTTAATACGAACGTAGTGGTTAGAGGAACGTCGACATGTGAAAACGCAGGATTGGGGCTTTTTACAGATCGGGCCCACAACCAAGCGATAACAGGTAATTCACGTCCACGGTGCGATACATCTTCCTCGTCATCTCTCATCTGGACGGATGGTGAAATCGTTGGGAAATACTCGCCTATTCTTTTCCGAACCTCCTCGAGAATCCTTCGCCCGTACTTGCGGATATCTTCTTCGATTCCTGCGATGCCTGACCACTCACGATCAAGCAGACTTTTTTCGTCTCTTGTGGAACTGTTTGCTGCCGGCTTCCCAGAAAACCTCGCAGGAAAGTCAACCATCGCTTTATTGAGAAGGACTGCAACCGGATTAAGGTCTGTGGCGTGTGGAATTAGCCCAAGACGCTGGGCCTCGAGCGGAATGGTGCCTCCTCCTGCGAACGGATCGTACACAGACGGGAGAGACTCGGGATCAAAAAGTGTAGGTGATTCAGGGTGGTCTTGATTTAGTTCACACACGTCCTTCCATGATCGACGAATTTCCTTGTGTGCAAGTGCAAGCACTTCAGCATCATTCGTGTTCTCCCATACAACCAGCTGTTCAATAATCTGAAACAACCGCTCGCGTTGTTTTGTCCAGTGTCCCTTAACTTGCGAATTAGGCGTCGCGTTTGGATTGCGAATCCTCCACACATCTTCTGGGTCATTCACAAGTTGCGAAAAAATCACGGCCCGAGCTGCAGCCAATGGTCGTTGGGCCCACCACTTATGAAGTGCGGATGGATTTCCTCTGTAAATGTAACCTTCCCTGACGGAGGCCTTGTTGATTACGTCGAGCGGCAAAGCTACTTCAATGAGTTTCTTTGGAGAAATAACAGGGTGTTCCGTCATCGCAGTTGCTCTCCTCGTTCGAGCAAGTCTTTTACATTGAAATTGATCGACGACGTTCCCCAGGGTGGCTCGCTATCGAATGGCGTCTTTAGGTAATGAACACTCTTGATTGATTCGTCTTTATTGATCTGCACAATCGCCAATATGAACTTGTCAGCCTGATTCAAGGCATAAAGCATTTCGTTGCGGGTTACGGTTACGGTTTCTGCTCCTGCAGCACGCCCCTTGACCTCAATGTGCTTCGCGTCTGGCTGCTTGCCATCAACTGAAGGGGGATAAGACGTGATATCCCAACCGCACTTGGCTGCCGCAACATCTTCGACGCGGCAACCCTGTGACTGTTCAATCTCTGTGATCGCATCCATCGCCAGTTGCTCAATTCGCATTCTCGCGACCTGGTCGTGAGATAGTTGACCTGGAGAAGGAGCGTCGCCTCTGAGTTTCTTAAGCAGTCCAGCTGGCAAGACCAACGCACCACTTAATGCCACGGGTGTCCCGGAAGTCACGTGCCGCATGGATTGCAGCGACTTCTTTCGATTATCCAGTCGGCCCTGGAGGTCATTGATCGTGCGACGGGCATTTTCGAGGTTCAGGCGGACATCTTTGCCTGCTTCTTTATCCTCACTGAGCTTCATCCAGCGATCGGTCCAGAAGTCGATTTCCTTAGTGAGCCGCTCGTTGACGGCATGGAGCGTCTTATCAACGTGAGCAATTCGACGCCCTGAGACTTCCTTGAAGTGTTCGGGGACAAGCGTCGAAGCGGCGAGTGCCAAAGCCCGCTGCTCGTGATTCCCAGTCAACCACTCAGCTTCAAGCTGCTCTCTGGCCAGTTCTTTGGCATCCTCCGGGACCGGCTCCAAATCGAGATGAGGTGCCCAGCCTGCGAATGTCGCTTCACCCTCATTCGTGACTCGCACGAATTGCAGGCGTTTAGAGATGACTTCACCATCACCCGATTTGACTTCGTGAGTCAGCATGAACAGCAGCCACGGTTGGTCGCCATCATCCGCAGGGTCAATGAGCACTGCACCTTGCTGTAGCAGATTTGCGTTTTCCTCAAGGATGATATCACTAACCGCCAGCATCAGCGGATGACCAGGGTGCAGCATGACAGCTGGGGCCATACCAGGCTTGTCCAGAGGTTGGACCGCCTCTTTGGTAAAGCATACCCGTTCGTATCGCCTCAAAACCGGCGTCTGATCCCGTCGATTTCGGCCCGTGATGCGGCGATCCCGTTCACGTAGAGAGGCCGGAACATGTGTGACCTCAAATCGCTCACTCTCACGGGGGTGCATTGTGCCGCCGACCCGATTAAATGCTTCGGTGAAGAACGATCGCACGAAATAGGGTTGCAACCGGCGCGCTTCTGCCTTTTCCATCTCTTCCTTGACGGAAAACAGCCGTTCTGGCCCAAGAGTTTCCTGGGATAAAGCATTCCGGTTGAGAATCGACTTGAGGTGTTCTTCTCCGAATGCGTGGTCGATTTGCTGCTGGAGCTTGGCTCGCGTTTCCGGAAGATCACTGTATTTGATCGCATCCATAAGCAGGTTCTTGAGGCTGACCTCCTCAAAAACCTCGCCCAGGATGTCGAAAACCCGACCTTTCAAGGCGACGTTCTCGACTTCAAGTTTTGTGAGCAGCCGATGGTAAACATCACCTTCGCGGGTTTCTTTGGCGACCAGGTTCCAGAGATGGCAAACCTCAGTCTGGCCGATACGATGGATTCGACCGAATCGCTGTTCCAACCGGTTTGGATTCCAGGGCAGGTCATAGTTGACCATTAGATGGGCGTTCTGGAGGTTGACACCTTCCCCAGCAGCATCGGTGGCAATCAGGACGCGGATGTCCGGATCGCTACGGAATAGGGCTTGGGCCCGACGGCGATCATCTCGTTTTACGCTGCCATGGATAGTCACGATGGCGTCCATGTCGCCGAGAACGCCGCCGATCTTGGCATGCAGGTAATACAACGTGTCCTTATGCTCGGTGAAGATGATTAACTTTCGAAGACGACCGTTCGCATCCTTGAGTTCTGGAGCGTCTTGCAAAATTCGGGACAATTCATCCCATTTGCGGTCTTCACCGGAACCGACCACGTCTTTGGCCTGCTGCTCGAGTCCTTCTAGGATCAGAATCTCTGCTTGAAGTTCCTCTGGAGTTTGCGAGGCGGTCGCTCGATCGACCAGTTCTTCTTCGAGCTCCTCTTGCTCCTCCGCATTCAGGTCATCATCATCTTCGGGCGGAGCTTCTAAAGTCTCAGCCAACAGCCGTTGCCCCCGCTGATGCAGCTGCTCTTCCCGAAGCCGCTTTTCAAGCCGGTCGCGTCTGCGTTTGAGCGACTGGAAGATCGCCTCCGGACTAGACGCCAATCTCCGCTGCAGGGCCGTCAATGCGAAGCCAACGGATCCTTTCCGTTGACCACCGAGGGCTTCTGCCTTGCCCATTTCTGTTTTCACGTAATTCGTGACGGCTTCGTAGAGAGCTGCTTCCTTGTCTGAGAGCGTATAGTTGACCGTATAAGCGCGTCTCTCGGGGAATAGCGGAGTACCATCAAAGCGTACCAGCTCTTCCTTGACCATCCGACGCATGACGTCCGAAGCGTCGACCTTGTGAACACCGTCACGGAACTTGCCATAAAATCTGTCGGAGTCCAGTAGCGAAAGGAAGAGCTGATAGTCCTCTTCCTTTCCGTTGTGTGGAGTGGCGGTCATCAGCAGTAGATGTCGGGAGACACCACCGAGTTGCTCTGCCAGGATGAACCGCTTAGTCCGTTCCAACTTGTTTCCGTAATAGTGGGCGGAGCACTTGTGGGCCTCATCGAAGATCGCCAGATCCCACTGGGCGCTACACAACTTGTCCCGTAGTTCCTCATTGCGAGACATCTGGTCGAGTCGAAGAATAAGTCGGTCATGATCTTCAAATGGGTTTCCGCTAGGTGAAGCCAGCTCCAGCTCTCGCGAGAACACTCGAAACTCTAACCCAAACTTTTCCCAGAGTTCGTCTCGCCACTGTTCGACGAGACTACCTGGTGACACGATGACGATTCGCCGGGCATCGGCCCGCATGACCAGCTCGCGGATGTAGAGGCCAGCCATGATGGTCTTACCAGCACCGGGATCGTCGGCAAGGACGTACCGGAGTGGCTGCCGCGGCAGCATGGATTCGTAAACGGCAGTAATCTGGTGGGGCAGTGGTTCGACGTTGGACGTGTGCACCGCCATCATCGGGTCGAACAGGAACGCAAGGTCAATTCGCTTGGCCTCAACGGCCAGCTTGAACGCTTCACCATCTCCCTCGAACGACCATGGGCGTTCCGCTTCGGCGATACTGATGTTCTCTTCATCAGCTCGACCGAGAAGCCGGTCCTTGAGCGATCCGTCACCAGTCTTGTAGATGACTTGGACGGAGTCGTCAGAGATAGGAACCAGAGCGGCAATCGTGGCGACGCCCGATGCTTCAAGTCCCACGAGAGACATTCCGGGTTGCAGGTCTTCGATTCGCACCATGCTGCGTGGATCTTACCCTTTCTTGGCTCGTGGTTTCTGAGTTGGCTCGACAATCTGCTTCAGGAGGCTTTCGAGGTCTCCGCGTCGAAACAGCCGATAGCCGTTGACGGGATTCCGTCGCATGCTGAACTTGCCGGCCTCCGCGTACTTTCTCAGGGTTGTTTGAGACACCCCAGGATTTCGGCGGCTTTCGCAGTCTTCAGACAATCACTCAGCTTTTCCATTCGCCGCATCTTCGGTTTGTGGAGATGACGCCCCACGTGAATGTCGCACCAGTCTATCAAAGTCTACCCCCCTTCGGAAAGCTCGTACTAAGCCATTGTTCTGGGGGCATATGACACGTTAGGTCCGTTTGTGCCAGGATAGCTAAATTGACCGAAAAAACACGTCAAGTAAGACGTAGGGAGTGGCTTAGCTATTCCGAGGCAGGATTTTCCTGGATATTGATCTTCGAGAAGAAGGAGAGCCTCTGTGTCACACATCGTTTCCATTCAAACCGAAGTCCGCGACCCTGCTGCCATCCGGTCAGCATGTGGTCGCCTGCGACTTCCCGAGCCGATTTTCGGCAAAACCAAACTGTTCAGTTCGTCGTCGACGGGCTGGGCAGTTCAGCTACCTGATTGGCGTTATCCCGTCGTCTGCGATGTCGCCACTGCAAAGATCGCGTTCGACAACTATGGCGGCCGTTGGGGTGATCAACGCCATCTCGATCGCTTCCTGCAAGGATATGCGGTCGAAAAGGCCAAGCTAGAGGCCGTAAAAAAGGGGCATTCGGTCATCGAGCAAACACTCGATGACGGTTCCATCAAACTCACTGTAAATGTTCGAGGCAATATATGAATCGAATCATCGAAATCACGGTCGCCACCGACGGGCAAACCCGCGTTGAAACCCAAGGCTTTACTGGCTCCGATTGCCAGGCCGCGAGCCGATTTCTGGAAAACGCTCTGGGCCGGCAACAAGACGAACTTCTCAAACCGGCTTTTTATCAGTCGGAGACGCTACGCCAGGCAACCCAGACCGGCATTTAACACTTCTCTTAGCTCTCTGCTTAACTAACTCTCACCTCCTATTTTGGAGTCTTTCTATGACGCTTATTCAGCGGCTCGGGGAGTACGTGCGCGCGTGCTTCACGGGCCTGTGGATTGAATCGCACGAACATGAGGATGCTCTTGTGGCTGTTGCGCAGCTTTGCCTGCAGGAAAACTGGCAATTGGCAACATGGGATCTGGAAGCTGGGCTGCGATCGCCAGCCAGCGAAGCCAACTCGTCAGCCGGAGATCCTCTGGGAGTGATCCGGACGATCAACACGCTCGCCACACCGGACGGGACTACCTTGGTCATCCTACAGAACTTCCACCGATTCATGCAGTCGGCCGAGATTGTTCAGGCACTCGCCAAGCAGGTCATTGCCGGCAAACAAAACCGTACGTTTGTCGTGATCCTTTCGCCAGTGGTCAGCCTACCTGTGGAACTGGAAAAGTTGTTTGTTGTCTTGGAGCATGAACTACCTGATCGCGAGCAGCTGCGGGAGATTGCCGAAGGGATTGCGACCGAAGAGGGTGAGTTCCCCGACGGCCAGGATCGGGAGATACTACTGGATGCCGCCGTAGGACTGACTCGCTTCGAGGCAGAAGGCGCGTTTAGCCTGTCACTCGTCCGAGATAACCGGCTCAGCGCAGCGACGCTCTGGGAGCAAAAGGCTCAGATGCTCAAGAAGAGCGGGCTCCTGAACCTCTACCGCGGAGGCGACGACTTTAGCCGACTTGGTGGGCTTTCGGCGTTGAAGGCGTTCACGAAACGTGCGTTACTTCAGCCGAGCCGAAACAATCCGCTGAAACGACCTCGGGGCGTGATGCTATTGTCGCCACCTGGCTGTGGCAAGTCCGCGTTCTGTAAGGCCCTTGGAAGCGAAGTTGGCCGCCCCGTTCTGATTTTGGATGTTGGCAGCTTGCTGGGTTCGTTAGTCGGACAAAGTGAAGAGCGAACTCGGGCGGCACTCCGCACAGTTGATGCCATGACTCCCTGCATCCTCATGATCGACGAAGTCGAAAAGGCTTTTTCCGGATTTCAGGGCAGCAGTGACTCCGGAGTATCCGCTCGCATGTTCGGGACGTTCTTGTCTTGGCTCAATGATCACGAGTCTGATGTCTTTGTGGTTTGCACAGCCAATGATGTCAGCAAGCTTCCCCCGGAGTTCAGTCGCAGCGAACGATTCGACGGCGTGTTCTTCGTCGATCTACCGGGACAGGAAGAGAAAGATGCCATTTGGAACATCTATCGAACGCTGTTCGAGATTGATCCAGAACAGCGAGTCCCCAGGGATGACGACTTCACGGGTGCAGAGATCCGAGCGTGCTGCCGGCTTGCCGCCCTATTAGACGTCTCGCTGACGCAGGCCGCTCAGTATATTGTCCCCGTCGCCGTGACCTCAGCAGAGTCGGTATCGCGACTGAGGCAGTGGGCCAGTGGTCGATGTCTGAATGCCTCTCAGGCTGGAATTTACCAAGTCGGTGCGGCACAAGCGAAATCCCGACGACGTGTTTCCCGTGATCCGTCGAGTAACTAGTTCGAGGAAACCTCAATCGCCTCGTAAGGAGACGTCAATGCTCAACGAACGCCATCTGGCAACGATCCGGGCTGCCCTTCGGTATTGGCACGACGAGATGGCTTCGCACGATCACACTCTGTCGAAGCCATACTTCCAGGAGCTTGACGCCGAACCACTCAATCCCGAAGAAGTATCTGAACTGATTCGCACGCTTGAGTCGACTACTATTCGCCCGGTCGTGATTGACGCCCGCACCGGGCAGATGATCGATAACAGTGCCCGGGTGTGTCAGGAAGAGGATGAAAGCCCGGGAAATGCAGAGCAACCACTTGAGGCTGCTCTGCTATTTAAAGCGAAACCCAAGGACTAAAGACCCTGCATGAGTTCCGCCAAGGAGATGCCGAGCGTCTCAGCGATTCTTTCAATATTGCGTAAGGCCAGATTCCTTTCGCCACGCTCGATTCCGCCGACATAGGTCCTATCGAGCTCACAAGCATCGGCAAACGCTTCTTGGGAATAGCCTTGCTCTGTCCGTAGTTCCCGGACTCGCTTGCCAAATCGAACGAGAATGTCTGCCGTGGTTGCCATTACGCCAATTAGGCGGCAATGACTACCATAGCACCACGGACTATAAGTATCATTGATTTGGGACCCATATGCAATTTAATCAACATCCCATTTGGGAAAGGAGCCTAGCTGATGCCGAAAAACGATGATCCTGATGATCAAGACGTAAGAATTGCCGGGCTCGACAAGCTGGCCTTCCAACTTGGCAGAGCCATGCGGCACGTTCCAGAGCTTGGAACGGGTGTCGCCATGGTGACCGTCGTCGTGGTTGCGCGAGTATTAGGTATCATCGGTGTGACGACCAGTGCTGCCTTGATTGCCGTTGGAGTCATTTTGCTCGCCGTGAACTTCTACTTCCGGCTTGCACGTAATTCAAAGAAGGCAACGACTGGTGCTGACGACGATTGCGTAGAGGCTATTCTCGTTGAAGACAGCTTGCTGGAATCTACCAAGGTAGATAGAGCCAGCCAGAAACGTCCAGGCGAGGAATCCCTGCCATCCGCGGTAAAGGAGTTCTTTCACGCCAGTCCATTTCTGGGCATGGGGGCCGGATTATTGCTGTTGGTTTTAGTGGGAGTGTTTTTCAATTGGATCGACTCTTCAGGGGCATTTATGATCTTCGTGCTTGGTTGCATGGGTTTGTATGCACTGCATAGTTGGGTCGAGTTCACGAAACTCTCGTGGCTGCAGAAGTTCGGTACCGTGCTGGCCATGCTGGGGATGATGGCGTTCGTAAAGTACGTCGACAACCAGAAGAATGCTCGTCCCAAGTTGCCTCCCAATGCTCAGCCGAGAGCGTTAGCCAATAGTCCGGTGGAGCAAACCGGAAAGACTACTCAGACGCTTTGGCAGGCAGCCGTCGCCTCGCGTCACCTCCACCGGTTCGGTCCCCCAATGTCGCCGGTCAAAAGCAAAGAGGATTTTGACTCAGTGATTGCCAATATGACCAAACAATTCGACAAGACGAGAGACTCGTTTCGCTCCGCTTCGCACGCCGATCCGCAGCTACGGGAGTTAGTCCAGCGTCTCGTGGCGACGGATGAGAGGGAGCTGGCTTGGGCGAACGAACTTGCCACATTTACGAACTTTGAAAACCAACCCCGAGAAGACCTGTCAGCCGCAGAGGCCTTGAATCGGATGGCCGAATTGACAGAGGAACAGTGGGTAAAGCTTCCTCCGGCGATGCAAGACTGGTTCACGGAATTGTTCAGTATTCTGGAAGAGCGTCAGAACCAACGCACGGAAATCGAGTCGATGCGGCATGTCCTTCGCACTCGATATCCCAATCAATCATTTCCACTGCCCGAGCTTCCCGCTGAACCGGAGGCTCATGACCAATAGCTCGCATTTAGCCAGTCGATGCGACGTCGAAGAACAAATCTTTACCCGTTAGCCTTGGATGACTTCCTTTGTGGTCGTTGTCCAAGGCTATTTTCGTTTTGTGGGACTAGACCTTTATTGTATGAGGCCAAAAGCAATGATCACTT
This sequence comes from Bremerella sp. TYQ1, assembly GCF_020150455.1. Lineage (NCBI taxonomy): Bacteria > Pseudomonadati > Planctomycetota > Planctomycetia > Pirellulales > Pirellulaceae > Bremerella > Bremerella sp. TYQ1. The sequence goes on from NZ_CP083740.1 coordinate 3,472,951, forward strand.
CTACGGACAGTGAATTATCGACAACGAGAACCCCGTCGCAGCGAATGCTGACAACCATGGCAGCTGCCAGGCTGAGCTTCACCTGGCTTGGCGTGCGTAAGTCCCTCAACTCGCATCAAAGGGATCAAGCCGCTGATTCATTCGGAGCCGAAGGCAAGTTCCTGTCGGCCGGCAAGAAGCTGCTCGACACGTCGCACCCGGCTTTCAAGGCGGTAACGGCCATCCGAGGCCAGGCACTTCACTACTGGAAAGGCATGAGCCTGCCGTTTCCCGAACCGGGCATCCGCCTGATTCGGCAAGATGCGATCGGTCAATTCAATGGTCGTATTGCTGAGTTTCAGGAAGAACTTGCCGAAGCTGTCCAGGAACTCGATCAGCACTTCGATGAGCTTCGCCAAGCCGCCAGAAGTCGTCTCGGTGCGTTGTATCACCCCGATGACTACCCACCGACGCTGATTGGCATGTTTGCGATCGAGCATGACTACCCCAGCGTCGAACCTCCCAATTATCTGCGACAGCTCAATCCGGACCTGTACGAACAAGAGTGCCGGCGAATGCAGTCACGTTTTGACGAGGCGGTTCAGCTCGCGGAACAAGCCTTCCTGGAGGAAATCTCCCGTCTAGTCGATCACCTTACTGAGCGTCTCAGTGGCAACTCAGACGGTAAACCCAAGGTCTTCCGAGATTCGGCGGTTGGCAACCTGACTGAGTTCTTCGAGCGATTCCGAACGTTGAACGTGCGGTCTAATCCGGACCTGGATGCACTCGTACAGCGTGCCCAGCAGATTGTGACTGGGGTCGAACCACAGCAACTGCGTGACGAGGAAGGCCTGCGCCAGCAGGTAGCCCGTCAGCTCGGAGCTGTCCAAGCCTCGCTTGACAACCTCCTGGTCGATCGACCTCGCCGTAATATTCTCCGCCGGCCGCGATAAGGAATTTTGAAATGGAACTTCTGATTGAGACCAATGGTGCCATACGATGTGTCTACGACGAGGCTTTGCCCCTAGGCTCTCTTGGTCGATTGACGATTACTCGCGGATCGCATGTCGAACCGACTCAGGCGGGCCAATGGACCGCAGACCTCTCTCCCGTGAATGGACCACTTCTGGGCCCTTTTGACTCGCGTACCGCAGCTCTCGCCGCGGAATATCGTTGGCTGAGTGAGAACTGGATTCCTCATCGCGCAGCAAAGTCGCTAAAGTAGGCCCGCCACAAGGCGAAGAGGTTCCCCGGCTTCGACACGTCGGACGTGAAGCCACTGAATCAAGTTGGCATTGGGACTAAACGGATTGGAGCCTGCCGGATCACGACCAAGCAGCGGTTCCAATCCGTTGATGATTGGCCCCAATAAGTCGACCAAGGATCGACGGCTGGTTGTCGTGATGGCGACCCAAGCGGGTTGGCTAATTGGAGGCGAGTTGTAACTTTCGGCGATAGCGTTTGTCCACTCCTGCTTCCAATCCCCTGCCGACTCGGAAGGTGGAACCGAACGCCATTCGATGTCGAGCACTTCTCCCCTAGGTTGATTTAAGAATCCCGACTCGACGACGAGACCTTCTGGCTCATTCCATGCTCTCGTTGCTGCGATCGAGTTCAACTCTCGGAATCCGTCGTGGTAATAGCCCGCCCTCTTGAGAGCGTGCATCGCGGGTCGTACCAGGTTGTCAAGGTGGACGTTGCGATTGGGTTCTATCTGGAACCTAAGAATGACGTTCGACAAGTCATTGGCAGTGGCAATCTGATCCATCCACTGCTTCTCTTTCGCATCTTCGCCACCAACCGGTGAACCTGCGACTTCCATTCTGAACATCTGCCCTCCCCTTTTCTATGGTGCCGTGTTTGTTATCGGCGCTGCTTCTTGCTCCATCGCTCGCGATGGGGATCTGATTCCATCATTCTTAACAAGGATACCTGTCTTATGACTCAGACTGAAATTGTTTCTGCCGTTTCTCGTGCTACCGGCGAAGACCTCGCTGAAATTCGTCGCCGAGGATTTTCGATCGCCGATCCTTTCGAGATTGATTTTGACCCAGAACCTGACGATCTCCTGGCCCAGTCGATCGACTGGGATAACGAAGAGCTTGGTCAGCCTACGCCCATGGCAGGCCCTATCGATCACATGGTTGCTTAGCGTCCTTTGTGTCGACCGGTCCCCGGGAGTTAATCCCTGAGCTTACGGGAGCGCCCATGAAATCTGACTACGAGGACGCGGTGCATCGCTTCCTCGCTTGGCTCGCGATTGCCTGCTTGATCGCGTCTGTCCATGCTGGCCCCGTCGCGATTCTCGTTTGGCTGGCAACCGCGTTTGTAATGACGGGAAGCCGATTCCCCCAACCGCCTAACGGGCCAAGACGTCGCCACCGACGCCGGCGTCGCCGCTAACCAACCTTGAATAACGTGCAAGCCTTGCCCTTGAACTTTCGAGGTCATCTCGCCGAGGGAACAGCTTGACCACAATCGGCCGCCAATATTTCCCAATCGCTCAACGCAATAACCAAGAGAGGAATATCAACCATGGCTATGATTTCGATTTCCGGAAAAGTCCTCCAGCAACTGCGGACGATGGTTCGCAAAGGTTTGTGCATGAACAAGCGACAATCCAATCGCCCGATCACGTTCATTGCCAACCAACGAGAATTGAGTATCAGCATTTCGAGCGAGAACGCGATCCTAGAATACAGAGAGTCGGGCAGCTTCGTCCCTGTTCAGTTCGCTGCCCCCCTGGCACTCATGCGAGAATGTTCGGCAAGCACGCGAACTGATGTTCTCATTAAGGCTGGCAATGAAGTGGTAGACGTCTCCTGGTTCGAGGGAGCCATCCCGCAACAAAAGCTGTTTCCACGTTTGCCTGCGAAACCCCTACCTCGCGAACCAGAGCAGTGGTGCAGCAACAACTCAGAGCTAATGACAGCTCTCCGCGATGCAAGTGGGACGGCCGACTCTGAATCCAGCCAATACGCGTTGAATTGTATTCGTCTACGCGGGCATGACGGTCAACTCGCGGCCACGGATGGACGACAACTGCTCGTCCAAGATGGATTTTCGCTTCCATGGGAGGGCCAGGTGTTGATTCCTGCCAGTCCGCTGTTTTCCTGTGCTGACTTGCAACGTGGCACCTCAACCGATGTTGCATGCCAGGAGGCCTGGGTAGTCTTCCGGAACGGTCCATGGTCAATTTGGCTCAAGATCGATAAGACGAGTCGATTTCCAGAGGTAGACTCACTTGTGCCGACGGCAGTCCATGGGGATAGACTACTGGCATTAAATGACGAGGACGCAGCATTCCTGCAACAGAACCTTCAGCATCTTCCCGGCACAAATGCGGCCAATTCACCGATCACGGTCGATCTCAACGGCAAAGTTGTATTCCGCGCTCGGGATGCGGAAAAGTCGTCAGCATGTGACTTGATTATGAGCCGGTCGCGATGGACGGGTAAATTCATTCGATTCGCCGTGAATCGTCACCATCTTGCACGAGCAGTTCAGCTCGGCTTCCGGAACTTCCAGGTGGATAGGCCGGAATCGCCCGTTGTTGCCAAGTCTGATCATCGAACGTTCGTATGGGCCAACTTGTGTCAAGAGAGTGCGTTTCCACCGTCGGACGACGCTATGCAGGTGGATTCGGCTGATTGCTCAGTCAAAGCAAGACGCCCCGATCCACCAATCAAGCGTGACTCACAGCGCTCGCAGAAGAAGAGATCCGCAATGTGTGTTAGCTAGTCTCCCAGACAGCCCTTGTCCGTCCGGCCAGCCAGGCCGGACGGATCGATCTCCTTTTTTTACCTATGCGCAAGTTAAGATTGGTACTTGATCGGAGACGGAAACTGGAGAAAAAACAATCGGCGAAGCGTAGATACGCGAAAGACGAACATCGAGGTCTCACAGGTCATGCAGCCCGTCCATATCGCATGGGAAAGCCGCAGCGGTACCTTCCAGGCTAGGCGCAGCAGGGACCTGGCCGACACCATCTGCAGTGGGCTGGGCGTCTAGAACCAGCTATGTTTTCAGGTCAGCTTGGGGCAGCCCACTCCCGACCATCAGATCCTGCTGGGGAAGAAAGCCTTGCATCGTTTGTAGTCCTGAGCCTACGGGAAAAGAGGTCGATCCCTCATGGGCTACAGCAAGATTTTTGACGTGCGTGTCAGCAGCGGTCCAACTAAGAGCGTATTGCTGGGAGAGGCGAAAGGCCGCCGACCTTATTACTCTCGAACGCAATCCTTCAGCTGGCAACATCTTACGCACACTTTCATCGCTCCCTTCGTGCCACGGTAGACACCGACAGCGTACAAAATGCTCCCTCTTCGCAGGTTTTTTCCCTGAGCCAAATCGCTGTGAGAGCTCTGAGAGCTATTCTTGCTGTCATCCGGGCTACGCTGTGGGGCGTCTGACACCGAACTGGCCTTGGTCATGTCGCATTTAGACCCGCAGAGCGACGCAGTGCTTGGGGTATCTCCCCTCTCATGGGCTGCGATGCCCCGAAGGTCTTAGGAAGAACGATTCGTGTCATAGGACGGCCTCGCGGAACGCCAGGGTCAGAGCTAATGATTTCGCCACCTAAACCCATAGCTTCGGCGCATCGCTTTCGTAACGGAATTGTTCGAGCGGGAGGCTTCGATGTATCGCTTACTGACTTGGAGCCGGCGAATACTTGGACTCAATACGGCGAATCCCACGATAGGGCTCGGAGTCAATACGTGGCACGATTGCCCGGGCGTTATTCAACGAGTAGACCATGGGTGAACGCGATATTTTGCACAATGCTATGAACAGAGAGTGAACTAACAGCGTGCGACTACGTCTCAACTGTCACGACACCGGAGTCAGTTTTCGCCACAAATCATTGCAAGACAGCCTGTTATACGATTTCTGCGTAATCCAGCGATCGAGCCTTCGTACGCTACTGATGCAAATCGACCAATGATTTTATCGCTTGTAGAGACCCGGTTTGGCTCCAAATGCGCTGTTTTGGCTACGCTGCGGGGAAGATTGATGTGAGTGAGCCTAGGCCAACTTGGCATTAGAACCCGCAGAGCGACGCATACCCTCTATGCTCCCGTCTTCTGAGCGGCAATGGCCTAAAGACCTTGCGACGGTCATAGTTCTTCACAAGATGGACGCGCCAAACGCTAGGCTCAGAGCGAATGATTTCACCTGTCAGACCCTACACGGCTAGACAACGGATTGCCGAGCGGAAATTGGTTTTTGCCTGGTACGCTTCGGGTATTTGCTAACAAACTTGGCTCGCCGCAAACGCCCCAGGATGGCAGGGGTTTGTCCCCAGTTAAGAGCTGGGGTCGGCAGGCCGGCTAGAAAGGCATAGAGATACCATCGGATTGCTGCCGCGGCATCGCCGCACGGATACTAAACCGGCTTCTTCCAACTTCCGACAGGCACGATAAGCCACCGAGCGATCTATTCCAGCCTCCTTTAGGATCGCAGGTGTGAGCAAGAGGTGGTTGTGCCGATGGAGTCGCGCTGACTGTTCGAGCAGTAGGATAGCCATCCGATATGACTGGCTCAAACGTGGCATCGATATCAGCTAGGTAACGAGGCACAATTCGGATCGATGGCGACTGCGGATAGTTCCGTGCGAATTGGAAATTGATCATGTTACTTCTTACAACGACAAAACTGCGGTGCGGTAGCTAGAAACCAAATCATCAAGTCGGACACCGTGTCCGACGAATTGATCAGTCCATGTCCAACCTTGACCGTATTTGATTCAGGTCGTCATCGTGAGCCGCCAGCTCCAGTTCTTGCATGTGCTTGCAAAAGATTGCGGCTTGCTCCAGCAGACTCGCCGTTGCTTCGCTCCTGGATGCCTTACCAACGATTTCGTCTGCGTGCTCCATCATTCGCCCGAGTTGATCTTCTAGAAAAAAGACAAAGACGGCATAGGCATGCGCTGGGGAATTGTCATCGATGGTTTCTTTCGGTTTACCTAGGGCAAGGGCCGCAGCAGCAGCCTGCTTGGGAACCGCACCATCGGCAATAGCCTGTGCTACTCTTTCCTGTTCAATAATAGGCAAAGAACCAAGTTTCAGTGCTTTATTCATAGGGAGTTGCCGTATGGACACCGCATCTTGGATCGAGCGTGGAAGCTCTAACAGCTTCAAGTAGCGATCTATCGTCCGTCCCGAGATATTACCACCAAGCTGTTGCGCGAGCCTGTCACGGAACTCGACGCCAGGACAACCCCGGCGATCACGTTCCAAGTCCACGAGAGCTTGAATAGCCCGCGCTTTGGCGAGGGGGTCAAGCTGCCGGCGTATCAGGTTAGCCTTGATGAAACGCTCGTCGATTTCATCTTGCGTCAAACCGTCGTAGATAACGACTTCGATGACTTGGCGTCCGAGGTGCTGGTAGGCACGCACACGCTGATGGCCGTCGACAATCGTTCCATCCTTGGCGATCTCAATCGGTTGCCGAAGACCGTTCTCGTCAATGTCGACGACCAGAGCCTGAAATTCCAGCTCGGATAAATTGCCGTAGACGTCTTGCTGCATTGAATGTGGTCGCAATTCAGCAATGGGACGCGTTGTCGTATTCATTCGAGTGGCTCGGTGTGGTGGTTTAGGGTGTCTTGGACAATGCTGAAAGACTAGCCTGATTCTGCGTGTCATCGGAAAAACCTCATTTCCCGAATGCAGTTGAGTGACAAGGTCGGGTACATCGTCTCTATCAACGCCGGTCAGCCTGGAGATCGTCACAAGGTGAGGAAGCACGTGACTCGATGGACTGCCGCATTGATTCTGCCCGTCGATTCAAGAAGTCTCGGAAAGCGGCATTGGTCGTATGCCACTTCCCATAGATGGGTACGGCCTGCAGCCTCACTCCTCCAGACACTCCATTACGGAGCCAGCGCCAGACGGTAGGTCGACTTGGCCGCTGACCTGTAATTTGTTCAGCGACCGAGGCGACTGGAAGCAAGTCGCCGTTCTGCAGCAGATCAGTCACAGATAGGCTCCTCTTATAAGTCGGGAGCCTAGCGCAAGAAAAACCGTAAATGCGCGCGGACTCCCACCGGAATTGGTGTAGGTCTCTTTCGCACACTACGGTTAGCTAACCGGTCGCCTTACGCGTGCCGGGGTCCGTTTATCTGTGTGGAAGGTTGTCGGGTATGACTTCCTTCGCTTTCCATCATTGCAGAGAGTTAAAGTGAGTCAAGCATCGCTAGGCAACTATCGCAATTCTGTTTTGCCAAACACCTTTCCTCATCTCAGGACTGTGTCTGTCGCCACGTCTGTTTTGATCGAAAGGAGTGTAGGCTTCCCAGAGCCCTGAGAGCCAATTGCCTGTGAGAGCTGTGACAGCCAATCGGCCAAATTGAAATGGCTGTGAGCGTGTTTAGAGCCATCTGCTATAGCCATCTTTCCCTACGATTCGTCCCATGGCCTCAGCTCCCATTGGGTCTTTGCCAGGTATCTGTCCTCAAACTCACCCAGTGTAAAGCTGAGATCGCTCTTGGCCACGCTGCTCGCGTGGTTGCCATCCAGGGCCGGACCTCGCAGATCAAGCGACCCGTGAATATCGCATGGATAAGCCGCAGCGATAGCTTCCACGCTAGGCGCAGCGGTACCTTCTCGCCTAAGCGCAGCAGGGGCCTGGCCGACACCCTCTTAAGCATTCTGGGCGTATAGAGCCAACTGTGCTCTCAGTACAGTTTGGGGCAGTCCACCGCCGGCCATCGGGCCAGGCTGCGGCAGGAAGCCCTGCATGGCTTGCTGAGCCTGGCCTAGCGGAACTGCGGTCGATCCCCCAGGGGCAACAGCGGCCTCTTTCGTGTTCGTTTCAGCAGCGGTCGAACTAAGAGCGTCTTGGAGCGAGAGACGGAAACCCGCTGATTTCGCTGCTCTCTAACGCAATCCTTTAGCCGGCAGCACCTTACGAACTTTTCCCTTCATCGCATTCGTACGGGGGCAGTCACGGACAGCGTACAAAATGCTCCCTCCGTACAGGTTTTCTCCCGTCGCCAAATCGCTGTGAGAGCTCTGAGAGCCCTTTGGCCTGTCAGACACGCTACGCTGCGAGGGAAATGACAGGTCTACTACCATGGTCAACTCTTGGTTCAAACCCGCAGAGCGACGCATAGGCTCTATGGGGCCGGCAATCGGAAGGCTCACTAAGCGAGCGAGCTAGTTAAGACTACTTTTGTTGATTCGTGGAGCTCGGGAAGTGGCAGGGGCAGAGCTAATGATTTTGCTAGGTAAACCCTAAGCTTCTGTTGTCACCTTGCGAAACAAAGTTGGTTCACATCGACGATTGGCAATCCTACCAATGGACCTGGTTTAGGCGAATACTTGGCCTCCAAGCAGTCGATCCAAGGGTAGGGTCGCTGACTCAATACGTGGCACGATGGCGTGGGGATCTTTCGATGAGTAGACCATGGGTGATTGCAGCATTTTTGCAAAATACTGTCAGCAGGGAGTGAACTAACAACGTGCGATCCCTTCTCGGCTCCGACATCACAGAAGAAGATAATTGACACAAACCATTGCAAGACAGCCTATTTCACGATCTCTGCGTCACCCATCGATCGAGCCTTCGTACGCTAATGACGCGAATCGACCAACGATATCAGCGCTCGTAGAGGCCGGTTTTGGCTACCGCTGCGTGAAAGAATATTGCGAGTGGGCCCAGGCGAACTTGGCATTGGGCCCCCCAGATAGAAAGGGCACTGGTGGGCCTTTTCGAGTCGATTGTCACTTCCCATAAAAGTGAGCTGCTCAAACCTAGATGTAATGAAAGGTTTTCAAAGGCTGCAAGTTACTGAGGAGGCACTTCTCGCAGGGCAGCGTGATCTCTTTCGGTCTGCAACTCCTCAGGATACGGGCAGTTACCAAGATAGGCTCGCGAAATGGCATTGCGATAATCGCTCCTCTCGTCCAGCGGACGGCCGACCAACGGCCGACCGCAGGTGAACTTTGGTGTTCTTTAGTGGCGGCTATCGTCCCCGCTGTAACACGCTTTGCTGTCACGAGATACGACACCTTTCTGTCGCCAAACTACTTCCCTAAAGGTGAACAACCTGGTTACACATCACCCCAAAAAGTGAGCAGATTGGTTACATCTCATCCTAAAAAGTGAGCAAATGGTTACGTGCGAGCTTCCATACTGATTAGCCAAGTCTCAACCTGAGCGGCACGATCGGCCGGCCATTTGCCGCCGTTTAGTAGTTTGCTTACATACGGTCGTGACGTCCCGAGATAATCGGCGAGTACCTGCTGTTTAATCCCCAGCCGTGCGAAGCGTTCTCCAAAATTACTGCAATCTTGATTATCCTGACTTAAGGCCTCGTAGCTCGCGAGACCAGCGCGATCCATCAGCAGTTTGCGCAACCGTGCTTCATAGTCCGAAGGTGCGTAGACACGTATGTGTAATAGCTGCAAACGATTCCAACTCGCCTTGTGGTGAGTCAGTTGTTGCATCTTCTCCAAGTCGAACCATTCCTTGGATCTTGGAAGAAGTCCAACTACTTTGAATCCCAGTTCACATTCAAGCTTTCTAAGGTCTTTCAGCCATTTGCGAGCAAATCGCCTCATCTCCTGGTCATTCGCAGCACCAATCTCATATCCGCACTTCGACAGCCAACCAGTTCGCGACCTCCCAATAACCTGATAACCGCATCCACGGCGATGACCATTGCCACCGAAGACCACGTACGTTTGGCTGGGGTCTAGAGATGGACATTTTACGACCTCCTTGATTGAACTCCCAATTACTTGCCGATTCCGAATCTCTTCAAGAGTCTTACCCTTCTTTCGGCGCGTTACTTCGCGAAATAGCCCGGCAAGCAATTGCTGCACTCGGCGAGAAAAGCCAGAGAACTTCGCGGGGCCCAAAAGTTTCAAAGGGAGGTTGGTCGTGGCAATCTGACCTTCATTTCGACTAGCTTTGAGCAACGTACCTGATTCACCACTCGGCTCCCGCTTGAAGTCGTAACGACAGCGATCGCCATCAACGTTCGTCAAGTAGTTTTCCAGAACACCGAGAAATCCCCTACCGACTTGCACTTCATAATGACCGTGGCGGCGTTCACTACTATGTAGAAGGCAACAGGGGGGGCAGTTGGGCGAATCACTTGAATTGGTGGAGATAAACTTAATATTTGCGAGCGCGACAGAATGAGAATTAAGCTGGGGCTGCCAGCCATTCCCTACAAATCTCAGGGCTTGACTATGCAGTCCAGTAAGTGAGATTAGAGCTCGCCGTATGTCTCGTCGCCAGTTTTGGGGCCATCGCCTGCGTTCTCCCCAGAACATTTCTCCGATGCTCACATCTGGGATCGTCACGATTGATGACCGCTGGGCGAGCACCTGAAAATGGATTAACCAAAGCAGCTGCTCCGATCTTCTGTATACCAATATATTGGTGGCAACTTTATTCAGGGTTTCTTTCAATTCGCTTTTTTGATACGCCAAGTCATGGCAGCGTTCTCTTACCAGTGGGTCTAGTACGTTTGGAGACTCCCTCCACCAAGTGATTCCATATCCGAAACGGCTTCGCACGCTATTATGACAAAGCGTCCTTAACTTCAGGGCCCACGTGGTACCATCTTCGTCATGGAACAATATGCCGCCGTAGTTCTCCTCAACTTCTCCTAGCATTGCCTCGACCGTGTCGCTGCGCAGATCCAAGGTCGGTTTGCCTTGCGGATTAAGTTTGCCTCCAGCCATTTGCCAAGAGACCTCCCCGTGCTTTTCGAGGATTTCCTTTGACCGTTCACGTAGTAATTCGTCGAGCCAGGGCCACTCAGAGAGTCCGCGAAATGGAGAGCGTTCACTACTTACTAGTGTGAACAGCTGTTCCTGTACAGTATCCGTCATGACTGTGTCAGGGATCTGATTGACTAAGTAAGACATACTATGCGTTGACTATCTATGTAATGGGGATGCTACTTTCGGAACTTTGTCTTGGCTGACCAGTCATTTCACTTTGAGCCTCGGCAGCCCCTGCGCGATCGCCTAGTCTTGATGGACGAGATGGAGTAACAAAACTGCGAGAAGAAAGTTCCGTAAAGTGGTTCTGTTGATAATGAAACTCCATGGGAATCTCACCACGTTTAGTACCGTCTCGACCTTTCTCGACGGTAAGAATGACTGGCGATATGCCCGAATTTTCAAGCGTCTCGTATTGACGCTCAATTTGATCGTTGTTTCTTAAGCTGTAGCAATCCTTGATGTCCTCGGCACTCATACGCCTGTAGAGAAGAACAGCATCCGCCCCGTAGCCTAGACGAGCTGATCCCATCAACTCCTGCAGCCGTTGTCCCCAGACAATCTTACGGTTGTTTTCCGTTGCGCCGGCAGGCTTCCTGGCCTCGGAAATTGCGATTAGTGCATCACCTATTGGATTGGAATCCATTCTTGAACGATTCACGACGTCCTGCAGTACACGCATTCTTTGCTTGTCTGCCTCCAAATCACTCAGCCCAGCCTTTCCCGGCGAAAGCAGTTGGAGATAGTCAAGTACGACTAACGCTCGGCTGGCGTTCGCCCGGGACTTGATGTCATTTACGTATTTTTGGATCTGCGTAGAACTGAGATCGTCACCTACTTGAGATCGATCAATAATACAGAGACGTCGATCGATCTGTTGGTCAATCATGCGTTGGCGACCGAATTGAATGCAGTTCAAGTGTTCGGGGCTGAAGACATTTTCGCCACCGTTTCGATAGCCAACTGATCCTAGGACATAGGTGCTCCAATCCAGTCGTGAAAGCATGCACTTGGCGCGAGTCATCAACTCATCTCGTGTCATTTCTAGTGAGATGAACACGACCACCGCATCATTGAAAGCGTGGGCCCCGCAGACTCCCAATGCAATCTGCAGGCACAATGCCGTTTTGCCGACGGAGGGCATGGCCCCAAGCAATGTAAGGCCCCGTAATCCGAGTAATTTTTCGTCTAGCTTCGTCAGCCCTGTTTGTAGTCCTACCAGATCACGACCACGAGTGATTGCCAGACGTGATTCATGCTCGTCCCAGATGTCTCCCATCGTCCGAGGTGGAGGAGAAAATAGCGTTTCAATGGAGTGACTCTGTTCGATGGCGTGCTGCAAGAATGGAACGATATCCGCGGGTGCCAAATTAGGTCCATGACTACCTACGTACTGACGGGTTGGCAGAAAGACGGACCGCTGATAAAGGAATCGCTTGAGGACCGTACGCGCTCGACCAATATCAAGCGACTCACGCGGAGTCGCAAGCCATTCACCGACTCGATTATGAGGTCCTGTCAGCAAGTTATAAACATCTGGCGAAATCATGATTTGTGGCTGAGAACTGCGATACTCGTGAATTGCACTGACAATTCCTTCCACTGTGAACGGAGCTGGATATCGACTGCACATTGCCATCCAAACGCACCGGACAGCAACTTCATGGTCATGAAAATAGTGTTCGAGTACATGCGGTCTTGCTTCTGCGAAAAAAGACGGATCGCAAAGAAAATGCTTAAAAAGCAGATTGAGGTCTTCAAACTGGATCGTGGGCTCCTGGAGAGTAAATCGCGATGCCCGAGTCGCAAGGTCGAGTGATCGCAAATAAGCAAGTTGTGCGTCGGAATCTGTCGACAAGTTGACCTGACTGTTATCTGGCAACGATGCGTGATAGTGGTTCATTGATTATTGTCCTGTCTGCCTCGGCTCTTCCGCGAATGACTCAAGAAAGACTCGTCGAATAAATCGAGCGATGATCAGCACATGCCCTACAGTTGGCGTGTGGCTGAAGACTTGCCCAGATTACTCGATTCCTGGCGATTTAACCGTTACGAGTTGCCGCCTTACCGACTATTCGTAACGATCTAAATCTGTTCTCAATTCTGGAGTCGAAAACGATGCTCTGCAGTCGACGACTCATTTGAAAAACATCTGTCACGTCGTGAGACAGAACGGGTTACAAGCACCCGTCAGTGGGTAGAGTGAGCAAGAGCTCAAACGTGGCAATGCGATAGAGAATCGCCCTCAGTGGTCACGATTCTGGTTTTAATCACCAAACCGAACTCGTCAAGTCAAACGCGAGAAAACTCAGCAAATTCTCGCTCCCAGAGAAGGCACCGCTGTGGGAGTGAAAAATAGGCGGTTTGGTAGGCATAGGGATGTCGCTCCACTACCGACTTGAACACTGCTCGGCTAATTTGACACCAACGAACGTTATCGTGTTGCCCAACGACAGAACCAGGATGGCGGTGAGGGTAGCAGCTAATTCGGACTTCCCAGAAATCGGTACTTGTCGCAAGCAAAAAAAAATAGCTGGTAGGGTATGTAGTCGTTGGAGGTTGCTTAAGGAAAACACTGGAGGCGATTACATGGAAAGAGTGGCGTCTAGGGGCCATTTTTAATTGGAAGCTCCACCGTCCAACACCGCCTGATGTTCTGGCACTATCCGGCTCGGTCATTCTTGGTCTAGCCAGTATTTTGCATTTATCGTCAAACCGATAAGCCCGCGATATTATGCGAACAGCTGCGACACGTTCAAACGGGCGTTCATTCAACGGCACTTGAAAACGATGGGCAAATAGACTTTTATGATATAGCCTCGATGTTCGCTTGTGTGTGACCCTGTTGATGTGGTATCAAGCACATTTTACAAGCTTTGTCGCCTTGCCACAGACCTTTACGGAAACACCAAATCGTACAATACGGTATTCCACAGATATATGACTGAATACTTTCACGCCACCGTCAACATTCACAAACAAGGCGCGGTCATTTCCGTGCCCACTGGATCGACCTCCAACGCATATAAACATGCAGTTTCTCAGGGCAAGCAGTGGGTTGAGATCCATCTTGAGGCATTACGAAATGGGCGAGCAACAGATCGTCAATTCGCGGTCTATGCGTCTGATACTCCTGCGAACGCCGCACTTTTCGCCATCTCGCAGAACTCTGGTGTGACAGTTCACGTCTACGAAGTTACTCCCGATATAGTCAATCCATCACCAATGGCCGTAATCGGGCATCTCGGTACGAAAACAGCCGCTTTCGCCCAATTACCGTTAGCAATTGATGAATACTGGGAGCCCCAAATGAATTGGAGCTTTTTGGAATACCCAGCAAATCAATTGACCGTGATTCAAGAGATCCCATTACCCGACGCGATTGCGTTGGCGAGTGCTCAATATGCGTACGGCAATGATTGTCAGCTTGCAAAACATACGTGGCCCTAGAGTTAAATTGTCTTTAAGGTCTCAAGTGTGATGCAAGCATCTGCAGACAACGATAACCTGCGATTTCCTGTCTGGGCACTCTGCTTAGAATCAGAACTGAACTTGGAAGGTGAGTTATTCGTGATTGGCGACGTTGATGGTGTCGAATGCCTGATGATGTATCGCAATGAGGAACTTGCTGAGCTTGTAGTTGAGCAGGCAAACAGTCAATACGCTGACAAGAAACACAAATTGCTTACATATGACAACCGGCAAGATTTCACTGAGCAGTTGCAAGTAATACCTCACAAATATCGTCATATTTGCTGGAATAAGCCGTTAGGCGCATCTGGTACTTTTCAATTGCAGGTAATTGATTGTCTGCTAGGGTGGTTGATCCGCCACCACGAATGACGATGATTTGCGTTTTAGCACTTGAATGTCGGATGATCAGTGTTATCGTCGGAGTCGTCGAGCCGGTCGATGCAAAATGGAGTGTCAGCTACTTGTTCGTCGATCCCGGCTCCACCCAAGGCTCCACCAAAGGCTCCAACGAGCCGGGATTCATCATAATGAACACGGCGTCGGGCCGATGGGCTGACAACTCGGTGTGATCGGCTGGAGTGTGGTCGTGGCTGACGATCGCCAAAACGCTTCGGCACTCCACGACCTCCTTGGAAGCGAGTTCGACCGAGTAGAAGTGACCGAAGCCCCGACTTCTCCTTCAACTGCTCGGCAGGAATGAAGGGCTGCGTTGTCACTTTTTCTTGTCCCGCTTCACCTTCACTATCGACTTTTCGGCCTGCGCCATCTTCATTTGCAGGTTAGGTATCTTGGCGCTGGTTTCCTTGGTCCTTGTCGTTCACTCTTGTTTATGGTGATGGCCCTTTCCGACTCGATTCTATCGACTGCGGTTAAGCGTCAGTAGAATGCAGGTTATCGAGTAGTTTTCATTCGACAATGTGCTGAGGACGGACCCGATGGACGATAGACAAATTCTATTCACGGATCGCCAAGATGAGTACCGACAGCCCTGTTCCTACTGAGAGTGTGCCGCCACGAGATGAAGGACTCCTCCGATTCTACAGTTCGGAGGCAGAGGCACTCCTCGCACAATATCGACGAATTGACTTCCTGCTTGGCCGATCTTCGCACGATCACTTGCACACTGGAACTTTGTGCGAAGTGTTGTTGCGAGACTACTTTCGTCGAGTTCTCCTGCCGTGGATGGGTGTGGACAAGGGATTCATTTATGGTCGAACAGCGGATGACCACGGGGCCGAGTCCTCGCCGGAAATTGACATTTTGATTCACGATCAACAAACATACCGTCCCATCTTTCGGATGGATGATTTCGTTATCGTGCAGCCTGAATCTGTCCTCGGCATTATTCAGGTGAAGAAGCGACTGAACACACTAGGCAGGAGCAACCCGCTAAGAGAAGGGCTTTGCAACGTCGTCACGGCCAAGCGCCATGTCTTGACCCAGCTACGCCGCCGTCACGCCTCTCACAGCCTGCTTGAGCGCCGGTGTGGCAGAATTGTCGGAGCTGTAATTGGCTTTGATGGACGAACGCTTGCGAGGACGTATTGGAGATACCTGAATCGAGAGTTCATGAACCACTCTGAGTTTATCCAACAGTTTGTTCACAACGTCCAAGGCAACGTCTATGCCATGCCGCATTTCGTTGGATCGTTATCAGGACACTTCTGCTTACGATCACGATTCAACCGAGATCAACTTACGTATCGATGTTTCCCCTCCTCATTTGAAGGACACAACGTGTCAGCCCAAATGCTTGCCGATATTTCAGCATCCTTGATTTGGGGTAGTCCCTTGGATCGTGACAGTTCGCCACCTTTTCAGTATCCAGAGGGATTTCGTCATGAATCCGAACACATCGTCAGAAACGAAGAGTCCGCTGATTAGCTTCAAATGCTCGCATGAGAAGCCAAGCCCCGCTCCCTTGCGGGAGCGGGGCCAATCCAATTCACACAGCGCCGATGCCATACATGCCAACCCGAATAACGAGTCCCTGCCAGTTGTTGTCCTACCACTCACAAGTATTCGTTATTTCCGAGCCCGTTTTTAACCAACTTCTTCCTTTCTTCAAAGTTCCCCTGAGATGGCACTAAATCCGGTACTACCCAGCCATCTCACCGCTGCAGAGAACTGCTCTTGGCTGGGCGTAACATAGTGCCGGCCAGCAATTGTTTCAGGTGACTGTCCCAAGAACTGCACAACATATCTACCGTAGATTGGATGCTCTTCCAGTTTCGACGATGCCGTTTTCCGGAACGTCTTGAGGCTCCCCGTAATCACGACTTCTTCGTTCTTCAGCTTCCGAATGACTCGATCGAAGGCGCTCCGAATCGCATCGGTTTTTATGAGTTGCCCCTTGGGACCGTGGTGTCGTGTAATGAGAGGCTTTTGATTCTCCGATACCAGCGCGAGGGGCTCGCCATGACGGTTTACCAAAGAGTCATCCGTATTGAGGTGAACTTTTAATAGCCTTAATGTTTCTGGCCATAGTGGATACGCCACTGTGGGAACATTTTCATGAGCTTCCGTCTTGAACCGCTTCCGAGTTAATTCTCTCTGTCGAAAGTCTATCGCAGTCTTAGACAATTCGGCGATGTCGATTTGTGTTCCGCCGGTATTTAACATCAGAAGTATGTAGAGCTTGGTCCGTTCGCTGGCGGCTTCTAAAAGAACTTTGACTTCATCGTCCGTGAAGATTTTGATCGTGCCACGCAACTTGAACCCCAATTCACGGCTGTTGAGATTATGAGGCATTGCAATTCGTCGCCGACTTGCCAGCCACCTAGCGAACTGCCGAAAAGACGCGAATAAGTCACGGGCGTAATAGCGGGAGTATTTGCTAGACCGGCATTGAGCGAGGAGGTGCTGATAGTAGGTGTCCACAGTCTGTTCATCGACGCTGGCCACGGGTGAATCAGGTTGAATCCACTGAAGAAATTTTTCGAGGTGACCGCGTAAACTTTCAACCCGTTCGACACTTCGCTCCCCAGCTTCGGCTTGCGAGCGTTTGAAGGCCATGAAATCATCGACACTCGAACGGATCGTTTGCTCAACAGGCGTCACGGCATGGATTTTTTCGAGCCGCCGATTCCCCTCGGAGATGAGATTGCCTATCGTTTCTTGAACATCTTCCTTCGGTTCCGTCAGAACGTCACCCTCTTTAGTGACGTGCCGCTTGATTCGCAAATTGATCTGGTTCTTCCGGCTTACTTTGCCATCCTCGCCATAATCGACTTTGATTCCAACTCCGGAAAGTTGTACTCGTTCTTTCCGCTGTAATTCATCGTCCTGGCGACTGGCAGCTTCAAGTCGGGCCTGAGTATTTTCCCACCATTGCCGCATCGCGGTACGTGTTGCATCTTTGGTTGCGGGCGTCCCCTTTTCGAGGAGCCCTTCTTTAATCAGCTTTTTGGGGGATACATTGTAGATTTTCCCCTTGTACCATTTCGTCCATCGCTGCTCCTTAGAACGCCAAGTCATCGGATCATTGTGGGCCATCTTATTTCTCTACAGGTTGGGCGCACCTCGCTCCTGCCAGTGGCAATGCGTTTACGTAAAGTACTACATCTGGCAAGCGCGGTTGGCAAGCGCAGGTCCGGAATTTGGTCAGACGCGCTTGCCAATACTGTTGGTAAATAAGGACTTACGACTAGGATTGTCGTTCGGGACGCAATACCTGATGCTAGCAATGCACCACAGACTCGCCACAACCATTTAACACGAAACACTTACATCGATTCCACTGCTATTCGTCAGCAGCCAGCTTAGGAGATACGATTTGCCTAGCGGCCAATGTCCAGTCAACGACGTAACCTACTGCCGCTCATGAGAATACTCATTGCACGAAGAAACGCTGTGGTTGGATCTTCTTTTACGTATCCAAGATCTGCTGCCTCGAATCCAACCAATTTCCAAACTGCGGACCAAGGGCTGAGAATCTCATGACGGTTCGTTATTGGCGACCACTATCAACAATGAGACATCCGTGGTGCAGTCGTGACACCGATAGCATGATTACCTAATTCCCCTGATTCGGCCCAAACGCGAACCAGATTTCAATCGTTGCCGAAGCCAAAGCGATTCCCAAGGCAAATGCTCCCGATGACGAACCTCGCCTGGTCCGGGAGATGATTGAGTTGGCGGAACAGCAGGGTCGTTACGGCCATCGGCGAATCGCTGAGATGTTACGGCGAAAAGGTTGGCAGGTGAACCATAAACGCATCGAACACATGTGACATCGTGAAGGCTTGAAAGTCCCGAAAAGGCAGTCGAAACGCCGTCGACTGTTGCTGAATGATGGTTCGCTTGCGGCCGAGTCATCGCTATGAGGTCTGGAGCTTTGACTTCGTACATCTCCGTATGCACGATGGTCCAGCGTTCTAGATGCTGACGCTGATCGAGGAGTACACGTGAGAGTGCCTGGCAATCGACTTGGCCCATCAGTTAACCAGCGAGGAAGTTTTGGAAGGCCTTATTTTTGTGACCTGTTCGTTCTCCGCGGCATACCAGACTTCATTCGCAGCGATAAAGGCTCCGAGTTTACGGCCGTGAACGTTCGCACCCGGACTGAAACGCGTCGAGGCCAACACCTTGTGCATCGAGCCAGGCAGTCCGTGGGAGAATGACTACATCGAATCCTTCAACAGGAAACTGCGAGACGAACTACTCGATCGAGAGATCTTCGACACGCTCTGCTGGAAGCGAAAGTGTTGATCGAACGGCGGCGAGTCGAGCACAACACGGTACGCCCGCACAGTTCGTTGGAGAATCGCCCACCGGCACCGGAGGCAATTCTTCCAGGGGAAGCACCCTTGAAAACTATCAACTAAAGACTGGTTTCATTTGTGGAGGCAGGTCAATGACCATTGCAGCCGACGAATCCATCTGATTGGCCACGGATGCCGTGGCGGTAATAGATTCATTCATGGAGATTTCCGTACGATCGTAGTCGAGGTGCACCGATAGCGGTTGGTCGTCCTGGGTAATGGACTTGTCGGGCGTATGGTATCTCATTCACTAGACGCTGGGCTAAAAGTCGCCAGACCAATACGAAGCCGAACACGCCCTGGTATTAGCAACGTTGAAACCCTAGCTCGCCACTGCCTGACAGTCGCGGGCTATCACACGATCGATCAACTCAATGGCCGCGACTTAGGGTGCTAGAACCATTTGTTAGTCTTGTATTTTTAAGTCACCGTTTCTCTCAATTGTGATCTTACGAATTTTTGCCTCAACACTTCCATTCGACAAAATATTTACGACGACTCGCGTCGCGTTCTCAAACGGTCCATCAAATTCGAACTCAAAAATATCTTCCGCGGGATCTAAGTTTTTTGTCGCTGCGAGATAAGACGTTGTTCCCTTCACCCCAATAATATCAATTGAAATACTAGCTCCGCTGTGCTCTTTATCGATGGTCAGCTTATACTTGCCATCGTTGAGCCAGACGTTCTCAACCATCACAAGTATCTCTCGAGTGGCCTCATTTGATTTGGCATCGAGTACTTCTTCATCAGCATTGAGTACCCCCTTCGCCAAGTCCGGAAAAGTCAATTGAATTGGAAAGAGTTCAATTTTCTCTCCTGCTTCGCGCAGTATTTTGGGCTTGAAGGTTCTCGCAAATTCATCATTGCCTTCAAACCCTCGGACACTATACATACCTACGTCCAGGGAATGCGTAGGCTGGCCAAAACACTTCTCAAGCAAATCCGCATCGAGGTGATCGACGGGATGGCCTAATATTCCAGAACGTCGAGTGACGATAAATTGCATCTCCCCTCGGCCTGGATGAACCAAAGCGCAGGACGGACTGAAGGGTTGATAACATCTCAACGGCGTCACGCTAATTTTCCCACCTGATACATAAGTAAGTCGCTTCGCGTCGTATAGGTGTGACACGCCAACAGTAAGCCCACTCTCCTCTAGGAAATCGAGAAGAGCGATAAAGTCTTCGTTGGTTGAGGCGTCCTCTGGCAACGGCTCCAAATTACTCACATAAACCATCGAGGCAGCATACATGCAGCCAGTCATTAGAAACGGGCAAATCAGCCACTTTGTTCGATCTTGAGAGACTCCCAAAGCAAGTGAGAATGCCCCCATGCCAAAAAGCAATAACGCAAGGCAATCCACTCCAATAAAAAGTCGGGTCGTTATGTAAACTGGTCCAACAAGTACCGCCATATTTGAAAGAAGAAACGAACATACATATACCCTCGATACAAACCTTGCTTCGATCGACTTAGATTGCCACAGATGCCAAGCGGAAAGCATGGCTCCTAGATTGATCACAATTATTGCAGGTGAATGGATTGTCACATGAGAATAATATCCCCAAAGTCGTCCGATCTGCATCAGAGCATTTTCTAGCGAGAGATTAATGCTCATTCCAGGATCGTAGGGAATTGCCATATTGCGAAGCAGCCGACTTACCACAGCTCCCAAAAGCACGCCGAGAATCAGCACTCCCAAAACCTGCGCCGCCTTTGTGCGCAGGTCCGCATCTCGCATGAATAGCAAAGAGGCTGCGGCAATCGATGCTATCCACCAAGGTAGAGCTAGCGCATCAGATGCGAATGTAGAAAATGTTAATGCGAAGATACCTAGCAGCGTCAGTAACGACGTACCCCTCGCACTAAAGTACACACGTCTAACTAAAAGAAGAACTAGGAAACCAACAATAGCCGCTCCCACATGATGAGCTGGGCAAAAGAATAAAGAGAACGAGTCAAGCTGATATCCAGTTGTTCGTAGCGGCGTCGCTATGACGCCTTGCCAGCCAATGACGAGAAACGCACAAGCAATAACGGCGAACACCGGTAGCAGTGAGCGTTGACTCGTACGACTATCGGCCTCAGAAAATGAATTCTCAATGTCCTGAAACCAGGGCAACATGCAAGTGAACAGAATTGTCAGCGAAATTGCCCCATAACCAATCTGCGCAGTCAGTTCGTCGGAAAAAAGATTTAGCGAAAGGGCGTGAATTAAAACATCGGGAAAGAGATACGAAGTATTGCTCAGTGCAAAATCACGGACGTTTCCATTTTCTAGAAGATGACGATACAGCAAACCGACATAGGTTTCATCGCTACTAAAAGTAACGATGGCCTGGTCATAGCGTGCCAATGACGCCAAAAGAATCGCGGATGCAAAAACAGAGACCGCAACGAATATCGCTTTGTAGTAGGCCGCCACCTTGTTAGCTTTCACAGTTGCCCGAATTTACTAACGCATCTCTTAATGCCTAGTCATTTGCGGGCAGCGTAACCTGACTGCTAGCAAATCCTAAGAATAATGACTTAAGCAGAAAAGAAGGAAAACGTCCCCCAAGCCTGCTCAAACGCGCTGTTTGCAAACATTGGAATGGAAGATACTCCTTGCACTGAACTTGTCAAAGACCAAGTTCCAAGAACAGTCGCCAAAAACAGCCAGCAATTGGCATTCTGGCAAAACCAAAAACGAGTGGCTAGTCGTAAGTGGGTAGCCGCGGTACCGAGCAGTTGAGGCCTCATGCGATTCGTATTTACAAAAAAAGCGCTGTTCAGTTATGCTTCGCCCCCATGATGCCCCTCTCCCTTTCTATCGAAACGCAAGCACTTCAAGTTCCAATGCTGACACAACATGACGCTGAAAATGTTGCTATCGTGGTTCCCTGCTTCAATGAAGCTGACCGTTTAGATAGACAAGCATTTATTGACTTTGCCCGAGCCAATACGGCGTTTCACTTTGTCTTTGTGAACGATGGCAGCACGGACAATACCCAAGAGGTACTCTGCTCTCTGCGAAGCTCATCTGGAATACGGCAGGTCGCCATATTGCACCTAGAAGAGAATTCAGGCAAAGCAGAAGCAACACGACAAGGCATTCTTTTTGCTCAAGAGGAAATATTCGCGGAGCCTCGTGGCATAAGATTTATTGGCTACTTGGATGCCGACTTGGCAACCCCGCTTAGCGAGCTTGTTACCATGCATCAAAGAATACTCGCAGCTCCTCGAATAAAGGCCGTGATAGGCAGTCGCCTCAAGTTAGCTGGGCGTTCGATAGATCGCACGGCACGTCGACGGTTTATCGGCATGGTTTTTGCCACGCTAACCAACCTATTCTTCCGACTGAGACTCCGGGATACTCAATGCGGAGCCAAGCTTTTTAGAAACGAGCGATGGCTCAGCGAAATTTTTGCAAAACCGTTTCACGATCGCTGGCTCTTTGATGTCGAGATGTTCATTCGGATGCGAAAGCTTTTCCGGACGGACCTGCATGAGGTTGTTTACGAGCAACCACTGGAACGATGGGTAGACGCCGAAGGAAGTCGCCTGAAAGCGAAAGACTTCTTATTGGGGCCATTCAAACTTGCTTCACTCTTTTTTCGATACATTGGGCCAGGCCAATATACCGATATCCCTGTCGACAATACGACTGCACAGCCAGAAACTCACTCTGGGGCAACGACGTCCCGAAGAGCTGCATAGCAAAACTACAGTAGATCATCATCCATATTGTTGAGAACAAGACTTACTGTGACCTGCCCCCTTGAACTAAATCTACTATAACGAAAGCTAAACATCATTCGTTGGCCGGCACTTAGGTGGCAGGGATTTTGACGGTGAATCGTGATCCGTTCCTGGCCGCTGAATCGCATGTGACCTCGCCACGCATATGCTTTGCAATGCGGGCAGCGATTGCTAGTCCGAGGCCTGTCCCGTGAACGCCGCGACTTCTGGCAGAACTGCTTCGGTAGAATGGCTCGAAGATGTATTTTTGATCTTCGATCGAAATGCCGGGGCCTGAATCTTCGACAGAGATCATCACGCAATCGGCTTGGTCGGTCGCTGAAACGTGAATGAGAGTACCCGCGGGACTATGCTTTATGGCGTTTTCGATCAGGTTGTCTAACAGTTGGCGGAGCAATGTCGGTGAAGCGTCAATCGCTTGCTGGCTTTGAATGCTCCAGGAAATTTGCTTCTCAGGCGGTAGCGCACCCCATCCTGCCGCATAGGTTTTCATCCACGCATCGACGGGCAAGAGTTGGCGATCAAGAATGGCACCACTGTCATCTTCGTTTCGAGCTAAGAAGAGGAGTGATTCAATGATGTTTTGCAATTGCGTTGTTTGTTCACTGATCGTCTCTAAGACCTTGCGATAGTTGCTCTCGCTCCGACGACGCATCAGAGCAACGTCAATTTGCCCTCGCAACACCGTCAAAGGCGTTCTCAACTGATGAGCAGCATCTCCACTAAACCGTTGTTGCCTCTGAAAAGCTTCCTGCATTCGCTCTAACAGATCATTGAATGCATCAGCCATCTCTGACAACTCGTCGCGTTGATTGGATTTTGGCAAGCGAAATTCAAATTCGTTCGCCTTCGATTCACGAATTTGCGCTGACATGACATTCACAGGCCTAAGAGCTCTCTGGCAATAAGCTCTCCCAATGAATGCAGCCGCACTCCAGACAAGCGAAGGAAGCAAGAGACAGAAGATTCCGAGTCGGGCAATTTTTTGTTGCAATTCGTCCGTTGGCCGTGCAACCGTTAAAACAATCTCAGCAAACTCATCTAGCTCGCGATCACCTTCAGGCTTCGGGGACGGTGCGGTCATCGTTGTCCATACGTATCGCCATGAACCTTGAGTTGCGAATTGCAGTGAGCCTGGCTGCGTTGACTTTGGTAGACGTTGAATGGCGTCGATAGCCTCTTGGCTATGGTTCATATTCGCCGAATGATCAATCTCACGGCCATTTTCATCCACGATGATCCAGCGAACGTCATCAATTTCCAAGTCGTCCCCAACACCGATTGTGTGCTCGGAAGGTTGCCATTTCACCCCATCTTCTTCGACTTCGATAGCAGCTCCGACAACGCGCATTCCAGTCAAAACCTGTGAGTCAAACTCGCTGAACAAATAATAGCGAATCGAAAAAAATATCGCGCACGAACTTACAAGAAGGCTTACTGCCAATGCTACGAGAAAGAAGGCGGAAACTCGATTGACTAGAGTCATGTCAGTTCGTCTTCCGGTGAGTTCGCTTCTAACACGTATCCGCGTCCACGTCTTGTTTGTATTACCCTCGGACCGTATTGCTCCAGCTTTCGCCGAAGTTCTTTGATATGAACTTCAATAGTGTTCGAGAGACCATCAAAGGTATCGCCCCAGACGGTGTCAAAGATCCGTGTACGCGTCAGTACTTTGCCCGGATTCTGCAAGAATAAGCAGAGCAGCGAAAACTCCTTAGCCGTCAGGCCGAGCGTCGATCCATCTCGTGTTGCTTTCTGACTTCCTAAATCTGCTCGGACATCGCCGTACTCTAAATGCAATCCTGACGGTTGATTGGGGCGTCGCAAAAGGGCTCGCACGCGAGCCAGCAGTTCAGCGAATGCGAATGGTTTCGCCAAATAATCGTCAGCCCCTGCATCAAGACCTTCTACTTTATGGGAAACCGAATCTCGCGCAGTCAAAAACAAGACTGGCGTTTCGCGGTTAATGCCTCTGAATCGACGCAGCACGTCAATTCCATCCTCGCCAGGTAGCCACCAATCGAGAAGAATTAAATCGAATGTTTCCTCTTGCAATAATTGCCAAGCAATGCGCCCGTCTGATACATGCTGGACGCTAAACCCCTCCTCTCCTAGACCACGCAACAAAAAATCGGCAATTTGCGATTCATCTTCAATGATTAACAGGCGGCTAGACATAACGGTGTAAGCAGATTTCCTTTGGCACGATTGACTACCCCTCTATCTTACCGAAGCCTTCCTGGTGATTCTGTTTTGAACATAAAATCGACTTCATCTTGCCCCAAATACTTGAGTGCGAAGCCAACCATCGCGACGGTTTCGTCTATCTAAGGCCGATTTTATCTAATCTTCAGGGGCACTTTAGGGAGCCTCCCTAGACTGGCAGTAGTCACTTTAACACACCTACTGCCTAAGGAAGATGTCCATGCTCAGCCTTCTGACGTACGTTCCAATAATCGCTTTGTGCACGGCGGGAATTCTTATCACGCTTTACGTGATTGGCGCGAACAAATGCTCGATCCAATCTTCCGGCAAGCACTCGAAACCACTTACCGAGTTTGCGAACTGCCGCCAAAGAAATTTGAATTAGAAAGCAAAACTACTAGAGAATCTCAGGCGAGGAATTACCGATGGGCATCGTTTCCGTTTGTCATGTAACATGACTTCAAGTAGTATCGAAATCCCTCCCCCCCTGCTCCACTTTTGCCACAAGGTTTGGTCACGTGTCATTCGATCGTCGCTTTTTTATTCGATCATCTTCGCTGCTTGTCGCTGGCGGTTTGTCAGGCATTTTGAATCACAATCATCACGCGTTGGGAGCTCCAAAGTTTACGGAGAAACCCTCCTTTCAGCCTCGTGCCCTCCTTGCGACTTGGCAGCGTGATCCCACCACAACGATGACCTTGCAATGGCTGGGCGAGAATGAACAAGACGGACTGACTCGAAATCTTTGGTATCGACAAAGTGGGCAAAATACGTGGCGGGAGATACCTCATGTCGCTCGTCGATTTCCCCATACCGATCTATGGCAATTTCGTGCCGAATTGGTTGATTTAGTGCCCGACGCGACCTACCGCATTCGCATTGGGCTCGACTCACCACAAGAGAGCGTACGGACAATGCCAGCCAAAGCAACTAATGAAATTACCTTTGTGTCAGGCGGCGATAGTGGCACCGGAAACGCCGCCCGCAGAACCAATCAGGTTGCCGCGATTCAGTCACCGCGTTTTGTCATCATGGGAGGAGACCTCGCGTACGAAAATGGAAAATCGGCCAGTACCTTCTTGAAGTTTCTCGATCAGTACTCCGAAGACTTACGTGACGACCGTGGGCACCTGATTCCACTTGTGGCCTGCATAGGCAATCATGAAACGGATGGTTTCTACGGTAAGACACGATCCAAGGCCCCCTTCTTTTACGCGATGTTTGACGGCCTGTACCCAGAAACAGGTTACGCCACTCTTGATTTCGGCGATTACCTCTCCCTTGTGTTAATGGATTCTGGACACACATCGTCTGTCCATGGCGAGCAAACCGACTGGCTTAAGAAAACACTTAAGCAGCGTGAAGATCATCCCAACGTGTTTGTTGTAAATCACGTTCCTATGTATCCATGCGTACGTGGTGCGGACGGAGAGCTACACGCTTCGATGCGAAAACACTGGAGTCCGCTACTAGAGAGATACAACGTTGACGCCGCCTTAGAACACCACGATCACGCGTTTAAGAGAACGCATCGAATTAAGGACGGTTTGGTCAATGAGCGAGGAATCCTTTATCTCGGCGACGGCTCGTGGGGCAAGATTCGTTCACCAGATGGACCGGACGATCGTCCTTTTCTCGCTAAATCGACCGAGTCGTATCACTTGTCGCTGCATCGGCTTCAAGGAAAAGATCGTTTTCATCTTGCGTTATCTGATGAAGGCAAAGTTGTCGATGTCGTGCACACTCGAAAACTGGGACACATGCGTTCGAAGTAAGTCCTGCAATTGATCTTACGTTACGCATCGGCGAACTGAATCGTCACCGAAGCTGCAGACACAACTTCGATGACGGAAAATGCTCAGTTAAATTCGCTTGAACCGAACAAATCATTGTTCGGCATTAGGCATTCTCTGAACTAAGCCGAGCCCTTGCTCACTTCAATATCAATTACATTATTGCCCGACTTGACTTGTTCCGATCTTGAGTTGTCATTGAAGAGCTTCACTTTTTTGTGAAGCTTGCCACTGGCACCACTTGAGTCTTCAGGCAACATGATTCCGAGTGACAACTGATATTCCCCGATAGGAAGATCACGGTTGCCTCGGCCATAGAATACTCGGTAGTGACCTTCCGAATTGGTGATACCAGAGCCTTCAGCCGAAAAGCTAGGGCATTGATAAATCACCTCAACACCTTGAACTGGCTCGCCGTCTACGGTAATAGTTCCTTCAACTGTACCTGTTGCGGACGAACAACCAAGTACTGCAACGGCCAATAGGATGCTAGACAGGTGGAATAATCGTGCTGAAATCATTAGTGGATTCCTAAGGTAACGGCGCCGTCATGACGTTCCGAAAATACGATGATTGAAAGGCCTGAGCGTCCCCAGAAACGCTCAGGCAAAATTCCAGACAGGGACGACAGAGCTTAGTACTCACTTACGACATTGCCGTCGTTTCGCCAAACCATGTAGCGGTACGTATAGTAATGCTCAATGGTCTCGGAGACGAACTGGACCGAACCATCCCCCAACAGCACGTTGACACCCCCGGGATGAAGACTACTAACTCCTCTCCCGTTATATATGTTCGACTCGTCATCGAGAGCCGCAACATAGTCATGATTCGGACGGTAGACCGCATGAGTAAGGGTTCGGTAAGGACGATGGGAATTCGTTCGGCTAGCGACACCAGCCCAAACTGCGGCACCGAAGTTTGTTGTATGGCCACTACTTGATGGACCGACCTTACTTGCATCTCGTTCACCAACGAAAAACGTGTTCGAGGTTCCATCTGTGATATCACGAAACTTAAGATACGATCCGCCGAAGAATGTACCATGCGCGTCGTTGTTGTCGCGAAGCGTCACCGTTGTATCGCCAGCTCCTCCGTAGGCAACATAATTTGATGTTCCTGGGTAGAAGTGATCCGTCGCACCAAAGACAAACGCGTGGGTATCCCCGGCGATATCCGAGGGACAGCGATACGCGTCAATTCGTGTTTGAAGAAGGCGCTGGTCATCTGCGGTGTAGCCAGAATGATAGCGAGCTCTTAACGGAATGTGATTAGGATCGAGTTCCTCGAAGAGGTTGTTCAATTCCAAGAATGGTAAAATCGAAACGGCCCAGCCATAGATCGGCTCAAGACGATAGGCGTAGTCGACGTCATGATAACCTGCAGGCAGACATCCAAAGGTATCATGGTAGTTGTGTAGAGCCAGCCCAATCTGCTTCAGATTGTTGTTGCACTGCATTCGGCGAGCAGCTTCTCGTGCTTGCTGGACCGCCGGCAGCAAAAGAGCGATCAAAACCCCAATAATAGCAATAACAACTAAGAGTTCGACCAGAGTAAAACCTGGACGTCGAAGTGTCGTTGAAGACATACCCGTACCTCATGCAATTTTAGTGAAATACATATAGAACTAAATCGACGAGCCCTGTGGGGAAAGGCAGTCGCATGCATGGTCAGGTGTTCTATCATTCTACTTTAAGCATTCATTTATCTTGATAGTTCAATGCGTAAAATACTTGGCACTTTGCGCATTTCGAAGGGCTTCGTTCATCCGTAAGTCCCTCTTATTCGTTCCTATCTGTAACCATCAACTTGTTACTTTGAAGATGCTTTCTTGCTTGTATCTTTTTGCGGCTTGCGAAGCGCCTTTCCGGCTAAAGCACCAGTAGGAATTCCTTCACTGACGGCTACGGTACCATTCACAAAGACGTAAGCGACGCCTTGCGAATACTGATTGGGTTGGTCAAATGTCGCTTTGTCGATGAGTTTTTCGGGATCAAACACAACGATATCTGCAGCCATACCCGGCTTGAGATATCCTCGGTCGGTAAAGCCAATAATATCGGCAGGAAGTCCAGTGGCGCTGCGAATTGCATGTTCGAGCGGTACGACTTCTTCACGCAGTGAATAGAACCCGAGCTTTCGCGGAAACGTGCCATATCCTCGCGGGTGGGGACGGCTCGCTCCGGGAAGCCGAGTCGAAGAGTCAGACGCGGTTGCTACCCATGGCCGTTTCATAATCTGCCGCACGTCGTCTTCGCTCATGGCGAAGCTGATAATACTAGCGCCGCTTCCGCGCACAATCTTTTCAGCGATTGCAAGCGAAGTCGCACCTTCTGATGCGGCAATTTGTTTCAAGTTCTGTCCTGCATAGCTGGGAAACGATGAACAGCGAATGATATAGATTCGCTCGCCATCGCTGATATCAGCTAGTTTCTTAGCAACTTCATCGCGAATCTTGGCACCTGTTTCTGGATCATCCAAACGTTCCGACAACTTGGATTTGCCACCAGAGCGAGCCCAACCGGGAAACAGAATCGGCGTGAGCGTCGTACTAAGAGCCGTGTACGGATACTGATCAGCTGTCACTTGATAGTTCGCCGCGCGAGCCTCTTCAATTGTTCGGATGGCTAAGTGAGCTCCACCCCAGTTCGAGGTTCCCGCGGACTTGATATGGGAAATATGAACCGGGCAGCCCGACTCTTTGCCGATCTTAATGGCCTCCTCGATCGCCGGTAAAAGATCGGCTTCCTCATTTCGAATGTGACTCGCATAGATACCACCATGCTGTGCGACGATCGTGGTTAAGTCGATTAACTCCTCCGTCGGGGTAAATATTCCAGGCGAATAAATTAAGCCCGTCGACATCCCCCAGGCGCCATGCTCCATCGCCTTCTGAACCATGTCTCGCATCTGCTGCATTTCCTCATCGGTTACTTCCCGATCTTCGTTGCCAACCACGTAGCGACGTAGCGTCCCCTGAGGAATCAGATGAGCGACGTTCGTACCAGCTCCCGCTTCGTCGATTTGATCGTAAAACGCCCCTACTAATCGCTTGCCACTTCCGCAGTTGCCAGTTACAGAGGTCGTACATCCCTGCAATAAATAGTTCACGCAGGCCCGTCGCGTTGGTGACACGACACCTGAGTCGCTATGAGTATGCAGGTCAATAAATCCAGGACATACGACGAGCCCTTTGGCATCGATCGTCCAGGTCGCTTCCGGAGGCTGGCCTTCTCCGATGGCAGAGATCTTTCCGTTGTCAACGGCTACGTAACCGACGATCGGAGGATCTCCTGTTCCGTCATAAATCGTCGCGTTAGCCAAAACCAAGTCATCTTTGGCTTGTGCCGACATCGCTATCAACAAGAGCAGCAAAAGCGTACACAGGTGACGGGACAATCGTGCGAACATCATCTTTCCTCTTCGAATGCGGAGAATAGTCGCTGGATTTTTCCACCGAATTAAAAACGGCTGGGTCGGTAAGGATGGGGATCGATGTGAGGTGTTTGACCGGTCATCATTTCTGAAATGAGCTTGCCGGTTGCCGTAGCCATTGACAGTCCAAGCATGCTATGCCCAGCAGCAAGCCAGACATTGCTGTAACGCGGCACACGTCCAACCAAAGGGATTTCGTCACAACTCATGGGTCGCCATCCGTACCAACGCTCGACAAACGGATCTCGAATTGGATCGTGCAAGTAAAACTTCGCGGTATCAGTCAGCAGCTGAAGTCGATCCTCTCGCAAGGACGAGTCGTACCCAGCGAACTCCATCGTCGAACCGATCCGAAACGCACTTGCTGTGGGAGAGATACCGACTCGATGGTCCTCAAACAGCATGGGATATTTAGGACAAACTTCAGGACGCTGCATCGTAATCGAGTAGCCCTTGCCAGGCTCTACGGGGATTCGAGCTTTGAGCTTTTGCTGAATCATGCGAGACCAGGCACCTGTGGCAAAGATCACTTGGTCCGCTTCAATTCTTCCCTGATTTGTCTCAATGGCGTGAGCATTACTTCCATTCGAGTCCAAGTCATAAAACTCGCACTGCTCGCGAATTTCAACGCCCTGCTCCTCCAGTAATCTTCGCCACGATTTCATCAGAAGGTGCGGACGTAAATGCGCGTCTCCCTCAAACATCCAGGCACCACAAACCACATCACGCAGTGCCGGTTCACGATGAAGAAGCTCGGCCTGATCCAGTCGCTCGAAACTTGTATCAAACTCCCGCATCAGCAGCTGATTGGTCTTTTCAAACGACTCGAAATGAGGGCGGTCGCTATGGACGAACATTAAACCCACCGCTTCCCACTCGCAGTCACCCAGTTGGCCGTCGTCCATCATCGATTGGTACAGTTGACGTGAAGAGTTCAACAGGGCGTGCCGAGCATGCCCCGCTTCGATCATGCTGGAGTGGTTGCAACGCAGAGCAAATCGAAGAAACCACCACCACATCTTTGGGTCGAGTCGGGCACGAATCTTGAAAGGCGAGTTCCTTGCGAACAGTGTCTTCAACGAAGAAAGCACGGCTCCCGGCCGGCAAAGCGGAAGAATATGGCTAGGCGAAACGTAGCCACAGTTGCCGTGTGAACATGCGTTGCCGAAAGCCTCTTGATCGATTACGACGACTCGGCTTCCCAGCATCGATAGATAGTAGGCACATGCCGCTCCAATCACTCCCCCGCCGACAATGACAACTGGCTTTTGCCCTGGCGCGAGGGTACTACCCTGCTTACTTTCAGACTTATGCAGTTCCACTTTCGGATTCGACAAAGTTACCATCGATTAATCTGTCCACTTCCAAAGGCTAAAAGCTCCAACCGCATTCGATTGTGCTCGCGCGTTTTAGAAGTAGCAATGTTCCGCTGCGCAATAAACATGGGTGATTGCGCAGAGTTGAATCATCGACGTTTGCGAAGATCTGACGGCCGGATGCCGTGATACTTCCGGAAAGCATGGGCCAATTCGACTCCGCTGGAAAAGCCACATTTGGTCGCAATGCTTGAAGTCGACAGTGTCGTCTCGACAAGTAATTGCCGAGCTTGCTCTAAGCGGACGCGACGAATTTCCTCAGCAATCGAACGGCCAAGTAGAGAGCGAAATTTCTGTTCCAAACGACGTCGCGAGATTGGAAATACCTCAAGGATATCGGTTACCCGGATTGGCTCGCATGCTCGGGAACGAATGAACCGGAGAACCTCCGCAACCTCCTGATCTGACACGGCTAAAATTTCGGTGGAATGGCGAGGAATGACTCGCAGCGGAGCAATACGGATCGGCTCATCCGGCGGCTCCTTGCCTTCGATCATCCCGGCGAGTAAACGACACGCCTCTTGACCAATCCGATAGCAATCAAGCTCGATACTGGAAATTGGCGGAAAGGCGATGGAACACAGCAAGTCATCCGTATCACCTGCCAATATCCCGACCTCATCCGGGACGCGAATTTCTTCCCACTGGCAAATCTCCGCAAGTTGTCGAGCAGGAACAGGATCGGGAGAAAAGACTGCTAGTGGAGTTGGATGTTGTCGGATCCAGCTGGCCACCTCTTTCGAGTCAGCAAACCAACCGAAGTTTTCACCGCAAGCGTCGTGGAAGTCGAAACATTCAAAACCCGCTTCCTCGACCACCTCGCGAAACAACTGCGATCGCCAATCGGGATATCGATTCACCCTCGGAGCGTAGGTCGCAAAGTGGCGAAAGTTCATTGCCCGGAAGTGCTCGACCGCCATCGACACTCTGAGATTGTCATTGGTAATGACTCGCCCGACTCCACCAACATGTTGCATTATCGCATCGACGTCCACGACCGGAACGTGGGCATCCAGAAGGTGGTCGACCATGGCCGCATCGCGCAACATGGCGATTACCCCATCTCCATTCCACTGAGGTGGCAAATGCAATCGCCCGTCGTTATCGCGAGGTGAGATCACCAGGGACCAACGTGCGAGTTGAGCGAAACGAGAAATAGACTCGACAACGTTGCGTCCCCAGCTGTCATAAGTTTCCACTAAAACGACGATCGACCGATCACTCGACATTAGCCAGGAATCTCCCGTGGGGCTGACGTGGAAGGCTGTTACCCCCGAGAGTAATCATGAGAACTCGGAGCGTTTCAATATGGGGTGTTTCAGTATAGTTCGTTAGGAATGGTTCCAATGGCCATGCGCATAAGCCCAGGCATTTTGCGCAATATAGCATTGCTGGCTTCTTCGTCCAAACTAGATTTGAATGTGGCCTCCCTTGCCGTCTTTGACTTTCTTTTGCTTGCCAGTGGAAAGAATCACGATGCAGCCTTCCGACTTAAATCGAAAACACTTGGCGCTTTCGATCTGCTTTCTAGCAACGGCGTTCGCCTGCGGCCGACTCTCCGCGGAAAAACCGCAGTGGGCAATCGCTTTGCACGGCGGGGCAGGATTTGTTTCGAAGGATATCTCGCCAGAGCGGTTGCAGCAATACAAGAGAGCTCTGAGTGAAGCACTTCGCGAAGGAGAATCTATCTTAAGCTCAGGCGGCTCAGCACTTGATGCTGTCGAGCGAACCGTCACGGTTCTTGAAGATGCGTCTTGCTTCAACGCAGGCAAAGGAGCCGTATTCAATGCCGAGGGATTTCACCAGATGGACGCCTCGATCATGGACGGAAGAGACCTATCATGCGGCGCCGTCGCAGCCGTGGAAACGATTCGCAATCCTATTCAGCTGGCCCGATCTGTGATGGAAAAGACGCCGCATGTCTTACTGACATCCGAAGGAGCTGAAGCGTTTGCCAAATCACAAAACATTGCCACGGTATCGCCTGATTACTTTTACGATGGCACCCGATGGCAGCAACTGCAAAAGAAACTTCTCAGCAAAGGACAGCCAGTTCCGGAGGCACCCAAATATCAACTGCCTACGACGATGAATCAGGAAGGAGACCTTAGCGATCAGGATATTTCACGCGGAACCGTAGGGTGCGTAGCATTGGATCAACGGGGAAATCTTGCGGCGGCAACCAGCACCGGAGGAATGACGGGAAAAATGGTCGGACGCGTCGGCGACTCACCGATCGTCGGCGCGGGAACCTATGCTGACAATCAAGGATGCGCCGTCAGTGCTACAGGAAGCGGCGAAGAGTACATCCGTCATACAATTGCGGCGCAGGTAAACTGGCGCATAAGATTTGCCAATCAATCGCTTTCTGAAGCGATGCAAGCGTGCATCAACGAGGTACTCAAACCCGGCGACGGAGGCCTTATCGCAGTCGACAAACAGGGCAACATATCATTTGAATTCAACACAAGTTCAATGAGCCGTGCCTGGGCTAACTCAACTGGAGCCCGTGGTATTGCCATCTGGAGAGAGAAGTTTGCTGACTAACTCGCGTTCCGCTTGGAGAACATCGTTCGGACTGCTGGGCGTTGTCCTTTTAGCCAGTTCTTTCCCGGCGGAAATCTATGCAGCTACCGAACTAGACCGCTATTTGATTGCCGGTAAGTTCCGCATCTTTTACACCCTCAAAGGCGAATCGGCTGTTGCACCGGACGATCATGATCGCTCAGGCGTACCGGACCGCGTTGAAGACGTGGCTCGGCAGCTTAACGTTGCCTATCGACTTTACTGCGAAGTTCTCCAATTCCCTGACCCCCTCACCTCATCACGCTTTAAGGAAGCAACCTGCATTCAGGTCACGCTACTTCATCGTGCGAAAGGAAATGGAGTTGCCTATGACGCCATGAGCCGAGCTCGTCCGATGAATGGCATCCGCCCCGACGAAAGAGTCTTGGCGATCACCATTGGCTCTCATGTCGACCCTATTCATAACGTGACACCAGCGCACGAGATGTTCCACTTGATTCAATATGGAGCCACGTACTTTAAGAATCGCTGGTACCTCGAAGGCATGACACGCTGGTTCGAGCACGGCATTTGCCACCAGGCATTGGGGGACCTTCGCTACGATCCTGCTGGGCCATGGCCACAGTCTCATGGCCAGCAGTCTAAGATTTTTCAGCAATCATACGACGCAGAATACACACTATGGAACCCGATCGCTGCCGCAACTGATGCTGACACCTCACTTCCCAAGACATCAGCATTACGCAAGTTGGCCGCAATCCGCTACTCCGACGGTTCACCCGTGATGCAAGATCTCAATCTGCAAGGCGCCTCGGTGATGCGTTCGATACTTATCGAACTCGGGCACCTCGACGATGAAGCATTCCAGAAACTCGGCTACGATCGCTGGAGCGAAAAGAACCAATCTTCCCCTGGCAACAACCCCTTCATTTATCTAGGCGTCATGAGGGCATTGCGGCAACATGGTGCAGTTGTCGCGGAATCCTCTAAAGAAAGCGAACATGCGACCACGATCCCTTAACATGGCGTGGACCAATTCGCTCACTGAGGCTTTGTCCGCTCGCGTGACATGCCGATAGCACTTGCCATCTGACCGGCAAATTCTTTATCACCGCGTCCCCTTAAGGGCCAAGCATCGCCGCGAAGATCAATCTAAAGACGTCATCGTTAGATTGCGGAAGACTGCCACACAATCAGCATACAATTGTGGCAACGCAACTACCCTAAACACGAATGGATATTATATTCACATTGCGAATTGCGTCTTGATTGTACCGACAGTGCGATACTGCTTACGCCAATCCACCCGCGTTTGGATCTAAAGAAAACGCCTTCAATGGGTTAACATTTTGTGAATGTCCTGGCTAAATCTAGAAACTTGATGGACTTCACAAGCTAAACGGATAGATTATCCATCCATGCGGCAAACAAGTCCCTCTGCGAGTACTCTCGAGCGTTCGCATTGGCCTAAGCCGCTTTACCTGGCCCCTTCTTTTAAATCTTTAGATCATTCTCGCACTCTGAAATGGAGACCGATATGAAGGTCATCAATTCGCCCTTTCGTGCCTCTCAAAGATCGCTGGCTGGCTTTACGTTGGTCGAGTTGCTAGTCGTCATCGCGATTATCGGTGTTCTCGTATCGCTGCTTCTTCCCGCCGTTCAACAGGCACGTGAAGCAGCACGGCGAATGTCATGCTCGAACAAGCTAAAACAACTGCAGCTTGCCGTTCATAACTACCACGACACATTCCTTGCTTTCCCTTCCGGTGCAATCAACGAACGAGGAGACAACCCTAACGGAGCTCACGGTAGCGGAACCCCTGCGATCGGTGCCTCTTGGAGCCTGTTGATTCTCTCACATATCGAGCAGCCTGCCCTTCACGAGCAGTTCATGATCATTGCAAACGAGCGACCTGAAGTTACGGACTGGCTAGGCAATGGGACCTATACCTCGCAAGGTATTACCGTTGGCTCAGAGCAACTGGATGCGATGAACTGCCCTTCCCATCCGTCCACCACCGAACAGCTGGCAAACGGAACCGGCCTGGAAGATCTTGCACGCGGTAACTATTCCGCTTGCTACGGTAAAGCTGGCTATGGAATGATCCACACGAAGACCGCCGACGAAGGGGGCGTGTTCGGAAACAACTCCGACTTCAGCATGAAAGACGTCACCGACGGAACAGCGAACACGATTTCCTTAAGCGAACTGAAATACCGTTTGCCCAGCAGCACCGGTCCGTCCTATCAAGACAGTCGCGGAACTTGGGCCTACCCTGCCATGGGAGCCGATATTTTCAGCACCAAAACCGGCCCCAACAGTACCACCCCTGATGGTGTCTGGGGATGTCGCAACTTCCCTGCCGAAGGCATGCCATGCGTACAAATTGGTAGCCCTTACACCGAGATGTATTCGGCGGCCCGCAGTTATCATCCAGGTGGCGTCATGGCAGCGATGACCGATGGCTCGGTTCGGTTCTTCCCAGAAACCATCGATCTAACAATCTGGCAAGGATTAGGCACTCGCGGTGGACGCGAAGTGGTCTCCATCCCATAGCCTTCTTTATGAAGCCACAAACGAATTCACAATAAACCGTCATACCTACGTAGCGGCGAGCAATACCGACTTCCCTCGCCGCCACGGCTTCGATTGATTCTCATTGAATTCTCTTAGGATACATCCAATGCTGCCATCCTATCGCCTGATTGCATTTGCCATTCTCTGCTTATCCACCCTTGGATGTTCGCAAAACGAACAACCCCAAGCTTACCCAACCTCAGGAGTGATTCGATTCAATGGCCAACCAATGAAGGGAGGAGGAGCGATCTCTTTTGTCCCAATTGGCAACTTAGCTGGAAAAGCCGCCGGAGGAGAAATTCGTGAAGACGGTACGTTTGTCATGTCGACCTACAATGACGGCGATGGATCGATTCCTGGCAAGTTCCGTGTCATGGTCGTCCAGTCAGTTTCCGAGGAACCGGAAATGGTGGCCAGTGATTCAGGCGAGGAACCCAAGATGTCGTCCGAGCCAATCGAAACCGTTGCGAAAGTGGACCGCATCCCTTTCATCTACGCAGATCCCGTTAAGTCTCCGATTACGATCGAAGTAAAACCACAAGGCGCAAACGATCTGACAATTGACTTGAAACGGATGTAAGACGCTCGCACGAGGGCTTGATGTGAGCGATCTCCTGCAGGAAAAAACTCTCACGAAGAAAACTGCCAATTCGATGCCCGCAACTCGGCAGGCATCGAAAAGCGATACTTCCGTTCGTTCGCCAAGCCCCCGCTGGATCCTTGGCCCTGGGCTTGATCTCCTCTTGATCGCGAACATCTTCTGGCCGCTTCTTGTGCTCGTCCAGTATTTCGACGACAGATCCGGCCGGCAAGCAATCCAGTTCTGGCAAATTTATTTCATTACGACACCTCATCGATGGAGCACGTTGGGGCTGGTCCTGCTTGATCGAACCCCCTATCGGGCCAATCCTCGATTCTTCCTTGGCTTTGCTATCGCCGTCGTTCTTATCTGCGTTGGCGTACGGATTGGAACAGGAGAACTAACTTGCCTGCTGGCAATTGACTACACTTGGAATGCTTGGCACTTCGCATCCCAACACCATGGAATCTACCGCATCTATGGGAGACTAAGTCAAGCCAACACATTCCTGCCAGGCTGGCTGGAAAAGCTTCTACTACGCGGCTTCATGCTTTACTGCATTCTAAGAGTAGCCCAAGTCGCAATTCGTCCAGGCATGCTTTCTGATGCTTTATCCATTGCCGACTGGATAGCGCCGATCATGCCTGGCATGGTGCTTCTCGATTGCTTATGGCACTACAACCGAAAATCACTCGGGCGGCTCCTATACCTGATAAGTATGATTGGACTTTTTTCCGGCATGCTTTGGGCAATCCACTTCAGTTTCCCTGCGATCGTACTCACGTTGACGACCGCTTCAGCGTGGTTTCATGCAAGCGAATATCTGGCCGTCGTCGGCTGGCGGATGCAGAAGCAACACGGCAATCGCGAAATTGATTCTCGTGATCGAATCTTCCAGTGGATCGCCTCGCGATGGGCTTTTTCTCTACTGATATTTATCGTCGTCCTTGGTTCTTGTAGTTGGCTCTTTGAACACCAGCTCCTAGAAACATGGCTCCTGCTGAACGTCATCGTTGCGTTTCTGCATTATGGGTACGACGGAGCCCTTTGGAAAAAACGTAAAACAAACACTCCTGCTGATCGAACATGACGAACCGCGTTGGACAATAAGACGAGAGATTTTCATGGGTCATCCATTTGAACAACAACCATCTTCGACTCTCGCGCGTTTGCTATCACTTCTTGTGCTAACGTCATGGATCGGCTCGCTGCTCTTTCATGGCAACAACGACGGCCTCTTGCTGCCATATGCCTGGTGGGACGTAGCAGCTGTTGCAATCGCATCAGGCATCCCTTTGGCTTGGCTGATTGTTAGCTGGTCGGAATACCGGCTTTGCAACCAATCATTCCCTCCCTTCATTGCCCTGGGCGTGGGCATAACATTGCTGGCAGCATTTCGCCTTGGCTTCTGGAACGTGACTGAAAATACGACAACAACCATGCTGGAGCATGGAAACATCACGACCAGAATTTCTGCTGCGCTGCTGGCGTCGCTAGGAATTGTATGCACGCTGCTTTCATACAAACAGAACAGCGTTGGTTCGGCCGAACAAGATCGATCGCATGCCAACTCTATTTCATGGCTGTTTGCGATCTTGCTGCTAATACTGGTTCCCATGACCTATGAACGTGCCAAGCTTCTTTCAAGCGAGAAACGAGCGTTTGAGTTCCTCGACCAATCCCGACTCGCGGAAGCGTCGCAACTTTTAAAACGCTGTCTCTTGCTGGATCCAGAGAGTTCTTTTCGCGGAAGACCGATTCAGCCATTGATCGATGACCTGGAAGAACGGCTCGCGACGGTTAAGCTTCGAGCCGTGCATCCGCTTCCAGATGATTCGCTCCCACCACCCCGCATCGAACGTGCCATCGACTTGGCCGTTTTAGGCAAACGCGAGGACGCATTGCT
Source organism: Bremerella sp. TYQ1 (assembly GCF_020150455.1). Classification (NCBI taxonomy): domain Bacteria; kingdom Pseudomonadati; phylum Planctomycetota; class Planctomycetia; order Pirellulales; family Pirellulaceae; genus Bremerella; species Bremerella sp. TYQ1. The sequence goes on from NZ_CP083740.1 coordinate 3,512,046, forward strand.
ACTACTGCTTCCCGTCGCACAGCAACCCACGTTTGCAATGAATGGAGGCCATGAACTACTTGGAACGCTTTACCAAGACCGTCACGAGTGGAAGGAATCCCTTTTTCACTTCCAATTGGCTTCTGAGTTCTGGCGGTCAAAGCAGAATTCAGAATTACGAAAGGCTCGACTCGCTCAATCACTCCAAGGCGAGGCGTTTGCACTCCGCAAGCTTGGGAGAATCGATCAAGCCGAAGCCGCCTATCTTCGCCTGTTGGAAATACAGCCGACTGCCGAACGCCATTTTTTGCTCGCGCAGTTTTACGAAGACATCCAGGAAACGTCCCTCGCAAGTCAACATGCCAACTTGGCGGCGGAACTTGCCCCGAATCAATTCAGGGAATCGAGCAAAGCCCTCATCTCGAAAATGCGGACAAACCATTTTGGCTGCTTCCAGCTCTTCAACGAGTGAACGTCGCTCACATGTCGGCACCGACAAGCTGACTAGTCTTGTATCCACTTCATCCGAAGAGTTTGTGAAATTGCTTCTAAGGTAACCACGGTCAAAAAGATGGCAATCAGTACGGTTGTCGCGTGTCCAAACTGAAAGTTATGCCACTTCCCCATCAGCTCAACCCCGATTCCTCCCGCGCCAACAATCCCGAGTACTGTAGCCGCTCGTACGTTGCGTTCCAAAATGTACTGAACGTACGCGAGGTATTGTGGCAACACCTGTGGCAACAACGCATGAAGAAATACGTCAATTCGACCAACGCCGCTAGACGAGAGTGCCTCCGAAGGACCAGGCTTGGTGTTGTCGATGTCGTCGGCGAAAAATTTTCCGAGAAAGCCTGCCGAATGAAGCCCGAGTGCCAAAACGCCGGCAGCAGGGCCAAACCCAAAGAGCAGGACGAAGAAAAGTGCCGAGATCAGTTCAGGGATGGCCCGACTCAAGCTGCAAACAGATCTTGCTAACGAAACAAGTGGACCAGTTTTGGTAATCCGCCTAGAGCCCAGCATTCCCAGGGGAAAACCACATACGATCGCCATGATGGTTCCCCACAGGGCGATTTCCAAGGTCTCCCACATAAGCCACGCAACTCGCTGCAAGTACCCCACCGGTTTGACGAGCACTTCTTTTACCTCGGTTACCTCTCGTTCGACCACGGTTCCATCAACAAACTCAACCGATATCGCCGGCACTTCTCGCTTCTCGATATAACTAAACCACGGTAAGCTGCCGCGTTCAAAGTTTTCGATTCGGCTCGTTTCCTGCTCGCTTGCAATCATCGGCGGCCAACCTTGCTCGAAAAAACGTGTCGTCGCTTCGACGACTTGACTCGACTCTCCGAGACCCACCAGAGATAGAATCGCCTGAACTGTTTCTTGCGCGGCCGAGGCCAATCCAACTCGTCCAAACGAATAAATAAGTGCCGAGCCAATCAGAATCGTTGCCAAAAACACTGGCAAAAGTGAACGCCGCTTTACAGGCCAGCCCGCTTGGTTCATTGCGTCGATATTTACCGAACTTTCAGGCTGGTCACGGGAAGAACCGTTGGTGGGCACCACGAGAATCTCTTTGTTGCTTTCGCCTGTCGAGGCTCGGTTCAGTTTACTATCGCTTTAAGAAACGATTAGAGAATGCTTGGCTTAGTTGTGATGAACGGCTGCCGCTCCACGATCATTCGACATGTTGCCCCACTCTGTCACAGGTCCGTCAAACTGGATGACCCCAGAGGATAAGTGCACAATACGATCGGCATATTCGTGAGCCAGATCAGGCTGATGAAGGCTGCACAAAACGGTTGCGTTACACTCACGAGCAACATCACGGAGTAACGAAAGAATGGCACGACTCGTCTCAGGATCAAGACTCGCCACAGGTTCGTCTGCCAGAACCAATTTCGGTTGTCGTATCAGGGCTCGTGCGATAGCGACTCTTTGCTGCTGCCCGCCTGAGAGCTTTCCCGATCGCCTTAGAGCATGAGATGGCTCCAGACCAACGCGATCGAGCCATTGGCATGCATTGGCACGCTCTCGGCTTGTCCAATACCGAAAAGCGGATCGACGCCGTGGCACCCAGGGAAGCATTCCAAGCATCAAATTGTCGAGACACGTCAGCCTTTCAACCAACTCGAAGTGCTGATGAACCATACCGATTTGACGTTGCAGCTCCCGGCAATTCCTAGTCGTCAAAACGGTATCATCAATTGCAATTTGCCCTTGGTCGGCGGTCAACTGCCCACTGATCAGTTTTAAAAGAGTCGATTTACCAGCTCCGGAACTCCCTAACATCACGCAGAACTCACCTCGCTTTAATTGCAAGCTGACATCGCGCAGAACTTGCGTTGGGCCTGTCTTTCCTTCGTAAGATTTGCTAACCGCGTTTATCGAAAGCATCACGTTTCTGCTTGTCATTTAGAAGATAAAACGGAAGCCGATAGGCCAGCAAAATTGACCGAATGATGCACGAGACTTGCACGACTCTTTAACGGTTCGCCGCACGCTCGATGATTGCACCAATCAACTGCGGCGTAACGGGAGCAAGCTGGGCAATGGCGTCATCGAAATCCTCTTGGGGAAAATCAATGTCATATCGCTCGTATTGATCGCCACCATATCCTCGTATCATCTCTGGCCGAATACCAGGTGATTGATGGATCTTGCGAAATGCGTCTCGCAGCTTTTCCTTCACCGCGCCGGGCAAGCCACAATTCATCACCAAAGGAGGATTGGGAATAGGTGGGCTAACGGCAACGACCTGGAACTCTTTTGCATTGATCGAACCGGTGTTGATTGCTTTCTCATAGGCATCGAGCGAACAGCCGGCTGCATCGACATGTCCTTCTCGCAGTGCAGCCAACGCATCGCTATGGCTGCCGGTAATGACGACACGTTTCAATCCCAGGACAGGATCGACGGCCGCGTTGAGTAGCATCGCAATCGGAAATCGGAAGCTCGAGGTCGAGTTGATATCTCCCAACGCGATTGTCTTGCCACGCAAGTCAGTCAGACCGCGGTCATTCTCACCTCGCCGTGCAACGATGGCCGAGCGATAAGAATTCGAGTTTCGCTTGACCGCCACGGCCAAAAGCTCCGCGGCACTTCGGCGGCGAGCCTGATCAAAAGTGACTGGACCGACGAATGCGATATCAACCCGCTTCGCAGCAAGGCCTTCCACCACAGCCGCGTAGGAAGTACCAACTCGCAGTTCGCAATGAAGACCAAAGTTTTCCTTGATGGCATTGAAGACCGGTCGAAAGTCACTCAATGTCGTATCGGCGCCTGTGTCTGCCGGGATGAGCATTACCTGAAGCGGCTTCTGCTCGCTGCCGTCTCGCTGGATTTCCTCCGCGTAGACCGACGTCGTCGTACAGAACCCGACAATGCCGAGTAAAACCGGGAAGAAATGCATTGCAAACTGGCGGACAGGCTTTCCAATCATCAGGGGGCTTTCACCGTCTTCATGTTTGGTCGAACTGTTTTTCCGTGAGTAACGGACTCTGGTTGGTGACTTTGCGGATCACCATTGGGTTCCGATCCACTTTGCTGCGGCTGATCGGCAGGTGCTTGATCCAGCTTGATCGTGAAAGTGTGATCTCCAGCCAACATGTAGCTGTCGTGGAGCGGGCTGTAGGCCATCATGTGAACCGTATTTCCATCTGGATCGAATTCAAGCAATCGCAAGTACCCTTCTCCGCCAAGTTCCCGCATCTGGTAATTGGCAAGGATCTGGTGCACCAATTGGCCGTGGTCGTTCCGATCGGCGCGATATCCGGTTCCATCGTTAAGGACATGCCCATTGAAGGTAAATACAAAGTTGTGCTTGCGTACCAACTTGTCCCACAGCTCTTGTCCATCGTTCACCGGACGAGGCGTACGGTATTTGTGTGGATTCCAGTGATTGGGATGGGACGAATCGGTGTGATCATACCGCCGCGAATCGGAGTACATGTACGCGTGCGTCACCAAGATGCCTTTACGATCGGCATGCTTCTTCATCACGTCATTCGCCCAGGCAATCACCTCGTCGCGTGGCGCCCACTCTAACGCGATGATAATCCATTTCTGGCCAGCGACCTCAAACAGATGGAAGGTGTTATCGAGCTTTTTATCCTCGAATGCTCCACCAAAGCCGGGCATTTCCGCCGTTTTCTCAAATGAGAAGTATTCATTAAGAAAAGTATCTCGCGTGGAAGCGTCTCCAGATGGGCCATAATCATGGTTTCCACCGACGATCGCATAGGGCAACTGGCCGTCGAGCAAACGCATCGATTCGGAGGCACGTTCCCACTCTTTGCGCGTGTTATTGTCGGTGATGTCCCCAAGGTGCAGCACGTATTGAATGTTTCGTTCCTTCCCATGGGCACGCAGCCAAGCCGTTTGCGTCGAGAACAAACCTGGGTACCGCACGGAATAAACCTGGGTATCTGGCAGCAACGCCAATGTCCAAGATCCCTCGACGAATCCTCGCTGGACTCTCGGAGATAACGTGACTTCGATAGCTTTCGCTTTGCGGTTATCGACGTCTTGCACGTGGGTCAGCAAATTCGACGCAAAGCGTTTGGCAAGATCTTGCCGTTGCGGTTCGTCGACGCGGTTTCCTTCCTCATCGATCGATTTATCGATGTGCATAGCCCCGAGGATAATACGTCCCTGGCCATAGGCTCCTTCCATTAGAATCGGGTGCCCTGCTCCGATATCGGAGCTCAAGATAACCTCGAACCCGCTTTGTCGATCGAACGTCTCCCAACCAAGGCGTTCATGCGTGAACGCCAGCTTGTTCTTGGTGGTTGGCATTCCCTTAACCAACGAATGCTGGGGAGACAAAACGTGCACATCCGAAGAATCAATATCGCATCGACGTGCTTCTAACGTCGTGGGCAGAAATGGCGGTCGATCTTCTGTTTGGTCTGCCTGAGTCATCTGCACAAGAACGTTGCCGTCGTCTACGAATTTGTAGAGATCTTCGGCATACTTCTTCATGTAGCCTTGGTAGGCGGGGTCTTCACTGGCGAAGCTTCCGATGAAGATCAGCCCGGAAAGCCCCCACGGCGATTTATCCATCGGAAGAGGCTCGACCTCGAAACCTGCATCGGCGAGCAGTTGCTCGCTACCGGTTCGATTCGTCCACTTATCCTGATGATCCCAGACGTAAGCTTTAACCGACTTTGAATCTTGGGTAGCAGCCAGAAGGCGTGATGGGTTGAGCATAAAGCCGATCGTCATTACTAGAGTTAATTTCGCAATCATCCCGAGTTGAATACGGAATAACGGAGGCCTGTTGTGCATCGTGTCTTATCTCCAAGTTGCGATTCGACAACTTCGCATGAAATGCCGAGTGGATTTTTTATTCACTACAACAAGACTTCTAACTTGCTGCTTTCAGACCACAATATGGCGAATTAATTCGAGCCAGTCTATCACTCTGGATAAAATTAACTCTACAATAACAAATCCTGGACATTTCATCCTGCCAATGAGACGCGTTGTTCATTGCTGGCAAACGAATATGATGATGCATAGCAACTGCCATGATCTTCTGACGTCAAAACACCTCAGCAATTCATCGCAAGCACCATGTGAGCTTTGCCTGGCCCATGCCCCTTTTCATAGATACGCCTAAGCTACGATGAGCATCGGAAACCCTAACAACGTCTCACCTAACTCTTGGCGAAAAACGTTTCGCAGGCTTCACGGCGATCTCACCGCGGCGGAGCAGCGTGCTGGGGAATATTTTGAAAATCATCCCGAGGCAGCCTATCGATCCATTAGTGAAGTCGTCGCCCATAGTGAGATTGGCTATGGCACGATCATTCGATTCTGCCAAAAGCTTGGGTGCAAGGGCTTTCAAGAGTTCAAGATTCTGCTCGCGACCGATGGAGTCGCCCACGGACATGTAGAAGACAACTCTGCGAACCCTGCCGAAAGCGAAACGGCCAAGCGACTTCGCAGTGACTTAAACGAGACACTGCGTCTGCTGGAAGAAAACGATCTGCACCAGGCAGCCGTCAAGCTACTTAAAAGTCGCGTCGTCCTGATCGTGGGCGTAGCCAGCTCGGCACCTCTTGTGTTGAGCCTCGCTTGGAAATTAAGTCGCATCGGCATTGACGCTCGCTCTTCGACCGAAGGCTACGTCATGGCCGTCAATGCGACACTGCTGACGAAATCCGATACGCTTTTTGCGATCAGTTCTTCTGGAGCCACCAAAGACATCTTACATGCTGCGGAAGTTGCCAAGGAGCAAAAAGCTTCGATCGTGGCGATGACAAACTTTTCGACGTCTCCCCTTAACTCGTTGGCCGATACCTCGCTGATCACGACAGCGAATCGCGATCCGATCAAAGCAGAGGCCCCTTCCCTCATCGCCGGCGAATCTGTCCTCGAAATGTTGTTCGAGAAGCTCCTTTCGATCGCCCCAGAGCGACAAGAACATCTGATACGTTCGTCGAAGGCAGTATCTGATCGAAAACTATAGAAGCAACACGCAGCGTAGTAGAGTTTCCTGGTCGTTACTCGCCGTCTCGTGAAGCTTTGAACTCCAAGACACGAATGGAACGTGGGGGCAAATCAATCGTTAGACGCTTCCCAGCGATGGCCTTCTTGGGCAAGACATCTTCGTCTTCCTTAAAGGGTGAAGATATCTCATATGTTGTTGGCTGTTGCTGCGTCGTCGGCAGGCCCACGGTTCGATCCAAGTCGATCTCAAACTTGCGATAATCACCGGAAGGGTTGTGCAGCGAGAGATAGCCACGCTCCTCGTCCCATCCGGTAAAACCGTACACTTCGCTCTGCATAGGATCGCCACCAATCATCTTCGCTCGTCGGAAGGTAGGGAACATTCGCTCGACCCACAACATCCCCTCCGCCAAGACATCCCAATCCTTTTCGCTAAGACTGAACGTTTTCAGATACAACTCAACGAATCCAGTTCCCCGCGACAGGCTCATCAGCAAATAACGGCGAAACACCTCGGGGTCTTCGTCACTGGAGATCTTCTTCGGCTCGTGATTAAAGATCGAGTTCAGCGGGAACTGAGCATTGTCTGCCGCTGCAGATGCGAATTGATAATAGGCCCCGTCTCGATAGGCAAGCTGCGAATTGCGATCATCTCCGCGGGCATGATCGCCCACATTGATCAACCAAACGGCGTCGACATGTTGCAGCCACCATGGGCTTAAGAACGCCCCATTGGAGATCACGATATAGACATCTGGGTTCGCCTCTTCCATGCGATCGAAGATTTGGATCAGTCGTTCTGAACCTCGCGACAGATACCGTTCCTTCGCGTCATCATATTTAGATTCATTGAGAACCGCTTCTCCTCCCTGAAAGCCCTCGATGTCAAAGTTCCGCGTTCTCAAGTGACCGAAGACGCCATCCAGCTTGAAGTAGCCCACGCCTTCTTCGGCCAACTGAACCAAGCGTTGCTCCAGGGCGTCCATGTATTTTGGCCCCGTCATCGACATCCATGGATCGAGAGAACGCCAACCAGCTTCCCGCATCTTGGGAATCGCTTTCTGACTTCCAAACAAACAGCCAGGACTGACCCACAAGCCAAGCGAGGCGTTTGCCTTGGCAACCTCTTGTTGAGATCGCTCGAATTTAGGAGAAAACTTTTCATTGACCGGCCAGACGCCTACCTTCGTCCAATCTTGAGTCATGTCCTGCCAGCCGGCATCGATTGCGTAAACACGAAGCGGAGGAACACTACGATCAACGACCAGCTCTTCGTTTACTTTCCGAACGCTGGCAATGAAGTTCTCCGCGTCCACGTCTCGGTTGTAGTCGAACCATGAATTGTATTGCGTTTGCAGACGTAAAGGGCGTGCCCGAGTTTGATCGATATAGCTTAGAAATGCATCTTGAATGAACTTCGGATCGTCGGAAACGCCCAATACAGATGAATGCGTTGTATAGTTATCTCCGGCTTCCAAATGCACATCGGTCAGGTACCGACAAACCAACCGGCCATCCTTTACCTGATTTCGTGCCGCAGGAAACTCCACACCCCACCACGTTCCACTCGTGGAAGTATAGACAGGCTGTCCTAGCGGCGGCCGCCATTTCGCAGGCCCTTGCGCGGTAAACTGATCTGCTTGATAAGGAGCATACGCATCGTCGATTGCCAAGCTCTCAAGCTCGACCTCCACGACCTCAATAGATTGCCGCGGCGAAATGACAAGCTGCTTCCGAATCCATGGTTTCTCCGGTTTCGTAAAGTAACGCAGAACCACATCGAGCTGCACCGTGTCGGCAGTCAAATGCAGTTCGAGCAATGTACGATCAGGACTTGCCTGACTGCTCTTCACCTTGAAATCGGTTGCTTTCAAACGTACGTCATCGGCATTGCCTTGGACTCGTACGGTTAATGCAAACTCTTCTCCTTCTCGAGGTCGTGCCTCCGTATTTGCCAGATGATTTAATATCGATTGCGTTCGCGGATGGCCTTGCCTCCACGATATCTCACGCTGGACAAATTGATTGCCGACAATCGCACGATCTTCGGCCTGCAAAGAAGTAGCATTCTGCGTCCAGGCAATCGCATTCAAGACAACTACCGCGATTAAAGCCGTACGTAAGTTCAATTGAGTCATTACCGCTGGTGTCCTGTTTTTCTGCCCGCCGACATAAAGCTCGTCTACAGCGGAATTCGACGCGTACTATGGTTTTGCGCCGGAAGAATTCTTGGTCGAAGCCTGTTTCTCTAGCCATGGTCCCCAATCCGCCTCCGGACTTTCTTCGACCCTGGAAACCTCATCAACCCAGACGAGCCCAAAGATATGATAAGGAGGTTCGTAGGCCCAATTTCCTTGAACGCGAATGGGGCCGTCATAAACAACATGCCGTTTTCGGACCATATCTTGCGTTAGCATCGGCTTGTACGCGTGGGCTTCGGACAGGTGAAGTTCGAGAAACAACTCGGGATAGGGAAAACGCTTTTCCTGCGGAATAAAAGATTGATCGGCCGTCTTGAAATAGACGGTTTTCCCGATGGTGACCAAGCGTCCGACGGCGTCAATCTCTCCCTCGCGTGCGAACGTTTGAATGCGGTAAGCCCGAGGAAAGTCATTCTTTCCGTTAAGAATCATCGCAAGCTTTTCCGCATCGGTAACCTTCGGCGGTACTTCGCCTGCCATCGCGGTTCCGCACAGTGTTCCAATTAGCAAAGAGCTACACAGAAAACTCTGTGTGAATGTATTTATGCGTCGTTGGTCCAGCATTAAACAATCAACTCCTCAAGCGGCCCCTTTTGGACATCGTCACCGACGCCGGCCATCAGATGGCCAAACGAATCGGCAGGTAGTCCGGCTGCGTGAAGCAGCGAGTTGTGAATTGTATTGACCGTCCGCCAGCCTGATTCGCCCCGTGTGGGATAGACGACGTAGCGGCCATCGAGCTTCAATCGCGGCGATCCGCCCAGCAGCACGTAGGGCCATTCCAAACATTGCGTATGATGTTTATCGGCCGCGTCGCTCAGGTAAACAATCACCGTGTTGTCCAACATGGTTCCGTTACCTTCGGGAATTTCAGCCAGCCGATCCATCGTTCGCGCAATCAACTGAAAATGATAAGCACGAATGGCCTCCGCTTCCGCAATCGCCTGCTTGTCGCCGCCGATCACGGCATGTCCCATCGGATGCTTTGACTGCGAGGCGAACTTAGCAAACTGAATGTTAAAGTGCCGAAAGCCAACGCCTGAGGCGATCGTCACAACATCGGTCAAGCCTGAGATAAGCGTTGACATTGCCAAATCGAAGTGCGCATCCAGCCGAGCTTCAGGCAGCGTCGAGCGTAGTGGATCGCTTGGCTTGAAGGGATCCAACGTCTTCTGACCAGCCAGTTCCTTCACGCGTCGGTTGCGGACCTGAATGTTCTCGTAAGCATCCAGGTACAAATCGAGCTTTCCTTTTTCGGCCTTCGGAAGTGCCTTTCGAGCGCTACGGATATCCTCCTTCAAATAGTCGAGCAGATAGGCTTGTTCTTTCGTCGTATCGGAAGCCGCAATGGGACCGAAGATCCTTTTATAAGCCGCGTCAGGGCTGCAGAACGTCGCCGCGCTTTGGCCTGGGCCTGTCGCCGAACAATTGAACACCACATCACGATCTTGAGCAGAGATTCCGAGAACGACATGATCAAAAACGGTATTGGCATGGCGTCCCAGAACATAGTCGATCGTTGCATCGTGAATCACTTTCCCGTCACGCGTGTTAAAGGCCCCCAGCGCACCGTGACTTGTCGAGTGCCCTCCTCCGCAAACCTCGCCATTAATCCCCTGCATCACCACCATGCGGTCGGCATACTTTTGCACAGGCTGAAGCGAGGTAGGCAACTGATCTGCTTCTAATGGGTGCACATCCAATTGCTGGCGATCTTCCCGTTTAATGAATGGCAGATTTCGCGGATGAAGCTGTGCCGGCGGAAGACCGTTCCCTTCCAGGACAAACAGGAATCGCGGCGACTTGCGTTCAACACCTTCTGCGGCCAATGCCATATTGGCCAGCATCGGTGTCAGATAGGTTGCTCCTCCAAGTCCCAGCGAAAGACTCTTGAGGAATGTGCGGCGTGCTTGCAGGTTACCATTCATGATGCATTTACCGTTGCCTGGTCGTCGACACGATAGAGAAACGAATCCGAAGTTAGCAGGGACAAAACGGCAGCCTTGAGACTTCCGTTTGAATCGTCGTAGGCGGCTTCCATATCGATCAACGTCGGGGCATCAACGATCGTTTCGTTGCGGCCCATGAAGAAGCGGAACAGATGCCGCAGAAATACTTGTTTCACTTTTCGTGATTCGGCCAGCTGCGTTACGTAGGGGATTGGTCCGGCAACTTCGGTTTCCCATAGCTCCCCAGTGGTGACTACTGGCTTCGATTTTTCTTCCGTTCGGAACTGTCCAAATAGGTCGTACTGCTCGAATGGTAAGCCCAACGGATCCATATGCCGGTGACAGTGAATGCACTGCTGTGCCTGAGTCACGTGCATTTTTTCGCGAAGCGTCAACGACTCGTCTTCCGGGAGACGAGCGTCAACTTCGACAGGAGCATCCGGAACCATCCCGCCGAGCAGCTTCGTTGTGACCCAGCGCCCTCGTTGAATCGCCTGGTTCTTTTCGTTGTCCGAGAACGCCAGCAGCCACGCGGGATGGGTCAAGATTCCTGCCCTTTCCTCCCCTGGCATCGTGAACCAATCCGGGTGCTTCCCGACGTCGCTCGGCTTCAAATTGTAGTTGCGATGGTAATCTTTGTAGCCATTTTCCCAGCGGATCGGCGAGATCTTCGTTCCGGTATAGTTGAACATCCCACGAACAAAATAATGTCGCGAAGTAAGCCACTTCTGCAGTACCTCTTCGTCCTCATCGATGATCTTTAGGATGAACGCGTCCGCGTCTTGAACGAGACGCTTAGGATGGTAGTCGTGCTTGTCCGCATCTTTAAATACTTCTTCCGCCCGAGGGTACTCGAAATATTCGTGAGCAAATCGAAGCAACCGTGTCCGCATTGCGTCGCGCTCCAAGTAGGGTTTTAAGACCGAACGAAGTCGTTCCCGATCGTTCAGATCCACCCTTTCTAAAGAGCGAATCAGCGCCGTATCTGGACCAGCGACATCCAACGCGTAGCCCAGCGCCGTAGCCGCCTCCCAGGGGCTCAAATATCGCCGACCGAATCGATCCTTTTCGCCTGCCCCTAGCTCGAAACGAAACAACACGTTCGGACGCAATAAGATCGCCTTGACGGCGAGACGGTTGGCAACTTGTGGGCCCAGATCTCGCTTACCCTTGGCATGCAGTTCCAAAATTGCTTCGAGCGATTCCTCTTGAGGTCGTTGGCCGGTGATCGCGTGGAAGATCGCACCCCACAGTTCTTCATCATCGCCATTCGCTCGTTTTTGGTAGCGCTTCCATTGTCGGCTCATAAAGGAGTCGACAATCAAATCCGCTTCCAAGAGCAGCATCTCGGTCGTTGAGTGATCAAAAGCATGTACGTTGGCAAAGTCGAGGAACGTGTGGTCAGGCGTTTGATACGGAAACGAAACCGGCTTCGCGTTATTGCGATGATCGTAGAACAACTTCGGGCTGGCCGTAATACTGCGCGATCTTTCGATGAACGAATCGACGTCAAGTCTCCAGATCCGCGCTGGTGTTGCGGCCTTTCGTACCTGGGGTTCGGTAAACAAACGAGCATGATCGACCAGATTGCCATAGCCAGGCTGGCGAGTCCGATCATGTCCCTTTGCTTTGAGCACGTTGTCCAGAGAACGAATAAATCTTGCGCGTTCTGATGACGTTGGCTGCTGCGAGTATTCCGGCGGCATGTTATGCAGCGCCGATTGATCGTACGTACCAAAGAGCAACGCGATATCCGTAGTACGCTGCAATTCGGTCAGATCGACATCTCCTTCGGTCGTGTCGCTTCCGTGACACTCGATGCAATACTTGGAAACGTACGAACCAATGATTGCTTCGTCCGCTGCTGCCGTAGAGACAGCCAGCAAAACGGCGGCAGTCGCCATCACAGAGCGCTGGATTCGCGAAAGGGAGTTTACTGAATCGTTCATGGCTCGAGTGGTTTTCACAGGGACGACTTTGCTTTCACTGCCAGACCGTACATGAATGAATGGACGCCGCGAACTCGGTGTTCCAGCGGCGCACCCAGCTTGAACTCGCCAGGTCCCGCTTCACATTTCCAAATCGCAAAGTTGACGTAGGGGCCATCTTCTTCGACCGTTGCCGCCGGATGCGACTCCATCGCAGGATGCCATTCACCGGCCCGAATCGTCGCGCCGGTCGGTTCGAATCGTTCGGCCACCCAATCAGGCGTCTGCCCTTCCGAGACAACCAACAAGTAGACAACCGCAGGCTCGTTCAGCTCCAGCGTTAGCTCGTAGTCTTCGATGAAACGAAAGTGATAATACGTCCGAATGAGATCGGCGTTGTCGATCCACTCCGGAAATTCTTCCCCCGGGACCGCCCCCCATACTGGATTCGGTTTATCGTTGAACGCCAACGCCCCAGGCTTCATTCCTTCCTGAATCACCGCATAAAACGGCCGCAAGTCGCCATCGCCGAGATTGTCATAAACCTCTCGCACCACCCCTTGGCTCGACACGCGACGCAGTCCCAATCGGTCCGCCTGCAAGGCGACTTGCTGCCAACGTCTTAACCCGGCGCGGGCCGAGAAGCGAAGTGCTTCCCCTTCGGTCAGCGTGACGACCTCGCGCGAAGACATCGTGTCGGCCGGATGAAACTCGACGGTGCCAGAGAAAACGGCCACACGTGACTCGCCATCGCGTTCGACTTCCAGTCCGAAACTGGTTCCCAAGTCAACCACTTTTCCCGCCGCGGTCAGAACCGTAAAGCCTTCCCCACCGCTGCCAACATCCGCGCTCAGCCGTCCTTCGATCAATCGTAGCGTCGTGTCGTTCTCGAAGACGGCCTCCAGCGGAGCGATCAACTCGACACGAACATTCCGCGGCAACATGATTTCTAAAGCGCCTGCTTCAAGTCGTACCGACCCAAGCGAGATCTGCTGTCCGGCCGACAACGAACCGGAAAACCCTTGTAGTTGTGTATCAGTCGCCCCGATCACGCTGACATCGACGCCAGTCGAGCCTCCCGGCAAAACGAACCAGACGCCAAGTAACAAAGACAACGCCAACGCAAACCCTAATGACGCCTGACGCCATGTTGGCCGCTTGCGTGCAACGGGGGCGACATCTACTTTTTCGTTGGCTTGCTGGGCATGGCATACGGAGCGAACCGCCGTCCGTAACTGTTGCTCCTGAATGTTCGCTTCGACAAACTGACGCATGTTCTGCGGATCTTGCTTGAGCCACTGCTGAAGCTGTTGCTCTTCGGCGTCGGTCAAACTTCCTTCCAGCCAACGATCAAGCAGCCGATTCTCGATGTCTCCCATCAAAACGCTCCTTGCTCGCGAAGTTGCCCTTCAATGCATCGCCGCAAAGCGATTCGAATCCGATGCAGTGTCGATCGAACGCTCGTGGCCGTTCGCCCTAACTGACCGGCAATGGCATCCGAATTCATGTTTTCGACGTAACGAAGACGCAATAGCTCTTGCTGCTTGCTTTCCAGCTTGGCAACACAACTACGCAGTGCCAACGCTTCGTCAGCCACCTGTGGAGAAATCTCGACCCAGGCCGCCGTATATTGTTCCAGCAGCTCGTCATCGCAAACGATTCGACTTCGGGCCAAGTCACGCCGATTGCTCAGGATCTCGAACTTGGCAATTCCTAATGCCCACGCCAGAAAGGGGCGAGACGGGTCGTACTGCGAAAACTTCAATAGCAACGCCACCGACGTATTTTGGACGATGTCGCGCGCCGCCCAAGCATCTCCTACGAGCGATTCAACGTATTGACTGACCACCGGTTGGGCCTCGGTCCACAGTCGCGTGAATTGCATTTGTTGTTCGTTTGTCAGCATCGCAATGAAATCTCCGTACCCTTACTCTCCACGAGAATCGCTAGTGTCGCAGAGATTCAGCGAAAATCGGTCAGAAACTTGAAGTCCTTCCTGCCGACGCTCTTCAATGACCAGCCGATCGCCCAGCCCACAAAAAACGCAAAGCCTTTTACTGAAAGCACTTACAGCATCAAAAACGAAACAGCAAAAATATTTGGCCGCTTCGGCCGCCGGCTTCCGCTAGGCATCTTAGGCGAGATCCCCCTGGCACAACGACGCTATAAGGAGCCATTTCATCAACGTTCAGCCTACAACTGTCGCGGCAAATTCAGCACCTCTGGGGCGTGTGGCTCATGTTCTGCATGCGTACTTGTTGCCGCTGCTGATTGCGGCATACGCCTTGGCCGCTTTTTTGCCATCGCTGGGGACAGTTGCCAGGACGCATGTTTTCTTGGAGCGTCCTTTACCCGTTGTGCTACTGGGCGCGTTGCTGTTCTTTGCTGGAGTTGGCATAGAACCGCGCGAGCTAGGGAGAGCGACTCGGTGTTGGTGGCAAGTCCTCTTATCCTGCGTGCTGCTGGTGGGTGTGCCAGGCGTTGTCGTGGCTTCGCTTAGTCTCGCCAGTCGATTTTTACCGGAAGGAACGATCGCCGGACTTGGCCTGGTCGCGCTAATGCCGACGGCGGCAGCATCGGTGGCTTGGACACAACTGAGCCGGGGCAACGTTACTATCAATTTCGCATTGCTCCTTCTCAGCACTTTGCTGACTCCGCTTATTCTGACATTCGCGTTCAATCCCAGCTCGGTTGAATTCAGCGATGTGAACATGCCGATACGGATGTTCGGATCGTGGATTGTCCCCGCGGTGCTTCTCGGAATTCTGGTTCGCTACCTGCTCGGAGAACATCGCGTCGCGTACCTTCGTCCGGCGCTCAAAGTCTGCAATGTGCTACTTTTGCTGTTCTTGAATTACACAAACGCTTCGTTGGCACTGCCTGAAATCGTTCGCGACTTCCAACCGCAACAGCTGTTGATGGTGATCGCAGCGACCGCGTTGATGTGCAGTATTGTGTTCGGCATTGGCGTGACACTGACATCTCGCCTCGGAGTCGGCCGCTCGGAAGTCCCGTCGCTTGTTTACGGAGTCGGTATGAAGAATACCGGAATGGCTTTGGTCTTGGCAGCCGTTTGGCTAGATCAGTTTCCACTCGCGATGGTGGCGATCATCGTCTACACGTTTTGCCAACATGTATTGGCAGGCATCTTTCATCAGTGGAATCAAAATACGGCCACACAGTTAATTGCCAACGAGGTTCACCCTACGCCGAAGAACAGGGTAGAGTCTCGCTGAACCGGGGCGTTCGCCGCTGCGATCAGCAACGCAGCGTTCCCAGTGGATGCTTCGCGTTATGGTTCCGCTTTCTCTTGAACCATAACGGCCCAGCCAGGCAAGCGATTCTTGCCACGTCTACCTTCCACGACAAGACGCTCGACGGCGGCAGTCCAGTGCTCGAGCGATAAGGGATCGATATAGTTGAGGATTCGCACCGAATTTTCATCTGACGTAAACTGGGCCAGCAACGTCTCGTCCAGCCGGGCACTTTCGGCCATTCCTTCGTGATAGTCGAGCGCTGGATGATGCAAAATCAAGCCGGTTTGCGAAACACCGTCGATCATGTCTGGCCGAAGATCGATCAAAACGACCATCTGATCGCTCGTCAGATCGGTATCGAGAATCCCAAACTCACCCAACTCGACCGACATTCCCAATACGCCGACGATTTTCTTTTCGGCACCGCTACCCGCGAACACCGGTACTGTAAACGCGACCTTTAAGATCTTGCTCGTATCGCTGGAATAAGTCGCTGAGAGACTCGCTTCCGAGATGGGCGAAACGTCACGTGCTTCTTCAGCGGACAGATCATGCCCCAGGCCATGGAAATAATCACGAAACGCGTACGAGTTTCCAATCGTTCCACTTACCGGCGTTCGCGCGACCTGGGTTCCGGATGCGTCGAGCAGAAACATCGTGTTGAAGTCCAAAGCGTTTTCAGCGCGAAGCTGAATGAACTGTTCATTCAACCAGTTTTGAGCCTTCCTCCAACGCTGCAGATCGTTTGGTTCCTGATTGATTCCTGCGAGCACTTCCTTGATCTCAGAATCGCGTACGGCTGCTTCCAGAATTCGCCAGCGCAAATCAATCTGGCTGGCAATCGTGCGAGCAGCAAACTTGGCGGACATCTGAAGGCTCTCTCGCTTGGCTTTTTCAGCGATGAGCCGAGCCTCGTGCTCGCTCTGAGCCAAATATCCGAGCCACAATGTGGAACCAACAGTCACCGCCATCAAAACGGCGGCGCTTACCATGATCGAACCAACCAACGATCGATGCCGACGCGACCAACGTGCGACGCGGCGTGACATCGGCTCTTGGTATGCGGAGACGGGTTCATCGGCCAGATAACATTCAACGTCCTGCGCTAAGTCGAGTGCGGTGGCATAACGCTTCGCAGGATTCAGCGACATCGCCTTCAAGCAGATTGCCTCAAGTGCTTTGGAGATGCCTGGCTTGCTTTGGGTCGGAGGTGTGACATCTCCACGAATGATCTGCTGACGAATCGCGTTCAAACTATCGCCTGTCACGGGAGACTCGCCGACCAAAATCTTGTAAAGCGTCGCCCCTAAGCTGTAGATATCGGTCGAAGGGGTCAGACAAGCGGCCGTTCTTTCGGCCACTTCCGGACTCATGTACGCAGGCGTTCCGGCTCCGTGATCCAAGCCACTGTTCGAGTCGCTGTCGCTGGGCAAAAGCGTTTCTTCGCCCGCTTGCCGAAACTGATCATCTCGCCCAAACGGAATTGCCAGACCCCAATCGACTACCAACGTTTCGCCATACTTGCCTAGCATGATGTTTGCAGGCTTGATATCTCGGTGGATGATTCCACGATTGTGAGCGTAAGCAATCGTTTTGCAGACCGCGATGAATTGGGCCAACACCCGCCGCAGTTGTGCTTGATTGGGGGCATGCGAACCGTTGTTATGCAGCTGCGAAATCGCGTCGTCGAGCGTGTCTCCCTGGATATACCGCATGACATAGAAGAGCCGTCCGTCGACGCTTTCACCGAGACCATACACCGGCACAACGCCAGGGTGATCGAGCCGGCTGGTCACTTCCGCTTCACGACGAAAAATCGAGCGATGTTCGTCGCTGTGGCTGATGTGCCGATGGATAAACTTGAGCACGACTTCGCGATGAAGCTCGTTATCTTGCGCACAGTAGACAGCCCCCAGTCCCCCCTGGGCCAACAAGCGGAGGCTGCGAAACTGTGCGCTGGTGATACAGTCGTTTTCGCGACCTTCGTCACGCGCCTCGTATCCGAGTGTTACTTCTTCCGATTGCAGTCGTTGATCGATCTTCTGCAACGCTTCAATTTGCCGTTCCAACTCGAAACGAAGCTCTGGATCGTCGCGACAAAGTTCTGCCGGATGAAGGTACTCGCCTCGCTCGGCAGCTTCTTCCCACGCATCCAACAGTTGAGCGAGTCGGCTTTCAGACGTTTCACTCACCGCTTAAGCCTCGCCGTCGGGTACGACCACGCCGGAACCCATGAGAACATCGTGGAGCATCAATCGCGCAGATCGCCATCGCCGTCGCACGGTACGTTCGCTCGTCTGCAACACGCCGGCGGCTTGCTCCTGCGAAAGCTCGTGGTACCAGATCAGATCGAACACTTCTTTTTCTTCGGCGGGAAGCTGCTCGACACGGGAATGGAACTCTTGCCATTCGGCCAGATGGCCAGGGTCGTTGGTCACTTCGGCATGTTCAAACTGCTGAGGAGCCAGCGACTCTTGCGGATCAGAGAACTGCGTTTGATGGTTCGCCCCCATCCCCTGCGGCCCTTGATAGTGCCTGGCCATGTCGATCAGTTCGCGACGAATCTGCAGTGCCGCCAAGCGAAAGTAATGACGTGCATTGGTCAGCTGCGTTTCGCGTAATGCCTGATAGAAGCGAAGAGATGCGTTCTGGAAGACGTCGTCGGTTTGCTCCCAACGCGCGACGTTCGGAAAGTTTCGCAGCATGCTGCGAGTCAATCGCACCAGGCGGTCACAGGTGACATTCAGTAAATCGGAAACGGCGTTCTCGTCGCCGCTGTTGATTCGCTCGATATACGTATCGATATCTCGAGCCAAATCGCCCTCGTCATCCATCGAATTTCACTCCCCCGAGTATTAGTTATGTCTTCAGTCTAGTGAGACGATCTGACCGTCGCAACAAAGTGCCGACTGCCATCGATCGTCATGATCGTTTCGATTCAGAGTAACAACGAAAAAAGCGGCATGGCTCGAAGGCACATGCCGCTTTCTGCTTCGGATTGGTTGGGATTACAGTTTGCGGACCGAAACGCGTCCGGCTCGGACGTATCGCTTGTTGAAACCGAGCAGCTTCTTGGGTGGATCGTATTTATCGGCTGCACGGTAGCTGCTGAACTGTCGCGAGTGAAGTTCCTGGCCGATGCCGTTGTACTTCCAGATCTTCCAGTGCTGACGGCGGTAGCGATCCGCGACCGAGTCGGCTTGGCTTCGCGAATTGACTACGGTCGACCAAACAACGCCACCACTGATCGGGTGGTACAGCGTCACACGATGTCGGTGTCGCTGGATCGGCTTCGGGCAGTAGCCGGGAATTTCGATTTCGATGGGCCCCCAGTTGAGATCTTTCGCTTGAATTGGGCTGGCGTTGAAGGAGGTGAGTGCGACGGCGGCGAGCAAGAGGTAAGCAACGTTTTTCATGGTTCCGTTTCCTGTGATAGGGGGAGGGAATTTGGTTGGCCGTGGGTTGTGGCCGGTAAGTGTCTCGTTACTAAGCCCAGCGAGTGACAGCCGAGATAGCGGCCACACAATTTCCAACTTTTCTGAATTCGCTGGAAAACAATTCCTCTGTAATCCCCTACCAATTCCCCACCTCGGCAGTGTTACGGCGGCCTAGACCGTTTGAATTGACGCCGCGGAATCTGGCTTCCGTGTCTCAAAAAGCCTTGGGGCGTCCCTAGATTGGACGGCACATTAAGAAATTGCGGGGGTCCGCGATCGGCACGGAAATGGCCTGAGATCGGCTTTTATTGGCGAGATCGTTCCGGGTCTCAATTGCTTTCGGCAAACGTATCAGACTAGCAGCAGAGCGGCCCTGGTCGGCTGAAATCGGTGACTGTCCGCGTGAATTTGCTGGATGTATCGATTTTTTCTATGCGTCCGATGCAATAAATCTATTATTCCGAACGATATTTGTCACGATAATCTACGGTTAGGTACCGTGTTGCGCAAAATCCTGTCCGATTGAGATAACAAACAATGACGCTGGGACGTCCGAATGAATGGGAAGATACTTCACTCCGAGGAGCCACGGAAGTATTAGCCCAATTCTCTTCGTCAGCCCGAGTGACATTCGATCGCGGGCAAGTTCGCCGATTACTCCACGAAGCGGAACGCGCGATCCCCGGCACCGACCACTCTGCGTGGGGGCGTCGGCTCGTCGAAGTTGGCGAGAGCATCAATCTGAAAGTTCGCACGATCGATGCTAGCCTTGATCGCATCATCGCTTTCGTTCAAGACGGAGTCCCCGTCGCTCACGGCAGCGAGGACGAATCCGGCGACGTGCACTGGCACGTCCTCCTGGAGGCCAAAGGGAACAAAGTTCTCGTCTACGAACCGCTAAGCGATAGCAAACACTGGCATTCGATGTCGGCGTTGCGGAAAGAACTTTCGCTCTCGACACGCGACACCAAATACCGCTGGATCATCGGCCAGCCGGCGCTAAGCTGCCAGGCGAAAGGACGCCCCACCAACATTCCTTCGACGAAAGAAGGCGGCCTGAAACCGTTCGCTCGGCTCATCTCGCTGTTGATGCCGGAACGCCGCGACTTGTGGATCCTGCTGATCTTCTCCGCGATTGTCGGCTTACTGGCATTGGCCACGCCGGTCGCGGTGGAAGTGTTGGTCAACACCGTCGCGTTCGGCCGCTACTTACAGCCGGTCATCGTGCTCGCGATGTTGCTGCTGACGTTCCTGCTGTTTGCCGCCGCCATGCGAGCCCTGATCATCTTCGTTGCGGAAGTGCTGCAGCGTCGTATTTTCATCCGCGTGGTCGAAGACCTCGCGTATCGATTGCCTCGCGTGCAGCAGGAAGAGTTCGACGCACAGCATGGCCCGGAACTGACCAACCGCTTCTTCGATGTGGTGACCGTGCAAAAAGCGGTCTCGACGCTGCTGCTCGATGGGGTTGCCATCGTGCTGCAAACGCTCATCGGTATGGCGGTGATCGCGTTTTATCACCCGTTTCTGCTCGGTTTCGACATCGTCCTGTTGCTGCTGCTCACGTTGGCGGTCTTTGGACTCGGCCGTGGTGCGGTGAAAACATCGATCAAAGAATCGAAGATGAAATACGAAGTCGCCGCCTGGCTGGAAGAACTCGCGCGGCATACCACGGCATTCAAAATGAACGGCGGGCAAGCCTATGCTTTGGAACGTGCCGACGATCTGGCCGTTCATTGGCTTGAAGCACGCCGAACCCACTTCCGGATCATCCTGCGTCAAATCCTGTTCGTGCTCGGTCTGCAAGCGGTGGCCGCTACCAGCTTGCTCGGCTTAGGTGGCTGGCTGGTCATTTCAGGCGAAATGACGCTGGGCCAACTGGTTGCCGCCGAACTGATTGTGATGACCATCCTCAGTTCGTTTGCCAAGCTTGGGAAGCACCTCGAGAACTTCTACGATCTGCTCGCCTCGGTCGACAAACTGGGGCAGCTGTTCGACCTAAGCATCGAACAGCATGACCGCTTGTTCCATCTCCGCGAAGGAGAACCGGCCAGCATGCGGATGCGAAGTGTTTCGCTTTCCAATCAGCAGCGTCCTTTGTTCAACGATTTAAACCTCGAAATTGAACCAGGCGTTTCGACAGCGATCTACGGCGATTCAGGCGTCGGCAAGTCGACGTTCCTCAGCCTCATGTGCGGACTTCGTCAGCCGATGAAAGGAGGCGTCGAACTCGACGACATCGACATTCGCGAGCTTCGACCTGACTCGTTGCGAGAACATATCGCATTGGCCGGTGAAGTGGAAATCTTCCACGGCACGATCCACGAAAACATCCATCTCAATCGGGCACATATCAATGCGAAAGATGTTCGCGACGCGTTGGGCCTTGTCGAACTGCTGGACGAATTCCAAGAACTGCCGGACGGTTTGAACTCGATGGTTCAGACACACGGACACAAACTTTCCCGCAGCCAGGCCGCCAGACTGATGATCGCCCGAGCGATTGTTGGCCACCCTCGCATGCTTCTGCTCGATGGGGTTCTGGATGGACTTTCCGACGAAATGGCGGATCGTCTGCTAGCACGCATCCAAGAGATCAAAACCTGGACGCTTGTCCTGGCGACCACCCGAAAACGGCTGGCCGAACAATGCGAGCGTCAAGTTACGTTGGGTCTAACGAGCCCCACGAAGAATACCCAGGTAAATACACAGTAAAACGAATCGATTCTAAGGGCTCTTCATAGCGATTTCCGATGAAGAGAATGGGTTTGACGAATATGCAGGCCTCGACGCAATCACGAGACGCCAGCTTGCCAGCACTGAAGCTAGTCCAATCGTCGCGTTGGGTCTGGCGATTTGCCAATGCACTGCTCGTCCTCCTTTTGTTGAGTATCGTCGGCATGATTTTCGTTCCCTGGCAGCAATCCGCACGCGGAGCCGGCCAGGTGATCGCTTACTCGCCGCAGGAACGTCAACAAACGGTGACCGCCCCGACGAAGGGAATTGTTGCGATCATTTCGCCAGAACTCCGCGAAGGCTCGATCGTCAAAAAGGGTGACTTGATCCTTGAAATGGAACCGAGCGCGGCCGACTTAGTCAGCCAACTGGAAGCCTCGCTCCGAGACTTGGACGCAAAAGTCGCCACGGCCGAGACCAAAGCGGAAGTGTACGGACGAAACGTCATCGACTTCACCGAGGCGAAATCGGCCGCCGTTTCCGCTGCCGATCAACTGGTGGAAGCCGCCGAAGCCAAGTGGGATGCCAAGCAAAAATTAGTCGCCGGATATGAAGCGAAACGCCTGCAAGCTCAGCTTAATTTGGAACGCCAAAAGAAGCTGTTCGAGAATGGCCTTCAATCCGAGAAGGAACTTGAAAAGCTGCAGAAAGATTTGAACGTTGCCGAGTCCGACTTGCGATCGGCTCAATTGGAAGTGAACGCGGCGCTCGGAGAACTGGGCGCCAAACGCAAAGAACGAATCCAGAAGGAACGCGAAGCTCAGACAAAAGTCGATTACGCCAAAGCGATGCAGCAGGAAGCCTTGGGACAAGTTGCGACCGCCAACAAGGAACGTCGTGACATCGAGATCAAGCTTTCGGAACTGCAACGACTGAATATCCGAGCTCCGCGTGACGGCACGCTTTATCGTGTCGAAGTGTTTGAACAAGGGCAGATGTTGAAGGAAGGAGATCCCCTGTTTACGATCGTCCCTGAGACAAGTCAGCGGGCCGTCGAACTGTGGGTTTCCGGAAACGATGTTCCCTTGGTCCATGCAGCCGACCACGTGCGGCTGCAGTTTGAAGGATGGCCGGCAGTTCAGTTTGCCGGGTGGCCTTCGGTGGCCGTGGGAACATTCAGTGGTACCGTCGCCAGCGTCGATGCCACGGACGATGGAATGGGAAATTTTCGCGTGTTGGTCGTGCCAGATGAGGAATCCTCATGGCCATCCGATCGTTATTTACGGCAAGGTGTTCAAGCCAACGGCTGGGTCATGCTGAATCAGGTTCCTCTGGGCTACGAGATATGGCGACAACTAAACGGATTTCCTCCCACGGCCTCGGATACCGAAAAGGCCAAGAGCAAGGATGCTGCGAAACCGAAGGTCAAGCTACCGAAGTAGGTTTCGTTGGGATCGTCGTGCTTGCGTTGAGCGCCGCATTCGCCATCTCTGGATGCCGTACCGCTTCGCCAAGCCCGCCGGAATATGCCGAGCAGCAACCACAGCTCTCCTTACAAAACGTCGACGAAGCACCACAGCCGTCATCGTACAAACAGAACTCGTCCGAGTTCCAATATGTTTCGTACGATGAAGAGCTGCCGGGCCGCGCGAACACGCCTTCTAATCTAGAGCTTGTTCCGCTGGAAGAGATCCAGCCGTCGCCGCTTAACATGCAAGACGTGCTGACCGCGGTGCAAGCTTCCTATCCATTGCTGCGAAGCGCGTACCTGAGCCGGGCCGTTGCCGCGGGGCAAAACACCTCGGCCTGGGGCGAATTCGACTTGAAGCTGAAAGGCTCGTCGATCTCCCGCCCGGAAGGGTTTTACGAAACCTACCGCCAAGCCGTCTCGATGGAGAAACCACTCTTCTCCGGCGGCTATCTCTACAGTGGCTATCGCCTCGGCGAAGGCAACTTTCCGCCATGGTACGGAGAACGACAAACTAACGGTGGCGGCGAATTCGCCGCTGGCGTGGGGATTCCACTTCTCAAAGGTCGCGCCATCGACAAACGCCGCGCCGAGTTGTTCAAAGCTGAACTGGAACAGCAACGCGTCGAGCCCGAAATTCGTGCTCAGCTCATCGAATTCAGCCGAGTCGCTTCGATTTATTACTGGGACTGGGTTGCCGCCGGACAGGCTCGCGACGCCCAGAAAGGCCTACTCACGCTGGCCCAACAGCGCGTGCAGAACATTCAAAAGCGAATCGAACTGGGCGACTTGAAACCGATCACTCGCATCAACAACGAACAGCTGATCGCTTCCCGCGAAACGAAGGTGATCGAGTCGGAGCGAAAACTGCAAAGCGCCGCAATCAAGCTTTCGCTCTTCTTCCGCGATCCTGCCGGCGAGCCACTGCTGCCGCACGAATCGCTGCTGCCCGATGGCTTTCCAGCGCAAGAGCTTCCCACGACCGAGGCCCTTGCCGATGCCTCCGATACGGCGATTGCCGCTTCGCCGCTGCTTGCCGAGCTGGACTGGCAGATACGTCAAAACCGAGTCGACTTGCAGCAAGCCGAGAACTCGGTCTTACCGAAACTGGACGCTCAGTTGTACGCCTCGAAAGATATCGGCGACCCGACAAGTTCTAAAGGTGATAAGACACCGTTCGAGTTAGAACTTGGTTTGTTCGGCGAAGTTCCGCTACAACGTCGTGAAGCATTCGGCAAGATTACTTCAACGCAAGCGAAGCTTCAGCAACTTTCCGCGAAGCGTCAATTCACCGCCGACAAAACGATCGCCGCGGTTCAAGATGCCGTCTCGGCTTTGATCAACGCCAAAGAACGTATTGCCCGAGCCGAGCAAAATGTCAGCCTGGCAGATGAAGCGTTGAAGCTGGCGAGAATTCAGTTCGATGCCGGCGACATCGATCTCGTAGAACTCAATATCTACGAGCAAGCGACCACCGATGCCAGGATTATTGAGATTTCTGCCAAAGCAGATTTCTTCAAAGCGATGGCCGACTACCGAGCCGCACTCAACGTGACGCCATAGTCGCACATTGTGCCCATAAGATCTCAAAGTCTGCCTGAAGTTTGCGCCAAGTCTGCGCGTGGCCTGCTAGTTTTGCGAACCATTCGCAGGGTATTCTCGCGTTCGATAAAGGAACGCGTCGGACGTCAGCAGTGACGTGAGCAGCGCCTTCATGCTGCCCCCGTTTTCTCGATAAGCTTGATGTGCCGCTTGCAGCACCGGAGCGTCATTCAGCGTTTCGTTGCGTCCCATCCAGAACCGAAACGCATGCCGCACAAAGACTTGCTCCGCACGCTCGCTTGCGGCAATCTTTTCGATCAACTCGATCGCATCGGCAACGTCGCCATCAAGCTCCGGCACTCCAGAATTGATAATCGCGCCGTAGGTTTCGACCGGTTTGCCAAGTTCTGATTCGCGGTAAATCCCCGCGTGGTTATACATCTCGAACGGCAAACCCAGCGGATCCATCTTCTGATGACAAGTCCAGCAGTACGTCTCTTGGGTGACCCGCATTCGTTCACGCAGCGTATGATGTGGCTCGTCCGGTAGCATGGCATCGACCGTAATCGGCACGTCCGGAATGCCTCCGCCGAGGAGCCGTTCTTGAATCCATTTCCCTCGTCGAATGGCATGGTTGTCCATGGCATCCGAGTGCGAGACAAGCCAGCTGGGGTGCGTTAAAATCCCCAATCGCTGCCCTTCAGGGACGGTCGAAAGAACGCGTTCCGGCTTTAGCGACCCGCTTCCGAAGCTGCGTCGACCGACACGAGCATAGATCTCAGGGCCTGACAATTCTGCTTCCTCTACTTTGTGATTGGCGTTCCGAAACTTCCGGACCAACGCGGCCGGCGGCATCTTATCGGGATTGGCTTTCTTCCACGCGGCGATCTCCGCGTTGTAGACTTTGCGAGCCTCTGCCGCTGCCTGGGCCGTTTCTTTATCAGATCGCCGCTCGCCGAAATAGGTGCTGTCCTTATTCGCGGCAATCACTTTCTTCGTCGTAAGAAGTTGCTTGAGAACCTCTTGATCCTCTTCCAGAATCAGTTCGACAAGTCGGTCGGTACTTGCGGTCGCATCGAACATGGCCGAGTAGTGTGCCTGGCCATTGAGCGCCCCAGTATCGGCCAGGGCTTTGGTATCCTTGCAAATGTATCCGCCCAAGTCGTAGTCGAAGTAATCCCGAAAGAACTGCAAGATGCGTGGCTTGCGAATCGTATCGTCTGCCAGCATGCGTTCGACTTCTCGCTTGACGTCCTCTTTCGTTCGCATCCGCCCTTCGACGATGGCCGCTTTCAGCTCGGCATCTGGTTTGATGTAACGCAGCGCATGATTCACGGCGAGGCCAAGCTCCCAGTCTTGCAACATTACACGGCCGTAACGATCTGGCTGGCCAGCTTCTACCAATTCAGGTCGAAACAACGCATCTCGGTCGAGGAAGATCGACGACAAACCTAATACCACGCCATCTTCTTTCCCTAGCTTGGCAATCGATTGCTTAACAATCGCGAGGTACGCGTCCGATTCTTCCGCCGATGGTGGGCGAAACGTCAACGCCTCGAAAAGGAAATCGACCGATTCTCGGAGGCTTTCATCGGTAACTTCTTCGCTCTCCATCAAATCACGAATGGGAGTCAGCGGCCGCATTTCCTTGGTGCTGTAAACCAGCGACGTCGGCAGCCCTCGCAAATCTCCCTGCATCTTGTCTTTGATCGAATTGGGATTGTCGGTAATCTGATACGGCTCGGCGATGCTCAAAGGACCATAGGCCATGTAGCCAATAATGTCTTCGGCGACGCCAATGATTTGAGTCGCCTCGGCACTGTTGACCGTATAAAAGTGAGGGTAATTTTCGAGCCCATGGTCGCGTGCCGAAGACAACGCGACAGGAACACTCTTCACCGCAGTGGCATAGGCGACCGTTCCTCCTTGCCACTTGATGATGCGGTCGATGCCAAAGTAAAGCTTCAGTTCGCCGCCATGATTGGTCGGAACCATGTCTCCGTGCGTGCGAAGACCGGGCTTTGCGGGATCGAATTCTGGCTCACGATTGATCAACTCGTTCAAGCGAGTGATATGTTCCTGGGGCGTTACCCGCCACAGTCGAGCAGGCGAAGAGGTTGGCTGCAGCTGAATCCCTTCCGGCAGCTTTCCAAAGAGCAACTGATGATTGACAAAATTTCCTTTGTTAGGATCACGATCGACATGGAAGCCGCCTTTGTCTTTGAGCGTTCGCTTGAGTTCGCCAACGATCCATTCCGAGAACCGAAGCCGTTCGACAATTTCTGGCTGCGGCATATCACGCGGCGGCATCTCTTGCAGTGCGACTTGGGCCCACACCGCCGTCCACGCATCGGAGTTCACTTCGTCGATCGGGCCGATATCGCTGAGCGAGAAGCCCGCTTCTGGATCGGACTCTCCGTGGCAATCGACGCAGTGATTCACGAGAAACGGCTGGCCAATCTGTTCAAAGCTTTGATTGACGCCCTGACCCGGCGTGTATTTCTCGCCGTGAACGACCGCAGGTAGGGTCAAGCAAAGAAGCAGTGCCGAAATGGAATCGAGCCGGATCATGCCAGGATTTCCTTCAACGGACCATTTCCGCTATCAAACTTCTTGGCCAGCTTATCGCTCATGTTGAATCGATCGCAGGTCACGCCTGCGGCACGCAGCAGCGACGTATAAAGAGCGTTGATCGGACGGGTACCATCCAGTTGGGTGAAGCATCCGGTTTTGAACGCTCCATCAAAATTCCCCAGCAGCATGACCGGCCAATTCGATCCCTTGGTGTGCTGACTATCGGCGTTGTTACTGGTATAGACGATCAACGTATTGTCCATCATCGAACCGTTGCCTTCTGGAACGGCCTCGAGGGCTTGCATAATACGGACAAGCATCTGGCTGTTGTACTGACGAATCTTAATCCAGATTGGGTTATCCGGCTGCTTCATGTGCCCGAGGTTGTGCCCCTGTTGCTCGATGCCGAGCCCCTTCCAGGCGCCGAAGATCTCGCCTCGGCCGGAGCCGATTGTCAGCGTGTTGGTGATGCCGGATGTCAGTGCCGAGATACCCAGATCAAGCAGCACATCGTGCCAGTCGGTTTCGAATTCTGGCTTGGTGTATCGCTCGTCGACTTCTGGAGCGAACTTCTTCAGATGTTCTGATACGGTGCCAAGTCGATCGCGAAGTCCGTTGATGTCTTCGAAGCCTTGTACGAACTGCCCATACCGCTGCTGCTCGGTGCCTGGCAAGGAATTTCCTTTAGCCGCGGCGAGCATTTCGATTTGATTGAACATGTTCGACCGGGCTTCGTGCTGTCGACGAATGTCCCCAGTGGCAATGCCGCCGTACAGCAGTTGGTAAAGCTGGCTTGGATCGGAATACATGAAGATCGGCTGCCCTGCCCCACTTGCCGATAACGTCGCCAACGTCGGCTTGGTGGTCATGTTTTCGATCGAATCCATGCCGATACAAAGATGCGGCAACAACGTCTGCGGCAGCACTTTGCTCAGTTCGTAGTCGATCGTTGCCCCGCTGGGCGGAACCCCATCGCTTCCACGATAACCGCCCAAAGCCCCGAAGAACGCACTATGCGACGGACTGGTATGCAGGCCATGCAGACCGTTGATGATGTGCATTCGCTCTTTGTACGGTTCGAGCGGGCTGATCGGTTCCGGCAGTTCCGCCTTGGCCAAAGAACCGCTGTTCTTCATTCCTTTGGGAATACAAGTCGCAGGATCGAAGCCTTGATTCTGCATGAAGAAAATAATGCGTTTAGGCGTCGAGTTTTGCGTCGTACTGCTTTGAATCGGAGCGGCCAGCAGGTTTTGATCGACCAGGGACAGTCCGAGGGCAGCAGTAGTTCCGGTGGCCACTCCACGCAGCAGTTCTCTTCGATTGAGCATGTTCGGTCCTTCCACGAAAACGAGTTTCGGTCGCGATTTACGTTACTGGCGAAGGGGCGTCTCGACGGGGTCACATCCATGCTCAAGCGGCATGGTCATGACCTAAACAATCACCACTTGGGCGGCGGAAATGGGGAGGAAATTGGCTGGGGCGGGACAGGCGGGAATCATCTATTCAGTATATCGGTGGGTTGTACAGCAAACTACTCATTTTGGAGGTTTGATCCACGAATTCCGCCCCTGTCGTAGCGAAGCCTCGTGGCAAGTCATTGGCAGTTCGTACTTTACGTCTGGCTATCCTTTGTCAGCACTGGTTCGGTCGAAAACCGTTGGGGTGATTTCCGACCTGCATTCTTTTCGTAAACAAGGCGCAAACTACGCGCAAACTATTTCACGATTCGTAACTTCTAAGACCATCTCGCCCAAGACTTCCGGACGGACACGGATGCCTAGTCCAGGCTCCGTCGAAGCTGTCATCGCGCCGTTGATTCGTTGCGGAGCGCCTTCCGCGCAACTGACGGTAACGTAGCTGTTGAAGTCGGTCGAGGTGAATCGGTACATCTCTGGAGTGCTATGCGCGAGATGGGCAATCGCGGCGGTCGTTACATCGCCACCCCAGCTATCTTCCAGCGTCATTGCAATTCCTAACGACACACATAGGTCGCGCAGCTGTTTGGTTTTCGTCAGTCCCCCGAGCTTGCTAATCTTCAAATTAACGACGTCCATGGCCAAGTCCGCTTTCGCGCGGAGAAATGCCTGCAGGCTGTCGATGTTCTCATCCAGCACAAATGGATGGTCGGTACTTCGGCGAACGGCAACGCATTCTTCGTACGTCGCACATGGTTGTTCGATATAAACGTCCAAGTCGCGTACCGCACGAACGACACGCATTGCTTCGTGTTGACTCCAGCCGGTATTCGCATCAGCGACAAGCCGATCCGAAGGTGGCAAGACGGCCCGCGCGGCATGGATTCGTTCGATGTCTTGATCGGGATCGCCACCTACTTTCAGCTGAAAACGTTGGTACCCTTCCGCCCGATACTTGGCCACATTGGCCGACATCTCGTCCGGGGGAAGCTGCGAGATTGCTCGATAGAGCAACACCTCGTCACCGAAGCGGCCTCCTAACAGTTCGCAAACCGGCATCTGAGCATGTTGCCCCAGCAAGTCCCAGCAAGCGATATCGATCGCCGACTTCACGTACGGATGCCCCTTTAAAACCAAGTCCATCCGTTCGTTCAGTTTGGCCAGCTGCAGTGGATCTTGCCCCAGCAGCTGCGGAGCAAGCTCTTTCAAGCCAGCACGAACGCCACCTGCGTAGGCCGGCAAATAGACCGGGCCAAGCGGACAAACTTCTCCGTAGCCAACCATCCCGCATGTGGTTTCCACCCCGACAATGGTGCTATCGAAAACAGTTACCGATTTCCCCTTGGCCCATTGATAGGTTGTCTCGACCAACGGAAGATCGACTTGATGGGCAAAAATTCTGGCGATTTCCATCGATTGTCTCGTCAAGCAGCTCGGTAACTTTTACAAGATTGGCCTACTGTGAAATGGCCCCCGAGTTACTAAGCTTGAAACGTGGGCCTGTTCCAACGTTCCCTAAGATAACGTCTCCTTGAATTCGATTCTTGGTGAATCTTCGTGCAATGTCGCCAATGCGCGCACATTGCACAGATCGCCGGCTGCAAGAAGCTCAACAGATGCACATCGACGTCCAACTTTTGGCTCAGTTATTCGACCATGCTTCCGATACGGCGTTCTTTGTGAAAGACGCCGACGGAAGGTATCTCGCCGTCAACGAATCGCTGGCACTTCGCCATGGGTGGAAAAACAAACAGGACGTCCTGGGCAAAAAATCGGCGGAGATCTGCCAAGGCGATTTCGGGGCAATCCCCTCGAAACAGGACGAACGCGTTTTGAAAACCGGCAAGCCATTACTCGATCAGCTCGAGATGCAATGGCATCGGCCGCACATCCCGACATGGTGCGTCACAACCAAGCTGCCGATTCATGACGATTCTGGCAACGTGATCGGGCTGGTCGGGTTCTCGCGAGACATTCGTTCGCGCATCGAAGCGGACGAGATACCGCTTGAGTTTGCCCAAGCACTCGACGAGTTTGAAGAGACCCTATCGACCGAGGTAACGCCGGCATGGTTCGCCGAGCGGTGCCATCTTTCGCCCCATCGATTGTCTCGTTTAACGAAGCGGGTCTTCGATCTGACGCCGGGGCAGTTCATCACTAAGATCCGCATCGCAGCGGCGACCCGATTGCTGCAAGAGACCGAACTTTCCGTGGCAGAGATCGCTCATCGTTGCGGTTTCTACGACCACAGTGCTTTCACGCGTTCGTTCCGTAAAGCGACCGGCACCACTCCCAGCAAATTCCGGCAAGTTCTACCGTAACAGGCCGAACTGCGTGAAAACGATTGTTTTGCCTGACAGAGACTAGATTGTGCGCAATTTGGTAGAATTGTCTCTTTCAATTTCCAAGAGCCTCGTCTCATCCCCTATTAAAATTGAAGCTCGTAATCCCATTCAAGGAATAAGACTCGATGCGACATCGTCCTCTCAACGCGGAACTATTTGTCGAAAACCGCGCCAACTTGACGAAGCTGCTTCCTAAGAATTCCGTTGCCGTGCTGCACGCCAACGACGTGTTGCCAACCAACGCCGATGGCAGCCTGAAGATTCTTCCCAATGCCGATCTGTTTTACCTGTCGGGGATTGAACAGGAAGAATCGATCCTGCTGCTGTTTCCCGATGCGTACGAACCGCGCCATCGAGAGATCCTCTTCCTGCGCGAACCAACCGAGCTGATGCAGATCTGGGAAGGCAACAAGCTAACGCAGGAACAAGCGACCGAAGTCTCCGGCATCCCTACGATTAAGTGGCTGAAAGACTTCCCTCAAGTCTTCCGCGATTGCATGCTCAGCGCCGAGCAAGTCTTCTTGAATCGAAACGAACATCGCCGAGCGGCTGCCGTCGTCGAGACACGTGACGACCGCTTCGTTACGCAGTGCATGAAAGACTTCCCGCTGCATACCTATCGACGACTGGCCCCCCTGCTCCACCAACTGCGACCAGTCAAATCGAAGTGGGAAATTGACTTGATCAAGGAAGCCGTCGGGATCACCAAGGGAAGCTTCGAGCGTCTGTTGAAGTTCGTTAAGCCAGGCGTCACGGAATATGAAGTGGAAGCGGAATTAGCTCACGAGTTCATTCGCAACCGCGGAGCGTTCGCCTACACGCCGATCATTGCCTCTGGCAAGAATGCGTGCGGCTTGCACTACATCGACAACGATCAGATTTGCAACGATGGCGACATGCTGCTGCTGGATGTGGGTTCGAACTATGCGAACTATAACTCCGACATGACACGCACCATTCCCGTTAATGGCAAGTTCGCCCAGCGTCAGCGCGACGTGTACGAAGCAGTGCTCCGTGTCATGAAAGCGTCGATCGAAGGAGCGGTCGTCGGCAAAGCACATCGCGATTGGCAATACGAATCGCAGCAGCACATGGATCAAGAGCTGTTAGGCCTGGGGCTTCTGACCAAGGAAGAAGTGGAACAAAGCACCCGCGAAAAACCGGCCTGCAAGAAGTACTTCATGCATGGTCTCGGCCATCCGATTGGCTTGGACGTGCATGATGTGGCCCCTGTCGATGCGCCGTTCGCGCCTGGCTGGGTGTTGACCGTCGAACCAGGTATTTACTTGCCCGAAGAAGGTTTCGCGGTTCGCTTGGAGAACGATATTCTGGTCACCGAAGATGGCCCGATCGATTTGATGAAAGACATCCCGATCGAAGCGGACGATATTGAGTCTTTGATGGCAGAAGCCGAGAAAGCAAGGAAATGAACCTGTCGAGTATCTTGCGTTGTCTGATCGTCTTTATCGTAGCTTGGCACGTTTCGCCCCTTTCGGCGGCCGAATCGACCGAAGCAAATTACGAACCGACTACCCACTATGACGATCGCGAGATACTCGGTTGGAAGATCAAACTGAATCGCCGGCTTGTTAAGGACGAGCCGGCGCTTTGCCGCGAGGTTTTGCGAGAGATCGAATCGCAACTCTACCAGATTACCCGGGTCGTTCCGGACGAAGCCCTCGCGAAGCTGAAGAAGATTACGATCTGGGTGGAACTGTTCGAGAAAAACCATCCCTGTGCCGCCTATCATCCCGATGCAAAATGGCTGGTCGAACATGATCTCAACCCCGACAAGCATCGCTGCGTCGAGCTTGCCAATGCCCACAACTTCGTACGATGGAGTCTGGATCAGCCCTGGATGATTCTGCACGAGCTCGCCCATGGCTATCATCATCAGTTTCTGGAAAACGGATTCCGAAATGCCGCGGTCCGCAAAACATTCGAGGCCGCCACGTCCGATGATCGTTATGGCCCAGTGAGTCATATCAACGGTGCGGAGCGAGAGCATTACGCGGCAACAAATCCGATGGAATATTTCGCGGAAACCTCGGAAGCTTTTTTCGGCACCAACGATTTTTTCCCGTACGTTCGTGCGGAGCTGAAGACCTACGATCCGGCCGGTTACGAAATGGCCGAGAAGTGCTGGGGCGGTCGATCCAGTTCGCGTCCCCAACCACAGAAGTCCGCCGAGAAAACTTCCGCCCAACCATAAACGTCGCCGCGCCGCTGGGCTACCGCGAGTCGTCCTGATTGATCTGCCGCGTATTAAGGACGGTTCGAGTTCCCTGGCGTCTCAAACCGTTTCCCGCTAACACCTCCCTTCGTTTTTTCTCATCCCGCACGTCCCACGTCCTGTTGGAAAGAACCGTCTCATGCGAACCTCATTACTGCTTCTTGCTGTGACCTGTTTCGGGCTGATCGGCACTTCGTCGGCGGCTGCTGGCGAGACCTACCAGGTGTTTATCTTGGCGGGTCAATCGAACATGGAAGGCAAAGCGAGCAATGCATTGTTCGAGCACCAAGCTAACGCCGAAGCGACAAAATCGTTTTTCGCTCCGTTCCGCGAGGACGGCCAATGGATCGAACGCGACGACGTGTTCATCAAGTTTCTGCAGCGGCATGGGCCGCTGACGTTGGGTTATGGTTCGCGGGACAAGACTGGCCTCGAACTTGGCTTCGGCAGCATCATGGGCGACTATTATGACGAGCCCGTGCTGCTGATCAAAACCGCATGGGGCGGCCATTCGCTGTACCAGAAATTTCGTCCACCGAGCGCCGGCCTGCCGAGCGAGGAAGTGCTGCAGGAAGAACTTGCCCGTCTTCAGGAACGAACTCGAAAAAACAACGAAAAACGCAACCGCCAAGACCCGCTGCCGACGCTGGACGATGTTAAGTCAGAGTATGGCGTCTCGTACCGAGCCATGATGAACGAAGTCGAATCGACGCTCAACGATGCGGATCAGTTGTTCCCGCAACTCCAGGGGAAAACGCCTCAGATCGCTGGTTTCGTTTGGTTCCAAGGCTTCAACGACATGTTCGGTGATTACGCGCCGGCCGAATACGAGCAAAACCTCAAGCTGCTCATCGGCGATATCCGCAAGGAATGGAATGCACCGCAGCTG
This sequence comes from Bremerella sp. TYQ1, assembly GCF_020150455.1. NCBI lineage: Bacteria > Pseudomonadati > Planctomycetota > Planctomycetia > Pirellulales > Pirellulaceae > Bremerella > Bremerella sp. TYQ1. The sequence goes on from NZ_CP083740.1 coordinate 3,546,395, forward strand.
CCGGTCGTCATCGGAGCGTTAGGGCAAAACGGTTCGAGCCCTCCGGCCGAGAACATGAAGAAGATCCAAGACGCTCAGTTAGCAATGAATTCCATTCCAGAATTCGCCGGCAACGTGAAGTCGATTCGTACCGATCTATTGGTCGACAAAACGGCTGAAGCGAAGTTCCCCAACTGGAAAGATCACGTCGAGGAGTGGAAGCTGGTCGGGTCGGATCGGCCTTATCACTATCTCGGCAGTGCCATCTGGTTCACGCGCATCGGCAACGAGATGGCACGAACCATGATCGAGCTGAAGCAACCGTCCGGCAGCGACGCCCCGTAGCGATTGTGCACCGTTTGAATCACGCAGTATTGAAGTCAGTTCGTGTGGTATTGATTGCGGAACTCTCCCGGCGTTTTCCCGGTAATCCGCTTGAATGCCACTGCGAACTTAGCTGCCGAGGAATAGGCGACGTGATTGGCAATCGCGAGCAACTTCCGATCCGTTTCGCGTAATAGCAGCTTGGCGCGTTCGATCCGCACACGATCGATCTCCGCTTTCGCATTGCGCCCGATCGCTTTCTTCAAACGCCGCTCCAGGGAGGAACGGCTCAGGCGAAACTCTTGGCAAAGCATCTCGACATTCAAGCCATCGCACGCATGCCGCCCGATGTAGTTGAGGATGCCGGCGATCTCTCGATCGGCAATCGCCACCATGTCGGACGAAGCACGCACGACGACCCCTTTCGGCTTTACGAAGGTTTTCTCGTCGACGCGGTTTCCATTCATCAGTTCCGCTAGATACGTTGCCCCAGTAAAACCAATGCGGTGCGTGTCTGGCTCGATACTGCTCATCGAAGGTATCGTGAGATCGCAAATGTCGCTGTCGTTATCGACCCCGACAAGTGCCAGCTGCTCGGGAACGGCGATACCAATTTCGGCACATGCCCGAAGCACCTGACGTCCGCGAACGTCGTTACAAGCGAACACCCCACACGGCGTCGGCAGCGTCTTCAACCACTTGATCAACTCGGTGTCATCACCTTCGGCCGAGAGTTCTCGCGAGATGCCAGAGAACTGATTCGCAGGACTGTCGAAGTGATACGCACGACACCCTTTCTCCGCCGCGATCTCGCGAAATGCGCTTCCTCGGGCATCGGAAAAGTCGACGCCACCATAGCCACAAAAAGCGATGTCACGCAGTCCGCGTTCGCAGAAATGTTCCGCCGCTTGCAGTGCGCATGCATAAGGGTCGGTATCTAACGAAACGCCGTGACGCGGAACGTATGAACCGCGCAGATCGACCGTTGGCAGTTCCAATGCGTCGACCTCGCGAGAAATGTCGGCCATCTCGGACCGCGAGATAATTCCGTCGAGCTTCCAGTCGCGAATGCCGCGGGGAAGCGGTTCGTTCATCGTGCGTTCGACATGGATGACTTGCCAGTTCCCATAAATTCGGCAGTAGTCGGCCACGCCACGCAGACATCCACGACCATACCCACGAGACGACTCGATCAACAGCAGAACCGTCAGCTTGCGATGGAGCATGCGGAGGGGCCTTTCCTAGTTCCTTTGGGCCAATTGATTGAGCGAAGTCATTTTCCCATTTTCGTCAACGATTTCCCCATTTTCGTCACCCTGAATTTGGATTTTAATCTCTCCCTATTCGAGGTGGGAAACATTTTACAAAGCCAGAGCAACCGACCTCAATTGAGATCGTTGCGACTTAAAGGCGTTAAAACAAACAAGTTGCGAATACCGCCTGAGCTTCGAACGTCAGAACGGTTTGTAATATACCGCTTTCCACAGAAGCATTTTTCCAACCAAACCCTTCGCAAGTACGTAATTTTCAATTTCTATGTTTTATTTGCCGCCTCAATAAGCTGCTTCTATACTCCACTGAGTGCCAGTAGACGAATGAATGTTTCCGTTTTTCGTCATCCCCTTTTCGCCTCTATTTTGAATTCATCCTTCCCTTCTCTCACATCGGATCTTGTTATGAAAAAGACTGGGTTTACCCTCGTCGAGCTTCTTGTGGTGATCGCCATCATTGGTGTTCTAATCGCTTTGTTACTTCCCGCCGTGCAACAAGCACGTGAAGCGGCTCGGCGTATGAGCTGCTCGAACAATCTCAAACAACTCGGCCTGGCGACGCACAACTATCACGACACGTACCTGGCGTTGCCTCCCCGACAAGGCGGACCTGATTGGTCTGGCAACAACAGTCACCCACGCTGGAGCGGGTTTGTCAGCTTGCTTCCCTTCATTGAAGCGAGTTCGCGATACGACCAGATTGAATCGACTCGCAACCACGTTTGGCACAACAACACGAACTCCGGCTACGTCGGTCAGATCGATGCGTTCATCTGTCCTTCCGACGGTTTGTTCTCGCCGACCGGTCCTGACCGAAACGGGGAATACTCGCCACTGAATTACGGTCTTTCGATGGGAGACAACTGCAACGTCAACTTCGATGCCTCGCAGGCCGATCAGAACATGCGCGGTATTTTCGGATATCTCTCGTTCACGCGTTTCCGCGACATCACCGACGGCTTGAGCAATACGATGATGATGTCTGAAATTATCGTCGCCCCTTCCGGAGAACAACTGGGTCGAGCCGTCGCAAGTTCGTCGAACAACCCATTGGCATGCCGAGCTCACTTGACGCGCAATGAATACACGTCCGGCACCATGATTGCCCAGTATCGTTGCCATGGACAACGCTGGCAGGATGGTCGCCCTGGCTATTGTGCGGTCACGACCATCCTTCCCCCCAACAGCGCAACGTGCAGCACGCAGGCCAGCGCAGGGATTTATACGCCTGCCAGCCGTCACCCAGGCGGCGTGCTTTCGTTGTTCGCGGATGGCTCCGTTCGATTCGTCCCGGAAACGATCGATACCGGCAACTTGTCTCTTACGCCGCCCATTTCCGGCATAAGCCCTTACGGCGTTTGGGGAGCGATTGGCTCGAAGAGTGGTGGAGAAACCAACACGACTCTCTAGTTTTGCTGCGTCTCTATTCATTGCTTCGAGCAGGCAACCTCTTCCTGCTCGAAGCATTTGGCTCTTCTCTTCTGAAAGACATCTGCCATGCAATCTCGCGCGTTTTCGTTGATGGCTCTGTTGGTATTTACTGCAATCGCCTCCATATCGGCTGGGTGCTCGAAAAAGCAAGACAAATGGACACAAGGACGTCCGCCCGTTTATCCTGCCGCCGGCCAGGTACTGCTCGACGGCGAACCGGTCGCTGAAGCAACGGTGACATTTCAGCCGGTCGATCCCAATGGCAAAGGGGGCTCGGCAATTACCGATTCAAACGGTTTCTTTGAAGCTCAGACATTCGAGCCTGCCGACGGACTGACCGAAGGCTCGCACTTAGTCGCGATCCGCAAAACGAAGTTGATTGACCGCAACGGCAATGAAGTCGAAGTGGTTCGCGAGCCTGGGGGAATTCGAGAAAAGGACTTTCTGCCCAAGAAGTATGCTCAGTTCGACAAGTCCGGCCTGCAAGTGGAAGTCGCCGCGCAGAACGAAAATGATTTAGGAAAGTTCGAGCTGAAGAATTAACGTTTGGCTTTGTTTCATTCGCACGAACGCACGAAGCAAGTTATCCTTGATACGTTCGTGCCAGCCCCGCCTACTGCTTTCAACAACAGGACTCGCCGCATGCCTCGTATGCAAGTACTAACGCCCAACGTCTCGCTGCCCCGATATCTTGTCGCGGCAGTCACCCTTTGCCTGGCAATTCCTTCGGCGCTGCTGGCGCATGAAGTGAAATCGCCGGACGGTCGCATCACCGTGGCCCTCGACGTCCAGGAAGATGGCGAACGCCAACAGCTTAACTACCAAGTCTCTGTCGAGGATGAAGTTGTAATCGCCGACTCGACGATCACTTTTACACGAAACGATGGCGTTGTGATTGGCGACCATCTTCGCTTTGAGTCGAAGAGTGAACCGACGAGCCACGACGAAACCTGGAAGCCTGTCTATGGCGAACGCTCTCAGATTCGCGATCATTACCAGGCCCAGACATTTCAGTTTGCCGACACCGCCGCGAACTGCTCGATGGCGGTTGAAGTTCGCTGCTACGATTCTGGCATTGCATTCCGTACGACGCTGACAAGTGCTGACGGAAAGGAAATTGCAATCAAGAAGGAAGACAGCGAATTTGCTTTCCCCAAGGATGCCCCTGCCTGGCGAACGACCAGCGCCCAAGGGGTGTACGATGAGGTACCGCTAAGCGAACTGGGTAGCAATGTCGAACGACCATTGACGGTGAAGCTGAACGACAACCGTTACGTTGCCGTCGCAGAAGCCGAGTTGGTTGACTACGCCGCAATGCGACTTCGCTCGACCGAAAATGGCCAGCCAACGATCGTGAGCCAACTTCGCGGAGAAGTCACTTCCGCTTCGCCTATGACGACTCCTTGGCGCGTGGTGATGATCGGCGATAGCCCTGGCGATTTGCTGGAGCACAACGACATTATCCTGAACTTGAACGAACCATGTGCGATTGCTGACACCTCGTGGATCAAGCCAGGCAAAGTGATTCGTGAAGTTAGCCTGACTTCCAAGGGAGCGAAGGCTTGTATCGACTTCGCGGTCGAAAACAACTTTCAGTACGTTGAATTCGATGCAGGCTGGTACGGCCATGAATATGACGACGCCTCGGACGCTACGACCGTGACGCTAGACCCTAAACGTTCGGCAGGTCCGCTCGACTTGCAAGGGATGGTGAAGTATGCCCGAGACCGTGACATCGGGATCATTGTTTATGTGAATCGCCGAGCGCTCGAAAAACAGCTGGACGAGATTTTGCCTCTGTATAAGAAGTGGGGCATCGCCGGCGTGAAGTATGGTTTTGTGAATACCGGTTCGCAGGAATGGACTTCCTGGCTGCACGACGCGGTTCGCAAAGCGGCCGATCATCAGCTGATGGTCGATATCCATGACGAGTATCGTCCGGTCGGATATTCACGCACGTATCCTAACTTGATGACGCAAGAAGGCGTGCGTGGCGATGAAGCAACGCCCCCGACAAGCTTGGCCGTGACGACATTGTTCACACGAAACCTGGCAGGCGCGGCTGACCATACGATTTGCTATTTCGATACACGCGTCGATAAGAACTGGTCGCACGGTCAGCAATTGGCCAAAGCGATCTGCACCTATTCGCCGTGGCAGTTTATCTATTGGTACGACGCGCCAGCAACTTCCGGCCAAGATCCTCGGAAGTCGCGGAACCGCATCTTTGATTCGCCAGAGCTTGAGCTCTTCAAAGAAGTACCAACGGTCTGGGATGAAACTCGCGTCATCTCCGGAGAAATCGGCGAGTACGCGGTGATCGCCCGCCGCAGCGGCAAAGAGTGGTTCGTCGGTGCGATCAACGCGAACGAAACGCGCACGTTCAGCTTGCCGCTTGGTTTCCTCTCTGCTGGACAATCTTATCAAGCCCGACGTTACCAGGACGATCCGACCATGGATACCAAAACCAAAGTCCGTGTCGTGACATCCGAGGTGGACTCTGAGGATGAGTTCGAGCTGAAGCTGTCGGCCAACCAAGGCGAAGCGATCTGGCTTTCACCAGCTGGCAAGTAAACGTCTCGCGAGAGCTTGATTCGCGAACATCAAACATTCATCGGCGGCAGCGCGTTCTCGTGTTGCCGCCGTTTTTGTTTGCCCTCGGTCAACTGCAAACGAAACGCACGGCTCAATGCTTCGCCACTCCAATCGCTGGATGAACCGTTGCCGTAACGCGCGGCGTGAAGTTCGTGAACCGCCGCGGCAAGATCAGACGAAGGGGTAAAACTGGCTTCCTGAAGGTTCTGCCACTCGGCCCAGGCATGCTCCGCCTCGACGAGATCGTTTCGTTGACAAGCACGCAGCAGCTTCTTCGCGGCGACTTTGTGCGGTGGATAGACCACGGCGTGCAGTTTTCGATAGCGATCGAACAACCATTCACGTTGCCAGAACAAAATGCCCACTGTGCCGAGAAGCAGCAGCAAGAGAGCCATCCATCGCCACCCATTCTCGCTTGCTGGCGATCCGGCCGTGGTCGTTTGCTGGACAGCTTCCACCTCGAAAGTTGCTGCCGGCAATGTCTTCTTACCGAACTGCTTTTTATCAGGGTCCCACCAGGTGTAAGTCGACTCAGGTATGATCACCGTGCCGGGCTGGTCGAAGCGATACTTCAACGTATCGATCCTCTGCCCGACTAAATCGCCACGATCGGTTTTATCGTGAACGCTTGGCGAGCTCGGGTAGAGACTCACACTGCTGGGGGCATTTTCCATAGGCGGAGCCAAGGCCATCCCTGTCATGTTTTTCGCAGTCTGAGTAATCGTTCGCGCGACGATATCCCCTTGCTTGAACTTTCCTGGCTGCGGCTTCCAGGTTTCCGCAATCTCAAGTTGATTGGTCGATACGATGAATTGATCGCTCGGTCGGCCGGGCGGGTCTTCTACGACAACGGTGACTTCGGGAACCTGATGTTCTTCGTCTTGAACGGGACCAGTAAAGCCTTCATGGTGACTGAATCGCACAGGAAACGCGGGAATGGTCAGCGTTCCGGCGGCCTGCGAGAAGATGGCGAACGTATGCGACTGAGCAAACCATGTTTCGTCGTCATGCTGTTCGGAGGAAACGGTCGGGCTCCCAATCTTCACAATCACCGTTTGAGGAATTTGCGGCATCGAAAAGCTGGGAGCGCCTTCGAACGATCCTTTCGCACGAAGCACCACGCGAAAAGGGATACGTTGTCCAACCCAAGCTTTGTCGACGGCAATATTGGCTTCCACCGGCTGCAAGTCCTCCGCGGAAACATACGCCGCCGAAAGCCATATCGACAATAGGCCAAGCCAACGAAGACTCACCATCATGGACTCTCCGGTTGTTGGGCAGATTGGTACGAGAACTTGGCTTTCAAAAAGTCGGCCGGATTGGTTTGAACCTGACGTAACCAAATCGCTTGTACAGCCGAATCGGAGGTCGCTTTGTCGCCGCTGACGTCGGTATCTTGGCCTCCTTCTTTCTTTTTGTCGAAGACAATTTTGTCCGCGCCTTCCTGTTGATCGCCAAGATCGCCCCCTTCTCGTTTGATTTTATCGGCACGTACTTTAGCAATGGCCATGTTCTCTTGGGCTTCCTTCCAATCTGGCCGAAGCTCTAAGGCTTTCTCGTAACTGGCAATCGCCAAGTCGTACTTGCCGCGGAAAAGCCACGCGTTGCCGGCATTGAACTTCGCGATATCGGACGAACTGCGTGAAAACTCTTGAGCTGCTTGTTCGAATTCGCCATCGCGATACAGAGCCGCCCCTTTCCACATCGAGTCTTCAAACGACTTCGCGGCTTCCGCAAATTCGCCTCGGTCGAAGTAGTATTGCCCAAGTTGGTCGGGCGTGTACCACAAGCTGGTCCACGTCATCGCCAGCAGAAGGGTGATAGGTCTCATGAACGGCCTCCTTCGACGCGGGGCACTTTACGGCGAAAGGACAAAGCGATCAGCACGACAATGAAAGGAACGAACCAGTAACCTGCTTCCGACCATTGCCGATCGCTGCCGGTTACCGATGCAATTGACGACGACTCTGAAAAACGAACGATCGCTTCGATATCGGCATCATCCACTGCCAACGCACGGCAGGGTGCACGTAGTGACCGGGCCACCTTTTGAATGGAATTCCAATCGCTAGAATCTTCCTGCGTTGCTGCGAGGAACTGAACCGGCATTCCTGATAAATACTCTTCCGCCGATTCGATCTGCGATGGATCGTCAGAAACGGAATTGGTTATAACCAACAACGATGCGTTGAGATCATCGCCAAGGGCTTCTCTGGTTTGCTGAATGGCTAAGTCAAGTCGATTGCCAGGACGCGGCATGATCTCGGGGCTCACTTCAGCTGCCATCTGAGCGACGACCGACGTATCTTCCGTGGGGGGCAATACCAAGTGAGCTGATCCGGCGTAGACGACCAAGCCCAATGGCTGCCCCTTTCTCGCGTCGGCCAGGTCGGCAATCTTCAACTTCGCTTGATTCAGCGGCGACGTTTCTTGGTCGTCCGGTTCCATCGCTTTGTCGGCGTTCAACAAAATCATCAGCGGCGGAGCATCTTCCGCAAAGGGGCTCGGCTGCATACGGAACGTTGGTCCCGCGATGGCCAAGACCATAAGCGACACTACCACCAACGAACTCCATTTAAACACTCCCTCTGCGTTGCCTCGACGAAGCGTTAAAGCGGCAAGCAGGTCGGGATCGATCTGGCTGGCCCACCCTTGAAGTGGTCCGGTGCGTGTGATCCAAAGCCACCAAACGCCCCCGACAATCGGCAACAGCAAAAGAAAATAGGGCCGCAGAAAATGAAAGTTGGTCAGCAGTTCCATCATGACACCACCTCCAACTTTCCTGTTCGTGGATTGACGTGCACGCGGGCCTGGGCTTCAGGCTTCGGGCGTTTGGCAGCTTGTCCAAGCACTGTCCAAAGCTTGTCGGTCAGCCACAGTAAAAGTGCCGCCAACAAAAACCATTGGAACAAGTCGTGGCGTGGGCGATGGCTAACCGTGTTGACCTGATGCACTTCAATCTCGTCCAGCTTATCGTAGATCTTTCCTAACGACTGACGATCGGCGGCGAAGAAATAGGAACCGCCGGTTTCGTTGGCAACTTCTCGCAACGCTTGCTCGTCCAGCTTGTCTTCGCCCGCGGTGGTAGGGTCTCCGATCGCTACGGTGTAAATACGAATCTCTCGCTGAGCAGCAACCCGGGCCGCTTCGACGGGAGGAATCTGGCTTTTGGTATCGTTTCCGTCAGTCAATGCAATCATGGTTTTGGCCGGGGCTTCGCTGCTGTCGAACAAATTCACCCCCAGCCCGATGGCATCTCCCAAGGCCGTTCGTGGTCCCGCCATGCCGACTTGGCATTCGTTTACCAGTCGTTGGGCCAAAGTTAGGTCGGTCGAAAACGGAGCCTGAAGATATGCCGCGTCCCCAAAGACGACCAAACCAACACGATCCCCTTTTCGCTTGGCGACGAATTCATCGAGCACTTCTTTGACGGCCGACAAACGATCGACTTTCTCTCCCGTTGCGTTGGTAAAGTCTTTCTGATCCATCGAGCCAGAAAGATCGACGAGCAACAGCAAGTCGCGTGTCGGCAATTCCTTGACGATGGGCGGGTCGATCCACTGCGGTCGCGCCAATGCCAAAACGGCAAGCGCCCAGATCGCAATCGAGAAGAACGTAGAATGACTCCAAATTGCGGAGGCAGCAGCTCCATCGCCGGCGCCGAGAATGGTAGAAAGCCTTTGCCCGAAAGGCACTCGTACCGCTTCCGGTTCGACACGCCGAGGCGGCACCAGCCAATGCACCAACAGCGGTAGCGGCAGAATAAGTAGCAGCCAGGGGTAAAGGAACGACAGCATCGCGTTAACCTGACGGAGCCCTTTCCGCTGTCTGGTGCTGCTGAATCCACGCGGTTGCATACGCGCGGACAGGCTCGATGTTGGTTCCAGCTGAATTCGGTTGATACATCGCTTCAGCAAATGCCTGGCGAACGACCGTCGGCATCGGTTGGCTTGTCCTTTGCGTGAGCCAATCGGCCCAGTCGTTACCGATCAGATCGACCATTGTTTCTCGCGGCGTAAAAACCAATGCGGTTCTTCGCAAAATCTCGGAGATGGCGAAGATAGAATCGGCATGTTGCAGTTCTTGCAATGCGGCACGGCGATAAGCATTGGCCTGCCACTTTTGATAAACACGGAACATTGCCCAGCCGATCGCTACCAAGACGATAACAATCAGCACGTACCAACCAGGCGCCAACGGGAACCATGCCACATCAGGCGGCATGACGATGTCGTGCAAATTGTCGAGACTTCCAGGGTCGTCACTCATCGAATGCCTTTATCGCTGCCCCAACAGGGAACGTATCTGGTCCGCAACCGGAATCGCGGTCGAAATCGGAAGGACAGGAATTCGCAAGTTCTGAAACAGTTGCGTCCATTTATCGAGTTGCTGCTGAAACTCTTGCTGGAACCGATCGGTGAAGCTCTTCCCTGCGGGAATCTCCCAGACCGAACCACGATCGGCGGCCAACATGCCTGGGGTTCCGACAAGCGATGCCCCTAGCGGGTCGTAAATAGCCACGACTAACACATCGTTATGCGCGGCCAGCTGAGTCGACAATCGCTGCGTCTCTTCGTCCGCGCCGTCCAAATCACTGATCAAAACGACCATGTGGCTGTGGTTCACAAGATTGCATGCCCGACGCAGGACGTCGTTCAAAGAAATATCGCCCGTTGGAATTTCATGTCGCGCCAATTTATCGTTGAGCCGAACGGTTTCATGAAAAAGCTGCAGCACGCGTGAATGGCTGCGATGGGGACGGACCTCGGCGATCTCCGATTCGTTAAAGACCAGGCCACCGACACGATCGCCGGAATGCAACCCACGCCACGCCCCAAGCGCCATCACTTCGGCGGCGGCGACCGACTTCATCATGTGGCGGCTGCCGAAGAACATGGGACTTCGCTGATCGACGATAAAAAGAACAGGACGTTCGCGTTCTTCGGTATAGACACGTACCTGGGTCGAACGCAGTCGGGCCGTTGCTTTCCAGTCGATCGTCCGAACATCGTCACCTTCGTGGTAACGTCGCAGCTCCTCGAACGTCAAACCGCGACCTCGGATTCGCGAGGCGTGCCGTCCGGCGAGCAACGAAGACACCGGTTGCCGAGCCTGCAGCGAGAATCCGCGAGCCTTGGCTTTCAGCAAAAGCAAATCGTCCAACGTTACCTGAATGCGTGCTTTCATCTTTTCACGTTAGGCTGGCACCACCGTCTTTAACAGTTCGTTGATGACGTCGGTCCTCGTAATTCCGGCTGCTTCCGCTTCGTACGACAGATGCACTCGATGAGCCAGGCAAGCCGGCGCGACGGCACGAATATTCTCCGGAGAAACGAACTCTTGACCATGTAGCCATGCATGGGCTCTTGCTGCCGCGTCGAGAGCAAGCGTACCGCGGGGACTCGCTCCGATACGAATCCATTTGGCCAAGTCCCCCTTCAGCTTTTCTGGCCGGCGAGTCGCGAGCACTAAGTCGACGATGTAGCGGTCCGCAGGTTCAGAAACTTGAATGGCATGCACTTCCTTACGAGCGGCAAAGATCGACTCTTGCGACACTTTCTCTGACGCTTGCTGTTTGCTGCCTGATTTCTCGCCACGAACCAGACGCAATATCGACAATTCGTTGTCCCCTTCGGGATAGTCGACGCGGACATACATCATGAAGCGGTCCATCTGAGCTTCGGGAAGTGGATACGTTCCTTCCTGCTCGATGGGGTTTTGCGTGGCGAGCACCAGAAAAAGCTCTGGCAGGCGATGCGTCTCGGCAGCGACGGTGACTTGGCGTTCTTCCATGGCCTCGAGCAGTGCCGCTTGAACTTTGGCCGGGGCACGATTGATTTCGTCGGCCAAGACCAGGTTTCCAAAGATCGGGCCTGGTAAAAACTCGAACGTCCCTTTCTGCTCGCGATAGATTTCGGCCCCCGTCACGTCTGATGGCAATAAGTCAGGCGTGAATTGAATTCGGCTGAACGTGCTATCGACTAAATGCGACAAGGTTTTAATCGATCGGGTCTTGGCCGTGCCTGGCAAGCCTTCCATCAGGACATGTCCGTCGGCAATCAAAGCGATCACCAGACGTTCGACGACTTCGGCCTGACCGATGACCGCCTCGTTCAGCTGATTGGAAACTTGTTGTATTGATTCGCGTATATCCATCGAAATGCCAACTAAAGCGAAACGGTGCAGTAACTCGATCTTGAAGCGAACGGGGTGCGTCTGTAGATAGAGCACCACGCTCATTGAATCGGATTCCCCAGCGCCAGTAAAGCTATCACTGGAAAAACAGCCATTTGATGAACGTGACTTTCGCCGACGTGAAAGAGAGAAACGGTAATGGAAGTTTGCCCTGGAAGTCGATAAAAACCCCAGGGCCAATTTTAACGGTTTTAACCAATACAGCGTTATGACTCGAAGAATCACAACCATGCTTGCAGTAGCAGCAGTGACCCTGCACTGTCTACTGGGCTGTTGTGCCCATTGCATCCAAGCCTGCGGATGCCTTCAAGTCGCGGCTCAAAATTGTGAATGCCATCGTTGCGATGACGGCGAAATGACGCATCACGACCATCTCGAGCTTTGCTGTCAACCGGCCAGCAATATTCCAGCATTTCATGAGAACGCGTGCATCGCCCATGAGGCTCCGCTGCAAGATCAACAATGCCAGGGCTGCGGGCTGTCGAAGTTTCCATTCATTCAAAGCGAATCTTCGCTGACGGGACTGATTCACGACGCCCAGTTCGATGCCCCGCTACCGCTGTTTGTCGATACGTCGGCGGTTTGCCTGGCCGATTCGCTTTATCGGCCGCATCCGAAATTGCCCCAGCCGTCGCCGAAACCAAGCCCACACGTTCCGCTGCATCTATCCTTTTCCGTTCTCCTTCTTTAACGGACGCATGCGGATGCCATCGCGCGAAATCCGTTCGCCCAAGTCATTCGCCCCGAAATGGATCATTTAGCAAGCCTCGATCATCCCACGCTTGCGAATTCCTTATCACACACGATGTCACGACGCAGTGCGTGTTTCCAACTCGTAGTGCCGATCGTAGACACGAACAAGAACCATGAACGAATTTAAGGATCAACTCATGAAATTCCATCGCTATACGCTGCCGCTGCTGGCTTGTCTTTTCGCTTTCCCTGCCGCGACTGCGTTCGCTCAGTCGCCAGCGGCAACGCTGCAGCAAGCTCAGCAAGCCAATCAGTTCACCTGCCTGGTTTTCTATCGAGACAATTCGGCCCCAACGCATAAGATGCTGGAAGTCGTCCAGAAAAGCGTTACGGCCCATGCTCCGAATCTCACCATGGCGACGACCAGTCTCGCGACACCGGAAGGACAACAACTGGCCGAGCAGTTCAAAGTTTCCAGAGCTCCCATGCCCATGACCGTTGTCGTGGCACCTAACGGCGCGGTGACGGGACTGTTCGCGAAGCAAGTCGCTCCGCAAAACGTCGCCTCAGCCATTGTTCCGCCCGTCATGATGGAATGCATGAAGGAACTTCAGGAGCAAAAGCTGGTGTTTGTTTGCTTGACGAAGTCGGAACAAGCAGCCGTGCCTGCTGGAGTTCGCGCGCTGCAGCTCGATCCAATGTTCAAGGATCGCATGGCATTGATCGGCCTGAACGTCCAGGACACGACGGAAGCGAAACTGATGAACCAACTGAAAGTCGACGCCAATATGGTGAGCGGCCCCATGGCGGCGTTGATCGCCCCTCCTGGCGTTCTGGTGGGTCACTTCAATGCCACCGATTCGGCCGACCAAATTGCCGCGGCCATTCATAAAGCAGGCAAATGCTGCGATGACCCTAACTGCAAGCATGGCGCTTCGGCTCAAGCTTCGCAGTCGACCACGTCCCGCCGATAAGTTTGTGCATTTCACATAAAGGAATCTATCGATGAATCTTCGATCGATCATCTGGCACGAACTCACTTCTCGGCCAGGTACGTTAGTTTTCAATAGCCTTGCAATATTGCTAGGTGTCGCCGCCCTGGTGGCCATTCGCCACGTGACGGTTCATTCAGAAAAAGAGATCTCGCAGCAACTGACGAAACTGGGGGCGAACATTCTCGTGTTGCCCAAGGACGCTACGCTGCAAGATTACTACGCCGCCGATCAAAACGGAGGCACTTTGTCGGAAGAACATGTGGCAGAAATCTATCTGGCAGGTCTATCCGGAATCGAACAGGTTTCGCCTCGCTTAAACGTTACGACCGACGTTCAGGGAAAATCGTTTGCCGTGACAGGCATCTTGCCGCAATCGGAAGTAGAAGCACTTGCGACGTGGCAAGCGACGACGATGTTCATGAATGCCGAAGATTCTGGTTGTTGCCAGCGAGCCAACGTCGCTTCGACGGACGATCTTGCGAAACCGGAAGCACTCATTCAGCACCGTGCGATCCAGGATCTGAACAAGGACTCGATCGTGTTAGGGGCCGATGTAGCCCAAAAGCTGGAATGCGAAGCGGCCGATCGAGTTAACCTCTTCGGAGAAAGCTTTGTCGTTCAGGCCGTTCTTCCCGCGACAGGTACCGTCGACGATGGACGCATCTTTGCCCACCTGCACGAAGTCCAGCGGCTATCGGAATCGGGCGCAACGTGCAACGCGATTGAAATTGTTGGCTGCTGCGAAGATGCTGCCGGTAGCTTGGTTCCTGAACTACAGAATCTGTTGCCGGAAGCTAAAGTCGTCACCATCTCTCAGGTCGTTCAAACCCAAGTGGGTGTCAACCAACTGATGGCGAAGACATCGTGGATTGTTCTCGCGGTTCTCGTGGTGGTTGGTGGTGCCAGTCTGGCAGGGGCGATCGCTGCCAACGTGCGCGAACGTCGTCGCGAGATCGGCACTCTGATGGCCTTGGGAGCGACGCCAAGTAACATTCAACAGTTGTTCCTCGGCAAAGCGTTCATCCTGGGCATTGGTGCCGGAACGGTCGGCTGCGTGCTCGGTGTTGCTACGGCTTTGTTGGCAGGTCCAGCATGGGCAGGTGTTGCTATCTCTCCGTTGGCAGGCACTTCCGTATTGGCAGTGCTGATCGCTACGCTCGTGGCCCTTCTCGCGGCATGGATTCCGGCCCGAAAAGCGGCTCATCTTGACCCTTGCATCTGCTTCCGCGAGGTATAAGCCCATGATTGAACTACATAACATCGCCAAACAGTATACGCGTCGAGGTCAATCCATCACGGCATTTTCGTCCGAGGAACTCACGATCGCCGATGGCGAATACGTGGCAATCGTCGGACCAAGCGGTAGTGGAAAGACAACGCTTCTTTCCATGCTCGGCGGGATGCTTTCCCCGTCATCCGGTTCGATTACCATCGACGAGGTTTCGCTCTACGACCAATCGGTTTCCGCGCGATCGGCGTTACGTCGAGAGAAGATGGGCTTCGTTTTCCAAAGCTTCAATCTAATCCCGTACCTGACGGCGCTTCAGAATGTTCAAGTTCCCTTAAGCTTGGCCAAGCTTCCGGCCAGCGAACAACTGGAGCGAGCAACCGAGATTCTGACACAGCTTGGCCTGGCAGAACGTCTTCACCATAAGCCGTCAGAACTGAGCATCGGTCAGCAGCAGCGAGTTGCCTTGGCACGCACGCTGGTAAACGATCCCCAAATCATTTTGGCGGACGAGCCGACCGGAAATCTCGATCCAGACAGTCGTGAGGTTGTTCTCGATACGTTTGACGAATGCCACCGGCAAGGCCGAACGTTGATTGTGGTCACCCACGATCCGAATGTTGCTCGAAGAGCGACACGACAACTCAAACTGGTCGACGGCAGGCTCATGAACGACGCCCGGGCTCAGACCCCGGTTCGTATTTCCGCCTAGGATCGCGAACGGTTTCTACCTCCAAGAACGCAACAAGGCCCGTATCAATACGGGCCTTGTTTGTTTCGTTCTCAAACGTTCGATCGAAGACAATTACCGCAAGCCACTTGCCAGCGAAACCACCGGACGACGAACCGGCAGCGGCTCGACAGGGTTTGCCTTCAGCTCCTGCTTCTTCTTCGCTTGCTGCTTCGCAGGCGTCAGAAGCAATTGATACTGCTGATCTGCTTCATCAAAGCGGCCAGCATCGTGCAACACTTCGGCGTAACGTTTGCGGATCGACAGATTGTTCGGCTGCTGATCGGTACACAACGCAAGCAGCTTGACCGCTTTGAAACTATCGTCGTGCTTCGCGAAGTGCTCCGCCAATTCAACTTTCAACTGAATCGAAGCTTCTGGGGTTTCCAACAACTGGCGATAGATCTCTTCGATCGTCCCCGCTGCTGTCGGCGAAAGAGTTCCCGCACGACGAATGGCTGTCACATAGGTCACCCAGAACTCTTCATCTTGCACCATATCAACCGCCAACTGATCCAAGATCGGCACGGCTTCCGCAAAGCGTTCGTCCCGGATCAGCAAGTCCGCGGTTCGCTTGCGAAGGTTTTCGACCTCATACTCTGAATTGATCAGCGTTTTGAATTGGTCGATTGCCGAATCGGTCTTGTCGTTGACTGCTAAGGTTTCAGCGTAGGTCTGACGAACCAAATGATTGGCAGGATCTTCGACGGTCAACTCAAACAGGGCCTGCTCTGCTTTTTCGAGTAAACCGTTCGCGACGTCGAGGCGAGCTTCAATTAATCGTGATTCAAAACCGTTTGGCAAGATCGCGAGAAGCTCTTGAATCTGGGCAAAGTCTTTCTGATCGACCAACAGATTCGCGACTTCCAGCGCGGCTTGAGGATCTTTCTTTTCATCGAGCGCCAATTGGTAGGCATCGATCGCCCCCGAAACGTCGCCCAAGCCAACCAGACTGCGAGCAAGCCCTGCCTTGGCTTCAAATCGCTGATCCTTGGTCGCTTTAATATTGGCTTCGTGCACCATGGCGGTCAAAGCTTCAAAGGACTTCGCGGCACCATCAAAGTCCTTGGTCGCCAAAGCACGATTTGCCCGAGACAACTTCAAGCCAACATCTTCTGGATGCTGAAGCAGAAGACGATCTTCCAACTTCACCAAACGGTTGGTGTCGCCCATCGTTTCTAGAACCTTTCGGGCATCCAACATTTCGGTTGTCGTGAATAGCTGATTAGGCTCCGCAACGATCTTGTCGAGCAGTTCATCCGCTTTAGCAAGCTGCTCAGAAGTCAATTCTTCCTGGCGAGCAATGTGCGAAAGAAAGTATTGATCTTCCCAAACGTACCATGCTCCGGCCATGCATAGCACCGATGCGGCAAGCGAAAGCCAGCCACACTTGAGGGCGGGCTCGATGACCGGCCAAGCAGCCTTTTTGGGAACTGGATTGACGACGCGTTGGACATGATCGCCCCGCTGCGCGGTCAGAACGCTCTTCAAAATACTACGCGACTGATCTTGGAACGAGCGAAACTCTAGCTGATAACGGCCCGGCTTGTTAGTAGATGACAGATAGCCACCTCCGCTGACCGTCCCAGCAAAGCAATCGATCTCGAAACGAACATCGCGGTTGGCGGTTAGTGGTTGAGACGTTTCGAAGTAGATTGCTTGCGGTTCCAGCTTCGTCGAAACGGCCGACAACTCAAGCGTACTTCCATCGGCGGAAAACACCTCGACCGGAAGACGATAGCCGAGACGGTCTTCTTTCTTTTCGGCGTTCGTCTTGGCCATTCGTTCGTACTGTTTCACCACCGCTACGTTCGACGCGATTGTCCAAATCGCATTCAATTGATCGGTCGTCAAATCCTCGAAGTGGACGCCCACGCGGTAAGCTTTTTGCCCCACGCCGAGCCCGTTGAATGGCGTGCAGTGACGCACTTCGCCCAGGCAAGTGACTTCCTGCTCGGCAGTGGTAAGTGTTAGATCAAGTCGATCTCCCTTGGTCATTGGGTGATAAGCGATCAAGCCGATACCGGTTTCGTTGATATCAAGGCTGATTGCCTGGCCAGCAATTTCGCGAGAGTCATAGCGAACATGAATGTCGCTCGTTGGATGACGCCACGAGAAACGCCCATCCGAAGGTCGCAGTGCTTTTCGCACCACTTGAAATGCCATGATCGACTGTAAACCGATCAGCGTTCCCCCCACTGCCAGGCCAAGGTAGTCTGCACTGACTCCCAAGAAGATCTTGGCCGAAGCCCAGGTAATCGCTGCGATTCCTACCGAGATCAAAACGATGTGCGGAAGAATCAACGAGAAGATACTTTTACTTTGTCGACCACGTTTGCTCGTGACGACAAACTTACCCCGTCCGCGATGCACGATCGAACGATACAAGCACTGACATTGAACCCAAAAGTTCGTCATCGCTTGGACTTCGATATCCCACAAGCGGCCATAACCATCGCTGACAATTTTCACTGCCATCCAAGTGCAAATCAGGTAAGCGACGGTGATTACACCTAGTAGCCAGCTGAACTCACCCACTGGTGACACACCGCTGAACAGCATCATGATCGGTGCAGCGTAAAGCATCAGCTTAGCCGGTCCAGTCGTCCACCCCAACATCGAACCGAGATAGTTCAATCGCTGAGCAAGCGTCAGCCCAGGCAGTGTCAATGGATTGTCGTACGCGAAGATACTGAGATTCCCTTCCCCCCAACGCAAACGCTGCGAAATGAACGTAGTGATGTCAGGTGCGGCTTGGGCCGAGATCATCCGTTCGTTAACAAACAGCGACTTCCAGCCTTTGGAATGAATTCGCAGACCGGTGTGCATGTCTTCGGTAATCGTTTCCGTGGCGATCAGCCCGACTTCTTCCAACGCAGAGCGGCGGAACATGGCGGCACTTCCGCAGAACACGTTTGCATTCCAGCAGTTTTTGCCAGGCTGGATCACGTTGTAGAACAACTGACCTTCTTCCCAGTAGACGCCCTTTTTATAGTCCACGTGCGCCTGGAAATTGTCGAAGTTATAGAACGCGTGTGGCGTTTGGATGAACGCGAGCTTGGGATCTTCGAAGTAGCCGATCAAACGCGAAATGAAATGAGGACGTGCGATATGGTCGGCATCGAAAATAATGACGAACTCGCCATTGGTACGATCGAGTGCATTGTTCAAGTTACCTGCTTTGGCATGCAGGTTATTATCGCGCGAGATGTACTCGACCCCCATTTCCTCGCACAGCTTCTTCACCGATTCACGCCTGCCGTCGTCCAGCACGTACGTTGTGTGGGGATAGTCTAACTGGTTCAAAGCATTGATCGAGCCACGCAAGAGCTCGGCATCTTCGTTGTAGGTCGGCAGGAAAACGTCGACCGTTTTCCCAGGCACGACTGCTGCTTTTTCCGGTTCCCGTGTGTCCCAAACTTGCAGGAAATAAAGGAACATCAACCCAATCCCCCATGCCTCGGCGCTCAATAGAAGAAGCGACGCGACGATGGAGTAGTAGCTTTCCAGATTCACTGTGAAACCTACCCGAAACGTCAGGTAACAAACGGCTGCTGAGCCCGCGGCAAGAATTGCCAGCTTTCGAGCTAAACTTGAAGTCATCTAGCCTTCCCCCCGAATATGCTTTCTCTGTCTGTTCGATTTCCGCCAGGCTTTCGTCCAATGCAAAGCTGGCGCCATACGCATCGAACCATGGCAATCTTTCGATTATTTCCCTCCAACCTGCCGATCAACCCCCATGCCCCTGGTGCAATGCAATCAT
This sequence comes from Bremerella sp. TYQ1, assembly GCF_020150455.1. Lineage (NCBI taxonomy): Bacteria > Pseudomonadati > Planctomycetota > Planctomycetia > Pirellulales > Pirellulaceae > Bremerella > Bremerella sp. TYQ1. The sequence continues at coordinate 3,565,599 of NZ_CP083740.1, forward strand.
CGCTACCACTAGGGATTTTTGGCATCTGATCAAAAAATGACCTCTTCTAACAGGCCCATTCTGACCACCCAAAAGATGCACATGATTTGCGCAAGGATCAGTGTAGTCTGCATAATTGTTAGCACCAGACGTTTAGTTAAAATCAATTAGACCTTTAAATATCCACACTGAAAGAATGAAAAAGTCCTGACAAAATTCCACAGAGGTATTTGGCAACACCCGCAATTCCAGTTGCCTTTCACGAGAATTCCAGTGATATTTCCTTACAGAAACACTGAGCCGCACATCACCCGCTGAACGACGACACTGAAGGAAAGAAGCCCTGTGACTTTAACTCGTCGAGGATTCGTAGCCACTGGCGTTTTCTTAACGGCTAACACCATGCTTAATGGTTGCCAGGAGAGCGTAACGGAACCAATGCCAGAACTTCCCTTCGACGTCACCGTGAATTTGGCCGGGGCAGAATTTGGCATGCAGCAGCCTGGCTACTCGAACGAAAACCCTGGCAAACTACATCAGGACTACACGTTTAACAGTCTGGCGACGGTGAGATATTTCGCAGAACGAGGCATTCGGACATTTCGAGTTCCGATTGCCTGGGAACGTTTGCAGCCCAATTTAAGGCAGGACTTAAATAAAGAATATCTCTCGAATATTCTTCTTCTCCTGACTTGGCTCGAAGAATGTGACGCGACGGCGATTATTGATCTGCATAATTACTGTCGTTATCGAATTGCTCACCGCAAAAAAGTGGTAGAAGCAGTGATGGATGAAACTTACGACGGCAAAGTCCTCGTTTCGACGGCAGATCTCTGCGACTTGTGGCGACGCTTGGCGACAGCCCTGAGTCCTCGCGAAAGTGTGGCGTGCTTTGGAATCATGAACGAGCCGCACGATCTGGGCAGCTTGGATTGGAAAGCGGCATCGAATTCGGTGGTCGATGCCATTCGTCAGGTCGATCAGCAAAAGTGGATTGCCGTGTGTGGCAGAAGCTGGGCGTCGGCTGCCCGCTTTCAATCCGCCAACGGTAACAAGCCATGGATTTCGGACGTGGCGAACAAAACAGTATACGAAGCCCATGCCTATTTCGACTCAGATCAGTCAGGCAAGTATCGCTTGAGCTACGACGAAGAATTGAAACGTGATCCAAAGTTGGCGCAACGACCGATTCAGGTACTCTCACCTTTCGTGCAGTGGTGCCAAGAAAACAAAGTGCCTGGTTACTTGGGTGAGATCGGAGTTCCGAATACGGATCCTCGCTGGTTGGAACTTGTCGCATCCGCTTCAAAACAGCTTCATGAGGCTCATTTGGCTGCCGGATATTGGGCGGCGGGGGAATGGTGGAATGACTATCCGCTCTCAGTACAGCCCAGCGATTTCGCTAGCATGCTTTCCCCACCTCTAGAGACGATGCTTCGCCAAATGGCTGGCTAATTGGCCCTCGACGACGACTCTCAACGCTGTTGCTCCTCAACCATCGCAGGACGGCTTTTTGCTATCTGTTCCAGCATCGCCAGTGGCCATTTATTAACCACTAACCCCTCTTTTTCTTGCATTTGCCCTTCAACTAGAAAACCTAGGAGAGCCACAAAGGATTCACCGACTTTATCGCTTTCGGCAAATCTGCTTATAAGACGGACTTTCAAGGCACCGCAAATACCTCGCATCTACCCCTGCTTATCATTTTCTACTACTTAACCCCTTGCAGTTCGAAACTACTAATTTTAGGGGTCCGGCCAGACGAAAGAGTTGTCAGGCGGGGCACAGTTGCACGAAAAGTGCGTGATAAACGGATGGAGCCGATTGTTCGGTTGGGGGAAGAACAATGTCGATTGGGCCAGATAAACAGAATCCGAATGTGGGCGCCCCACAGTCGCAGCAGAATTCAACGACGTTAAGCATCGTGCCACATTCACCCTCGGCACTGATTTGGGTGCTCGGCACCATTGCGATCGTTACCGCAGTGGTTGCTTACACCAACGTCGACGGCATCCGACTTTGGAATTCATCTCCGGTTGCTACGTCACCAAGTGGTTCTTCGCCGAAATCGCCAAGCGTGCTCGGCGCACCGCTCGACGACCGACACGATGCACTGCAGCCGACGACTCTTGTCGAATCCCCTTCCGCCAAAACCGACAAAGCCACCTCGAAGTGGCTCGACTCTACTCCAACTTCCATCATTGCCGTCGATGCCACATGGAACTCGCGTGATCTGCAAAGTTCTAAAGATGCGGTGATGCAAACTCCCATTTCTGACGCGATGGAATCGCTGACGCAGATCGCTTCAGAAACCGCCTCGGTCAAACCTAAAGTTCTTCCGGCGCAGTTCGAGCAGCCTGAATCGTTCACTCCAGAGCCAGCCACGAAGGCTTCCAGTACGGATGGCGAAACGACTATTGGTGCGATCACTCCCCCGTTGCATACGCTTGAAGCTGCATCCGGCAATGGCCTGGCGAATATGCAAGTCGCTCAAGCTCCTCCTATGGCCGATGCGGGACCAGGGCCAGCCCTTGAAGCACCTCAGTTGCCGGCTCCTCCTGCCCCACCGGCAGATCCCGTGACAGACGAAATCGTTGAGGAAGAATCGGAGTCCGTTGACACCCCGAACCCTCGCGTTACCGACGATACACAGCGTCAGATTCTCATTCAGGCGGCTCGTAACTCGGTTGCCTTAGGCGATCTGGAAGAAGCAGCAGAACGTTTCCAGGCGTTGATCGAAGCATTCCCTTCCGAGATCGAAGGACGTATTGAATACGCAGGTATCCTTGCTCGTTTAGAACGGACTACGCAAGCCATTCAAGTTTACCGAACGATCCTCCAGCTTGATCCCGGCAATGCAGCCGCCATTGCTGCTTTGGCCGATTTATTGGCGGAGCAAGAGAACCTGGCCGAAGCAGCGGATCTGTTGATTCGTCAACTCGAGCAAGATCCTCAGAACATCAAAGTCGCATTGAAACTCTGTCGAATCTACCTGCAAACCAACGAACGCGTCATGGCGATGCAGGTCTTCAATCAACACATCCGGCAAAACGTTTCGGCACGCTACGATCGTATCACTGCGGGACAACTTCTTGTCGATCTAAACGATCCTTCCGGGGCGATTCAACTTCTAATTCCCTTGATGGAAACCGATCAACTGGGTGCCGATGGCCTGAAGCTGGCGATGCGATGCTATGCGATCACAGGGCACTTCGAGTCGCTGCGAAACCTGGTAAACCACCACATCCAGCTCAATCCTGAAAACACTCAAGTCATCCTCAGCCTCGGCGAAGAACTGCTCGACGAAGAACGCAGTCTTGCCGCTCTGCATATCTTGGAAGAAGCCGCACGATATACCGAGCCGGAAGCCAAGATTCTTACGTTGCTTACACGAGCACGTATCGGAGAGTTCCAGTTAACCGCCGCACAGCAAGCGATTGAAGAGTTCTGCGGTGTGATTCCAGAATACGAATGCACGCTGCTGATGGGCGAGATCATGCTTCGCACCGGCAACTATTTCGAGGCGCTCGCCGACTTCGATCAAGTGCTTTCGTTCGATCCTGAGAACCTGCGAGCCACGCTTGGCAAAGCAGAAACATTGCAATATCTCGGCCAATACGATGTTGCCGAAGCGATGCTCGCCGACTACGGTCACCACCACCCTGACCTTCTCAGCGTCAAGTATCGCCTGGCTCAGCTGCATGTCGAGCGTCGCAACTTCGTGATGGCCGAAAGTATCTATCAAGAGATCCTGACCGAGTATCCCGGCATCGTTTATACCTACGAAGCTTATCTCGGCATGCTGGCTGAACAACACCGCTACGTCGACGCGTTGGCACTGATTCATCAGATTCAAGCGACACGCTCGCAGGAGTTGCTGCTGATTTCTGCCCTTCGCATCGAACAGGCTCATATCCTGACGAAAAAGGGACAAGCCATCCAAGCGATGGAGTTGTTACGTAACTTCGAGCCTGCCTCACGGCTTCAGCTTGCTCGGGGATACTTCGTCATGTATCAAGCGGCGACGATCGCCGGAGATCATGCGGTTGCCTCGGCAGCGAAAGCGAAGCTGATGATGATCTGCAGCGAATCCCTCAGCATCTCGGTTGAAACGGCCAACGATGCATTGGATGAGTGCATGGCCGGACTCGCCGTCGAGATCCTCGATCAAGCTCGACATATGAGTGGCGACCAAATCGCTTTGATCGTACGCCAAGCCGATGCCTACTCGGCGATGAACGATCGGGCATCATTCTGCATTGCTGAGGAAATGTACCGCAGCGTGCTGACGATGTCGCCGACCAATGCTGCGGCCCGAATCGGATTGTGTCGCGTGCTGACAAACCTCGGACGTTATCCCGAAGCGGAACAGTGTTATCACAATTTAACGCGGGACATGCCTAATTTTGTCACCGCTCAGCGTGAAAACGCTCGCCTGGTGTACGATCGCCGAGGTCGTGTGCATGGCGATGCGGCTTACAACAACTTACTCAAACAGGCTCCCAAGCATTTACCAAGCTCCACTCCGCCACCCAAACTCGGACCGATGCTTTCCATCGATCCGATGAAGTTTGAATCGCATGGCTTGACTGAAGCGATTGCGATCGAGCAAGTGGCTCAGTCTTGGAAAGATTGGCGAGCCTCCACTGCGATCTGCGAGTATGAAAAGCTGATCGCCGTCGAACCGTCCAACGAAGCGGCTTACTTTGACTTGGGGCAACAGTACACGGTTAAGAAGAACACGCATGCAGCGATTCACTCGTACAAGGAACTGCTGGATGTGAACCCTTGCAACCACCCTGCCCACATCGCGCTGGACGGAACGGTTCGCAAAGTGGTTCCTCGCACTAACTTCGACTTCCTTTACTTTCATCAAAGTGGTCGTGATGGCCTGGCGAACGTGACACGACTGGGACTCGACTGGGGTGTTGTATTTCCGTTTGGCAACGAAGACGAATATGTCCAGTTCCACTATACCCACCTCATCTACGACGGCCCTGGATACGACGCCGTGACTGGGAACGCGTTTGGTGGTGGGATCTACGATCGTTTCATGGGCTGCTATACCTACTTCGCCGAGATGGACGTGCAAGTCTTCGACGAAGGATTCAGCAGCCGCCCTACGTTCAATTTAGGTCTCGGGATGGATACCGCATGTGACGGCCATGTCGAAGTCGGCGGTTTCCTGGAAAACGTTGTCGAGAACGGTGAGTCGATTCAACAAGACATCTTTATGGGTGGTGGCCGACTGTTCGGTTACATGCACTTGATGCCTCGTTGGTATGGTGAATCACGATATCGCTTCATCGGGTATTCCGATCACAACTTCCGCCACGACTTCTACGTTCACAATCAATTCCGATTGATCGAAGCTCCGAACGAACTGAACTTGCTGGCCGACTACGACTTCCTATCGTACGACGAAGGCTCGGTGTTCGGGCCAGGTCCTGGCATCCAAGGGACGACTCACCCTTACTTCTCGCCATCGGGCTTCTCGAATGTGAGCCTGGGCTTGGAGTGGAAGCATTACTTCAGCCAGTACACGTTCAATGGGGCTCCCCTGTGCTGGGCATCGATGGAATATCGCGGCCAATGGGACTCACGGGGCGAGTTCTATAACATCGGACGAATCAAGAGCTACTGCGACATCAACGGTTCGCTCTCGGCCGGTGCCGAGTACCACATCATGCGTTCGGCCGTATACGACAGCGATGTTGTTTATGCCTACCTGCAGTGGTTCCTGCCGTAACGGCTGCGTGGCGTCAGCGGGGTCGGCAACGAGTGCTTACCCCGCATTGGTAATACTCATTTTTTGAGGGTCGTGCCACCAAAACGGTTGGCACCGCCTTTGTTTCTTGTCCTGCCACGAATCACCCCAATTTGACTTCCATTCGTGGTATCTTAAAGACGACACGCTATAACTGAGCGTCTCTGAATTCGTTAAATTCGTTCGTCGCCCGGTCGCGCCGCTAATTTTTCGCGCGATCGTTACTGCATTTCATTGAGCAGCAACAGGAAGTGGAAAATGAAGTTTGAAGCGTTTCGCCTGGCAACGATATTCGCTCTTGCGGCATTGGTCGCCTCTGGTTGTGGTCGCCGCCGCGAGATGCCGAAAGCCGAACCGCCTAACGTAACCGTTGCTCCGGCGATCAAACGCCAAGTGGTCGACTTTAACGAATATACCGGTCATGTCGAAGCGGTTTCCTCGGTCGACGTTTACGCCAAAGTCTCTGGCTATCTACAAAAAGTCGCCTTTGAAGATGGTGCCGTCGTCAAGGAAGGCGATCTCTTGTTCGAGATCGACAAGCGAACCTATCAAGCCGAGTACGACCAGGCCGTCTCGCAAAAAGAGCTGTACGTCGCCAAAAACGAACTGGCTCAAGCGACACTTGCCCGTAACAAAAAGCTGGTCGGCTCGGGAGCGGTCAGTCAGGAACTTTACGACGAAAGTGTCGCCGCGGCCAACGAAGCAGTTGCTCAAGTGAATGCTGCCGAGTCCGAAATCGCGGCTCGCAAAGTCGATCTCGACTACTGCACGATCAACGCTGCCATCAGTGGGCGTATCGACCGAACCTACGTGACCGACGGTAACTTGATTCAAAGCGGTGTCGGCCAGCCCACGCTGCTGACCACAATTGTTTCGGTCGATCCGATGTACGCTTACTTCGATATCGACGAACTTGCGTTGCTCCACTATGTCGAGGAACGCGTCAAGCAAGCCAACGAGCGTGGCGACGGTTCGCTTCGCGAGAAGAAGATTCCCGTTCAGCTTTACCTCGCCGATGGCACACTTTACCCACACCTCGGGACGATCGACTTCGGCTCGAATCAAGTCAACGCTGGCTCCGGTACGCTTACCGTTCGAGCCGTCGTTCCGAACCCAAATGGCAAATTGCGTCCCGGTCTATTTATCCGTGTTAAAGTGGCCGCTGGACCTCCTTACGATGCCGTGCTCGTTCCTGAAAAAGCGATCGGAGCCGATCAAAGCGATCGCTATGTTTACGTTTTGGATAAAGACGGAAATGCCCAGCGTCGTAGCGTTCAACTAGGCACCAAGCATGGCCCTCTGCAAGTCATTAAAAGTGGTGTGCAGGAAGGTGACAAAGTGATCATCAATGGCCTGCTTTTGGTTCGGCCTGACAAACCGGTCAAAGCCACCGAGTCGACGATGCCGGAGCCGCCACCGATCGACAAAACGATTCTCGAATCGGTCAAATCGATGTCGCCGATGCCGCAGTCGGCCCCATCGCAACCTGCCGATAACTCGAAACCTCCTGCGGACCCGAAGCCTGCTGGCTCTTAGTCGTGATTTAATCGCCGTCCTGCCACTTTGTAGCTGTAACCATCGACGAAGGAACGCATCGTGCTGGCTCGCTTTTTTATCGACCGCCCCATTTTTGCCTGGGTCATTTCGATCGTCATTGTCTTGGCAGGTACGATCTGCGTTTGGATCTTGCCGATTGCTCAGTACCCTGAAATCGCACCGCCGACGGTTTCGGTGACGTGCCAATATCCAGGAGCAAGTGCCGACGTGGTGGCCGAAACGGTCGCCGCACCGATCGAACAGCAAGTGGTCGGCGTCGAAAACGCCCTCTATATGTCATCGCAGTCGGCCAGCGACGGCAGCTATACGTTGACGGTGACATTCGCCCTGGGCACCGACTTGGACATGGCCCAAGTGTTGGTTCAAAACCGCGTCGCTCAAGCCACGCCGCTGCTTCCCGACGTGGTGAAAGCAACCGGTGTGACGACGAAGAAAAAGTCGCCGAACATCCTTCTTGCGGTGAGCCTGTTTTCCGACACCGATCCCGAAACCGGCAAACCGATCCTCGACAATCTTTACCTCAGCAACTACGCCACGATTCAAATTCGCGACCAGTTGGCCAGTCTGGACGGTGTCGGCGACGTCGGCATCTTGGGCCAGCAAGACTACAGCATGCGTGTCTGGCTAAACCCTGATGCGTTGGCTTCACGCAGCATGTCGGCCGGTGAAGTGGTGGCCGCTCTCAAGGAACAAAACGTTCAAGTCGCGGCTGGACAAATCGGTCAACCTCCTGTACCCAAAGGCCAGGAGATGCAGTTGACGATGACCACACTCGGTCGTCTTCGTACGCCGGAACAGTTCGCGGACATTGTCGTCAAAACTGGTAGCGATGGCCAAATCACACGTGTCAGCGATGTTGGTCGCGTCGAACTGGGCGCGAAGAACCTGAATACGCTGTGTAGCTACGATCAAAAACCTTCGGTCGGGCTAGGGATCTTTCAGCTGCCGGGATCGAACGCTTTGGACGTCGGCGAACGTGTTAAACGTCGCATGGAAGAACTCAAGGAACGTTTTCCGCCGGGCCTGAAATACGAAATCGGTTACGACACCACTCCTTTCATCGAGCAATCGGTCGAGGAAGTGTTCAAAACGCTACGCGATGCGGTGATTCTCGTCGCGATCGTGGTGCTCTTGTTCCTGCAAGACTGGAAAGCGGTGATGCTGCCGCTGATTGACGTCGGCGTTTCGCTTATCGGTACGTTTGCCATTATGGCGGTGATGGGTTTCACGCTGAATAACCTGACGCTGTTTGGCTTAGTGCTTGCCATTGGGATTGTGGTGGACGATGCGATCGTGGTGCTCGAGAACATCGAGCGTTGGATCGGCATGGGGTACAAAGTGCGCGATGCGACCATTCATGCGATGCAGGAAATTACCGGGCCGATTATCGCGATCACCCTCGTGCTGAGTAGTGTGTTCTTTCCGAGTGCGTTCCTGGGGGGCGTCACCGGACAGTTCTTCCGACAGTTCGCGCTGACGATTGCCGCGGCGATGTTGATCTCTGCGTTGAACGCCATGACGATGACCCCGGCTCGTGCGACTTCGATCTTTAAGGACCCGAAGCCAGGCGAAGACCATACGCATCATCGCGAAGCACTTCCTTGGTGGGGCATCACCATCTTGGGCGGCATTTTGTTTGTATGGCTCGGAGGTATCTTCCTCGGCAGCTCCGGCGAACATGGCGAAACTAAGCTCGAACTTTGGATGCAAGCCGCGTTGTTCATTCCTGGGGCACTGCTTGGCTTCTTTCTCGCTCACACAATCAACCGTGCGTTGGCGGCCGTGTTTGGCGTTTTCAATCGAGCCTTCGACTGGGCCACTTCGGTTTACGGTCGAGGGATCGCTTCGCTGCTGCGTATCAGCTTTGTCGCGGTGGTGGTCTACGTTGGTTTGATCGGGCTAACAGGGTATGGATTTACCGTTGTTCCTGGTGGTTTTATTCCGACCCAAGACCAAGGCTATTTGATCCTGGACGTTCAACTGCCAGACTCCGCTTCGCGTGAACGTACCGACGGTGTCATGGCTCAAGTGGAAAAGATCTGTCTCGACACGCCTGGCATTTTGCACATCGTCGATGTCTCAGGTCAGTCGTTCGTCCAAAACGCAGTGACGTCGAACTTGGGTGGTGGCTTTATCGTGCTCGATGCTTTCTCCAAGCGAAACAGCCCCGATCTGACGGCCGAACACATCGCCATGGAACTGCGGAAGAAATTCAGTCAGCTCCAAGACGCGCGTGTTTCGGTATTCGAGGCTCCGCCGATCAATGGTTTGGGGAACGCTGGTGGTTTCAAACTGATGGTCGAAGACCGCGGCGATAACGGCTACGCGGCGTTGCAAGCTCAAGCCGATCGCCTGGCGAGTATCGCGCTGGATCAGCCTGGCATTGTGGTCGCTTTCAGCAGTTTCCGAGCCAGTACTCCGCAGCTTTACGTCGACATCGATCGCGAGAAGTGCAAGAGCATGGGCGTGGAATTGGATGCCGTCTTCGAGGCCCTCCAGGTCTACATGGGTGGTTATTACGTGAACGACTTCAACCGCTTCGGACGAACCTGGCAGGTGAACGTTCAAGCCGATTCCCGGTTCCGTGTGAATGCGGAAAGCGTTCGTCAGTTCAAAGTGAAAAGTCGTACCGGCGAAATGGTTCCGCTCGGCACGCTTTGTACCATTGAAGACAGCGTCGGGCCGATGTTCATCAACCGCTATAACAACTTCCCCGCCGCGGCGATCAACGGTGTGAACGTGCCGATCGTCAGTACCGGGGAAGTGCTGAACATCATGAACGAGCTCGCTGCCGAGGAACTTCCGGCGTCGATGGAAGCGGAGTGGACTGAAATCTCGTTCCTGCAGGAACAAGCCAGCCAGTTCACTTCGTTCAAGGATGTGCTGCAAAACCCGATCTCGGCTCTGATCGGGGCAGTCATTCTGGTTTACCTGATCCTTGCGGCTCAGTACGAAAGCTGGGAGCTCCCAGTCACCATTATTCTCGTCGTGCCGATGTGCGTTCTGGCGGCGTTGGCCGGGGTGATGATTGCCCACATGGACATGAACATCTTCGTGCAGATCGGGTTTGTGGTGCTTGTGGGGTTAGCGTGTAAAAATGCGATTCTGGTGGTCGAGTTCGCCAAGGACTTGATGGAAAAGGAAAACAAACCGCTGCTTGAAGCGACCGTCGAAGCCTCGATCACGCGTCTGCGTCCGATCGTGATGACCAGCTTCGCGTTCGTGCTCGGCGTCGCTCCACTGCTATGGGGTCACGGGGCCGGGGCAGAAATGCGATTCGCACTCGGCGTGGCCGTTTTCAGCGGGATGCTCGGCGTGACCGGCTTCGGTCTGATCTTCACCCCGGTGTTCTACTACGTCGTGATGAAGCTGCTGCAGAAGGAAGGGCTTTCGCCGATTCATACCCACCAGGCCGATTCCGAGCCTCCCCCAGAGGCCACGTGATACAGTCGCTGGCCATTGTCGCAAAATAGTGTTCAAGCGACCCCATGCTTTTTCTGAAGTGCGTAATTCTCGAGAGTTACGCACTTCTTTTTTGCGCGAGGTATGCATGCCGGAACGAACGCCTTTGCTTGACGCCCACTTTCCCCCGGGAAGGACCAGCATAACTCATGCACGGTTGCTGCAAGAAACGCAAGAACTCACACATACTTCTTGTAGACTGTGCGCACACTTCATTACAATAGAAGAATCCCCTAACCCTCAGCACATGGGCCGAGAATTAGGGGATTCAGTGCGGCGTTATTCGCTCAGATTGTGGCTCGTCTGACGAGCGTTATTCGACTACATCACCGAGCACCAAGATCTGGCTCGCGCGAACGTTGGTTCCTTGGTACTTCTCCCCCTTCAGTTCCTCTTCGGGATTCTTCAGGCGAAACGCAACCGGTTGACGATCAGGCTGCTCAGGGTGAATCTCGACGATTACCGTGTGAACTTCGTTCGGATCTAAGTTGCTTGCAAGCGTTAACGTGGCGATGCGGTGATAAGTGCAGTAGCTATCGAACCGCGGCGTTGGCTTATCACGCTTTTTACCGTCGACGGTGACGATGACCTGACCGCCGTCAGGACCGAGCAAATCGTACAGCTTCGCCGTCGAGCCCTTGAACTTGAACGTCAGCTTGCTGCCTGGCTCGGTCGCTTCAAAGATCTGCCCCATCCGTTTGCCGAACGATCGTTGCAATCGGGCATCTTCCGGCAGCGGCTTCCAGTCACCACTAAGCATGCTCGGCGAGAGCGAAACCATCTTGGCCGCTTGCCAATGATCTTCGACAAATGGCTCGGTCAGTTTCTTGCTGTGATCGACAGGCTTGCTGTCGGCCATCTGCTGGATCGCCGCGGCCAACACGTCGCGATAAATTTCGTGCCCAGCGTCGAGCGGGTGAACGCCATCTTTCGAGAAATGAATCTTTCCTTCGACAGGCTCGTCCGCTTTGAAAATCAGCTTGTCGTCCGCTTCCAGCTCGACCACCTTCTTGGCGAAGTTCACCGAAGGAATGCCATAGTGATCGGCCAGCATTTCCATGGCCGAAGCGGCTTGGGGGCATTCGCCGTTACGAAGCGGGTCTTCGTAGTTCACACGAAAAGTGTACACGAAGCAAATGTCGGTCTTGGGATTGGCGGCCCAAGTTTGCCGTACGATACCTTCCATCGCCTTCCAAATCCGATCGGGCGAAGCTCCGCCGTCGTTCACGGCAAATTCAACAAACAACAAATCCGGCTTGTGACGAAGTGCGTCTCGTTCCAAACGAAAGACGCCCAAGTCGCTGCCGGTGCCGCCGATTGCCGCGTGGATTTCTTCGATGGTCGCATCGGGGTATTGGTCCTTGAGCCACTGCGTCGTCTTCACACGCCAACCGTTGGCGGCCGTGATCGAACCGCCCAAGTAAGCGACGCGAACCGTCTCGCCATTTTCCAGCTTCGCCAACACGTTACCCAGACCTTCACGCGGACGAACCAATTCGGCGGAGACTGGCTCGTAAGTCGGCTCGGCGAGAAGTGACGCCGCGGCGATCATTACCAAGCCGCAAGAGATCAAAGAAGAAAACAGCTTCATCGGTGGGACTCCAGGGAGGGTGTTTTGGGGAAGGAAAATTAGGATTGGAATCGAAAACCAATTCCAAGGGCGGCCGGGGCATTTCGCGCGGCGTGAGTCACCCAAAGCTTGGGGCCAGCGTTGGTTTCCGGAAAGAGCTTAGTCTAGTTGCTTGCCGCGGCGAATTCGAGAGAGGAACGTTTGCCTTGCCGGGAAGAAACAGAGTTTGTGCCGACAACTTGGGTTAGCCCAGGTTACTTGCAACCTGGGCTAACCGATGCTCGTTGTTGGGAATGCGAAGTTCGAGTTGCGATTGTGAAATACGCTTTAGCCGAACAGCTTGGCGATGGGGTTTCCGCCGTCGGTGATGGGTACCGGACGGTCGCCATCGTACAGCGACTTGGCGTAGTCGATTCCCATCGCGGCATGGATCGTCGCAAAGAAGTCTGGCACCGAAACCGGATCGGAGACAATCTTCCGCGACAGCTCGTCGGTCTCGCCATACGCGCCGCAATGCTTCAAGCCGCCACCGGCCAAGACACAGGAGAACGTCGAGCCTTGATGGCCACGACCACCTCCACCGTCGAATTGAGGCGGACGCCCGAATTCAGTGGTGATGACGACCAACGTTTTGTCGAGCAGCTTCTTCTCTTCCAAGTCGAGCAGCAGCGTCGATACGGCAGCGTCCATTTCCTGAATCAACTTATGCTGATCGAGAATGCCCCGATTGTGGACGTCCCAGCCGGCACCGTTGAGGAAGTTCAAATTGTGAGAAACTTCGATGAATCGAACACCACGTTCGACCAGTCGCCGCGAGAGCAAGCAGCGCTGCCCAAACTCGCCGCCATAGCTTTCACGAAGATCGGCCGGTTCGCTATCGAGAGCGAAGCTTTTCATGAATTCCGGACCGCTCAGCTTCAAGCTGAGCTTGGCCGCCGCATCGTAATCTTTCAGTCGCGTATCGTCGGTCGATGGCTGTACGCCGCGAAGGCTGGTCAGGTACTTCTCGCGACGCGACTGACGTTCCGGCGAAATGGCGTCGGGACGCGAAAGACCGGCCGGACCGCGACCTGTTTCGGTGAGGTAAAGATAGCTGTGCTGGGCGCCCAAAAAGCCAGGGCCGCGCGAACTGTTGGGGTAACCGATCAGCACGTACGGTGGAGCCGCATCGCTGACGGCGCCACGCTCGTGAGCGATGATCGATCCGAGCGACGGATAGACGACCGTCCCACTCACCGGGCGACCGACATGCATCCAGTTGGTTGCCGCGGCATGCTCGTCGATCACCGAATGGTGGACCGTTCGGACCGCGGTCACACGATCCATGACGCCAGCCATTCGCGAGAGATGCTCGCATACTTCGACACCTTCGACGGCGGTCGGAATGGAATCGTAGTAGGAGCCCGCTTGCTTTTTGGCAGGGTCACCTTTGCGTTTCGGATCGAACGTATCGATCTGCCCCATGCCACCACCAAGCCAAATGGAGATGACATGTTCCGCTTGCCCTTGCAAACGAGGAGCATCGCTGGAAGCCAACGCCGGGGTGGCAGCCATGCCGGCTGCGGCAGCACTTGCGGCCAGGAAACCGCGACGATTGAGGGAAGGAGTATGCATGGGACTGTCCTGAAATAGGGTCCGTTGTGGGTAGGTTTGGGGGCTGCTTGTTGGGCCTAGGGCATCCAGACAAACTCGCGCAGGTTGACCACGCTCCAGACGAAGTCTTCGTAGCGTGTACGCCACTCGGGCTGCAGTCGTCCGTCGGCCGCTGGGCCTTGGCGAACGCGTTGGGCATGTTGCTTTTGAATGGTGTTCGCTTCCGAGCGAAGGTGATTCGACCAGGTCACTTGGGGCAATCGCTCCAGTGGTGCCGGACGTTTCACTTGATCGGCTGGAACTAAGCGGCTGTCGAAACCTTCGACCAGACGCGGTGCGAACAGCGTTCGTTCTTCCTCGGTTGGGTAGCGGCTCAGGAACCGCAGGAAGACCGAATCGATCAACGCGTCGACCGACTTCGCTTCGACCGCGAGATCGGCAAGCGGGCTATCGTGGGCCGCTTTGGTCAGATTGATCGTCAAGCTGCTATTGGCCATCACGGCAGGTTGGCGAACGTTCGGATCGGTTTCGCGATCGGTCTTGGGCGCTTGTCGTTCGGCCGACCAACCGAAGGCGGAAAGGACTTCGATCACCATTTCGGCCCTTGGCAGCGTCAAGCTCGGTCGATCGCGTTCGTTCGAGAGACTGACGAACATCCAACTGCGATGTGGCGTGCCGAACGTGTTACGGCTGCGTGCCGGGCGACGACCGTCGGGGTCGAGCGTCATCTCTTCGACGTCCATCTTTTGCCCAGTGGCGGTGAAGAATGAATCGACGATTTGTTCGGCCGTCATGCGGCGACGTTCCGGCGCGTTGAACAATCGCTGAGCCGGTTCGGCATGCAGGTTTTCGCCGATCGCTTCCTGCTGATAAAGCTCGGAAGTCATGATCACTTTGGCAAGATGCTTCACGTCGTAGTTATGCGCGACAAGCTCTTTGCCGAGCCACTCGAGCAATTCTGGGTGGCTGGGCGGATTGCCTTCCCAGTCGTGCGGCAGTTCGACAATACCAGCCCCGATCAGTCGACGCCAAACGCGATTGGCAATCACCTGGGCGAAGCGCGTGTTCTGCGGCGCGGTAATCAACGTGGCCAACTTCTCACGCGTGTCGGACTTGTTCTGCATCAGCGCGGCGAGGGCTTCGTTGTCTTCGGCACCAGTCAATTCGGCGAACGGCCAGACCGGTTGAACCGGCTGACCAGGCTTCAACGTGACTTCGATCAGCGACTCGCGTTCTTTGCTTTCAAAGAAGCCCGCTGGTACGGTGCTCGACTTCGGCACGGTGACCGATTTCCGCGCGAACATCGCCGCGAGCGAGTAGAGGTTCTCTTGCGTCGTCGAGTGATACGGCGAGTCGTGGCAGCGAGCACACTGCATCTCGACACCTAGAAAAGCACTCGCGACGACATGCCCCTTGGCGGCAAACGGCGAATCGTTTTGAGCCGCTTGGGCGAACCCGGCACTGCCACCTTCCGGAGCACTGCCCTTCATCAACATCAGTTCGGTGACCATGCGATCGAGCGGCTTGTCATCTTTCAACGAGTCGTACAGGAACCAGCGAAATGGCCCTGTCGCGTTGAGCGTGGCGTTGATCATCGTTGGGTTTTCCGCCAGCAGATCTTGCCAATAGCTGACCCAGTGATCGGCCCAGCGAGGATCTTTCAGCAGGCGATCGATCAGCTTTTCACGCTTGTTGGCGGACTCGTCCGCGAGGAACGCTTTGACTTCCGTTTCGGTGGGGACGACGCCGACGGTATCGAGGTAGACGCGGCGGATGAATGTGGCGTCGTCAACGATCGAAGCCCGTTTGGTTCGATCGGCCGAGACGGTCTTCTTGGGCCACTTCGCCCCTGCGGTGATCCACTTTTCGAGGATCTCGATCTGCTCAGGAGAAAGAGGATCGCCGGTCGGCGGCATGCGGGTTTCGGCATCTTGGCTGCGAATGCGTGTCATCATCGCGCTGGCATGCGGATCGCCAGGCTCGATGGCAGGTTCGCCGGAGAAGCCGCCACCGATGGCAAGTTCCCGCGTGCTCAGGGAGAGGCCCCCTTTGTCTTTTTCGTCGTGACAACGGAAGCATTCGCTCCGCAGGATTGGCAAGACTTTGTCGTGGAAATAGCTTTCCTGCGGCGCCGAGCTGCCCGCTTCGGACGACTTGACTTCTTCGATCCGTGCGACGATGAACGCATCGACTGGGTGCCGGGCCGAATCGCCAGATTGCGGCGGCTGCGGGGCGGGATGCTTCGCGACATACTCCTTGGCCGCTTGATGCCGTTTGGCCCAGAAGGCGTTTTGGCTTTCCGCGGCGGCGCGGCGTTGATGATCGTTCAATGCTTCCATGGAAGCGGCAATGCGGTCGAGTTCCGCTTCGACGGCGGCATCGGTCAGGGGAAGCGGATCGGCGGACAGTCCGACCGGTCGCAGCACCGAAAAGGTCTCTTCGCCATCGGTACTGATGGCCACGGTCAGTTCGCCAGGCTCCGGTCGGAAACGCTGGCCGCCGGCGATGGCATCCACAACCACACGCACGGGGCCAGACGTTTCTAGGTGGACCAGACCGGTAACTTCTTTGCAGCGATGCCACTTCGCTCGGTGCCCAGGGGCTGGGGGATCGGCGACAGGGGTGATCGCTTCTTCGCCGTCGGGAGAACCTGAAAGTGGTGCCGTTCGGGCAACGATTTGACCGTCGACCCAAACGCGAGCCATCCCGCGAGCACGCAGCAACAGCGTGTGATCTCCCTTGGGTAGCATCACATCGCCGGCCATGCGAACGACGACGGGCGCTTTCCACGCGGTACGGATGCCCCAGCTATCGAACCGCGTCGGCAGGCTATCGAGAAGGAACGCTTCGCCAGACCACGCGGCGGCCATTTCAGGAAATGGCTCGTCGCTCATCCGCCAACGATCATGGGCGGGGAAGTCTTCGTGAAACGTGACTTGCACTTCGCTTGCGGGAATGAGTCCCAGCTTCGGCATCGTTTCTGGGGCAGGCCCAATCACGGTCGGCTCGCCGACACGGCGGAAACGTTTCTTGAGGGTTTCATCGGTAAGGATTTCGCGATGGATGGCAATGGAATCGAGCACCCCGCGAAAGCTGGTCGTCGACGCCCCGCCCATCGACGAACCGATCCAGATTTCGTCGTTATCCACCACTGGAGACTTGGTTGTGCTGCCCCCCATGTCCCAAAAACCAGAGACTTTGCGGCCATCGATCCATGTGCCGATGCTGTTCGGATCGCCGAACCGATAGGTCGCCGCGACATGATGCCAGCCGCTGCGAGGGACGAACCCTTCGTGGCTGGTGTAACGATGCCAAGGATCTTTGCCGCCAGCTTCGGGAGGCGTGGCGAACAAGAAGCTGACACATGCTTTGCCGTTCAAGCGGCGGATTCGCAGGGCCCAGTTTTGGTTGTTCGGTGCGAAGCCAGATCGGTTGGTTCGTCCCTTGCCGATGACGTAGGTGTTCTCCCCTTCCCGCAGTTCCTTCACGTTGACCCAGGCTTCGAGCGTGATCTCGTCGCCGTTGGTGAAGTCGAAGTCACTTTCTACCCCGGGGTCGGAAAAGACGAATCGTGCACCACTTCCATCGAACGCCACGGCGGTATTGTTCTCAGGAAAGTCGGGGAAGCTGGGAGGTCGCGGGCCAGGCACGTCGCGATGAACGCCCCCGACCGATCGGAGCGGCGTTGCCTCTTCGGTGCCGAATTCCCACGCGGCGATAGGCTCTTCCGCCGCGGCAATGCTGGCCGGCGACGCCATGCCGAGCATGAACGCCGAGAGACTAGCAACAGCTAAGATGCGAGTGAACTTCATGGGGTGCTTTCCGATCATCGACTAAAACAAGGCGGGGTGTTGTCAGGCAGGCGGGACTTGCTGGGTGAAACCGAACGCTTAGTCGTTCAGTTCCAAGGTAAACTGGTTCGGTCCGCTCGCGACGACTTCGACGGTCAATTCACTTGTCGAGAAGCTGGAATACTTCTTGGGAATGACCGACTTCGAGACCGGCAATTCGGCATTGGGATTGATCTCCCCTTCTAAGCCGGCATCGCGTTCGGTGGCACTGATCGAAACTTGATGCGTTCCGACAATCGCACCATCTCCGGTGCCGTAAGTCGACAGTGTGAAAGTACCGTCGTCTTGAATTTCTCCGGTCGCCGGCGAACCCGCTTCCGGGCGGAAGCTAACGCGGCCGTAAGGAAGTGGCTTGCCGTTGTAGGTCACAACTCCTTCTGCCGGGGCTGTTTCCAGGCCGTTGCCACCGGAGCAGCCGACGGAGAGCAGCACAACGCCAAGCAAGATCAGGCAATAGTTCGCAATACGCATATTGGGATTCTCCAGTCACCTCGCCGGGAAAGGACTCGCCTCCATGGCGAGCTTCCCAGCGAATGACGATTGATGGGCAGGATGAATAACGGATCAGCAGGATTAAGGAATCGAGTTCGCTTCGGAACCGTTGATGGTTGCCACGGCGCGGTAGACGTCGAAGTTGATCGTCTCTGGCAGGAAGTGAACACTTCCGTCGGCTGCGACAAAGTTAGCGCCGCCAGGGTGCTGACTTGAAAATGGCAAGTGATTGAACGCGATGCCATCGTTACGATCACGACGCGAGTTGATCGTGTCTTCGTAAATGATTTTCACGTTGTACAACGCTCCCTTGGCGACGTCGGTGGTTCCCATGATCCAGCAGCGAACGTTGCCAGGCTTGCCGCTGTTGGCTCCGGTACGGTCGGCGTGGATGTAGTCACCGATCATGATGGTATTGCTCAAGCCGTCCACAATTTCGGCCGCACGACGCTCGCCATTGATTCGGAACGCACCGTTGGAAGTGATCATCCCGTTACCGGCGTTGCCTGGCAGGTTTTGATCGAGGGTGGAGTCGTTGTAGTAAACACCCGCGACCCCTTGATAAGTCAGCAAAGCTCCATCCTTAAATAGCGAACTCGATTCGCTTGTGGACGGCCCGTTGTAGCTGGGGCAGATGTAGCCATCGATCACCGTACGACGGATGTCTTCATGGAACGCGGCCAGCGGAGCGACCGAGAAGTCGTAGGCGTCGTACAACGCGTTTTGCTCAATGAACGGCAAAATGGCGACGGCCCAGCCATGCTTGTCCCATTGGCCAGACTGCAGCTTGTAATACGAACCCGGCGGAAAGGCGCCTTGGCTGGTGTCCATATAGTTATGGCACGCGAGCCCCATTTGCTTGAGATTGTTCGAGCACTGCATCCGGCGAGCCGCTTCACGCGCTTGCTGGACCGCTGGCAACAACAGCGCGATCAAAATACCAATGATCGCGATCACGACGAGCAACTCCACGAGCGTGAAACCACGACGCGGGGAATTCATGGAAACATGATTCATGAGAAGAAACCTTCGAAGCACGAGGAATGAAAAATAAGGAATTAGGCGAGGTAATCGGTCGAACGAAGCGTTCGATGTCGTCCAAATAGGATTTTGGGATAAGGGGAAAAGCTGGCTTAAATGTTGGGTAAATCGATCATGGCAACTCGGCTGGCAGCCCGGCGATAAACGTCGGGTCGACGACATCTTCGTCGTTCATGGCATCTTGGAAGAAGAGCCCATCAACGGTCGCTCCTTCGGCGTAGCCGAGGTCGGAAAGATCGATGCCGACGGCAATGGCTCGGAACTTGACGGCCTGTACGACCGGCGTGCAGGCAAACGTTTGAAGCTCGTCGAGCGAGCGCGGCAACTGTTCAAACTTTTGTAGATGCAGTGTCTGCAGCGGGAACGCCTCGGGGGATTCCAACGTCAAGTCAAATCGCGTTACGGTGTGCGACTTCAGGCCGGAAGCAAACTTGAGTGGGCTGACATGAAAGGCGTCGCCTGACAACGGATTGGAAAACATCTGAATCTCGAAGAGCACGACGTCGTCGCCGGGGCCATTTTGGACGGGACGATCAAACCGAACGGCAAGCCCAGGCGTACCATACGTGCCGTTGGCTTCGTCGGCGGAAAGATCAGGATTTTCGGTCAAGGGCTGCCGACTGCCACCGATATTGATGAGTCCTGTTCGTAGACTGCGGTCGGAGGCAAACTGAGTGCGATCGTCCGGCAGCTTCGCATCACCGATTAGATACCCATGGTTTTCCTGGGCATGAAAGTGGGTGACGCGTGAAGGGATCAACGCTTCCACGGGGTAGTTGTACTGTTTGCCTCCGCGCTGGACGAGAAGCCGCGTCAGCTGATCGATACGACCATCGTCGGCGGTGGTGGCTTCGTACGAGACGACGCGATCAGGCAGTTGCCGCTGATATTGATCAGGCTTGAAAGCCACTGCAATCGGCTGAGAGGGATCGGCATAGGAAAAGCGACGTGCTTCGGCTGGGAGGATGCGGAGCTCGAGGGGAGGATTGAGCGCCGCTTCTTTCGCGCTGGCCATCTTGCCGTAAACATCGGCGGCCCCTTCCACCACTTGAACTTCGGTTGCGTTATCTTCCGAGACATTCACCGAGAAACGTGTTCCACGGTCGACCACTTGTACGTCAGGCGTATCGACTTGAAACCCTTCGGCCCCGTCCGGAGCATGCACGCTGCAGCGTCCCATGTCGAGCGCCAAACGTTCGTCCGATTCCACACGAAAGACGGCAGGGCCTTCAATAATGGCCGATGCCCCGGCAGGAAAGGAAAGTTCGACCATCCCTTCCATCAAGACATAGTCTCGTTGGGCCTGGGGAGATGACTGCATTTTCGGAGGCATCTCGCCAAAGAACTTTGCGTGGGCAAGATTCGCGAACTGAACTCCGGAAACACCATTATCGGTATTGAGGGCTACCGGTTGCGTACCGCGGGGAAGCAGCGTGCCGATCAGAAACGCGATGGGCAACATGATGGCAATGGCCAAGCCAGCTTGCCACAACGTGAGCCCGGCACTTGGCAGCGGCTCGGCGGATTGCTGCCGAGAAGCGATTTCCACACGGTCGGCAGGGAACGCGACTTCGGGCAGGTCTTCGTGAATCTGGAGCTGATCGAGATAAAGCTGGCGCGCGGCCGGATCGTCTCGCAGGCAATCTTCCAACTGTTGAAACTGCGCGTCGTCGATCGAGCCATCGATCAGCGCGGCGATCAAGTCGCTGAGTTGGCGATCGCGACGTGGATTGGTTTCTTCGCTCATGAGCCTCCCTCCGAGGCGACCCTTTGCTGGACACAAGTTGCCAGTTGGTAACGAATGCGAGCCAGCGAACGATAAAGTCGCGCGACAGGTTCGCCAATTCGTTCGGCCAGGCTATCGACCGTTTCGTCGCTGAAATAACGCAGTTCGACTAAGCGTCGATCTTGGGCATCAAGTTTCGTCAGGCAGTCGGTCAATGCTTTCTTGCGTTGTTCGGATCGTTGCTGATGCTGCTGGTACTCGGCCGCAATCGCTTCGACGACTTCTTCCGAGAAATACCGCCGCCGCGTCTTGGTCCGTTTCCGATGTTGCAGCACTTCGTACAACGCAAAACGACATGCCCAGTTGAAGAATGGCTGAGTGGCGTCGTACTGATCGAACTTTCGCATCAGCGCGATTGCCGCTTCCTGAAGGATGTCGTCGACGTCGGCCGCATCAGGAACAAGCGCAGCGACATAACGCCGCAAACGACCTTCGTCGCGGGCATACAGCCGAACAAACTCTTCATTCTGTTGCGATATTTCCAACGCTTCTTGCCTTTCTGCATGGTGATTCATCCTGAGAAGGTTCAATTCTCGTCAAGAAACAGAAAAAAGATGACACCCACCCTGCGGCTGGCAGCATGCAGGCGTTCACGCGGGGAATTCATTTCCCGTTAACGACTTTTGAACGTGGCTTTGCGGGGCAGATCGCAGCAAAGAAGAAACCTCGTCTTTTTTTCGGCCGACGTCGTGCGAGAAGAAACCGCATGGGGGGCAGGCAACTACTTGGCCAGCGTATGCTCGTAGTAAGTTGCGTCTGAGAATGGCTGAGCGTTTCGATCGCGATCCGACAAGATCGGCGTGTCGATCGGCCAATTGATGTCCAGCTGGGCATCGTTCCAGGCAATCACATGCTCGTCTTCAGGATGATAGGTATCGGAGCACTTATACATGAAGTCGGCAACATCACTCACCACGCAAAAGCCATGCGCGAAACCTGGCGGGATATATAGCTGGTGGTTGTTCTCTTCGGAAAGATATGCCCCAACCCACTTACCAAACGTGGGTGAATCGACGCGCAGATCGACCGCGACATCGTACACTTCCCCCCGGATTACATTGACCAGCTTCCCTTGGGGATGATTCAGCTGATAGTGCAGCCCACGCAAGATCCCACGCGTCGAACGAGAAAAGTTGTCCTGAACAAACGCCACATCGATCCCGGCTTCGGCATATCGACACGCGCGAAACGTTTCCAGGAAATGGCCTCGTTCGTCTCGAAAGACTCGAGGCTTTATCAACAGCACGTCAGCAATTGCGGTCGGTTCGATCTGCATGTTAAACGCGCTCCATGGCGACAATCTTCGTCAGGTACTCGCCATATTCGTTCTTGATTTGTTGACCTAGCTCGACAAGCTGGTCTCGCGTGATGAACCCTTTGCGGTACGCCACTTCTTCCAGACAAGCGATCTTCAGCCCTTGCCGCTTCTCGATGGTCTCGACATAGTTGCCAGCTTGAATGAGCGAATCGTGCGTCCCGGTATCCAGCCACGCAAACCCTCGCGTGAAGACTTCGACGTTCAACAATCCGCGACGAAGATAGTTCATGTTGATGTCTGTGATTTCCAGTTCACCACGCGGCGATGGCTTCAGGTTCTCGGCAATCTCGACCACGCGATTGTCATAGAAGTAAAGCCCTGGAACAGCCAGGTTCGACTTCGGTACTTGCGGCTTTTCTTCAATCGAGATCGCTTTGCCTGCGGAATCGAACTCGACCACTCCGTAACGTTCAGGGTCGCTGACCGGGTAACCGAAGATGGTTGCCCCTTCCTGCTGCGTCGACGCACGCGTCAACATCGGCTGAAAACCTTGCCCGTAGAAGATGTTGTCCCCAAGCACCAACGCCACGCGATCGTTTCCGATAAACTCTCGTCCAATCAGAAACGCTTGGGCAAGTCCATCAGGACTAGGCTGAACCGCGTACGAAATTTGAATCCCCAAAGAACTGCCATCCCCCAGCAGTCGCTCGAAGCTGCCGATGTCGTGCGGGGTCGAGATAATCAAAATATCCCGAATGCCGGCGAGCATCAGTGTCGACAGCGGGTAATAGATCATCGGTTTATCGTAGACCGGCAGCAACTGCTTACTGACGGCCCTGGTAATTGGATAAAGCCGCGTGCCAGATCCTCCCGCGAGGATGATTCCCTTGTTGCGAGCCGTGGTGTCGTTCATCGCTTTTAACTTCGATCGCTGATGGTTGCTTCGCGTTACGCGGGATTCGCCGAAAGTCCCAGGCGTTCGCCCCGATATTTTCCACTGGTGACCCGATCGACCCACGCCCCGTTTTCGAGATACCAACGAACCGTCGTTTCGAGCCCTTCCTCGAACGAGATACGGGGCTGCCAGTCGAGTTCCGACTGAATCTTACTGGCGTCGATGGCATAACGCTGATCGTGACCTGGTCGATCTTTCACGAATTGAATCAACTGCCGCGAAGGGGCATGCGAGAGCTCCGGCAGCAGCCGATCGACGATGTCGCAAATCGCTTCCACCACCTGCAGATTCGTTCGCTCGCTATCGCCACCAATGTTATAGACTTCGCCGACGCGGCCTAACTCCAGTACTTTGGCGATGGCTTCGCAGTGGTCTTCCACGAAAAGCCAATCTCGCACATTCTGCCCATCGCCATAAACCGGCAGCGGCTTTCCGGCCACCGCGTTGGCGATCATCAACGGAATCAGCTTCTCAGGAAACTGAAACGGGCCATAGTTGTTCGAGCAGTTCGTTGTCAGAACCGGTAAGCCATACGTGTGGTGATAGGCTCGTACGAAATGATCGGAAGCAGCCTTCGATGCCGAGTAGGGCGAGTTCGGAGCGTACGGCGTGGTTTCGGTGAACTTACCAGTCTCACCCAGCGAGCCATAGACTTCATCGGTCGAGACATGCAGGAACCGAAATGCATCTTGTTCGTCGCTCGACAGCGTGCCCCAGTAGTGACGTGCTGTCTCCAACAACTGGAACGTTCCCATCACGTTCGTTTCGACGAAAGCGGCTGGACCATCAATCGAACGATCGACGTGCGACTCCGCGGCCAGATTCACCACGGCGGTGGGACGATGCACTTCAAAAATCTGACTCACCAATTGAGCGTCGCCGATGCTTCCCTGAACAAACTGATAGTGGGGATGGGCGGCGACCGACTCCAGCGAATCAAGATTCCCTGCGTAGGTCAGCAGATCCAAATTGATGACCGAGGTTTCACTTTGCTGCAACAGTTGGCGCACGAAACAACTGCCGATGAAGCCAGCACCGCCGGTAACAAGAATTTTCTGCATGTCTACGTATTACCATTGCTGGGACGTCGATCCAAAGACTCTTTAGTATGCCTGAGCAACTTTCAGTTTCTGTTAAGAAACGTCGCACATCTTCATAATTCGATCAATCGCGACCGAGAAAAGCAAAGTAACTTCCGCGAAGCGACTCCCCGAATTGGTTCGGCTCGGTTACGATCAACGGTTGCTGTTTCTAGTTGAAAGCTGCCATACGCCGATAATTCTTCCATGAGTCAAATCGCCATTCTGGGTGCCAACGGTCAACTTGGCAGCGAATTGATGCAGCAACTGGGCGATCGAGCCGTCGCCGTTTCGCGAGAGCAACTCGACTTGCTTCAGCCGCAAGCAATTTCCGTGTGGCTCGACCGATCCCGTCCGGCAGTCGTAATCAATTGCGCCGCGTATACGGCGGTCGACCAGGCAGAAGAAGATTGCGAAGCATGCCTTCAAATCAACGGGCGTTCCGTGGAAGTATTAGCCCAAAACTGTGCGGAGCGTGCGGTTCCGCTGATTCAGATTAGTACCGACTACGTCTTCGACAGCTACTCCGGCGACACGCCACGTACCGAATCGGCCGAGGTCGATCCGCGCGGCGTTTATGCATACGCCAAACGTGTCGGCGAATTAGCGGCCCTTTCGGTTCCGCGAAATTTGGTTGTGCGAACGTGTGGGCTTTATGGTGGCGGGCCCATCCACCGCAACTTTGTCGAGACGATGCTACGCCTGGCCGAAACTCGTGACGAACTGAATGTCGTGAACGATCAACACTGCACGCCCAGCTATGGCTGCGATGTGGCAGCGGCGATTATTCGTTTGATCGAAACTGGCGCGACCGGACTGTATCACGTGACCAATAGCGGAAGCACGACCTGGCACGAGTTCGCGACAACCCTCTTCGAGCACTCAGGGCATTCGATACGCGTGATGCCAATTAGCACGCAAGCGTACGGGGCCCCTGCTCCGCGTCCTTGCTATAGCGTGCTGGATAACGCGAAGCTTGTCCAGCAAATCGGCCAGCCGCTGCCGCCATGGCAAGACGCGTTAACGCGTTATCTGCGTGATCGCCAGGAAATGCTCTAGAGTGTCGGTCGCGGCTGCATCAGCATAGATCTCGGACAAGTTGTGAATTTGCGTTTTCGCAATTTGCATATTGGGCAGGCCAACCGTTTTCGTGTACAGTAAAGGGACCTGCCTTACTGCTCTTGCCAAAGTGATCCGATGACTCGAACTGCCTCCCTGATCGTTCTCCTGGCTATTGCTGGGATGGTGCGTAGCGAAGAGATTGACTTCGCCCACCAGATTGTCCCCCTGCTCAAGCAGCGCTGCGGCAATTGTCATAGTGGAACGCAGAAAGAAGGCGGATTTTCGTTCAATACTCGCGAAGCACTTCTCGCCGGCGGGGAATCTGGCAGCAGTCTTGTTCCCGGCAAACCAGACGAAAGCGAATTGTTGGCCCGGGTAACCACCGACGACGAATTCACACGAATGCCTCCTGAAGGAGATCCTCTTTCACCGACGGAAATTTCGCTCCTCAAACGTTGGATTAAATCGGGCGTCGCCTGGGAGCCTGGTTTCACATTCGGGGAAAAGATCTATGAACCACCCCTCAAACCACGCCGCCCCGAGCTTCCGCCTGCGATTGCCGGACGCACCAATCCGATCGACCGAATCCTCGACGCTCAATTGGCATCGCAAGAGAGCGACAAGCTGGAACCGATCAGCGACGAAGCGTTCCTGCGGCGTGCCTATCTCGACTTGATCGGCCTGTTGCCGACTCCTGAAGAGCATGCGGAGTTCATGGCCGATTCGTCCCCGGACAAGCGTGCCCGACTGATTCGCCAACTGCTGGATCGCGACGTTGAGTACGCGGAGCATTGGCTTACATTCTGGAACGACTTACTCCGCAACGACTACGCAGGCACTGGGTTCATCACCGGCGGACGAAAACAAATTTCCAAGTGGCTGTACAACGCACTGGTAACCAACAAGCCGTACGATCAGTTTGCCCGCGATCTGATCGCTCCACCCAACGACGAAAGCTCTGGCTTCGCTGGCGGGATTAAATGGCGTGGCGAAGTGAGCGCTGCCCAGGCGGTGGAAATTCAGTTTGCCCAAAACGTGGGGCAATCGTTCCTGGGGATTAACCTCAAGTGTGCTTCTTGCCACGATAGCTTCATCGACCGCTGGAAGCTGACCGATGCGTACGGCCTGGCAGCCATCTACTCCGAGCGATCGCTGGAACTCCATCGGTGCGACAAGCCGATCGGTAAAACGGCCGAAGCAGCGTGGCTTTTCCCAGAAATTGGTCAGGTCGATGCCAACGCTCCGCAGCCACAGCGGCTTGAGCAACTGGCCGGCCTGATGACCCACCGCGAGAACGGCCGATTCACGCGTACGATCGTCAATCGATTGTGGCATCGCATGATGGGGCGCGGGATCGTGCATCCCACCGACGCAATGCAAAGCCCGCCGTGGAACGCCGACTTGCTCGATTACCTGGCCGAGCATCTAGTCGACAACGGATACGACTTAAAGAAAACGCTTGAACTGATCGCCACTTCCAAGGCATATCAAACCGAGTCAGAGCGTGTCACCGAAAAGACCGACGTCGACGGCTATCAATATGCTGGCCCTCGTAGCAAGCGGATGACCGCCGAACAGTTTGTCGACTGCGTTTGGCAAATCACCGACATGGCCCCCAGCAAATATGACGCCCCAGTCATGCGTGGTGAGCCCGCGGCGAAATCGGAGCCTGGCGAAACAATTGTCGCGCAATGGATTTGGAATCGGGCCGACGTTTCTCAGGCTGCCGCCGGAGAAACAATCGCGCTGCGTAAAACGTTTGATCTGACCGAGCCAGTTCACGATGGTTTCGCCGTGATAACTTGCGACAACGAGTACACACTTTTCGTCAACGGCCGCAAAGTCAGCGCGAGTGACAACTGGATGGAACCGAAGATGGTTCGGCTTCCTTCGCTGAAGAAGGGGCGGAACGAGCTGTTGATCATCGCCAAGAACGCCGGCAGCGGTCCCAACGCGGCAGGGCTTTTCTTCGAGGCTCGCCTAGGCGACATGACGATCGCTTCGGATGAATCGTGGCAATGGACTGCGACACTGCCTGATAAGAAGTCGGGGAAGTTCGCCAAACAGCCGAGCGATTGGCAAGCAGCCGCCGTCGTGAAAGGGGCAGCTGTTTGGATGGGCCGATTGCAAAACCCCATCGCCCAGCTACTTTCCCAAGGACTCGACGCACAACAATACATGGTGCGTGCGTCGCTGCTAAAGAGTGACTTCCTGATGCGTTCGCTCGGTCGACCGAATCGTGATCAAGTGGTGAGCGTGCGTCCGCTGGAACTTACCACGCTGGAAGCGATCGACCTTTCCAATGGCGAGACGCTTGCCAACACCCTTCGCCAAGGCGCCGCGAAACTGAAGCAGCGGCAATGGCAATCGCCGGAGGTGTTTGTAACGTGGCTGTATCACTTTGCCCTTAGCCGCGATCCAAGCCAGGCCGAGCTGACAACGCTGGCCGCTTCTCTGGGGCCGGACATGTCGGCCGAAGCGATGGAAGACGTGCTTTGGGCCGTCTTCATGCTCCCTGAATTTCAATTGGTTCACTAAGTGAGGTTCCCAATGGACCGCGCCCAAGTTCGACGACAATTCCTCAAGCAAATGGCCGCTGCATCCGCAACGACGATGATGGCTGGTGCGCCGCGACTGGTGACCGCCAACGATGGCCAGCCGATCGAACATCCTGCCGCGAAAGCCGACTCCTGCATTTTGCTGTGGATGGCTGGCGGCATGGCGGCGCCTGACACGTTCGATCCGAAGAAGTACGTTCCTTTCCAAGAAGGAATGCCGGTCGCGGAAGTCGAAAGCACATTCCCCGCGATCGATACCAACGTCGACAACATCAAGATCACCGAAGGAATGGAAAACATCGCCCAGGTCATGGATCGCGGCACGCTGATTCGCTCGCACGTGCAGCCAGACCTCGGCAGCATCCTGCACTCGCGACATCAGTACCATTGGCATACCGGGTACGTCCCGCCGCAAACGGTGGCTTGTCCGCATATCGGTGCGTGGATGGCAAAAGTGCTTGGCCCGCTGAACCCTGTCATGCCGGCGTTCATTAACATCGGTCAGCGGCTGGAAGGGGTCGGCGAACAAGAAGAGCTAAAAGCTTTCACCACCGCAGGCTTCTTCGGCAGCGAGTTCGGCCCGATGAATCTGCCCTACCCCGAGCAAGCCGCGCAGTCGGTGCGTCCGCCAGAAGGGATGAAGTCGGAGCGATTCGCCAATCGCAACAAGCTGTTCCAAAAACTGATCGATCAATCTCCGCAGCGCGACTTCATCGGCGACTTTCAACGTGAATCGCAGTTGCGTTCGATGGAGAATGCCTATCGGTTGCTTTCCGCCAAAGAGCGCGAAGCGTTCGATATCTCGCTCGAACCGAAAGAATCGTATGAGAAGTACGACACCGGACGCTTCGGTCGCGGATGTCTATTGGCTCGCCGGTTGGTCGAGAACGGAGCTCGCTTTGTCGAAGTGACCACCGAGTACGTTCCCTTCTTGCACTGGGATACGCATGCCAACGGCTTCACCACGTTACAGCGGATGAAGCAGGAAATCGATCAGCCGGTGGCTCAGTTGATTCGCGACTTGGAAAGCCGCGGGATGCTTGATCGCACGCTGGTCATTCTCGCCAGCGAATTCAGTCGCGACATGATCATGGAAGGCAAACCAGGCTCCAACGCCCGTGATCAAGCGACCGAGAAAGTGGACATCCTCAAAGAGCTGAAGCATTACGGTCAGCATCGCCACTTCACCGGCGGATCGTGCGTAATGATGTGGGGCGGTGGTGTGAAGCAGGGACAATTGTACGGCAAGACGGCCAACGAGCGTCCCTTCATTGCCACCGAGAATCCGATCTCGGTGACCGACTTGCACGCGACCATTTTCACGGCCATGGGCATCAGCCCGAGAACGCAGTATGAAGTCGAACGCCGACCGTTCTACGCCACCGAAGATGGCAAAGGCAAACCAGTGATGGAAATCTTCGGTTAAACCATTTCCGCACCGCGCATAAAAAAAGAGCCGCCGATCGTTAATGGATCGACGGCTCTTTTCGATTGGGTTCCAAGCGAACCTAGTTCAGGATCGACTTCAGGCCCTTAACGACCGAGTCGACCTTCAGGTCTTTGGCGGAAGCAGCAGCGTAGTTTGCTTTCACTTCGCCACCCTTGGCCAGGATGATGGTGACTTCAGCATTTGGGTTGATGCCGTAATCTTCTGGACCATTTTCAAATTCGTTTGGCAGAACGAATGGGACGTTGTCAGCCTTGGCGGTCTTGGCCAACTTTTCGGCAGCAGCTTTCGCAGCGGCTTTGTTTTCGCCCAAGTAGTTCACGAACGTACGAAGCTGCTTGTCTTCGTTCTTGGCGATTGCTTTGTCGAGTTGTTGAACCAAATCGACAACGGCTTTGTCGCCGCTACGCGTGAAGATGATCACCTGAGGACGACCGCCATTCTTGCAGCGGTAGCAAAGATTCTTACCGACGTCGACACCATCTTCCGAAGCACCAGCAAGCTTGGTGACGTAGAAAGCGCCGATCATTTCGCCTTCCTGCAAACCGCTTTTGGTTTCTTCCGCCATTACAAGCGAAGAACCAGCCATCAGTGCGACCGCAGTCAAAGCCATTGTCAAAAATTTCATTGAGAGTCTCCTGGAACAAACCGAGGGGGACAAAACGGGGAGGTAAACGGAAGGGATAAACGCCCTCTTCCGAGCGTTGAGGTTGACCTGGGACCTCCATCCCGGTCAGATGCAAGTATCCGCAATCCGGAGTCACGCTACAAGTCTTGGGAATGATTATCCACTAGAATCCGTAATTCTGTTATGCTGCTAACAAACCCCAGAAAAGCCTGCCGGTTACTCTCCTTATTGAAACTTGCATAATCGAACGAACAGGGGTGCCCACGGGAAGCCCCGGAATTCGCAGCAGACCGGTTAGAAGTAGCGCCAGTTCCTGTGCGCAGACGCAATAAAGGCCTTCCTTCAATGAATATTCGCTATCTGATCGCCCTCGGCATCTTGCTTTGTGTCGCTGCCGTTCCGGTGCTAGCCGTCCCTGCTCCGCCAAAGTCGGCCGAATATCGCTCTCCGGTCGATTTAGTTCTGATGAAGCACGACACTTGGTTGGTTGTCGCCAATCAAACGTCAAGCACCGTCAGCTTGATCGATGTCGCATCGGGAGAAACGCTCGACGAAATCGCTTGCGCCTCGCACCCCACGTCCGTGGTGAAATGCCTGGACGGCGAACATGTTTTGGTCAGCGGATCGCATGCCGGTCAAGTCGATTTGATTCATGTGCAAGCGGGAAAGCTTCATAAGCAGAAGTCGATCGACATCGGCTACGAACCGACCGGGCTCGCCGTTTCGCCAAGCGGCAAGAAAGCCTACGCCGGGCTCGTCGCGACCGGAGAAGTCGCCGAGCTTGATTTAGAAACGGGAACTGTGTCTCGCAAGTTTTCTGTCGGTGCGTGGCCCCGCTACCTGACCGTTTCGCCCAAGGGCAATCGTCTGGCCGTTGGCTGCAGTGGCGAAAGCAAGATTGTCATCGTCGACTTGGACAGCGGCGAAGTTGCCTACTCCGAGAAACTTTCTGGCGGCATCAACATCGGCCACCTCAGCTGTTCGTCCGACGGCGAATACGTTTACTTTCCCTGGATGATCTATCGCAGCAATCCGATCAACCGCGACAACATCCGCCGCGGTTGGGTACTGGGAAGTCGCATCGGCCGTGTGCGCCTCGATGGACCGAAGTACCGCGAAGCGATCACGCTGGACGTGCCTGGTTCGGCAGTGGCTGACCCGCATGGGATTGTGCTAAGCAGCAACGACAAACGGATTGCCGTTACAGCTTCCGGTACGCACGAACTGCTGGTCTATCGCCGCGCAGACTTGCCATGGGAAGGAGTCGGTGGGCCGGGCGACTTGATCGATCCGAAGCTGACGCGCGATCGCGATTTGTTTGCTCGAATCAATCTCGGTGGTCGACCGATGGGGGCTGCCCTGGCCAAAGACGACCGCACCGTTTACGTGGCCAATTACCTGAAAGAGATGATTCAAGTTGTCGACATCGAAGATCGCCATATCATTCGCGAGATTCCGCTAAGCGTTCGTCCGCGACGTACGAAGGAGCGGCATGGCGAAGAGCTCTTCTATGATGCTCGGCGAAGCCTCGATCAGTGGTATAGCTGCCACACTTGCCACTACAACGGTGGCGTGAACTCGAAGGCGATGGACACATGGAACGATGGTTCGGCGCTGACCATGAAGACCGTCTTGCCGCTGGAGCATTTGGAAGAAACAGGGCCCTGGACATGGCATGGCTGGCAGGAAGATCTACACGACGCGATGCACAAGTCGTTCACGACGACGATGCAAGGGCGTCCCGTTGGACCGCGTGAAACGGAAGCGATGCTGGCCTATCTGCGAACCGACCGAACGCCGCCGAATCCATTTCGCGAGAAAGATGGCTCCCTTAGCGAGGCTGCCCAGCGAGGGCAAAAGATTTTCATGGGTGCCGCCGCCAACTGCAGTAGTTGCCACAGCGGCGATCGTTTCACCGATGGTCAAATTCATGACGTCGGTCTTGGCTCGGAAGAAGATGAGTACGAAGGCTACAACACGCCGAGTCTGGTTGGCATCTATCGCAAAGTTCGCTTCCTCCACGACGGCCGCGCCGGCAGCCTCGAAGAAGTGCTCAACGATTTCCACTCCCCCGAAGAAGTCTCTGGCACGAAGCCGCTAAGCGAAGAAGAAACGGCTGATTTGATTGCGTATTTGAAGACGCTGTGATGCCGAAATCACTTAGTCGATAGAGCTGAGATTAGCCACAGAGGGAGGAGAACGAGAAAAACCGCATGTTAGGTTTCCTCAGGAATTGGGTAGCCTTGTTTGCTTGCAAGCAAGGGAGGCGAAGCCGAATCGAGGTTTCTACGTGCGGTTTATCCATCGAGAAGACCTCTATTCGCTACGCTCCCCAGGTTGCAAGCAACCTGGGCTACCCATTGAAGATCTGACCGGTGTTCACGACACCCCCGGCTTTACTCCTCTCTCGGTGAACTCTGTGTCCTCTGTGGCGACCCTTCTTTCCGCCCCGCGTCCCACAGCGGACCCTACGGCTTTGGCGGAAAGTATCCTGGCCAGGAATTGAACCTGGTCTACGAGCGTCGCATGCTCGCGTGCGAATCCGGCACACTCCCAGGACATGAAAGGAGTGACTCGACCTGGAATCGAACCAGGACTTAGACCTTCGGAGGGTCTCGTGCGATCCGTTACACTATCAAGTCAAAGGGGTAACCGAGGAGATTCGAACTCCCACTTCCTGCTTCACAGGCAGGCGTGCCTACCGAGTACACTTCAGTCACCATAATTTGGGGTGGCTGGGGCCAGTTGCCGAGGAGCTCTCTCCACTTCCGCGAACTCGACCCGGCAGCATCCCCAGGGTTACCGCCCCAGCCACCCATTCTCGATTGATTTCGTTTTCCGTAGACCAATTGGGAATCCAACTTATTCCCAACCAAGCGAACAACGGCCGCATCATGGCAGTGTCGTCCGGCGGTACGATCGGGGTTGAAAAGTAAGGAAGTGGACCTGATCGGAGTCGAACCGATCGCACCGATCTTGCAAGGATCAGTCGCCTCCATCGGCATGCAGGCCCAGCGAAAAAAGTAGCGGGTTCGGGAGTCGCACCCGACCGTCCAGGCTTATGAGGCCCGGATGAGCACTGGCCCACCCGCGATAGTATGAAAGTAGCCAAGGGGAGACTTGCACTCCCACGCCCAACGGGCACGACGTTCTAAGCGTCGCGCGTCTTCTAATTCCGCCACTTGGCCATGGTTGTCTATCGTCCTGAAAGTCGGAGTTCGATCTCGTCGGTTCGATCAATAACAACCGCTTTCTTTCTAAGCTTATAAATCTCTAGGTTGTCCGTGCGCCATACCGACGGAAGGTCTAGGATCACATAGTTCTGGATACGTTTACGTAGGCCAACTTTTCCGCGGCAGGGAATGTTTCTTGGCACAGCCAACCAGGCGGTGCCGCTCGTTTGCAAATGTTGTTGAATCGATGCGATTACCTGAGTTCGTGACGAACGGGTCAGCATGTTCAAAACGTGATTGCACACGATGGTGTCGTATTCTCCTTGCAGTGGTGCGGATCGATAGTACGGATCGAATGCGTCCCAACCGAGGCTGTCTGCATCGAAACCAAAACCACACCCATAGTCGAGCACGCGTCCTTGAATCAGATTCGCTTGAACTAACCAGTTCGCAGCACGGCTAACGGACCGGCGACGAATTGCGCCTCCGAGCTCTTTGATGAATAGGTATCCACATGAACTCTTTAGCTTGGGCAAAACGTGTACTTCTAAGTAAAACAACACAGTGGGTCGTGAAGGAATTGAACCTCTCGTCGGCCACCACGCTTCTTTTATGACGGCGGCTTTACAAGCCGCTGCGAGGAGCACAACCCTTGACATATTTCTGCAGTAGCACGCGAGGGATTCGAACCCCCATCCGCCTGGGTTTGAGCCAGGCCGCTCTGCCTTATTGGCGTAGCGTGCCATGTTGTTGAAAGCGTTCCCGACCGGATTCGAACCGGCGACCTCTTGCGTGACAGGCAAGCGAGCATTCCGCTGCTCCACGAGAACTTTTGATGCGCGATGAATCGCGTGTTAGTTTTGAGTGTGAATACCTGGCATTGCGGCCTACATGGTGTAGGAACGCCGCCATGCCATCTCGCCACAGCGAAGTAGTCCTGGAGGGACTCGAACCCCCGATCGACTCTTTGTAAGAGAGTTGCCGTTGCCGCTGGGCCACAGGACTAGTATTGTTCGTAGGTCAGCACGCCCCCAAGGATTCGAACCCTGACTTGACTGGGTTGGAACCAGCCGTGCTCCCGTTACACCAGGGACGTATTCTTTCAAGCTGCGAGGGTTGGAATCGAACCAACGACCTCCTGGTTCAGAGCCAGGCGATACTACCAACAGCGTCTACCTCGCAAGGATGTAAGTCGAACGAACGCAACAGCACGACGGCTGATCGGTCACCGATGTTCCGCGCTTCGTCTCGTCACGTTCTTCCTACCGAGAGTGCCCTGCGGGAGTCGAACCCACCTCGCCAGGTTGGAGGCCTGGAACCTTTGCCGCTCGGCCAAGGGCACACGTTCAATGCACAAGCTGTGGAGGCAGGAATCGAACCTGCGGCAATGCGGTTAACAGCCGCCTTCCCGTACCAACACAGGACCCACCACATAATTAAAAGTCAGGATGGCTGGACTCGAACCAGCGATCTCGTGCGCCCAAAGCACGCGGATTAAACCAAGCTTTCCCACACCCTGATTAAGTTGAAAATGCGCTCAGCGGGAATCGAACCCACACTTCCGCCATGGCAAGGCAGTAGGCTGCCACTACATCATGAGCGCGTTTTTGCTTTTCAATTTTCAAAGAACCAAAGAGCACCGAGAGGGATTCGAACCCTCGTCTCCGCAATACGAATGCGGTGTCCTCGACCGCTGGACGACCGGTGCGTCATGACGAATCGTGACAAAGTGGGATCGGAAGGATTCGAACCTTCACCCGCCTGGTTAAGAGCCAGGGATGCCGCCATAACACCTCGGTCCCAATTACTTCAGTGGTAGCCCTGGGAATCGAACTCAGCGCGGCCTGAGTATCAGTCAGGCATGGACAACCAGTCCTCGACTACCATGCTTCCGTCAGGGCACAAAAAAAGCCCGGCGTCGCTTATGACACCGGGCTTTTCAATAGCCACGAAAGGGTTTCCCCTGTCATAAGCGCGAAGAATGAGCGAGATAACCGATGCCGGGCAACCCAGGCAATCGCTTACCACGATCCATCTGATTTCGATCATTGTTTCGTAATGTCAACATCGAAGGCTCTTCACTCTCGCACATAAAAAGTTTTGTTGTTCACTTCTGACTATTTAGACGAACGACTCGCCAGAAGGTTCGCGCTTTCTTCTGAAATCTTAGGGTATGATGCGTCAGAGGCGTTGCTTATTGTCGCAATCTTGAGACTCAATTGCTCTTCGAAATCCCAGCCATGAAAACCTTGCTGTACGTTTTTGTCCCTGAATCGACAGAACCTCTAATGCTGAATGATGCTGTCGACACGCTCCTGGAACCCCACCGACTGAAGGATGAAGACAACATCCAGGATGATTGGCGATTCGATTACCTATGTCGGTTTGAACCGACCCTCAACTGTTCGGAGACGGACGCCGAACTTCCCAGAGAAATTCACGATGCCTATGCGGGGTACGTTTCCCGTCTATCTCGCATAAAACGCGATTCGTTGCCTGGCGCAGTGATCACGCCTAATGGCCAATGGCATGATCTTTCCGACTTCGGTTTTCGAATGCTGAATGATGAGAGATCCAACACAATCGCGAAACAAAAATGGCAGCATCGCTTCTGGGAACTCGTCAAACAATCGCCGGATTGCTGGGTGATCGAAACTTGGGTGCACTCCTGAACGAAGTTGCCTCACGTTTGCCACTTTTTGCCGGGAATCATATGGCGACAAGTTTCGCCATATCGTGAACAGCTAGAATAATTCATGCTTCGCGTGCCGGAACGTCCCATTGACCCTAGTTAATTACGGAGTAAATGATGAGTCTCGCCTCGCACTTCTTCATTGCCACAGGTGAAGATGCCGAACGCAACGATGGCCTCGAAGGCGGATCCGCGGAGCATCTTGCCGTGTTCTACCGCGTCATGCACACCGGACTTGCTCCCATATTTCAGATAATCACGGGGACCGAATGCCCTCAGTTTGAATCGGTCGCGATGAGCGAGGACTACTCACAAATCACCTTCGCTTTTCCGCCATCGTTTGTTTCGGCATTGATCGAATTGGAAGAGTCACAAATTGCCTCCATCGTTGAGAAGTGGAGAATTGACGAAGAAGCTCCGTACAATAACGACAAAGACTTGCGTGATCTACTCGTTGCATTGATCCGGCTTGCTCGGTCGGCAACGGAATCGAATCGCAACATGTACCTTTGGAACAGTCTGTAAACGCGATCGACAGTCGTAGCCTCTAAGCCCCTGAACGTTGTCCTTAAGAAAAATGGCTATCGCTTCTAAAAGCGTAGCCATCTTGAATAAGGTTTATTGATGGGGCGCGACCGTTTGTTGGCCGATGCTGCGAAGCTTAACGCCAGTCGAAGAAGCCGAGCGACTTCAAATCAGATTCCAGCGTTCGCTTTTCTTCCGCAGTCAAGTCACGCCACGGCAAACGGGGCGGACCGACAGGGAGGCCGATCATTTCCATGATTGCTTTTTGGGCCGGCAATGCGGGGTAGCGGACGAAAGCTTGCACCATTTCAACCGAACGAAGTTGCAGCTCTTGGGCCGCTTCGTTTTCTCCTTGGCGGTACGCTTCGATCAGCCGGCGATAGAGGCCGGGGGCGAAGTTGTACGTACTTCCCACGGCTCCGTTGGCACCTGCCGCAAGACCGCTCAGCAGCATCTCGTCGCAGCCGTACAACAAATCAAACTGATCGGCGAAGTGGGCACGACAGGCCTGGAACTCGTGAATCGATTGAGCCGTATACTTCACGCCGTTGAGTTGCGGCAGTTCTTCGCTGGCTTGCGTCAGCAGTTGATGCAAGTCAAAGTCGACCCCAGTGATTCGCGGAATGTGATAGTAATAAAACGGCAACGAAGGCGCGCCGCGCATGATCTCTCGCAGCGAATCCAATAGCAGCCCAATGGTGGC
The DNA here is from genome assembly GCF_020150455.1 of Bremerella sp. TYQ1. Classification (NCBI taxonomy): domain Bacteria; kingdom Pseudomonadati; phylum Planctomycetota; class Planctomycetia; order Pirellulales; family Pirellulaceae; genus Bremerella; species Bremerella sp. TYQ1. The sequence goes on from NZ_CP083740.1 coordinate 3,602,777, forward strand.
CGGCTTGAAGTAAGTTGGCGGAGTCGCACTGATTGCGTCGGCACCGACAGACGCAGCATGCTCGGCAAGTTGCTGAGCTTCGCGAACGCTTGTATGCCCCACTTGAACGATCACCGGCAAACGACCACCGGCCGCTTGCACAAATTCTTCCGCCGATTGCCGACGCTCGCTACCCGTTAACGAAACCCCTTCGCCGGTGCTTCCGTTGACGTAAAGCCCCGCGATGTTGGCGTCGACCAATGCATCGACCATCGGTCCAATCGCGTCCAGGTTAAGCTCCCCTTCCGCGGAAAGGGGCGCGAACGTAGCGGCGACAAGACCTTCCAATTGCAAGCGGCCAGAGGAAGTCGGTTGTGGCAACGGTTCGGGGCCGTCCATCGAGAGCGTTTCCGGTTTCATCGTATCCATGTTCATGGGGTATTGGCTTTCGATTGTGGCACGTCCAAGCGGAAAAGGGAAATGGTTTCGTACGGGTGATTCTCACCAATTTCAGCCAAACAGCCGAACTGATCCTCACCCAGCGGAGCGAGGCACGAGTAGGCGGTTTGGCTGGGATAAAGCGTTTGCTTCCAAGGCCATGTCAGATTGTCATCAAAGCTGGCCAACACGGTCAGATTGCGGCGTTTGGCCGGATCGCGTGGACTCGAAAACAACAGCATGCCGGGCTCGTCGGTCGTAGGCCACTGATAACGAATCATACTGGCCTGACAAACGGGCGAAACAAGTTCCCGAGCATCGGTGATCTCCGACCACGTTTGGCCGCCGTCGGTGCTGATCGACTGAGCGCGACACCCTTGGCCGCGGTACGATCGCATGTCGATCACCATGTGCCCCTGATCGCCGATCTCGACGACTTGGCATTCATTCATGCCTGGCGTAATGGTACCGCCCAGTTGCCAGGTCTTACCATGATCGTCGCTGGTAATCACATGCGAACCGAAGCCGTACCCTTTCTTGTCGACGGCCGGATCGATGGAGTAGCTATGATCGCACGGGATGACCAGGCGTCCTTTGTGTGGTCCATGCTGCAGTTGAATACCAACGCCAGGCCCAGTGGCGTACCAACCCCAGTCAGGGTTCTTCGTCGTCTTGGTAATCTCGACAGGATCGGTCCATGTCTGGCCGTGATCGTCGGAATGACAAACCCAGACGGTTCGCGTGCTCTTCGACTTCTTCAGCTTGATGGCCGACTCGTGATCTTCCCCCAAGTTGTGCGTTAGCAAAAGATGAATGCGCCCGGTCGATTGATCGACGACCGGACAAGGATTGCCGCACGTGTTGTCTTTATCTTTCCAGACGACGACCTGATCGCTCCATGTTTTGCCATGATCGGTGGAACGCTTCATCACCAGGTCGATCGCTCCGGTATCGCTCCGAGATTCGCGACGTCCTTCGCAGAAAGCTAACAGGGTTCCATCTTGAGCTTGAATCAATGCGGGAATGCGGTAGGTGTCGTAACCATCTTCACCACTCTTCCAAACCGTGATCGGCGTAAGCTTTTTGGCCAGTTGGTCGAGTTCGTCGATCGTGAATCGCACCGAAACGACCGAGTTCTTCTCGTCGGGTCGATAGCCGACGTAGGTGGTTGCCACGAATGTTTCGTCCGGAAGGCGTTCCAGCCCGGGATAACCGGTATCGAGCGGACGGCCATGATGCTCCAGCAGACGAACGCGATACTGCCCTGGCTTTCCGGCCAGGATGTCGTCGTATTCACCGACCCAAGCCACAAAGTGACCGTAGGTGGGACTCTTCTTCACGACATCGCGGAAGACGATGATCAGTCGACCATCCTGGGTGTACCGAGCACAATGCCGATCGCCGGTCAGTGCGGCATTGACTTCCTGCGGATCGGACCAGGTCTGGCCTTCATCGTTGGAAACCATCACCAGCGAGTTAAGCCGCCGGGCATTCTCACGCATCAGACACATTACCTGTTTGCCATCTGGCGAACGCAACAGAAACGGTTCGCAAGGGTTGGCTCCTTCCACGGCGGCAACCATTCGCTGGTCTTCCCAAGTCAAACCACCATCGCTGGAAATTGCTTGCCAGATTTGTAGCGGCGGACGATCTTGATCCCCTGCTCCGCGATGATAGATCGCCAGGTGCTGCTTGCCCCCGTGAATCGGCAAAATAGTGATTGGTGCGACGATACACTTCAAGCCGTTCTTCTGCATCGGCGACCAGGTCTTTCCTTCGTCGAGCGAGACCGACTGGGTCATGTCGCCGCGCCCAGCGAAGACAAACAAACGTGCCGTTCCGTCGGCATCGATCAGGCGATGCAGACAAGGGCAGTTCTCGACGTCGCTCCAATTCTGCGGCACGTCGATCAGTTCGCTCCATGTCAAACCACCGTCATCGCTCCGCTTCAAGGGACCGCAGCGACCACCATGATTGTAAGTCCACGCCGCGAAGATCGTTTTGCCGTCCGGCATCAGCAGTGTTGTCGGATGCCCCTGATAAATCTCCTTCGTTCCGCGAGCGACCACCACTTGGCGAGCCGTATCGCCTGACAGATCGAGCGTCGGAATCGTAATCGTATCGCCCAGTTTTTTGGGCAGCCAATTCCCTTCACTGAGATCGCCTTCAAGGGTGAACTCCTGAACCGTCATTGTCGAACGCCACGGGCGAAGGCCCACCATCCCGAGCGTTCCTTGCATCGCTCCTTGGTAAACCTGCTTGCCGTCGATCGAAATCGTCAGTTGCCCGGCCGAACTTTTCAGCTCGCACAGAAACATCTTGTTGGGCTGAATGCCTGAGTCGACGTCGTTCAAGTAGGCGGTCTTGCCGCCGAAGATCGAGCCTTGGACAAACAGCTTGCCGTTCGTCCCATCGAGCCCGAATTGGCTGCCAGGTCCTAGCGAAATGGAGGCCGCAGTATGGTTTAATTCATTCAATGCAAGTCGAACACGCACGGTCGCATTGGGACCGACGATCGACTTCGCGGCCCACGCCACATGCCCTACCCCTTGGCCGACCAGACCATCGTCGACCGTCTTCCACGCACCATCCTCCAGCCGCAGCTCGTGCGCTACGCCACTTTCAATGGCATGCAACTTGTCGGCAGCAACGGGGGAAACCGCGACGCTCAGCAGCATCGCACAACCAAGCAATAAGTAGACATAACGGAGCATGACGGTGGGTTCTCGATTAGAAAGGAAGATCGGGTGAGAGCCGAGAAAATGGATCGGACGGGAATCATTCCCCAGCTAAGGCCATATTAATGTCCCGCTCAATTATTTTCAACACACCAGGAAATATTCCGTCTAATTACGAAAATAAATATTGCATTCTCCTCACCTCGCGGTAATCTAAAAGTTATGGACAGTTCAACGACACCTCGAGTTATTCAGTTGGCCGACCAAATCATGGCCGACATCGCTACGCGCGGCCTGCAATCTGGCGACCCCTATCTTGGCACGGCCGAAGCGGCGCGAATGCTGGGGGTCAGCACTACGTCGGCTAATCGCGCGATGCAGTTGCTCGTGCAACGAAACATCCTCAGCCGCCGCCAAAAACGGGGAACATTCATTGCCGACGGCATCCATGGCCAAGCCGAGCGGACCATCGATCGCGTTCACCTGGTCGTCAACAATACCTATCTCGCCACCGAAGGGATGATGGCGGACGGAGTGATTGTCGGCATTCAAAGTGTGCTGCCGCATGCCGAGATCGAATTCAATCACCTGCCCGGCAGTGACGATACAGCCTGGGTTTCGGAACTGATCGCCAAAACGGCTCGCTCGCAACAAGCGGAAGGATTCGTGCTTGCCCGTTCGTCGCTGACATCGCAGCGGCTATTTCAAGCGAGCGGCCTGCCGACGGTCATTTTCGGTTCGCGGTTTCCTTCCATTCAAGCATTGCCGTCGATCGATCGCGACCACGTCGAAGCTGGTCGACTGCTGACGACGAAACTGTTCGAGCAAGGGGTTCGCCGCTTGGGCGTACTCATGCGAAGCCAAGTCCTGCCGGGCGATCATCCCTTCATGGATTCCATCTGGAAAACGGCCGCCGAGCTGGGACTCACGCCGAGCGATTTGACGGTCCGCTTTCTGCCTACCGACGATCAATCGATCCAGCATGCCACGCGTGACTTGATTCACGAACAAGGAATCACCGGGCTCATCTGCCGATCGCAACCACTTGCCGAATCGGCCGCTAAGACCATTAAAGCATCCAAACAGAAGAAGCTGCAATCGATTCCGATTGTCGTTTCCGATGTCTACAGCCGGAATCAGGCCAAGCTCCCATGGCCTTCAATCCGTACCGTCGATTCGTCCGAGACCATCGGCGCGCACCTGGCCGAAGCACTCGTGCAGCAAGCCCAAGGGCATTCACCGGAAGATGCCATCAAGCGGCTGCCGGTCGAATTCAACGACCCTGCCTCCTGACGCGGCGGTACGGCGCACATCCCCATTCACCCATCATTCTTATTCTTTTCGGAAGAGGTAGCGTTATGAAGAAGCCATCTGGTTTCACGCTGGTTGAACTGCTGGTCGTCATTGCGATCATCGGTGTTTTGATCGCCCTGTTGTTGCCGGCCGTCCAGCAAGCGCGCGAAGCGGCTCGTCGGATGCAATGCTCGAACAACTTGAAACAGCTTAGCTTGGGCTTGCACAACTATCACGATACGTTCGGCACGTTGCCGCCTGGGGCGCTCAACTCGAACACCCTCGGTTGGCACTGCTTCGTGTTGCCATTCATCGAACAAGGCCCCCTGCACGATCAGTTCAACTTCAACGCCGGCGCATGGAACGCCAGCACCAATAAAGAAGGCCCCAACAAGAACATCCACGGTTTGAATCAAATCGATATGTTCATGTGCCCTAGCTCGCCTCGCTTGGAAACCACCCACGGTAGCAGCACGCTGACCGACGGCCGAAAGACATTCACGACGCACTACTACGGGGTGATGGGTCCTTATGGAACCAACTCGGTGACAGGCGCCACGTATCCTCACGAGCCCAATCCTTCCGGCCATGGTGGTTTCTGCCAAGGCGGCATGATGCTGTTGGACAAGAGCGTCAAGTTTCGGGACGCGACCGATGGTTTGTCGAACACGTACGTGCTGAGCGAAATCGGCGGCGAGAACGGCAGCTTCGCCAGTTGGGTTCGCGGCGTCAGTGGCAACGGCATGGCATCGTCGAAGAACATCCGCTACGGCATTGGCCTGCAAAGTGAATCAGGCGGTAACTTCAACAACATCAGTTTCAGTAGCGAGCACCCCGGCGGTGTGATGTTTGCCTTAGGAGACGCATCGGTCAGTTTCGTCTCGGAAACGATCGACTTCGACGTCTATCAATCGGCGGCCAGCAAAGCCGGCGGTGAACCTGCGTCGGACAACTAACCTCCTCGCTCCTCTTTCGACATCGATTGAAAGCCTTTTCCATGCCCCACGGAAAACCTACGTTTCTCCTTCGAATCGCCACGGTACTGCTTGCTGCCGGGCTGTTTGGCTGTAGCTCTTCCAGCGACAGTGCGACCGCCTATCATGTCAGTGGTACCGTCCAGTTCGATGGCAAGCCGCTCCCGGCCGGCAAGATCTACTTCACGCCAGATACCTCGCTCGGCAACCAAGGCCCGCAAGGAACCGCGACCATCAAGGATGGCAAGTACGATACGGCCAGCTCTCGCTTTGGCGTGATGGGCGGTCCTTATATCGTTCGCGTCGATGGCTACGACGGCGTTCAGCCTGCCAACGACGAAGATGGCTTATTCCCCGACGGTCAGGTCATCTTTCGCGATTACGAGGTGAAACTGAAGTTCCCCGAAGAGAATCACGTCGAGGATCTCCAAGTGCCGGCTTCCGCTGCGAAACGGAAATAGCCAGCTCAGATCAAGAAATTCAAATGAATCGCCACGCCAGGTAAGCCGAATGAGGTTTACCTGGCGTTATTTTTTCCCTAAAACCCCAAGAATCACTCTTTTCTCTCGACAAGCGGTTCGGTAGAACGGGTGGCAATATCAATGGGGATTGATCATTTCCCTCCTCCGAAGGGCATCGCCGTGGCTGAAATGTCGTGGCAAGCGCACCTTCCAACCGCCAATATCACAAGCCGACTCCAGCGACGTTAAGGGCCTCTCTTGTGCTGAAACGATTCCGCGATCGCCTGTTAAGCATTCACTCGAAGTCCACCCCTCAGCCGAAGCGTCGCCGATGGCGCAGCCGCTCGGCAGTCGAAGCGATGGAACCGCGATTGATGCTGACCGCGTCGGCGATCAACGGCGGAACTCCCGAGTCGCCGCTCGAGATCTACTTCGAGCGCGGCATCGAGTTCGAAGGCAAGCTGTTCTTTTATGGCAGTGTCGAGAACGATGAGGTCGGCGACGAGCTATACACCTACGATTCCGCGACCGGCGACGTAACGCTTATCAAAGACATCAACGTCGGAGGTGTGTCGTCCAACATCGATCATTTCACCATCCTGGGCGATAAGCTTTATTTCACTGCCACGTCGGCCGACGTCGGCTCGGAAGTTTTCGTCTACGACCCCACTGCCCTCGAAGGTGCCGGCGACGTCTATAACGTGACCGACATTCGTGCAGAAGCCTCAGGCTCGCTCCCGAAGAACTACGCCGTTCTCGATGGTAAGCTCTATTTCAACGCCTTCGGAACAGACCTTCAGAAAGAGCTGTATCGCTACGACCCCGACACCGGCCAAACGACGCTCGCTGCCAATATCTATGCCGAAGGCTCCTCCGACCCGACATTTTTGACCCCACTCGACGGCAAGCTTTACTTTGCCGCATGGGACGACGACTACAAGTCGCAGCTATGGGTCTTCGATCCAGCCGCCAACGCAGGCGCTGGGGAAGCAACCCGCGTTTCAGAAATCAATTCGTCCGGCAACGACGGTTTCTCAGTCACGGAAATCACGCTGCTTAACGACAAGCTTTACTTCGCCGCCGATGACGGTACCGTCGGAAAAGAAATCTGGGAGTTCGATCCTGCTTCAGGCGTCGACGGAACGCTGACACGCAGAACCGGCATTTCAGGAACAGGGAATACATTCCCCAATTCGTTGGCAGTATTCAACGGCGAACTGTTCTTTCAAGCGTTCCGCAACGATGTGGGTGCCGAGCTTTGGAGCTACAACTCAACAACGCACGCCGTCACGCTCATCGACGATCTCAACGAAGGACTTCCCAACTCGACACCGACGGACCTGACCCCGCTCAACGGAAGCCTCTTCTTTGCTGCCTTCACTCCGCTGACAGGCTCAGAGGTTTGGCAATACGATCCGACCGCCAATAATGGGGCCGGAAGCATCACGGCTTTCGATGTCGATCCAGGCGTTTCCTCAGGATTCCCTGCCTACTTAGTCACCGTCGGCAATCACTTATACTTCAGTTCGTTCAACGGGGCTGGCACGCGTATTATGTACGGCGTGGAAGTCTCCTCCCCGATAACCGCCGAGGACGACTCCTACGAAACGAATGAAGACACGGCGCTGACCGTCAGTGCGTCCGGCGTGCTAACCAACGACGTCGGCAGTTCTTTAACGGCCAGCATTGTCACCGACGTGCAGCATGGAACGTTGACGCTCAACCCTGACGGCAGCTTCACCTACGACCCGGACGACGATTACTTCGGGACCGATCAGTTCACCTACCAAGCGAGCGACGGCAGCGGATTCACTGCCACGGCAACCGTCTTGCTGACGATCACTTCGCAGCCAGACAGTGCCATCATTGGCGGAACCATCACCGGCACGATCGGTGAAGACGATACGTCTGCCATCGGCGGTACACTGACAATCACCGATGCCGACCCCGGCGAAGCTTCGTTTGTCGCTCAAGCAAACACCACGAGCAGTTTCGGAGAGTTCTCCGTCAATGCAGCCGGCGTCTGGTCTTACACGCTCGACAATGCCGCGGCACAAAGCCTGAACGCCAATGAAACGGCAACCGACTTGTTCACCGTGTTGTCGGTCGATGGGACGCCTCAGCTGATCAGTATTACGATCACAGGTTCGGCCGATAGCCCGGTTGCTACGATCGACTCGATCAGCGCCGCACGCTATGTCGGCAACGCGATTGACGTGACCGCCTCGGCGACCGATGTCGACACGCCCAACAGCAGTTTGACGTTCAGCTACGAAGTGTTCCTCGATCAGGAAATGACACCTTTTGCTTCCGATAGCGGCACAGCGCTGACGAACTTCCAGTTCACCCCTTCGGTAGCCGGGGCATATCGGATTGTGCTGACAGTCACCGACGGGGATGGAAAAACGCACACCGTCCAGCAGTCGATCAACGTGACGACAAGCTCCGTTTTGGAACTGAAGTTCGAGAACGATCTCGGCACTGCCGGTGAAGTCGACAACAGCGGTTCTTCGCCGCAAGCCACGTTCAACGAATGGCAAGATGCCACGGCCGAGCTGTGGATCACCATTGCCGGCGATATTCCTGCCGCGCCGTTCGACTTGACCTTCCAATTCGCAAGCACGAGCAGTTGGTTTATTGATCCCGTCTTACTCGACAGCGTGGGAGACGGCGCCACCTGGTCGACCGAATCTGGCATCACGACCGCGACACTTCAGAATGTCGATCTGACCGAACATCAGCCAGGCGATCGGGTACTGTTGGCCACCATTCAGTTCCCGAAGAATGCGGAAGATGTTGTCGGCGTTCCGATGAATGCCTCCGGCCAATATCCAACCGCGAGCACTAACCATGGTGTCGAGCTCCTTTCCGGCGGCGTCGATGGCACCGAGCAAGCCTTCAGCACCATGGAAGACGTTACCGGCCGCTTTATCCCTGTGGTGTACGACCTTAACGACGACGGCAAAGTCAGCCTGGCCGACTTTGGTTTGTTCGTGCAAGCGTTTAACCTGACCCCTAGCGAGCAGTTCCCTCATGCCTATGGCTCTGACTTCAACCTCAGCGGCCATGTCAGCTTGCCCGACTTTGGCTTGTTCGTCATCCACTTCGGCTTCTACAAAGGTGGCCCGCAAACCGTGTACGACATTCGTGGCTTCGACGAACCAGCCCAGGCCGCGACATTCTCGCTGCTTGAAGGGGAATCGATCGCGCCGCCAGCATCGCTACCACGGACTACCATCGCGGCAGCATCAGCAATCGAAATAGCTACTTCCGTCGATAACGCCGTCACGGAACCATCGGCCCTGTATCCTCTATTCACGTCCACTTCCCCATCGACGACACCTGCGGAAGAGTCCACTCTGCCGCTAGAGTATCCCGAGGAATCTGCCGAACCATGGGCAATCAGCACATCGTTCGATCCTCGTTTCATCGACGCGGCATGGGAAAACGAAGAAGACTTCTCCGATCCCGCAGACATTGCCCAATGGGATGAAGAGGTAGAGCTGGAACCGGTCTGGTCGCTGTAACGGCGATCTGACTTGTCAATATTCGGCGGAAAAGATTTTCGCGACTTGCGATTATCCACGCTCATCATGGTGGTAAGTCGTTGCCTGTAAGGTGTTATCTGCCTTACATTAATAATGGCTCTTGGATGCAACGTATCACGTTTACGCGGACGCGTGAACGTGTGACTATTCGCTCCGCTGACTTATCTAACTATTGCATGCGTATCGTCCATAAGTTGCTGTTGGCGACCGTCCTGCCGGCCCTGTTGATTTGGGTAGTCGGGTACTATGCGGTTGCTGTCAGCGAACGTAGCCTGAAGGAAGTGATCGAGGCACGTTCGTCGGCGCGCGCCGCGGCGGTGATGGATGAAATCGATCGGGCCCTCACCTCCCACATCGCCAACCTACAGGCCCTTTCGCGAAGTACTCTCGTTCGGCAGACGCTGGCCGAATCGAATGCCACGTTCGCAGAACTCGCCGATCCGCTCGCCGAAGTCGAGAACCTCGACAAGATCTGGCAGACCGGCAGCGTCGCTCAGCAGCAAGACTTGCTTGCCGGGCTGATCGACAACCAGCTTTCCCAGGAACTGCGATTGCGTTCCGAGAAACTCCAGGAAGCCGCTGGCTATCCCGTCTATGGCGAGATCTTCTTCACCAACCGTTACGGCGGCATCGCGGCGCTGACCAGCCGCACGTCCGACTTCCGGCAAGATGACGAGCAGTGGTGGCAACAGGCAGTCCAAAATCAGATTTACGTGGGGGATGTCGCGTTCGACGAAAGCGCTCACGTTTACTCTGTCGAAATCTGTATTGCCGTCGAAACGCCCGACGGCAAACTGGCCGGCGTCATGAAAGCTGTGCTGAACATCCAGGAAGTGTTCAACATCATTGATGGCCAATCGCGTGCCGACACCCACGCGTACACCGAGTTCTTCCTGTTCACCAAAGACTTCAAGATCGTCCGCGGTCCTGCTGGCCATTCGGAACCACTTGCCGATGGTCGCGAATACTTTCAGAACCTCGACGAAGACTTCACCCAGAAGGGCGTCATTGCCACACGCCGCCGACCGGATGGCAACGGCGAAGTCCTTGCCGCTTACGCCACCTCGGCAGGCGAAGCAGACGCGCGGCAAAACTTGAACTGGATTGTTATGGTGCAGCAGGAAGCGGCCCTCGTTTTCGCGCCGATCTATACCATGCGGCAAAACATCTGGTCGCTCGCTCTCTTCGCGACGCTACTGACATTGGCCGTGGCCGGAGGGTTCTCGTGGTCGCTGTCCCGTCGCATTCGCGAGATCACCGACGCGTCGGTCTCGATCGGTGAAGGCGACTGGGAGACCAAAGTCCCCGTCCATGGCAGCGACGAAGCGACCCAGCTTGCTCGGCAGTTCAACTTGATGACGGCCCAGTTGACCGAGATGAATCGCCAACTGGTCACCGCCAAGGAACAAGCCGAAGCGGCCAACCAATCCAAAAGCGACTTCCTCGCGAACATGAGCCACGAGATTCGCACGCCGATGAACGGCATCATCGGCATGACCGAATTGCTGCTCAATACCGACCTGACCAACGAACAGCGCGAGTACCAGAAGCTTGTGCAAAGTTCGGCCGACGCCCTGCTCGTCCTGCTGAACGACATCCTCGACTTCTCCAAGATCGAAGCAGGCAAGATGGAGCTGGAAGATGCTCCGTTCCGTCTTCGCGACACGCTCGGTTCCACGTTGCATACGCTCGCCGGCAGGGCCTCCAGCAAAGGGGTTGAGTTGGCCGTACGAATCGTGCCGGATGTGCCCGACTTCCTTCGCGGCGACTCAAGTCGCTTGCGGCAGATTGTCGTGAACCTGGTCGGCAACGCGATCAAGTTTACTGAAAAAGGAGAAGTCGTCATGAAAGTCGAGAACGAAGCGTTCTCCGGCGACTTCATCACCCTCCACTTCTCCGTTCGCGATACCGGCATCGGCATATCGCCGGAGAAGCAAACCCAGATCTTCGACGCGTTCACGCAAGCGGACGCTTCCACCACGCGGCAATATGGCGGCACCGGATTGGGACTCGCGATTTCCTCGCAGCTGACCAAGATGATGGGAGGGAAAATCTGGGTCGAAAGTGCCGCCGGCCAAGGCAGCACGTTCCACTTCACCGCTCGGTTCCGCCGTTCAGAAAAACAGCCCGACACCAAGCCTGCCGCACTCGATTCGCTTTACGACTTACACGTTCTGATCGTCGACGACAACTCGACCAACCGCATCATCTGCGAAGAGATGCTCGTTAACTGGGGCATGAAACCGAAGTCGGTCTCCAGCGGCCAAGATGCCCTGCAGGAATTGCAACGAGCTCGGCAAAAGGAAGATCCGTATCAGCTGATTCTTGTCGACGTAATGATGCCTGAGATGGATGGATTGCAGTTGGTGCGGCACATCCGCCAGATCGAGGACTCGCCCGAACTGACGATCATGATGCTGTCGTCGGCCGATCGTCCGACCGATCCTGACTTCAGCGACAAACATGGCATCGCGAAATGCATCACCAAGCCCATCACCCAGTCGATGCTGCTCAATGGCATTGCCACGGCGATGGGTACCTCCCGTTCCGATTCGATCCATGGCGAGCATCTGCTGCCTGATAAAACCAAGAAGTTCGTGCCGCGGCACATCCTTCTGGCCGAAGATGGCGTCGTGAATCGGAAAGTCGCCCAAAGCCTGCTCGAAAATCGCGGACACTATGTCACCGCGGTCGAGAATGGTCGCCTGGCCGTCGATGCGTATCGCTCCGGCACGTTCGACTTGATCCTTATGGATGTGCAGATGCCGGTTTTGGATGGCTTCGCGGCGACCGCTGAAATTCGCCAGCTCGAATTCAACGCCGAACGCAGCATTCCCATCATTGCGTTGACCGCCCATGCCATGAAAGGAGATCGCGAACGTTGTCTCGAAGGTGGTATGAACGATTACGTTTCCAAGCCATTCCGCCCCGAAGAACTGTTCGCTGCCGTCGAAAAGATTAAACCGGCACTGGGGGACGAACCCGATCCATCCCCCAGCGAAAGCACGACGCCCCCTGCCCAAGACACTGGCGCGTTCGATCTGGAACGAGCCTTAGAAAACGTCGGGGGTAACGACGAAATCTTGCAAGAGATGATTGCCCTGTTCCTGACCGAGTGCCCCAAGCAGATGCACGAGATTGAAGACGCCTACGAAAACGGCAATCTCGAAAAGCTGATTCGCTCGGCCCATACGCTCAAAGGCTCCGTAGCGCTGTTTGCGGCCGACGAAGCAACCGCAGCGGCTCGCAAAATCGAGTTCATGGGACGCGACGAGAAACTCGACGAGTTCTCCTCGGCATGGAGCAATCTGCAGGAAAAAATCGACCAGTTGACGTCCGCCCTGTCCGCAGCCCAAACGCCCCGAGACGAACATTCCCCATGAGAGTCCTCGTTGCCGAAGATGGAATGATGATGCGGCGAATCCTCGTTCGGGCGCTCGAGGGCTGGGAATATGACGTCACCGAAGTGGAAGATGGCAATCAAGCTTGGGAAGCGTTTCAGCAGGAACCGTTCCGCATTATCCTGACCGACTGGGTCATGCCAGAGATGGACGGCTTAGAGCTGATCCGCCGCATTCGTTCTTCCGAAACGCCTTTTTACGTTTACATCATTCTGCTGACGGCGAAGAGCGAAAAGGAAGACCTGGTGGTCGGCATGGAGGCAGGCGCCGACGACTTCCTCGTCAAACCGGTCGATCACAACGAGCTGCGTGTCCGTCTTCGGGAAGGAGAACGGATCGTTCGCTTGGAACAAGAACTCGCCGAGCAAAACCGGCAGCTTCGCGAGACCCAAGCCGCGTTGGTCCAAAGCGAAAAGCTGGCCAGTCTCGGTCAGATGGCGGCCGGGATGGCGCACGAGATCAACAACCCCATCGCCCTGGTCGCCAACAACCTGGCAGTCCTCAAACGCGACGTCGCTGCGGCATTCGAACTGCTGGACGTATATCGATCGCTGCACGAAGAGATCGCCAAGACGCATCCTGAAGTTGCCCAGAAAGCAGCCGAGCTGGAAGAAGAGTGCGACTATCAATGGATCCGCGACGAATCCCCCCAGATGTTCGACCGTTCGCAGCATGGCCTGCAGCGCGTCCGCGACATCGTGCAGAACCTCCGTTCGTTTGCTCGGCTCGACGAAGCGGAACTCGACTACATGGACGTCAACGCGGCGTTGTTTGCCGTTTCGCAGCTGCTGCACCATGAAATCGAGTCGCGTCAGATCGAACTGTCCATCGACCCCGGCGAAGTGCCCGACATTCTGTGCGAGCCCGTCAAGATCCAACAGGTGCTGCACCACTTATTGCTAAATGCAGTCCAAGCGAGCCAGCCCGGCAGCCATATCTCGCTCCGTTCTTCCCGCTGCGAAGAAGGTGTCCAAATCGAAGTTCAAGACCATGGCTGCGGTATGTCAGATAGCGAGCTAGCTCATATCTTTGAACCCTTTTTCACAACCAGGGCCGTAGGAAGCGGCCAAGGGCTGGGTCTCGCGGTCAGCTACGGCATCGTCCGCGACCATGGAGGTTCGATTCAAGTTCGCAGTCAATTGGGCCGCGGCAGCACTTTTAGTGTACAATTGCCTGTACGACCGCTCGAGAGTCAAACCACGGGAGGTAGTCATGAAGAATAAGCCATCGATTTTGCTGGTGGATGACGAGCCAGATATCTTGCACTCGCTGATTGGCCTGCTGCGCCGACAGTTTACCGTGCATACGGCGACGTCAGGCGAAGAAGCTTTGCAAATCATGGCCGAGCACCCCATTGCCGTCCTGATGACCGATCAGCGTATGCCGGAAATGACAGGGGCCGAACTGGCCAGTCATTGTTGCCGGCGGTTCCCCAAAACCACGCGAATCCTTTTCACTGGATATGCGGACATCAAGTCGGTCATCGAGGCCATCAACACCGGCGGACTTTACCGCTACGTGACGAAGCCTTGGGACCCGGACGAACTGATCGATCTGCTTACCGAAGCGGTGGAAGTTTACGAAAAAGAAACCGCTCATCGGGAAATGCTCCACCAGATGCAACGCTATGTGGGCATGGGTCAGCAGATCTCGCAGCAATTACGGCTCGGCCAAGATGGGCAGACCATCGATCAAGACTTGCTGCAATCGTTCACCGAAACCGGCAATTTGTTGGAAGAACTTGCCAACGAACCATGCAAACCGGCCGCAGGAGAGTAGCCCCTTTGTCGACCAAACAACCTGTGCTGCTAACGGTTCTGATCGAAACGGCATCGTTCCGCTGGTATGTCGCCGGCATCGATCAGGCCGGCAACACCACCCCACTGCTTTGTTCCCAACAGGGAGATCTTGCGCCCTACGTCGGCCAATCGTTCGACGATCAGGCCAGCTTCCTGCGGCATCGGCTTGCCGGCGTGCTTCAGCGCGGCTGCGATCGACTGTGGGGTAAGATGATGAAGCCGTGCGAAATCGTCTTCGTTGCCGACAACCATTTCGCCGACGCGGACGAAAGCCTGACGCAGCGCGTCGCCGATCATTTCGACCAATGGATGACCAATCCGCCGGTCATCTTTTTTCAGATCGAAGCAGAATCGAAACCTTGCAGTCCGAAGCTGGCCACCATCGCCGGCGAGATCCCCAGCGATTGGCGCGACGCCCTCGAGAAAGGGTTCCCCGCGATGGTCACCCAGTGTGGTGAACAAGATCCGTGGGAGTTGGTCGCCTCGAAGCCTCATGCTTAAAGCGGACTGAACGCCACTAATTTTCGCACCGGTGCTTCTTACTTGCCGACGCGTTGAATTATAAACGAGTCTGCGCACTCTTTGCAAGAATTATTGCACACTTGCACTCCAACACATGGGCAAGTCTTCGCGAAGAATACACCTGATTTTGGGCCGCAAGCGGTCGAAATTAAGGGTGCCGTTTTTACCTGGTCCGATGCGCGCAACAAAAAGTGCGTAGCCCCAACGAGTTACGCACTTTCAATTTCTTTGCCAGAGTCGCTTGGACACTCCGATATAATAACTCAAGAGTTTCCAGCACCGATCTATGGCAATTCGATCTTCTTTTCGGCCAAGCCTTTACGCAGGCTCGAGCCCGCGCATCGTTCCGGTACTTGTCGCGAACGAGTCGACTTCCAAGCCGGTTTGCTGCAGCACCGAGAGGTACAAGTTCGGCAGCGGATAGTTCCGCT
The DNA here is from genome assembly GCF_020150455.1 of Bremerella sp. TYQ1. Classification (NCBI taxonomy): domain Bacteria; kingdom Pseudomonadati; phylum Planctomycetota; class Planctomycetia; order Pirellulales; family Pirellulaceae; genus Bremerella; species Bremerella sp. TYQ1. Next base: position 3,618,301 of record NZ_CP083740.1, read on the forward strand.
TCGAGTCGAACGCGAGGTGCTGCCCATGCTTGAAGCCACCACCACCCAGCAACACCGGCATGTTGCGGTTATCGTGACTGGAAGCGTTCCCGAGGTTACTTGTCAGCAGCACCGAAGTGTTATCGAGCAAGCTTCCCTCTTCTTCCTGAACGCCGTCGAGCCCACGCAGGAAGTCGCCCCACGCTTGAACGATGGCCGTTTCGATCATTGCCAACTGGGCCAGCTTCTCTTCGTCGCGGCCATGATGGCTGAGCGAGTGATACCCTTCGTCGACCCCTTCGATCGGCACGACACCGCCGCTGCCGCCGAGGTGGTATGAAATGAATCGGGTCGAATCGGTCGACAAAGCCAGGCGAATCATATCGTTCATCAGTCGCTGACGGCCGATGAAGTCGTTCGGGTTGTTGATGTCGATCGGCTTCTGCATGTCGACTTTCGGCTTCGGCAAGTGAGCCCACTGCTCGGCTTCGACCATCCGCTTTTCCAACTCGCGAACGCTTTGGAAGTAAGCCGCCAACCGATCACGATCGCCAGCCCCCAGTTCGCGTGAGAGCGACTTGGCATCTTCGGCGACCAGGTCCATGATGCTCTTCCCTTGACGAGCACGATGCAGTTGCTTGGCTTGCTCTTGCGGCGAGTCATTAACGAACAACTGTATGAACAGCCGAGCCGGCGAGCTTTCAGCCGGAATCATCGAACCGTTCTCGGTATAAGAAGGGCTGTTATTGCCCGACGAACTGAGCACCAGCGATGGAAACCGCGTATGGTGCCCCAGGTGCTTCGCCATCAGCTGATCGACCGAGATGGTCGTGCGAGCCTGAGCCCCGGATCCCATCGGCGTGGCCGACAGCAAACTGGCTTCAGCACGGTGCCCGCCGGAAACTTCCGGATGCGACGTCCCCGAAACGACGGTGTACTTATCGCGGATGTCCTTCAGCTTTTCGAGGTACATCGACGACTCGTAGTCGCGGCCTTCTTTCTTAGGGTTCAAGTTCTCCGCGTGCAGACCTAGGCCAAGCGTCATCGCGACGAACCGCTTAGGAGTCTTCTGCTCTTCTTCGTTGCCAGCGAATGCCTTCCGCATGGCGCTCAGCCAAGGAATCGCCATCCCCACGCCTGCGGTGCTACGCAGCACGGTTCGACGGCTCAGCTTCTTCCCGAAGTTGAAATGAACTTGGCGCGACATCACTTGTCTCTTTTCGTTGGAGGTGAGGACGTTTACTTGGTGAGGAACAGTTCGCTGGTGACGACATGCTCGACGATCGAGCGGAAACCGTAGTCATCCGTGGCCGACTTCTCGGCGATCGCTTCCACTTTGGCACGATCGACAAACTCGATCGTCGCCCCGGTGCCATAGGTCAGCATGTGCTCGGCAACGTTAGCGGCCAGGCGATGCGGGTGGCTGGTGACGATCTTCTGGAAGCCTTTGATGTTTTTAAACTTCTGGCCGCTGGGCAAGTCGTAACTGGCATCGATCGGCAGTCCATTTCGCGGCTTGCCACGCTCCATTTTCACGTAGTGCGTTCGCCATTGCCCGGTCGGGTCGAAGTTCTCCAGCGCGAATCCAGCCGGATCGACTTTCGTATGACAGCTGGCACACTGTCCCTGACTGCGGTGCTTGGCCAACTGCTCGCGGATCGTTTTCGCTCCCCGAATGTCAGGTTCCACCGCGGGGACATTGGTCGGCGGTGGAGGCACTTCGACACCCAACAGACGTTCGGAAACCCAAACACCCCGAATGACCGGCGAAGTGTTCGAGCCGTTAGCGGTCACCTTCATGATGGCTCCCTGTGTAAGCAAGCCTCCGCGATGATGCTCCGGTTTCAGCTTCACGCGGCGAAGCTCATCTCCGGTGATGCCGTCGATGTCGTAGTAGCGAGCCAGGCGGCTGTTCATGTAGGTGAAATCGGAATCGATCAAGTGTGAAACGCTCAGGTTCTTTTCCAGCATTTCGTGGAGGTACGTTTCCGTCTCGTCGAGCATGGCGATTTCGACAATGGGGTCGTACGTGCGATAAAGCTTTTTATCGGGCTGCGTAAAATCGATTTGATCCAAGTCGAGCCATTCGGCCGCGAGATCGTGCACGAATTGCTCGCCCCGTTCGTCCTTCAACAGGCGATTGACTTGCTGCTTGAGGATTGCTTCGTCTCGAATTTTGCCCGCCGCAGCCAACTGCAACAGCTCTTCGTCAGGCGTACTTCCGGTGAGGAAATAGCTGAGACGTGTCGCCACTTCAAAGTCGTCCAACTGCCCTGGCTCTTCGGCGAAGTAAACGAACCGCGGCGAGCAAAGCAGAGCTCGATAGCCGAGGCGCAGTGCGTCGACGAACTCTGCTTTTTTATCGAGTGCGGCGTTGACCTCTTCCAGGTATGGCTGCAGTTCGTCCGAAGTTACCGGTCGGCGGAATGCTCGTCCGGCAAACCGAGTCAGCAGGCGTTCCGCATCCGCCTTCGGATTTTTGCTAATCACCTTCCAAGGCTTGCGTTTATCTTTCTGCGGTTCGACTTTGAGGTCGCCGAAAAGATATTCGCGGACGAGATCGTCGTTCCCGTTGCGATGAATTTGCTTCATCGTGACACGATCGAATGCGATGCCAGGGAGGTCTTGTGGCTCTCCTTCACCGACACCGACTTGCCCTCCGGCAAACCGCCCCTTTTTGAGCGTCGTGTCGCCGGGGCGAATTTCGAGCATATGCCCCTTGGGAAGCCACGTGGTGAACTTGACCACTTGCGGTTTCTCCATCGCCTCGAATGTGGTCACGTTGGTCAACAATGGAGCGCTCGAAACGCAAGGGCCGCTTCGCACGGTCGACCAAACGCCCCCAGTTTTTGGAAGCTTCAGCCCCGAAACGGTCACCTCAAACTCGTACCATCCATCATGCTTGGCAGTTGTCGCTGGCATTCGACCATAGTAGATCATTCCACTAGACCAAATGACGGCCTGACCGTTACGCATCTCCGGTTCGCGGCAGCGGCGTTTGGGGTTGGTTCGTGCGACGCCTTTGGCATCGAAGTCGCGTTCATCCTTGTCCTCGGGACTGAGCGCTCGCCGGAACGCTTCGTCCAACGAGGCATCGACCGTATCGAGGTGAGCCGCCAACTGAAAGTGCGACATCCCTTGCCCTGAGGCAACGGTGGTGAATCCGTCGGTCTTGTTTTCTTCCGGGAGGTATTCCATCAAAGGAACGTCGATGGCAAACAAGTCTTGCAGCGAACGCTCGATCTGCTTTCGAGTCAGACGACGACCACGCACGCGGCCATACTTCGTATTGATCTTGTTCTGAAAATCGCTCAGACCGTGATGGGTTGCCCCGAGGAACGCGGCACGCTCTTTAGGATCGGCTTCCCCGTAATCTTCAGGGGGCATTTCCCCAGAGTGGACACGATCGTAAACGCGGACCCATCGCTGCATATTGCTGGCATCGCCCAGGTCAAACGAAAGTTGCTCGAGGTCCAACGCCCCTTCCGCCGAGTCGCCGACATGGCAGTCGTAGCAGTTGTTCTCAAGGAACGAGCGCACGGGGTTCGAGGACGACTCGGCCGCGGTAAGCGTCGCGTTTGTCGTCAGCAAGAGAATCAGACCCGTCACACTCGTCAAAATACCGAGGCGCGCGCATGTCGAAACGCGTGGGATGAAATTCATAGGATTCGCAAGCAAGGTGGGAGAGGCTGCGAGCATGAGTCGCAGCGGAATTAAAGGAGGGTGCGGATGCCTGGCAGGTCTCGTTTCTCCATCGGCATCCGGTAGGTATTCTAGCCAATATGTTCAAGAAAAGCGAGAAGCTTTACGCCTGCTAGCACCCGTTTCGAGCCCCTTTCAGCCCACCAGGGTGTTCTACTCAGCAAGATAGACATCGTAGGCCGGCGGAAGCTCGACCGACGGACGTATGTCCATATCTAGCAACGCGATAAGACGAATCGTGCCCACCACGAACCGGGCATCGAAAGTCCCTTTTCCGGCTAGAATGACGTGCCCCCACTTGGAATAGACGTTCCCTTCGAGACTTCCATTTCCCAAAAGGTTCTCTTGGACAAACACAATCGGACGACGATCCATCCGACGCTGGTAGAACGAGAAGCCGTCGAACGGGCTACTCGAATCGTTGATCGGTGTAATGTTGCTTCCCAACAGCCCGATATTCACCACGGCCGATGGAAGCAGCCCCAAAACGTCCGCCAGCAAGCCGCCATCGTCGGGACGAGTTTCGCCATCGGATGCGTCGGGACTGCCACTGACCGGTGAGTAGCCAGTGTTGTCGGTGATATAGAACATCACTCCCTCCGCTTCCACTTCGCCGGCCAACATGGTGAGCGAAATCTGCAAGAGTGGGTCCTTGTTCCGAATGATGTAAACGCCAGGCTCGAACTGAATGCGTCCGGCAAGGATCGTAATCCATTCGTACACGCCAGGTTCTAATGTGATGGGAGGCCCAATCAACGGAATGCCAACAATTGTTCGGCCGCCATGGTAGACGTTCTTCACGTTGCTGCTATCGGCAGAGACTGTCGGCACCGGCACGTCGCGAAACGGATCGGGCACCGGACGTCGTCGTGCCTGCAGCACGCTTTCGGAACCATCGCCTCCGTACTTCGAGTAGTTCTGCAGGCGATCGACACCGCCGGTCGTACGGATATCGGTAGCGACCAATTTCGACAACGGAAGAATCGGCATGCAAGTGATTCCAAACGGAGGAAGTCGGTTCTCACCGACGTTTTCGCCATGCTCGTCGACACCACCCCAATCGGTGTTCACGATCACCGCACCATCCACAGTAACCCGACCTAACCCGAGCACTTCCATGCCGCCAAGAATAGCCGGCAATGAAGGCACGATAGGCAGCACCGGCGACAAGGCGAACGGTGGTGGATCGTCATCCAACACGATGATCGCCGAGTCGTCGGTAACTGCCTTCAGGCCTGCCACCGATCGGGCACTGATGGTGGTCTCTTCATTCCCCAGGCGACTTGAGCCAAAGGAATTTCTAACGGTATCGCGCAAGATCACTTCCACATGATTGGAAGATCCCACGAATGTTCCAGAAACCGGAGGACAATTCACTTCAATCGTAGCGCCGCCTGAGGAGACGTTTGCCTCCGCGTACTCCCGGGCAGTCGCTTCCACTTCGGACGGTGTCGATCCGAAGAAGAGCTCGTCCGCACCAGATAGTGCCGCGGTATCTGCTACTTGCTGGGCGTCTCGAAAACTAGACGTCACGTTGCTACCATCCAGCACCAAAAGCAGGAAAGTAAACAGCGTTGGCAGCAGCACAGCCAAGAGAACGAGAATCTTGCCGTGGCGTGTGTTTCGACGGATCTGACGTTTCATTATTTTGCCCCTTGTGATTCATCGATTACTCGATGCGTTCCACTGCTCGACTGGAAAGTGGAATGGTTTGCATGCCCCAAAACGTTCCCAATAACAGCGGCTGATCACATGTCAGCTGAACGGTCAGTTCAGAATTTGTCGTGGCCATGTCGTCTTCCCAAGACATCTGCACATTCACGAGACTGGTATCCAACAAATAGGCGGCCGGACCGATCTCGGCCATGAAGTCTTCTTGGCTGTCGAGCGTTGCTTCGATTGCCGTCGGCCCCCAGCGGCCCATCTCGGAATCTTCGCCCCGAATGGCCGCCGCGCGAGCCAACCGATGCGCGGCTTCGTCCAATACGTTCTGTCGAATGGCGGTCATTCCGAACTCGAAGATGCCGAAGATCGTGATGAAAAAAATCATCAGCACCAGTGCCGTTTCAACGAGAGTGCCACCTCGTCGATAAACACGTCGCTTTCTCCTGGAATTGTTCATCGGTACTGCCGGATCTTAAGGGTTCGATTGACTTCAAAATCGCCAGGCATTAACTGCAGCGGCGAGTCGATCACCAAACGCATTTGCATTTCAATTTCAACTCGGTCGTCGGTCGTTGTGGCTTCCAAATCCAACGTCAATTGATCGGGATCGAAGGAGGTTAACTGCGAAAGCTCCTCGACCGCTTCGGCGGTGACTTCCGCTTTCCACTGCTCTATTTCGTCTTCGTCGAAGCGCGTAGTGCTTGCGAAACGTATTGCTCGCCATGCGGCCTGGTTGGCCACGGCTCTGATGTGATAGCCCTGGGCAAGTTGCACGCAGAACATCGTCATGACAAACAGCAGTGGAAGACAAATGGCAAGTTCCGTAGCCGCGACAGCACGCGTTGATTGCCGATGGAGGGATCTCATTTCTTAGCCTCCGTCGCTTTCGTTTCGGCAGGCATTTCCTGGAACGACTGCTGAATTTGCAGAGCCGCAGGGCCAGCCAACGCAACGAAGATGGTGGGAAAGATAAACAGCAGAGTCGGCACCAAGATCTTCACCGACGCTTGCTGAGCGAGTTCCTCGGCACGCTGCTCTCTCTGAAACCGCAACATGTCCGACAACTCTCGCAATGCAGACCCCATTTCGGAACCGAACTTCTGCGACTGTTCGACGAACGACGCCAACGCTCGTGCTTCGTCGACTCCGGTGCGGTCGCTCATCCGTTGAAACCCCTGCCCCAGGGTTTGTCCCAGATGAACGTCCCGCAACACGAAGTCGAGTTCGTTCGCTAGAAGCGGATGGGTCTGTCGCATTTCCGCGTGCACTTGGGCCACGGCTTCGGAAAGCCCCATGCCCCCTTCGACGCAAGTAATTGACAAGTCCACAAAGTCAGGAAGTGCCTGACGGAAACGGCGTTGACGGCCACGCGTGATGGAACTGAGGATTACGTCGGGAATCATCATTCCGACGAACCCAAGCAAAGCTCCGACCATCACCGTCCAGTGCGAAGACCAGGGTAACGCCCAGGCACACATCGAGCACAAAATAAGCGGGGCGACCATCATGCTCACTTTCATGATCATGAAGTAACCCAACGCCGCAGGCTCGTAGTATCCCGCACGGATTAATCGATTCATCATCCTTGTTCGACGAGTCTCGTCATCCGGCATCAAACGCCGCATGAGTTCTTTCGTCGCGCCGCTCACCGCAACTCGGCTTAAGAGCTCCGAAGCTTTGGAAACGGTCTTGTCGCGGTTCCCATCGATGAGCCCATCGACACGAGAAAGCGCTTTATCGGGAACCGGTGCCAATAAGCTGGAAGCCACCATCACCAGGCAAAACACACCAGTGAACACCGAAGCGATGATCAACCAGGTTGTCCAATCCAATCCAAACATTTTTCTGCCCCTGAAATGTTCGCTTCGGTTAATACGAGAAGTTGACAATGCGATAGATACAGAACGCCCCGATCATCTGCGAGATGATACAGCCGGCGAGGATGTCGTGTCGTTCCAGCAGCACGCTGATGTATTGCGGTGCGATCAGCGCCATGATCAAAACAACAATCGTGGGCATCGCAATCAGAACGGCCGCTTGCATACGACCTTCGCCGGTCAGCGATTTGATGCGTCGTTTCATCTTGACGCGTTTGCGAACTAACTCGGACAACTGCTGAAGAAGTTCGGCCAGGTTACCCCCAGCTCGCTTATGAACGATTAAAGCGATCGTGAAAATCCGAAGCTCCATCACGTTCACGCGTCGAGCCATGTCTCGCAAAGCAACTTCCGGCGGAACACCTAAGTGTTGCTGTTCGTAGAAGTAGTTGAACTCTTCGGAAAGTGGCTTGGGAAAATCGTTGGCAATCATCTGCACCACCGCAGGCACGGCCTGACCGGCTCGAAGACCACGGCTCATTGCCGAAAAAGCATCCGGCAATTGTGTCGAGATTTGTTCGCTACGAGCGTTTCGCCGCGAGTAAACGACCACCGCAGGCATTAGCATCATCAGCGGTGTTCCGATACTCAAAACCCATCCCGGCCCGAACGCGAACCAAAAAATCCCGCCGGAGAAAATCGCCGTGACAATGCTGATCACGCAAAACTGCCAGACATTCATCCCTGTCGCGGCTTGATCAAGCCAAGTCTGCGTTCGCTCCTGCATTCGCTGGGTGAACTGTTTATTGCCGGAGTTGATCGGCCGAACCATGTCCTTGATGATCGGCGAATTCTCTTGATGCGATTCGACATGCTCGCGCATCGCACCGTCGATTCGCTCGGCCACTTTTCCCCGCACACGAAAGAACGCGTCGTAGACCAGCCACGCAACGGCGACGACTCCGATCGTCACGCCGAGAAACGTATTGATCAAAATGAATGATTCCGACATCGGACCTGCCCCTATATTGTCCTGATTAACAGCGTGAGTTCATTTTGGAAACTAAGTCGGATGGAATGTCGAGCCGCTCGAATGTCGGTTCTCCTCCATCCTCATGAAATCGGCAAACAAACATCGGTTTCAATGTGACCGTGTCTCCTTGCTTAACGACCTGACCGATCTGCGTGACTTTTCGTTGACCGTTGGCCAGACGCTTTACGTGCACGACAAGATCGATCGAAGCCGCGATTTGTTGCCGGATGTACCACATCGGCAAATTGTCTTGAGCGAGCCCCAGCAACATTTCCAGTCGACTGATCGCATCGTCGGCACTGTTGGCGTGAACCGTTGTGAGGCTACCATCGTGGCCAGTGTTCATCGCTTGCAGCATGTCGAATACTTCTTCGCCACGGCACTCGCCGACAATGATCCGATCAGGCCGCATTCGTAGTGCATTGCGAACCAGGTCTCGCGTCGAGACGAGTCCTTTTCCTTCCAGGTTTTCGCTACGAGTTTCCATTCTCGCGACATGGGGCTGCCGTAAACGAAGTTCCGCCGCGTCTTCGATGGTGACGATGCGTTCCCTAGGCGAGATAAATCCAGACAACATATTGAGCAGCGTCGTTTTCCCGCTCCCTGTCCCTCCGGCAATCACCATGTTCAGCCGCGTTCGAATGGCCGCTTGCAGAAACGCCATCATTTCTTCTGACATGCCGCCGCCAGATACGAACTGCTCTGGAGTGATCGCGTGCGTCGTGAATCGCCGCACCGAAACCAACGCACCATCCAACGCGATCGGCGAAATAACCGCATGAAATCGACTGCCGTCCGGTAGTCGGGCATCGACTGTCGGTGACGATTCGTCGATACGGCGGCCTACGCGGCTTGCGATACGCTGGATGATACGCACTAGCTGTTCGTTGTCGGAGAATCGGACCGGAGTTTCTTCCAACTGCCCGCTTCGTTCGACATACACATGCTGTGGGCCATTGATCAGAATGTCCGAAATCGATGTATCTCTTAGCAATGCTTCCAATGGCCCGAAGCCGACCATTTCGTCGATCAACTCTTGGGCAAGACGATCTTTCTCGCGGTGCCGAACCAACTCGGGATGCGACAGGAAAAGCTTTTCAATCGCAGCTCGCAGTTCTCGGCGAACGACCGACTCGTCCAGCTTGAGCATCGCTCGGACGTCGACCATCTCGATGAGCCATCGATGGAACTTCTCTTTGATTTGCTTGTCATCGTTTCGAGACGACTTGATGTCCGAAGTCGCTTTGGCTTGCTCAGTACGCGTTTGCTGGAACATGGATTTCCATCTCCCGTGTTGGCGTCGCAGACAAGATGGCATCTGTGAGCTTGGCAATGGAATGGCTGAACTTCGATCGAGGGAATTCCAGTACGGCTGGTTCCCCCATATTCACCCCATTGAGAACACTAGCAGGTTCATGAGGGATCACCGCGCTGAGTCGACGCTTCATCACCGACTCGACTTTCGTCTCGGGAATGCTCGTTCCCTTGATATAGTTGTTGGCCACGACGCACAGATTGGTGATGTCCAACTTCTCGAGATGTTCGATCAATCGCTTCGTTCTTAGGAGGCCTGGGAAATCGAGCCTGGTCACCACCACGACGATGTCGGAACATTCCAGTGCGGCGTGCTGTTCCGCATGAAATGCATCTTCGACGTCGACGACAACGAACTCGTGTAGTTGCGCGAGATTCGCGAGCAACGCCTTTACCGCGTCGGCCGGCAAAACACCATGTTCGCCCAGATAGTTAGGTCCCGCGACAAGCTTCAGCCCCGACGCGTGATGCTCGAGCAGCGTTGAAACGGTAACGGTATGAATTTCGTCCGCATACCGAGGACAGTCCGCAATGGTCTGCCGCGGCGAGAGACCGAGATGTTCGGCCGCGTCCCCTCCAGTTAAGTTCAAATCAACCAAGACGGTACTGTGGCGTTTGTTCGCTGCGAGATATGCCGAAATGTTGGTCGCCACGGCGGTCTGCCCCGTCCCTCCCACCGCCGAGACGACACTCATGACTTGACCATTCCGTTTCGTCAGTCCTTCTGAATCAAATAATCGTTTGAGTGAGTCCTCTAAGTCATGCAGAAAGTCTCCCGACATTTCAATGAAGTCTGCAGCACCACTGCGCATAATTTGAATGACTTCTGATGCTGAACGCGCAACACCGAATACAAGAATGGGCTTGCTCATTAAGATCTGCAAGCCGCAGATAACCGAGCGTGTTTCGTGCAGATCCTCTCCGGAAACCAACAGCACGAGATCGCACTGAGCCGTATTCTGCTCGAAATATGCGCGAATTGCGGGTAGGTCGTTGTCGATGCGATCGACGACCGTAACTCCTCGCTGCTGAACGACCGGCGCAAGCGTTTCCGCGACCGCAGCCGGCCCGAGAATGACCGCTTTCATAGCGTGCCCTGCCCCTCGGATCGTTTTGTTGTGCCCCACTCATGGTGATTTGTGCCCCACCACGAGCAACTACTGAAGCTTGCGGTATGCCGCAGGAGTGGTCAAACTATGTGTCAAGGGTTCTCAATCAGATTTAGGTAAACCCGTACATTCGTTGCGCCTTTACCGATTACCAGGGCACGATACCCCCTCACCTTAAGTAGATGCGAATTATGGAGTTTTAAAGCCACTTAGAGCCCCTGGAGAACGCTTAGTGTCACGTAACTTCCGTTACAAGCCACTTCGAGCCGCATAGAGGAACAGAAACTACCTACAAACGTCCCTCCACAATTCTCCTAAATGCGATTTCCTATCATTACATTAACTGCGCAACTCCTCATCAATACAGCAATACAACCTGAGCAACTTCTATGAAACATCCAAGCCATAAATTCGTTATTACCACACTCTTTGCTCTCTGCTTGATGGCGGGGACGCTTCGTGCTGATTGGCCTGGAAAAGAGTCGACCTGGAATGGTTTCCAGAAGTTTGATTTCACCGTCGATCAGCGGCCAGCTTATGTTGTCGTTCCCAAACAAGCGGCCGATGGCAATCCATGGGTCTGGCGAGCTCGTTTTCCCGGCTTCCATGCGGAGGCAGATCAATTGCTCCTGGACCGTGGGTTTCACGTTGCCTACATCAATACCAACGACATGCTCGGCAGCCCTAGAGCCATGCAGCATTGGGACAACTTCTACAAGTTCCTGACCGAGAAAGGGCTTTCAAAGAAGGTTTGCCTGGAAGGAGTCAGTCGCGGTGGGCTCTTCGTTTATGGCTGGGCGTCGCGACACCCTGAACTTGTCGCTTGCATTTACTGCGATACGCCAGTTTGCGACATCAAGAGCTGGCCTGGCGGTAAGGGCCAAGGGGTCGGCAGCAGCGGTACCTGGAAGAGATTACTCGAGGAATATGACTTCACCGAAGAACAAGCGATGGCTTATTCTAAGAATCCCATCGAGATCCTCCAGCCGATCGCGGATGCCAAGATCCCGGTTCTTCATATTGTTTCTCTCAACGATGTCGTAGTTCCGCCAACGGAAAACACATTCATTCTGGCCGAACGGTATCGGCAACTGGGTGGCACGATCGACATCATCGAGGTCAAAGAAGGAACCGAAAAGTCGCAGGGTCATCATTTCACCCATCCGGACCCAAAAAGAGTGGCAGATTTCATCGAATCTCACGGTAAGAAGAAGTAACCCAGATTCGATTTCGGCAAAAAGTTGACTCGGCATGTCGAAGCGAAGACAATAACGAGTCCTCTAATATCTCACCGCGCTCGCTAATCTGCCATTCTTTCACGAGGACCATCCATGCCTCCTAGTCTTTCCCTGCGCGTCTCGACTTGGGCGTTGACTCTGGCATTGGTAATGCCGCTGCTCACCATGGCTGCGGAGAAGCCTAACATCGTCCTGATCATGGCCGATGACATGGGTTTTTCCGACATCGGTTGCTACGGAGGTGAAATCGATACACCTAACCTCGATGCCTTGGCCGAGGGCGGCCTCCGATTTACGCAGTTCTATAACACGGCTCGCTGTTGCCCGACACGCGCTGCACTTTTGACTGGGCTCTACCAGCACCAAGCCGGGATCGGCCATATGGTTGGCGATTACGGTGTCCCTTCCTATCAAGGCTACCTCAACGATCAATGCGTTACCTTGGCCGAGGCCCTTCGTCCGGCCGGCTACACGACGCTGATGACCGGCAAATGGCATGTTGGATCCAAGCAGGAACACTGGCCCACGCGACGTGGTTTTGATCGCTATTGGGGAACACCCACGGGAGGTGGCTTCTACTTCAAAGAGTCTCTCAAAGTTCGCAACACCGTTTTTTTCGTCAACAACGAGGAGCGAGTTGAGATCGACGACGACTTCTACGTGACGGATGCCTTTACGGATCACGCGATTGAATTTGTCGACGAAGCGGTCAACAAAACCAAGAAACCGTTCTTCTTGTATCTCGCCCACATCGCTCCGCATTGGCCACTTCAAGCGAAGCCGGAAGACATCGAGAAGTACAACGGCAAGTACGACATCGGATGGGATGCGGTACGCAAGGCGCGCTTTGATCGCCAGACACAAATGGGATTTTTTCCAGACGGAACCCAGCTAAGCGAGCGTGACGGACAAGCCAAGCCCTGGGCCAAGACTTCCGCCGAAACGCAGAAAGACTTGGCCTACCGCATGGAAGTGTACGCTGCCCAAGTCGACTGCATCGACCAGAACGTCGGTCGGCTGGTAAGCAAATTGAAAGAACTTGGCCAGTTCGAGAATACCCTGTTCATCTTTCTATCAGACAACGGATGCTCGGCCGAAGGAGGACCAGGCGGTTTTAGTCGTGGTGAGAAGAACGCTCCCATCGGCACCGGCAGTTCCTACGCAAGCGTCGGCTTGGAATGGGCCAACGCTAGTGACACCCCGTTTCGCAAATTCAAAATGGATACGCGAGAAGGAGGCATCTCTTCACCACTTATCTTGCATTGGCCTGAAGGGATTCAATCGCCCAATCGCTTGGTCGACATGCCTGGTCATGTGATCGATATCATGCCGACGCTGCTGGAAGTTGCCGGGGCGACGTATCCTCAGAATCGCGACGGAAAGCAAGTGATCCCTTACGAAGGCACCAGCCTCGCCGCTCAGTTTGACGCGTCGCAAGCCACGAAGCCACGGGATTTGTTCTGGGAACATGAGGGCAATCAGGCCATTCGTCGCGGTGACTGGAAGGCACTTCGCATCAAGAACGGGCCCTGGTCGCTGTACAACCTGAAAGAAGATCGAACGGAAACGACCAATCTCAATCAAGTGGATCCGGACAAAACGCAAGAGTTAGCCAATGCATGGCAAGCCTGGTCAGAACGGTGCGGCGTCTGGGACTGGAAAGAGCTGCAGCAACAACGTCGCAAGAAATAGAACCTTTCATTCGTATCTCATCTGAGGAAAGCTCCCCCATGAAAAACGGTTTACTCGCGGTGCTACTTGTCGTACTTGGAACAGCAAGTACGTCGGCCGCTAAACCTAACATTGTCTTAGTGATCACCGACGACCAAGGCTACGGAGATTTGGCCTGCTATGGCAATCCAGTCATCAAGACACCCAATCTTGATACGCTGGCTTCGGAGTCTTCGCAGCTATCGAATTATCACGTCGCGCCGACCTGTTCACCGACGCGTGCTGCCCTTCAGTCAGGGCATTGGACCGATCGCGCCGGTGCCTGGCACACGATCATGGGTCGGTCGATGCTTCGCGCCGAGGAAGCAACGCTCGGTCAATTGCTTAAAGACAATGGCTATGCCACCGCCATGTTCGGCAAGTGGCACCTCGGAGATAATTTCCCTTACCGTCCGGAAGACCGCGGCTATGACGAAGTATATCGCCACGGCGGCGGCGGTGTCGGCCAAACGCCTGACGTGTGGGATAACGCCTACTTCGATGGTAGCTATTTTCACAACGGTAACATTGAGCCTGCCCAAGGTTTCTGCACGGATGTTTTCTTCGATCAAGCGAATCAATTCATCCGAAAGAACGCTGAAGCCAAGCAGCCATTCTTTGCGTACATCTCGACAAACGCTCCGCATGGTCCGCTTCATTGTCCTCAAAACTACATGGATATGTATGCCGATCAGAAACCTGCTATCGCAGCGTTCTTTGGCATGATTACGAACATTGACGATAACGTTGGCAAGACGCGAAAGCTATTGGAAGAACTGGGCATCGCCGAGAATACCATCTTTATCTTCACCACCGACAACGGCACCGCGACAGGAGGCTCTGTCTTCAATGCCGGAATGCGTGGCAAGAAGGGAAGCGAATACGATGGCGGACACCGAGTACCATTCATGTGCTATTGGCCTGCAGCGGGCCTCAATGAAAAGCATGTAAGCGACCGCTTAACCCACGCTGTTGATATTGCCCCGACGCTCCTGGACATGGTCGGAGGAACCGCGCCGGCAGGATACAAGTTCGACGGGGTTTCGATCAAAGCTTTGCTCGATCCCAAGTCGGATACCGATTGGGCAGATCGATATTTGGTAACGGACTCGCAGCGTGTCCGCGATCCGATCAAGTGGAAACAGACGGCGGTCATGTCGCAGCAGTGGCGACTAGTCAATGGCAAGGAACTGTACGACATCCAGAAAGATCCTGGCCAAAAGAACAACGTCGCCAAGTCGCACCCTGATGTAGTCGCCAAGATGACTGCCTTTTACGATCAGTGGTGGGCCGAGTTAGAACCTACATTCGCGAACCCAACAGAGATCTACCTGGGCGACGAAAATGCTCCGGAAGTTTCGCTGACCGCCCATGACTGGATCCAATCGGCCTACCCACCTTGGAGCCAAGCGCACATTCGTTCTGGCGATGGTAGCAAACCAAAGAAAAAGCCAGCCAAGCATGAGGGACACTGGGCAGTAAAAGTCGTTCGCGATGGAACGTACGAAGTCAGCCTCCGACGCTGGCCCGTGGAAGCCGATCAAGCGATTCGAGCCGAACTTCCCCCTGGTTCGGATGTACCTGGTGCATCGAAGGCTCTTCGTACTCGCCCTGGCGTATCGATTCCAGTTGTCTCCGCCACGCTTCGGATTGATGATACCGATTTGGAGTCGAAGCGGGTTGCCGCCGATGCCCACGATGTCCGTTTTAAGACGAAGCTGACGAAAGGATCGCACAAACTATCTCCACTGTTTGTGATGGAAGATGGTGGTGAAGTCGGTGCGTATTATGCAATCGTTCGTTACATAGAGGATTAACTTATGATTCGCATTTTATCTGCGATGGCAGTTATTTGTGCAGCGGCTACATCAGCCGCGGCTAACGAGTTGCCGAATATTGTCATCTTGTATGCCGACGACATGGGCTTTGGTGATCTGGGTGCAAACAATCCAAAGTCAAAGATTCCAACGCCTCATTTGGACAAGCTGGCCGAAGAAGGGCTTCGCTTGACCGACGCCCATAGCTCGTCAGGTATCTGCACGCCGAGTCGTTATGCGTTGCTAACAGGACGATATCACTGGCGAAAGTTTCACGACATCGTGCATTCGTTCGGACCTCCCGTGATTGATGCCGATGAATTGACGATGGCCGAGATGCTGCAGGCCAGCGGTTACCGTACGGCCTGCATCGGCAAGTGGCACCTAGGCTGGAACTGGAAGGAAGTCATTCGCCCTGAGGCCCAAGCCAAACTGGTTGGCCGCAATCCGATCCTCTCTCCAGAAGACATCGACTGGAGCCAATCGATCTCAGGTGGTCCGACCTCGCATGGATTTGATTTCTACTTCGGCGACGACGTTCCCAACTTTCCGCCCTATGCTTGGTTTGAAGACGATAAAGTCATCACAACGCCGACAGTGCTTCTCACCAAGACTCCCAAAACACCTGAAGGAAGCTGGAGTGCACGCCCTGGCCCTGCCGTCGAGGACTGGGATTTTTGGAATGTTGTTCCGAAGTTAGCCGATAACGCGGTCGACTGGATTGCCCAACAGAAGGGATCTGACAAACCGTTCTTTCTTTATGTACCGTTCAATTCACCTCACTCGCCTATCGTGCCGACCGAACCGTTCGTTGGCAGTTCCCAAGCCGGACCGTTCGGTGATTTCGTCACAATGACCGACGCCATGGCAGGACGCATCCTCAAAGCCTTGCAAGAGAACGGTTTCGAAGAGAACACCGTCGTCATTTTCACCGCCGACAACGGCGCCGAGAAGTACGCCTACGAACGCGTAAAGAAGTATGATCACTGGAGCTCCGAGCCATTTCGTGGCGTGAAGCGAGATTTATATGAAGGGGGACATCATGTCCCTTTCATCGTGAAATGGCGCGGAAAGATCACGCCAGGCACCGCCAGTGATGCGCTGACCAGTCAAGTCGATATCATGGCGACGATTGCTGCGATCATCGATTACGAGGTTCCCGCCGACACGGCTCACGATAGCTACAATCAACTTGCCGTTTGGACGTCTGGCGAAGCATCGCCTCGTACCGAAATCATTCACAACACCTTCGCAAAGGCCTACGCGATTCGGGATGGAGATTGGCTACTGATTGATTCCTCGTCAGGTTCGCATAATCGAATTCCCAAGTGGTTCAACGAGCAGCGTGGGTACATTAACAATCCGCAACCAGGCGAACTCTACCGCCTGAGCGATGACCCTGCCCAGAAACAAAATCGATACGCAGAGAATTCTGAACGTGTCGAAAAGCTAAAGCAGAAACTCAAAACGATACAAACGCATGGACAGGTTCGTTAAGCCTCCCTGCACTTCCCTATTGAAGAGACCTCCCTATGACTCGCATGCTTACGCTTGTCGTTGCCCTCCATCTGACTTGGGGGCTATCCGTCGCGACGGCTCAAGTCGAAAACGAACAAGACCGTCCGCACATTATCTTTGTCATGGCCGATGACATGGGGTGGGGCCAAACGGGCTATCGCAATCACCCCGTTCTAAAGACGCCCAGCTTAGATTTAATGGCCGCCAACGGATTGCGATTCGAGCGTTTCTATGCGGGATGTGCCGTTTGTTCACCGACACGTGCAAGCGTGCTCACCGGTCGATCGCCAGATCGTTGCGGCGTGCTTTCGCATGGATACGCACTACGTCACCAGGAAAAAACGATCGCCCAGGCTCTCAAAGATGCAGGGTATGTCACGGGGCACTTCGGCAAGTGGCATTTAGATGGTCTAAAAGGACCCGGCGTCCCGATTCTAGACAACGACGACTATAACCCTGGCAACTTTGGATTTGACGAATGGCTTTCGGTGACAAACTTCTTCGATGTCGATCCCCTGATGAGCCGCCAAGGCAAGATAGAACAGATGCAAGGAGACTCATCAGAAGTCGTCATCGCCGAGGCAATTGAGTTCTTGAAAAAGCATAAAGATGGCAGCAAGCCGACGTTTACTGTCGTTTGGTTCGGTACACCGCATAGCCCCTTCAAAGCGTTGGATGAAGACAAGATCCCTTTTGGCAATTTGAAGGCTGACTCAGAAAATCACTATGGCGAGTTGGTTGCCATGGATCGAAGCATTGGAACGCTACGATCGGCCCTGCGGGAAATGAAGATGGCTGACAACACGATGTTTGTTTTTTGTAGCGACAATGGCGGGCTGCCCAAGATCCAGCCCGATACCGTCGGTGGCCTTCGTGGAAAGAAAGGAAGCCTTTACGAAGGGGGACTTCGCGTACCAGCGATCATCGAATGGCCCTCAAAAATTCAGCCTCGCATTACCGAGTATCCCGCTTGCACGATGGACTTGTTTCCAACGGTCGCCGATGTCTTGGGCCTTCCTAACGATGTGTTCGTTCAGCCACTCGACGGTGTTAGCCTGAAACCATTGATGTCGGACGATCTGGGTGCACGCGAGAATCCGATCCCCTTTCGCTTTCACAAACAAGCGGCGCTGGTGGACAACAACTGGAAGCTCGTAACGACCAATCGAAATCAGGAAAAGAGCTTCGAGCTTTACAATCTTAAGGACGACCCGCACGAAACGACCAATCTTGCGAAAACTGAGCCAGAGGAGTTTGAAAAGCTCAAAGGCAAATACAACGCTTGGAACGAGGAAGTTGAAGCCAGCTTCGCCGGGAAAGATTATGAGGCAGGGAAACTGAATGAGCCTGATCCGGAACCTCAATTTTGGTTTACCCACCCTCGCTACAAGTCGTATGTCCCCAAATGGGAAGATCGCTGGGAGTACAAATCGTATATCCAAAGGGTCAAAAAGCGGAAATAGCTTAATGGCCAACTCCTGACCACACTTCCTAACAAACAGGCACTTTAGGGAAGGCCAGTCACATCCAAACCAAGGGTGTGACTTTTTTTATTGAAATTACCTACAAAACATTAGTAAACAACCCAATCGCAGTACGACTTCTTTACGGAAGGCAATTCTCCTCCTGCTTTCCAACATGCGCTTCCCTCTAATCCATTCTCTATTCTGCGAAAATCTAACATGGCTATCTCCCTCGTCCCCCCTGCGCGTCGCGCGTTTACCTTGGTCGAATTGTTAGTGGTCATTGCCATTATTGGCGTCCTGATCGCCTTACTTCTGCCCGCCGTACAACAGGCTCGCGAGTCGGCGCGACGCACCCAGTGCGTGAACAACTTGAAGCAAGTCGGCCTCGCCGTACACAACTTTCACGACACATTCGGCGAGCTCCCACCATCACGTATTCAATACGAATACCTTGGCTGGTCTGCTTTGCTACTGCCGTTCATGGAACAGTCGAACCTATACGATCAAATTGACCTGAAGAAGAAGTACAACGCTCAAACGACCGCCGTTCAGCAAACCGGGATTGCGGGGTATGTCTGCCCAAGCCGCCATAAAGTTGGCGATCAAACGACGGCTGTCCAAGCCATCAATGCCGACAACGGTGCCGTCTGGGATTACGCCACCGTCTGCGGCCCCAGCGGCGACAACTCGATCATCCGTCAATTCGGAAAAGAAAAAGGAATGCTGGTCGTCGCCCAGGGAAACAAGGATGGCTACAGCAGTCAAACCAACTTTGCTTCGGTTACCGATGGTTTGACGAACACCATCATGATCGGCGAACGTCATGTCCATATTGAAAAGCTAAAGAACGAAAACACCGGCCACGACGGCCCGATCCTCAGCGGATGGGCGTACACCACTATGCGAGCGGCAGGGCCCGATTACCCCTTAGCCCAAAACATGCGAGACGATGTCGATGGTGTTGAGCATCTTGTTTTTGGCAGCTTTCACCCAGGCATTGTCAACTTCGTGATGGGAGATGGCAGCGTTCGTCCGATTCAAGTCAATATCGATGAGGACAATCTCGGCCGTCTTGCTAGTCGGGAAGATGGCCAAGTGATCAACGTCGACTTCTAAGCACAAATGCTCACTTCTCGTCATTTAGCAAAGAAGGCGACCTATCATGCAACGCAATCTACGACAGCAAGCAACGAAGCTGCTAGTCATGCTGGCCTGTATTATTCCGCTTGTGGGATGCGAGCAAACGACTTCGACGCATCCCGTGAAGGGAAAAGTGGTTCTCGCGAACGGCTCACCAGCTGGCGGTGGCATCATTAAGTTTCGAACAACCTCCGAAGAAGGAGAGACCGTGAAAGCCCACGGCCAGATCAATTCGGATGGCACTTTTGAACTCAGCACGTTCCAAAACGGAGACGGGGCCCTTGCCGGAGAACACGAAGCGATCCTCTTCAGTCCTGCACTGGGCGATGGCTCGAACGCGGCAACAGCTCCGTCCTTTCCTAAGAAATACCGCAATTACGAAACGTCCGGACTCAAGTTTGACGTGGGCCCGGGGGAGAACGATTTCGTTATTCGGTTGGAGGCTCGATAAGAGCTTTCCGCGGGCGGCCTCGCGCCTTAGGTGGGTGGCCGCCCCTTTATTCCATTCTTTTTGTGTGTTTCATCGTAGTAAACTGATGAGTAGGCGTACGATCTATTATTGACGTCCTAGCTGCCTGCTGGGGCCCTTCCCACGAATACCCCGCCTAATAATGACCTACGAACTTCCAGAACGTTCCCCAGTAGAGGATGCATCGCAAGGGCAGCTTTACGCAGACTTTTTGGCCTATTTCTCGGCTGACTGCGAACGCTTGCATGCCTACATCTACTCGCTGCTGCCGCACCATGCTGATGCCGACGATGTCTTTCAGCGTTGCAGCCTGTTGCTCTGGAAAAAGTTCGAGACGTTTGATCAGGAACGTGACTTTCTCTCTTGGGCTTGCGGTGTCGCTTTTTATGAAGTGAAGAATTTCCTGCGAACTGCCCAAAGAGACCGCCTACAATTTAGTGAAACATTACTCGACTTGCTTGCCGAGCGTCGAAGTGAAGACATTTCAAGTATGCCTGACCGACTCGCCGCATTGCGATTGTGCGTCAAGAAACTGACAGATAATCAGCAGCAACTTGTTTGGAAAGCATACGGTAGCGCCACGACAATGGCCGATCTGGCTGCGGCGACTGGCCGATCGGCCCAGACGCTTTACAACCAATTGGCAACGATCCGTCGCAAACTGGCCCAATGTGTTCAGCTGCAACTCACCGCAGCAGGAGAGGACGCATGAATCAGAAGCAAAACAAGCGCCTAGCCGAATTGGCCCATCGTAGTGTGCATGGACTGCTTACCGATCAAGAGCATGCCGAACTGGAAGCGATGCTGCTTGAAAGTGAGTCGCTGCGAGATCAATACCTTTGTCTGCTCGATCTGGAATATGGCTTGGCTAAACTGGCAGCCGAAGAAACCGGTCGCCAAACACTGAGCATGCCGGAAGCGATCGTTCCGGCGGCAACCGTCGAGCGTCGTCAATCGTCGAGCCAACGGCCCCAGTCCTATCGCTGGTTAGCTCTCGCTTTGTCTTTGATCGGCTTGATTGCGATTCCTTGGGCGATCTGGAATAGGGCCGCCCCTTCCGTCGCAGACAACGATCCACCGACGGAAGACCATTCCGCCACCGATGCTCCACAAGTCGCCCAAGTCGATTTGTTGACCCCGGAGATGCAAATCACGCAACTCGCACGCAGCCGCTTTTTTGGTGAGCCGAAAGCTCTGGCGCCCGGCGATATCCTGCAATTAAATCACGACTATGCCTTAGTAGAAGGCAGCGTTCAGATGCGTAGTCGATCTGGCGCGGAAATGATTGTTCAGGCCCCGGCCGTATTTTCGATTCAATCGGCCGAGCAAGTTATGTTGAAAGTGGGCGAGTGCTCGGTCTACGCCCCAGACGGCGCGGAAGGTTTTCGCGTCCTGACTCCTCAAGCTGAAGTGATCGACAAGGGAACCCGTTTTTCCATCAGCGTCAACGAATCGGGGGAAGCAGACGTAGAAGTGATTGAAGGCGCAGCAGAGGTTTTCACCGCAGAGGAAGCGATCGACCCACAGCACGCCGGTCTCTTGCTCGAAGCAGGAGAAGGTCGAGTCATCAATTCCCTGGGCGAAATTGCCGCTGGTGATGCGTCGCAGTTTGGTCGCGTTTACAAATCCAAATTACCTGATCGTGTTGTTTCTTTTAATGTGACGCCCTCCGGCTCCCCTCACCCTGACAAGCTCGTCGATATCATCGTCCAACGGGACGGCAAACCTGTCACCTACGACGTCGATGAGCTCATTGGATTCGATTTGATTCACTTCAAAGTCAATCAGAACATCAACAACCTGACGACACCACTGATAAGTCTCGATCCCAAGCAGGGAGACGATTCCCGGCGTCGCATGGATTACCTCGATCGCGATCATTGCCTTTGCACAGGCATCTTGAATCCTGGAGGCAATAGCGTTCCTTTGACGTCCAATCCTGACATTACGAACTCCGATCTCAGCCAACGTACGCCAGGCTTTGCCGTACGTTTTCACCAACCGGTTATCAATGGTCCTGGCCCGGATGTGGTGCTGTTTGATCTTCACGTGGTGGTACATCCAGCCGATGGCGATCCTTTTCATGTTTCGCCGCTTAAGTTCGAGCCTGGCCTTCAATCACACACCGTTCGTCAATTTGATATTTCCCTCGCCGATCATGGCTCCCATCGCCTAAGCAGCTTTCGGCTTTATGGCTTTGATCGACGCATTCGCAGCGTGGAAGAGCTTTGCCAATCCAACCACAACGGCGGCGTTCCCCATGCTGTTCCTGCCAATGTGATCGCCACCGGAATCGACCTTTCGGATCTTGGCTATCCAGAAGGAGCCGAGGTCCATGAGCTGTTCTTTCAGGATGCCATGGACGATGACAACTATGTCGATCCTGTATTTATCGGTGGCTTCCCTTCCCTACTGAATCCCGCCTCGCCCGAAGAGCCCATCTCAACGGAAGAGTAAATCATGCCGCATATGTTCCGATTAATCGCTCCAACAACACTATTCCTGACGTGCTTGCTTTCGTCTGGAATGTTGCTGGCAGACGATCGCGAGAAAGCCATTTTCTTCGAAACCAAAGTCCGCCCGTTGCTGGCTCAGCACTGCTTCGAGTGTCATGGTTCCAAAGAACAAAAAGCGGATCTGCGATTGGATCGCCGCCATCATTTCATGAAAGGAGGCGTTGGCGGTCCGATTGTTGTGCCAGGAGAACCAGACGAGAGCGAGCTACTCGCAGCCGTGAAATACGAGAGCTACGAAATGCCACCTTCCGGGCAATTGCCGGACGAGCAGATCGCGATCTTGGAAACCTGGGTGAAGAACGGAGCTTACTGGCCAGAGCATGCCGGCGAACCGCGTGAAGACGAACTGTTCACAAAAGAAGATCTCGCTTGGTGGGCCTTCCAACCGGTGCAACGTCCCAAAGTTCCCAGCGCTGACAATAATGCCGAAATACGAAATCCGATCGACAACTTCGTCGCTGCCAAGCTTAAGGAAAACAAGCTCACTACCGCTCCTCCTGCGGAACGTCGCGACTTGATTCGCCGTGTCTATTTCGACATGCTTGGAGTTCCTCCGACCGCGGAAGAAGTCTCGGCATTTGTCTCAGATTCAAGCCCAACTGCATATGAAGAGCTTGTCGATCAAGTCCTCGCGGATCCTCGTTATGGGCAGCGTTGGGCAACGCACTGGCTCGATATCGTTCGCTATGCCGACTCCGATGGCTACCGCCAAGATGCCTATCGGCCCCTAGCTTATCGTTATCGCGACTACGTGATCCGCAGCTTGAATGAAGACAAGTCTTATAAGCAATTCATGTCGGAACAACTCGCCGGCGATGAAATTGCTCCGGAAGATCCCGACGCGATGGTCGCGACCTACTTTCTCCGAGCTGGTGTCTACGAATACAACAGCCGTGACGCCGAAGGCCAGCAGGTCCTGATCGTTGATGAATTAACCGATACCGTCGGTGACGTCTTCCTCGGCATGGGCATCGCCTGTGCTCATTGTCACAACCATAAATTCGATCCGATCTTGCGGGACGACTACTATCGCTTACAGGCTTTCTTCAAGCCTCTGGTCTGGAAAGATGACCATCCGCTTGCCAACAGGAAAGAGCTCGAGCAGTACCAGAAAGATCTCGCCAAGTGGGAAGCTAAGCATCAAGAGTTGCTGGATAAGATTGCTGCGATCGAAAAGAAGCCACGAGAATCGGCTCGGCGAAAAGCGGTCGAGATGTTCCCGGAAGAAGTCCAGGAAATGTACTGGAAGTCAGCCGAAGAACGAACCACCTACGAAAACCAGATCTTCTATTTGGTCGAAGAGCAAGTCGAGTTCGAATACGATCGCCTGCAAAACCGTATTCCTAAAGACAAAAAGCAAGACTGGGAAGACCTGAAGAAGAAGCTTCAAGACGTCCTCAGTAGCAAACCCAAACGTCCCCCAGTAGCCAGTGTTGCTGTCGACGCGGACGGGAAAATTCCTCCGACGACAATCCCAGACGATCGCTCGCAACGAGCCATCGATCCTGGGTTCCTTACAATCCTTGAGCCTGGCCCCGCGGAGGTCGACGCTTCGCTGAGCGCCAATCCCCAGAGCAGTGGGCGTCGTGCGACATTGGCCAAATGGCTTTGCCGAGATGACAATCCGCTTTCACCTCGCGTGATTGTCAATCGTGTCTGGCAGTATCATTTCGGTGTCGGGCTATCGTCAAACTCCAGCGACTTCGGCCGACTTGGTGAAGCACCTAGCCACCCGCAACTACTCGATTGGCTGACAAGCGAGTTCATCGACAACGGCTGGCGTCTGAAGCCCCTGCATCGTCAGATTTTGCTTTCAGGAACCTATCGCCAGTCGTCGTTGATCGACGTGCCGGAAACAGCCAAGCTAATTGACCCTAAGAACCGGCTCCTTTGGCGATTTCCTGCTCATCGCCTGGAAGCAGAGCAGATTCGCGATGCCATGCTGGCCGTCAGTGGCGAGCTGAATGAAAAAGAAGGAGGCCCTGCCTCTTCCAGTAACAGTGCGGTTCGTTCGGTCTTTACCAAGAAGATGCGAAATTCTCCTGATGCACTGCTTGAAAGTTTTGATTCACCCTCAGGCTTTGCCAGCGTTGCTTCGCGAAATGCGACAACAACCGCGACACAATCGCTCTTGATGTTCAATGGTGACTGGACGCTAAAACGCTCGGAAGCGATGGCCAAGCGTCTGCATCGTGCTTATGGTAACGACTACGAAACAGTTGTTCGCGAGAGCTTTCGTGAGTGCTTTGGCCGTCCACCCGAACCTGCGGAACTGGAAGCGGCAATTCGTTTTATTGAAGAACAAGTGGCCTACAATCGCGACTTAAACAAAGCGAAAGATGGCGAAATCCCTTCGACGGCGCTGCTTGATGAGCCTCAAATGCATCGCTGGAATACGGCATTCAATATCAGCGATAAAACGCCACATCAGTTTCTAACGCTACCAGACACGCGTCCCTTGCCTGCGGATAACTTTACGATCGAAGCAATCGTTTTCAATCGAACGTTATTCAACGACGCCTCGGTACGTACAATCGCTTCTCACTGGAATGGTTCCAATTCGACGCCAGGTTGGAACTTCGGTATTACCAGCAAAAAGTCGGCCTATCGTCCCCGTAATCTCATCCTACAGCTGATTGGTAACGACAAAAACGGTGACGTGAAATACGAAGTGGTTCCTTCCAACATCCGAATCCCATCGGACAAGCCTTACTACGTAGCGGCAGCCGTAGATTTCGAGGCGGGAACCGCCACGTTTTTCGCTCGCGATATGTCGTACGACGAGTCGGAGTTAGAAACGGTTGTTGTTAAACATTCGATCGTCAGTGACTGCGGCAGTAACAGTTTACGTTTCAGCGTTGGCGGAAGAGATTCTCAAAGCCCCCATAACTGGGATGGCCTTATCGATGAAGTTCGCCTGACCAAGTCCGCGATTCAAGATGAATCAAAAATCTTGATTAACACCCCCAACGACCTGGTTACCGAAGATACCGTCGGGATGTGGCAATTCGTTCGTTCCGATCCACGCGGTCCACTCGCGGACGTCGCCGACGATACCCGCGACTTGCAGCTTTCCAAGCGGTCGGATCGTCGTGGTCTTGATGCCGTGCAGATTGCTTTGAGCGACTTCTGCCACGTGCTGCTGAATTCCAGTGAATTCCAGTTTGTCGATTAGCGCACCTCACCTCACGCCTACCTACGAAACTCCGAAGGGAGAATCGCGATGCATAACCAACCTCACATTGAAATTCCTACGACTCGTCGTGAATTCCTTGCCAAGTCTGGTGGAGGATTTGGTGCCATGGCTTTGGCGGCGTTGATGGGTCAGTCGGCAAGTGGAGCTCCCGTTGATCCCCGCGCCCCGAAGACGACGCATTTCCCAGCGAAAGCCAAGAACGTCATCTTTCTGTTCATGGAAGGTGGCCCGAGCCATATCGACTTGTTCGATCCCAAACCATTGCTCAACGAGTTGGCCGGCCAAAAACTGCCGGACAGCTTCGGCAAAGTCATTCTCGCCATGGGGGAAAATGATGCACCACTGATGCGTTGTCCTCGAAAATGGAAGCAGCATGGCGAAAGTGGCTTGTGGGTCTCCGATTGGTTTCCAGAGATCGCTACATGTGCGGATGACCTGTGCGTGATCCGTTCGTGTGTCTCAGATGGCATCAACCATTCGTCCGGTGTTTGCCAGATGAACACCGGGCACGTGATCGGCGGACGCCCTTCCCTGGGTGCCTGGGCAACGTATGGACTAGGAACCGAAAACCAAGATATGCCGGCGTTCGTGGTATTAACCGACGGCAAAGGTCAACCAGTGAATGGATCGCGAAACTGGGGTAGCGGATTCATGCCGGCTGCTTACCAAGGCGTTCAATTCAAGTCAGGCGCGGATCCCATTCTCAACCTGAATCCTCCTAGCCATATCACAACCGATCGCCAAAAAGCGAAGCTCGACTTCTTAAGCCAAATGGATCGTCGCCATGCGGCAGACCGAGAGGACTATTCGGAACTGGAAGCTCGTATCAAGTCGTACGAGTTGGCGTTTCGCATGCAGTCGGCCGCACCTGACATCGTCGACTTAAGCACCGAAACCGAAGAAACCAAGCAGCTTTATGGTATCGACCAGAAAGAGACCAACGTCTTTGGCAACAACTGTCTCTTAGCTCGTCGATTGGTCGAAAACGGGGTTCGATTCGTTCAACTCTATAGCGGTGCCGGCAGCGGCTGGGACGCCCACAGCAATATCGAAGGCAACCATGGCAAGCTTTGCAAAGAAGTCGATAAACCGATCGCCGGTTTGCTGAAAGACCTGAAGCGGCGTGGCCTGTGGGACGAAACGCTCGTTGTTTGGGGTGGTGAATTCGGCCGAACTCCGATGTCGGAAAAAGGAAACGGCCGAGATCACAATCCTACAGGCTTCACCATGTGGATGGCCGGTGGAGCCATTCCAGGAGGCCGCACCATTGGGGCAACCGATGAACTGGGCTTGAAAGCGATCGAGAATCCTCTGCACGTCCACGATCTTCACGCCACGATCATGCGCGTTCTAGGTATCGATCACACCAAGCTGATCTACCGCCACAAAGGCCGGCCGGAACGCATCGACATGAACGAAGGCCGAGCGGAACTCGATGTTCTGGGCCTCACTTAATACGCCGTATCCTTTCGCGCGAAAACTGGGTAATTAATTGCCACTTCAATTTAGACTTGGTGAATTTCCGACTTCGTGAAATTTTTCCCATTTACAGATTTTCCGCGGAGTGCCAAACTGCCGAAATAAGGAGAACGTGTCGCACGGAAACAGCGACGATGTCTCAACGTTCGAGGCGGATTTAGGAACGCTGGGCATAGGGATTAACTGAATGGAACCTACTGCGAAAAGGAGTCCAATCATGGTCCGATTTGCCATTATCGAGGTCAACCAAAACCTCACCATTGCTCAAGTGCCTCCCGGGCAATTGCCGGAAGATATGGCACGTGAAGAACGCGGCTACTTAGTCGATCCAAGTACCTATCGTTCGTATGACCAAGCCGAGAAGGCACTCGTAAAGATGCTCTCGCCACGTCGCGCCGAGATAGATCAACCGGTAACTCCGATCTGAAAAGCTTGTTCTAACTGACTGCTTACCGCGGTACATTGCTTCAAAATCGAGAAAATTTTTCGTCTCGTCACGACCCTGTCGGTTTCTTACCTCTGGGTCGTGGATGAACCACAGATGTGGGTCCTTCTTCGTCACAATCGTTTTAATCGAAACGATTTCTTATCGCTCACGAGATCGATTCGCTTGCCAATCGCGAAACATTACTGCGATAAGCCGGCATCCTTTTAGTGCAAGCTCTTCAGCGAACCAGCAAACAATTGAACTCTTTCTCAGGCCGATTAGGATGACTAAAAGAAGTTCGCCGCCCCCGCTAACAATTCCCTGGTCTATCGTCTGAAGACTTTTGGAGGCCCACACACCATGATGACTCGCATTGTCGCTTCCGTTGCATTCGCGACCCTTGTCGGCTGCACGTTAGTATCGACGGCTGACGCTGGTATTTTTGGACGACGTGTATATCGTCCACACTACCATTCCGCACCCCGCGTCGAATACCGTTACTATCATTCGACACCTTCATACTACCCAACTATTAACGTGATTCGACACGCCAACGATCCCTCGCTATACCGCGATGAGATGGGCTATGGCGAAAGCTAAGCCGATTCGGTCACCGTCAAATTTCACTGCCCTGGCGTCCCATCGACCAGGGCTTTTTCATGCGCCAGGACTCGCGCATAAAAAAGCTGTGCCAATCTTTCAACAGGCACAGCAGACGCAGTGGGAATTGAACCGCTTTAGAGAATTAAGGTTACTCGCCGTAGCCTGCTTGATTGCGTGGAAGCGTCGCGACTCGTGGCTCTTCCTTTTTGCTAAGCGAGGCCTGACTCGATCCTTGCTTCAACTCAGCAACATCAATCGCACTACCGCAGCTGTCGCACGAATACTCGACGACACACTTATAGACCGGCACTTCGACGACGATCGTCTTTTTGACAAGGACTTTTCGCGAGCGACAATGGCCAGCTTTGGGTGACTTTGTGCAACAGCCAGCAGCGCAGTCTCCGCAGCCATCTTCACCACAACCCACCTTCTTACTCCCCCAAAGCGAGAATCCGAAGAGAGTATCAGGCAGCATCGTTTGCGGCAGTAGTCCGCAAACATCTTCTGTTTCACAATCGAAGACGGTCTTTTTGACCTTCTTCATCTCGCAAACAACATAAGTTTGTTTCTGGCAGGCACAATGCTGCGTGCAGTGAGCACAACAACTTGGCTCGCCGTAAACGACTTGCTCCATCGATTGAATCGGTGGAATTTCAGGGTTTGGGACAGGAGGGATGGCGATCGGTTCGGTTGCGTGTAACGGCATCGCCAGGCTCGCCGTCAGGCATATCAACACCATGATCCTGGATTGGGTAAGCATGATTATGTCTTTCAAAATGAGCAGTTATCAGGTTTCGTAACTTTCAAGTCGTCGCTGTATCGCCGTTTAAAAATCGATTTGCAATCGCATCTGAAAGATCTGCAATTTGCCATTGGACGCGATCTGTCGGTCAGTATCAGAGTAGACGTACTCGAACATGGCCCGCGTATACGGACTGAGATACCAGTTCAAACCCACCAAGTGCCGATAGTCGGTACCACCCAAGATGTTGTCGCTGTTCAAATCGTCGTGAGCGAAACGATAGGCCACTTCCCAGGCACCCCAACCATTGTAAATGCACTGGTCTTCGGTTCGCACGCGAAAGAAGTTTTCAAACGGAACCACGCGATTCGAGAACGAACCCGATCGGCGATTGTAGGCTCGGTTTTCACCGGTTAGGAAGTAACTGGCTTGAACGTAGTAGTGGTCAAACGACTCCGCACCAAAATCGTCGGTGTCGGCTGAAGCCCAGTGGTATTCCGACTGCAGTGTAAAAGAGCCATAGGCATAAGCCGCTTCGAGTCCCAGCAAGTGATACGCATCTGCCCCGAACACTCCGGTATCGACAATTACCGGAGCAAGCGAGGAGTCAGGCTTGTTGTCAAACTCCAGCGTGCCGTCTCCCAGATGCCGCCAACTGTAGCCAGCTCCGAGATGAATCAATCCGCGCCCATCACTAGCTTCATCGTACCATGGCAAGTAAGTCAAACGTCCGGTGATTGCCGAAGAGTCCTGATCGCTTTGATAAAACGGTGGCTTAGATCCTTGCTCGGAAACAAAAAGACCAACACCGTAAGTCCAGTTTGCTTCAGCGTTGTCTGAGTGAGCCATCACACCCATGTTTCGGCCGAGCAAAAACGGGCTCGATCGTTCCATGGCCGTCAGGTACTTGTTGGGCGTAAGTTGCTCTAAGCTAAATGGCTCGAAGAAGTGACCAATTCGTAGATTCTGGATGTAGGGCAATTCGCCGAAGTCGAGGTATACATCCAGCAGACTTACTTGGCCTGCCAGGTCGAACCATAGGCGGTATTGAGTGTTCTCGAGAACGTCCCCTTTCAGTTCAACCCAAGCCGTTCGGACTTTGATCGCATTTTCGGCGTCGCCAACTTGGGCCATGCTTTCGTCGTTTTGGCCAAACACGGCCGTATCGAGAAAAATTCGCCCACCGATCTTTAAGGAAGGCTTTAACGCGGCTTTAGCGGCTGCACTTGCTTCCGACTTCTCGACAGAAGCACGCCACTTCATCAGGCTGTCGACATCACCGATCAAATCAGGCGACGTACTGTTTGGCGTACTGACGTTCATCGCCGGCACATTTGCTTGAACTTTTGATCGCTCTAACTCCCTTTTCAGTTCGTCGATCTGTGCCTGTAAGATCGCGACTTGGTCAACGGCCATGACCTGATCTGAAGGAGAAGATGGTACGGGGGGAAGCTCGTTCCCCCACTGAGAAGCCTCATATTGTGCGTGCGCAGTCCGCAGGCCACTGGCCACCAAAACGGCGGCCATTACGATCCATCGTGTCATTGATTTCTGCCCCAATGCCAATTGTCAGAAGTCGAAGTCGAGCCGGCCCATCCATTGTCCGGCACTTGCAGGTTCGGCGCATTGCTATCAGTGCCAACATAGAAAAGTGCTTAGATCGGTTCGGGCTGCTGTTTCCCGCAGCTTCTAACTCGCCGTTATGCCAGCTACGGAAAGTTTTGCGCATTCTCTCCAGACGAGGGGTTCCGGTGAGCACCACCAGACCATCTTGCTCATACCACCAATTAGTACGAGAACTCGCCTATGTCGCCTCTTCTGAAACTGCAGGTTCCCGCAAATTACGCTGAACCAGGTTCCAGAACCGTCTTTTTTCGTGCCTGCGATGTTTCGGCATTTCGCCGTGACCTAGGTTTCCGCAGTCGCGTTGCCGACGGTGGTGACGCCATGTTGGACGCTATTTCAGTGATGACCGAAAAACGGTCACGGGGCAGAAACTCAAGCGATGTTCAATACCAAGGGGAAAATCGGAGGGCTGGTAACGATCAGCTGTCTGGCACTCGTTCTTCTGATGGGAATTGGTTGGTCCGCACTCTCTCAGCAAGTTCAAAGTCTGGACGATATCGTCGACAACCACTTTCTGGTTCTCATCGACGAAAAGATCACGCCACTGCTGAAGGACGAGATCCTTCCCTTTCTCAACGAAGACCTCGTCAAAACCCAGCAGATGCAAGACAGTATTTTGCTGATGCTTGATGCAGACCGCGACGCTTATCAAGTTCTGATCGCGGAAATGGAAGCCCGCAATCTGGCCAAGATGGGCGAATCAGATGACGAGCTCTACCAAAAGTTCTTAACCGATCACGAAGACAATCTTTCTCAGATTGACCGCCGTGTTAGCAGCTCACGCGATGGTATTTTCAGTGACGAAGCGATGACTCTGCTAGAGACGTCCCTTTCTCGACTGGAAGCTTGGAAGGAAATCACTCGTCAAATCGTCGCCAGTTCCGCTCCTGGCAAGACATTCAACACGGAAGAAATGAATCGCCTGACGGCGGAGTCTCTTGCCGCGTTCGAGGCATTTCGCGAACCTCTTGATGGTGCCAAAGAACAGCTTCAACTTGATATCGCTGCCGCGTTGGAGGCGATTGATAAGAAGAAGCAACTTATTAACGAGAGTGAACAGAAAGCGAGCGAAAGCCGCGAATCTGTTGTTGCTACATCACAAAACGTCCGCGAGACGGCCGCGTCGTCGGTGAATAGCTTCCTCCTTATCGGTGGAATCGCAATCGCGCTCACCATGGTTCTCGGAACGGTTATCGCTCGATCGATTATTACGCCGCTGAATCAGACGATCCGCATGCTTGACGGAATCGCAGCCAGTGGTGGTGATCTGACGCAGCGTTTGGTTATGAATCGTCGCGATGAGTTCGGGCGACTAGCAGGTTCCTTCAATCGCTTTATTGAGAAGATTCAGCATGTCGTCAGTCGGATTGCTTCCGACTCGGAAGTGCTGGTGTCCTCGTCAGCAGAACTCGACGAAACGGCCGGTAGCCTCTCGAAAGGTGCGGAAGAAGCTTCGCTACGCAGCTCATCCGTGGCAGCCGCAGCGGAAGAAATGTCGGTTTCCATCTCAAATATCCAGCGTACAACGCACGAAATGAACGATAGCTTCTCGATGGTTTCGACCGCCGTGGAAGAAATGACCCGTAGCATTTCCGAGATCGCGACGAATACCGAGCAATCCTCCACAATTGCCAACTCGGCTTCAATCACTGTGGGAAGCAGCCATGAAAAGATGCAGCTTCTCAGTCAAGCGGCAGAGGAAATTGGCCGTGTTACGGAAGTGATTCAAGACATTGCAGAGCAAACTAACCTGCTGGCACTCAACGCAACCATTGAAGCTTCGCGGGCCGGAGAAGCTGGCCGTGGTTTCGCGGTGGTGGCCACCGAAGTGAAAGCCCTGGCCCGTCAAACGGCCGAGGCGACGGACGATATTCGCAATCGTATCGCTGGAATTCAGTCTTCTGCCAACTTGGCCGTCGAAACCATTTCAGACGTCGATAATGTGGTGAAACAAGTTCACGATATTTCGACAACGATCGCCGCTGCGGTGGAAGAACAACGCTGCGTTGCTCAAAGCATCTCGGAACAATTGACCAACGTTGCAACGGGAGTTCAATCGGTTTCGCACAGCCTCGATCAATCAACCGAAGCAAGTGCGGAAGTCAGCCGCAACATCGCCCAAGTCGACGACGTCGCCAGCCGTACTGCGAGCGATGCCTTGAAGACAGGCACAGTCGGCACTCGCATGACTACGCTGGCCTCTCAGCTAAACGAAACTCTAAGCGAGTTCAGCTACTAAGCAACCTCAGCAAGAGTAGCCATTCCAAAAGGTCCGGCAGAAATATCTGCCGGACCTTTTTTATGCACTGGAGAAAGACACCTCCTAAGTTTCCACAGCAATGTCGAGGGTCACGACATCTCCTCCGAGACTCGTCTTAATGCCGCTTGTCTTGGGATTTGAAAACTTCCCGAAGTTTGTTGTCGAGCCTTTACTGGCAACTTCGACCGAGAGCCCCGTTTCGTCCACCATCGTTTCACCTGGAGGAGGCAACACGGCTACGAGATACTCTCCTCGCTCCAGTGGTGCCTGGGGAGGTGGCAAATACGCATACGCGCCACTTCCATCCGTACGCGTTGTAAACCGATAACTTCCTCCCACCAAATTGAAACTTACCTGAGATCCTTCAGGGGCTGGCTTACCGTCCACAGTAACCGTTCCCTGAACTCCCTTTAGTCCTGATTTAGCTTCTTCACACCCGGCTGCCAAAAAGGCGACTAGCAAAATCGATGCAGTAACACGGTACACAACATAAATTCCTATATAAGGGCATGCCCTGAATCCAGGGCGATGAAAATGGGTAAAGTTGATCCAGGCTAATTCAGAGAGATTACCTGGCCATCATCCCGCGTGGCTTGATATTTCAGGATGTCCACATTGATGGTCTCGGCAATAAATTCGACATGGCCGTCAACAAACACGGCCATGACACCGCCGGGGTGCTCGGAGATCAACGGGTTGTTTGCACCGTAATTGGTACTTATGCCATCCAAGTCATAGTTCTTTTCGTTGGGGGCGTAGCGAACGGTCGTAATGTTGAATGCACGCGAACCGTTGTAATTTGGTGGTGTTCCAGAACCTTCCGAACCCATCAGCCAACCATGCTGTCCACCCGCGGTCATCAGTACATTGGGACCAGAAATATTGGCGAGAGAACCCGAATTACCGGTGAACATTCGACCGCCACACTCACCAACAGCAAGCGTGTTGCTCGAACCGTCCGTCACGTCACGGAATCCAACGCACTGGTTCGGAAACATAATTCCCCCAGCCGAAATAATGCCGTCGTTTGTTCCACCGGAGTGCGAGCAGCAATTGAAACCAGCATCGGTACGGGACTCGGTAAATTCGGCGTTATTAATCACCGCCCCGGCAATACCGATATACGTAGCAGCAGAGTCCCAGTTGCGATTATTCCACTGAGATGTTTCGCCTGGAAATGATGGACACACCATAACGTCGGCCGATGTGCCCACGAGAACCGATGTGTTCCCCGACCAGCCAGGCCGATCGGCTTCGAAGTTGATTTGGTCGTAAAGAGCGGCCTGTTCGATGAACGGCAGCAGCCCTCCCCACCACGAAGTCCCAAACGGACTCGACGTTGCCCCAGCCGATCTCCAAGCCCCTAAGGGAAATTGGGAGTGAGTATCGTGATAGTTATGAAGTGCCACGCCGATTTGCTTCAAGTTATTCGAGCACGACATACGCCGTGCTGCTTCGCGTGCCTGCTGCACGGCTGGCAGCAAAAGGGCGATTAACACGCCGATAATCGCGATCACGACCAGGAGCTCGACAAGCGTGAATCCGCGCACAGGATTACGAATAGCCATCGTTCGATCCTTGGATAAGAGAAAGAAAAGATATCAATCCGCGCGTAACGACAACTTCCCGGCCGATTTTGATGTTCCGCCGGGAAAGTTTTTTCTAATTGGGTCATCCGAGGTTACGACTGAGGAATTACCTGACCGTCGTCTCGGGTCGCCTGATATTTCAAAATGTCAAGATTGATCGTTTCCGCGATGAACTCGACATGCCCATCAGCAAAGACCCCCATCACACCGCCTGGATGATCCGACAACAAAGGGTTGTTGGGGCCGTAGTTTCCGTTGATACCATCCAAGTCGAAATTGCGAGTGTTCGGTGCATATCGAATCGTCGTCAGGTTGAACGTACGAATAGCCGTGGGAGTTCCCGTACCGTTCGTTCCCATAAGCCACCCGTGATAAATACCACTGGCAGTCATCAAGACATTCGGACCAGAAATGTTTGCGTATGAACTGGAATTGCCAGTGAACATACGGCCCCCTAACTCTCCGATGGCCAACGTGTTGCTCGTTCCATCTGTTGCATCACGGAATCGCAAAACTTTGTTCGCGACCAGCATCCCTCCGGCAGCAGTCGTTCCATTGTTGTGACCACCAGAATGCGAGCAGCAATCAAACCCGGTTGCTGTTCTCGTTTCCGTGAAGTTGGCGTTGTCGATCATGGCCCCGGCGATTCCGATGTACGTAGTCGCAGAGTCCCAAGATGGATTCTGTGGAATCGTATCGACGTCCCCAGCAAAGGAAGGACAAACAAGAGTTTCTGGTGCATGCCCCGTCAGGACACCGCTGTTCGCGCTCCAACCACAATGAGCTACCGAAAAGTTCAATTGATCGAACAACGGCCCTTGCTCGATAAACGGCAGCATGCCGCCCCAGAAAGATGGGCCGAAAGAGTTGGATGTTCCAATCCGCTTGACCAAGCTTCCGTATGGAAACGAGCCAAATGTGTCGTGATAGTTGTGCAATCCAATTCCGACCTGCTTCAAGTTGTTCGAGCAGGACATTCGTCTTGCCGCTTCACGGGCTTGTTGAACAGCCGGCAACAACAGAGCGATTAATACGCCGATAATGGCAATTACGACAAGCAATTCTACGAGCGTGAAGCCACGGACTCTCTGCTTCTCGATGCGCATAGGGAAGCTCCTAACATAAGAATAGAAAATGGATAAGGACTCGCGGCTAACCAGTAAATCGAGTGATTTCCCGCGTCAACTGCGACAAACTCAGTATATAAGTAAAATCTTGATAGTCTTTGTTAAATCGGACAACTTTTGTGCACAATCCGACATGGTTCAGACGTACAGATGTCTGTTTTTCACGAAAATTGCATGGGATATCACAAAACCTCGTCAGTGAGGTCGATACACAAACCCTGGAAGTCTGGGAGCAAAAAAGGGAACTCATCGGCTGTGGCCGACTGATGAGGCATGAGGAGATTAGGTAGGAAATCGTTTCGCCTGTGTGATGACGAAACCCCATCCGAAAACAGGAATCGACACCACCTGAAACGCGGGGCAATCAAAGACTCTTTTCCAAGCTACACGTATCTTTTAACGCGATATTCCTGAAAAAAGACAAATTCACTAACACCCCATTTTAACGAGACGCAACGAAGCGCCCTTAACCCGCTTCTGAAGCAAAGAACGTCGCACAAGACGCCATTACTGAGAGAGGGTCGACTAACAGAAAAAAACGGGCATTGCTCCGTGAAGCGTCTTACTCCGCCGCGATTGAAGCTTGAGACTGGAACTCACTCGTTCGCTTGAAGAATTCCCTCACCGATCAACACGCCGAACGAGCCAAGCGAGATCTGCCCGGTTAGGTCATCGATGCCAGCGTTTTGGCTCAATCGAATGTTACCATCCACTTTAATATCAGAAGGGGTCATATTCCCAGAACTGGACGCAAGCCCAACGATTGCAAAAGAAGTCTGCTTGTCTTGCTGATATTGAAGGATGGCCGCTTTCGCGAGATCGTCCCAAGTTGCCTTTAAATTCCCCCCCGCAAACAGGCCACTGGTCTTCCAGGCTTTTCTAAGTTCGATTAGCGAGCGATACCAATTGAGCGTTTGACGGTTCCCTTTTTCTCGCGGACCAATCTTAGATTTGTTGAAGGCAGCTTTGGAAAGACATGAGACCGTGTCGGTCCAATCATGCTGCGGGTACTCGCGTCGTCGCCCTTTCTCGACGGCGTCACGAAGATTCGCGTCGCCAAAGTCAGTGAAGAA
Organism: Bremerella sp. TYQ1; assembly: GCF_020150455.1. Taxonomy (NCBI): domain Bacteria; kingdom Pseudomonadati; phylum Planctomycetota; class Planctomycetia; order Pirellulales; family Pirellulaceae; genus Bremerella; species Bremerella sp. TYQ1. The sequence continues at coordinate 3,654,916 of NZ_CP083740.1, forward strand.
ATAAAACGGTTTCTCCGAGGCGAATTCCTCTCCCATGAACAACATCGGTATCGCAGGCAGCAGCATCATTAGTGCTGCCGATGCTCGGTGTGCGTCTTCGGACGTCACTTGATGGAGTCGTTTACCTTCTGGATGGTTTCCGATGAAGTCATGATTCTGAATAGAAAAGATTAACGATTCCCAATCTGCCGCACGATCATCTTCGTGCAATGGAATGCGTCGTCGTTTCTCCTCAAACGTTCCACGAAAAACATATCCTCGCTGCAATACCGCATCGATATCTTCTCCAGGTAGATACCGTCGATCTGACATATGCTCGTCAGGCCTGGTTTCCGCAGCAACGGCATGTAAAAAATCATCGCACCAGATCGCATCAAATCCGTACCCCTGCGAAGTAATCGGTTTGAGAAGATCAGGGTCGTACACGTTGCTTTCAGCGATCAAATGAAGCTCGCGGCCAAGGCGAGTTTTCATTTGAGCGAACAACTCTCCTACCTCGCCGACAATATGATGAGAGGAATCATCCAAGATGCAATGCGTAGCATCGAGTCGTAGTCCATCGAAGTGGAAGTCCTCGATCCAGTAACGAACGTTTTCGATGATGTAGTCCCGCATCATGTCTGCCCCGTCTCCATCCAAATGCGGAGCATCTCCCCACACAGTTTGATGGCGTGGTGAAACATAGCCTCCAAATGGATGTAGGTAATTGCCTTCAGCACCGAAATGATTGTAGACCACATCCAGTACCATCGCGATTCCATGTTGATGCGCCGCGTCTACGAAAGCTTTCAACTCGTCGGGAGTTCCAAACGTGTTTCGTGGAGCGAAGAAGTTCGTTCCGTCGTAGCCCCAGTTCCACCGACCAGCCGACTGTGCCACCGGCATTACCTCGATCGCATTAATCCCCAACTCGACCAGTTCATCTAAGCGATCGATCGCCGCGAGGTAGGTTCCCTCTTTGGTAAACGTACCAACGTGCAGTTCATACAAAATCATCTCCCCTTTCGGTAAGCCGCGCCAGGAAGCATCCTGCCAGCTATAGGAGTGGGGATCGATGAGCTGCGATGTTCCATGCACACCATCAGGCTGAAAACGACTTGCAGGATCTGGCCTTGGGTTTCCGTCTGGAACACGGAACCAGTATTTCGTTCCTACGGGAACACGTGCCATGGCAACGTAAGTACGCTCACCTTCGTCCGTCATGGGAATCTCTTGAGCGTCTTCCCCTTCAATACTTAGTGTCAATTGCTCGCATGCCGGTGCGTGGACCGTGAAGCGGACATTTCCATCATCAAGAATTTGCGGACCGAACATTCGAGACATTTCTGACTTCAATCGATTAAAGGAGATTGGCTTACATCGCAAAGATTCTAAGTTTGCGCATCGATTATTTCGATTTCCGAACGATTCGGCAATGTTCTATCGATTCGAATAAAACGGATTCGTTTTCAAGTTTTCTTTGGGCTACAATCATGGCCACCACTCTCAAACCCTCCAGTCGAGACCCATCCATGCTTGACCGCCTTTTGACACCACTCATGTCGGCTGTTTTGGCCACGACGCTACTCGCGGCTTCGCTTTCTGCTGCGGATCAACCCAACATCGTTCTGATTCTTTCAGACGATATGGGCTATTCCGACATCGGCTGTTACGGCAGTGAAATCAAGACACCCACACTCGACACTCTGGCCAACGATGGCCTTCGGTTCACTCAGTTCTATAACACGGCCCGATGCTGTCCAACGCGGGCCTCGTTGCTAACGGGGCTTTATCCGCACCAGGCAGGAATTGGGCACATGGTGACCGGAAACTACGACATATCCAAATTCCCAGGCTTTCAAATGGGCCTGACCGATCGCTGTCAAACGATTGCGGAAGTGCTCAAGCCCGCCGGTTACGCGACTTACATGACTGGCAAGTGGCACGTTTGTCATAACATTCGACCTGATGGTCTCAAGAAGAATTGGCCTCGACAGCGTGGCTTCGATCATTTCTACGGAACCATCACCGGAGCTGGCAGTTTTTACGACCCAGCGGCATTGTGTCGCGACAATACGCTGATCACACCAGAAAACGATCCGAAATATCAACCAGACAACTTTTTCTACACCAATGCGATCGGCGATAACGCTGTTGCGTTTCTCAAACAGCACGAAAAAGAATCGGCTGAGACTCCGTTCTTCCTATATGTTGCCTTTACCGCAGCCCACTGGCCGATGCATGCATTGCCAGAAGACATTGCGAAGTATGACGGCGTATACGACGACGGCTACGCGGCGATCCGTGCTACTCGATTTGCCAAACTAAAAGAACTCGGACTCATCGATGAAGCTTGGGCGATGTCCGAGCAAGCTGGCGACTGGGAAAAGACGCCGCACAAGGAGTGGGAAATTCGCAACATGGAAGTCTATGCTGCGATGATCGACAACATGGATCAGAATATCGCCAAGATCACGTCCCAGTTGAAGGCTTCCGGAGACTTCGACAACACGGTGATTTTCTTCATGCAAGACAATGGCGGATGTGCCGAAGGCGTCGGGCGTGCAAGCGACAAGAACTTGCCCAAGAAACGACCTGCGATGACAGCCGACGAAATCCAACTTGATGTCATCCCTCGATTTACTCGTGACGGTCGTCCAATTCGACATGGTCCTGAAACAATGCCAGGGGCGGACGACACATACATTGCTTACGGACGATCATGGGCCAACGTTTCGAACACGCCATTTCGCGAGTACAAACATTGGGTCCACGAAGGAGGCATTTCGACTCCTTTAATCGTGCATTGGCCCCAAGGCATTACTTCGCAACTCAATGGCAAGCTGAACGACACGCCAAGCCATTTGATTGACATCATGGCTACCTGTGTCGACATCGCTGGAGCAAAGTATCCGTCACCGTTGGGTGGCCAATCGATTAAACCGATGGCCGGCGTCAGCCTGCAGCCTGCTTTTCATGGCGAAAAGATCGAACGTGGGAAACCCATTTTCTGGGAACACGAAGCGAACTGCGCTGTCCGAGACGGCAAATGGAAGATCGTCCGCTACGGCAAAATGGGATCCGGAGCAACTACGCCGTGGGAACTGTACGACATGGATGCGGATCGAACCGAACAACACAACTTGTCTGAACAGCATCCTGAACTAGTGCAGAAAATGGCGGATCAATGGCAAGCCTGGGCTGAAACATCGGACGTACTTCCTTGGCCGTGGGGCAACTTAAACAAGAAGAAATAACTCGAATCTGAAATAGTGACCATGAAACGAACGTCTCTTATCGCATGCGGTTTATTACTGGCTTGGTGCATGGCCGCCCAGGCCGACGACCGCCCCAACATTGTCGTCGTGATGCTGGATGATCTGGGGTACTCCGATCTCGGCTGCTATGGCGGTGAAATACAGACTCCTCACATCGATACGCTGGCCAAGTCCGGACTTCGCTTTACGTCGTTTTACAACTGTGCGCGCTGCTGTCCTACTCGTGCCGCATTGCTTACCGGTCTCTACCCACACCAAGTCGGTCTCATCCGCAATGGACGTTCCCTGACAAAGGATGGCGTGACTATTGCTGAAGCTTTGCAAGCGGCAGGCTATCAAACAGCGATGTCCGGGAAATGGCACTTAAGCGAAACCAACCCGCTAAGAGATCGCCAGAAACAGCTCGATTGGCTCAATCATCAGTCCAACTTCAATCGACCGTTCGCCCCCCTGGAAACCTATCCGGCCAATCGAGGATTCGAGCATCACTTCGGTCCAATTTGGGGAGTCGTCAATTACTTCGACCCGTTTTCTTTGGTCGACGGAACAAGCATCGTTCCCGAAGTCCCTGAAGATTTTTACATGACGGATGCCATCACTGACAAAGCGGTGCAGTACATCAACACGATGGCGAAGCAGGATGCTCCGTTCTTTCTGTACGTCGCCCATACGGCACCCCATTGGCCACTTCACGCGAAGCCCACAGACATTGCCAAGTACGAAAAAACCTACGCAGAGGGTTGGCAGAAATTGCGTGACGATCGCTATCAGCGGATGGTAGATCTTGGCATTATTGATCCCGCAACGCACCCGAAACCCTCACTTCAAGGAGAGGGGCCAGATTGGCACTCGCTGAACGAAGAAGAACGGAAACACATGGCTCAACTAATGGCCGTTCATGCCGCCATGGTCGATTGCGTTGACCAAGGGGTTGGACAGATTGTTGAAGCTCTAAAAGAAACCGACCGCTATGACAACACGCTCATTTTAGTCATGGCCGACAATGGCGCTTCGCCGGAACGCTATCTCAATCCAGGATTTGATCGTCCGAATGAAACACGCGGCGGCAACCCGATCCAATATGAAGGAATTTTCGAGCCTGGCAGCGAACAAACATGGGGCTACATCGGCTCTTACTGGGCCAATGCCGGCAACACGCCGTTCCGATATTGGAAGGCTCAGTCTTTCGAGGGAGGAACTCATACCCCGCTCATCGCCCATTGGCCAAGCGGCTTGAAAACTGAAGCAGGTTCCATGACCGATCAGCCAGGTCACGTGATGGATATCATGCCGACATGCCTGGAAATCGCTGGAGCGGATTATCCTACAACATTCGATGGTCACGCCGTCAAACCGCTCGAAGGCAAGTCGTTGAAACCGATCCTCAGTGGAATACAACGCGACGGTCACGACCAACTTTACTTCGAGCACGAAGGTGGCAAAGCGATCATTGCCAATGGCTGGAAGCTTGTGCAGCCGAAGCAAAATGGTGACTGGGAATTGTACCATCTTGCCAAGGACCGAACCGAGACAAAGAACATCGCTGCCGCTCATCCTGACCGAGTCGCAGCAATGAAACAACAGTGGCAAGCGTGGTTTGATCGCGTCAGACCGTAAGTCTATGCCCCCAGCGCTATCGACATTCAAAATCGCCAAGGAGCTTCTCTTATGCGGATTTCCCTACTGTGCTTATTTCTCGTGGCAATCTGCTCTGGCATTGCGTCCGCCGGTGACTTACCAGACATCGTCGTCTTCCTTTCCGACGACCACACGATCACGGACTCGTCGTTGTATGGTTCGACCGACTTACCGACGCCAAACATGGAGCGAATCGCGAAGGAAGGAGTAACGTTTGATCAGGCATTCGTTGCTTCACCCTCGTGCGCACCGAGTCGAGCCGCACTGCTAACAGGATTGATGCCGTCACGAAATGGTGCTGAGCCCAACCATTCGCGTCCTCGCAAGGAAATCAAAAAGCTGCCCGCCTACTTTCAGGAGCTCGGCTACGAAGTCGTTTCCTTCGGCAAAGTGGGGCATTATCGCCAAACCCCTGAGTATGGCTTCGACATCGCTCGGCACTTCAAATATCACGAAGACATCGCGGTCGGCGAAGCATTGAAATGGCTCAAAGCCAGGGAAAGTGACAAACCGCTTTTACTGTTTGTCGGTACCAACTGGCCGCATGTTCCTTGGCCGGTGGCGGAAGACATTGACCCCGACACGATTAAAATCCCGCTCCATCACGTTCACACACCGCAAACGCGAAAGGCTCGGGCAAGATATTACCAAGCGGTTACCACGATGGACCGAGAGTTAGGACAGGTGTTTGATGCGGCCTACGAGAAGCTCGGCGAAAACACTTTGTTCCTCCATACGAGCGATCACGGGGCACAGTGGCCTTTCGGAAAGTGGACTCTCTACGACGAAGGCATACGCACGCCGATGATTGCCGTATGGCCTGGCAAGATTGAGCCTGGCCATCGAACGGATGCCATGGTCTCGTGGGTCGATATTCTTCCTACCTTGTACGAGGCGGCCGGGCAAACACCTTCCCAGGACTTAGATGGCCGTTCGTTTATGTCGGTTCTCAAAGGAGAAGCCGACACACATCGCGACGTGATCTTCACCGTTCATAGTGGCGACGGCAACAATAACGTTTATCCAACACGAAGCGTTCGCACTCCGCGATGGAAATATATTCGCAACCTTCACCCTGAGTTCAAATTCACGTCGCACGTGTTGCTCGATAAAGAACCACAGCCTTACTGGGGGAGCTGGATCCGAAAAGCCGAGACGACTCCGGAAGCGGCCAGGAAAGTCAAACGATATCTCCAGCGTCCAGCCGTGGAACTTTACGATCTCGACGCCGATCCCACCGAGCAGCACAACTTAGCCAACGATCCTCAGCATGCCGAGTTGTTGACTCAACTCGGCAGCAAGTTGGATGCCTGGATGCAGGAGCAAGGCGATCAACAAACTGTCTTCGGTACACCGAAACTGCTTGAAGAGTAAGCCCTGCTACCCTCAGCGACTATGCCAGAGCCGACTGGATCCTCTGGACAAGCTGATTGTCGGCTCGTTTTGAATCCCGCAGCAGAAATATGTTGGATGCCAAGTAGGTGTCGCGCCATTGCGGCGATACATGGTAGTAATCCTCCAAAATCGCCGAACTAAACTTGTAGTCATGGGCGTTGGTTCCCTTGCGGAAAACGAGCACTCTGGCTGCATCGATAAGCTGCTTTGCTTTGGCGGAGTGGTTCTCTGGATCTCGCAGGTAGCCAAGCGTCATTTGGGCTGCCTGCATCGGATCGGTTCCGAGCGTGACAAAGATCTCTTCTACCGATTCCTCGGTATCACCGGTCGGTTTGTGTGGATCGAGCTTGCCTACGTTCACTTCGCTGACACCTCCACGGCCGCGCATACCACTTCGAAACATTGGCAGAAACGCAGCATTCTGCAGCATCAACATGCGGCGAGTTTCATCGTCCCCGCATGTCTCATAAGCATAACGGAGAGCGTTCGTCGTGGTCACGCTGTGCAAAGGAACAATCGCCGGTTGCTGCATCACCATTTCTCCAGCAACGACGTGAAGTGCATCCCAAATCACTTGTGGATGCATACCTTGGTTGATCAACTGCACGACTTGATCACAGGCATCGTCATTCGAACCGGAGCGTAGTGTTTCGATGAGCGTCTCCGTCGCCACCGAATCGATTTTGCCAGACGTCCAGTCGTCACGAAACTTGCCGGCGAGTTCTTCGTTTCGGCGAAATGGACGATCTGCTTCGTCATCACGTTTGGCAGGATTGCTCCCTTCATGCATGAGCAACGCATACGTCAAGCTTCGCAGAACCGGCTCGGCATGCTGCCACCCAATACACCCCAGCGTACGGTAACTGTTGGCAACATAGATCGCTTTGTGTCCGATGCTGCGGTAGTCGCGTGACCCATATTTGAACAGTAATCGATAGACCTCGTTCGCTCCACCGGTTCGTGCCAAACTCGCTGCGGCAATATCAGCTTTTCCTTCATCCCAGTTATCCATTGCCTCGATAAACTGGGCTCTGGCTTTATTGCGGGAAAGGATCTTACTGTCATCCATCGCCGACATTGTCCAATCGCCGCGCTCTTCCACGTCTCGTTTTTCAGCCGATTTGTAATGATCCAAAGCCCAAAAGATGGGTAGCCAGCGATGTTCATCCGGCGAGGACATGCTCGCTAGATGGGCCGAATTCACCACCAATACGGCGTGAAATTTATGACCGACACTCGGACGAGGCTCGACGTTCTTAACACCAACCAAAAGCAGCGCCGCGAGTACCTCTCGATAACTCGTGCCCTTCTTAATCTTGGCGGCAATTTCTTCCAGCAATCTCTCCCGCGGCGTCTCTTCAATTAATCGAACCAACGGTTCGATACTGGGATCGAGCCTTACAACGCTTGGATCAAGTTTGGCTTCTTCCGCAGACACCGGTCGCAGTTGAGACAGAAGACCAATGTCTCCCATAGAAAGCAGACTACCGGCAACGGCACTCGATTGAAGCATCTGGCGGCGAGATAGGGGCATGGCGATTCCTCCTGAAGTTGAGGATGGCTGGGGCTTCCGCGCACACTTCTTTGTATCGCGCCACCGCGGTAAAGGAAAACGGATTCTTGGACAAGCTGCCACGTCGATCAGAATGACCAGATATCTTCCATGCTATCAGGCAGCGGCTGCTCTAACGAATAGATCTTGTCGTACAAACGCTTGTTATAGCTCGACCAGTAAGGGCCAGACATGAACAGCGGATTCCGTTCGAGGTTTGCTTCCCAGGCATTCAGTTTTGCCAGCAAGCGTTCCGCAATGTCTGGCTTTTCGCGAATCAAGTTTGCAGTCTCTCCGATGTCTTCCTTCAAGTGATATAGCTGGGGAAGCTGGCTGTTGGGTATCAGCAATTTCCAATCCCCTTCGCGAACCGCCGCTCCACGTAGCGCCATCCGCCAATACAAAACATCGTGAGGGCTTTCCTTTGTCTCTTCTCGGAAGAAAGGAACCAGATCAACACCGTCATAAACTGGAGAGTTTTTTCTTCCTTTTCCCTGCTCGGCTCGGCCTGGCGACGGCATCTTTCCGCCTGCGGCTGTAACAAACGTATTCACGATATCCAACGCGATCACGGGCTCGCGATAAACGGTTCCGCCTGGCAACTTGGCTGGCCAATGGTAGATGGTCGGAACACGAATCCCACCTTCCAAAAACGTTCCCTTCGTTCCTCGCAGTGGAGCATTCACCGCGTGAGACACTTCGACAGAACCACCATTATCCGAGATAAACGCGATCAACGTGTTCTCAAGTTGGCCTGTGCTTTCCAAGGCATCGATGATCTTGCCAACATTCTCGTCCATGCAATATTGCATGGCACAATAAATACGCCGGGTCTTATCGTGAATATGAGAGAACCGCTCAATGTCCTCTGGCTTGGCTTGCATCGGACCATGCGGTGTGTTGTAGGACAGATAAAGAAACCAGGGCTGTTCTATCGCTGAATCTTCCGACTTCCTTTCGCCCTGAATGAAATCGATCGCTTCGAGCGTAAACCAATCAGTCAGATATGGTGTTCGAATTTCTTTGGGCGAGTCATGGTCGTACAGCAAGCGGTTCTTGCTCGGTGTCGGAAAATAAGCATGACTACCACCTAACATTCCGAAGAAAAAATCGAAGCCACGTTCTCGTGGATGATGCCCTGGCACTGCTTCCCCGAGATGCCACTTACCCACAAGCCCCGTGCGATACCCCTGCTCTTTCAGCCGCTGCGGAAGCAATGTCTCGTCGAGCGGAATGCCTGCGAATTCATCTTCTAGTCCAGCCGGATGGCTCAAGTTATGCTCGAATCCAAATCGCGATCCGTACCGTCCTGTCATTAATCCTGCTCGTGATGGTGCACAGACGGGGCCAGAGACGTACCCATCGGTGCAACGCACACCTCCGCCGGCAAGTCGATCCAGATTAGGTGTGGCAATCTGTTTCGAGCCATAACAGGACAAGTCGCCGTATCCCATATCATCTGCCACAATTAGCAGAAGATTCGGTTTCTCGGCCCAAAGTGACGTGCAGATTACCGTGCCAAGCAGAAGAGAAGAGATTGATCGGAGCATCTGGTTTCAAAGCTTTCGGAAGAATCGAAGTAGCGAATCGGCTCCTCTATTTAAGCGAAAAGGACCAGCTTCCTGACGAGGAAAACTGGTCCTTATTCTGGAGTTTATCACGATTTTCTATTTAAGCTGAAGCGTGACCGCTTTCGTCTGCGTGTAAAGATTGATTGCCTCGTGCCCCATCTCTCGTCCCCAGCCAGACTGTTTATAGCCGCCAAACGGAAGGGAGGCATCGAACACGTTGTAGCAGTTCATCCACACCGTTCCTGCCTTCAATCGTTTGGCAATGCGGTGCCCCATGCTGATATCCTTGGTCCAAACTGCGGCGGCCAAACCATAGATACTATCGTTGGCTTCCGCTAGAACCTCTTCGACATCGTCAAACGCGACAGCGGCAACCACGGGTCCAAAGATCTCTTCCTGAATGACTTTCATATCGGAGCGAGTGTCGACTAATACGGTCGGTTCGACAAAGTAGCCTTCGCTGTCTGCCCGTTTGCCACCGCAGACGGCTTTCGCACCTTCTTTCTCGCCGATGTCGAGATAGCTGCAGACACGATCTTGCTGAACCTTGGAAACCATCGGCCCCATATCAGAATCAGGATGCATCCCAGGTCCCAATTTGATTTGCTTGGCTTGTTCTGCAACCCCTTCCACGACTTCATCAAATCGACTGCGATGCACCAACAATCGCGAGCCTGCACAGCAGCATTGCCCATGATTAAAAAAGATGGCGTTCGCAGAACCAGCAATTGCCGCTGGAATGTCCGCATCTGGCAAAATGATATTGGGGCTCTTACCGCCGAGTTCCAGCGAGATCTTTTTCAGATTGGTTTCACCAGCCGCTTTTACGATCAGCTTGCCAACTTCGGTCGAACCAGTAAACGCGATCTTGTCGACATCTGGATGAGAAGACAAAGCCGCCCCGGCCGTTTCACCGAAGCCGGTAATAATGTTCACCACGCCAGGTGGAAATCCTGCCTCTTGGATCAATTGCCCCAGACGGAGTGCGCTCAGCGGTGTCTCTTCCGCAACTTTCAGTACCACGGTACACCCAGTCGCCAGCGCAGGTCCCAATTTCCAAGCTGCCATCAGCAGTGGAAAATTCCATGGAATGATCTGCCCTACTACTCCAACTGGTTCACGCAGCGTATAGCTATGAAATTCCGCACCATCCAAATAGGGAACCGAAATGGGAATGGTCGTTCCTTCGATCTTCGTAGCCCAACCAGCCATGTAGCGAAACATATCGATCGCGAGGGGAACGTCTGCAGCGGCCGCTACGGCTTTGGGCTTGCCGTTATCGAGAGATTCAATTTCTGCGAACTCCTCGATGTGCTGGTCCATTAGATCGGCCAACTTCCACAGCAACTTTCCCCGTTCGGACGCAGTCATTGCCGGCCACGCTCCGCTCTCGAACGCTTGGCGTGCCGCGGCAACTGCTTTGTTTATGTCCTGCTGCCCACCTTCGGCGACATGGGCAATAACTTTCCCGTCGGCCGGATTGGTGACTTCAAACTTTTTCCCCGTCTCAGCCGCCATCCATTGGCCATCGATCAACAGCTTGTGATCCTGCTCGATAAAAGCCTGGGTCTCGGGGCGAGCGACGGGGGCGGTCGTCGACAAAATCATGAGTCTCTCCTAGATCGATGGGGGCAACGTACCGGATGAACACCGGCGGGGTGTTTGACTAGCGAGTAGCTAAAAGCTGACTGCTATTTCCATTCTATGCGTTCTTCGGCAGGCAACGGAAACATTTCCTTTTTTCAGGTTATCGCAAGTCCCCCCACTTCGGTTTGCCACATACCGGAAAGATTTCCCACAACCCACTCGAAGAACGAGGCCCTGGGACATGGACACCTGTGCCCAATTGCAGCAATGCTACGATGCCATTTTTGCCGAAGCCACACGCTTGGCCGGCACTACTAAACAGCTTCCTCAACGCGCCGCAACGTATCATCATGTTTACGAAGACTCTGGCCGGAATCATATCTTTCCGTTAATTGCCGCCCATGGTGCTTTATGGGCCAAGGGCTACTTTGCTTTCGGCATGAAACTGGGGGCGTTGATGTCGTGGCAGTATCTGCTTTCGCCTAGACAGCGGCAACAAAAGATGGATGAACTTGAAAGATTCGCCGAAGAGTTCCGTGAAGTCAATCGACGTGTGTGCGTTCAAATCTATACCACCTACCACTTCACGAAACGTTACGGCGACCATCCTGATGTCACACAATTCGTCGCTCCCCATTTACACGCCGCACTCCAAATAGTGCACTCGGCCAATCGCCGTGGCGAACAACTGACCGATCAAGCGAAACGAGATATCTTTGAAACGCACTTTCGTGATGAGCAAGAAACTATAGTCGGCCCACGCATCGAGCAAGCAGTCGCCGAATTTGATTGGCCGTTGATGAAGTCGCTCGCATTGATGCCAGCGGTGAAGTTTGCTTACTTCCCAGCAGGTAAGTGGCTTCAATTCTGGAAGTTCGACCAAAAAGAAGAACGAATCTTACGAGGCTTACAAGCCTTTGACATGGCCGCAGCAATGGGCTGGAGTCATACCGAAGAAACACTTGATCGGTACGCGATCATGCCACGAGAATTCTTCATCAGTTCGCAGGACCATTTCGCCATCCTTAAGCACCGGTTAGCAGCCACCACATAAAAAATTTACCCGATTTGATATTTCGTAATATCATTTCCCCCGCAAATGCTTGCTTCCGCTTTCTAAAGGGGTATCCTAAAACGCACTAGCCTACCAACCCTCCCGCCGTTAAGGGATCGAATTATGCGTGCGTTTATCAGCTTAGCCTTTCTGCTACTCCCAACCGTTTTGCTTGCCGCCGAACCTCCGGCGAACATCGTCCTGATTGTTTCGGACGACCAAGGCTATCACGACCTTGGTTCGTTCGGTGCCACCGATGTGAAAACTCCGCATCTTGATCGCTTGGCCGAAGAAGGAACGCGCCTAACAAGCTTTTATGTTGCTTGGAATGCTTGCACTCCGTCGCGTGCCGCCATCCTGACAGGCCGTTATCCACAACGAAACGGCACCTATGACATGATCCGCAACGATCGAGTCGACGACGGTCATCTCTATTCGCCGGAAGAGTACGTCCTTTCACCCGAACATCTTTTAGGCACCGACGTTCGCGAAGTGTTTCTTTCGCAAACTCTCAGCGATGCCGGCTATGCGTGTGGATGCTACGGCAAGTGGGATGGAGGGCAGCTAAAACGTTTCTTACCGCTCCAGCGTGGCTTTGACGACTTTTATGGTTTCTGCAACACGGGCATCGATTACTTCACGCATGAACGCTACGGCGTGCCATCAATGTTCGACGGCAACGAGCCCACCACGAAAGACAAAGGGACGTACTGCACATCGCTTTTCCGTGATCACGCTTTGGAATTCATCGACAAGCATCATGATCGCCCCTTTTTCCTTTACCTGCCTTTCAACGCCCCTCATGGCGCCTCGAATCTTGATCGTGAAATTCGCGGTACGGTACAAGCTTCGCCAGAGTATCTTGCGAAGTATCCCGAAGGCCGTTCCAAGTCGGCCGAACGTCGACGTGGCTATATGGCCGCGGTAACAGAAATGGACGCGGCGATCGGCGAGATCCTCGCTCGACTCGACAAGTACGAGATCGCCGACAATACGCTGGTCATCTTCTTCTCGGACAACGGTGGCAGTGGGCTTGCTAATAACGCCCCACTTCAAGGTCGCAAATCAACGATGTGGGAAGGAGGCAATCGCGTGCCATGCATCGTTCGATGGCCAGGCAAAGTGCCAGCAGGAAAAGTCAGTGACGCATTCCTGACTTCGCTGGAAGTCTTTCCGACGTCATGCGCTGCCGCTGGCAAACCGCTTCCTGAGCAGATCACTTTCGATGGATTTGACTTGCTGCCGGTTCTCCAGGGAAAAATCGAGTCTCCGCGGAATGAAATGTTCTGGCAACGTCGCGGCGAAGTGGCTGTCCGCGTGGGCGATTGGAAATGGGTCGACAGCAAACGCGCCAAAGGGCTCTACGATCTAAAAACAGATATCGGCGAGAAAAACGATCTGTCCCAAAAGCACCCCGAAAAAGTCGAACAACTCAAACAGCGTCTGGCCCATTGGCAATCAGAAATGGAAGCAGCAGAACCACGGCGTCCATTCCGAGATTTCTAACCAAGATCTGCCATAGACAATCGTTCGGCTTCGGCGAACCACATCAGTTCATTTCGTTGACACCTCGCCAACTCACGATATATTGACATAAGGAGAGTCAATATGCCCAAGAAATCTGCTGCGAAACCACCACTCAAGATGGACGCTTTAAACGAGGCGGCTGAATGCTTGAAGGTTTTAGCCCATCCTGTGCGTATCCGGATGGTCCAGCTGCTGCTGCATGGGCGCTATACCGTGGGTGAAATTGCAGAAGACTGCGGTATCGCTGAAAACCTGGCGTCCGAGCACCTTCGGCTTATGCAGCGATGTGGTTTTTTCACGAGCGAACGTGAAGGACGGCGCGTTTACTACGCCGTCGCCGAACCTCACCTGGAAGACATCATGAACTGCATCGAAAGTCGCTTCCTACTGAACGCTAGTCGGTAAGTTTATTTGCCACTTTACATCGTCAACTCACGACATAACAAGATTCGTTAAGGAGCACACCATGAGCGTTCAAACGATTTCGCCGCAGGAGCTCGCGAAGCTCCGTGAATCGCAAAAGTGTGACCTGATCGACGTCCGAACGCCAGCCGAATTTCAAGAGATTCATGCGACCGAAGCCATCAATAAGCCGCTCGATCGCTTGGCTCCACAAGAGATCATGGCAGCCCGAAATGGCTCGGCGGACCAACCACTTTATGTGATCTGCAAGTCAGGCAACCGCGCAGGAAAAGCTTGCGACAAGTTCATCGCCGCAGGCTATCAGAACGTAGTAAACGTCGAAGGGGGAACGGACGCCTGGGCCTCTTCCGGCTTGCCGGTTGTGCGAGGAAAGAAAACCATTTCATTGGAACGCCAGGTACGAATCGCGGCTGGATTCCTGGTACTGCTGGGGGCTCTTTTGGCGATTTTTGTCCATCCATACTTTGCCGGACTCTCCGCGTTTGTCGGAGCTGGACTCATGTTTGCCGGCATCACCGACACGTGTGGTATGGCAATGCTGTTGGCGAAAATGCCATGGAATCAGGCCGCAAGTTGTTCGACCTAACTCAATGTGGGGCAGCGGCAGCGAAGCCATGACACCTCAAGCGAACCCACCCTTTGCTTGGCGGAAGAACTGGTTTCGCTGCCGTCCCATCTCGTTGCGGCAAGCGAGATTATTTCACGTCGTAACACCAAACCGTTCCATGCTGACGCAAATAGAGCTTGCCATCGGCCAGAGCAGGATAAGCCCATTCTTTTCCGGTGCCTTCCGGTTGTTTCGGTAGTGTGAACTCGCTGATCACTTTCATCTCGTCCGGCGAGGCGGCCACCATCATCACTTTGCCATCTTCGGTATGCAAATAGAGTCGTCCGTCGGCTGCGAGAAGTGAAGCCCCGGCACTGATTCGTTCCTGCAACTTGATTTCTCCGGTGGCAAACTCAACGCACATCAGTGTCGACCCACTACATCCATAAAGATGCTCCCCAACTTTGACCGATCCACCAATGGCCGTGGGAAGCTTTGGATTGAAGTACAGTTCTTCCGGGACAATCGCATCTTCCTTCCCGATCAACTTCACCGCTCCACCACCTGCGCGGCTTCCACCGCTGTAAACCACGTCTCCATCGACAACAGGGGTCGGCATGTTCGCAATTCCCTTCGTGCGCGTGTACGACCAAAGGAACTTGCCATCCTTCGCTGCCACACCTGCGAGGCCATTTCCCATGAATGAGACATACTGTTCGCCGGCGTCCGTTATTACCTTTTGCACCGAGGCATAGGCCGCTGCTCCCATTTCCGGCGTGTTCGCCTTCCAGATCGTTTCACCACTGGACTTACTTACGGCAACGATTCCCGCTTCTTTGCCTCCGGGAGTCGCGACAACTTTATCTCCATCGACCAATGGCGACTCCGAATAGGCCCATTCGCCAGGCTTGCCACCAAATTCTTTACGGACGCTCTTTTGCCATACGATGTCGCCGCTGCTTGCTTCCAAGCAAACGAGATCTCCATCTGACCCCAGCACAAAGACTTGCTCGCCAACAATCGTGGGTGTGCTTCGCGCCGCTGGATAGCTCGGCTTTTGATCTGGATTGCCAACCCTTCCAATGCGCGTGCCCCACTTTAATTCCCCACGAGTGGCCCCTAAAGCGACGACTAGCTCACTTTCCAGTCCATCATTGACGACTAGATAGATCGAGTCGTCTACTACCGAAACGGCTCCATAGCCATCCCCAAGGTTGTCAACTTGCCACAACAACTTGGGACCGTCTTCCAGCCACGATTCAGCGAGGTTAGTTTCGCTGGAAATTCCATCGCGATTCGGTCCCCGCCATTGCGGCCAGTCTTCGGCGTTGGACAGAACAGGAAACGTTGCCAAGCATAAAAGCATCAAAACCAAACGAAGCGAAAGCGACATCCAGGCTCTCCCGAGTTAAGAAATTGAGAGGATCGTTCTTCACTGCCTATTCTAACGGCCCGGATTGGCGATTCTCAATCATTCCATCGGTTCCCTTAGTTGCAGAGAACGACGCGGAACCCTAGGGTGATGGGTATAGGTTTTCGCCGAATCGACGAAATCTCCTCCCCTTAATCACACTGCATGACGCATTCACCACCTTTAATCATTGGTGCCGGGCCGGTCGGAATGGCTGCCGCCGCCCTACTTTCGCGTTACGATATCGTTCCGCGAATCGTTGATAAACGCGCCGAACCATCCCGGTACTCCAAGGCTCTCGCGATCAACCCGAGAACTCTCGAGTTGCTGGAAAAGAGTGGTTTGACCGATAAATTGCTGGCTTTGGGCCGCAAGATCCACGGAGCCACCATCCATCGCAACGGCCGCGTTATCGCCGAGATTGATTTCGAGGAAATCGAGCATCGCTTTCCCTTCATGCTCGCGTTATCTCAAGCGAGCACGGAACGAGTCTTGCGAGAGGATCTTGCCGAGCGAGGCATCGAGATTGAGCGCAGTTTAGAGCTTGTTGAATCACCGAATCTGGCTGAAGGGCAAGCCAATTTGGTACATGTTGAAACACAAGCCAACGAAACCATCGAGGCCCCTTGGATATTGGCAACCGACGGCGCGCATAGCATTGCCCGTAAGTCCGTCCACGTTCCCTTCCCTGGCGATACCTACGACCGGGCTTGGGTATTGGACGATATTCCACTTGCCACCGATTTCGCTCCGGATCGTGCTCACATCAAGCTTCAAGACGATGGCTTTCTGTTCATGCTTCCCGTCTTCACCGGAGAAGAAAAACCGGGCGAACCGACCGTGTGGCGAGTGATCGGCAACTACCCGGAACCGCTTTCACAGCTAACCGAGTCTACGCCTGTCGGCGAATCGCTTTGGAACTCGTCCTTTCATATCGCCCATCGCCTGGTCGAGTCGATGAACGTTGGCAAAGTTTACTTTGCTGGCGATGCGGCTCACCTGCATTCCCCCGTCGGCGCCAGAGGGATGAACCTTGGAATCGAAGATGCCTGGGTTTTTGCCGAGTTGGCCAAGCGGGACGAACTTGCGTTATACCACCAACAGCGATGGCCAATCGACAACGCGATCGTAAGCCGCATTCGAACCATCACGGGCTACGTCAAAGCGGAGTCGTTCATCAAACGAACGCTTCGCAACTTACTCGCCCCGAAAATGCTGCGTTGGAAAAGTGTTCGCGAGACCATGCTTAAGACGGTTAGTGGTTTGGATCACCCTGTTCCGCTGCTGCACTCGGAGCCTGAAGAATCTCCACCTCAAGAGAGCCGAAGCGCTCGCCGACGTGACGGCAAACGCGGCAAAAGATAACTCGCCGGCTCTTTCTACTGGGCCGGCAGACACATACATGCCGAACTCATCTGAACATCGGCATCTTTCCAGGCCACCTCGAACTCAGCTTGAACCTTCTCCGCTTCGTCAAGTTTGCCTTGCATTCGTAGGCTTCGGGCCAAGTCATGAAGTGCCCAGCCGTTGTGCGGGTGAATTTCAAGATCACGCCGCAACACTTTTTCTGCCGCTTTGTAACGCTTGGCATCCATCAGCGTAGCCGCCAGTGCATGTCGCACCGGCTGGATCCAATCGGGCGGTTCTGTGTAGCGAAGCGTATCTTCAATGCGGACAGCTTCTTCTAACTTAGCAACCGCATCATCCGTTCGTCCCTCTCGATAAAGGATCTCGCCTTCGAGCATATTTTGAGCGATCTCGAAAATCGTATGAGCCCGGTTTTGAGCAAAGAAGGCTTCTTCAGGCACTTTACCTGCTTCGGCCATAAAGATGCAAAGTTCGACCCCGGCCCGCTTGTCTTTTTTAGCTGCGAATGCCACACCCCGAGCGTAATAATGCAGTGCACGTGTGATCGGGAAATGATCCGGCGGTTCCGGCATTTCAAGAATTTCATCCCAGCGCCCAAACCGAATATGCATTTCGTACGGCATACTATGCATCCCGTCGACGAAAGGAGCATTCGCTTTCACCCACGCCGGAGGCATTTCCTCTAACATGGCGTTGATCTGATCTGTCGCGACTTTCTCTTGCCCAATCATCATGGCGGCAAAAGCCAGCATATGTCGATTGTGGGCCATGTAGATGCGAAAGAAATCCTGCTCCGGCGACTGTTCCTTATACGCCGTATCTGCGGCAATCGCTTTTTCGTTAGCCTCGATCGCTTTTCGCCACTGCCCTAGACGAACATCGATGTGACTCGGCATATGAACCATATGCCCCAAGCCGGGCTGTAAGTCGCGAAGTCGATCTGCTTCGTCTGCCGCTTTCGCAACTTCTCCTGACGCTTCCAGCGTGTGAATGTATAGATGCAGCGCCAGGGGGTGAAGAGGAGCTTGCTGTAACACTGTCTCCAGCGTCTGCATCACTTCTCTTGTATCTGGATTTGCCGCTCCTGCTTTTTGCCATAAGTCCCACGGCCAAAGGTCCATCAAGCTTTCGGCATACAACGCCCCTACGTCTGGCTCATTCGGATACTTCTCCCACACACTACGCATCGCCTGGGCAAATGCCTGATCGAGCGCCTTGCGATCGACAGGAGGCGGGTCGGCATAGCGCTTATCCAATGCCGCGATTAAGTCTTTCTCTAGCGCCGAGCCGTTTTCTACTCGCCGTTTGGCCTCCTGCAGAGCTTCCCATGCCAGAGGAGCATGTTTCTCGTCAAGCAAGGGATAGTTGATATTGGGGCCGTTGGCTAACGAAATCGCCCACCACGGCATCGGGCTCTTCGGGTCGAGCCTCGCCGCTTCGTGAAAACTACGAATCGCTTCGTCATGATTGAAGCCATACATGAAAGCGAGCCCCTGATCGAAGTAGGCTTGCGCTTGGGCATTGTCCGTCGAAATCTTCCAAGTGTGATCTCCCAGGCCAGCAAATAGCGGAACCTGCGTCTCAGGCTTCTCAGCCCAAACGGAGCTGCAATGCAGCACCAAAATGGCCAGCGCCACCCCCAAGACATGAAATGGCAGGAAAAACGTTCTCATCAGTCATGATCCTCCGAGATAGTTTCGCCCCTTCCGCCATTTGACGGAATTGCCTACTTCCCTTTGAATTCTGGGCGCTTTAAGTTTAGCGATTGTGGCCACTGAATAAGAGCTTTCAGTGATAGAAATGTTCGGCCTGTCGTTTAGCTTTATCAAACGAGAAACCTCTCCCCTGGATAAGGTGGGCAAAAAATGGTCTCCCTCGCAAGTGCTACCGGCACCCTTTTTGCAAAGTTTAAAAAACAGGCCTCGGCAAGTCTTTTTTGCTACATTTCTATGCAGGTCACGCTCATTTTGCGCGCAGAGGATGCCCCTTCTGGGGTCATTTCCTAGGGATTTTACGTCTTCTGACGACGCGGCACGGTAGTTGCTAACTGTCCGCACCAAGCTTTCGCAGGGATCGCGAAACGAAAGATCGTAAGGGAATTTCAACAACGAAAAGCGTGACGACGATCCCTTTTGGGGGTTACCGTTCGCGCTAGGCTTTGGAGGTCACACACTAGTGAGTACGGTATCGAAAGGTAAGGCGGGTTCCAACGGAACAACTACCACAGGCAACGGTAGCGGGTACGCTGGCGGCACGGCACGAATGGCTGCGATTGCTGCGGTTACCAACTACAAGCCCTCCGCCCCTGCCATGAACTTCTTGGAGACGCCTACGCAAGAGCTGTTCAGCTCGAACGTCTTCGGCAAATCGGTCATGAAGGACCGTCTCCCCAAGCCGATCTTCAAGACGCTGATGAAGACGATCGAAACGGGCGAAAAGCTCGACACGACGGTCGCCGACTATGTCGCCTCGGCAATGAAAGATTGGGCCATTGAAAAGGGTGCCACCCACTACGCCCACGTCTTCTACCCGCTGACCGGAAGCACCGCCGAAAAGCACGACAGCTTTCTGAGCCCTGACGGCAACGGCAGCGCCATCGCTGAATTCAGCGGATCGCAGCTGATCCAAGGCGAACCGGACGGCTCCAGCTTCCCATCGGGCGGTATCCGCCAAACGTTTGAAGCGCGTGGTTACACCGCTTGGGACGTTACCAGCCCTGCTTACATCATGGAAAACCCGAACGGAACCACGCTGTGCATTCCAACGGCGTTTGTTTCGTGGACCGGGGAAGCTCTCGATAAGAAGACGCCTGTCTTGCGTTCGATGCAAGCTTTGAACAAGCAAGCTCAACGTATTCTGACGCTGTTCGGTCACACCGACGGTGCCATGGTCAGCTCCACCGCTGGTCCTGAACAGGAATACTTCCTCGTCGATCGAAACTTCTTCTTTGCTCGCCCAGACCTGCTCAACGCCGGCCGTACTTTGTTCGGTGCTGCACCTCCTAAGGGCCAGGAATTCGACGACCACTACTTCGGTGCGATTCCAGATCGCGTTCTGGCTTTCATGCTCGAAAGCGAACGAGAACTGTTCAAGCTGGGCATCCCAGTTAAAACGCGTCACAACGAAGTCGCACCTGGTCAGTACGAAATCGCTCCGATGTTTGAGTTCGCCAACGTGGCAACCGACCATCAGCAGCTGATCATGATCACGCTCCGCAAAGTCGCCGAGAAATACGGCATGGCTTGCTTGACCCACGAAAAGCCTTTCGCTGGCGTCAACGGTAGCGGTAAGCACGTCAACTGGTCGATGGGCAGCTCCTCGCAGGGCAACTTGCTCGATCCAGGCGACACGCCACACGAAAACGCTCAGTTCCTGGTCTTCTGTGCAGCCGTTATTCGTGCCGTGCACAAGTTCCAAGGCCTGCTGCGTGCCGTTGTTGCTTCGGCTTCCAACGACCACCGTCTCGGTGCCAACGAAGCTCCTCCAGCGATCATCTCGATCTTCCTGGGCGACCAACTGACGGACGTCTTCGAACAGATCAAAGGTGGCGGTGCCAGCAGCTCCATTCCAAAGGGTACGCTGGAAATTGGTGCCGATGTTCTTCCGCCTCTGCCAAAAGACGCTGGCGACCGTAACCGTACCAGCCCGTTCGCTTTCACCGGCAACCGCTTCGAGTTCCGTGCAGTCGGTTCCAATCAGTCGATCGCTGGCCCACTGGTCGCAATGAACACCATCGTTGCTGAATCGCTGGACTACTGTGCGACGAAGCTGGAAGAAGCGACCGGCGGCGACTCGTCGAAGTTGAACGCTGCCCTGACGAAGCTCATGTCCGAAATCATGAACGAGCACGGCACCATCATCTTCAACGGCGATGGCTATTCCGACGAATGGCACGCCGAAGCAGAAAAGCGTGGCCTTCTGAACCTGAAGACCACCGCCGATGCTTTGCCGTTCCTGGAAAAGGACGAAGTCAAAGAACTGTTCACCAAGTACAACGTTCTCTCGGAACGCGAGCTGGAAAGCCGCATGGAGACGTACTTGGAACAGTACTGCTTGAGCATCAAAGTCGAAACCAATCTCACCATCGAGATGGCTCGCACGATGATCTTCCCAGCTGCGATTCGTTATCAAAACGAGCTGGCTGCAACGTGTGCCAACCTTCAAGCTCTCGGCTACGACTTCGACAAGAACACGCTGGACAAAGTTACCAGCCTCGTCAAGTCGCTGCAGGATAGCATCACGGCTCTGGAAGCTGCTGCTGAAAAGGCCGAAGAAGGCGATTGTGCCAAGGCTCACGCCAAAGCTGCTTGCTACGAAGTTCTGCCGGCGATGAACGATGTTCGTAAGTACGCCGACGAACTGGAAGGCTACGTCGCTGACGACCTGTGGCCGCTGCCGACCTACCAGGAAATGCTCTTCATCCGCTAAGCGGTTTGACGCATTCCAACAAGTCAATCTTTCCCTAGAAAGCGGACCGAGACTTTACATCTCGGCCCGCTTTTTTCATGCGCTGACATAACACGCCCCTCTCTTAAGTCATCTTGCCCAATTCGTGCAAGATTCGACCTCTCGCCGAAACAGAGCATATACTCCCAATAGGGGTTGCCGTCCGCCCCGCAAGTAACGCCCCGCCTAGGCCAATTTGTCGCATGCCACTTGGTGCGTGCTTTCTTGCCGCATCCATGGGACGCTACCCGAACATCGAATCTTAACTGCAAACTTGGTTTCGCACGGACGTTCGCCGATCCAGCTTTGAGCCTAATTTCTTGTCTCAGAATTGACGTTCTCACTCGACTCGAATTTCTAATCACTCCCTTCCATTCCGCCGAAAGCGTCCTATGGCCAATCCACATACGAACTCGAAATCCTTTTTTGTATTCGCCTATGTGTTTTGCACGTCACTGCTTTGCGTCATTCCGATTATCTGCCTGGCCATTTTTTATGGCGTTCAGTGGAAGATGAATCATGACGTTAGCCAACTCGCGCGAGAACAAATCACTCAGAACGAGAGCCTTTCACCCCAGCAACAAGATGAGACCATTGCCTTGCTGGAGTCAGCATCTCTCTCAACCGCACTCAGCTCATCTGATCCAAAGTGGACACCACTTCGTAACGCAGTTCCTAAAGAAGATCAAAAATACTTTCTTGCAGTCCGATGGGGAATCTATCTTTGCTGGACAGGCCTCTTGCTTCCCTTCGTCATGCACGGCACCATCTGGCTCATTAGCAAGTACGCCAAACGGTCCCCGCAGACCTATCACTCAGGGCTCGATATCGGCTTCTCGCTCGTACGACTCTTCGGAGTCGCCTCTTACCTTTTACAGTCGACCGTTGCCGTCATGGTATTTTTCATGTTCAGCATGTTCGCGCTGGATGTCGATGTTGGCAGCGTGCAAAAAAGTGTCGTTCTCACGATGGTCCTGCTCCCAATGTTTGCCGGAATTCCTGTCGTCGCCGCGTTAATTGCATTGTTCAAGCCATCGCGGCAACTTCCGGGGATCACGGGAATACTCACCTCAGTTCAGGACGCACCACAGCTATGGGAACTTGTGCAAACACTGTGCAAGCGGATGGAGATCCCCGTTCCGAACCACATCATCCTGGGCGTCTCACAACCTGCGCACAGCTTGAATACCTCGTTCGTTTTGTATCAACCTGACGGCCGACAACATACACTCCGGGGTCGCACTCTCTACTTGAACTTCGCTCTCTTGAATTACCTCAACGAAGAGCAATTGACGGCGATCATCGCGGCTAACTTGCACTTCTTCCGCCAGGGCTCTCCACAGATTTACTTTAAAATCTATGAACAAAACGATCACTTTGAAGACTTCATGCTTGGCCTAGAGAACAACATTTTCCTCCGCCCTATTTACTACTATGGAGCCTTCCTCCGCAGAGCACTTAACCCTGCCAACGCCAAGCATGGTCGCCAACTAAGACTTGATGCGGACAAGACATCGGCCACTTTTACCTCATCCAGCATCGCGGCTGAAACGATCGTACGATCATTCGCTTTGTACGATCTCATGCACGACATTGAAAGCACGTACTTCCAGCATGAACACCCACTGGAATGTGCGGAAATTAAAAGACTAATGGAAGAGCACTACGCTCGCTATTTGGAATGGCATCTCTTAGATTTTCCGCCGAACTTACCCGAAGAAGGAAAACATTCAGAGCTTCCTTATCCTTCCCTTCAAAGCAAGTTGGCTGTGTTAGGCACAACCACGGAAGACGGTATGCTTCGAGCCGCCATTAGGAACCTGGTTCCCGAACCGGCATGGAACCTCGTTGCCGACGCGGCGTCGATGGAAGCTGAACTATGGTCTTCCCACGAATCGAACTTCGTCGAAAACCATCGCCATGCACTACTCTTCCGTTACTTGCCGAAGACCCGGGAAGAATGGGAATTTGTCGAATCGTATTTCCCGCCTGGAGAACTGGTTGTTCGAGACGATCAACGGTTGTACTACGACTGCGAGAAGCTGATCTACGAAGCATGGGAAAAGCCGATCTACTACCATGAACTGTACCACTTGGCCCTGGACCGATTCGGCCAGAACCCGACGCTAAAAATCTCGTTCCGGCGCAACCAGAAAAACATGTCGGTCGTCCTGCCGATCAGCTTGGATCCTGTCCACCAAGACCAGCTGAAGCATATTATCACCTCCTACTCCAACCGTTCCGATGCGGCGGTGGAGTACCAGAAATCGAAACCACCCCAAAAAGAAGATTCGCTATGGCAAATGGTGGAAGATTCTGTCTTCGTCTGATTTGCTTGCCTTGCCGCTGGCCATCCCCCATACTGCAGCCTGATTCTTCTTCCTCTCCTTCTGCTTGTGAGTGACGATCGCTATGCAGCAAGATGTTTCCAGCCTCGGCTTCGCTAAAACGTACGTCTACCCGGCACTTGCACTCTTCTTGATTCCAATCGCATCGCTCGCGTTCTATGAGTACGTTCAGCATACGTACGATCAGGAATTCATGGAGATGGCGATTGCGGACATTCAAGCGAGCGCACAGCTGACACCCCAAGAG
Source organism: Bremerella sp. TYQ1 (assembly GCF_020150455.1). Taxonomy (NCBI): domain Bacteria; kingdom Pseudomonadati; phylum Planctomycetota; class Planctomycetia; order Pirellulales; family Pirellulaceae; genus Bremerella; species Bremerella sp. TYQ1. The sequence goes on from NZ_CP083740.1 coordinate 3,679,287, forward strand.
AAAGCCGACAGCATCGCCAATGTGAAGAGCACGCCGCTGTCGTGGTTGATGGTGAGCAACGATCCCAACGTGGTGGCATTCCGGGACGGCCTCGCCACGGAGTATCTCTACTACAATCTCTCGCTGATTTGGGCGATCCGCATTGCGTGGTTCTGCATCCTTGCTGGCGTAGGAGCGTTTTTCCTGACTGGGATCGCCGTCATTCTTTCCATGCGATCGCAATGGATGCAGTATTACAGCCTACTTGTTGGCTGGCATACGCTGCGGATCTTTTGCACGTTGGAAGTCATCGCTCAGGCACTGTTGGTCTTCTCCCTATCGTTTTGGGTGCCTGCCTTCTTCTTCAGTTTCTACAGCATCAAATTGCTCTTCATCATCGGGCTGCTGGGCATTTGTGCCGTGGGTGCGGTACTCGCTGCGATCTTCAAGAAGGTTGACGATGAGTTTGTCATTGAAGGCGAAAACGTTACCCGTGACATGGCTCCAGTGCTGTGGGAAGATCTGGAACGTCTCAGCGTTGCGATGGAGACGGCTCCGCCAGATCATGTGATCGCTGGCATCGACGACAACTTCTTCGTCACCCAGATGCCTGTCAAATTAAAAGTGAAAGAAAGCGAAGAGCTACAAACGCTGACAGGACGCACGCTGTTCGTTAGCCTATCGCTTCTCAAGCGTTTACCCCACCGCGAAGCAGATGCCGTCCTGCTGCACGAACTGGCTCACTTCAGCGGCAACGACACCCTTTACACACAGAAGATCTCTCCCCTGCTCTCTCGCTACGGTCATTACCTGCAAGGTCTGTACGAGGGTGGTCTTTCGTTGCCGGTGTTCTACTATGCAGTAATGTTCCGTGCGTTGTACGAATTGTCACTCGGCAGCCTTAGCCGTAAGCGTGAGTTCCGTGCGGATCGACTCGCATCCGAGCAAACATCGCCTGAGTCGATGGCGCACGCTCTACTTCGCATCACCGCCTATTCCCAATATCGAAACGAACTGGAACAAGAGATCTTCGACGCCGAACAGGCCCACGAAGAAATCAACTTGTCCGAACGCATTGAAGGTGGCTTTGCCAACTTCGCCAGCGCGTTTGTCGACAAACGAGACGTCGGCGAACTGGCCACCGTACATCCCTTTGATACGCACCCTCCCCTTCAGCAGCGGCTCGAGGCACTCGGGTTTCACCCTTCGCCCGACGCGATGCGTAACGCTTTATTCGACGATACGCTCGGCCCTTGGTTCGAGAAAATCGATGGCGCCGAACACCTCGAACGTTCCCAATGGGAACATTACGAAGAGCAGTTCCGCCAGTTCCACGAACAAGTCCTCGCCTATCGCTATATCCCCTCGAACGAGACCGAGCAGGAACTAGTCGAGAAGTTCTTCCCTGCCATCCAGCGAATGGCCGCCAAAGATCGACTCGTTCATTTCGATTACGAGAAGATCACCTACGAAGACTGGGATCAACCACTTTACTTCCGCGAAGTCGAAAGCATGTCGGTCGAGAACGACTGGGGAGCCAGGCTCGACATCGTCATCCGTCGCGACGGCAAGAAGCAGACCATCAAGATCCCTCTTCCCAAACAGCAAAGCGATCAGCAAGAGTTACTGGGCGCTGTCGAGCTGTACTACGCCAGAGCCGCCACAGCGATCGCCTATCAACAAAGCCTCAATCAGCCGGAGATCATCCAACAGCCGGGCGATACGTTCTCGATAGAATAGGCTCTTCTTCCAACCTACCGGCCTGGACCATTGGGAAGTTCTCCATCGAGCGACCGCTCTATCCCTAGCTTCGTCTTTCCAAGCCGCGCATAAAAAAAGCGAGGGTGCCGATCGACACCCTCGCTTCGTTGTTTCAGATGAAACCGAGCGATTAGAATTCGCCCAGAACCTGACCGTCTTGGCGAGAAGCCAAGTTGACCAGCGTTGCCTGGTTGATGGTTTCAGCCAGGAAACGGACCGAACCATCGGCCAAGCTGCAAAGCACGCCGCCTGGGTGTGGCGAGGTGAGTGGCATGTTGACGCCGCCCATAGCCTTACCGTCGTCGGTCAGAGTGTTGCTGTTGAACTTGTTGATTGGGTAACGAATACCAACAATGTTCTGGAAACCGATGTCAGCCGTCTTGGCAACGCTTGTTGGCGTAGCCCAAGCACCACCGTTGGCAACAGCAGTACCAACCGTTGGGCGAAGAGTCGCGGCCTGACGGGTATTGTTGTTGTACTCGTCGTAGTAGTAGTTGCTGACTTCGCTGACCATCATCGTGTTGCTGGTACCGTCGGTGATGCTACCCAGACCGATAGCGCTGGCACCGTTACCAATGTTGATCACAACACCGTTGTAGTTCTGGAAGTTGCTGGAGTTGATCGCTGCGATCGAACCGTCAGCCTGATTGACCTGACCCCAAGTACCCGCGATACCAACATAGCTGGTGAACTGATACTTCGGATAAGCGTCAGCCGTTTCTGGCAGTGGGCTCGATGGGCACAACAGGCCATCAACATTCAGTATGGCGAGTGTACCAGGAGCCGACGAGGTGCCAATGTTATTGGTCAGGTAAGCACCAGTAGCAATGTTGTTGAAGTTCAGCTGATCAAAAGCAGCACTTTGTTCCATGAATGGCAACAGACGAACCCAGAACGAAGGGGCTGGGGATTGCATCTGCGTGGTACCGCCGTTGAATGGCAGCTTGCTGATGTAAGTGTCGTGGTAGTTGTGCATTGCCAGGCCAACCTGCTTCAAGTGGTTGGTACACTGGATACGACGAGCGGCTTCACGAGCCTGCTGGACCGCCGGAAGAAGCAGTGCGATCAGCACGCCAATGATGGCAATCACAACAAGCAGTTCCACCAAGGTAAAACCCCGGCGGGCATTCCAAGAATGAGTCACGTAAGTCTCCTTCTCTGTTCCCAGAGATCTACAAGAAATTAGAACTAGATGGACGAGCCCCCGCTGAATCATCGAGCGAGAACCGGTTTTCCGACCCCGGAGAATGGCGTTCTCCGTGCCTCTATTGGTCAGTTAACCCAGCGTAAAAGCAGATCGATTGATGAGGAATCTGACTGCATGAAAAGCGCTGCGTGATTCTTTATACTCCAGAAACTGATATTCACGAGGGGCAATCAGCCAACTAAAAAAAACTAATTTCCCTGACACGGGGACACCCCCCTTAAAGGACAAGATCCCCACTTTATTCAATCGCATGGCAGAAAGCAGTTCAACTGAGTTCCCTTGCGAACATTTTCTCCTACTTCTCGACTAAATTCTTCTTGCACGTTCTTGGTAAACTTTGTCGAAAAAAGAAGCCTAGCACCGCTATCGAAGCTATTTGCCTTTTAACGCAAATTTCACCCCCGTTGACAAACCCCCTTTCATTGCCATTGGTGGGGATACAAAGTGACCCAATTCGCCCAATACCCGTTTAAACAGGTAACAGATTAGCTAGCACGGATAACGGTAGATCGAGCGCCCTTCAATCCTTTACGCCTCAGGCCCCTCGGCATGGCTCAAATCCTCTCGTCGCTTGCAAAGTTCGACGACTCGACTATGAGGAGTACTCATAATGCCGCCCCCCAGCCGCGAGACCATGCGCAGATAGAAAAGTGCCATTTTAGGGTCCGCTTCCAGCATCGGGACGTAGGCCTTCTGCAGAACCCAGTAGCCAACAAAGATAATCGCCACGGCCGGCAAGACTCTCACAAAGATCGGCGTGGTCACCAGCGTTGTTGTGCTCAGCGCGATTAAAAAGATGGGGATCAGCAAATACATGACAGCCCCGCCGAACAAGTCACGAAGCTCCGCTTCGACTTGGGGACGCGACATCGTTTCGACAGGCCGGCGATATGGTTGGTCCGGCTCGGGGACATCTGGCAGTGGTTCTTGTTCCTGAATCATCAGCATTCCTTGCTCGGTCGAATTGAGTTGCTCCATCCTATCGGTTAACGACAAGAAAGAAAAAGACGCCTTGCCCAGGACGGACAAGACGTCTCTTCTCTGTTGTTCGTTTCCGAGTGGCGAATTATTTAGACTTCAAATCGAAATCGAACGTATTCTCTCCTTGCACAACCGTTCGCTTCAATTCACTTCGCCGGTTGTACCTCATCGGAATCGGATCTTTGAATGCCGGTCCACGATAGTCATCTGCTTGCGTGGGAGCTTGTGTTTCAATGGAAACAACATGATCCCCCGGCTCGGCACCTTTCGTGGCGCGGATGTAGGTCAGCTCGTAACTGCCGTCTGCGTTGGTGGCACCCTTGGACGGTCGACCACCCTCAGGCGCGAACGTAACAATCGCGTCTGCGTAGGGCGATCCGTCGAGGGTAACTTTACCGGTCACTTTTCCTAAGTCACCGTAATCTTCCTGAGCACAACCGACTGTCAGCATCGCCAATACGAGGGCCAAACCAACATGAAGTTGCCATCGTTTCATCAACATTCTCAAGCCGTTTCTCAATGGAATTAGAATTCACCCAGGACCGCGCCATCTTGGCGATCCGCAAGTCCGGTCAGAATGGCAAAGTCGATCGTTTCCGCCAGAAAACGGACGCTTGCATCCCCTAACGCCAAGTTCACGCCGCCTGGATGGGCCGAGATCAATGCGACGTTGACGTTATAGTTCGCGGCGTTACCAGTCCCACCTTCGGTAGCAATGGCGTATCGCACCGTGGTGACGTTGGACGTCCACGTTCCAGCACCACCGCCGTTGCCCCAAGTGCGACCGGCATGCCCGGAACTTCGGCGAGCGATCTTGGTTCCCGACGCGTTATAAAAGTAGTCGCTTTGCTCGCTGACCATCATCGTGTTACTGGTACCGTCGGTCACAGCTTCCAAGCCAATCGCGCGACTCTTGGAATTGATCGGAACGATCATCCCGTTATAAACCGCATCGCCGTAGCTGCTGTCTTGGGGCGAAGTCGATACCACACTCGTGGTGCCTCCTTGAAAGTAAGAACCGGTAATGCCGACATAGTTGGCCACTTGCAAATCAACACTGCCGTTGGCGTTGGTCGACTGCGTTTCGACTTCAGGCAGTGGACTCGATGGGCAATTGAAGCCAGGCACGCGCAGCTGGCCCAGAATCGCAGCATTGGGACTTGGCCCATCCTGCATCGTCCAGTCGCCTGCGAATTCAAATTGATCGTAAGCGGCATTCTGTTCCATGAAAGGAAGCATGCGGACGAACCACGAAGGGCCACGCTGCCGATCCCCCACGCTGCCTAGCTGCGGCACCGCGTTGTACGGCAACTTGCCGTAGGTGTCGTGATAGTTGTGGATCGCCAAGCCAAGCTGCTTGAGGTGGTTGGTGCATTGCATCCGCCGAGCCGCTTCACGCGCTTGCTGGACCGCCGGAAGCAAAAGAGCAATCAGAACACCAATGATGGCGATCACCACCAGCAGTTCCACAAGCGTGAATCCGCGACGCGATCGGAAAGGAACAGACATCAGCAACATCTCCAGAGGAAGGGATAAAGGAGGAAGTCGTAATGGAAGGGAATCTCCCTTTCCAGGTTACGGACTGTTACTGATCAAATCTTGTTCCAAATCCCTTTGCCAGCACCTCAATCCTCAATGAAGTTTGCCGCACCAACACCGCACAGGGACATTGCATTCCCTAAATCGCCATCCCAGGAGATGTATCTGCCATTAAAATGAAACAGATACTGTTTTTTCAGTATCACCCTTTGCCCACGCGCGTCAGGCGTTGAAAAGCTGCACTGAAAGTGCGCAGATATGTCACGCCAATGCTTAAACCCCTTGCTATCCCGTGATAGCGGCACGCCAGACTCCTCAAAGAAGGGGCTCTAGCCTCTTAGCACGGCGAATCCCTTCTTCCTAGTGTCCGAACACCACCATGGGAAGGATTCGCTCCATTGCGGTTTTACGACATCGCCCCCTAGTCACTCTTTACTAAGCGGTCCCACCGTTTACAGGGAGGACCTGACCGGTGATCCAGCCTCCGTCGCTGCTGGCCAGAAAGACAATGACGGGGCCCATATCTTCTGGTTCGCCAAGTCTGCCAAGGGCGGCCAGATTGGACATGCGTTCGATCTTTTCCTGGTCATTGTTTCCCAGGAATAGTTCCGTTGCCGTTGGGCCTGGCGAAACGATATTCGACGTGATGCCGCGCGTCCCCAACTCTTTCGCCAGGCTTCGCGAGAGTTGTTCGATCGCTCCCTTGGTCGCACAGTAAGGACCATATGTTGGCAGAAACATGCGTGCCGCTGACGACGAGATCGAAATGATCCTACCACCATCGGCCAACCGCCGAGAAGCCTCACGCATCCCATAGAAGACGCCGCTGACGTTCGTGGCCATCAGCTTGGCGAACTCTTCGTCGGTCGTCTCTTCGATCGTCTTGTAATGAACAATCCCGGCATTGTTGACCAGAACATCGACTTTGCCGAACTTCTCTTCCGCCGCATCGAACAGCCGAGCAACATCGGCCGAACTGGAAACGTCCGCTTGAACCGCAACCGCGATACCTCCGCTGGCCTCGATTCGCTCGACCACTTCGGCGGCCGCTTGTTCGTTGTGGGCATAATTCACGACGACCTGGGCACCTGCCGCGGCAAGACATTCGCAGATATTGGCTCCAATGCCGCGAGAGCCGCCAGTGACGATTGCCGTTTTACCTTCCAACTTGCGCATAAGAGATGCCTTCCTTCCGGTGAGGTTCGTGACGCTGCATTGGCCATTCGCCGCATTGAACGTAGATTGCCTGGCCGCGGCGGCTAGTCGATATCCATCGGGACTTCCGCCCATGGCTCATCGCAAAAGAGCCACTCGAGGGCATGCCGCCGGTTGATAATGATATACGGCCGCAGACGCTTTGGCTTCTTGGGCAGCTCCAAGTTGTTGGCCGTCTCGTGCTGGATTGCCCAATGAATGCAGTAAGCCAGATCCAGCTTCGGCGCGATCTCTTCCGCGGTACGAAGTTGACACTTACTGCGAAACGCTTCGCTCGATGCCGAAGCTTTCAAGTTCGGGAAGAATGTCACCATGTCGTTGGTGCACGTTTGATCGAACTCAAGCGTATCTTGAATTTGGCCAACCCAAGTCATCGCCCAGACGGTTTCGACATGCGGGGCGAACTTGTCCAGTGGTGCGTCATCCTTGTTTCGCAGAAACAGCGATTCCTCTTCGGTCACTTTCTCAAGGAGCCCTTCCTGGGCCAACCAAGACCAGCCGAGTTGCTTCGGAAACCCAAACGAGCAAGCAACACACGTGTAAAGGCAAAGCATCCGATCGAGGAACTCTTCCGGCGTTCGCTTAATCGAAAGGTCGCCCAGCAGCGGCAGCTCTGCGTTAATCGGATAGCCCAGCTTCTTAGCCTTCGACAGGCTTTTCTTCCGTATCGCCTCAGTATCCATCGAATCGTTCCGTCTGTTTCAATCTGAGAAAACGTGCCAGCATAACCGTTACATAGCGAAAAAAGAATGCTATCAGGCAATTCTCTCAAATACTACGCGACAATCTCTCGCTTGCGCAAAAGTCAATCCGAAACGCAAAAAGCTTGCATTTGTGATGCCACGTGGTATCATCAGAAGTGTCATGGCGGATGACACTAGGCTGACTACGCTTGATCGTCGGCAGCCTCCTTATCGGAAATTGCGCCACGAACAACCTTTTTATTGGTTCTACTTCTTATGAAACAACGTTCCGGTTTCACGCTTGTCGAGCTCTTAGTTGTGATCGCCATCATTGGCGTATTGATTGCCCTGTTACTGCCGGCCGTGCAACAGGCCCGCGAAGCTGCTCGCCGAATGCAATGCAGCAACAACCAGAAACAACTGGGTCTCGCTTTTCACAACTATCACGATACCTACCAAAGCTTTCCGCTTGGCCCGATCCATATTCGCGACAACGGCATCCAGTACGCACTCGGCTGGGTTCCTCGCATCTTCCCTTTCATCGAGCAAGGCACCCGCCTGGAAGCGATGAAGGCGCTGCATCCGCACTATCTCACCGCACGTAGCCCTTACCGTAACCACGATACCGACAACCCTATCTTCGGCGCCGTGCCTGGCATTACGTGCCCTTCGTCGGCCATTGGTGAACTAGCCTCCGATCACCCACCAGGCGGCAACTTCCCCAACGCCCAGCAGCAAGGCTCGCTCCACTACCGCGCAAACTCAGGCTCGTACGACGTCGATCTCGATACCAGCAGCGGCGATTCAAGTCGCTATCACAGCCGCTCCGGCATCATGTATCCTGGCAGCAAAATCGGCTTCCGTGACATCACCGACGGTACGACCAACACAATCCTGCTTGGCGAAACCTCGAAGTCGCGTGATTGGCTTACCTCCAACATGGCTACCGGCTGGGGTGGTATTAAGCCATGGGTGTTTGGCTACTTCGAGTACACCGGATCGTGGCTGACGATCGACCACAAAACGGTCAACTACCCCATCAACTACACCGGCGACTTCATCACCTCTACGACGCCGTACACCAGCGAACACCCAGGCGGCGCCATGTTCCTGATGGGCGACGGTAGCGTCAGCTTTCTCACCGAAACGATGCCACTGGGCCTGCTGAAGAGCATGGCTACACGTAGCAACGGCGAAGTGATCGCTGATAACTAAACCGACAGCTAAACAGTCAGAAGATGAAGCGGTGCCATCGTCAGCTTTCGCGGCGGTGGTACCGCAATCTGCTTTCGATACATATCCCCAAGAGATCTATGCTCGTGACGAAACATTCCATTGCATTGCTTCTTTTCGTTTTTGCCTGCACGGTGACCATCGGCTGCGGTCCTGGAGGCCCCCCTTCAGGCCAAGTCATCGGGAACGTCACCTACAAGGACAAGCCGCTTCCCACAGGAACCATCATGTTGATTCCTGAGAAAGAAGGAATGCCGTACGCCCAAGGGACCATCCAGCCAGATGGGACCTATCACGTCGAAACGAAAGAGTACGGCAAGAACGTTCCTATCGGATCGTACCGCGTGATGATCAGCGCCGTGGAAGATCTCGGCCCAGAGCACCCTGTTCGCCCGCTGATTCCGTCTCGCTACAGTTCTGAAGCCCAATCCGGACTGACTGCCAACGTGCAAGAAGGCGAGAACAAAATCAACTTCGATCTGAAGAAGTAAGACACCGGATCCTAACGAGCATTGCTCGCATAACGTTTCAGATCGACACCGCGCATACGAAAGGCCAGGACTCGCCTCGCACCATGAGCCCTGGCCTTTTCGCTGCGAAGTAACCGGACGCTGCCGATTACTTCATGTCAAACTCGACGACGTTTTCTCCTTCCGCGACACTGATCTTTAAGTCGCTTCCTACGTCGTTGGTGTACTTCCTAGGAATTTTAGCAACGGCTGTGACCGGAGTGGGTGCTCCGTCCATATCGAGATTCACATCAACCGCCGGCTGCACGTAGGCCACATAGTCGCCCACACGCACTGGCTCTTCCACTTTAAAAGCTCCTGCTTCGCCGACCTTCGCTTTGTAGGCAAAGCCTGTTTGATGATTCATCAAAAAGAGTTCGACGTTGTCATTCACTGGCTTTCCTTTCAGCAGCAACGTTCCCTCGACTTGCCCGACAGGGTAGCCGGGTCCGTTGTTGCAGCCTGTGCTTCCCAATGCAACGGCCGCGACCGCGCATAGGGTCCATAAGACTCGATTCATTAACTTTACTTTCCTGTGTCTGTGGGGCTTAAGACACAAGCGTTACGTCGCGACAGGTTACCGCTACCGCGCGACGTAGCGCTTGAAACAAAGAACTTCAACGCAACTAGAATTCAACCGTCTGTCCATCGCTACGAACCGCCAGCCGCTTCAGCATGTCGAAGTCGATCGTCTCAGGAATGAAGTGCACACTGCCGTCCAAGCACATCGCATTGATCCCGCCAGGATGGAACGAATTCAGAATGGTGTTGTTGCGATAAGTCGTATCGGTGGCACCCACTTGTATGATGTCCGAGTTAATCGCGAAACGAACGCACGTCGTTCCAGACTGCCACAAGTCGCTACATCCTTCCGTCGAGTTGCCGACATGGCCGTAGTTTCGTGCGCCGTGCCAACCGCCGTAGTAATTCGCAGTGCGGTTCAGATTGTTCGTCAGTCCCGACTGTTCGGCAATCAACAACGTATTCGACGAACCATCGGTCGCATCACGAAAGCTGCGATACTCGTTCGGAGAAAGCAAACCATTGTTACACGACCAACCATGTTTGCAGTCGTGGTAGCCGCCCACGTTGCCCGGCACCGTCGGCGCCGCTCCTTGCAAGCCAACGTAGTGATGGCACATGCCCCAGGTATTGTTCCCCACCGAAGTATCAATCTCTGGCAGCGTGCTTGATGGACAAAGGAAGCCATCCACCACCAGGTCTTTCAGCACTTCGTTGCCGGCATAGCTGTTGCCCGCGAAGCTACCACTGAAGTCGAGCTGGTCGTAGATGTTTCCTTGCTCGAGCATCGGCAAGATGGCGGTCCGCCAGTTGGAACCATTCTTCAACGACCAATCGTCCATACCGCGAGCCCCACAGCTGAACTTGCCGTAGATGTCGTGATAGTTGTGGAACGCCAAACCAATCTGCTTCAAGTGATTGGTGCACTGCATCCGCCGTGCGGCCTCGCGAGCCTGTTGCACGGCCGGCAACAGCAAAGCGATCAGAACGCCAATGATGGCAATCACCACCAACAATTCGACCAGCGTAAAGCCAGTCCTACGCACTCTCGTCACGGTCATAGGAATCTCCAACGAACCGAAGAAAAGAAAGATGAAAACGAGGCGATTCCCAAGCGAACAAGAAGATCCTTTACACAGTGAAACCATTCACCCTGTGTAAGATTCTCTCCCTTTACGCATTGGCAACACACCTTCGACCAAGCTGCTCGATTACCCCTCTGTACAGCTACGCGAACAAATCTTGTCCACATCACATATTGCCGAGGGAACTTCGCTGCCAAGCCTGCCTCTCAATAGGCTTTGCAGCGTTTGCATGATGGCCGTTTCTCCGTTCCGAGATTCGCTTCGTCAAGATTTCACGTGACATTCGCGAAGTTTTCGAAGCATACCGATGCCCGGTAGGCATTGCAATATTTTTCTGCGTGTTTTTTCACATTTACCCTGCCACCGGGCTACATGCGCAGGAAGATACAACGGCACGACTAGTACTTTCTAGCCAGCACACCCACTGCTTTTGGAGTAGGCCATTTATTGACCACTTACAAGCGATGGTTCCGAACAACCATAAAGTGGTGTTATTTCCCATAAGCGAAATTGCATATTTCGCTTGCTGTACCGAAATGGGTCGAGATTAAGACTTCTGCCCGGTAAAGATCAGATGTAGCCCGAGACCGACAAACAGTGTGCCGGTCACGCGGTCGATCCAACGACCAGTCGATGCATGGCCGCGAATCCATTGCCCGACCACGCCGCAGTAATACCCCAGCAGCGAGTAACTGAGCGTCGTCCAAAGCCAGAAGACGATCCCCAGCACCAGCAGCTGCGACCATGCTGGCCGGCCGGCGTCGATAAACTGCGGCAGAAACGCCAGAAAGAAGAGGCCGACTTTCGGATTCAATGCGTTGCACACAAAGCCTCGCAAGCAGGCTTCGCCAAAGCTTTGCCGTGCCGGCTTGTCATCGATCGCGAATTCATCGACGCTACTGCGGCTCATGAGCGCTTTGGTGCCGAGGTAAATTAAGTACGACGCACCTGCGTAAAGAATAAAACGAAACGCCCATGGCGATGTCGCCACCACAGCCGAGATTCCGACAACCGCTAATACGGTGTGAAAGAGGGTCCCCAGCCCGACTCCAAAAGCGAACCCCATGCCGGCCTGACGCCCCCGAGCAATTCCGTAACTCAAGATGCCCAACATATCAGGTCCCGGCGTCATACTGATCACCAGCATGGCCAGCAGAAAATAGGGAAGCGATTCGATCGGTGGCATCTCGGCCCATCCTTTCATGGCAACGTATTCCGGGCAGGACACAACCTGCGGCGAACGGTTCAGCCTAGCACGATCCCATTTCGGGTCGAGCCCCGACCACTGCTGATAACCATTCTTCCGAGTCAGATTGTTTTGACACCCGGTAAACCGCAGGTTTAAGATTCGCAGTGTGTCTCTCATTTCGCCGATCGGTTTTCTGCATGGATCAGGAGAAACCTATGCGTTCCGTTGCCATGTTATCTCGTCGTGCTCTCGGTATCTTCTTGGCCAGTATCGTCGTGCCAGGCACGCTGACAAGTTTCGCGATGGCTCAAGAGACAGCCGATCGGTCAGCGTCGCTCCGCGAGCAAGTGAAAGCCGCGTGGGTTCAGAATCACGATCGACTGGGCATGGTCGAAGCCCAATACGACTCGCTGAACTTGGACCCGAGAGTCGACAAAGAGAAAACGATCAAGCATGACACGCCGGATGGTGCCCAGTTCATCATGACAATGCGGCCGAAAACCGAACACGCAATTTCCGTGGCTTACCTCGGCGAGAAGTACCGCTACGAAAGTAAAGAGCTTGGCGAAAAAGACCCTAGGACGCGGCTCCTGTTTGACGGCCAGCATTACGACCAATGGCAATCCTGGAACAAAACGCTTGCCGTCCGCCGCCCCGATCAGATGGCAGGCATGCTTCCGCTGGATCCCCGCGAAGCTTGCATGTTCGACATTCGCCAACCGTTTCTCAGCTTGCTGCCGGAGTTCCGCTTGACCCAGCAAGTTTCGCCTGAGGGCGAACTGCAGCAAATCGAAGCGGAGTACGACGGCCCAAACCGTTTTTGGATTCGCTTCGATCCGAAAGTCGACCTCTTACCGGTCGAGTCGATCCTCTACCATGTCGACGGCTCGATCCTGTGGCACACGAAAATCAGCTACCAGCGAATCGAATCGCGAGACGCCTGGCTGGTCTCGAAAGTCGACATGCGGCAATTCGCTAAGGGAGACGTTTCAAAACTTCCCACCGAGAAGATCGGCCCCACAACAACGCTTACGCTGACCTCTCACGAACTTCGCGATCCCCCAACCGACGAAAACCTTACTCTTCTTCTTCCGACGGGAACACGAGTCGTCGACATGACCGATCTGCCAAAGCATCCGTAGGCAACTCCACTTCACCACTTGAAATGCAGGCCTTCCGTTACGTGGCAGCCCATGCCCTTCGAGTAAGACTTTCCAGGGGCACCATCGCCGGGCTCCTGCTGTGTTGCGTTGTCGGCTGCTTTAGTTCGAGAACCCAACCGCTTGATGTAGTCGATCTTAAGCAGTTGCAAACGGCGCGGATCTTTAATCTGTCCATAACAACCGCTGCTGGCCAGCGAATCGACCTTACCGAAACCGATGCCCGAGCGTTCCTGGCAAGCCTCGACTCGGCGAGTCGGATCAGCCCCACCCCAATCAAACCTGATGCCATCGTCACGCAAGTCACCATCCAATCAGGCCGCAACCCAATCACTTTCGTCGTGACCGAAAACCAACAGCAACTCACGCTCCACGCCAACACCAGTCGCTTTCGCTTGCAGGATGAAACGCGATTGCGGGCGTGGCTTAGTGAGCCTCCCGAATAATTGACGCTTGCGGTCGACTTAATCAGAATAACGCTTCCTTCGCGCCCCTTCCCTGCCCCTCTTACGATCGCCGCTATTCGATGATGACTTTCCGTTTGCTCCTGTTGCTCGGCACGTTTACTTTCCTTTCTCAGGCGGCAGCGGCTGGGGAATACTTCTTTACGGATCCATCGATTGGAGCGGTCGCCGATGGCAAAACGGACAATCGTGCGGCACTGAGGAAAGCGTTTGACAAGCTTGAACCTGGCGACACGTTGGTGCTTCCGGCCGGCGCGTATCGTATCGAACTGACCGAAAGCCCTTTGACCGTTCCTTCCGGGATCACGCTCCTGGGCCAAGGGGGGCAGACTCGCCTGCTTCTCGCGACGACGGGAACGGAAAAGAAGTTTCGCAATCTGTTCAAGCTAAGCAGCGACGTTACGCTTGCCGGGCTGACGATCGAACGCGTCGAGGCGTTTCCCGCGGTGTTGTTGCCGATGTTCGGCACGCTGGAAAACATTACGTTCCGCGACGTCGAGATCGTGGGCAACGCCGATCAATTTCCCGGCACCTACTGCCATGCGATGCAAGTTGGATTCGGTACGTTGAAGGATTTGAAGCTGAACCGTATTGCTATCCGCGGTTGTTCGTTCGGGCTGTTCCAGACGAATGACGCCACCGGCACCGTCGAGGATGTTCTTGTCGAGCATAGCACGTTCGAGCAAAACCGAGCCTCCGATCTCGAGTTCAATTCGCCCAAAGGGAAGATGCGAAACATCATCGTTCGAGACTGCACGTTTCGCGACAATCGCTGCCAAACACCAGGGGCAGGTTTCGCGGTCGGCTTTGCCAACGTTGCCGACAGCAAAGTCGAACGCTGCGACATTCGTAACTACGGCAGCGAAGCGTTGCATGTCGAGGATCGCTCCAACAATATCTCCCTTACCGGCAACACGATCGTGCATGGTTCGAGTCGTCAGACCAACGGCGTCGTGATGGTGCTAAGCGATTCAACGAATGTGACCATCGCGGACAATGTCGTCGATGCGCGAGCCAACGACAACAAGACGAACCTCATTCTGGTCACCGCCGGCGGGACTCAATTCAAGTGCCCCTCGCAGGTAACCGTTCGTCACAATCTGCTTATCAATGGACCGAAGACAAGAACGTGGTATCTGCAACCTGGCAGCGGCCCCGAGCCTGAAGAGAACACGATCGTTACGTCAGAAACGAAAGACGCACCACCAGGTGAAATGAATTAACACATTCGCCGCGTGCGAACCAGGCTTAAGCATTCCCGTCGCTCAGAGCATTCGTTCCGTCAAACGAAGCGACATTTCATCCGAAGCGATGCTTGTAAGAGACAAGTGGCTTCCGTGCCACTTGACCCGGGTATGCGGATTGATGGTGGCGGTTGGCTGTCGGTAGAGCAGATAAAAAAACGGGTGCCGGGTCGACTTGGTTTGGAAGTCATCCCGACACCCGGATATGGTAAACGATCCAAATTGGAGATCGTTATTTACAAGATCGCATCGCTTGAAAACCAGCGTTCGTCAGGCTGTAAGCGCCTTTGAACGATTCAGGAACCAGGTAATCCCGCTTGACCAGCTTGGTGAGAGATTTGCTGTGGGTCGCGAGCATCGGGCCAGTGAAGCAGAGCATTCGGCCTGGATCCATCAAGTATTGGCGGAATGTTCTGAGGACTTTCTTTTCGCCTTCGGTCAGCATGGGAAGCTCCTATGTAGGAATTCGAAGAGCTCAGCCTCCTGCTATCAAATTGGCGACTTTCTCCATAAAGCCGTTGGAGCTGTGTGGCGAATGATCGAGACGATGGCTCGTGCGATCATCGATTTGAAAAAGAAAACGCCCGCTGAAACAGCTTCGTGCTACTTACAGAAATGCGCCAGTTTTTCCACAGCATCCAGTATCGTACCATTTTTCACAGGCAATTACCAGTACCCCAAAAGAATGGATCCCCAATTGGGTGTCCTGCAGGGCGGAATGAGCATCGACTGAGTTGTCCAAGTGTCAAGCGATTTTCAGAAGATTCGGCCGGCGATGGAAACGCCAAAATCGGCAAAAAACTTTTGAGGAACTCAGAAACACGAAGATCGTTTTCGCTAAAGAATCATTTTACGCTTTTATTGTCCAAGTATCCACCATTTATTGACGAGTTCTTGTCCAAGCTTGTCTACCCTTGCGCCAAACAGGGAGCTGGGCAGGCAGCGGATCTCAGAGGGCGTTGTGCCTGATTGCGGTACAAGCGAGACCTCAAAAATAAAAATTGCCCCGCGGACACTTTTCCGATTCCATGGGGATTGGCCGCGGGGTCTATCGCAGCTTTTCGTTTTCCTGATGCCGAGTCGCGTCACGCTTAGTCTTCTTTTCCAAGTTGCGACGCATCGCTTCGGTCAGATCGACTCCCGTTTGATTGGCCAGGCAGATCACCACAAACAACACGTCGGCCAGTTCGTCGGAGAGCTCAACCTTCTTGTCGGAAGCCTTGAAACTTTGCTCTCCATAGGTGCGAGAAATGATGCGAGCGACCTCGCCGACTTCCTCGACCAACTGAGCCAAGTTCGTCAGCTCGGAGAAGTACCGAACGCCAATCGTTTGAATCCAACGATCGACTTCCTCTTGAGCGGCACGCAGGGTCAAAGCATCGTTTTCGTCAGTCACTTGGCCGCCAGTTTCGCAAAGGTTTTTTGAGCATACGCACGACCGAGTGTGTGGGCCTCGACCGCGGATTGAGTCTGGGGAGTTTTCCCTTCGACCGCTTGTTCCAGCACAAGCAGCGGAGGTGTTTTTAAATCGGAAAGCATGTCGGCAAGTTGCGTGTAATCGATGTCGCCGTCGCCAAAAGCTTCGTCCCAAACGCCATCGTGCGACTGCCGTAAATGCAGTTCGACAATGCGATTTTTGTAAAGCCGAACGACGTCCCAGACAGCCACTTCAGAATTCCCACAACCACGAAAGATCCAATGGGCATCCAAACAAAACCGAACATTTGCGGGGTCGGTCGACGCCAACATGTGATGCAGTTCGCGGGCACCTTGCCGCAGTTCCGCATCGTGATTGTGATAGGCCAACTGCTGGCCGTTCTTTCGCAGTCGGGCCCCCAGCTGATCGAATGCTTTGGCTTGCGTTCGCAGCTGCTCGTCCGATTTATCTTGTGCCCCGCCCCATTGAATTGGGCTCGGATTGGTCACGATGATCTGCGTTCCGCAAGCCTCTTTCGCCGCGGTGGCAATATCGACAACTGTTTGAATGCTTGCCGCTGTCTGATCCGAATCGTGCAGCGTACTGTTGACGTACAACGAATCGATTTTGAGTTCCCGCTGACGCGCGGCTTTCGCTATTTGCTTGATCTGCTGCGGCGAGTTGGCGATTGGTTCATATCCAGTCAAACCACAACTTTGGATCTCGCCCAGAAGAAGATCGAGATTGCCGAGAGCCTTCCCGCTGCGGCGATAAAACGTGCCCCAGGGATACTGCTGCGTTGCGATCTCGATCCCATGTTGCCGGGCAGCTTCCACCAGCGACGTTGGGCCTGCCAACAAAGAACAAGCTGCCAGGGCGGCAGCTTGTTGATGAAATGTTCGACGACTAAGCATGGACTTGGAAGCCAATGAGTGTGCAAAAACAGAGACTACGGAACCATGCCGCCGGGGATGCCTTTGACAACGATTGCCACGGCATCGTGCGGGTGAAGGCTCTCGAAATGGCTTGCTTGAACGCGGTAGTCAATCACGCCAGGCATCGGGTCGATAGCCGACTTCATGCGGCGAGCGGCATCTTCACAGAACATCAAGTTCTCGCCATTGAGTCGGGCAAACTCTTGTTCGTCGGCTCGCTTCACCGCGGCTTGCACTGCCGTATTCAGGACACCCTCGACACGCTGGATGATCTCGTCGATTGGCAGATCGTCACGCGAGTCGTCCAAGTCGACGGTGATATCAGCGTGGCTTCGCTGACTGTGCGGAACAGCAATCAGGGTGTTGTTCGAGCCAAGCCAGTTGAGGACCGTCGAAGCGCTAAGCCAGTTGTGGCCGTAGAACTGTTCTTCAAACTGCTGCTGCAAAAGCTGACGCGACAGTGCAGCCGAGCATGGGCACGCGCTGGAATAGGTCAGCCGAACATGAACGCGATACTTAACTTGATCCCCCTGCTGCAACGCTTCGACTTGAACCGGATAGCTTCGCCAGGCGGTATTGTCGGACAAAAGCGAGGCCCGCTGAATCATGTGCTCGAACGAAAACTGCAAGTAGGCCGACTTGCTCATCTCGTTGTGCGTTTCCAGAAAGCGGCCGAGGATACGTTCGATCTGCTTTCGCGAAAACTCGGTGTGCAGCTCGTTTTGCAAGCTCAAGTACAACCGCGACATATGAATGC
Organism: Bremerella sp. TYQ1; assembly: GCF_020150455.1. Taxonomy (NCBI): domain Bacteria; kingdom Pseudomonadati; phylum Planctomycetota; class Planctomycetia; order Pirellulales; family Pirellulaceae; genus Bremerella; species Bremerella sp. TYQ1. Next base: position 3,697,167 of record NZ_CP083740.1, read on the forward strand.
CCTTGGTCGCGGGATCGTCCAAGCTGACGTAGGCATCCACTTTGGCCGGCGTTCGCATCATGATGTCGTCTTCACCACGTACGACGATGGCGACTTCGATGCCCGACATACCGACACGATCGATGGCCGATTGAAACTGCGGAGCGGTGTCGTTAGCGACGTCGGGAAGCAAACGAGGCGAGGTGTCCATAGCCAAAGGTCGAGTCGCTTCCGATGCCAACGGCGTAGCCGAAGCAGGTTGCGAAGACAAAGGCGAGTCAGTAGACATCAAGGTTTCCTTGGCGGAGGGTATTTTAGTGCGGTCGGATTTTGCCAGAGGCTAGACCGGCAATTTCGCATGGGGGCAACCGCTATTTTCTAGTCCGGTGAATCTTTGGCGGCGATGCGGAATCAAACCAAATGCAACGCTTTATCATAGTCGATCCCACGCGCCACGTCTTGAGATGCCAACGGCACTCTTGAGTTACAGACAGCTGTGACTGCCCAGACGGGGACAAACTGAGTACACTAAGGAATATCCCGCCTTCCACGAATCATTGTTTCGCGAGAGACGCTTCGGCTCAATGATTCCGACGACAGCCGATGACGTGTTGTGTCGATAACTCATTTACTGACAATCGTTTCCTGTCAACCGTAAAAGTCAATCCATTCTAAAATTTCCCCTGGGAACGTTGCCAACATGACTGCCATGGGTCCACTAGGAAATTACCCGCAAACTCGCCCTCGTCGGAATCGTCAAACCGATTGGTCGCGCCGACTGGTTCGCGAAAATCACCTGACGGTGGACGACTTGATCTGGCCCATCTTCGTTCAGCCCGGCAAAGCGACACGGACCCCAGTTCCCTCGCTGCCAGGTGTTGACCGTGTGACGATCGACATTGCCGCTGAAGAAGCGGAGCGAGCCGTCGAACTTGGTATCCCGGTCATCGCCCTCTTTCCTGCAACTCCCAACGAGTTGAAAACGCCTCAGTGCGAAGAAGCCATCAATCCCGATAACCTGGTCTGCCAGTCGGTTCGAGCGATTCACGAGAAAGGTTTGAACCTCGGTATCTTGTGCGATGTCGCACTCGACCCTTACTCGAGCCACGGCCAAGACGGGCTCGTCAAAGATGGCTATGTCGTCAACGACGAAACGGTCGAGATGCTCTGCCAACAATCGATCGTGCAAGCCCAAGCTGGCTGCGACATCATCGCCCCTAGCGACATGATGGATGGCCGCATCGGCGCGATTCGCAAAGCACTCGATCACGAAGGCTTTCAGCACGTGCAAATCATGTCGTACGCGGCCAAGTATGCGTCGGCATTTTATGGTCCCTTCCGTGATGCAGTGGGCTCGTCCGGCAACCTGGGAGGAGGCGACAAAAAGACCTACCAGATGGACCCGGCCAATACCGACGAGGCGCTACGCGAAGTTGCCCTCGACATTCAAGAAGGGGCCGACATGGTGATGGTCAAACCAGGCATGCCGTACTTGGATATCGTCCAGCGCGTGAAGGAAACCTTCCAGCAACCGACCTACGTGTATCAGGTCTCCGGCGAGTACGCGATGCTGCAAGCCGCCGCGGCCAATGGCTGGCTCGATTTAGACAAGACCATGCTCGAAAGCCTCACCGCATTCAAGCGAGCCGGAGCGGATGGCATTTTGACATACTTCGCCCCGAAAGCCGCCGAGATGCTGCGAAAGGGCTGACAAGCATCCGGCGTTCTTACCTTTGCAGGGGCAAAGAATTCCGGATGAAGACATTTCACATTGCGCGGTGCGAACTCACGAAGCGAGGGCCGATCCCTTGCCTCGAGCTCCCCTGCGATTTAGGCTAAAAGTGATGCCTTTCCGCTATTTCCTGCGGCAAGAAATCCTCCATTTGACAATCAGGTCGACGATATGTCCTACACCCCAATTCAGTTACTCGAGAATTGGATTCTGCGTCAAGCTTCCGATGCCGGCCAGGCCTGGCTCGACACGCAGCGCGAAGCGGTTGCCACCGGCGACCTGAAGGCGTTGTACATGTCGTTCGGCTTCGCTCCACGGAAAGTTGGCAAAGCGGATCTGCAGTTGACTGAGCGAGATCTGAATGATGCCGCCGAAGCCCGCCCAGGGTGGAAGCCGAACACATGGACACTCGATCAAGCCGCACGCGTATTGCTGTTGATGTCGCTGCCGGCCGAAGATGATGCGGCCTATTTCGCAACGGTCGAAAAGCTGTTTCAGACCGCCGAAATTCGCGAGCAGATTTGTCTCTATCAGGCCCTCCAGTTGTTGCCACACCAGGAACTGTTTGACGACCGATTGTCCGAGGGCATCCGCACGAACATCAAGACCGTCTTCGAGTCGATCGCCCATCACAACCCACTACCGATGGAGTTGATGACGGAACATGCGTGGAATCAGATGATTCTAAAGGCACTGTTCATCGGTGCGGCCCTCGATCCGATCGAAGGTATCGACCAGCGTGTGAACCCTGAATTGGCCCGAATGCTGATCGACTTTGCCCACGAACGCCGGGCAGCCACACGACCGATTCCCGTGGAACTGTGGCGTGTCGCGGCACCGTTTGCCGATGAAATAGCATTAGAAGACATGAAGGCCTTGTATGCCTCCGGCGAGCAGCTCGAGCAGTCTGCTATCGCGTTGGCACTGGTAGCAACCGCCTCGGACGAAGCGGACGTCATCCTGAAAACCAATCCCGAAATCGCCAAACGTGCCGAAAGCGGCGAGATCACCTGGCACGCGATTGCGGAAGCGGCGTATTAAATCATCCACGATTGTGCGGCGTCGAGCCTCCTGCTGAAAACTGACCCCTGACCACTGAAGACGAACCATGAAATTCATCGACCCCCACATTCACGTGACTTCGCGTACGACCGACGACTACGAAGCGATGGCCAAAGCTGGCGTGGCGGCGATCATCGAGCCAGCTTTCTGGCTTGGCCAGCCTCGTACGCATGTCGGTTCGTTCCAGGACTATTTCAGCAGCCTGGTCGGCTTCGAGAAGTTCCGAGCGGCTCAGTTTGGGATTCGCCATTACTGCACCATCGGGCTGAACTCGAAGGAAGCCAACAACGAAGCGCTCGCCGAACAAGTCATGGAAATCATGCCGCTGTTCCTGGCCAAAGAGAACGTCGTCGCCGTGGGTGAGATTGGCTTTGACGACATGACAGCACTCGAAGAGAAGTACCTTCGCTTGCAGCTGGAAATGGCTAAGGAAGTCGATCTTCCCGTCCTAATCCACACGCCCCATCGCAATAAAAAGCAGGGAACGTATCGGAGCATGGACATCATTGAAGAGCACGGCATACCACCCCATTTAGTGGTCATCGACCATAACAATGAAGAGACCTGTGAAGAGGTCCTGCGACGCGGCTACTGGGCCGCATTTACCATCTATCCCAAAACAAAAATGGGGAACGAACGGATGGTGGAAGTCGTAAAGAAGTATGGGCCTGAGCGAATCATTGTCGACTCCTCCGCCGACTGGGGTGTTTCCGATCCGCTTGCGGTTCCGAAAACAGGAAATTTGATGTTGGAGCGGGGTGTCCCTCAAGAGCACGTTGAGTTAACCTGTTACAAGAACGCTTTGGCAGCTTATAGCCAGAGCGGTCAGTTCGAGGAATCGGATTGGTTGGACCCAGAACCCATCGATCAACGTACGTTGTTTGAAGGGAATAGCGTTCTGCGGGGCGGCCAGACTCCTCGAGTCGATAAGCCAGAAGACGATCGTATCATTCAATAAGCTCATACGTCTTCCAGCTTAGAAGAGGAACCGCTTTCCTTCGGGGAAGCAACAAGAACAGAGACGCCAGGCACCAGGTAAAAGTCAGCGCGTTCGGAACCGCGTAGACTTTCGCTATCCAGAGGCACCCAGCACTTTGCCTGTGGTTCACTACCGTTGTGGACCCAACACTGGACCAGCTTACTTACGGTGTATGTATGAGCTTTCATCGGAATGGTGCTAGCGACAAGCTGTCGCGGCGCGAACTTCACTTCGAGACATTCGAAGATGTCTTGGGTGATGCCAGAAGTCTTTCTCGAGTCGGATACCATCGTGTATCCAAGTGGTCGCTTGGGCAAATTTGCGACCACCTATCACGATTCATGGATGCGTCGCTCGACGGTTTTCCGCCGACGCCGTTCTATGCATCGTTGATGCGTCCTTTCGCTCGCATGATGTATCTGGGCAAGATTCTTCGTAACGAGCAGATGCCGGCCAAGATGCCAACGCTGCGGGAATTCACCCCCGGAGAGTGGGCCGAAGATCAGAACGCATTGCCGCAACTGGAAAAGGGAATCGCTCGCATCACGAGCCCCGACGCCCAGTTTGTACCGTCGCCACTGTTCGGTAATTTGACCGCAGACGAATGGCGAAAAGTGCATTTGTGGCATTGCCAGCATCATCTTGAATTTCTGATTCCCGCAGCGAAAGACGCGTCAGCTTAACCGCGACGATTCTAATCGCTTGACGAGACTCCGCTGGTAGAAGCGGCACAACGAATTACGCGCTATTTCGTTGTGCCGCATCCTTGCCAGCAAACACTGGGCGTCGTATCCTGCGCGACATACATCTTGTCGCAAAACCAGGAAGGCCCCCATGTCTGAAGAGATGCAATCCCCCGAACCAGCTTGGCGTCCGCTAACTAAGATTCAGCGTCGCGTCCTTGGCGTGCTGATCGAGAAAGCGAAGACGACGCCGGATGCCTATCCGATGTCGCTTAACGGCCTGACGACCGGCAGCAACCAAAAGAGCAATCGAGATCCACAGCTGAGCCTTGAAAGCTGGGAGATCGAAGAAGCTTTGGAGCAGCTGCGCGATATGGGGGCCGTTGCGGAAGTCCACGGCGACGGTCGAGTTGTTAAGTTTCGACACTACGGTAAGGACTGGCTCGGCTGCGACGGCAACGAACTCGCCATCATGGCCGAGCTTCTTCTCCGCGGCGCTCAAACCGTAGGCGAACTACGTGGACGCGCGGCTCGCATGGGCAAAATTCCCGACATGGCCACGCTGCAGCCTCTACTGGAAGAGCTTCAACGTAAGAAGCTTGTCGTCCCGCTGACGCCCAAGGGACGTGGTCAGGTCATCACGCACGGGCTTTTCAGCGAGAAAGAACTGGCCGAACAGCGAGAACGCCTCGGCGGTGGTCGCGTAGTCGATACCCCGGTCGAACCTCCTGATGCAACAACGATTGCCGAGCCAATCGATCGTCCGATCTCGCAGGAGCCGCTGAGAGCTTCCACCCCTGCCAATCCCGCACCATCCGCCCCTTCCAACAGCAGCGAAATCGAGGAATTGCGTGCGGAAATTGCCACCCTGAAGGCTGAAATGGAACGCTTGAAAAAGGACGTGGAAGACCTTTGGTCGAGCATGACTTGATGCCCGAATACCTTGTGCCTTCCCACCGGTAGTGCCCCCACATTTTGGGCTAGCGAATGCTTGCCGATATTACTGTATTTATGTACAGTAATAGTCATCTCAGAAAGACAACCTCGTCAGCCCGGGCGCTGCCGGCAGCGATCGCCGTCCGATCGCATCTATGCCACCTGAATCGCTCGTTTCGCGTCTGAATTTTGCCCGCGATTCGAGCCCTCTGTCAGGACACGTTTCACGCAGTTCATAGGTTCGTTGCGCGCTGAGTTGGACGGGATGTTCTTGAGCTTGGCAGCAGCTTTTCATGCAGTCACCCATTGGGAGCCAGGGACATTATGTCGCGATCACCACGAATTCCTCGCAACCGGCTACAACCTCATCAAGTCTCCGAGATCCGCCGCCTGAAAGCGGCAGGATGCACGCAAACAGAAATCAAGCGAATCACTGGGCATTCGCGGACGACGATTCACCAGATTCTCACCGGCAAGCATTCTGCGGCAAATGAGAAGCCGACCGAATCGGCCGAGGACGACGTCAGTTCGTTCTTCGATGGCCCGATCGAACGTTGCCCTCAGTGTGGTCGACGCGTTCACATGCCATGCATGCCCTGCCGCGTCGATAGCATGATGAACACAGGCCAAGTGGTGCCCTCATCGATCCAAGAGGCGGACCGACGCCAAATTGCGCGGACATAGCAAGAATGCGGCCACGACCACCCACCAATGGTGGCAATTTCGGCCTAGCGGGTTAATGTCCGTTAAAGGTGCGTTTTAGTTTTGACGAATCAGCGCTGGTACATCGTCGCGCGGATTGCTGCCAGCAGAGCGGTCATAAACAATGACTCTCGCTGTGAAGCGTTCCGCTTGGGTCGGCATCGTCTTATGCGATGCCGGCCTTAGTTTTTGCGCCGATCTCATTCAGAGTGCGGGTAAACCGAAGTCGATTAATATTCGACCCATTTCCAACCGATCGGCGTTTCCAGCTCTTTCTCGGCGAAGTAAGCCCATGGCGTGCCGGGATGCTCCTGGATAATCCGTTCCAGGTATTCCTTCGCTTGAAGCCGTGTCTTTTCGAGGCGGCTACCAGCTTCCTCCAGCGTATCGGCCGGCTCCAGATTCCAGGTATTGTGCGAAGGGTCCTCGAACTTTCGCCCGCCTTTCAAGATGGCGAGCATCTGGTTGTAGCCATCGACGCGAGCTTTAACCGCCGCAGCACGTCCCAATGCCAAGTCGTAGCTGGCCTGCCAACGCTTGTCGGTGATCTTGTCGCGATCCTTCTCCCCTTCCGCCAGCGGTTCGTAAATGGCGTTCACCAGGGGTTCCAGTCGAGCAGCAATTCGCTGGGCGCCATCCAACGCGTTCTTCAAGCGAGCTTCATCCTCGACCACAAACTGAGAAGCGGGATAGGTCATCGCTTCGACTTGTCCTTGCCGTGCGGCTTGATGAAGCGCGGCGAGCGCTTTGTTCTCGGACAACTTTGCCTGATACTGAGCTTCGGTCAGATATTGCGGCGGATACTTTCGCATGACGTCGTCTTCAAAACGCATCGCACTTGCCGGCCAAGGAGCCGAACGAAGACGCGAAACGAGAAACGCCCCGCGCGTTTGATACGCCAGGTAACTCAGCCCGAACGGTCCATAGCCACTATCAACGTCGTCACCGCCGAAGCCGCCACTGTTAAACTTCATATCAACTCGCTGCGAGTAACGTGTCTCCGGCCCTTGCAGCATCGCCGGCATGCCATCGCTGCGTGACTCTTGCGGCGCAACTTCGGCCATCTGCCGTCCCATCGGGGCAGGCACGCCGACCGTGTAAATTCGCACGCCGGTGGTGTTCGCCTTTTCTACGACCGCATCGACTTGGCTCCAGTCGTCGCCAGCTTCGTCGGTAACGACCACTACCATCAGTTCCCGAGCCTGCTGCTGCTTCATGGGGCCATATTTGTCGAGGACTTGACCGATGGTCGAAAACGTCGCTTCCTTGCCAGAATTGTCGGTAGAAATCGTATCCAGCTTACTGATCACTTCGCCGAAATTGGTCGTCGGCTGCTCGAGCACGAAGTTGGTCTTTCCACCAAAGCTCACGATCGCCGTCGACAGACTGTTGGCGGGTTTATCGCCTGGCAGTCCGCTCGACTGGAAGTCAGAGTAAAGCTTCTTAGCCGCGTTGGCCCAAGAGGTTCGCATTTCCGAAGCACTGAGCGTTGAGTCGATCACCCAGACAATCATCGTCGGGGCGAAGTCGATACTGCTGGCGATTTCACTTCGCAAACGATCAACATTCTCTTCCACGGAAGCATTCGCACCGACCGACTTGCCTTGGCTGAAACGGCTGGTGCCGCCTCCTCGCAGCGAGGTCGTCCGAATCATCGAATTGCGAGCCTGAGCTTCTTTCGACTCGGCAGGCTTCGTTTCTTGCTTTGGCTTGGGGGCCGGCTTTTTGGTGGAAGTCGTTTCTTTTTTGGGTTGATTCTTGGCAAGCGGATTACGGAACTTTACGTTCTCGCCACAGCCAGCGACCATGATCACGCCGAGAAGCGTCGCGCAGATCCATCCAATAGCGGCGTTTTGAAGTTTACTGATTCGGCGAGGCATGTTTCTGGGAACTCCCGAGACGAGTTAGAAAGGCGGGCTAATCCGGCTTTTAATTCTAACCCTCATTTCCCGTTGGTCGAGTCGATGGCCGAGATTCCCCGCCGAAGCCCCCCACTTCAGCACTGGTTGTCCTCGGGCTGGCAATTGTGAGGATTATTCGAAACAATATTCTCCATCGATTACGAATAAGGATTTTCTCATGCCTTCCGAGCAGACACTTAACGGAAAACGCATTCTCATCTTCGTGGGCGACATCTATGAAGATTTGGAACTGTGGTATCCGCACTTGCGATTGAAAGAAGCTGGCGCCGAATCGGTCCTGGCCGGCCCCGAAGCTGGCGTTACCTACGACGGCAAGCATACCTACCCTGCGAAGTCCGATTTGGCGATTGCCGACGTCAATCCTGATGACTTCGACGGTGTAATCTGCCCTGGCGGTTTCATGCCGGACAAGTTGCGACGCGACGAGAAGGTCAAGCAGATCATTCGCCATATCCACGAGAAACGCCAGCTAGTCGCGGCGATTTGCCATGGTGGCTGGCTGCTGTCTTCGGCAGGCATTTGTCGTGGTACACGTCAAACCGGTTCCCCCGGCATTAAAGACGATCTGGTTCACGCTGGTGTTACCTGGGAAGATGCAGAAGTGGTCGTTGACGGTCACTTGGTTACCAGCCGTCGCCCTGACGACTTACCGGCGTTCTGCCGAGCCATGATTGAAGTTCTGGAAAAGCAATCCACATGACGCTCGCTCACTTTACGATCGCTGCCCAAGACTCCGCAGCGACTGCTCAGTTTTTTCAAACCATCTTTGGCTGGCCGGAAGTGCATCGCCCAGCCAATGTCGATCCGACGACCTACTGGCTCGATATCGGCAAGGGACAGCAACTGCATGTGCTGAAAGTTGACCCTTTCGAGGTGTCCCCATTCGAAGAGGAATTCGGTCGACACTTCGCGTTTTTCTTTTCGGCAGCCAAGCTGGCAGAGATTCGCAAGCGTCTTGCGGAATACAACGTTGAAGTGATTCCACCAATCCGTCCGACCCCGTTCGAGCGTTTCTTCTTTCGAGACCCCAACGGCTATATGTTCGAGGTGATCGACCAGGACAAGTGGGCGCAAGAAACGTAAACCATCGGTGCTTTCGTGGAACAAACGGATTGCCAACACGTCGCCAGATGGACTTCGCTGCAGAAGATCGTTCTTGCAGCCGTACTACTTTCCGTATTCATACTTCACGCATTGTTGCTGCGAACGGGGCATGACTGGGGTGGTGATTTTGCCCAGTACTTAAGTCACGCTCGCAACATCGCCACCGGACAAAGCTACGCCGATACTGGATACGTTTACAACCCCGACGCGGCTGTGATCGGGCCGCGTGCCTACCCGCCGATCTTCCCTTTATTCCTGGCCGCGTTCTACGCGATCTTTGGCGCGGATCTCACGGCGATTCGACTCGGTCTCGTAGCGTTGTTTGTCGGAATGATCTTTGTTTCGTCACTGCTGTTCGCACGCAAGCTATCGGCCTGGACGACCATCGGCGTGGCAATGCTCATTGGTTTTTGCCCGTTGTTTTGGGAATTCAACCAGACAATTGATTCCGAGCATTTATTCGTTTTCTGGTGGATGCTGCTGATGTGGTTTTACACCAAGTACCGCGGCGACACCGAAAACAAATCAGACAGCCTATGGGTCGCGATCGTCGCAGGCCTGCTCGTTTACCTGACCATTGGAACACGAACGGTCGGCATCGTTTTACCGCCGGCGATCTTACTGACAGAAACTATTACGTATCGCCGGCTCACGCGTTTTACCATTGTCAGTCTCGTCGCAGCGATTCTCTTTTACGCGATCCAGAAACTACTGTTGCCGCTTGGAGGATCAGGGTACCTCGATCAACTTTCGCAAATCAATTCCACGACGTTATCCTCGAACCTCTTTGCCGATTCGCTTTCGTTTTTATTCGTCTGGAAGAACGGCTACTACAAATACCTGGCCGCCGGGGCAGGCTTGGGCTTCAGCCTCATCGCGATCGGAGGCTTCACCAAAGAGAACTGGCCGCGACCAACTCTTCTCGCAATCGCCTCGATACTGCACTTTGTTCTTGTCGTTGTGTGGCCGGGTGCGAATGGCATTCGCATGATCTGGCCCCTACTGCCGGCGTTTCTTTACTGGCTGCTGTATGCGTGCGAGAACCTCCCGGTGTCGAAAATGTGGCGAACCAGCGGTATCGCTGCAGTGATTGGTTACTCGCTGCTTTGTTTTGCCGGCGAATATGTGACGGCCGAATATGGCTCGATTACTGGCCCAGATAGCCCCGCGTCACAAGCCCTCTTTGCGGAAGTGGAGCAAACGGTTTCAGATGATCAGGTCTGCTTGTTCTTCAAGCCTCGCGTTCTCGCTTTTTATACGCGACGAAACTGCACAGGCTATCCAATTCCGCTCGACGAAGCTTCGCTGACGCGTACCATCGAGCAAGCCGACGTCGATGTTGTGATTACGACGAGCGATCAGCCTGAAGAACTTCCTGCGTGGCTGACCGAAGCCGGGTTTGCCGCCGCTTGGCAGAACGACGAATTTCAAATTTGGCGGAAGTAGCCGATCGTTCTGACGGCTACGAGACGGAAGCCAACTGCCCCTGCTCTTCCAGCAAAACTTCTCGCACGATGTAGCGTAGCCGCGGCTCGGCAGCTTGCGCGGCGTGAATGACGTCGTACTTGCCGACGCTGCCCAAGTTGTCTGGAAGACAGATATTCGTAACGGTCGAAAGCGCGAGCACGCGAAGCCCGACCTGCGATGCCACGATCGCTTCCGGTATGGTGCTCATACCAACGACATCAGCGCCAATCTTCTTTAAGAAGCGGTACTCGCTGCGCGTTTCGTAATTGGGCCCCGTCATGGCGGCGTAAACGCCTCGATGATGCGTGATCCCTTCTCGGCGAGCGATACGTGCCGCGGTATCGATCAAGCCGCGATCGTAGGGGCTAGACATATCGGGGAAACGCTTGCCGAGGTTCGGATCGGCATGGCCGGTCAGCGGATTGCTCCACATGAAGTTGATGTGGTCTTCCATCAGCATGATGTCGCCGCTTTTGTAAAACGGATTCATGCCGCCGCTGGCATTGCTGACGACCAAAATGCTGGCCCCCAGCGCCTTCATCACACGAACCGGCAAGGTAATCGTCTCGAGCGAGTACCCTTCGTAAACATGAAAACGGCCCTCCATGACCAACACTGGGACAGTGCCCAGTCGTCCACATACGAGTCGCCCGTTATGGCTTAGGGCGGTAGAAGATGGAATATGCGGTAGGTCTTCGTAGTCGATCGTCACTTCGACGTCGACGCCATCGGTCAGTGTTCCGAGTCCTGTGCCCAAAATGATCCCAGCAAGGGGACGCTCGTTCCATCGGCGCCGAATGGCCGCAGCCACTTCTTCGACCTGGGCTTTGAGTTTGAACAAATTCTTTCCTCTGGTTCGCTACTTCCCGGCAAACTCGGTCAGGACACCTTTCACCAAGGTACGCAGCTTCGGCTCGGCTTTGTTGGCGATAGAAATAATTTCAGAAACGTCTGCTGGCTTCAATGCATCGGGAAGGCACATATCGGTGACAATCGACATGCCAACGGTACGCAGGCCGCAGTGCACCGCCACGATCACTTCCGGAACGGTGCTCATGCCGACCAGGTCCGCTCCGATGGCTCGCAGAAAACGATACTCGGCACGGGTTTCCAAGTTAGGTCCCGCAACGGCAACGAACACGCCGCGATGTGCGACGATGTCTTCCTTGCGAGCGATCTCCAATGCTTTGTCGATCAACTGGTGATCGTACGGAGCACACATGTCAGGAAAACGTGGGCCCAGACGATCGTCGTTGATTCCAATCAACGGGTTGTCGCCCATCAAGTTGATGTGATCGTCGATCAGTACGATATCACCGCATTTGTAGAAGGGATTCATCCCGCCGGATGCGTTCGAGCAAAGCAGCAGTTCAGCCCCCATCGCTTTCATCACGCGAACCGGAAGCGTGATTTGCTTAAGCGAATAACCTTCGTACATATGGAAGCGGCCTTCCATGGCAACGACAGGAACCCCGCACAATGTACCGCAAACCAAACGGCCGCGATGACTTGTTGCCGTCGATGCGGCGAAATGCGGGATCTCGGTGTATTCGAAGGATGCCTCTTCCTCGATCTCTTCCGCCAAACCGCCGAGCCCGGTCCCCAGAATAATGCCGGCTTTGGGGGTCTTATCCCACTTCGCGTGGATAACTTTCAGGGCGTCTTGAATTTTGTCGTACAGATCGAGCATTTGGGGACTTCCCGGTTCAAATCGACGGACAGGCAAACTTAGCCCCCGATTATGCCACGTTCCCTCTTAGCGACAAGTCCCAGCACGCGTTGGGGGGAATTGCCGTCGCGGTTAAATGCGAACTCGATCGAAATCGGCCGCAAATTCTCCACGCAAGAACAAAATGCCGGCATCCTCTTCGGACAAGCGTCCGTAAAAACTGCCATCGAAAACAGGAAATTCTTTTCGCTCGCCATCCTCGAATTCAAACGTCACGTGATAGCTTGTCGATCGATTCTTGCCGCCGCTGATGGCCGTTCGCTTGCCAGTTACGATCGCTGGAACGGCATCGACGTCGCCGTTGGTCATTTGATGGAATCGTTTAAATTGCGTCACCGCCAGAAAAATACCCAACGCAAACATTCCCAGCGGTACGACCCCCATGCAGATCGGCATGAGCGAAAAAGGGAACGCGTCGCCACTGAAGCTCAATGCCCCGCCGACACCGATAAACATGAACGACATAAAAAGGGCAATGCCGCAAAACATCGTGAAGAAGACACCCAGAAAAATCATCCCCCCGATTCCTGGCTTGGGAATCTTGGCAATGCGTTCCTCGGAAAGTCGATTGACGAACTTCGGCGACGCTTTAATCTGTCGAAAGATTTCGGCGTCGTGCGACGGTTCCGTCGATAGACTTCGACTTCCACAATATTCGCACGTCGACTGATTCTCCGGCAAATTGGCGCCGCAACTGTTACACTTCATAGGAAGAGATCAGGTTCTTGAAAAATAAGGTGGCAACAAGCGACTCGTTGCGCAAGCGGGTATTCGTCACAAGTTAACGGATATTGCGTTCGCGTTCGACGACCTGGCTCGAATTTCAATCTCGTCCGTTATACTTTATCTAACGACTTCGCTTCGATCTCTTCCCCATTCCCGCACGGCAAATATGGCTGAAGCCTTAGAACTTCATCACGATGTCCCCTGCCCTGGCTGTGGCTGCCTATGTGACGACCTGACGCTGGAAGTAAGCAACGGCAACGTAACGTCGATCAAACCAGCATGCGCGAAAGCGGCTCGGTATTTCCAGCAGCCAATCGTCGCGAAGGACGCATGTCGAATTGATGGCGAGCAAGCCACATGGGAGGAAGCCGTCACGAAAGCGGCCGACATTCTGCGTCACGCGAAAGCTCCTCTCTTCTTTGGACTCGGCGAATCGACCAGCGAGACGGTGCGGCGAGTGATCGATCTGGCAGATCGCGTTGGCGGCGTTGTCGATGCCTCGCATCCAACGTTCTACGACCCGACAGGACGCATTCTTCAATCAACCGGAATGGTGACGTGCTCCCTCGGCGAGATTCGCCATCGCGCGGATATGGTGATCTTCTGGGGATGCGATCCCAAGACGACCCACGAGCGTCACTGGCAGCGTTACAGCGTGGAACCAACCGGTCGATTTGTGCCTGGCGGGCGAAGTGATCGCCATGTCGTCGGCATGGGTTCAGCAAACGCAACCACCGCAGAGTGCGACGAATTCATCCCGCTGGATAGCGAACATCAAGTAGCCGCGCTGCATCATCTTGTCGCGTTGGCTCAGAAAAAGCCTTTCAATTCGTCGGTCATCGAGAATCAACTGGGTGAGTTGACGCCGGCATTAGCGAAGCTGCACGAGCAAATTCAACAGTCGAAGTATTTCGTTTTCGTTCTGGGCGAAACGTTTCTGCAGCGTGATCATGGCCGTGTCTCGCTAGAGCTCCTTTCGCAGTACGTCCGTCCTTTGCACGAACAAACGCGAGGCGCCGTTACGATCTTACGGCCAGGACCGAACTGGGTCGGGGCCGGCGGTGTTGTTGCCTCGCGAACTGGCTACCCTGGCAGTGCCTCGTTGTTGCAGGGTCTACCGCAATTCGATCCTGACAATTTTTCTGCGGTTAACTTGCTTGCGCAGAAGCGCGTCGATGCGGCGTTTTTGCTGGCCGGAGAGTGGCTCGAGAAGCTGCCGAGCGATGCCCGTCAAACACTGCAGTCCATTCCACATGTCATTCTGGGACATCGAGAGTCAGGGGCGACGCCAGCGGAAGGCGTTTTTCTACCGATCGCTCGACCGGCATTAAACAGCAGCGGCACAATGTCGCGCATGGACGATATGCCGCTTCCGGTTCGAGAAATCGTATCGACCGATCTGCCAACAGCAGGGCAAACCGTTCAGGCCATTCTTGAGCGTCTGTCGGCCTGATCTGTTAAGAAGATTCTGCCCTAAGGCAAAAAGGCAATCGTAAAGCCGATGCCATACACCAAGGCATGAATCACAAGAAACGCGGCGTACTGACGTACTTCGGGTTTTTGGGCAAATTCAGTAACAGGACGCAATGCGGTCTCCTTCTCCATGGGAACGACAGACGGAAGCTTTTTCCTTGAAATCGCTTCCTGATGGGTAGGAATCGCGTCCTGCGACTGGGCGAATGGCGGGCCGTTGGTAACCAACTTCACTATAGGAATCTGCGTCATCAAGTTAAGACCCTTTCACAATTATGCGGCAAGATTTCTGCAAACGACTTCCCTTTCGCACTTTTACACCAAGTTTCTCGCTTGGTCTTACTACGAAATCGGCCGAATTTGGCCCAGTTTTTCCGGCCGTAACGGTAATCAAATTCCCGTTATAACGATTGCAAAACTTGCCCGGGATGCTTCCTGATTCGACACCGCTGGCAAGATTGGGGTATTAACCCGAGTGCTGACGAGTTGTTGCCAAAAAACCACACTTGGCCGGACACATTTGCTACGAATCTCAGGCGTTTTCCGTCACCAACGTGAAATCACGCAAACTGATGAATCTGCGAAAGCTGGCAGCTATAATGCGTCGCACTGATTCCCCTTTCCCGCCGATCCCCTCAGTTCACGCAAAGGACCAACCATCATGATGCTTTCGCGTCGCCGATTTCTCGCCACTTCTTCTGCTGCCGTTGCTGCGGCTGCATTTTCCGGACGAACAGCTTGGGCCAAGTACGATCAGTCTCGCTTCCCTGGCTTCAAAGTTGGACTGCAAAGCTATTCCCTACGTGGCTTCGATGTCGACAAAGCCATTCAACATGCCGGCGATCTCGGCTGTGCTCACCTCGAGTTTTATGGCGGCCACTTCCCGATCAACTCGTCGGCCGAACAAATCTCGGCGATGAACCAGAAGATGGCCGACCAAGGGATGACAATTTACGGCCACGGCGTGAATCGATTTGGGAAAGATCATGCCCAGAACGAGGCGATTTTTAAGTTCGCCAAAGCGGCCGGTATCAAAAACCTTTCGGCAGATCCCGCCCCTGATTCGTTCGACAGTCTCGACAAGTTGGTCGACAAGTACGACATCCGCATTGCGATCCACAACCATGGTCCATCGCACCGCTACAACACGGCCCTCGACGTTTTGAACGCGGTCAAAGAACATGATCCACGCATCGGAGCCTGTGCCGACTTAGGACACTTCATCCGTAGCGGCGAAGATCCCGTGGAAGTGATTCGCCTGCTCAAAGGTCGCCTCTTCGGCATCCATTTGAAAGACTTCGCCGAACAAAAGGAACGCACCAAAGGCGTGATTCTCGGCAAGGGGCATCTTGATGTGGTCGGCGTATTCCGTGCTCTGCGTCAGGTCGAATTCCCTGCCGATGGATGCCTGTCGCTGGAATACGAAGAGAACCCGAAAGATCCAATCGCCGACATCCAGCAGTGCCTCGACATCGCGTCGGAGGCCTGCAAGACGGCGGCGTCTTAAGCTCAACTTTTCCAACCAATAAATAAGGCCGCGAGCGATCTGCTCGTGGCCTTATTTTTATGAAGCGGAAGCCTACATTTCGCTCAGCTTTTCATCGAGCCGAGCCTGCAGCGTTTGCAGCGTTTCCTGGTGCTTCGAATCGGATGCCAAATTGGTGAACTGCTGCGGATCGTTCTGCATGTCGTAAAGCTCTAAGTCACCATTCCCGTAGCGCATTAACGCCCAGCGATCGGTTCGCAGAAGATGATCGTTCCGGTTGCGAAGCGTATAAACCTCGTCATGAACGTTGTTCTGTGGATTGCTCCACAGGCTCGCTAAACTCTTCCCTTGCACGTGCGCTGGAATGCTGAGCCCGCACAGTTCTGCCAGCGTTGGATAGATATCGATTTGCTGGCTAAGTGCCTCCGTTTCCGCCTGCTTGTTTCCTGGCATCCGAACGATCAGCGGAATTCGCGTCGACTCTTCGTGCAGACTCATCTTCTGCCAGAACTCGTGTTCCCCCAGGTGATATCCATGATCGGCCGTGAAGACGACAATCGTGTTCTCGCCAAGACCGAGCCGATCGAGGGCGCCTACCATCTTGCCGACCTGAGCGTCCATGAAGGAAACCGACGCGTAATACGCTTCGAGAACTTGCTGTTTTTTGGTCTGCGAATCGAGCCCGCTGCTCCGGCTGTTTTTAACCATGCCTGCTTTGGGGATGTCTTCCCAATCGCCCTCGACTTGCTTCGGCAGTTTCATCGTTTCCGCTGGATACTTTTCAAAGAACGACTCTGGTGCGACTAGCGGAACATGGGGTCGCACCAGGCCAACGGCCAAAAAGAATGGCTGCTTGTCCTTGGCTCGCTCTTCCAGAATTTCAATCGCTTTGGCCGAGGCTTTCATGTCGGCTTGCTCGGCGCCATCTCCTGGCGTTTTCACGACGTAGAACGCACCACCATAGCCCAAACCGTAATGAATCGATCGCTTCGGATCAGGCTTCAGCCGCTCTTTCGTTAAATGGCTGTGCTCCCCTTCGCTCCACTGCTCTGGTGCCTGGCAGTTGAAACGTTCGGTCCACGATGCATGATGATCAGGCCCATCGACCCCGGCCGTAATATCACCGGGCACTCGCATGTGATAGATCTTGCTGACCCTGGCTGTGTAATAGCCGTTGTCTCGAAAGTGCTGCGTCATCGACGGCCGATCACCTAAGTTCTTCGTGAACTTATCCGAAGCACCGTTCGACGTCACACCAATCGCCTGAGCATACATGCCGGACATCAGCGCCGCCCTCGATGGCCCACACACAGGGTACTGAGTATACGTGCGGCGAAACGTCATTCCTTGCGATGCCAGCTTGTCGATGCTGGGCGTCTGGCATTGCTCGTTCCCAAAGCATCCCAGCGACTGGCTTCCCAGATCATCGGAAATGATAAACAGCACGTTCGGCTTCTCCGCCGAAACAGGCGAAGCCAACAGCAGAAATGCAAACAGCATTGCAAGCGAAGTCAGAAGGGTTCTCGAGGCGATCATCGTTCCTCCAAGGCATGAGGGAGCTAAGGCGAGTTGCCACGATTATAGTTCTGCCAGTGAGCGACACCAAACAAACGCGGCTACAACACACTCCGGCGGCTTGTCAGCATGAAACAGCCATTGCGCAGACAAACTCCAAGTAACCCGATACAGCTTGCACTGCAGCAAACCGGTCAGCTCAATTTAGACGCGAATTGGATGCATAACATCGAATTCGTATTGCACGATTAGGAACCCGAAACGATTATCGCCAGGCTCTCACGAAACGGCTTTCCTATCCTCCGCACTGGGCAATCAATCTATGCAAACTCTATCTCTTCCGACGCGGTTGATTCTTGCTGCATGCTTGTTGGTCATCACGCCAGGCTGCTTCAGCCTCAGTTTGGGCGGCAAGACTTGCCACGGCGATCACCCCGAAACCAAGGCCCGAATCATGTCCCTCGAAAACCGTGTCGGAGAGCTGGAACAAATGCTCAATGCTCCAGCTACCGAGGTCGTCCCTCTCCCTCCCCAACCGGCCAGCAACCAAGCCGGCGGTCAGAACTTCTATCCTGGGACATAACGGAGGGGCCTACCGCGTTGCCGTACCAAGAGACCACTTCGCGTGATAGCTCACCTTTACGGGCACCTGACGTCGACGCATTCCACCGAACGCACAACCGCGAATGGTTAATCGATGATAATTCCCTTGGCGTTCTTTTTCATCCACGCGTCCAAGGCAACGGCCGCTTCGTGTAGATCCGATTTCGCATACTCCAACTCCATCAAGAACATCCACTGAAGCTCCAATCTTTCCTCCTGAGAGGTCGCTTTCGCAACATCGGTATCGTACTTCGATATTACGTCTTGCATCGCTTCTCGCGCTCGATCCACGTCTCGTTCCATGCGGCCCTCGTCCGAGAGAAAAGCGAAAGCTAACCCCTCGTCAATTTTGGCGAGGACATCGCGTATCATCGCATCTCGCGCTTCAAGCTCTTCCCGCCGCTTAGCAGCCAATACTTGAATTTCTTCCGAGGTGTGGCCATCGATCCCCGCATACCGATCGTCTCTGATTTCAACACCATTTCGAAACGACAGAAAGTTGATGTCTTCGACCAACCGATTGCATTCCTCTTCGGTCGCGCCTTCCAACACCTTATTCATTGAAGCTATCAGCGCTTCGTCACTACTTGCATCGATCACCGGAGGCGAACACCCCAACAGGCTCCCCAGCACAATCCCAGCCAACGACAAATAGGTCTTCAACGATCAGGCCCTCCCAAGATTCGCTGGCAATATAATCGACGAATCGACCACCGCCAAATAATATCAGTCTGCCAGAGACGCTCCTAAGCACTTCGACCGAAAGCAATTCAGGGCAACGGAAACCCTTTCGCAGAAAGCGCATAAGAAAACCTCGCAAGTGCTGACACTCACGAGGTTTAAGAAGTGCTCCCTGTTGGAATCGAACCAACAACCTACTGATTAAGAGTCACCTGATACGGTTCTGATGCCGTATCGGGTGATGTCTTGATACAGTTCTGGGCGGAATTCTCTGGCGAAAACCATCTTCGGTTTTTCTCGCGTGACCTTCGTTTTCTGAACACTTTCCTGGACAGCTTTAAATAGCGATGAAACCCAATAAAACATCATCCAATAAGCCCAGCAGGGCAAACCGACGTATTCGTTTCGAGAAAGGCGATGCAAGCCAATTAATAACTCATAGAGGGATTTACCCCGGTGATCGCGTCCTATTATTCGGACGTGTTTCGAGTGGCCCCCAGGAGAAAAACGGCAACTTGGCGGACCAAATAAAGTTTCTAGCGAATTTCGCGCAAGAACAATCCGCAATCGTCATAGGCACGATCGAAATTCAGCATTCTGGCTGGGCAGTCTACGGTTCATGCGAGTGGCTGCTTGATGCCGTACTCTGGGCGATTCAAAGCGATGCGAAAATATTGGCCGAGTCAACTGACAGATACAGGCGACACCCTCACTACCATTCAATTCTCCGACCCGATTTGCAGGCACCTGATCATGACTTGCAAGATTTAGCCATGTGGACAAACGGTGCTTCGCTTCACACGTTTCTTGATCCGAATGCCACGCCGCTCGAAGTAAGAAGTCATCAAAGGAAACGAGGACAATGGGCGAAAGATTCCTACGGAGGAAACTCCTCGAAACCGAAAGACAAATTCGATCCCAAGATTCAACAAAAATCTGACCTCAAGGCGGTCTGGAAATTATTAAAGAACCTGCCCCCTCCATCGGGCCAAGAGCCTTTGTAGTTTTTTAGGCCCTGAGAATTTCTTTACCCTACGAAACAAGGGATTTTGAGATCAGCATGAAGATCAACGAACCATTACTAGACAAGTGTATTGATTAACCACTTTCGCTGAGGTTTTGATTGTCTTTCAAGTCAGCAAATGCCAAAGCAGAACATTCGCGGCGTTAAAACAATGGAATTCCGTAAAAGGCAGAAACCATTTGGGCGATGGCATGAATAGCGATAGCAGCTTTAGCCGTTCCTTCTACTGCTCCCCAAACTTTTCCCCAAGCAACTTTAACGCTAGAAGCGTCGACTTCATCTTTGGGTTTGTCCAATTCGTCACGAAGCTTCCCAAGCTGCTTCACGGCGTAATCTTTTTCTATTTCGTCAAGCTCGTCTTCTGCGTTCAAGGCACCGATTGCTTCTTTGAACTGTGACACCAATTCCGGATCGATGTTGCTGGATTCTTGTATTTGTTTCAGTGCCTGAATCTGGGTATTCGAGAATTGTGAATTGGCACCGAAAATGTTCGTAGCATCCCCACCACCAGTATTTACATTTACGCTATTATCTTCTGCCATGACATTCACCTGAATATTTACGTTGCTAACCCATTGAACTACAGAGTCTGATTCTCGAATACGATGCTCTGCATCTAACCTACCAGAGGCGGTTTGGTAGATAATTAACCAAATCGACTTCAGCTCACCACACTTCTCATTCGCAAATTTGTACCACTCTGAAAGGGCGTGACGCTGACTGGTGATTTCAAGGCAAGCAATCTCGTGAAAAGCATCTATAACCGCTTGCTTGTCGCAGCCAACACCCTCTTCAGACGGCATTTTTCATCCCCCTTCTGCCATCCGCGAGTGACTTTCGTCATCATGCACGAAGTAGAAGATTGGAAAGATATCGTCTGGTCCAACCTCGAAAAAATGCTCGTGTAAACGATCGGGCAACGAATCCGGAATGTCGCTAGCGTCGTCAAAGACGTAAGGCAAGAAGGCCCCGTTTGGCTGCTTAACTTTAAACGCCAATTTAACGCCCGAATCAATCGTGAGCACATATAGAGCTTCAGAAAGCTCTGAGATGTTTAGTTCAGGAAAGTCGTGAGACAGCCGGCGTGGCTCTACATACGACGCTGCCGGATGCGAATCGAGCCAGTTCTCAATCCGATTATAAGTCTCCGCAAGACGCGGATTCTTTTCACGAATTTTGTCGAAGTTGATTCGTGACATAATCGATTGCTGCTGCCGTGGTCTTACTTGAGATCACCAACTGATTTAAGTGCTCACCGGTAATAACTGTCGGCAAATCGCCGGGCAAGATATGCTCGGAACCTTCGATTTGCTTCCACTTAATTCCCATTTTACGAGCTCGCGCTTTCGCTGCTAGCAGGTTATTTAACGCTTCAGCTCGCCCAGGATCGGTATCGATTTCCTCATCGTCATGATCGGGGTAAAAATCGATGATCCCCCGGCTCGCGTCATGTAGCCTTGCAGTTCCAATAATGTATTGTGACTTGTTCTCTGTACGCTTTTCAAGCAAATTGTGGACCACATTCGTGAGAGCGGCTGGCTCAATTTGATCGGCTGGAATCGCTTTTCCTAACAGGGACAAAATGTCCCCGAGGCGAGTTTCTAACATTCCCGACTTTAATAACCCCTCCTGATCAATACGCACCTCCAGCAAATCAGGATCATTCCAGCGAGCCATCAAAATATAGGAGAAATCCTTCCGAACATAATTGACGACTTCCGTGAAGGAAGTAGCCGTTTCGTCCTTTATTTCTCGCTTTGTCACCCTATTTACCTTCTGGTGACCATAGACTTTTGCAACCCAATCCTTGGGTTTGCCGGGAAGGCCTATTCTAAAATCGGACCATGACAGCGAATCCTCAAAACGATCAAAACGAGGGAAAAAGTCCTCGCCCCATTGGTCCTCAAATAGCGCTTGTGCGATTTCGTCGCCTTTTCGAATCGTTTCGAGGAGTTGATCGCTTGGGCGGAAATAGAAAATGTGCTGATGCCCATTTTCCTCGCTGCTCTGAATAAGGTCGTAAACCCTTTGCTTCGGAATCAGCCCCGCTGATACGACTCGCCTGAGATTTTTTACGATTTCGGGCTTCGTCCCCGAGTAACGAATTTCCGAAAAGTGCTTCTTACTATGCTCTTTGTACTCTCTGAGAAGGGCCTGAATGTGGTCGTATTTACACTGGTGCTCGACGATCTCGTACAGGCCTGAAAAGAGTTTAGACATTGTCCCCAAACTTACTTGCTGGTCTATGATGCTAGGGATAAGAACGACGCCCCCCAATATTACAGGAGTATATTTCCCCAAAAGTGCGCCCGCAACAATGGAAACTATTTCTACTTAGAGGATCTAAAGTGAAAGCGGATCGTTCTAAGGCCCCAACTTTAGAAGGCTTAGTCTCGAAATGCCGGATGCATCCAAACGTTCTCTGCAATTTCGTAGACGTTGTCTAAAAGAAATCCCGACCAGTCGATACGCTTAATCGTTTCGCCACTGTAGGACGCCTTCACGACGACTTCTTTTTGGGAACTACCGAATTTATCCGTGAGTGGGAAAGAACCGAAAACGGTCGTCTCGGCACAATTAATCCGCGATTCGCCAACTGCCCTCAGAATATTAGCGACGTCGGATTTTGCCCCGAATTTAATCATGCTGTTCGTTAAATTGTCGCTGAGATCAAAACGCACCAAAATCACTTTCTTCTCTGGCATTAATGCGTGGTCGTTGATTTCAACGGAGAGCCCCTGATCCTTAAATTGCTTTTCCAGTTCGGCCCGAAGGCGATTGGGGGCTGACTCGGCATCGTAATAGGTTTGCAGCGTCTCTGAATCGAATTTCAACTTTAAATTCGCTCGCCCTGCCATTTGAGCAAATTTCCTTGCCTGCTCCCCGTTGCGTAATTCGTGGGAGTAAATAATTAGCCGTTCAAAAACCTCTGGAATTTCCGCCGGCTTCCTTCGGGTAATTTCCACCGAATAAATTCTCACGGCCTCAGCTCGCTTTCCTTCGGCCCAAAAATCGTTCGCTCGCTCTAGGTCGGTTTTGTTTTTCTCAGCAAGCCTCCGCTTATTTTCCTGAGCCTTCTGAACCGCTTCCTGCTTTTCCTTTTCATCCTGAGCCTGCTTGGCTGCAATTTGCCGTTTCTCTGCTTCTTCGTAGGCCATCTTCTCTCGCTCGTAGGCCGCACGGAGAGAATCAGGGCTAAGAGCTAGGTCAGTTCCATTTTCGATGGCTATGCGTCGATACTGTTTGGCCCGTTCCTTGTCCCCCTGCTCGAAATAAAAGGTGACTAGCCGTTCCAACATCGTCTCATTCGATACACCGATTCCGCTTTCAATATTTTCCGCGTAAATCGCTACTGCTTCCGTTTTTCGACCGTCCTTCCACATCTGGTCCGCTTCCGCCAATTCGGAAGGAATAAAAATCGCGACCATCGGGGCACAAACGCAGCAACTAAAAAACGGGACTGCCAGAACGGCAAGGACGACCGCCAAGACGGTCTTTTTCGGGCTGAGTGAATTATTGCTCATCATCTTCTCCGGCAAAGGTTGTTGGCAGATGGCCAGCTTTGCCGGAGAAGTGTGGGCGCTTATTAAAAGGAGGGGGGACGCCCACACGTAATCCCCCGAAAGGCTCGCCAAAGCCTGCTGAGTGGACACTATGCGAGCGCCACGCCCCACAAGGATTTGTGGGGGTGTACGCCCGCAGACACTCAGCGAAAGATTTGGCGATTTATCGGGGTCTGCAAAGCTAAACCGAATTGTCAGCCGTAGGCACGAAGGCCCACGGCATCACGCGATTATAGTCAAACGCCACCTTCTGAAATACGTGTGAATCGCTCTATCTCTTAGAGAGCCGGGCAACTTTTATACCCCAAAAATTAGATGGGCACGAATCACGTCAATCGTTGTGATTCCCCGTAAAAACCAGTGTCATTTGGCCGTCTGGACGCGTATTGACTCGCAAAGAGGTCTGTTTTCCGGCGCAAACGCAAGCCACTCGTTCCGATGAATAAGTATAGGGACGCGTTCAATACGAATGCTCCAACCGCCCATGCCTACGAAGTCTTCCCCCGGAGATGAACATGCCGAAAACGATTGATCCACCAAATAACGACCCATTACTCATCAGTGCCACCAAGGCCGCAGAACTGCTCTCAGTCTCACCTAGAACGCTGTGGGCATTAACCAACGAAGGAGAAATCCCGTTCGTCCGAATTCGTCGCAGGGTCATGTATTCCAGAACGGCCTTACGAAAGTGGATTAACGCTCGAATGACGGGAAGAAATTCGGACTCCCATTAATTCAAGTTTTTCAAGTCATCTCAGGGGACTCAGCGTGTGCCCTGAAAACAATTCCACAGACTCCCCGGTAGCAAGCAATTGCTCATTAATTCACAAGTAAGATGAAAATAAACATCGACCAACAGAAGCTCAGAAAATCCTTCAGCGACAAGCAACGAAAAGGCAATTGGTTAATTCGGCCATGCGGGGTCAGCCCATTTAAATCTTCGCTTGCCTATCAAGAGCGAGTAACCAGAAGCGAATATTGGCCAGTTTTACCGCCCCACCGATGGCACGTTTTCCTTGCCAAATTGTTTCCACTTAGGGAAATCGATAAACAGCCCACTCGCTTAACAAATTCCGAGAATTGGAAATTCACTCACGGTCGAAATTCAGGGCAACGAGCGAATATCGACAAGGTCGCAGTACTTCGCAAAAGACCGCATGGATTCGCAAAAGGCGGCAACAATTTAATTAACGGTTCCTTGAAACTTGCTGCGAACATTTCCCCTGAAAATAGCCCTTTTAGCGCGAATTCGAGCGAAAGAATGGGCGATCGAAAATTGGCTGACAAATGTAAGCCAATTCGGGCTGATTTTGAATTCAATGAATTTCTACGAGGCTCGCCACCCAAGTCGGAAGAACACCCCTTCCGCCTATTCCAGAGCAAATTCACCAACAGACGTAGCTAGCCCGAAATTCAACGAATAAAATCGCAACTGAGCCCTCAAAAATGAGAAATAGAAAATCCCCCTCTGAAAATCCAACAACACAAAATCGGGCAGTGCCACCGGCAATTAAGCACGATGTGGTCTACCCAATCGAAAGAGTAAGAGCCTGTTGGTTCCCATCAAAGGCAGCTTGGCTCGCCGCAAGAAAACGCGGCCTTGGAAATTACATTTACTACGTGGGCCGTAAAGGCTTTATCAACGGCAGCGACTTACAGAAAGGATTGCAAGAGCAAGGCACCAAGCGGCCTTAATCTTTAGGTGAAGCGTCCCCTGGCTTCGGGTCACCAAGGGATTGACTTAAGGTGAAACTGACCTGGCAATAAGGAATTGTGAATGGAAGAAATCAAAGTATTTGTCACCAAGAAGACAGATCGCCGTTTTTTGATGGCCTACTATGTTGACCCTCTGAGCGGAAAACAAGTGGCCAGATCCACGAAGACGGCAGACCAAAAGGAAGCGGAGAGATTCGCCGGCATCTGGGAAGCCGATCTAAAAAATGGGAAATACAAAGCCCCTTCAAAAATTACCTGGGAGGAATTCACGGAACGTTTTGAGCGAGACCACTGCTCAGGACTGGCTGAAAAATCGCAAAAGGCTTATCGCGGTGCATTTGCAGCGTTGGAACGAATCATCGATCCGAAACGACTGCGAGACGTTTCCGCAAATGTCCTGGCAGATTTCCAGGCTAAATTGCGAGAAGAGAAATTGGCCGAAGCAACGATTGCCGCCTATCTTCGTCACATCAAATCAGCTTTACGCTGGGCCGCAGACCTATCGTTAATTCCTGAGGCCCCAAAAATCAAAATGCCCAAACGAATTAAGGGGCAGTCAATGATGAAGGGGCGGCCAATTACGGGCGAAGAATTCGACCGAATGATTTCCAAGGCCAACGATGTATGCGGAAAAGGTAGCGGTAGCTTCACGCATTTGCTTCGTGGACTGTGGCTTTCCGGACTTCGCATTAGTGAAGCCTTGGAATTGTCATGGGATGGGGACGAAGGCCTGATTATTTGCCTGGAAGGCAAACGCCCCATGATGTTAATTCCGGCAAGTGCGGAGAAGGGATTCAAAGACCGCATGTTGCCGATAACACCGGATTTTGCTGAACTCCTTTTTTCCATTCCCGAAGCCAATCGAAATGGGAAGGTTTTTCCGCTTCAAAATAAAGCCGGCAAACCAATGATCTGCCCTTACGCCATCGGGAAACGAATTTCGGACATCGGCGAGAAAGCCGGCATCAAAGTAAAGGACGAATCCGGCAAGATTAAATATGCGAGTGCTCACGACCTGCGACGAACGTTTGGCGTTCGTTGGTCGAAGCGAGTTATGCCGGCAATTCTCCAAACGCTAATGCGACACGAGAATATTCAGACGACTATGAATTTCTACGTCGGCCAACAGGCTGAAAGTGTTGCCGATGCCATCTGGAATGCCGCAAGAATGGACACTTCTCTGGACAGTAGCCCGAATTCTGAATCGGGTAGCGCAAAAGAAAAACCCCAAGCTGTTGTCAGCTAAGGGCTTCTGAGTGCTCCCTGTTGGAATCGAACCAACAACCTACTGATTAAGAGTCAGTTGCTCTGCCAATTGAGCTAAGGGAGCTTGTTTGTTAAAGGAGGTGTTCGGGGAACTTGAGGTTCGGCCGAAATCCTTCGGTTTTGCCCTGTGGGAATCGGATTCCGGGGGCGAAACGCATACTTTAACGCTTTTCTCGGCTGTGGTGAAGGGGCGGCTTTAAGATTTTCGGTACGGTAAACCGGCAACTGCCGTTTCGCCCGAACTTAGGGCCTTATTCTTTTTCTTCGATCAGCCCGAGCTGCTTCATTTTGCGGTGCAGATTCGATCGGTGGAGCCCCATATTCTTGGCTGCCTGGGCCATGTTGCCGCCGGTTCGGTCGAGGTGATAGCTGATGAAATCGGCCTGAAAGCGGTCAGTCGCCGCCGATAAATCGAGCTGAGCCGATACCTGGTGAACCTGCGGACCAGACAGCGTTTCTAGCGGAAGCAGTTCGGCAGTGACAATTTCGCGATCGCAAAGAAACGCGACACGTTCCATCGTGTTGCGCAGCTCCCGAATGTTGCCTGGCCACATGTGCTCTAGCAGTCGGCTCTTGGCATCGGTCGATAGCATCGGCTTCTCACGATGTGCCTTTCTCGAGAACCGTTCGAGAAACTGCTCGGCCAAAATCAAAATATCGTTCCCGCGATCACGCAGCGGCGGCAATACCAACGAAACCACATCTAAGCGATAGAAAAGATCCTGGCGGAACTTGTTCTTCTTGACCAGCTTCGGCAAGTCTTGATTGGTCGCGGCGATGATTCGTACGTCGATTTCAATATCGCTTTGTCCCCCGAGGCGCGTTACGACGTGCTCTTCCAGCACGCGGAGAAGTTTGGCCTGGCCAGGCAGACTCATGTCGCCGATCTCGTCGAGAAACAACGTTCCGCCAGAAGCCAACTCGAACTTACCTGCTTTCGTTTCATGAGCGCCGGTGAACGCTCCTTTTTCGTGCCCGAACAGCTCGCTTTCCAGCAACGTATCTGGCAGCGCCGCACAGTTCACGGCCACCAACGGCTGGCCACGCCGATCGCTTTGAAAGTGGATCATGCGACTGACCACTTCCTTACCGCTACCATTCTCGCCGAGCACCAGCACAGGCAACTTCGTGGCGGCTATGCGATCGATATTCTTCCGCAGCTGCATCATCGCCGGCGACTCGCCGATCAGTTCGATCTCGGAGGCTTGAGCTTGAGCAATTCGATCGCGGCTTTCCATCAGCTGGGCAATTTGCTGCGAACTTTCGATCACTGCCGCGGCGTGTACGGCAACTTCGGTTAGGCCTTGCTCGTCCTTGGTCGTGAAGTTCCCCTCTCGCTTGTTGATCAACTCGAAGACGCCAAACACTTTGCCCCTGCGATCGAGAAGCGGTACGCACAACAAGCTGCGAGTATGAAATTCAAGCTTCTTATCAATCTCGCGATTCACCTCGTGGGCGAGCATATCGTCAACGCGTCGCGGTTCGCCTGACTGCACAACCGCACCGACAACTCCTTTATCATCCGGCACCACCAGCTTGCCATCTTCGACGCCCAATGCTGGCCGACCGATAAGCTGCCTCTTGGGCTTATCCCATAGAAAGATGCTCGCTCGTTCGGCATCAAAGAACTCGGTCGAACACTCGGCCATTTGATTGAGCAGCGAGACCAGGTCGTCAGTTTGATGCCAACGTTCGACCATCGACAGCATTGCTTTGAGACGTGTCGCGCGATCGTTTTTGTTTTTGGCTTCAATGAATCGCTTCACGGCAAATCGAGCGACTTGGGCGATGGCTTGCAGCGACGTCATCGGCATGGCCGCAATGCCTTCGAGTACGAGTAATCGATTTGGCTCGTTCTCCATCGGCAACGTTAACGCGGCCGGATTGCCAGGCGAAACATCTCCCTGGACCCAAGTCTCGATCTGCGAGAGGCTGGGCTCGCGTATCGTCCCAGCCGAAGCAATCTGCTTCCAGTTACCAGAGGTTTGCTGCTGCAGAAACTGGGCCGAAGACTTGGGAAACGACTGAACCAGTGACTGGCAAATTCCACTAAGCAGTTGCGGTAAGCTTTTCGAATTGTCGAGCTGTCGCCAAAGTTGCGTGAGCATCGTCGCGAGCCGCGGATTCTCTTGAATCGCCTCGCCTAAAAGCTGAAAAGGATCGTGATCGGTTCGATTCATAAGGGGCGTCGGCAACTGGGCGTGATCGTTTCGCGGAGAACGTTGCCTTCGTTATACAAAAAAAGCCGCCGGTCCACGATTGCGGTCCGGCGGCCTGTCGTCTCCTGGCTTAAGAGGTAGGACCAGGATAAATCAGCAGTTCTTCGTGTGCTTTACACTTCGTTCTCTGCGGCGGGCTTTTCAGCGGCAGGCGGAGCGACTTGAATGCGTTCCATTCGCTCGTGCATATTGCGGATCATTTCATGCATCTGCTGCATTTCCTGCTGCATCCGTTGCTCGAATTGGCCATTGCCTGGCATCATGTTCGGATCCATCCCTTTCATCATCTCTTGCAGTTCGATGAGAGGAACGTCTTTACCACTGATGATGATATTGCCATTGCCGCCCCCTTCGAGGTAACGCTTGGCAACGCCTTGCAGGTCCTCAGGAAGCTCGTCGACGTTGTCTTCGGTTACGTCCCAAGACTTGCCGTCCCGTTCGATGTGCAGCTTCGTAGGTCCGTCGCCCTGCTTTTCAACACGAATCATCAGATTCTGCGGCAGGTCTTCTCCGGCCAGGCCAACTCGAAATTGCGGAGGAACGACTTGTCCAGGGCCGAAGAAACGGAAGTGAGCTCCCGGTTGGCCAGGCATTGTTGGAACGCGTCGTATCGACTGCACTTGGGGAGCTGCCTCGGCTGGAGCTTCTTCCGGCTGAACGGCGAGCGATTCGATTTCCAAACCGCGGAGGACTCGGACGTTCATCGCCTGACCATTGCTATCGCGAACGACGTCGACGACTTGTTCCGGAGCGGTAACGGTTACTTCATTGACTTTCAGAATGTGATCGCCGGCTTTGAATCCTGCTTTTTCGGCAGGGCTTTCTGGGGCCACGCCGGCGACCATGGCGCCGCCATCCTTCAGACGCTCGACATGCTTGACCAAGATTTCAGGCGTGGGTGCCAATTGCACGCCAAGCCAGTACTTCTTCTCGGCCGGCTTTTCGTCCTTGGACTCGGCTTTGACTTCCTGCTGGGCGGCTTCGTCGGCCGATGCAACCTGCATCATCGGAACGGCGACGACACCCATCGTCAAAAGCGCGGCCATGAACCAATGTCTGACCTTCATTCTTTCACTCCTTCTCAATGTGTGGGGGCTTAAATGAATCGTGAAAAAGTTTTCGTGCTGGTGCCCGTGGGGCAGTAAGTGAATTAGTGATACGGAAGATTGGGTTTCTCGTAGACGATAACGTCTTGTACCGGGACGACGACTTTCTCGCCGTTGTCCATCGAAACAGGGATCAACCGGTTTTGCGTCTGCAGTTGGTGCCCGGCATCTTTCAGCCGCTGCATCTGCTGAGGGTTCATCCCCCAAGCCGGATCCCATTTCTCTTCCGGGTTATATTGTTTCGTCGGATCAATCGGGATCGGCATGCCGCTCCCCTTTTGTCCGTCCCATTGATTGACGTAGACAAACTGAGGCTTCTGGACTTCATGCCGAGGTCCATCAGGCGGAAGCGGTGGGTTGCCGGCATTGGTGACATGTCCAGGGGCTGGCCCAGGCATCGCTGGAGTGCCGCTTCCCATGTCGGAAATAAACCATCCCATGCCAAACGCGACCGCTACGGAAGCAGCCATCGCGGCAAGCTTCTCCATTCGATAAAACGAAGCGGCCTGCGTGTTGGACGACTTCTCTACCGTTGGTGCCAACTCTGTCTGGGGGCTAGACGGAGCGGTCTGCATCACCAACGGCAGAGATTGCCCCAGCGCTTGTGACTCGAGGAACGCGTGGGCACAACGTCGCCAACCATTTGGGGTTTGTTCTAACTCGGCAAGCAGCTCGCGATACTCGTCCGAGGTAAGTTCGCCGTCGACGAGTCGGTCGAGCTGGCGATCGTCAATGTTGTCGGATGAATCGTTCATAGTTCTGTTTCACTCAGGTACCCGACGAGACGATCTCGCGGGCCACTAACCGGTCTCGCATTCTTTGGCGAGCCCGATGAAGTCTGGCTTCGACGGCGCTGGTACTAATGCCCAGTCGTTCGCCGATCTCGCGGTAGCTCCAATGCTCGGTATATTTGAGCAGTAGGATCTCCGCATCACGTCTTGGTAATTCGTTCAAGGCTTTGCGAACCATCTCGTTGCGTTCTTCCGCGAGCAGCCAATCCAAAGGGTTTGCTTCAGCGTTGCTTTTCGGCGGAACGTTCTTTTCGGCCTCTTCGTGCAACTTGCGGATTCGGCCCTGCTTGCGGCGGTACAAGAGTGCCTGACGGATGGCAATCTTGTAGAGCCACGGTCCCACGGCGCTGGGGTCCCTTATCTGCTGCCAGTTTTCCAGCGCCGCGGTGACCGTCTCCTGCATCACATCGTCAACCTCCATCACGCTGCGTAATCGTGCAAACAGCGCGGTCCTCAGCCATCGCTCGTGCTGCTGTAGCAGTTGTGCGGGCTCCGGCTTCACGTTGTCTCCTGGCAACTCGATGGGGTTCATCCTGTATTCAGAGGGTTAGTTACCGCTGGGGCGAAAACCTTGCGGTGGAATCGCGGAAATTTTCGCAAAATATCTCAGATGGCTGTGCAATCAAACTCAAACGCTACTTCTACGTGCGAAAAACCGACTTGGTTTACTCCGTAAAGCCCGGCAAACGCTAGACTTCCGCAAATTCCAGCCAGATAATGTTTCTCAATGCACGTCACCTTTGCTTTTCCCCAGACGGCAACACTTGTCGTCAGTCTACTAGCCCCAAATGCTTGGAGTCCCGATGATGAAACGCTGCTTAGCCCCTGCCGCATTATGCCTTGCGGCGATTGTATTGAGTGCTTCTGGCCTGAACGCCGCGGAGCCTGCAGCAAAAGGAAGTGACACCCCCATGAATGTGACCGCAAGCGAATTCGGCAAAATGCCGGACGGAACCGTGATTGCCAAGTATACGGTCGATAATGGCAACGGCATCGTGATGGAGCTGATTAACTACGGCGCCATCATGACCAGTCTTTCCGCGCCTGACAAAAATGGTGAGTCGGCCAATATCAACGTCGGCTTCGACAACCTGGAAAGCTACCTCGGCGGAACGCCTTACTTCGGGGCAACCGTCGGCCGCTATGCCAATCGTGTCGCCAAAGGCAAATTCACGCTGGATGGCAAAGAGTACACCCTGGCCACCAACAACGGACCGAACTCGCTGCATGGCGGCGAAAAAGGGTTCGACAAAGTGATCTGGGCTGCCAAGAAGATCGAAACCGAAGACGCCGTCGGCGTTCAGTTCGATTACACCAGCAAGGATGGCGAAGAAGGCTACCCTGGCAATCTTAAAGTCACCGTCAAATATACCCTGACGCCCGACAACCAGTTGGTGATGGACTACACGGCGACCACCGACGCCCCAACCGTCTTGAACCTGACCAATCACAACTACTGGAACCTGGCTGGTGCGAAGAGCGGCAAGAACTACAAGCACTCGCTCAAGCTTGAAGCGGACAAGTACCTGCCGGTCGACGAGACGCTGATCCCAACCGGCGAGTTGGAATCGGTCAAAGGCACTCCTATGGATTTCACCTCGTTCAAGACGATCGGCGAAGATATCCAGAAGACCGGCGGCGATCCTGTCGGCTACGACCACTGCTACGTCCTGAGCGACGACACCGACAACCTGGCCCTTGCAGCGACCGTCAAAGAACCTACCTCTGGTCGCGTGATGGAAGTTTGGACCACGCAGCCAGGCATTCAGTTCTATAGCGGTAACTTCCTGGACGGCACCGCAGGAAACGCCGGCTTGAATCAGCACGAAGCGTTCTGCCTTGAAACGCAGCACTTCCCCGACACGCCGAACCAGCCCAACTTCCCATCGGCAACGCTCAAGCCAGGCGAAACGTTCCACGAAACGACCGTGCATAAGTTCTCCGTCGAAAAGTAAATCATTCGACAGACCATGCCACTGAACAAGAAAGCGACTTCCCCCGGGGAGTCGCTTTTTTCGTGCCGACATCGAACATTCCGCACGTAACGGCAACCACAGCACGAAATCGGCATCGTTTGCCGACGCTATTTTTTTTCGTCATGCTGGTCCTTTCGCTTTCGCTTGCCATTACGATAGGGGCAACTGCCACTTGCCTGACTTGACGCACGAAGCCCATGACTCAGCCAGATCCCGAAGTTGTTCAGAAGATCGCCGCGGAAGCACGACGACGCCAGGGAGCGGCTCGCGAAGCATTTCTCGAAGATACCTGCGGCACTGATATCGCATTGCGGGAACTTGTCGAACAGCGGCTCCAACCGCAGCGTCTCGGCACGCTGGTCCCGCAGCAGCTGGACGTCACCGCGACGCATATCCCCGATGCCCCCTCTCAACATTCGCTGCATCCCAAGCAAGCAACGACCCGGTTCATTCCCGGAACCAACATGCTGGTGCGTGTCTGGGCCTCGAAGCTTTACCGCACCGTGGCGATTGTCTCGCTGGTCGTGCTGATCATTTTGCTCGGCATCGGCTCACGTTACCTGGTATGGAACGAGCTACGCAAAATCCGCGAACAGGAATTCACGGCGCTGCTTGCCGCCGACGTGCAAGCGCTCACCATGTGGATCGAGACCCGAAAAGATCACTTGCAAGTGGTCGCTACCGATCCTGAAATCCGCGATGCCATTTTCAGCATGGCTGAGAAACAGGCCAAACTTGGCAAAGACTACTCCCACGAAAGCATTCAGGAAGAGCTGCAAGTTTTCCGCGATCGCCTGCCAGAGTTCAACCGCGACAAGGAAGATGCCCAACGGTTTGTCGACTCGAACGACCCTCTTAGACAGAACGAAACGTTAGGCTCCTCAGGTTCGGTTCCCAAGATCATCGATGACGAAGGGGTCTACTTCGTCGCCTCGCCAACCGGAGTAATCCTCGCGGCGACCGAAGAATCGATCATCGGCACCCAACTGCCCGGCAATCGCCATGCGCGAGTCATCTCCGATACGGTTATGGGCCGCACCGGTTTCATTCCTCCGATGCGTCCCCAGCAGGAAAGCGAACTCGACGAAACCAACCCAGACTTAACGCTGACATGGGTTTACACGCCGATCAAAGACCAAGGGCCACTTCCGTCGGCCGTGCTCAGTTTGGGCTATTTCTCGGTCGGCAATTTTACCCGTTCGCTTACCAGTGCCCGAACTGGGGCGACCGGCGAAGCATACGCCTTCGATGAAAATGGTCGCATGCTGACCGAAAGCCGTTTCACCGAAGATTTGTGGCGCCACGGAATTCTGCCGGAAGGAACCCCTTCCCGCGCCAACCTGGTCATTCAGCCACCTCACGCGCGGCATCATCCGCCAGGCAGGGCCGACTCGCGTTTCACGCAACTTGTCGAAGAAGCAATCAACTCGCGCGGTACCGGCAACAGCTCTGGGCTAATCATGGACCCTTACGGCAACTACCTTGGCCGTAACACCATCGGAGCCTGGCAGTGGCTCGACGATTACAACTTCGGCGTCGCTTACGAAACACAGACGCATGAAGCATTTCGTCCTTATACCTACATTTCCATTGCCCAGATTTCCTTGCTGGTATTGGTCGCCGGTTTCGCAGGGCTCGCCTATTACGCGGCGAACTCCTTGGTCCAGATGAGACGCACCATCGGCGAGCATACCGTTGTCGGTGCCTACGAACTGCTTCGCAAAGTGGGCGAAGGAGGCATGGGTCAGGTCTATCTTGCCAAGCACCAGATGCTGAAACGCCCCACCGCCGTGAAGCTGCTTCGCCCAGAGCAAACCGATCCGCAGCTGCTCATACGATTCGAGCGTGAGGTGCAGCTTTCCAGTCGTTTGAAACACCCGAATACGGTCGAGATTTACGACTACGGAAAGACCCCGAACGACGTTTTCTATTATGCGATGGAATACTTGGACGGCATCACGCTGGAGGTGCTCGTTCGGCAATATGGCTGGCAATCGGTGGCCAGGGTTCTGTGGGTCATGCGGCAAGTGGCTGCGTCGCTGCGAGAAGCTCACGATAGCGGACTCATTCACCGCGACATCAAACCGTTGAATATCATGCTTTGCCGCGTCGGGGGCGAGTTCGACGTTGCGAAGGTGCTCGACTTTGGTCTCGTCAAGAATCTATCCGCCGATGCCGGCACAACGCTGGTCACCAACACCACGGAGATTAGCGGCACGCCGATGTACATTCCTCCGGAGCGTGTCAAAAACCCGACCCAAGCCGATCCCCGGGTTGATATCTATGCTCTCGGAGCGACCGCCTATTTCATGCTGACAGGGCAAACGATCTACAACGCGGCCAGTGCCGTCGATGTGCTTGTTCAGATCGTGACCAAGCCGATTCCTTCCATCAAAGAAGCCTCGGATCGAATCGTTCCTGATGCCCTGCAAGACTTGATTTCGCGCTGCCTGGCGAAAGACCCGAAGGACCGACCCCAGTCCGCCGAGGAAGTGATCCAGGAAGTCGAGAAGATGATCGAGGACTTCCCCTGGACACAACAAGACGCCAAGAATTGGTGGGATCAACATATCCCCGCCGACGAGCTGATTGAAATGGTCATCCACGAAGACGACCGCAACAAGCCCGCACACTAGAAGCCGACAGCTGACTCACCCGGTGCCATACTCACGTCTTCGTGGGCATGGCAACAAAACTCTTGTCCCGTCTCCCTTCCCAAGG
This sequence comes from Bremerella sp. TYQ1, assembly GCF_020150455.1. Taxonomy (NCBI): domain Bacteria; kingdom Pseudomonadati; phylum Planctomycetota; class Planctomycetia; order Pirellulales; family Pirellulaceae; genus Bremerella; species Bremerella sp. TYQ1. The sequence continues at coordinate 3,732,328 of NZ_CP083740.1, forward strand.
GAGAGGGCTAGGGTGTGGGTTCAAAATCAAATAGACGCTTCACCCCACCAATCCCCTCGCCTGCTAACGAACGCTCACAGCAATCTCGTGGATCTTGCGAACCATCGAATGCAAACCGTTCGAGCGAGCCGGAACCAGGTGATTCTCGAGCTTCAACTTATCGAACAGCCCTCGCAGATCGAAGTCGAGAATCTCTTGCGGGCTCTTTCCCGAAAGCAGCATCACTAAGATACCGACTAGCCCTTTGACGATGTGGGCGTCGCTGTCGGCCTGAAAGACGATCTTCTTGGCCGAACCTTCTTCCACCACTTCCGGCACGAGCCAAACCTGACTTTGGCAGCCCTGCACTTTGAATTCCTCGCGATGCAGTTCTTCCGGCATGTCGGGAAGCTCACGCCCCAGTTCGATGATCAACTTGAGCCGTTCTTCTTTGGTTTCCGCGAACTCGAAGTCATCGATCAGTTCTTCCGCAGTTAATGCTGGCGGTTCGTTCAACGTTTGCCTTTCTTACTGAAGTTCTTCCCGAAGGAGGGACCGCAAAAGCCTGAGCTCCGTCAACCGCTCAGGCTGCTCCTTGCCAATCTATTCTAGTCGCCATGCTTTTCGCGGAGGCGGGTCGACGTGCGACAAATCCACTGATTTCGCTCGAACTGGTCGATCCATTCCGCCAACACGCTGCTGGTCAGCGGATCCATTTGCCCCTCGGTCCCCAAAGCGATACCAGTGCTGCACGCAGCGCCTGTCAGGTTTTCGACCATCTGACGATACTTGGCCAAAGTCCGGTCGCCGTACATGCCGGTAACTTGATCGTCTTCGTTCAGGAACACAACTACAGGAACACGATTGCCCCCACACACTTTGATCGCTTCTTTCAGCTCGTCCGATGCGTCGTCACGATCGACAAAGCGAATCTCGATGTTCTCGGAAGCTTCTTCGATCAACTGAAACATGGGGCACTGATCGACGCAGTCGCCGCACCATGCTCCGGCCAGACAAAGAACATGCATCTTGCGGGTAAAACTACCCAGCAGCGATTTTTGAGCATCGCTTAGAGAAAGCGTGCTTCGCTTCGCAGCCCAGCGCTGTTGCTGGTTCTCGTTACCGTACTTGGCGAGGAAGTCTTCGTAAGAAAGAGCACCGGAATAGAGGGTGGACCAATCGAGTGACATAGTTTGCCTGAAGTATGCGGAAAGTGTTGCAAAAGTTTGCGCGTAGTTTGCCGAAAACCGGAAGGACTATTTGGGATCAGTACCCCAAAAATCAGGTGGTCTACGCTCTTATCGCCCATGTTACATGACAATCAGCCGGTAGAACCACGGTTACCCGCAGTCTCGACATCGCGTCGATGCCTTATGAGGCAGCAGCTGCGTGCATTTTAGGCACTTCTTCGCTGGCAGATTAGGGGCGGTCAAAAAAACTACAGGCACTTTCCTGCCCGAAAACCGGGAAATGAGCCGTTTTTGTCGCGTTTTCTTCGCCCGCAGCAGAATTGGCACACCGAATGCATCTAATGTAGGGCGAAAGCGAATCGCAAGCAGATTCGGAACCGGTCGCGAAGGATCGTGTACCTCGGAACTCTGCTCTGCGGTAAAGCATAAGCTGCTTGCCCCGCACTTCTGTGATAAGGAGTGTCATCAGGGGTGGGGACAAGCTCGATCGATTCGCTTTCCAACCGAACAAGCAACGCAGATCAAATCCAAGTGATCTGACCCGAACAGTGTGGAAGCATGATGGGGTGTTGTTCGCGTGCAGTGGGGCTGCCGCGAACGGTAGTCGAGGTTGAGGAGGTTTTGCCTCCTTAACCTCGGCTATTTTTATGCGCGAAAGCGTATTCTGCAAAACTTTTTCCTGTCACCATCTTAGGCAGGTGCCCCTCTTACTGCTGATTTGTCTTGCAGATGGGGGTCTACACGGCGAAAATGCGGAAAACTTTAATTGACGTAAGCAATTGCTATACTGCCAGTTACAAGAAGTCGCAGCATCCTGTCGGTTCAATTGGCATAACGGTTGCAAACAAGCGGGGCGAAGGACAAATTAGGTCGCCCGCTCATCATGCACTTGCTCTCCGCCTTGTTGGGTGCATGGCTCCGCTTTGAAACGAGCACCACGTCCAGACCTGTCCAAATAACGTCACGTCAGTTTGTTGGAGTATGCATTAATGAAGAAGATTGAAGCCGTCGTCCGCCACCACAAGTTGGACGAAATCAAGGAAGCCCTGGTAACCAAAGGGTTTGGTGGTATGACCGCTACGGAAGTCCAGGGATTTGGACGTCAAAAAGGACAGACGGAGACCTATCGTGGTGCGGAGTACTCGATTGATTTCGTTCCTAAGATCAAGATCGAAATCGTCTGCACCGACGAACAGTGCCAGGAAATCGTTGACACGATTATCCAGAAAGCACAGTCGGGCCAAATCGGCGATGGGAAGATCTTCATCTCCGAACTGAACGATGCCATCCGCATTCGCACGGCGGAAACTGGATCGTCCGCTATCTAAGATCGACTTTGCGGCAATGCCGCGATGTGCCTGATCGCCCCCGCGCACCGGCCATCAGGCACCACCTAAGAAATACTCGAAAAGCCGACTCCTATCTTGGAGCGGCTTTTTTTACGCTTGCAGCGAAAGCAAAGTTCATCGACAGGCTTTAGTAATGATCGACCGTCGAACGGCTCGATCGGCGGCGCGTCGAATACAGCCGCATTCTGCGTGGAGCTGGCTGACTTTCGTCGATGACATGCCCCGAAAGTAATCGGTAGAAAAACAGAATCAAAAAAGCCCCGCCGGTCGCAACGACAAACCCAATCGGACTTAACGGCGAGACTTTGTAGCCTTCAAAGAACAGCGACAGCATTCCACAGCCGATCACCGATCCGCCAATTCCCATGGCCAATGTAGCAATCGGTCCGCCAGGATCTCGACCTGGCATAATCGCTTTGGCAAACAGCCCGGTGAGCGTGCCGAAACCTACCCAAGTCAAAAACAAATTGGCCCACGCTTCAAACTGTTCCGATACCTGTAGCGCCTCGTCACCCATAACCGCCTACCTTAACTGTGCTAGCAAACCGGGATGAATTCCCTGCGAAAAGCCGACATTAAATTAGGTGTCGTCAGCTGACGCTCAAAAATTTGCCGATTGTGTGAATCGTTCCGGAAAACGTTCGTTGGATCGTGTCCCAGTTCGTGGCAAAAACTTCTCGGAAGTTATAATGAAGCGGATGTGTGCGACGGGAAGTTCGTTTCTCAGCTACGCACCGTTGGCGGAATCCCCGGATGGATCCGCTCTATTCTTGCGATTGCTTGATATCTTCGCGGAGGTGTCTTATGCGAACCCTTATCCCCATGTTCGCGTTGTCGGTCTGTTCAACGCTCGCCCTCGGATGTGCGAAATTTGAAGCCCCCGAGTTTTCTGCCGATTCCGATAGCTCGCTGGCGTCCGACGCGCGTCCTCATCAGTTGGTTTCGTTGCAAATCGGCCAACAACCGGGGGCGTTTCAGGTAGAAGACGTCACGGGGCCTGCCGCTGGTGAAATCCTTTGCTATCGCTGCAAGTACAGCGGCAAACCGACCGTGGTGATCTTTGCCCGCGAAGTGAATGATTCCGTGACGAGTCTTGTTCAGCAGTTCGATCAGAAAGTGGCCGAACATAGCGACAAAAAGCTCTCCGCTTTCATGGTCGTTGTTGGGAAAGATACCGAGAAGGTGAAGCCAGAACTACAACGTGTTCAAGTGGCTCAACATATTGAGAACACGCCGATGACCGTCTTCGATGGCGAGTCAGGACCTGCCGGCTACGGATTATCCCCCCAAGCAAGAATTCAAGTCATGATGTGGAACGACGATGGCTTGAAAGTAAATCGCACGCTGGCACCTCACCTTTCCAAAGAGGAGATCTCGGAGATCGTTCGTCAAACCACCGAAATCTTGAACTAGCAGCTTTCCGAATTGCTTGTTCCTTTTTCGGTCGCCAGGTCGGGCCGAGTGCTCCTATAGTGATGGCATGAACGCTACCATTTCACTCCCCGACCCGCACGTCATGTATCAGGCCATCGTCGACCGCAACGTCGAAATGGAGGGCCTCTTCGTTTTCGCGGTAAAGACAACCGGCATATTTTGTCGGCCCGGTTGTAAGGCGAAAACTCCCAAACGAGAGAACGTCGAATTCTTTGCCAACGCCCAAGAAGCGATTGCCGCAGGGTATCGCCCTTGCAAACGCTGCCGCCCAACGGAATTTGCCGGGAGCGTCCCCGATTGGCTCGAGCAGTTAACCGAAGCACTGGAACAAGATCCCACACGCCGCTGGACGAATGCCGATCTGGAAGCGATGGGCCTATCTCCGATCCGTGTTCGCAGGTGGTTCCAACAGCATCATCGGATGACATTCCACGCTTACCTGCGGACGCGCCGGATTGGCTTGGCCGTCGATATGCTGCAAACGGGATTGGATGTCACGTCCACGGCACTCGATAGCGGATTCGAGTCGTTAAGTGGCTTCCGCGATAGCCTGCGGAAATGGACCGGGCAAACGCCAACCGATGCCAAGTCAGGCGAACCGATTCTTGTCGATCGCATTCTTACTCCGCTCGGTCCCATGCTTGCCGCAGGGAACGACGCTGGACTTTGCCTGTTAGAATTTGCCGACCGCAAGATGCTGCCGAAACAGTTCGAGCGGATTGGCAAGCTTTATCGCCAACCCATCTTGCCGGGCAGCCATGCGGTGCTCGCACAAACGGCCAATCAAGTGGCTGAGTACTTTGATGGAACACGAACATCCTTCGACTTGCCACTACGAATGGACGGAACGCATTTTCAGGAATCGGTCTGGCAGCAGCTGCGGAAGATCCCGTTTGCCGTAACGTGTTCGTACAGTAAACTTGCCGAAATGCTGGGGCGACCGACCGCTTCGCGTGCCGTGGGACGTACCAACGGTGATAACCGATTCGCGATCGTTATTCCATGTCATCGTGTCGTCCGAAGCGATGGTCACTTGTGCGGGTATGCCGGCGGACTTTGGCGAAAGAAGTGGCTCCTGGAGCACGAACGAAAGGTACTAAGTTCCCGCCGATGAACACCCCACCTAACCCGATTGTTCGCTGCGAGAAACGCTGGGCTGTCTTTTTTTCCAACATTGTTTGGAACCCGCTGCTCTTTGCCGCTTATCTTTCGGGGACGGCGCTGTGGTCGATCACCATTTTCTTCACACCCTTGCCGAATCTTATTGCGATTCCGTATGTCGCATTAAGCTTGTTGATCATTCGCCAACTATCGAGAGACTACCACTGGGTGGAAGTCAACGAAGAGACCATCCGCGCCAAGGGATTTTGGTTTCGTAATGTAAAGAGTTGGCCGATCCATGAAATCGATGCGGTTTATCCTATGTTTCGCCGCAATTCGATCCTTGCCGATTCCTCTCCCGAGCAAGTCTTGGACGCCCTTGAGGGAATTGAGATCGAGTTCCGGAATGGGCTTCCTTTGATCATCGTGACTCGAAACGAGTTTACGTTTGCTCCTGAGTTTTGCCTGGTTCTGCTCGATCGGGTTCACGCTCGCCCAACAGAGCCCTAGACCCCCAGGCGTTCTTCGCTTCCAATAAAGGAATGAATGAAACGCCTAAATCGAAGTCTGGTCCCTCGGTGCCTGCCATGCGTGGTCTTGTCGGAGATGGTACGCATCTCGGGCTGATGGATTACCTGCGTAAGATCCTCAATGCCCAAGTCTACGATGTCGCTCACGAGTCGGCATTGGAACGTGCCGAGAAGCTTTCCAAGAGACTGCAGAACAACGTCTGGCTGAAGCGAGAAGATAGTCAGAAGGTGTTCAGCTTCAAGCTTCGTGGGGCATTCAACAAGATGGCCCAGCTTTCGCCGGAGCAACTTCAGCGAGGCGTCATTTGTGCTTCGGCCGGCAATCATGCTCAGGGGGTCGCCCTGTCGGCAAGTCATCTCGGCTGCACTGCCACGATCGTCATGCCGAAGACGACGCCAAAGCTGAAGATCGAAGCGGTCAAAGCACTCGGTGGGAATGTGGTGCTGCATGGCGAAAGCTTCACCGACGCTTACCAACACGCGAACGAACTGAGCAGCACCAACGAAATGACGTTCGTCCATCCGTTCGACGACCCCGACGTAATTGCCGGGCAAGGCACGATCGCGATGGAGATCTTGCGGCAACACCAAAAACCGATTCACGCTATCTTCGTAGCCATCGGCGGCGGCGGGATGATCTCGGGGGTGGCCGCCTACATCAAAGCAGTCCGCCCAGACATCAAAGTGATCGGCGTTCAGACGAACGACTCCGACGCCATGGTTCGCAGCGTCAAACAAGGCAAACGAATTCAGCTTCCTGACGTCGGACTATTCTCTGATGGCACTGCAGTCAAGCAAGTCGGCGAAGAAACCTTTCGCGTCACGAAGGCATTGGTAGATGACTTCGTTGTCGTCGATACCGACGCCGTGTGTGCGGCGATCAAGGATGTGTTTGAAGATACTCGAAGCATCTTAGAACCTGCCGGGGCACTCAGCGTGGCTGGTTTGAAGCAGTACGCGGCCAAACATCACTTGCTCGGTGATACCTTGGTAGCGATCACGTGCGGGGCGAATATGAACTTCGATCGCCTTCGCTTTGTGGCAGAACGTGCCGAAGTGGGTGAAGAACGAGAAGCATTGTTCGCCGTCACCATTCCAGAACAGCGCGGCAGTTTTAAGCGACTGTGCGAACTGATCGGGCCACGCGCGGTAACCGAGTTCAACTATCGGATTTCAGATTCCAGCAATGCCCATGTTTTTGTTGGTCTCGCCGTCAGCAACCGCGAAGAAGCAAAACGAATTGCGGACGAATTGCGATCCAATGGTTTCGATACGCTGGACTTGACCGACGACGAACTCTCGAAGCTACACGTCCGGCATTTAGTCGGAGGCCGGAGCGAACTTGCTGCGAGTGAGCATCTTTACCGCTTCGTCTTTCCGGAACGCCCTGGGGCGCTGATGCGTTTCCTATCGGCGATGCCGAGCGACTGGAATATCAGCTTGTTCCACTATCGCAATCAAGGGGCCGACTACGGGCGAATTCTCGTCGGCCTACAAATTCCCAGCGACGCGACGACCGAGTTTCAAGATTTCATCGATAGCGTGGCTTACTCGTATGTGGAAGAAACCGAGAACCCTGTTTACCGGTTATTCCTCGCCTAAGGCGATTTCACCGCCGAGTTGTATTCGCCGAGTCGGTCCTTCGCCGGAAGATGCTCTTCTAATTTAAAGTGGGGGCGTTCGTGGCTGTTGATATAGGCTGCCAAGTCGGCGGCTTGCTCAGCGGTCAGATAAGGATCGTCCAGCGGCATGCCTACTTTCAGCCACGAAGCCATCTTTTCAATGCGGCTTAGACCGGCTCCATCGTTAAACGACTTCGGCCCCCAAACCGGCGGCCCGTCGGCAGTCCCTTCCCCTGCTTCGCCGTGGCAATCGAGGCAATGATTTTCGTACAGTAGCTTGCCCCGCTCGCTGCTGGCTTTGCTCCAGTCGTATTCCAACGGCGGCACATGATTGGGCCCGAGTGGCTTCTCTTCGTTCATGGCGATCTTGCTGCCGGTGGAAAGCCAAGTGATATAAGCCGTGATCGCGACGGACGGCTCGCTGCCGTTAGGGGGACGAATACCGTTCTGGCTTCGCATGAAACAGTTCAGCACACGATCTTCTAACGTGATGACACGTTTCTCGCGCGGCGACCAGGCCGGATAGGCCGCCGCTGTTTGCAGAAAGCTTCCAGCCGCGGGGTGCTTACCGCCATCTAAATGACACGAAGTGCAGTTCAACTGATTGCCGACAAACGGCTTGCTCAATGGATGATCCTTCGTTTCCATTACCAACGTTTCGCCCAGACGAACGACCTCGCCCAAGGGGCCAGCGGGATAGTCGTTCGGCGGTGTGAGTTTCTCTTCGGCACGAACAATCGAAACCACACATAACAATACCGCCAAGGCATTCAACAGAAACAGGTAGATACGTCGCATCGACATTCTTTGGGTCGCAAGGGAAGGAATCGTCGGGAAGGTTCCCTTATCCTTTCTATTCCTCGGCTGCCGATCGGTGAAATGAATCACACTACGGGATCAATTGCGCAATACAAGTGCCCGCGAATGAAAAGCGGCCGGACGTTGGCCCCGGCCGCTCGACACTTTTGAGAGACAAATATGCGTGTCGGTTTACCAAAGCTTCATTCGCAACACGTTCAGGATCTCGCTGCGATTGAAATCGAACAGAGCCGGCGTCGCTCCTTCTTCCCGCTTCTCGGGGCTGACTCGCTGCAACATGGCAACGATTTGCGCGACGGGGTAAACGATCGCGATCTCTTCCAACGGAATCGCCACCAAAGGGATCGACTTGCCGAGGAACTCGCGAGTCGGCAAATCGTCTTGCTCTTCCGAGTCGTACGCGCCAACGATTTCTAATAGGAATTCCCGAAAGTCCTCCGCGGCTGGCCGACTGCGATGTGCTTCGGCCTTCAAGTCCATTAGCTGAGCGTTCAGTACGACAAGCGTCTCTCCGAGGTCTTCGTTCAGCTTGTGGTTGTAATGCCCAAAGCAGGCATAGCCGGTTTTCAGCAACATCGCGACTGGAGCGTACTCAACCGGCTCTTGCGACGCGCCAATGATTTTCCGCAGGTCTTCTGCGTTCATTACTTTAGCCTTTCCATGCAAAGAATTTTTCGACCGAAGGTAATCCCGATTTATCCCCTTGCTCGGCTGGCATTTCATGTAGGAAAGTTGAATTCGCGGTGAATTAGCGGCCGCTCTGTGAGATATGGCACCCTTTAACCGAACCCGCATCCCTGATACCCTAAAGCGCTTTCCTTGCCAATTTGGTTCCCTCCGGGGTCGAGTCCGGGGGTTGTTTTCCCCAGCGAGTGCTATGCCTTGGTCTCGGGTTCGTGGGTGGATGGCGCCGGTTCAAGACTGGCTGGCCTTGCATTTGAAACGTGGGACCATTCCTGCGCAGCCACTAACCATTGTGCTGGCAGGTATCGTTGGCATTCTGGCCGGGTATAGCTCGATATTTCTTTCGCTGATGATCCAATGGATCGAGCGCATCACCATTCGGCCCTGCATGGAATTTGCCCAGCACAATTGGCTGGGGCTCGTTGGCTTGGTGCTTTGCCCTGTCGTCGGTTTGGTCATCGTTTCGTGGTATACGCGAAAGTACTACCCCGAAGCGGTCGGGCACGGCGTCCCTGAAGTGGTGAAAGCAATTGCCCGGAAAGATGGCGTCATTCGTCCTCCGGTGGCAATTGTCAAACTACTGGCGAGCGGTCTCTGCATTGGGACCGGAAGTTCCATCGGTCGCGAAGGCCCTATTGTTCAAATCGGGGCGGCATTTGGCAGTACGGCCGCGCAAGTCTTTCAGCTTTCAGCGCGGAACATCAAAGTTTTGGCAGCCGCCGGAGCAGCAGCTGGTATCTCGGCGACATTTCACGCGCCGATTGCCGGGGTGATCTTCGCCAGCGAAATCATCCTCGGCAACTTCGCCGTGGAAAGCCTTTCGGCGATTGTGATTGCCGCCGTCTTGGCAAACGTCGTACAGCAAAACCAGGGAGACCATGGCTTCGCCCCAGAGTTCCCCCATATCGAACACAAGTTTGACGGTGCCTATCACGAACTTCCTTCGTACATCTTCCTGGGGATCGTCTGCGGGTTGATGGCGGTTGGCTTCACGAAGCTGCTGTATTGGTTTGAAGATAAATCGGAGTATTGGATTCCGAAGCACTGGGTTCGTTCGATTGCCTGCGGCTTGCTGCTCGGTGTGATCGGTACCAGTTATTACATGGTGTACCCTGTTGCTCCCGAACAGTCCGTCGCCGCTCAGCAAGATATCGATCGAAGCCATCCGATTCCGGTCCTTTACGGCACCGGGTATGCCGCGATCAGCCATACTTTGCACCTGGAAAACGCGCAGAAGATTACCGACGCCGACCTCGACAAAGAAGATGCTCATCACGAAAATGTCCGGCTGTCGCGTGATGAAATGTGGCAGCACTTGGTCTGGCTTCTTCCGCTGGTGCTCGTCAAGCCATTTCTGACAAGTGCTTGCCTGGCAGGCGGTGGCTCTGGCGGTATCTTTGCGCCTAGCCTCTTTATTGGTTCAACAACTGGCGCCGTTATTGGGTTGGCGTTAAACCTGATTGCGCCGGAGTGGTGCGATCACCCAGGCGCCTATGCGCTGGTAGGTATGGGAGCCGTCGTCGCAGGAACAACGCACGGGACATTAAGCGCCATTGTTGTGGTTTATGAATTAACCGATGACTACCGCATTATTTTGCCGATCATGGCCGCTGCCGGCATCTCGAGCTTGATTGCCCGATGGGTCGATCCTGAGAGCATCTACGAGAAGAAGCTCTCGCGACGTGGCGAGTCGATCGCCCGAAGCCACGACTTGCACCACATTGAAGGCATTGCCGTTCGTGACGTGATGGTCCGCAAGTTCCCCACCGTCAGCTACACCGATAACTTGATGCAGATCATCAAGATCGCTCGCGAAAACCCGCACATCGAAAGCCTTCCGGTGATGGATGCCGATGGCAGTCTGCACGGCATCATTCGTCCGGAAGACCTTCACCGCGTGCTCGACACCGACATCTCTCCTTACTTAGTCAACGCGCACGATATCGCGATGGTGTCGCCGATTGCGGTTTCGCCAGACGAAAACCTGCTGGAAGCATTACGTGACTTCGGCTCCCGGGACGTCGATACGTTGCCGGTCGAAATCACCACCGGCGGCAAGCGCGTCTTGATCGGGCTACTCATTCGCGCCGACGTAATGGCACGTTACCGCGAAGAGCTTCTGAAGAACTAACAGGCCTGAGCGACCACGTCAAAAGCCGCACAACCGCTACCGTCGTCATTCGCCTCGGTTAGATTACCCCCAAAAGTGTGACATAGCGGTTATCGTAACGTACGGTTGAGTATCTCTCGAAGGGAACACTCTCCTCAGAGTACGGAACTTATTAACTCACATTGATTCACGACCTCGTCAGGTCGTGGGGGCAGATCGATGATGGAGCCAGAGAAAATTCAAATCGCGATCGTTGCGCGCGCGCATGAATCGGCAAAGATTCAGTCGCGTTTGCACGCCTGTGGTGTTTCGCCTCGGCAGATCGTTCACGTTGAACCCAACCGCTGGGCGGAACTGGTTCACGAATCGATCGGTCTGTGCATCTGGGGAACAAGCCCGGACGACACCAACGATCCCTATCTTCCCGATCCTTGCCAATCGGCGGCGTTGTCGTGCGGATGCCTGAACGTCTACGTCCAAGACACAAACCAAGACAAGCATTCCCCTTGTGTATTGGCGTGGGAAGAATTCGAAACCGATACCATCCAGGCAACACTGACTCGCCTGATTGATGAAGCCCAGATTCGCCAAAACCTTCGCCTGCACGAAACGTGGTACCGTGTCGCCGTCGCAGAAGGAAACGTAGGCCTGTGGTGGTGGGACGACTGCATCGATTTCGTTTATCTCTCGAAACAATTCCAGAAAATGCTCGGCTTAGCGACCGATCAACTTCCTCGGAATGTCGATGCATGGCTAAATCAAATTCATGAAGAGGATCGCCCCCAAGTCGCGCACAAGATACGGCAGCACCTTCTAGAAAACTCGGGACGGTTTGAAATCGAGTGCCGTATTCGACGACAGGACGGCGTCTATCGCTGGTTCACGCTCAGTGGTCAGCAACAATCAACGGCGCTCAACCATTCCCGTATTCTCGGAGCCGCGGTTGATATCACTCCGAAGAAAGAAGCGGAGCTTCAGCTTTCTAAAGCAACCGATTTGGCTCAATCGGCAATCCATGCAAAGAACGAATTCCTGACCAACATGAGCCATAACTTGCGGACGCCGCTTAATGCTATTTTAGGCAACGCGGAACTACTGCAAGACTTTTCGTCCGAACCAACCGCGACCGATTCGCTCGATTCTATCCGCAAGAACTGTCATCAGCTGATGCACTTGCTGGACGACATTCTCGAGCTTTCGTGCATCGAAGGAGCGCGTCCTTCGGCTAAGCTGGCCAAGACGTCGCTCGATGCGATCTTGCGTGACACGAATGAAATCTATCGCCAGAAAGCGGTCGAAAAAGGACTCAAGCTACACATCCATTGGCCAAACGATTCGCCTGCGACGATTTACGCCGACGCCACACGAACACGGCAGATCTTGGCCCGCCTGGTCGAGAACGCCATTAAGTTTACGCCGGCCGGCGAAGTCAGCGTGGATGCCAGCTTGCTTCAAGTTCCGACTCCAACGCTTCAGTTCATCATTCGTGATACCGGCATTGGCATTCCTCCGAGTCGTCTCGAAACTATCTTCGAGCCATTTAACCAGGGAGACAATTCCACGTCGCGCAGCCACTCGGGATCAGGCCTTGGGCTTTCCATCTGCCGCCGACTCGCCGATATCCTGGGTGGTTCGATCGATGTCGAAAGCGAAGTCGATTTCGGCACTTCGTTTCTGCTACGTATCCCAGTAGAAGTTCCCACCACTTCCTTTCAAGAGCGTATTCGCGAAGACAACACCAACGAAAAGCCGAAGCTGCCACGTCTCGATGGTTACCAGGTATTGCTCGTCGAAGATGGCCATGACAATCAGGTCATCTTAAAGGCCTTCCTGGAGAAAGCTGGTGCGTCGGTCGTTTTAAAAGAAAATGGGCTGGAAGCGGTTCAATGGATCAGTGCCAATCGACGCGATACGGCCAACACCGGGCTCGATCGAGACCCCCGCGTCGATGTCATCCTGATGGACATGCAGATGCCGGTGATGGACGGATACGAAGCAACCCGCATGTTGCGCGATAACGGCTTTCAAAAACCGATCCTCGCGGTGACCGCACATGCCCTCAGCGGCGATCGACAGCGTTGCTTGGACGCCGGCTGCGATGACTACTTCACCAAGCCGATCAAACGAGCGGCGCTGGTGGATATCGTTCATCGCTACGGGCAACTCGCCCAACATGCCGCCGCTACCAGCTAACGTAGCCGTTGCCATCTGCCTCGGCTCGTGCGAGAATCGGATCGTACGAATCTCGCCATCGAACCAGAGGTCTTCCCATGCTTCGCCATTCCCTGCTGCTGTGTAGCCTGCTCTTGCTTCCTGTCGCTTCGCTACATGGCGACGAAAAAGAGACCGCCAAGCCAGAGCCTCAAAAGCCAGACGCCGACAAGCCCAAAGTCCAAAAGCTGTTCGACGGCAAATCACTCAAAGGGTGGAAGCTGAACGACAAAGGCTTCTACGCAGATCATGGCGAAGTGACCGTCAAGGATGGCCAGATCTTCCTCGCCAAAGGTGACCCGGCGACTGGGATCGTCCTGCAAGGCAATCCCCCCAAGATGAATTACGAAATTCGCCTAGAGGCGATGCGTGTGGAAGGGTCCGACTTCTTCTGCGGACTTACGTTTCCCGTTGGCGAAGCCCACCAAACGCTGATCATCGGCGGCTGGGGAGGTGGCGTTACCGGCGTCACGAGCATCGACGGCATGTCCGCCGTCGAAAACGAAACGACCGGGTACACCGAATTTGAAAACGACAAGTGGTACAAAATCCGCCTCAGCGTGAAGCCCAAGCATGTTCAAGTTTGGCTCGATGGCGAAGAGATCATCCATTACAACCCTGAAGGCCGAAAACTCTCTATCTGGATCGAACAAGACACTACTAAACCGCTAGGTATCGGTACCTGGAACACCGGAGCGGCCCTGCGGAATTTGGAGCTGGAGAAGCTTTAAACGGCTCATCAATGGTCGCGCGGAAGCCGGCAATCGGCCAACCGCAAAACTTCTCTCTATGCACATCCGTACAGTACGATATAATGGCCGGGCATGTCGCTCGAGCTTTTTCATCCCGTTGTCCAGGCCTGGTTTACCAAGCGGTTTGGCGAGCCTACCGACGCTCAGAACGCCGGCTGGCCTTCCATTGCCGAAGGACGCTGTACACTGATTGCCGCCCCCACGGGGTCTGGTAAAACACTCGCCGCGTTCATGGTTTGCTTGGACCGGCTCTTTCGCCGCTGGCTGGCCGGAAAACTGCTCGACACCACCTACGTTGTCTACGTCTCTCCCCTCAAAGCGCTCAGCAACGACATCCATCGCAATCTCGACACGCCACTCATGGAGATCTGTGAGATGGCCGAGAGCATGGGCATGCTGCCTCCCCAAATTCGGACGGCCGTCCGAACCGGCGATACGCCTCCTTCGCAGCGGCAAGCGATGACGCGGCGGCCTCCCCATATCTTGGTGACCACGCCGGAATCGCTTTACCTGATGCTAACGGCCGATCGCAGTCGCAAAACGCTGCGTCATGTCGACACCGTTATCGTCGACGAAATCCATGCATTGGCTCGCGACAAACGTGGCTCGCACTTGTCGATCACGCTTGAACGGATGGAAGCCCTCGCGATCGAACCACCGACACGCATTGGCCTTTCCGCCACCCAAAAACCGATTGAGGAAATTGCTTGCTTCTTAGTCGGTGCTCAGCGTGTCGACGAAAATAACGTGCCAGATTGTGCGATCGTCGACGGCGGCCACAAGCGAGAGTTGGACCTTGAAGTGACCGTGCCTGCTTCGCCACTGGAAGCGGTTTGTTCCAACGAACAATGGGGCGAAGTTTACGACGAACTCGTTAAGCTGATTCAGTCGCATCACAGCACACTGGTCTTCGTCAACACACGCCGCATGGCCGAACGTGTCGCCCACCGGCTGACGGAAGTTCTCGGCGACGAAGTCATCACCAGTCACCACGGCAGTCTCGCCAAAGAGATCCGCCACTCCGCCGAACAGCGCCTGAAGGAAGGCAAACTGAAGGCGATTGTCGCGACCGCTTCGCTCGAAATGGGGATCGATATCGGCTACATCGATTTGGTTGTCCAGATCGGTTCGGCTCGCAGCATTGCCAACTTCCTGCAACGTGTCGGTCGCTCTGGACACTCGCTGCATGGCACTCCCAAAGGCCGGTTGTTTCCGCTCACGCGTGACGAATTGATCGAATGCCTCGCGCTGATGCGCAGTGTCGATAAGGGGCACCTCGATCGGATCGAAATCCCCGTTGCCCCGCTCGATATCCTCGCTCAACAGATCGTCGCGGAGGTCTCGGCGGAAGAGCAAGATGAAGCGGAGCTATACGAGCGATTCAAACGCGCCTGGCCGTATCGCGACCTCACGTTCCAGAAGTATCAAGATGTTCTGGAAATGGTGAACGAAGGGGTAACTCGTTCGATCAAGACGGGAGCTCATCTTCATCGTGATCGGATCAATGGCAAGCTGCGACCACGGCGTGGGGCACGCATCAGCGCCACCACTTCCGGCGGGGCAATCCCCGACATGCCGATCTACCGCGTGTTGACCGATCCTGAAAATCAGGTCGTCGGGACGGTCGACGAACATTTCGCCGTCGACAGTAAAGCAGGCGACGTTTTCCTGCTTGGGAATACCTCCTGGCGCGTGCTCGCCATTCGCGGTAGCGACGTCATCGTTCAGGATGCCCAGGGGCAACCTCCCAGTGTACCTTTCTGGTTTGGTGAATCGCCCGGACGCACGATCGAACTCTCCCAGGAAGTTGCCGATCTTCGGGAAGAGATCGCCGACAAAGTGGTCGCTTCCGCCAACGATCCCACTCGAGACCGATTCAAAATCCAATCGCAAGATGGCGATCTATTGGAGTCGTCATTCGATCAAATCGATGTCGAGATCGTCCGTTGGATTCAAGCCGAATGTCACGCGACCCCTTGGGCAGCACTTCAGGCCGTTCGCTACGTAGCCGCCCAGCACGCGGCCATGGGCTTAGTCCCTACACAAAAGAAGATCGTCTTTGAACGCTTCTTTGACGAAGCCGGCAGCATGCAGCTAGTGGTCCATGCCCCGCTCGGTACGCGGATCAATCGCGCCTGGGGACTCGCGTTCCGCAAACGATTCTGCCGATCTTTCGACTTTGAATTGCAAGCCAGCGCTGACGACGACGGCCTTGTCTTATCGCTTGGCCCGCAGCACAGTTTCCCGTTGGAAGACATGTTCAAAATGTTGAACTCGACCAACGGTCAGGCCCTGCTCGAACAAGCTTTGCTCGCGTTTCCCATGTTCGGCATTCGCTGGCGGTGGAACGCGACCAGAGCACTTGCCATTCTGCGTTTCATGGGTGGCAAGAAGGTTCCGCCCCACATGGTTCGCTTCCGCTCTGACGACCTCTTAGCGGCCGCATTCCCCGATCAAGTCGGCTGCCTTGAAAACCACAACGAAGACATCAAGTATCCCGACCATCCATTGGTTCAGCAGACCCTGCACGATTGCCTGACCGAAGGGATGGACGTCGAACGCTGGAAGGACTTACTCCGCGCCGTCGAAGCGGGCGAAGTCCAGTTCGTCGCTCGACAAACGCGAGAGCCTTCCCCCTTTGCTCACGAACGAATCAACGCGAATCCTTACTCGTTCCTCGACCCGGCCGGGCTCGAAGACCGCCGTACGCGTGCCGTCAGCACGCGTCGCACGCTGGCCCCCAACGAAATGAAAGAGCTGGGCCAGCTCTCCCCTGAAGCGATCGCCACGGTCCGTCGCGAGGCCTGGCCAACCGCTCGCGATCCGGACGAGCTGCACGACGTGCTCAGCTCCATGATCGCGCTACCAGCGTCCCAGGGGCAGGAATGGAAGAGCCTCTTCGACCGCCTCGTCAAACAAGGCCGCGCCACCGCCTATATCCGCGACGGTCACGAACCCCTTTGGACCGCTACAGAAACCCTTCCCGTCATCCAAGCCGCGCTTCCTGGCGGGACTGCCCAGCCCTCGGTTGACGTTCCCGAAGGTGTCGCTAAAGAACTGGAATCGCATCAAGCCTGGGTCGAACTGATTCGCAGTGCGGCCCCCTGCCTCGGTCCGTTCTCGACCGAAGAGCTTGCCCAAACTTGGGGTCTGAAACCTTCTAGCGTGCACGCTGCCTGCGAAGCGGTCGAAGCGGAAGGGGTCATCTTGCGAGGGCACTACTCCACCGAAGGCTCTTCGCATGAAGGAGACCTGCAGTGGTGCGACCGCCGTTTGCTCGCTCGCATTCATCGCTTGACGGTCAATGGCTTACGGCAACAAATTCAACCGGTCGAACGCGACGTCTTCCTGCGGTTTCTTGTGCGGCATCAAAACCTACAGCGAGAAACCAAAGCCTCCGGTGCCCGCGGTTTGAATGCCGTCATGAAGTTGCTGCAAGGCTTCGAAGCTTCGGCCGGAAGTTGGGAACGCAGCCTGCTTGCGGCTCGTCTCGACGATTACGACCCTGACTGGCTCGACGAACAGCTAACCTCCGGTGAACTCATTTGGGGACGCTTGCGACCACCGCACGGAGACGCCGAAGAAGGCCCCAGCATGGCGTCGCTGCGCCGCACCGTCCCGATGGCGATCGTCAGTCGCGAGAACCTAGGTTGGCTCATTCCGGATGTACGGCAATCGGCCGAAGCTCTCGCGCGGGGCAATGCTCAAGACGTGCTCGAAGCGTTGACGTCGAGGGGGGCATTGTTCCATCAAGATATCCGAGTGCTGACGAAATTGATGCCTACGCATTTGGACGAAGCGCTACGAGAACTGGCCGCACTCGGCCTGGTGACATGCGATAGCTTCAGTGCGGTCCGCAAGATCGTTGACGATAGCGGGACGAAGAAGTCGCGCAGCCGACGCAAGAGCAACGCCACCGCGCGGGCCGGGCGATGGTCTCTTTTCCCTGGCATTGTCGAAGAAGTTTCGTCGGAAGATTACCTCCACAACTGGTGCCTGCAATTGGTCGCGCGTTACGGCGTTATCTTTCGCGATCTGTTGCATCGTGAATCGGCGGCCCCCTCCTGGGCTCAACTCGTTCCGATGCTGCGGCGGATGGAACGTCGTGGCGAACTGCGGGGGGGACGCTTCGTGAAGAATGCCGGGGGCGAACAATATGGTACCGAACAAGCCATCTACGCGCTGCGAAAGCTTCGCGATGCCGCCCCGGACGATCCCTGGGTTGCCGTGAGCGGGACCGATCCGCTGAACCTGGCCGGTGTGATGACCGACGACACCAAAGTGCCGGCCATTCACACCAACGCCATCATCTGGCAAAACGGTCAAGTCATTGCCATAAAACGTGGAGGCGAAATTGAGTTTTTGCGTCCCGTTAGCCCGAACGATCAAATGGAAATGACCAGGGCCCTGCACGCCGGTCGCCGCTTACCTCCGCAAACCATTCCGATTGGTTTCCCCCGACGCCGATCGACCGCCGGTTAATGCGTTTAGAACCTTCCCTGGTGTGATTCTTGAGGATGGTTGCATCTCGCCTCACGGCAAACCACAATGGAACGTCCCTCTCCTTGTTCTTTCACCCCCTGACCAACTGCTGGGAGTTCATCATGCAGCGTCCCCTTGCACACACAATCTTGGCCGCCTTGTTGGCTGTCGCCGCTCCGTTGGCCGCTTTCGCCGCCGACGATTCGAAGACCTACACTACGCCTGAAGAAGCCCCTGCTTCCTATAAGCTTCAAGGCGAATACGTTGGCAAAGTCAACGTCGACGGTGCCGAAGTGAAGTATGGCGTTCAAGTGATCGCCCTCGGCAACGACGAATTTGAAGCCGTCACCTACCCAGGCGGTCTGCCCGGCGAAGGCTACTCCGGCGGTAACTACGACGAACTGCTCAAAGCCAAAGCGAAAGCCAACGGCGACTCCATCGAGTTCAAAGGCGAAGGCTTCGTCGCTACGCTTTCCGACGGCGCAATCAATGTCGTCGGCGAAGGTGGCAACAACATCGGCACGCTCGAAAAGGTCGTTCGCAAAAGCCCAACGCTTGGCGCGAAAGCTCCTGAAGGCGCTATCGTTCTGTTCGACGGCACCAGCGCCGATGGTTGGAACAACGGCAAGATCGTCCAGGAAGATCTTCTGCTGGCCGACTGCGAATCGAAAGAGAAGTTTGGCGATCACACGCTGCACCTCGAATTCCGTACGCCCTTCAAGCCCGACGCTCGCGGCCAGGCTCGCGGCAACAGCGGTCTGTACATCCAGAGCCGTTACGAATGCCAGGTTCTCGATTCGTTTGGTCTGACCGGCGCCGACAACGAATGCGGCGGCATCTATAAAGTCTCCAAGCCAAAAGTGAACATGTGCTTCCCGCCACTCACGTGGCAAACCTACGACGTCGACTTCACCGCGGCAAAGTACGATGCTGACGGCAAGAAGACCGACAACGCTCGTGTCACCATCAAGCACAACGGTGTCGTGATTCACAAAGACTTGGAACTGCCAAGCCAAACGCCTGGCCGCCATAAAGAAGGCCCCGAAGCAGATGCCATCTATCTGCAAGGCCACGGCAACCCAGTCGTGTTTCGTAACATCTGGGTTGTGAAGAAGTAACTTCCGCCCACGCAGGAATTCGAGACATGGGAAAACGTCGGCCGGTAGGAGTCTTCTCTCCCAAGGACCTGCTTGCCGACTTTCCCCTCTCGGTTCGTGACTCGGCCGAAACGCTTCGCAAGTTGCTGAAAGAGACCGTCCCCGGCGTGCGTGAAAAAGCATATCCCGGTTGGCGAATCATCGGCTACCGCGATGCGTTTTATTTCGCGTTCATTCAACCGAAAGCGGACCACGTTCGGCTTGGGTTCCAATGGGGCACGCGTCTGCCGGACGAAGATGGTTTGCTCCAAGGCGAAGACCTTTCGCATATTCGCTACGTCCCCTTCGACTCGCCGCTGGATATCCCCACCGAGTCGCTGACCCGCCTGATCCAATACGCCAGCCAACACAAATAATGCATTCCCTTTTACCTGCGAGCCAACCTGCCATGATTCGCGCTTCGATATCGCTTTCGCTCCTGTTGCTCTTCGCGTCGCTGACAGTCGCGCAAGATCCGATCAAGCCCATCCCCAGGCGTTTGCCGGCCAAGAGCGACTACAAGTTGCCGGAGCCGACCAAGAAGAACCTGCAAGACCGTATCGAGGAAGTCGAAAAGTTCTCGGCCCCGATCCAAGACAATCCGTTGTTCGCCGATGTCGACGTCTATCGCAAAGCGGTCGAGTTCGCGCTGAAGCACAACGAGTTCTACGGCGAAGGAGACATCAAGAAGGCCCAGGCCTGTCTGACGATGGCTCGCAACCGCGCCGAAAGCCTCGCCAAGGGGGACACGCCCTGGAAAGATCAAACCGGCTTGGTCGTGCGTGGGTACACCAGCAGTATCGACGGCAGCTCGCAGCCGTACGGCCTGGTGATTCCGAAAGACCTTGATCTATCGAAACCGCAGCCACTCTACATTTGGCTGCATGGCCGCGGCGACAAAGCGACCGATATGCACTTCATTCACGAGCGCTCCACGAAGACCGGGCAAATCTCGCCCGACGATGCGATCGTGTTGCATCCTTTCGGTCGTCAATGTATCGGTTTCAAATCGGCTGGCGAAATTGACGTGCTCGATGCGATTGAAGCAGTCAAACAGCAGTACAACATCGACGATCGTCGCATCGTGCTGATGGGCTTCTCGATGGGTGGCGCCGGATGCTGGCACATCGGTGCCCACTACGCCGACGACTTCGTCGCCATGAGCCCCGGCGCCGGCTTTGCCGAAACGGCGCGTTATCAGAAACTGAAAAAAGAAGACTACCCTGCTCCGTACGAACAAACGCTTTGGAAGGTGTACGACGTTCCGAATTACACCACCAACTTGTTCAATCTTCCCGTGGTTGCTTACAGCGGCGAGAACGACAAGCAAATCCAAGCGGCACGCGTGATGGAAGAAGCATTCGAGAAGGAGGGCCAAAAGCTGACCCACCTGATCGGTCCCAAGATGGGGCACAAGTACGCTCCGGAAACGCTCGAACAAATCTTGGCCATGGTCAAAGCGGCTCGCGAAGAAGGCCAAGCCGAATATCCCCAAAACGTCACCATCCAAACGCCGACACTTCGCTACGGCAAGATGCACTGGGTCGAACTGCTTGAACTGACGCGTCACTGGGAAGATTCCCGCGTCGGGGCTTTGTGGAAGTCGGATGACGAACTTTACATCGTCACGCGAAACGTCGCGAAAATGAAGATCGATCCCGGTACACACCAGAAGTTCAACATCGAGATCGACGGCGAAGAGTTCGATGTCGCCCTCGACGGTCAAGACGCTATCATCCTCTCGAAGAAAGACGGCCAGTGGCAAGTCATCTTGAACGACACGCCATCAGACGAACTCGTCAAATCGCCAGGCCTGCAAGGTCCCATCGACGACGCGTTGATGTCTCCTTTCTTGGTCGTTCTGCCATCCGGCAAAGCATCCAACAAACAGGTTCAGCGTTGGATTGATTTCGAGGTGAAGCACTTAGCCGATCGTTGGCAAGCACTCTTCCGCGGTAAGCTTCGCACGAAGCTCGACAAAGACGTCACCGACGAAGACATCCAAAACTACAACCTGATTTGTTTCGGTACGCCGGAAAGCAATTCGGTGATCGGCAAAACGATCGGCAAGTTGCCACTAAGCTGGGACGAGAAAGAAATCTCGCTCGGCAAGCATCAAGTCGACGCCGCGAACCACGTTCCGCTGATGATCTACCCTAACCCACTCAATCAGCAGAAGTATGTGGTTCTTAACAGTGGTCCGACGTTCCGCGAAAACCATGATCGGACCAACAGTCTGCAGAACCCCAAGCTGCCTGACTGGGCGTTGATCGACATTCGCCAAGACCCGGACGGCAATGCGCCTGGCAAAGTTGTTGCAGCCGACTTCTTCGACGAAGCCTGGCAACCATAATCGCGATTACGAAGGCATTCGAACCGCACGTCGCAAGTGCGGTTCGAAGTCTTCCAGCGGCGGCGTTTTCATCTCTGGGTCTTTCGCCGTATCGTCCCAACCCCGCAGCTCGATCGCCGCTTGATAGTGGGGATTGCTCTCGAACTGGACCACCTCTTCCGCGTTCATGGGTCCACCTTGCAGCCGCAAGCTAAGCTGCGACGGCTCGCTTAACGTTTCGTGATACCCTTCTCGCGCGGCACACAAATACCGTTTCGCATCGACGTGCATCCGAACTGGCTCGTACGTCTCTGGGCCAAAATAAGACTTCAAAAAGTGAAATCCAATGTTCTCGTGATGATCGTCGATCCCTTGCTCCGGAGCATCCTCCGGCAAGTCATGCAGCAGATGGCCAACATCGTGCAGCAGTGCCGCCGAGATCAACTCCGACGTCGCGTTACTTTCCAAAGCCAATGTGGCGGCCTGAAGCGCGTGTTCTAATTGAGTCACTGCTTCGCTGCCATATTCGGAATCGCCTCGCGTTCGAAACAGTTCGAGAATGGCTGCTACGACATCGGACGAATCGCCCTTCTTCAAATCGCTTAGTACGCTCACCGCGTTCTCCACCAAGGTTTTGAGGGGGATGCTGGATACGCACTATGGATACACGCATCGTGACTCACAGTCAACATGCGGTTGCCAGTGGAGAAGCAGGAGGATTCGCCCCTGACAGCTACGGCCGTAAAGAGAATACGATCGTTTTAGTTCAAGAAGTCTTCGCTGCGATGTCCATCCTGTTCAGGATGTTCAACATCTTGAGGCGATTCGACGTTTGGATCGTCGTCGGCAAAAGAGGCGCCGATTTCATAGCAAAGTTCGTTCAAACGGCGGCAACGGATCACGGTGCATGTCAAACGCTGAGCCGAAGTCCACAGGGTAATCTGCTCGCCGGGGTAGAGCTCGGTATCGTGCAGAAAGCGGATTCCTGTCGATGAAATATCTACGGAGTAGCCTACGACGTACTGATGATTTCGGGGTACGGAAGGAAGCGACGCGAACGACTCAATCAGCAGTTTGCCAGGGCAATACATGCGCGTCGTGCGGCGCATGTCGAGTGCTTGCGCCGGCAGCACACCGCGGCGGTTTTCCAAGTCGGCAAATTGATCCGGCAGCTGAATTCGACAACGCAGCCGGTCCAAGAGCAGCTTCATTTTTTGAGAATAGACTGTTTCCAGCATCGATACATTTCCTGATCCAAGCCGACCGACAAATGTTGGTCCATCATCTTGACCGCTTCATTTAGCGAATATCGCTGGCGATACGGCCGATGACTGATGAGCGATTCAAACACATTCACAACACTGCACAGACGCGCCCAAGGGTGAATCTCGTCCCCCATCGCGCCAACAGGGTACCCTTTGCCATTTACGCGTTCGTGATGTTGATAGACGACCATCAACTGGGCGAATGAAACATCGACGCGTTGTGCCAACCGGCGAAAGCCAAGGGCCGGATGCTTTTGGGCGATTCGTTGTTCGCGGCGCTGCAGACGATCGTTCTTGGAAAGGATCCGCTCGCTGACCGAGAGCTTTCCGACATCGTGCAGAATGCCAGAGGCCGCCACCGAAGGAAGTTCGTCGTCGCCCACAAGTCGCAGCTCGCGAGCGAGGGCAACCATCATGTATGAAACATTTAGCGAGTGCGTCACCGTTTGATAATCGTGATGCAGCAGCGAAACCAAGTCTCCCGCAGTCATGTCGTCGCGACACAACAGACGTACCGCGAGTGCCGAGATCGTTCCGGCCCCACGCATCACTTCTTCGGTATCGTCCGACTCGAACGCCGAAGCAAGAATGCCTTCGACGACGACGTTGAGTTTCTGGAAACGATCCTTAAGCGAAATCGTTTCATCCCGAATCAGAAGGTCAAGCTTCCTGCGGATCAGACGCTGCATGTCGTCGTGATCAATATCGGAAGCGTACAGCCAGTTCGTTTTCGAGGCGACCAATCGCTGCAAGTCTTCCGGCAGCATTGGTAACGTGGCGGCCCGATAAAGTCGGAATCGCCCGCTTTCTTTATCCTTGCAATACAGATCTACGGCAGGCACCTCTTCCGCGGACAACAGTCCTACCGGAATGGGTGTATAGCCAAGGCATTGCGTCGCAATGGTCGAAGAAGATGCCATGTCACTTGTGAATGCAGTGCTGCCAGGTAAGCCGGTCTGGCCCATGCAGATCGGCAATCATTACGCTGCTAAAGAGTAGGTCACAGCGCTGCCTGAGTACTGTTGAAGATAGTCATCTCCCCCACAGCTTGCGGGAAACCCACCTGCAGGATGGCGAAGGGGTCTGCCTGGCGCGATGATGACAGTTATGAGAGCAAGCAGTGATCGCCGGTGTGCGCGTTTCTAGTTCGCTTGGCAAAGACGCCGCTGCACATTTAACGCAAAGAGGCCGTCTACTGCCCAAGCACCAACTGATTGCCCAGGACCAGCTCGATCGCCAAACGGCAAAGCATGAACAGGACGACAACAAAAATGCCCCACGTCAGGCATTGGTTCATCCGATCGATTCGCGTCATGCCGAGCATGTCGATCCAAGAAGGAGGTGGCAGGCTCTTCACAAAACTGGGCGTCACCTTCCACAACGGCTTGATCGCCTGCATCCCAGCCAGCCACCAGCTCGGAAGCCGCAACCAACGAAAGGGACGAACGCTGGTTTCAGTTTGCCCGTGCCCGGCTTTGGTTTCGGTGAAATGCCCTTGAATCCATTTGCCCATCGCGAAGTACCAGCTATGTGGCTCTTCGCCAATGGGACTGTAGGGGCCCATGTATTCGTCCAACTTGGGCGTGCGTCGAAACACCGTGTTGGCCGCTTCCAACTTATGAATGCTTCGCGTCAACGCGATTCGCTGCCAGACGCACAGGATCATCGCAAGAATTGTCGCGTAAAACAAAATGCCATCGACACCGCCGATGGCCAGGTACGCCCACGTGGCCGGTTTATCCAGACCGCTCACCAAAGGCCGATAGTATTCTTCGTACCGGAATTCCAGGAACTCCTGCAGTTCGTACCCGGTATGTGGCACTTTAAAAAAGTTCGCCGAGATCTCTTCCAGCCGCGCAGGTACCGAAGGTTCGATCAGGTCTTTCGGCGACTTGAAATAGTTTCCAAAACCAAACGGGACTGCCCATAAGCAAAAGATCAGCGCGACGAGTCCCAACCGCTGCCAGGTATACGTCTGCAAAAGCCGCGTCCAGGGATCGTTCGCTTTGGCGTCGAACTCGCCCCCGGTCACGAATGTCTGATCGAGCAGCAGCCCGTGGGTTCCCTTGAGGTTGCAATCGCCAAGGTTGGCCTGACGCAAAATGGCCGCGGTGAAGTCTGCCCCTTCGCAGTCCGCGCCATGGGCGGTCGCTCCGTGCAGATTGGCTCGCTGCAGCTCGGCATCTTTCAGGCTCGCGTTCTGCAGATTCGCATAGTTCAAATCTGCTTCGATCAAGTTCGCTTTGTCGAGGCACGTCGACTCGAAGATCGCGTCGGCCAGGTTCGCTCGAAAGAAACTCGCCCCAGCCATATCGGCTCGGCTGAAATCGGAACCGGCCAGCTTCGCCCGTTCAAACGAAGTTACGTGACAACGCGCTTCCTTCAGCTTGGCGGAAGTTAAAACGGCTTCGTCCAAGTTGGCTTGATCGAGCGTGGCTGAACGCAAATTGGCATGATCAAGATTGGCATCTTTCAGCAGCACCCCCGTCATGTCGGCATCGGCGAAGTCGCCAAAGGAAAGATTCGCCTCTTCCAGGATGGCCCCTGCCAGGCGTGCTCCACGAAAATCGCTGGCCGCAATGGTCGCGTCCCGCAGTACGGCCCCTTCCAAATGGATCCCTCGCAAGTCGACGCTTCGCAGCGAAACGCCCTCTAAGTGAACCACTTTGTCTTGCGGCTGGTCCCCTTCCAAGGCATCGTGACGCCACTGGTTCCAAGCCTGAAAACGCTCGGGATCGGTGTTCGGTTTGCGGAGGCCAGTTTCCAGATGAACGAGGTGAACCCAGTCGCCAGTGAAGTTAGGGTGCTTATTGCGCAAGTCGACCAACGTTTCAGGCGTCAATTTGCCCTCGTTGTAGGCCGTCTTGGACACGGAAGCGGATTCCGCAACAATTACCGGTGGCTGCGACTTATTCATCAGAGCGATTGCGGTGAACGGGCTTTCAGACCCCACTATGGTGTCAATTCCTTAAAGAGCCACCAAGATACGGGCATCGCGCAAGGTTCGATAGTCGCACTGTGTGAAGATCGTGTTACGACTTATTTGAAACCCTTAACTGATCGATAAACTGCGACCGTGCCCCCCGTCATCAACATTCAAAACGCCACGAAGCGATTCGGTCATAAAGTACTCTTGGACAGCGCCACTGCGGCCATTACGGACGACCACAAAGTTGGCCTGGTCGGCCGCAACGGTGCCGGCAAGTCGACTTTATGCCGTGCCATTCTCGGAGACGAAGAACTCGAAAAGGGAGAAGTCGTCCTCCACCCTAAAACACGGCTAGGCTATCTCCGCCAGCACGATCCCTTCCAGGAAGGCGAAACGGTAGTCGGCTTCCTGATGCGCGACAGTAACCAGCCTGACTGGAAGTGTGGCGAAGTCGCGGCTCGCTTTGAAATCAAAGGAGCCATGCTCGACGCCCCGGTTCATAATCTTTCCGGCGGGTGGCAAACGCGTGTGAAGCTGACAGCCTTGCTGCTGCACGACCCCACGTTTCTCATCCTGGACGAACCGACCAACTTCCTCGACATCCGAACGCAGATGCTCTTAGAGCGGTTCCTTAAAAGCTACAAAGGGGGCTACTTGATCGTGTCGCACGATCGTGGCTTCCTGAAGCAGACGTGTAACGAAACGCTCGAGCTCTCACGCGGCAAGCTAACGCTCTACCCCGGCAGCATCGAAGACTACATCGAGTACCGCGAAGAACGAAAACAGCACGACGAACGGGTCAACGCTGCCACCAAAGCGAAAGCCAAACAGCTGCAGCGGTTCATCGATAAGAACCGTGCAGGAGCCAACACGGCCGCCCAGGCCAAGAATAAACAGAAGCAGCTCGACCGGCTTGAAATGATCGAGATCGAAGAAGAGGAAGCGAGTGCCTACATCCGCGTTCCTCAGGTCGATCGCAAAAAGGGAACGGCCGTTCGCTGCGAAGAGCTCGCCATCGGTTATCCTGACCGCACCATTGCCGACGGCATTACGCTCGATATCGAACATGGTGCCAGAGCCGCGGTCGTTGGTGACAACGGCCAAGGAAAAACGACTTTCCTCCGGACGCTCGTCGGTTCGCTGCAGCCGAAAGAAGGGGAAGTCCGCTGGGGGCACAACACCGACATCGGTATTTACGCCCAGCATGTGTATGGCTCGCTGCCTCCTAATGATACCGTCGAAGATTACCTGGTCAGCGTCCGCGATCCTTCGATCAATCATCAGCAAGTGCTTAGCGTCGCCGGTAGTTTTCTGTTCCGTGGCGACGACGTGCAAAAGAAAGTGAAAGTGCTCAGCGGGGGCGAGCGTGCCCGACTTTGCCTCGCTGGACTTTTGTTGGGCAAGTACAACATTTTGATCCTCGACGAACCAGGCAACCACTTGGATGTCGAAACGGTCGACTCGTTGTGCGAAGCGCTCGACGACTACAACGGAACGGTCATCTTCACCAGCCACGATCGTTACTTCGTCCGACGCATCGCGACGCAGATTATCGAAGTCAGCAGCGGCAAAGTGACCCACATCCCCAGCGACTACGAGCATTATCTCTATCGCTTAAGCCAGGAAATCGAACAGGAAGATGGCAACCAGGTCGCCGCTCAAGTTGCCGGCGACGGCCGCGATTCCGACTTGGCCAAAGAAGAACGCAAGCGACGCAACCAAGAGGCCCGCGCCGCACGGAAGGAAGTCAACAAGCTGGAAAGCAAAATCGCCAAGCTCGACGACGAACGCAAGTCGCTCAACGAACAGCTGATGAAAATCACCGACCCCGCCGAAGCCCAAAAAGTGCACGCCAAGTTCACGGAAGTCGCCGACGAGATCTCGGAACTAGAAGCCAAGTGGCTGGAATACCAGGAACAACTGGAAGACTTCGAGGAAGGCTAATTCCATGGGAACTTGGGGAGCGGGGCTGTACGCGAACGACTTTGCCCGTGATTTCAAACCGGCGATCAGCGCAGTAGCCAGATTGCCGGTTGAAGTGGAAGAGCTTGTCGAGATCCTGCAAGAGCATTACCCCGAGGCCAGCCAAACCGAAGGGCACGAAGAGTACACAACATTCTGGTTGGTCCTCGCCGACCAGTTTCACAAACGCGGCATCACCTCCCAGGATGTCGTTAAAAAGGCGATGCACATCATCGACTCCGGCATGGACTTAGAACATCCTTGCCATCAAGAGTTCAGTAAGTCGGACTTAAAGCAACGGGAAAAGAAGCTGGCCGAACTTCGCACGCGGCTTGCCCAACCTTTGGAAACGAAGGCCCGCAAAACGCTTGCGAAACCCCAGCCATTGCTGATGCAGCCAGGCGAAGTGTTGATCTTTCCTCGCAACCCACAGAAGGGCTGCTTTAATCCTTATTTCAATAAGCCCGAGAGGGAACAAGTGGGCTGGGGTGCCTGCTGCATTCTCAAAAGCCATCATGTCTTTGGCTACCTGGCCTGCTATCATCCACTGGTTCTCGCTGCCGATTGGGATGCGGACGAAGCACCTTCGTTCGATCATTTGCAGACGGAATCTCCCTGGGAACTCCGCCGCCCTGGCACTTGCTCTAAGACGCATTACAAACGCATGCAACTGC
Organism: Bremerella sp. TYQ1; assembly: GCF_020150455.1. Taxonomy (NCBI): domain Bacteria; kingdom Pseudomonadati; phylum Planctomycetota; class Planctomycetia; order Pirellulales; family Pirellulaceae; genus Bremerella; species Bremerella sp. TYQ1. The sequence goes on from NZ_CP083740.1 coordinate 3,760,889, forward strand.
AGTCGGTCGGCATCATCGACATCTCCCCCAAGCAGCTTAAAGCGATGGAAAAGAGCATGCGTGACGGCCGCTATCAAGCCGTTAACAATATCTCGATCAGCAACTCGCTAAGCCGCCACATGGGCAAACCCGACGCGATACTCTCTTCGCTAAAGGAATTGATGGCTTGATGCCCGGAAACTGCGTTGAACGCTATCGATGCGAGCCTCCAATTCAAGTAGCTGTCGTTAAATGGCGTTGCCCAGGAAGCAAACAAGAGGCAGATCGCTTAAGCCGAAAGCCACACGACGCAGCCATCTGACTCAGACAGAAAGCTATCTGCCTCCCTACTCAAAGCGGCCACGGCTATTCCCCTGCTGGAATTTCAGGCTCGACCAAATGGGCCAGCTGCACGAGCGATTCCTGCCAGCCGAGGTAGCACATTTCCGCGGGGATCGCCGCAGGCAGGCCTTCGTGGAGGATCTCGATTTCGGTGCCGCAGCTGACTTTGTTGAGTGTGATCGTCTTCGTCATATCAGCTGCCAATGCGGCATCGTCGAATTGATCGGCCAGGCGAATCAATTTCCCCGGTACCAATTCCACAAAGCGGCTTTCAAACGAGTGGCTCTGCCCTGCTCCAAAATTGGTGAACGACATATGATAGCCGCCGCCGACGCTCGGATCGAAGCGGTCGATCTTCCCCAAAAAACCATACGGCGGCAGCCAACGACATAACGCATCGGGATCGATGAATGCCTTGTAAACGCGATCGGCCGGGGCACGCAAAACGCGATGAAGTCGGACGGTATTCGATGCTTGAGACATACGACGTTTCTCCTGCGAGGTAGATAGTTAAGAGCTTTCACGAAGTAGTCGCCCCAGCTCAGTCCGATTCGACATCCCCATCCAAAATTTTCCGCCTCGCGATTACTTCGCTTCATTCCTCGAGATTCTTTCCCACGATTTTCTGGCTTCGGCACCGGCAGACTGATATGCTCAGCGAAAGCGTTTGATTAGCTGCCTAATGTCTTCCGCCGGAGCCGCTTCGCATGAATCGTTTTGTAAGTATCACCCTGGGTGTCGTCATTGTGATCGGAGTGCTTGGTTCGTTGGCCGCGATGCAACCCGAGGCCCCCAGCAAAACTGATTTCCCTCAGCTCGAAGGCAAAGGGGTTTGGCTCGAGCGCAAAGGGTATAAAGAAATCGTCCGCGGCGACCTTCGCGTGGAAACCGTCGGCTCGCATAGCTTTATTATCGTGTCGAACGAATGGGACGAATTGAAATGGGAAGAGTGGTGGCGGCTGGAAGATATCCAAAGCATCAAAGTCTTCCCCACGCTGAAAGAGGCCCAGACGTATCAAACGCGTCTCGAAGAGCACCGCCGCAAGCAAGCCGAAGCACGCGAGCTTGGACGCTTGCTTTCGGAGTAGACATCGTACTGGCTCGGTACTTCGCACGCTAAGCGAATAGAGCAATCTCTATTCGGGGCACTGCTATGCCCCGACGAATATCTCGCGACCATTTCGCCCTCGGACTCCTCATTTCGCAATTCAGGCGAAAAATTCCATTTTCTCTGGGGAATTCCCTTCCGCCTGGGAGAAATCCATCAGACGGACAAAAAACCGTCTCTTTTCATGCTCTATCTATTCTCTTCAATTTGCTGCGAGGTGCTTCAGTGAAACGCCCTATCTCTTTTCGTGGTTTCACGTTAGTGGAATTATTGGTCGTCATTGCGATTATCGGGGTGCTGATCGCCCTGCTTCTTCCTGCGGTGCAACAAGCTCGTGAAGCGGCCCGGCGGATGCAGTGCACCAACAACTTAAAGCAACTGCTGATTGGGCTACACAATTACCACGATCAATTTCTCGCGTTTCCCCCAGGCAGCGTTAATTCGACGGTTCCTCGAAACGGCGGCGGCAGCGGGAACAGCTTCGGGCCGAGCTTCTACGGCATGATGCTTCCCTTCTTCGAGCAAGCCGCGCTGTACGACAGCATGACTTGGGTCGGCGAATCGCCTGGCTATATCGCCGAAGGTTCCGGCAGTGCAGGCGATGCGAACCGTCCTTTCGTGCAGCAAGCCGGTGCAATCACCGTCATGCGTTGCCCTTCCTCGAGTGGTCCCCTAAGGGGCGGCGATAACTTCTGCCCTCAAGCCCACTACGCCGGCGTTTCTGGGTGTGCGGAACCAACTTCGTTCACTGAAAACCGTATCTCAACGGTCACCGTTGCCGGGCAACCGACACTCGTTTCCGGAGGTGGCATGATGTTGCCGAACTATTCGACTGGCTTCCAGTCGTGCACCGATGGTTCCTCCAACACGATCATCCTGGGTGAGATCTCCGGTCGCCTGAAGCGGCTTGATGGTGCGTACTCGGAGCTTGCAGCAGCAGGTACCACGCATGGCTGGCTGATGGGCAACCGCGTCACCGGTTACCCGCCGAATCTCGACAATGGCTCCAACAGCGACCAGCGCTGCTTCAACTTGACCACGGTGCGTTATTCGCCCAATGCCGATCCGTTCGCCTATCAGTTGTTCCCCGGCATGGCCAGCAACGTCGGTGCGAACAATCCTCTTTCGTCCAACCATCCTGGCGGCGTGAATGTCGGCCTGGCCGATGGTTCGATTCACTTCTTCACCGACACGATGGCCTTGGAAGCGCTGAAGAAGATGGCCACGCGTGACGACGGCCAGGTCTTCGATCGTGGCTAAACCTCGGCGAACGTTTCAGCACACCACCACTTTGAACTGATGAACTTGGATTTGCGAATCATGCGCGGTAGTAAGATATGGGGCGTCCTGCTGGGCGCCATGCTTCTAGGCTGCTCCGGCGGTGGGCCCACTGGGCCGACAGGCACCGTCGAAGGCACATTGACCAACAAGGGCAAAAACCTTTCGCCGGAAACGAGTATCGTTTTCATTCACAACGAGAAAGGCACCGCCGCCTATGGCATGTTGGCCGATGATGGTTCGTACAAGCTCTCTTCGTCCGAAGGAGATGCAATTCCGGTCGGCATGTACCGCGTAATGGTACAGCCGCCGGCGAGCACGCTAACCGCCGAAGACGAACCTTCCGCGGAAGAACTGCTCGACAATCCGCAGCTCAGCAAACCGGCGAAGAACCAAAACGAGTTCGCCTTCAAGTATCGCCAACTTTCAACAAGCGGCCTTCAGTTCGAGGTGACCGAAGGCGCCAATCAGATCGATATCGACTTGAAGTAACGCGTCTCACCAGATCGATCTCAACAACCGCCGGGCAAGCCTCAGTTGTACCACACAGCAAAAAGGCCCCGTCCTCTTTTATCTCGGATAGGATTTATGGCGCAGGGCGCAATAAGCAACTAACCTGTTTTATCCAGAGGCTACAACCAAACGCGGAATCCATAGCTGAGCATGATTCTATCGAAGACCAATTCACCTATGATGCCTACGAGCAAGACTGAAACGAAACCAATCTTGGCGGTCAGCGTATGCTTCTCACCATAGTCGTAGAATTTTTCGTTCAAAACGACGTAATGCCGTAATGATCTACCCATTAGTAACATGGCGAGTCCCATTACTAGGCACCCGCTAAGCATTCCGGTTAAACCAGGGTAAACGCCAACCCGCTCCGCTCCTTTTTGAGCCTCGAAAATTGGCCTGAGAGTTACAAGATACAATCCCACGGGGGCAATTACGGCAATCAATACCCCTAAACATCGAGCTTCCCAACCGTGCCAGCGATTATTGTTGAACATGGAGTTATCCCACTAATTTATTCCTGCGTCAGTAACCTAACGTGTGCGAAATCGCTTGACTCTCTTTAACATACACTTTCGGCAGGGCGTATCCTAAAGGAGATTTGCGATGCGACATCATGGATCGGCGGTTGAGTTGGAAGCCAGGGTGCCATCCACTTCTCTTTCTGTGTTAGTCGGTGATGTCTGTTTGTGGGTTTGACTGCCTGAGCCATTCCACGTCATCTCGAGACAGTGAGGATTCTTCCAGGTTCAATAGCCTTAACTCGCAACTCTTCACCATACTGTCCAGTAGGTCTCTATCCATTACTTCACACTCAAGACAATGCACTTCACGCACACCGGGAAGCCCGACAATGCTATCGACCAATTCCTCATTAACACTGACCCGGTAGAAATAGAGATCTTCTAGATAACCGCAATCACCACTATTCGGAATGGAGATCAACGTCCCAGGCTCATCGCATATGACCATAAGCATCTGCAAGCTAGACAGCTTATGCAACGCGGAAATAACTGACTGGCTACGACTGCTGGCGTCACGTAATTCAACGCACCAAATGTGTGAATTACTCGCGAAAGATTCTTCCCAAGCGGCATCTTCTTCGTAATTTGAAATAGATATTTCGGTGGCGTAAAAGCCAATCCCAAGAGGCTCGAAGCACCAAGACAAAAAGGAAGGTCCGCCATACCTCGTTTCATGGACCTGCACGCCATTCTTTTTTAGTGCGTCCATTGCATAAGATGCCTGCATTGAATAGCCGCTTGTCACACCTAAAACGACGCAAGTTAGCAGCAAGACAACAAAGAGAGTTCTGATGCTGAATTTCAAGTCCACGAATTGCACCATTTCCAATTGTTGAATGCGATACTAAAGCCCTGACTTTTCTTAGCCCAGCGATAGCCCTCGCGGACACGTTTTCACTGTCATCCTTAGGGCTTGTCTTTCCGCAGCACTATCAATGCCAGCGAGCCTGGCCGTCGCTCAACCAGGTTTACCGTTCTTCCTTTGATCATCGCGGAATCGAAGTACTTCTTAATTTCACTTGCCTGGGACGCGTCTGAAAACTCGATTCGGAACGTCCTACGGGAAGTTGCGAGTACTTTCAGATCGTCATAAATCTCGTGAAGATCCGCGACGACGAAATTGCTTGGCTTTCGATTTGTCCATGACTCGGCAGCCCCGCTCGGCATAAAAGGCCCAAAGCTCACATAGATCGCCTTATCGCTATAGGAAACCGCGCCCCCATGACTCAGAACCGCTTCAACCGACCGCTCAAAAGGGTCGTGGAAGTACCAGGCACACATCGCTGCCAAGACAGCCGTTATCAGCAATAACGCCTTCAGAGATATTTGGAATTTCGCGATCGAAATCATACTTCGACCTATTACGAGCATGAAGATGGCTATCCGACAAAGACGCCGGTAGCCATTCTACGTCACTACCCGTGTAAATAGGAATCTCCCAGTTGCGGAGCCCCCAAAGTAAAAGATGCCACGGTATGACAGATCAGGATCGCGAGCGAGTGTTCGTAAAATCGTTGCCAGCGTTGCGTGGCACGCTTGACATCAGATTCGACTGAGCGTGCCACCCGGAGTCACCTTCTCATGCACCAGGTCGCGAAACGCGAAAAAACGATTCCATACAGGATCCACGGCAACCCAACAACTATTGCATAGACTGCGAGGGCCACGAAATTTGAAGAGTACTCAAAACTGTCAAACCACACGCTCCAAGGAAGATCAGCTAGAAAAAACGGAAGCCACACTAACATGCCGCTGTCCGCATGCGGCCCACCAATTGCCACAGGGTTTAAAAGTAAGCCATATACCAGCACTAGAGCTAGGCGAAAACCGTATATCATCAACCCACATGCAACATGCCACTTAAGGCTGCTGTTATCGCAACTTGCTTCTTCTGTCTTCTTTTTCTGGGATCGATTGCAATTTGGCGAACCGTAGGGATTGTCGTCCATAGTAGCTTTATCATAATCGCATCCGTTATTCCAGATACACTAATATTGGAGTTAAAAGGGGGACGGGGGGCTTTTTGACTGAGTAGGGTGCATCGCAGTCGAACAACGGACAGGGATCTTTAACTGTGCCTACCGAATAAGACCCCGTCCCCTTTTATTTCCCCTCGGTGCTAGGAGCGATTTCGGAAGGTTGTTGATCGTCAATTTTACGATAATTCTTGGAAAGCCACACGATCGCAGGCTCGTACTCTTCAATCTTGCGGCCTAGCCTTCTGGCCTGGGCGATTTCCCACTCCAATGCGTCCGCGATGTCTTCTCCTTTATCATCTTGGATACTTGGGTCTGCGCCAGCTTCCAACAACGTGACGCACAGACGAGGTGCATTGTGAACGGCCCAATGACATGGGGTGTAACCATACGCGCCCTGGGTATTCACTTCGATCCCCAGTTCTAGCATCACATCGATGTCCTCCTTATTGGCGGGGCATGGCATTCTGCTAAGCACAAGGTGCAGCAAACTGTTTCCGCCGATAGTCGCCTGATTCGGGTCGTCAGAAAATGGTAGTGCCGCCACGCAATATTGCGGATAAAGACACTGAATGCTGGTGAAAAAAATATTGGAACCTTCGATAAAGCTGACATCATACGCTTTGCACGGTACGTCTTCCTTGAGCATTTGATCTGGGTTGGCTCCATATTCAAGTAGGAGTCGAAATGCTTCCATATTGCGCTCGGCGAATGCCCAATGTAGCAGAGTGAATCCGTACTTCCCCCCTGCGTTGATATCCGGTGATCGCTTGAGCAATTCCTCAAGTTTTGTTTGATCTCGTGCAGTAACAGCCTGGCAAATTTGAACAAATTCTCCATCTTGGAAAAAGTCCTTCGGCTCCCATTTTTCCGCTTGAACGATTGTGTACCTCTCTTTTCGGACCTTCACCGGCGAATTAACAGGACTTGGTGCTAGGGCTGTTTTCTTTTCTTGACATCCGGCGGTAAGCATCACCACGAAAAGAATCCCAAGCATCCAAGTTGAGATTGCAGGAACTGAATGGTTAGTCCTCCGATGTGCCATCGTCGTAACAATTAACTCCCGTTGATTCTTCATATGGAAATGCATAAATAATATTGCCAATTGAATCCGCATAAACCACTTTTCTTAGTACATCATCCTGAAATGAATATACAATGCAGGATAACAACAGGGGACGGGGAGCTTTTGTGGATCGCCAAGCAACGCTCCCATCCCCTAGCCAAAGGCAAAGCGGCACACGACATTCTCAAACGTGCCATCCTATCGAAAAAGCCCCCGCCCCCTTTTGTGCCCACCGCATCAAGTCTTATTTTTTTCGCGAGGTGATATCGTCACCAGCGTTGAGTGCCACCCAGCCCACTCTCTTAACGGTTCGCCGGAAGTACTTCCTCTATGACCTTATTGTCTTCTGAACAGATATAAGCAGGGCAATCAAAATTGGCCGCTACCATACCAGCAAGAATTGACGACAATTTAAGGATCACATCATCCTCCGAATGCGTACACCTCGACATGGGCACACACAGCGAAATATCTAATACTAGGTCTTTACCTCCTAGCATTGGATCTAGTTCGGGGTCATAGTAAAATATTTTTGAAAGTGTTGCTTGCACCCCCATCGATGAGAAAATGAAATACTCATCGTAGACTGACGACACTGCCTTTTTTGTTTTCACATGGAATAGCTGGGCAAGCATTTCCTGTGCCTGTTCAAGAGTTCCTGCAAAACCGAACCGAATTCTAACCACTTTTGACATGACATCGCCTCTGACTAGCCGTTGCGTGTCGTGATGGCACTTACAGATTACGAGATTTGTCGGCAATACCTCTTCCATGACCTCGTTATCTTCCGAACAGACGTAGACGGGGCAATCCATGCAGGCCGCCGTCATAAGGGCGAGTATTATTGCGTACTCGAAAACCACGTCAGCATTGTCGTATAAATTGCCTGTCATCGAGGCATATATATTTATACTTATAACTGCATCGTTCCTGCTCAGTCGCGGGTCCCAGTCGGGATCGAAAAAGTCCCACTTGTATACCGATCCTTCTATTCCCATTGATTTAAAATAATAGACTGTGCTGCCATCTAGCGATGTGCCCCTTTGTAGCGGACTGTTGAATAGGTGCGATAGCCTCTCTTGCACCCGTTCGAGTGGGCTGTTGCAGTCGAAACGGATCTTTCGAGTTATTGGCATATAAGTTCCTTCAACTTACCAGTCACCCAGTCCGCCCCATTTCCAGTGACTGGGGTGTTCGTATTCCAATAGATAATTTTGTCGCACTTTCTTTAGGAAGAAGCCATCCCCAAATATCTCAATTGCATTCAGAGGTCCTCCACCTTCTGTCGAGTTCTTGAAGCGACGAATAAAAGACGGCGGGAGTCTTTTCGACTGAGTGATACAGCTGAGGTTATCAATCGTCTGTCACTTTGCCTTTGGCCGTTGTCCTGAAACGCTGCATGGCGATTCCTAAAAAGCCCCCGTCCCCATTTATCATCTCCAGGCTAGGCCTAACAACTATCGCACCAGTTTCTGGATTGCTTCTTTTACTGGGACGTCCCCGTCGGTTAGTTCGATGATCTCGCGGCGGATTTGTGGGGTGTCGATCAGTTCGGCTAACACGGCGGCTACGTTGCCTCGGGCCACGTTGCCATACGGCAAAGCCAAACCGGCGGCGACTTGGCCGTTGCCTTCTTCGGTGACCAACGTGCCAGGCCGGAGGATGACCCAATCGAAGTCGGTGGCGGCCAACGCGTTGTCGGCCATGCGTTTGGTTTTGATGTAATGCTCGAAACCTTCTTTCCGCTCCGCATCGCGGCGAGCATCGGGAAACGCCGAAACGACGTACAGCCGCTTGATGCCGTTCGCTTTCGCGGCATCCATCATCTTGATCACCCCGCCACCGTCGATCGCGGTTGTTCGCTCTGGCCCACTGCCTGCCGCCCCGGCCGAAAAGACCAACACGTCGCAACCCTTGGTCGCTTCGGCCAGCTGTTCGGTGGTTATGTCGATGATATCAGCGAGCACCCCTTTCGCACCTGCCGCTTGCAACTGTTCGGCTTGCTCTGGCTTGCGATGCAGACCTGTCACTTCGTGCCCAGCGGCAACCAACTTCGGCACCAACCGCGACCCAACACCTCCGGTCGAACCAATGATAAAGACGTGACTCATCGCTTCTCCTTCTGCTCGAAACGTTCTCAGGCATCGCCCAAAATCAGACGACGATGCGTTGTCTCACCATAACGGCTCTCGCACCGTCAAGCCACACCTGGCAATGCTACGGCTGCTGGCCGAGCAGAAGTTGCCGAAAAGATCGTCTGGAAGTGGAAGCGTTTCGTGGCGTGCCCCTATTGTACGCAAGTATGCGCACACTTTGCCAAAAGTATTTACGACCTTTTGATCAATACCGCGCGGAGATCACCCTGCGCAAACTCGCCATACTCGCCTGTTTTTCTGCCCATGAAGGACGACAAGACACCGCGATTGAGATCGTTTCCGGCAGGCGACTGTCGGCCGATTGGCGCATGAAAAACGGCACCTCGCGAAGGTGCCGTTTTTGGTTTGAAATGTTAAGCTATTGGCCATTAGGAGGCAGGATCTTTGCCGTCGATCCATGGGCCTTCCAGCTTCTGATGGTCTGGATCGTTGATGGTCGAACCTTTGTCGCCAGCTTTCCAGCCAGGGACATGCTCAGGCTTGCCACGTTCCTTGGAGACTTTCTCCCACTTCTTCGACCAGGAACCGTCTGCTTCGCTGATCGTCATCGTTTCGTCGTCGAAGCGATAAACTTTGCCTTCGCGATAGCTGCGTGCACCAAGGTTCACCAACACGATTGCCGCGGCGCCGAGATCTGGTGGGTTGTTACACGACTGCGGCTCGTTGTTCTCGATCGCAGCGATCCAGTTCTCGAAGTGTGCCTTCGTCTGATCTTTCGGTGCTTCCTGGGAAGCCTTCATCACCTGACGTTCGTACGGCAGAACGGTTGGGCTGATGTGCGTGACTTGAGGTCGTTCCGGAACGAACGTGAATTCGCCGGAGCTATCTGGTCGATCGAACAGAATCGAACCGTCGTGTCCACGAACCAGTTGTTCAACTGGGGTTTCCGAGGCAGCCATCGTCGCGGTGACGAGACCTTGGCAGCCTTCGTTAAATTCGGCCACAACGGTCGCAACGTCTGGCACTTCGCGGCCGTCATATTCGAGGTAAAGACCACCGCTGCCGGTGATGCGAGCTGGGTAACGTAGCCCGGTTGCCTTCATCATCTGCGTGGTTCGGTGGACGAACAAGTCGGTGAACATCCCGCTACCGAATTCCCAGAAACGTCGCCACTGAGCAAACACGGCACGATCGAATGGCTGATCTTCGGCCAAACCTTCTTCCACACCCAGAAATCGCTTCCAATCGATCGTCTTAGGCGACATGTCTTTCGACAACTTGTAATAGCGCCACTGGCCGAGGTCGGAGTTACGGAAGTATTCAGTCTGATACATCAGGACTTTGCCGAGCAGACCTTCGTCGATCTTTTCTCGTGCTGCATCCCAAATCGGGAGGCTGGTCCCTTGAACGCCGACCTGCATGACTTTGCCGCTGTCTTTCCAGACGCGGACCAGTTCGATCGCTTCTTCGACCTGCTTGACCATCGGCTTTTCGCAATAGACATGCATGTCGCCTTGCAGGGCTTCGATGGCTTGAATGGCATGCCAGTGGTCTGGCGTACCGATGCTGACAGCGTCGAGGTTTTCCTTGGCGTACATGTCGCGGAAGTCGACGTAGCGAGCAACTTTGCCGCCGTTTTCTTTTTCGATATAGTCGGCGGCGCGATTGCGGTTGTGCTCGTAGACATCGCAAACGGCGACCAATTCGATGTTGGCCCCTTCCTTCGCGATCTTCGAGAGGCTCTTAACGTGGGCACCGAAACCACGTCCACCGACACCGACGAAACCGATACGGAGCTTCGAGTTGGCGTCGGCAGCTTGCGACTTCTGGGCCTGCATGGCAAGCGAAGTCGCCGCAACGCCGGCGGCGGATGATTTCAAAAAAGTTCGACGCGATGCATCGGAAGCGCTCATGAGCGAAGGTCTCCATCGATGGTTAGGCAGGATAATTTGTAGATTCTGGCGAGACTAGTCGCACGTTCTATCAAACCAAGAGCGACCGCGAAAAACAATATCCCATTTGCGCAATAGTCTCTCACTTACCCCTCGATAGGAATAATTTCGTGCTGTGAAGCACTCGCCTAGAATCGCTTCGATTTGGCCAAGAAAAGTTTGATTTCGGCGAATACCCATTCGAGCCCAGCGATTTATCGCGGGAATACGTCTTCCAGACGAAGCGAAACTTCACATGTGTTGAGACGTAACTACCCAATTGGAGCGATAGAATCGACTTCGCGGCGTTTTGCGTCTTATCCTGTTTCTGAAACGGAGGTGGAAGTCATGTCTCGTCTTGTTGCGTTTGCTTTTCTGTTCTCGTTAACGTGCTGTTTCGTTCAGCCGACCGTCTACGGCCAAGATGCCGCCGGCGATACGCCGATGGTGGAAGCAGCCGCCGCCCCGGAAGCTGGCACTCCGCAAGCAACCGAAGAGGAAGCCCCTAAGGAGCAACTAGCCGAACCAGAGGAAGTCAACGAACCCAAAGGAGAACTTCCAACCCACTTGGAAGACATCGCCAAAAGTGTTGACGATTCCGAAACGGCTAAGGAGACCAGTGCAGGCATTTTAACGCCCATTTACCTGGTCGCCGAAGCGTTGGAATTCCCTGCGTTTCATTGGCTGGCGTTCGCATTGATGCTCTCCGGTGTGATCGGTTTTGCCCTGCAGTTGGTCATCGGAAAACTGGTCGTCGTGGCCCATCTCGGCTTCAGCATTCGCGAGATCCTGTCGGACGTGCTCAGTTTTGTGATCAGCCTGGTCGGTCTCGTACTGACGACGCAAGCTGCGGCTCAAAACTCGACGTTCACACAAAGTCCGTTCGCGGTTCTTTCGGCCAGCGTTGTCGGCTTGATCTTGGGTATCCTGCTTTACTTCTGGGGACAAGCCCAGGAAGTGGATGCGGTCCGTGGACGCCGTGCTGCCGCGGCCGAGCAGAAGGCGAAAGAGAAAGCTTAATCTTTCCCATGCTATCAGATGCCCTGTACAAGCATCGAGAACTTTTTTGTGCGGCCGATTTTCCCTGACAATCGGCCGCATTTTGCTTATCACATGCCCCAGTCATTGCTAGAATGAGGGGGCATCGGGTGGCACTCGTTCCCCCGCAATTGTGCTCACAAATTGTCTCTTCTCCAACAAGGCGGAACCATGTTTCGCATCGTGCATGCGTTAGCGATTTCGGTCCTGATGGCGACCTGCGGCGGGCAAGCCTTTGCTGCGGAAAACGATCTCGCTACGAACACGTCAGAGCCGACGATGCATGCCATGGCCGCGCGGATCGATGCCCTCGTTCAGCAGCGGCTCGATCAGGAAAATGTTCCTGCCGCTCCGCTGGCCTCCGATGGCGAATTCATTCGTCGCATCTATTTGGATCTTGCGGGAACCATTCCGACCGTCGCCCAAACGCGGGCCTACCTCGCCGACGATTCGCCGAACAAGCGCGAGAACTTGATCTCGCAGCTCTTAAGTTCGCCAGCCTATCCCAGCCACATGGCGAACACCTGGCGTGCACTCGTTCTCGAAGCCACCGACGACCCGCAAAGCCTGCAGAACGAACAAGGGCTTCAACAATGGCTACGTGGTAAGTTCCGCCAAAATGTTCGCTACGACCGACTCGTGGAAGAGTTCCTTACAGCTACGCAAGGAAGTGACGGCCCTGGTTATTTCTACGCGGCGCAAGAACTCAAGCCTGAGATGCTCGCGTCGGAAACTTCGCGAATCTTTCTGGGTTTACAGCTCGAATGTGCTCAGTGTCACGACCATCCTTTCGATCGCTGGAAACAGCACGACTTCTGGGGCCTGGCCGCATTCTTCGCTCAACTGGAACGTCCTGCGAATGACAACATTGTGGGACTCGGGCGTTTCGACATTGTCGATCGAAACGTCGGTGAAGTGACCATCCCGGAAACGGAAGAAGTGGTACCGCCAGCATTCCCCGGGACCGATGTTAGCTACGCATCGTTTGGCGGGACGCGTCGGCAGCAGTTGGCGATCTGGATGGTTTCGCGCGACAACCCTTACATGCCTCGGCGTGCAGTGAACTGGGCTTGGGCCCACATGATGGGGCGCGGCTTGGTTTCCCCTGCCGATGACATGTCGCCGCAAAATCCTGCAAGCCATCCAGAACTACTCGACGAACTGACGACCTACTTCATCCAAACCGGTTTTGACCTCCGGCAGTTGCTGCAAACGATCGCACTGACGGACACTTATGCTCGCAGCAGCGAAGCCGTTTCCGATTCAGAAGCGCCGCCGGAGCTGTTTGCTCGGATGGCAGTAAAGTCGCTTACCCCGGAACAGCTTTACGATGCCCTGTTGAAAGTAGGACTGCTTCGCGGCGGCAATGGCCCCCAGGTAAACCTCGGCGGACGAAACGTATTTGTCGCGCGCATGCGAACCGCGAGCAAAGACCGCACAAGCTTCGACACGGGCATGCCTCAGGCCTTGGCGGTCATGAATGGTCCGCCGGTTTCGACAGCGACGTCGCCAGAAACGAGCGGGCTACTGCAAGCGGTCTCGGCCCCGTTTCTTTCGGATGATCAGCGACTGAATGTCCTTTTCCTGGCCGCTTATAGTCGAACGCCGAACGAGGCGGAATTGGCTCGCTATAAACAGTTTCTCTCGCAGAGTTCACCGTCCGACCAATCGGCAGCTCTGGGAGATATCTTGTGGGTCTTGGCCAATAGTGCCGAGTTCATGCTGAATCACTAACGAGAGTTTCGATGAACTACCTATCGAATTCGCGACGACGTTTCCTGCAAACGACTGCCGGCCTAATGGGGGCAGCCAGCTGCTCGTGGCTTCCACAGTTGGCTGCAGCGGCGGCTCCCAACCCCGAGCGAAAGCGAAGCTGCATCTTGCTCTGGATGGCTGGCGGCCCGACACAGACCGATACCTTCGACATGAAGCCAGGACATGCCAACGGAGGAGAATTCAAAGAGGCCGAAACGAGTGTTCCAGGACTTCGCTTCAGCGAACATTTCACCGGCCTCGGCCAGCATGCCGATCAATTGGCCATCTTGCGAGGCATGAGTACTCGCGAAGGAGACCACCTTCGCGGAACCTACTTGATGCACACCGGCCAACGCCCCGGCGGTCCATTGAACTATCCGGCCATCGGAGCTTCGCTTGCCAAAGCGCTCAAAGACTATTCGTCCATACTGCCCAGCTACGTCGCGGTAAATCCCAGCGGGCTACTGAACGGTGCGGCGCTCGGTTCTGGATTCCTCGGTCCTCGTTATGCTGCGGCCACCGTAGGTACGCGCGGAACACCGCGGCCTGAGGACGCCGAAGCGATGGCCGACTTAGGGGTCGACTTTCTTTCGCTTCCCCCTGGCATCGATCAGCAACGCCACGACGCGCGACTTGCCTTGTGGCAAGAACAGCAAAATCAATTTATCGTCAGTCACCCCTCTGGCGCTGCCGAGGCGCAAGCAACCATCTTCCAATCGGCCGTCAAACTAATGCACCCCGAAGCGGCTTCGGCGTTCGATCTTTCCAAGGAATCGATGAAGACTCGCGAGTCGTACGGCCGCGGCACGTTTGGCCAAGGCTGCCTAATTGCTCGTCGCCTGGTAGAGCGTGGCGTACCATTCGTCGAAGTCACGCTGGGTGGCAACGGACTCGGCTGGGACACCCACCAAGGCAACTTCCCTGCCGTCGAGCGACTCTCCAAGGAACTCGACCAAGGCTGGAGCACACTGCTGACCGAGCTGAAAGAACGAGGCCTACTGGAAACCACCACGATCTGCTGGATGGGGGAATTCGGTCGAACGCCGAACATCAACAACAATGCCGGACGAGACCACTTTCCAGACGCATGGACGTGTGTACTCTCAGGGGGTGGAATCGCCGGAGGTCAGGCCTACGGCAAGACCAATGAGGGAGGCACCGAAGTCACCGATGGCAAGACGGAGGTGCAGGATCTCCTAGCGACGCTATGCCAGGCCGTCGGCGTCGATCCCGCGACAGAGCACTATTCGCCGCAAGCTCGTCCGATCAAAATCTCGGAAGGCAATCCTATCGATCAGGTCTTGGCTTAAGATGCGTCCGCTCCCTGTTCTAACGCTGGCTCTCACCATCGCTGTTGTCGCACTTGGTTGCAACAACCGCGTCGCCAAGCAGTTGCCTCCGCCGCCACAAACACCTGCTTCGCCGCCGGCCCATCCTGCCGACTCGATTACGCTGGACGGCCATGCCACGATCGAAGCAGGCATACCATTCGACTTAGACCCAATCGTCAAGCCGCAGCGTCTTTTGGTCTTCACGACGCAGGGACCGATTCGTGTGGATGTGCGACTTTGGATCGACAACGAACCGTTCGATCAGGCACTCGAGAAACTAGTCGACCATGTCGTTGAACTTGCCGATGCCGACCAAGATGGACGAGCCACGTGGGAAGAGTTAGCCGATCAACCGCAACTGAGAAGCGGCCAGTTTGGCAATCTTTCGTTCGAAGATCCTCGCCAGCGACGGCAAAACATCGACCGCTACGACACCAATCGAAACGGCTGGGTCGATCGATCCGAGGTGCCTCGGCTGGTGAGTCGTAGCCGGGCCAAGACCGAAGCATTCTCTGTTCGCCGGACGTCTTATGCCGCGGATCGAAGCCGGAACGATTCGCCACTGCGGCAGCTGCTCGACGAAAACAGCAACGGCGTCATTGAAGATTCCGAAATCGCATCCGCCGCTGAAAAGATTCGCTCGAGAGATCTCGACGATGACGAAATCGTCACGCCCATGGAACTTCAAATAACCTCCGGGCAATCGATGAACGACATGAACCGTCGCGGAGATCGACGCCGCTTCTTTGGCGGTCAGGCCATGTTCACGCTGGACGATTCCACTCCTTGGGGCGATCTGCACTATGCCATGCAAGAGAACTACGAGCGGGGCGGGACGCTTCGTCTAGATCGATTTCCGAAGAACAATCTTCTGCATCGAGTCGATGCCAATGGTGACGGAAAACTCAGTCGTGAAGAACTACCGGAAATTGGCAAGCAGCCCCCGCAGTACGATCTTACGCTTCGCTTCGGAAAACGACCTGAGCAACAGCCACGGATCGCGCTGCGGCGCAGCTTCGGCATCGACGACACCCCATTGGCCGATGGACAAGAGGTCGCTTTAAATCTGGGTGCTGATTGGCTCATTTTCCGAATGCGGGACAGTGTCGACTCAGAACTCATTACGCAGCAAGCGGAAAACATCTTGCAACTTTACGACGGCAATCAAGATGGCTATCTCGAAGAGGACGAACTTCCGGAGAACAGCATCGGAGTCAGTTTTCAAGTCGCCGATACGGATGGCGATGAGAAGCTATACAGTGAAGAATTAGAAACGGCCCTGCTACAGAGAAACTGGTTTCAGCGTTGTCATATCCGTCTGCAAGGAATCGATGGCGACGATCCCTTGTTTCGTATGGTCGATCCCAATCGCGACACCAAACTTTCCGCACGCGAACTTCGTGGGTTCGGTGACCGCTTAGCCTCGCTCGATCGGAATCAATCTTCGACCATCGAATTCGACGAGATTCCTTCGCTGTTAGTATTCGAGTTCTTCCGTGGCGACCAGGACGATTCGCCCCTTCGTGCGGTACCCTATGTCGAGCCAACCGCCGACCCTTCTGCCACGGCGGCAAATATCCCTCCGTGGTTTTCCGGAATGGACTATAACGGCGACGGCGACATCAGTCCCCGCGAGTTCCTCGGCACGCCGCAGCAGTTCGCAGAACTGGATGCCGACAGCGATGGCTTTCTGACGGCAAGCGAAGCCAATTCGTCGGAGGAGTAACCTCCACACTTCTTTGCAGAACCCCCTCTAACCAACTATTCCCTCTGCTGGTTTTATTAACGTTATGTAAATATATCCGCTCAAAAGATGGAGGGGCTTTCTTTGGGGGGCGATTTTTCTGAAGATTGAGCGATGGTCCAACGTGCGTTTTTTCCCGGGAATTTGGCTTATTCTCCTTTCGTTTGGCCTAGCTATGGCGAGCTTTCTTAAGTGTTAGCATATTGTTAACGCGAAATTCGCTCCCATTTACAATCCTGGCGTCGTCGCCCTCTCCCACAACTTGATTGCCCGCTTTCGGAAGGATTTGATCCGATGTTGCGCCAACGTGTTTCCATGCTTGCATTTATGCTGGCCGTCCTGTTTCCTGGCATGCTCTTCGCCCAGCTTCAAGTCGATCCGAAGCTGCCTGTTTACGAGCGTGTCTCAGGCGTGTCCGGCACCATCAAAAGCATCGGTTCCGACACGATGAACAACATGATGACGCTATGGGCCGAGGGCTTTCAGGAGATTTATCCGAACGTTCAGATCGAGATCGAAGGGAAAGGCTCCTCTACCGCTCCGCCGGCATTAATCCAAGGAACAGCCACATTCGGTCCCATGAGTCGCCCAATGAAGGCGAACGAGATCGACGACTTCGAGAAGCGATACGGCTATAAGCCAACCGAGATCGGAACCAGCATCGACATGCTGGCCGTCTACGTAAACAAGGACAATCCGATTGAAGGACTCTCGCTTCCGCAAGTCGACGCCATCTTTTCGACCAACCGTAAAGGGGGAGCCGAGAAAGACATTAGCCGCTGGGGCGAGCTTGGATTGTCAGGCTCATTCGCTCAGTCGCCGATCAGTTTGTATGGGCGCAATTCAGCGTCAGGCACCTATGCTTTCTTTAAAGAGAATGCCCTTTACGGCGGCGACTATAAGCCAACCGTCAAAGAACAGCCTGGCAGTTCTTCGGTAGTGCAAGGGGTCGCGACCGATAAGTTCGGCATCGGCTACAGCGGTATTGGCTATAAGACTTCCGACGTACGAGCACTCCCTCTTTCCCTGGAAGGGGAAGACTACGTCGAGCCAACCGCTGAAAACGCTGACGACTATCCACTCTCGCGTTTCCTTTACGTCAGCGTGAACTATCGCCCGGGCAGCGAGCTAGATCCGCTTCGACGTGAGTTTTTGAAATACATCTATAGCCAACAAGGACAGAAAGCGGTCGTGAAGGATGGCTACCTGCCGATTCCTGCCGTGATTGCTGAAGCTCAACTCGCTAAAGTGGGCATCACCAAGTAGCCTCCCACTTGCCACATGGCCCCAATACCAAACGCCGAATATCGGCAAGCTGGGAACGGGGCTATTTCTGTCGCTTCCCTTTCCCGCCATCCTCCTTCACCGCTGGCTCCCAACAAGCACTTCCAATATCCATGAGTGGCATCCAGCCAAGATTTACCGGTAGAAAACGCAAGCTGAAGACGCACTGGAGCGTCCGGCTTTCGGACGTTCTATCGGAAGGCGTGATCACCATCGGTGGAATTGGAACGATCGTCGCCGTTTGCCTGGTCGCGTTGGTCTTGGTAATGGAAGTGATTCCTCTTTTTCGCAGTGCCTCGGTCACTCCGCTCGGCATTCGCGAAACGCCATGGGACACAGACGCCATCGTTCACTTTGAGCTGAACGAATATCAAACGATGGGCTGGCTACTGACCTCCGACGGCACGCTTCAGGTCATTCGGCTTACGTCCCCTTCTTCCGAAACGAATGCAACTCAGTCGTCAATGGCTGCCGCGTTTGAAGTCGTTCAAGAGACCAAGCTGATTGAAGAAGGCCAAATCACCGCTATCTCAACTGCCACCGGCGAGACAGACCTGATCATCGGCCTGGCAGACGGAACGATACGGCTGGCCGACGTTTCGCTGAAGACAACGTTTGTCGATCCGATTGAAATTAAAGACTGGCTGGTCGAGCAATCGGGCACTGCTTCCGCTACTCAACTTTCTCGCCCAGGCGATACGGCCGTCTACCGCGATGGGGTCGTCCAACTAACGCCCCAAGGACAATATCGGGCCCAAAACGTCCAATGGACCCTCAGCGATCCGATCGAAGTTTCCGAGTCGGCAATTCGGCTGATCGATCACGTCCCGCAAGGGAACAATCGCTCGGGACTTAGCAGCCAATCAACGACTTTTGTCGCATTGACCGAGGATGAGCAGCTTAAGCTGGGAACTGTCAGTGAGAAAAAGAGCCTACTCACCGGCACCGCAAAACTACAAACCAAGCTGTACGACTTGCCAGCTTCCGGCGCCGGCGTTCCGCATTTCGTCTTGATGGAAGGGCTGGGCAACAATTTCTATGCCATCGACAAAGATGGCTTGCTCGCTAGGTACGATATCCGCGACAAGAACAACCTGCTTGTTGCCGAAACGGTCGATCTCGTTCCTGATTCGGAAGCTACGGTCACCGTATGCGATTGGATCTTAGGACGCGAAACCCTTTTCGTCGGCGATAGCAACGGTAACTGCTCTGGCTGGTTTCAGATCCGGCTTGCCGACCGCAAAGACAATGCCTTTGCAGACCGTAGCAGCACCGACGGCTTTGCCTTGGTGCGTGCCCATCAATTCGGCCCAGGCCCCGGCCCGGTCTCTGCCTTTGGAGCTTCCTCCCGAAGTCGCATGTTTCTGGTTGGCTACGAGACCGGGGCGTGCTCGCTCTTTCATATGACCACCGAAAAGCATGTCACCGATATCGAGATGCCCGAAGCGGACTCAATTGATATCGCTCAGATTTCACCACGCGACGACGGCTTGTTTATTGAATCGAACGGCGAGATCTATCACTACGCACTTTCGCCAGGCTTTCCTGACATCACCCTGGCGTCGCTCTTTCTGCCGGTCTGGTACGAAGGCTACGCCGAACCACTGAACATGTGGCAAAGCTCTTCCTCCCGCATCGAGGACGAACTCAAGTTTTCGCTTTATCCGCTTGTCTCCGGCACGTTCAAAGCAACGTTTTACTCCATGCTTTTTGGTGCTCCTCTGGCATTGTTGGCAGCCATTTACACGAGCGAATTCAGCACGCGACGCACCCGCATGATGGTCAAACCAACGGTCGAAATGATGGCCAGCCTGCCGAGTGTTGTACTTGGTTTTCTGGCTGCGTTGGTGTTTGCTCCGGTAGTCGAGAAAGTCGTTCCGGCCTGCCTGGCATCGGTGTTTACCGTTCCCATGACGATCTTGCTCGGAGCGTTTCTCTGGCAAACGCTTCCTCGTGCGGTCACGCTACGAATTCAACCGTTTCGGCTATGGTTCCTATCGCCGGTGCTGCTACTGGGTATTTACTTCGCCTACCTACTTGGACCATTCGTTGAGCAGTGGTTGTTCCTCGGCAACATCAAGTTTTGGCTCGTCCATCCCGAGCAAGGATCTGGCGTCGGTGGTTGGCTGCTCATTTTAATTCCAACTTGCGCTCTGTTGCTTTTCGCGTTAGACGCCTATGGGTTCAATTCGATCTGGCGAGGTCAAGTCGCTCGATCACCGAGATTTACGTTCGCAGTGCTAAGCCTGGTGAAGTTCGTGTTGATGGTCATTTGCACGCTGCTCTTCGCCTATGGACTGGGCAGTCTTCTCGATTTGATCGGATGGGACCCGCGCGGGACCTACATTGGTGAATACGATCAACGCAACTCGTTGATCGTTGGATTTGTCATGGGGTTCGCCGTGATTCCAATCATCTACACGATCGCCGACGACGCCCTTTCGACAGTTCCGGCTCACCTGCGATCAGCTTCTCTTGGCTGTGGGGCGACCCATTGGCAGACGGCCGTTCGCGTTGTGATTCCGACGGCGATGAGCGGACTGTTTTCGGCATTGATGATTGGGCTCGGGCGTGTTGCTGGGGAAACGATGATCGTACTCATGGCTGGCGGCAACACGCCGATCGAAGATTGGAACATCTTCAACGGCTTCCGTACGCTCAGCACGAACATTGCCATTGAATTGCCCGAAGCCGTCCAAGGCAGCTCGCACTATCGCGTCCTGTTCCTTTCCGCCCTGGTTCTATTTCTGCTTACCTTTTTGATCAACACGGTGGCAGAAGTGGTTCGTCTTTACTTCAGGAGACGGGCATACCAGCTATGAGCGGATCTTCTGACAACGCGAAAAGCAACGTAAAGAAGTACCAGCGAACCGTTCGGCCAGGGCTGACGGTACTTGCCCAGGGCGAGCCAATGATCTGGCTTTCCGGCGGCGCATTGGCACTCGCGCTGTTGATGATCTTTGGCCTGTTGGCATTGATTCTCTATCAAGGAATGGCCAGCTTTTGGCCTGGCCGTTTGTATCGCGTGACGTTGCAGGACGGCACCGTCTTGATGGGTGAGTTGACCGACGAGGAAGACTACCAACAAAGTAGCTCTGCCACGACCGACACGGAAGAAACCGACTCGCCGCTACAACATCGCTGGCAATATCGGACCGATAATTTTGAATTCAAGGGATCGCAAAGCGGCACGTATCAGTGGGTCACCGAAGAGCAACTTGCCGATCCACCACCCACGATGCCCGAGTGGGCGATGCTCTTCGAGCGAACGAAGCTTGGCCGCTTCATCGGTACCCCTCAGCGGTTTATCATTTCCAATCCGCGACCGATCTCATCCGATGAGGACGACTTATCGGCGATCGAACAGTTCTACGAAAACAATAAAAGCCGTCTTCAAATTCCCGCAGATGCCGACGATCAAGATCAAGCTCAATGGGCAGCGACACTCGAATCGCTTAACCAGGAAATCGAAACCGTCCGAGCAAAGCTAAAAACCCTTCAATCCGAGAACTCACAAAGCTTCATTAAGCAAAACTTTAGCGCCAATCGAAACCTGCATGGCTTATTGACTAGCGGCGAAACTCTTCCGATTTCAGACATTCCCGCCGATGGCAATCTTGTGTCCATCGAAGAAATCACCGAAGGAGCACCCGACACTTACGCCGCGTACCAGAAGCATCATGCCGACGCTCGCGAGCGCGTTCGAGCCGCCGATCGCATCGCGGAATATGAAGTGGGCGAAAGTAGTCTTCGACAGGAAAAAGCACGCCTTCGACTACGTTCGCAAGAGTTACAGCACGATGTATTCATCGAAAGCCTGGCCAATGAAATTTACAACTTGAAGCTTGAGCTCAATGCGATCCAAGAGGAGAAGCAACGAGACGCACGCGTGGTAGAAAGAGCCTCACGCGTGCTAGGCAAAGACTCCGCAATGGCGAAAGTTGGGCCAGAGATGGTGGCGGCATTGAATGCCGATCGCACCGCAAAAGAGAACACAATCGAGAACCGCCTGAACGAGATCGCACAGCTTCTTGACGAGGTTCCTAACTCGGCACGCGAAGCCGTTTATCAGTTTGTGGAAGTTCGCTTTGAAGTCGACAATGAGATTTCCGCCATCCAGGAGCGTATCCACGAGATTGAAGAACGTAACGATCGTGTTAGCCTGTTCGCCACGACGGCGCAAGATATCGAAACCGAATTGAAGCTGGGTGAGATCGTCCGAGCGTTTCCTTCAAATCAACTGGACTGGCTGGGGCGATTGAAGGTTTACCTTTCGCGTTGGGGCGAATTCCTGTTGGCCGATCCACGAGAGGCAAACTCGGAAGGTGGCGTCTTTCCCGCGATCTGGGGAACAGTGGCGATGACGATGATCATGTCACTGATCGTGGTCCCCTTCGGCGTACTCGCCGCGTTGTATCTGCGTGAATATGCCAAGAGTGGCCCAATCGTCAGTATCATTCGGATCAGTATTAACAACCTGGCCGGCGTTCCAAGTATCGTCTTCGGTGTGTTTGGCTATGGCTTCCTGATCCTTGTTGTAGGGGCGTATATCGATGGCGGCCCACGCAATGCCAACCTGCCAACGATTCCTCCGTTTTGGTGGTGGCTCACCGCGGCCGGCTTAGCGTTGGTCGCCTTCTGTGCATTCATTACGACCTCGTATTCGCTTGGCAGTCGAAAGATTCTCACGCGGATGCGGACACCTCACTTAGGCATCATCAGCTTACTGCTGTGGATCGGAACGACGATCGCATTTTTCATTCTCGTCGCTTTTACGCCTAGCTTTCACGGCTTTTACCAGGCCAGCTTGCCGAACCCGACGTTTGGCAAAGGCGGTCTGCTTTGGGCAAGCCTGACGTTGGCCCTGCTGACTCTTCCTGTCGTTATTGTCGCCACCGAAGAAGCCCTTGCTGCGGTGCCCAATTCACTACGTGAAGGTTCCTATGGATGCGGAGCCAGCAAGTGGCAAACGATTCGTCGTATCGTGCTTCCCCATGCACTTCCTGGCATCATGACCGGCATGATTCTCGCCATGGCCCGTGGTGCCGGAGAAGTCGCGCCGCTGATGCTTGTCGGGGTTCTCAAGTTAGCCCCAGAACTGCCAATAGATACGACGGCGCCTTTTGTCCATTTAGATCGCAGCTTTATGCATCTTGGCTTTCACATCTTCGACTTGGGTTTCCAAAGCCCCAACAGCGAAGCTGCCAAGCCGATGGTGTTTACGACAACACTGCTGTTAATCACCGTGATTGCGACGCTAAACATTTTTGCCATTTGGCTTCGTGCTCGCCTAAGAAAACGTTTCCAATCAGGCCAATTTTGATGCCGTTCAATTGCCAGATCGCACAAGCTTTGGCCAACCCAAGATCTTCCCTATGAGTCAACCTACCACACGTACATCCGAAACCAGTCGGCTGGAACTGATTGCCCAAGGGCACGACTTCGCGCCGGTCGTCCACGACGCCGTATTCCGCGAAGAAAAAGTCCTGGAGATCAAGAACTTCAACTTGTGGTACGGCGACAAGCAAGCCCTCTTTAACATCAACATGCCGATTCCTCGGGGGCAAGTCACCGCTCTCGTGGGACCGTCAGGCTGCGGCAAGTCGACTTTGCTTCGCTGCGTGAATCGGATGAACGACTTGATCGATACGGTGCGCATTCATGGCGACATCTACTTGAACGATCAATCGATCTGCGACCGAGGCGTCGATGTGATCGAGCTTCGCAAACGCATGGGAATGGTTTTTCAAAAACCTAACCCTTTCCCCATGAGCATCTTCGAGAACGTTGTTTATCCCCTACGTATCGATGGCGAACGAAGTCGTAGCGTCCTGGAAGGGGTTTGCGAACATAGCCTCAAAGGGGCTGCCATCTGGAGCGAAGTAAAGGATCGCCTGCATGAAAGTGGCTTGAGCCTTTCCGGCGGTCAGCAGCAGCGTCTCTGCATTGCCAGGGCGATAGCCAGCGAACCGGAAGTGCTGCTGCTGGACGAGCCTTGCTCGGCTTTGGATCCGATCGCCACCGGGAAGATCGAAGATTTGATTCGTGAACTTCGCGGCGAATATTCCATCCTGATCGTCACACACAACATGCAACAAGCGTCGCGCATCAGCGATTACACCGCGTTCATGTATCTCGGCCGACTCGTCGAGTATGGACCAACCGTCGATATTTTCACGAAACCCAAACTGTCGGAAACCAACGCTTACGTCACCGGCCGATTCGGCTAATCAAAGTAGTTACTCTCCATCTTTGCGAAAGGACGTCGATGATGATTCCTCAAGTTCGTCTGGAAGCCAGATTCCTAACGCTCCTTGCGTTCGCATTGGTCAGCTTCTTCGCAACCGCAGCGCACGCCGAAGAGCCACTCCCTCGCACGGCGGAGCATCAACAATTCGCAGAACAATTCTGGAGTTATCTGAGCGATAAGTACCCGACGTGGCAAACAACCGATAGCTATCCCGCGTCGGCTCCTCGCCCAGAGGCAGGCACCGAGGGAACGATCTACTGGAACGAAATGGCGGCCCATGCAGTCGACGAGATGGCCTACGGAAGTATCCTCGTCATCGAACATCAACACGATGGCAAACCACACGCGGTCTCGGCATTGTTTCGCCCTCGAGAAGGCGTCAACCAAAAGAACAACGATTGGTACGAACTCTACTATCTTGCCGACGGTACCGTCGTGAAGACTTCAGCCGATCAGTCCAAGTTCAATCGTCGAGGATTTATCACCAAGCAAGTCGATGGTCGCATTTGGGTATTACCTCTGCAAAGCAACGATGTCGCCAAGCTGATCCACGGCGACGGTCCCGAGAAGCATGTCACACTTCCCGGCGCCGGACCGGATCGCAAGACGATCAAATCGGACAGTCGTGAGACAGCACTGCAGTACTTATTCACTCGCCCTGGCTTCGTTACCCACTTTGAACAAGGTCGAGCTTGGGTCTTCGCAAAACACACCGACGCCGCCAAGGCGTTCTCAGAAGATGGCCTTCCTGAAAAACATGTCACGCGAATCGGAGCTGGGCCAATGCGAACGACCATCAAAGCCCCCGACGCCGACACTATCGACAAGTTCCTGGGCAAACCTGGCCAATAAGTTCGGTTGTACTTTTTGCTTCAAGGAAAAGAAAGTTTTAACGAATGACGCGTCATTGGGTTCGGCAAATCGAAGGAATTCGCTCGCACTTGCTATCGATGGGTACGCATGCCGAAGCTCAAGTGAGTGAGGCGACACGTGCGATGCTCGACCTAGACCGTGAGCGAGCGCTGAAAGTCATCGACGACGACGATGAGCTCGACGCGTTGGACGTGGCACTCGAAGAGGAATGCCTCCATTCGATTGCGTTGTTTCAGCCGGTCGCGTCCGACTTGCGATTGATCATTTCAGCCATGTCCGTCGGACACGAACTGGAACGGATCGGCGATCTCGCGGTCAATATCTCTGGCAGTGTTGTCCGTTTGCGCGATGGAGGTCACCTGACCAACCAAGTGGTGTTCCCTGATTGCCTGAAAGAAGCCAACCGTCAGGCGATTGAAATGCTGCGAAAGAGCCTTGATGCTTTTATCGAACAAGATGCCCAGTCTTGTCGCGAGTTGATCGAACAAGACCGTGAACTCGATCGGCTTCACCGTGAAATTTTTCATTGGCTCAAAGAAGGCATTCACCGCAATCCGGCCGACATCGATTGGATGCTCGAGATGACAAGTATCTCGCGACACATTGAACGAATCGCCGACCATGTAACGAACATTGCCGAGATCGTGATCTATTGGATCGAAGGCGAAATTGTCCGTCACCGTCAAGCACTCGATTCCGAGGAGGAATCCGCATGACAGATCGATGGCCACAAAGCAGGAAGCGTTCCCTCAGCTGTTTGGATGCACTTTGCCGCTTGTTTCCTTCCAACAAAATGCGATGACGAACCGTGTCTCAACGTAGCATCTTGATCGTGGAAAAAGCAGGCGGACCGCTTCACAACGTCGCCCACAACCTGCAGCAAACCGGCTGCCAGGTTTACTTGGCCAGCGGTACTCGGGACGGCTTGCAGCATGCCATGGAATTCGTTCCTGATGTTGTTGTCCTGTCGCGTTCGCTGACGGAAACTGACACGCTGGATCTATGTCGCTCGATCATGCGGAACTTGGGCGAGGACTCCACGCCTGCCATTCTGATTGCCCCGACCGGTTCGGACGTCACCGCAATTGACGATCCCGCTCACGATTCTCGCCTGGCCGAATCGCTCGCACTGGATCTGTTGGCCCAGTCCGTAAAGACGTTGACTTATCGGGCCCGGCATACGGTCGACGCGCAGGCGGTTCTTGAATGCCATGGAATTCGGCTCGACCCACGCTTCGCACTTGTCGAGATGGATGGAACACGACTCGATCTCACCCCGACCGAATTTCGCTTGCTCCAAGCACTGCTAGCACGTCCGGGGCACGTACTGACGCGGGCTCAGCTCGAGGAAGCAGCCGGACTTCCGGCCAAAGACAAAGAGCCAGAAACCGAATCGGAAAGTGCCAGCCGAACCCGAAGAATCGACGTTCATGTGAAGTCGATCCGCGGCAAGCTCGACCGAAAAGGCGTCCTGATCGAAACAGTCCGAGGGGTGGGGTATCGGTTCCGCGAAGCGGCATGGAACCTAAACTCTTTAAATTAATGAGGTTAAAGCAATTACCCCTTCTTCCGGATAACTCCATCCCGCTCATGATGATTTGCGCAATCTGCTTCGGCCGCCTCTTGAAAGTGAACTCGCGATTAAGGTATCGTTAATCGCACGTGGCGAAGCTTGTCATCGTTCTTAACGCGAAGACAATCAGTTCCGCCAAGGATGTCGTGCTAGCAAGTACGGTCGGCAGGCGATGCCGGTCGGAACGGATTCCTCCCAAAAATGGAGAGCGCGACGGATTTACGTGCGATTTCAGGCGTCATTGAAGACCCTGCGACATGGAACGGATTTCCTTCCCTTGATGATTCTCGCTCGAATTGTCGATAGAGAATGGAAGGAAGATTGAAATCATGGTCGGTTTGAAAGCAAGTAGCGGTTTGAACGGCAAAACTCTCTGGGAACGACGCGAACATTTGCGTCATCAACCAAACGTTCAGTTTGTAGATCCCGAACAGTTCTGTGCTTTGGCAGTTTCGTGCCGAAAGATCACACGCGCCGATCAAACGTCGGCCGGCCTGAAAGGGCTGTTCACCGAAGACGAGGGCGTCACGTACTACGTCGAGGAAGAAATGCTCGATAAGTACCGCGAAGGCAATGACGTTCCTGCGGAGTCGCTTGAGCTCGTCTGATACGCATCAAACTAGCTCCACTCCCCCTATCCTTCGCCGCAGCATGGCCCAATGTGTCGCTGCTGGCGAAAGCCCTAGACCGACCTACTATAAGTGGCTGCCCGAATTCGATCGAGCAGCCACGCTTCGTTTCTTGCCTACGGATTGTCCGCTTCGGCATCCGTTTCGTCGAAGTGTGCCTCGGGGGCATGCGACCCACGTGGAATTCGCACACTTTCGACCAGGTCTTGCACATCTTCCGGAGGCGCCGGAGTCAGTCGGCTGACCACCATCGCCACGATAAAGTTCAGCGCCAGACCAATCGCCCCGACACCTTCGGGGCGTAAACCGTTGGGCATCCAGCTGCTGTCCTTGAACCAAGGCGTCATCAGCGGCTGATCAAAGCCCAGCACACGATCAGAGCGACATGCGATGATGTAGATGGCCGTGAACAAGATACCCACGATCATCCCCGCAATCGCGCCTTGGCGGTTCATGCGTTTGTCGAAGATCCCCAGGAAAATGATTGGGAAGAAGCTCGCCGCCGCCAAACCGAACGCAAACGCGACCACTTCGCCGATGAACCCTGGCGGGGAAATTCCGAAGTAACCAGCCACCAAGATCGCCCCGATAATCATGATTCGGGCAATCATCAATCGCCGCGGTTCGGACGCTTCCGGTTCGACGAAATGAACATACAAGTCATGCGCCATCGAGCTCGAAATTACCAGCAGCAGCCCAGCCGCCGTACTAAGTGCCGCAGCTAAACCGCCGGTAGCGACAATCGCAATCACCCAGGGCGAAAGCTTCGAGATCTCCGGCGTTGCTAACACCAAAATATCTTTGTCGATTTTGACTTCCTCGAAGTTACCGTCGACGTTTTTCAGCGACAGGATGCCGTCATTGTTCTTGTCTTCAATTTCAATCAGTCCGGTTCGCTGCCAGGTGTTTACCCACTCGACAGGGACTTTCTCGCCCTCTTCATTCTCTTGGAAAACCGGAATGTACTTCGCATCATCGCCGTCGTCTTGGGTGACTTGGCCGATGTGAGCACCGTCGAGGGTCTTCAAAATTTCAAACCGTGCGAACATCGCCAACACAGGGGCCGACGTGTACAGCAGCGCGATAAACAACAATGCCCAAAAGGCGCTGTAGCGTGCCGCTCGCACATTGGCGACCGTGTAAAACCGGACGATCACGTGTGGCAGCCCGGCCGTTCCTGTCATCAAGGCGAACATGATCAACAGCACGTTTGCCATGTCATAGTTGGTAAATGGCTGCGTGTAGGAAGCAAAGCCAAGGTCTTCGTGGATCTGGTTCACTTTCTCGTGAACGTCCCCCGTCGTGAAGCCGATCTGTGGGATCGAACTGTCGGTCAGCATTCCGGAAAGGGCGAACGTCGGGATCAAAAACGCAGCGATCAGCACGAAAAACTGCACGACTTGAGTCCACGTGATCCCCTTCATGCCCCCCAGCACCGCGAAGACACCGACGATAAACATACCGATGACCACCCCTTGCCAGGTTTCGACCTCCAGGAAGCGGGCGAACACAATTCCGACGCCACGCATCTGACCGGCGACGTAGGTGATCGAAACGAATACCGCACAAATGGCCGCCACGATTCGGGCCGTTTCGCTGTAATACCGTTTCGCTACAAAGTCAGGGACGGTGTACTGTCCGAACTTTCGGAGATACGGCGCCAGCAGCATGGCCAACAGCACATAGCCCCCTGTCCAGCCGAGCAGAAAGACCGAGCCGTCCGAGCCCAATCCGCTGATCAGGCCGGCCATACTTATGAACGACGCGGCACTCATCCAGTCGGCAGCCGTCGCGGCACCATTGGCAATCGCGGGAACGCCCTGCCCGGCCACGTAAAACTCGCCTGATTCCTTCACACGGCTTCGCCAGCCGATGTAAAGATAAACCATGAAAGTGATGATCACGAAGGTAAACGTCCATGCCCGCGTTTCGGTCATGGCAGTGCCCAATAGCGGCAATACGTCGTTGAATTCCACGGACTACTCCTTCACACCATGTTTGCGGTCGAGATAGTCCATCACCAACGCGTAGACCAGAATCAGCACCAAAAAGACGTACGTCGAGCCTTGTTGGGCGAACCAGAAGCCTAGCGGTAAGTTGCCAATCTTGAACTGGTTAAGCCACTCGACAAAGAAGATCGAGCAACCAAAGGCAACAAACGCCCAGATCGAAAGCAGCACGCCGATCACCATCAGGTTTTGACGCCAATAGGCAACCTTGGGCTCTGGTCGGGCTGGAGGTGGGGAGGAAGACATGCGGGATTTTCCGGGGCAATATATTTCAAAAGAAAAGAAAAGTTGCCGCTAGGAAAATCAATTCCGATGCGTCTGTCAACTAGACGCGCAAAGAAAGAACCGCCTGAAAAAGGGGGTGAAGGCTGCAAACGGGACGATCCGAGGAAAGCGTAAGGCTTTAAGGGGTGCTCTTTCCCGATACGATCCGAGTGCAGCTAATTTCGCTCGAGGGTCACTTGGCCGATCATCGCCCAAGTCGCAACAAATGCGACGCCCAAGCAAGCGTGTAGTAGTTCGACAGGCATATTCTACGTCCCAACGTTGTGGTTTCGAGATTTGCCCATCCATGAGTCACTTCACCCATCCGTGGCTACAAACAGGTATCGGCTGATTGATCCATGCTTTTTTCAGAAAATGGTTCGCCTCGGATTTAAAGGATTAAACGTTACCTACGACCCGACCGAAGGCAGCCTCAGCCGTGCCCCCGATTGCCCTGCCCGAAAAGAGAATGCCGACTGTATCGATTCTGACGATTAACCCCGTCATCCCCTGGGGAAAGGAAAGTCATTCAGGGTGCCATGCTCTCGTCTTCGTGAGCATGGGGGTTCCTGACAAGAGCATGCCTACGAAGACGAAGGCATGGCACCCGATCTGGGAGAGCCTATCGCAAACCAACGATACCTCAAGCACCGCGGCGGAAGCTGCAGAGAGCGATCGAATTGCCAACGAGCGTTCCCCTGGCAAGGAGACTCGCTCTTGATTCTACCAGCGTGTACAGGGGACTTCGGGAACCACGTTTTTCCCGAGGGTTATGCCCCTTTTCCCAAACGCTTCAAACGATGCTCGAATCGCTACCGTTAATTTGGCTTGACGTCGGGACGGTAAAGGCCTTGGAAACGCTCAATCCTGAAGCACAACTGCACAACACCTTATTAATATTTCTTGCAAAGAGTGCGCAGACTTATGTAGAATAGGCGCGAGGCGAAGCAGACGAGAGTTCGCTTGAAAATAAAGGGGGTGCAGCTTCCCTTCCGCTTGCCCCCTGGCAGAGTGCCGGTCACGCTGGCAGCAAAATTTCGCCACGTCCCATCTGGGCCAAGTCGCCATGGTAAAGATCGTAGCTGGCGGTCGACATCAGCCGGGCCACCTCAGGGACTTCCAGCCGCTCGAACTCTTGCACCAACAGCGGCATCATCGTTGGCTTAAACTGGCATGCATGGATGAACCCAGCCATTAAGTCGGCTTGCTTGTTGCCATTCAGAATGAT
Organism: Bremerella sp. TYQ1; assembly: GCF_020150455.1. NCBI lineage: Bacteria > Pseudomonadati > Planctomycetota > Planctomycetia > Pirellulales > Pirellulaceae > Bremerella > Bremerella sp. TYQ1. The sequence continues at coordinate 3,791,677 of NZ_CP083740.1, forward strand.
CGTTCCGCGTCGCATCGAAAGCCCGGCGTGGGCACCTGCTTTCCCGCCGACGAAGATCGTCCCAGCCAGCATTTCGTAGCCGAGGAAATCGCCGCAGTCGTTGGTCACCGCAATTGTTCCCCGCCGCATCCGATGACCCAGCTCTTTACCAGCCGAACCGAGAATGAAGATGTTGCCTCCGGCCATTCCTTTCTTCAGGCCTGGCAGAGGTGCTCCGACACGATCGCCGACATTTCCCAGCACTTTGATGAAGCCTGACTTCATCCCTTCGGCCAGGTTATTGCCGACATGGCCATGGATGTAAAGCGAACCACTTTTCATCTCTTGCCCGGCATGATGACCGACAGCTCCTTGCACGAACAGCGTTCCGCCATCGAGGCCAGCTCCGATGTTGTCCGCTTTGGCCAAGTTGCCAATCAATCGAAGCGTCTCTTCACGGCGTGTTTCGGTTTCGATATGGAACAACTCGCCCAGTTCGACACGGCGGTTCCCTTCCCAAACGGTGACTTTCGCGGCTTCTTCGATCGACATCGGCAGTAAGCGCGAAGGAAGGACACCTCGAAGATCGAGGCCAACCGTGATATCGTGACGTAGGCGAAGTCTCATGGCTTTATGGATCAAAGTCAGGACGTGATTCAAACGATCAGGTTGTGCATGCAGGATGGTACCGATTTTTAAATCGGTATCGGCGTAGCCGACAAGCTGCCATTGAATGCGTTGGGAAGCGAATGAAACCGTTGCTTATAGGACAAACTACTTACAATGGCTTCTTGTGGCCTTCGGCCATCCCGGTTTAAAAACCGGGACCACCCCAACATACCGACAACACAAACGTGATGGGGCATTGCCTGGCACGTTTCCAATATAACCGACGAGTGTTCTGACAACATGACCACGTTGCCTCGATCTCAGCGAACGGCATTGATTGTTTGCGGTGGTGAAAGCCGTCGGATGGGGCAATCGAAGGCGCATCTTCCTTTCGGCGACGAAACGATGCTGGAGCGTGTCGTGCGGATCGTTTCTCCGTTGGTCGAAGAAGTAGTACTGCTGACAAGCAAAGTGTACGAAGTCCCCGAGCTTCCTTACGACGTGACCGAGCTGCCAGATCGTGTGGAAAAACAAGGCCCCGCGGCGGCGCTGTACGAAGGGCTGAAGTATGTCACCAGCTGGTCGGAAGCTTCGGTCGTGCTGGGATGCGATCTGCCGTTGGTCACCGCAGAAAGTATCGAGTTTTTATTCGCCGAATTAAATCACTTCGACGCGGTGATCCCGCGGTTCGAAGGCTTTCCGCAACCATTAGCCGCCGTGTATGCTAACGCGGCGTTAGAGCCGATCGAGAATATCCTGCATTCTGGTAACCACCGCTTGCTGTCCTGCATCGAAGGGCTTGAAACACGCTGGGTCAAGGTGCGCCAACTAAGCAGCATCGATCCGAACCTCGGCTTGCTACGCAATGTCAACACGCCAGAGGCGTATCGCGAAGCATTGCAGATCGCAGGCCTTCCACATCCACTAGAAGATTAACCTACCCCAACTGGAAACGAAGAAGAATGGCTGACGCAGCTCAATGGGAATTGACCAAGCAACGGATCGCCTTCACCGATAAGATGATTTGTGAATTCATCGAAGGCTTGGAACCGGAGCTTTGGTTCCGCATGCCAAGCGAAGGAGTCACCCACATTGCGTGGCAAGTCGGACATATCACGCTGGCCAACTATGGCCTCGGCATGATGCGTGTTCGCGGCAAGAAGGCCGAAGATGCTGGGCTGTTGCCGGAAAGCTATGCGGCGACGTTCGGCCGCGGCAGTGTCCCTTCGCAGGACCAAACCATTTATCCTTCGATCGAGCGCATGATCGAACTCTATAAGCGCGTCAACGACAAGCTGAAGGAAGAAATGGAAACGTACTCGCTGGACCTGCTAGACGAACCCAGCCTGCCGGAACACCCGCTGTTCAAGACCAAGTTCGACACGCTCGTCTTCCTGCCGTACCACGCGATGATGCACTTCGGCCAGATGGGTCTTTTGCGTCGCTTGTCAGGCAAGCCACCGATTCGCTAGGCGAACATCGGCCAGCATTCGCAGATCGACTACGACGTGTAGCTCTGGTCGATCTGGCTTTGGGTTTTCGGCTGGCAACTGCTACTCAGTGGGCACTCGTACTGGCATGTCGCACTGCGCGACCAATGGCAAACGGTGAGCAACATTCGTTTGCGATCGATTGGCTTGGAAAGAAAATCGTCGCAGCCACTGTTCAGGCACTTCTTCTTTTCTCGCTCCATCGCATGGGCCGTCAGAGCCAAGATAGGCTTGCAGTAGCCTCGCTCGCGAAGAGTTTGCGTGGCCTGGTAACCGTCCAGAACCGGCATCTGCATATCCATCAGCACGCAGTCGAACGGGCTTCCCTCTTCAAGAGCCAACATAGCCGCGTCGACCGCTTCCTGACCGTTAGCGACAATGGTCACGTCGGCGCCAGCTTTGTTGAGCACGAACTTCAACAGCCGCTGGTTGTCCGGTCCATCTTCGGCCAGCAAAATGCGTAGCCCTGCCAGGCTGACATGTTCGCAGTCGACTTCGTCCTTCTCTTGCTGCAGGGCATGAGCCGAAGGGGCATCGAGGAATTCGATCTTTTCGACCGGGCCGGCATCGACCGTCAGCCGGAACGATGTCCCTTCGCCAGGTCGCGAATAAGCCACCGTCAGATCGCCCCCCAGCATGTTGGCAAGTCGCTTGCTGATGGTAAGCCCCAGTCCGGTTCCACCAAAACGCCGCGTCGTGGAGGTATCGGCCTGCGAGAATGGTTGAAACAATCGGGCCAACTGCTCGTCGGTCATGCCGATGCCTGAATCGATGACGTCGAACTGCATCACCGCGCGTCCATCGCGTTGGATGAGTTCGGCCTGAAGCGAGATTCCGCCGATCTCGGTGAACTTGATGGCATTGCCCAGCAAGTTGATCAGAATCTGCCGCAGCCGCGTCGGATCGGTATGAATCGACTTGGGGACTTTCCCCATGAAGCGGGACGAAAGCTTCAAACCGGCACCGTCTGCTTTGACTTGGACAAGTGAAATGACTTCGGAAACGACCGTGTACGGCGAGGCCGACATCATCTCGACAGAAAGCTTGCCCGATTCCACTTTGGACAAATCGAGAATGTCGTTAATGATCGACAACAGATGCTCGCCGTTACGCTGAATCGTTTCCACAGATTGCCGTGTTTCTTCGTCTTTGGTCGTCTCGGCAACGGTTTCCGCGAAGCCAAGAATGGCCGTCATCGGCGTACGGATTTCGTGACTCATGTTGGCCAGGAACTCACTTTTGGCAACCGTCGCCGCGGTGGCATCCTGGGCCATTTTTTCAGCGAGCGCACTTTGCTTGGCAAGTTCTTGATTGACCGAGTTCAATTCGTCTTGCGACTCTTCGGCGACTGCCAACAACCGTTCCGTTTCGTTGGCTTTCTCTTTGAAGACCTGAGCCGCGTGAGCCAACCGGCCGAGTTCGTCGCTGCGATCCATGGCCGGAATCGATTCAATCCGTTCCCCTTTCGCAAGGCGATCGAACGTGGTGGCAATGGCATCGAGCGGCGGCACGACATCTTTTCCGATCAACCATGCCGCGACAACGCCCAACACGATGGTGATCACCGAAAACATATTGCTGGCGAACTGGAAGTGGCGGTTGTCTTCGGTCATTGTCTCGGCCAACTGACCGACGCGAAGGTCTTGTTCTTCGCGAATGTCGGTCGCCAGACGACGGAACTCAACCGATTCGCCGGCCAAAACAACGTTCACCAGGTGCAAGTAACTGCGTGTCGCTTGGACCATTTGGATCGAGGCCGCTTCGTAAGCGTCGACGGAGTCCAGCATCGCGATCAGGGTAACGTTTTCTTCCGCACCGATCACCTCACGAACTGCGAGTAAGTGCCGACGCGTTTCGGCCATCTCGTTTTTCGCCTGACGGAAGTACGTCGAATCAGGTCCGTTAACGAACTTCAAAATGTTCAACTGCGCCGCGGTGAATGCGGCTGATGCCTCGGTGACTTCGCGTTCGATCCGTGGGTTCCCTTCGAGGGCTAGAAGCCCCTGCTCGAAGCGATCGACATGCTGCTGCAAACCTTCGTCGACCAGCCGGCGCCGCTTGGCTCGATCGGCAGCCACGGCAGCGAAGATCTCTTGATGCTTCACCAGGTGAGCCTGCATCTCTTGCACGGCTTCGCGTTCCTTGAGGTAATCGCTGTGGGCAGCTTTCTCGAGCAACGCTTCTAACTGCGACTGCAACTCTTTCGCGCGTTGCTCTGGCCCTTCGTACCCCGTGAACGCAAACAACAACACGTTCCGCTGAAGCGCTGCAACGAGGCGATCGATTTGGTGAAACTGCTCGACTTCACGATCGAGCTTGCCATACGTTTCCAGGTCGCGCTGCGCCTTCGACAAACCATAGTGCCCCAGCAGCGCAATCGAGATATGCAGAATGAGCACGATCAAGAACCCCAAAGAGATCTTCGCGCTCACGCTTAAGCTGTTGGCACAGGTGGTTGCTCGTTGCATGCTCATAATTGTCGCCGGTGAACCTGCTTATGTGGTCAACAACTCGTACCAACGTACGAGACTGTACTCGTACGAATCCATCACCGTGTTCCAGACGGCCACATTGCCGAGACGTTCGTGATACGAGCCGCCGGTGCGGTAGCTTCCGCGTTTGACAGCAATCGTCCCGTCGGCACCTGGCAAATCGGTCGCGGCCTGGCGGCCCTGGTACCAATAGTTCCATTCCGATTCGCTCAGATATTGCTTTGTGCGTTCCGGAATCGAAATGTAGTAGCCTTGCCGTGCCATGTACGCACCTGCCCAACCTTCAAGCCACCAATTCATGTAATCGTAGGCGGCGTCGCGAACGTGTCCCGTCGCCGCGCTCGACAAACACAACACCCCATGCCAGCCACGATAGCCTTCTTTCGGCGCGGCGTACGTCACCGGGATTCCCATTCCATTCAAGCTGGAAACGGCCGGAGAGAACATGCTCTCGATTACCACGCGGCCTGACTTCATGAACCGCACCGATTGCGGCACCGAATTCCAAATGCCGTTGAAATGATCGCGGCGTTTGTAATCCAGCAACACCTCGAACAAGCTATCGACTTCCGACCGCTTCAAATTGCCAAGGTCCTCAAACTCGACCAGGCCTTTCGCTTTGGCGGCCAGTGCGGCGTCGAAGATGCCAATCGCTGGCTCGTTCACCAAACCAACTTTGCCTCGGTAGGCATCGTCCAGCAGCCAGCCCCAGCTTTCCGTTTCGTAAGCCACTCCTTGAGGGATGACCGACGTGTTGTAGCCAAACGAGTCGACATTGTGCACGTACGGCACGAAGCTGATGTGGTCGGTCGCGTTCGGTCCAAGATTGCCGTCGCTTTGGACATGCAGAATTTTATGCGGCGCGTCCCCTGCCCCAATCTTCATCTCCGGGGTCAGTTGGCCTGACTTCGTCAGTGGGTTGATCTCGTCCCAACGACGAATGCGCGACTTCTCGATCGGCTGAATCGCATTGGCGTACCACAGCACGTTGATGCTGTTGGACCATTGTTCGTAAACGTCGAACGACTCTGGCCGCGTCGAAGCCTTTTGCAGCGTCCCAGCACTTCCGCTCGGCTCGAAGACAATACGAATGCCCAAGTCCTTTTCGGCCTGGCGGCGAATGTCTTCCTGCAATGTGACGTCGGTTCCCAGAACACGAAGCGTGATTTCTCGCGAAGCATGTACGGCCGGCGGCGAACTGAGATAACTCGCCCCCATAGCAGCCGCGGCAGCTTGGCCGAGAAACTGACGCCGTGTCGGTTTCGCGACCGCTGAAGATTGTGCTTGGCTTTGCTCGATTACCATGAAGCGCCCCTTCCTCATGCCGAATAAAACGTGTCGACGGGAAGATCACGTCCCGTACGCTAATATGGGGCGCCATTAAGCCGAAACAGCAAAAACCCGGCGTTTTCCAAGAAATGGCCAAGAGTTAGCCACCAAGCAGGCCCTAAGGGCAAGATCTGACCAGCTATTTTCCCCAGCAACCTCAAGCCCTGCGGCTCCCCGCAGCCAAATGCTAGTCCCCAGCCAGATATTCAATCACCGCCGAAAACCCCCACGGCTTACGCCACCCAGAAACCGGCAGCCCAAGAAACAACAAAAGGACTCACACCAACGTGTAAGTCCCTTTGTGTTCGAATATTACCGATAGCGGAGGACAAGGGATTCGAACCCTCAACCGGTTGCCCGGCACTTGATTTCGAGTCAAGCTGCTAGCCAGTTCGCGTATCCTCCCGGCTTGGGAACTCTCCAGTTTATCGACTCTTGGAATCTGATCAACCGGGAGTCAGGCCAAAATGGTGGGTGAATGTTCTTGGGACGCTTGGGGCCGAGATTGGTTCGCGATTGGGTCCTACTTCTTCTCCGCTTTCTTCGGCGAAAGAAGAGCCGACGTCGGCTAGGCACGATTTTTGCAGCTCTGACTGGCACTGAAACGACGCCACGAAGGGAGTAATCATGACCTATCAGCTAGTCGACAACGAACCACTTTCCCACGCATTGCGGCGAATTGCCCGAGAGCAGATCGATCAGGCCATCGCAGAAATCGACGACAAGACGGTGCCGCGTGACGAAGCGGTTCACCAGGTTCGCAAACGGTGCAAGAAGATTCGCGGCCTCGTGCGGCTGGTCCGACCTGAGTTTGAGAAAACCTATCAGGCCGAAAACAAGTGGTATCGCGATATCGCCGCGCGGTTGTCGGACGTTCGAGATGCTCAGGTTTTGATCGAAACGTACGACAAGCTGATGGAGCGTTACGAAGAAGAAGTCGATCGGCAACTGTTTGGGCCGATTCGCCGCAAACTGACGATGCGGCTGAAAGAATTGCTGGAAGATGATGTGCAACTCGACGAAGAGCTACGCGACGTGAAGGCGAAGCTGGAAGAAGGTCGCGATCGAATCCCCTATTGGCCTCTCGACGAAATGGAGCCTGAGGCGATCATGGCCGGAATCGACAAGACCTACCAGCGCGGGCTGAAGGCAATGAAAAAGGCCTACAAGAAAGATGACTCCGAGCAGTTCCACGAGTGGCGAAAACGGGTGAAGTACCACTGGTATCACATGCGACTGATCCGGCCCATCTGGCAACGCGAAGTGAACGCGCGGCGAAAAGAAGCGGATGATTTGGCCGATCTGCTAGGAGACGATCACGACTTGGCTGTGCTGCGAGAGACCATTCAAGAGGAAGCGGAAGCGTTTGCCGGCGCGGAGGCCACCGACGCGTTCGTCATTCTTACAGTACGCCGCCAGCGAGAACTTCGAGCCGAAGCGAAAACGCTTGGCATGCGTCTGTTTGCCGAATCGGACGAGGCATTCGCTGAGCGACTGGAAAGCTATCTCGACGCGAGCCAGTACGAAACGGAGCGTGCCACACCACCGGAAGTGCATCCGGAGCTGACGGCTTCGTAGCCGACTAACCGCCTGCGGTGGTGAAGTAATACCGCGTTAGATGAAAGAAGACCGGAGCAGCGAAGCATAACGCGTCGATCCGGTCGAGCACGCCGGCATGTCCTTCGACCAATGTGCCATAATCTTGTACGCCGCGGTCCCGTTTGATGGCACTCATCGCCATGCTGCCGGCGGCCCCCATCACAGCGATCACGATCGACATCACCGCACTCTGCCACGGATTGAACGGCGTCGCCCCGGTCAAACTAAGCAGTGCCCCCACAACCGCGGTTACCCCGGTTCCTGCGAAAAAGCCTTCCCAAGTACGGCTGGCGTTGATGTTGGGGGCAATCACATTCTTTCCGAGTAAACGGCTGCAAACGAAGTGCAACAAGTCGCTCAGCTGGGCAATCAGCAGGAAGTAGAACAGCAGCCCGGCGGTACTTTTCGTCGAGTATTCAGGATCGGTCCAATCGGTCAGGTACAACAGTGCCGGAGCGTAGCTGAGCGAGTAGACACAGATGTAAAGCCCCGCTTGAATCTTCGCGATACGTTCCAGGAACCGCTTGTAGTCCCCTGCCACCGCGATTCGCGCGGCGACAAAGAGAAAGCCATAAACGGGAATCAAAATGCTGAACAGTTCGTACTGCGATTGCCCCATGGCCACTAGCACGTACTGGGCTGGCGTCAACACGAAGAAGACCCAGAACAACGTGCGATGGTCGCCAAGCCGTGTCGGGGTCAGCGTAATGAACTCGCGGAGTGCCCAGAACGAGATCAGGAAGAATAAGATCACCGTCGCAACCGGCGAGGGAATCATGAACGCAACGGCCAGGATAGCGGTCATCAACCACCATGCTCGCACGCGACGAATGAATGCCTGAACGATGGCTGGGTTCACGCTCGAGTCAGGCTGACGCCGTAAGATTTGGCCTGCCCCCGTCGCAATCAACAAGCAGCTGATCACCACGCCCAGCAAGATGCCGGTTGCACCATCCAGCAGAAACGCCGTTTGTTGGGCCAACAACGGTGCTGTGAAAATCGTGCTTAGGCAATCAGGCAGCAAATGCATGGTGTCGTTTCAGCGTCAAACGTCTCGCAACCGGGAAACCGCTTCCCGAGCACGGACGAGGAAGTCTGTCTTTGGCTCGCCATTTTCCAGCCAAATGGGCGGTCCGAAGATTACGCGACTAAGCAAAGGAACCGGAAGGTATTCACCCTTCGGTAAAATGCGTGTCATATTGTCGACATAGACAGGAACAAGTTCCAGGTCGGGTCGCTTCTTTGCCAGGTAAAAAAGCCCACTTTTAAAGTTCCGCAACGTCGTTCCGTCGTTCCGGCTTCCCTCGGGAAAGATGATCGCCGAGTATTTGTCGCCGATCTCTTGTAGCATCGATTCAACAGGGCTGCGGTGAACTTTGATGTTCTCGCGATCGATCAACATCGCATTCAGCGAGCGAGCCAGATAGCGGCGAAACCACCCCCGGTCCCAATAGTCTTTCGCGGCGACCGGTTTCGTCAGTTCTCGGCAATGCTTCGGCAGCGAAGCCCAAATGATGACGGCGTCGATATGGCTGGTGTGGTTCGCAAAATAGATCCGCTGGCAGGTGTCGGGGTGGCAATCCACCCAGCGGACACTGCTTCCGGCGACAACTTTCGCCAGACCAGCCAAGAACGGACCCGTTAAGTTGACCTTCACCTTGCTTCGGAACCCTGAGCCAAAGAAACCTACGTGCGCGACAGCATCGATTCCCCTTATGGTATCGCGCGGCGACGGTTACGACTAGCGGCCCGACAAGCGAAACTCTTGTGCTGACTGAGGTTTACGATGCCTTCACATCTGACGTCTGGGGCAGCAGAACGGCATTGGAAGAGGGCTGACGCGCCGCATGCAGCGCCGCTTGAACCTTCTGGCGATAAACGCCGCTGATTAAGTCCTGGTACCCCGCCACCATGGCGTCGAGCGAGCCATACCGCAGCACTTTGGCCCGAGCAGACTGGCCCATCGCTTCTCGGAGCGACGCATCTTGCATGATGCGAAGCATCGCGTCGGCCGTTTGATCGAGATTGCTGGCTTCGACCAACACACCATTTTCGCCGTCGTCGATTGCATCGGGGATGCTCCCCACGCGAGGGGCAACGACCGGCAAGTTCATTGACATTGCCTCGAGAATCGAGACCGGACTGGCTTCGTTTTTCGATGTCAACGCGAAGCAGTCCATCCCCGACAGAAGCTCCGGAATGTCGCTGCGGCTACCCATCATCGTGATATGATCGGCAATTCCCAGTTCATCTCGCAGTGCTTCAATACCAGGTCGCTCCGGCCCATCTCCGATGATCACGTAATGGGTGTTCGGGCAGTGCTTGATCACCCTGGCGGCTGATTTCAGAAACAATGCGTGATCTTTCTCCGGACGCAGCGCAGCGACAATTCCGCAAACAACGGTGTCTTCGGCGACACCCCAATCGGCACGCACGCGGCGACGGATCTCTTCGCTGCGGACGAAACGATCGGTATCGATACCGTTGGGAATGACGGTCACTTTTTCAGTGGGGAAACCTTCGACGTCGACTAGATGCTTGCCATGCGGAGCTGCGACACCAATGAAGCGGTCGGTGATCGACGTCAGACGACGATTGAGCCAGTTGATCGAGTCAGGCCATCCAGTCGAATGAATTGCCGAAGCAACCACGGGAACGCCGGCAAGCCATGCACAGAGTCGGCCCCAGAACATCTTGTCGCCGGCGCCGACGGTCACCACGGCGTCGATTTCGCGAATCGAGAACAGCTGCGTCAGTCGCGGGACAACGCGCAGATCGTACTTGCCGCTAAGCATGTTGTGGAACGTGGGAACTTCCTGCTGCATCTCTTCCCCCAAAGGGCCGAGCTCTTTCATGCAGCACAGTTCCGGAGCGAAGCGGCTGCGATCCATCCGCCGGATCAAGTTGACCAGCAACGTTTCCGCGCCACCGACCGGCATGCTGGTCACCATGTACATGACCTTCAATGGGCCGCGGCTGTCGATCGGCAAGTGGGTTCGTCGTCGCATCGTATTTCCCTCTCGGTCTCTTCTTCTTTACGATTGGAATCGCTTGGTCAGGACGCTCAAGCCATCGAGCAGCGTTCGCTTTTCTTGTTCGTTGAAAACCCAGTTCGCGGCGAAAGCTTGCCATAGCAAAACAATCCAAACCGCCATGGCAGTGGCCCAGCCGAAGCCCAATAGCAATGGAGCCGCGGCAAGTAAGATCGTTGATTTCTGAACTTCCATCCCGTGCCGTTTCGCGAGATAAAGGGCCAGCACAATCGCGATGGCGTTGGCCAATGCCGTGGCAACGACCGCCCCAGTTAGTCCCCACATCGGCAGCAGCATGGCGTTGAGAGCCACGTTGGATGCAAGCCCGACGCCAAACACAATCGCCCCCGCATAGGTCTTCTCGGCACAGCAAAAATAAAGCATCGCGCACCCGCTGAGGCTGTACCATACGCAGTAGGTCAGCGTCCACGGCAACACGGCTAAACCGCCGCTGTATTTTCCTTCGAAGACATGCTCGAACAAAAATGGCGCCGTGAGTCCGATCACCATCGCGCCTGCCATCATGACCATCGCGGCGGTTTTCAGCAGCAAATTGAGTTGATCGGAAACCTGCTTGTGTTCGCCTCGTTCCCAGTCAGCCGAGAGATGCGGCAAGAGGATTCCGCCGAACAAGTTTGCCACCGCCACCATCAACCATGGCACGACGCGGCTACTATGATAGTCACCCACGAGCGTGATACTTTGTTCCGGCGAAAGCCCGCTGAAGTGAACGATCATGTAGCGGTCGACCACTTCAAACAAGTTGGAAAGCAGATTGATCGCCCACAGCCAGGCAGCAAACGGAAGCAGCTTTCGCCAGAACTCCGACTGCATCGGCACGCTGTCGCAAAGAGGCAACTGCCGCCAATCACGCAGCAGCACGACACCGCCCAGCACAACGGTCACGCTGCACGCGATGCCGTACGAAATGATGACGCTTTCGGCTGAGGATTCGTACCACAGCAGCAAACCTAAACCGACCGAAGCAAACAGCACGCTATTAACGAACTGCAGCGCCGAGACCGTTCGCATTTGCCGCATGGCGATAAACAGTTCGACGAAATAGTTGAATCCCACCACCGACACCAGCGTGAGCGACACGACAGGAATGATCGGGGCCAGGCTGCCATCTTTAAACAGAATGACGGCCGCTTGCTCATGAAACACCCACAACAAACTGCAGCCCACCGCGGAGAGCACCACGGTCGCGATCGTTGTACGGCGGAGGAACGTACGGAGCTGTCCTTTTTGGCGGAAGTGTTCGACGTAACGGCCAAACGAACCAGGAATCCCCAGCACGACCAGTGGCCCGGCAAGCATGAGGAACCCGAACACTAAGTCCCAAAGTCCCAACTGTTCGGCAGGTAGCCAGCGGCAAAACAGCACGCCGCGTACGAAGCCGATGCCACGCTGAAACACCGTCAGCATCGCCAACAGCAACATGCTTTCGGCCAACGATGTTGTTTGATAGCTCGGACTGCCGGAAACTTCAACCGATTTATCGAGCGTGGATGCGCTGCTCATGCGTCGCCTCCATTCGCCGTCGATAATTTCGAGTAGCGCGGCTGGAATCGAGTCACGCCGTGCACTTTACGAGGGTCGACCGTCAACCAATTTCGCAGTCGCGAAAGTTCTGGATCGCCATGAATTCGTTGGATGTGATAAGGGTCGTCGCCTGGGAAGTTGTAGCCCCCGTACGCAGAGCAAAAGCCTTGAATGCCATGCTCGCGCAGCATGTTGATCGCCACGTCGTTCAAGTTGGCATGCTGCCCGAACGGAAATGCAAAGTAGCGAATCGGCTGCTCGACCAACGCTTCCAGTTCATACGTTGCATCGATCACTTCCGACTGCAGCAGCGCATGGTCATGGATCTTCCCGACATCAGGATGCGTTCGCGTATGGCCGCCAATTTCAATCACGCCGCTGGCCACCATCGCTCGAAGCTCGTCGACCGAATTAGGCCTGGCATTGATCCCCAACTTCGCGTCGTGCGGAAACGGTTTACCGGTCAAAACGTTATCGAGCGTGACAAAGTAAGTCGCCGGCATTTCGCGGCTTATCAGCTCGTGGATGGCTTGATCGCTGTTGTCGCCGTAGCCGTCGTCAAAGGTAATCGCCACGCACGGTTTTCGGTTCATCCGAAATGCGACACGGCGTTGGGCTTCGGCCAGGGAGACCACTTCCAGATGCGATTGCAACCAATCTAAATGGCGTTTGAAATCGTCGTTACGGATCGTCCATTCGGTCACGTTTTGGTCGGCGACACGATGGTAGAACAAGACCATCACCGGAGCCATGCCGACGCGCGCGCGGACGTGGCGAAACCGGGCCCGCCAAGGCCAAGTTGCCGCGTAGTATCCGTCGATCAGGCTTCCCTTGATGCTGTGCATGAATGCGTATCTAGCTTTTTCCGAGCGAGGCTTTGAACCAGGTTTTCACTTGGTCCTTCGTGCTCCAAATGCCGTGGCGAATGAGCCCGAAGGTGGTATTCGGAACGATGCGTAACGTCTCGCAAGCCGATGGCTCGGCTCGCCAATGAGCTTTGTAGGGTTCGTCGCCACGCAGGAAGTCGACTGCCGTTTTGCCTTCTTCAATCGCCCGGCGAATGACGGCAATCTGCATCAAGCTGCCTGGCTCGTCGGATAGACGATCGGGATCGATGCCGGCTTGATAGGCGTATGCGATAGTTTCGCTGGGAAAATGAATCTCGGCGGCGACCGGACTTCCATCCAGTTCAAGCCACAGGATCTCGCATTGGCCGTTCTCCATCATCTCGCGCGAGGCTTCGTGCAGAAACTTCGTAAAGCGGTCTGAAGCAAAGCAACCTGGCTGATCGAGCGATTGCCGGCGTCGCATGTGTAAGTCGATCAGAATGGGCATCGCTTCGTCGAGCGTGTCGGCATCGCGACAAACTTTCAGCTGGCAACGATCGGTATCGAGCACGCGGCTGATGTGTCGACGAATTTGCTTGCGATGCGACTTCGACTGCTGCATCTCGAAGTCGTACCATGAATCTGGCAACTGCAGTCGCCAACAATTCTGAGCAGGCAGACGGCGAACCATCGCATGACAATGTGTCAGGCGTTCGCTCAGCGAAGACGCGTTCCGAGCATCTTGCGGCAGGCTATCCCACTCCATCGCATCCCACGCATCGGAAGTGGTCAGCGCCTCTTGCAGCCAATCGACGAGAAGCGGCATCACCCGCTGCGTTTCTTGCGGATCGACAAGGATATCGAGATAGTCACTACAGACATCGCCATCGCCCAGAAAACGGATCGTACGGCCGCCGGAAGTCAGCGGCGTGCAGTACCAAGGAGCAAGTCCGATGAGGCGTTCTTCATCAAAGATGCTGAGGACGTACAGCTGACGATCGGCGCCGTAGTGGTTCCACCACGACATCATCCATTCGTAGCTGCGAAATGGCACACCTTCGGCCAACGCATTCCAGGCTGGGCGAAGCTGGGCAATCGATTGTGGGTCGGAAAATCGTTCGACGTGCATGTGCTTTTGTGGGGACGAAGCCATGAAACTGTCTGGCATTTGTGTACTAACAAACGCGTACCACTGGTAAATGGTCTCTCAAACATTCGCCACCGCTTAGTAAATGCAAACGAACTTGGATCGGTTTGTGCGGGATGCTCCCCCTGTTTTCGGCTGCCGTGTCGTTTCTGCCTCAAGTGTTGCTTTTTCGCCACATACGTTGCGTAGATACCACCGCGGCACGCCATGCTGTCTTGCATAGCAAATCGACGTTAAGTCATCTGCGCGTCGGCATTTAACGGAGCTTTATCACGTACGACGTGCAGTTTGGCATTCCCTTTGCCATTTAGTCCTTACGAATCGGGGTTGTGGGAAGCAGGACCTCCGGCCGAATGGCTGCGTCTTGCTTCCCGCACCTTTTTTATTGCCCCTGCCTGAACGACTTCTTCTGCGAGACTAGCAACCAATGGGGAGCCTTGCCGACGTTCTTTTCGCTCTCGTCCATTATCGCCTGCGTTGGATCTTGCCAGCCGCTGCGATCGCATGTGCTGCGTTGATTTATGCCACGCTGAAACCCAGTAGCTGGGAAGCCACGCAAGCCATCGTCCTGCGCGACGAAGCGGTGAGCAGCCTCGGCCGACCAGGGCAGTTTTCTGGCGTTGAAGAAATGAAGCATGCCCAGGAAACGGTCCTGCAGTTGGCCCGATCGCGTGAGGTAGTGCAGTCGGCACTGAAAAGCTTAGGTCCCCCGGAAAACAGTTGGTCGACCGCTGCGTGGCCCAGCAAAGAAGACATTGCCGCCGCACGCGAAACGATCGGTGTGCATTCTCCTAGTGGTACCGAATTCGGCACGACCGAAATGCTATATATCCGCGTCGAAGCCGACTCCCCGGAACGAGCTCGACAATTGAATGAACTGATCTGCGCCGGTCTCGATCGGCAGCTGGGCAAGATGCGAAACGATCGCGCGGAGAGTCTTGTCGCGGAACTGGCACACCGCGAACGCCAAGCGGCTAAAGCGCTGAATCGTGTTACCCAAAGGCTTTCCGCCATGGAAGAGAAAGTCGGAACCGATCTGGCTGAGCTGCGCATTTTGAACGAAGTTGGCTCCGGCAATGGGAATCTTCGTGAGCAAATGGTGCAGATCAAAAACGAGCTCCGCACCGCCATGGCCGATCAACAAAGCTCGCAGAGACTTTTAGAGATCTTGGAAACGGCTCAGGAAAACACGAGTGAATTGATTGCCACGCCGAATCAATTGTTGGAATCGCAGCCTTCGTTAAAGCGTCTGAAAGATGGCCTGATTGACGCTCAGCTTCAGTCGGCGAAGCTGGAGGGAACACGTACTGAAAACCACCCAAGCGTCGTCGCGGCAAGACATTCTGAAACAGAGATCCGCGAGCATTTGCACCAGGAAATTGCCGTAGCCATCCGCAGCTTGAATGCCGACCGTAGTGTTAACGAAAGCCGCATGATTCAGCTGCAAACAATGCTGAACGATGTCAGCGAGCGAATGACGAAACTTGCTTCGCTACGAGCAGGCTATAACAACGTCGTAGCGGAAGTGCGTGAGAAGAATGAGAAGCTGACGCGTATTCGCACCGATTTGGCCGATGCGAATTCGTCGGTCGAAGCGGCCACGACGACCAGTTTGATCACGCAAGTCAGTGGTACCGAAGTGAGCGATTACCCTGTCGGTCCTTCCCGAAAAGCCATCGTTGCCGCCGGCGTGCTCGGCGGCGTGGCCGTGGGGCTAGGGATTCTCTTTCTGACGGTACCCTCGCTGTCGGCATCATCGGCACAATCAGCACAACCGGCAACCTCCAGCACGAATGACGCAACGGGAGATCAATCGGCGGCCCCTGATGCAGGGCATGGCCTATCTTTGAAGGAAGCTTTATTCCACTTGGCTCACCGGAGCCCTTCCCCGAACTAGTTCCCGTTTTCAAACTTTCGCCGCTCGGCACGATTGAAAACGGCTCGCTGAAGACGTTTTCATGACCGCCATTGTTGCCATCTTTGCTCTTGTTGGATTGGTTTGGGGAACCATTCTGGCCACGCGCGGCAACTTGCTGTTGGCATGTGTTGGTTTACTCGTCGCGACATCGACGTTCGGCGTTTACTTTCTGCAGTTTGATCTCGGCGGGATCACGCTTTCGATCGATCGCCTGGCAATTGTGGGCTTGGTGGCGGCCTTCGTTGTGCAGTGGAAGATGGGCAAAGTCGAGCTGCGTCCTTGGATGACGCTTGATACGGTAATCGCCCTATTCTTCGGCGTGCTTTTCTTCAATACCTTTACGCATGACTACCGCGACATCGCCCCCGGGCAAGTTCCGCCGGTTCAGCACTTGATTAACGGTTACCTGATTCCGCTGGCTGTGTATGTCGTTGCGAGAAATCTGAAATATGACGAACAACAGATCGACTGGTTCCTGATGGCGATGACCGCCTTTGGGGTTTACCTGGCGGTGATTGGCGTGCTGGAAGGGCTGGGCCTTTATGGCTTGGTATTCCCTCGGTACATTGCCGATCCGCAACTAGGGCTGCACTTTGGCCGTGCTCGAGGACCGATGGTGCAATCGGTCAGCTACGGGGTTTATTTGTGCGGCTGTTTGCTGACGACATGCCTGCTGTGGACGCGCGCGTCGCAGAAGTGGAAGTGGTTTGTCTTCAGCTTGATTCCCCTCTTCCTTGCCGCGATCTTCTTTACCAAAACACGAACGGTTTGGGCCGGCTGCGGCTTGAGCTTGATGGCTGGGATCTTCCTGACGATGCGCGGCAAAGCTCGAACCGTTTTGATCGGCGGCATGGTCGTTTGTGGCATGCTGGCGGTGGTGGCCAAGTCTGATGCCATCATGGGACTGAAGCGAGAAGGCTCTGTTCAAGACACACGACGGTCAGTCAGCATGCGTGCAAGTTTCACCTACGTTTCGTGGGAAATGTTTCTCGACCGACCGATCCTGGGGCATGGCTTCAGTCAGTTTAAGAAGGCCAAGCTGCCGTATCTTTCCAATCGCAACGTCGACTTAGTGCTCGAATCGATCCGCGATTACGACCACCACAACACATTCCTCAGTGTGCTGTGCGATCTTGGCCTGCTGGGTTTCATTCCGTTTATCACGATGTACGGAATGTGGCTGCACAATGCCTGGCGACAAGCACGTGGCGACTCGCCACCATGGGCGAAAGCAGTCGGCACGCTGGGCGTTGGCGTCGTGCTAATTGCGTTCTGCCAGATGATCGGCCATGAAATCACCTTCATGCCGTACGACCATTTGCTGATTTTTCTTGTGGCTGGCATGAATGCCGCGTTGGCATACGACTTTGGATTGTTGCCTCGTTCCCGACACACTGCTTCCACTTCCAACCCCTGGCAGCCACAAGCCGCCGCGCGAGGTTAACCATCATGAAACCTGAACGCATTGAAATGTTTGGCATCGAGATTGACGCCCTGCGGATGAGCGGCGCCGTTGATCGCTTGATGACATGGCTGCATGCCGAGTCGAGTTCGACATGTAAGTTTGTCGTTACGCCCAATGTCGATCATACGGTGATCCTCCAAACGAGTGCTCCCCTGCGGGAAGCTTACGAAGATGCCAACCTGGTTTTGGCCGATGGCTGGCCGGTGGTGTTGGCTTCACGGCTGTTCGGTAAATCGCTTCCTGAACGCGTTACCGGTAGCGACTTAATCCCGGCGTTGTTCAATGCGGCCAGCGGTGCTGCTCCGCTGAAAGTGTTTCTGCTGGGAGCTGCCCCTGGCGTTGCCCAGCGTGCGGCGGTGAACGTGCATCGGCAATTCCCCAATGTGCAGATCGTGGGAACCTATAGCCCGCCGCTTGGCTTCGAGAACGACGCTACCGAAAATCAAAAGATCATGGAACGGATTGCCGACGCCGAGCCACAGCTGCTTGTGATCGGCCTCGGGGCCCCCAAGCAAGAGCTGTGGATCCATCAACATCGGCATGAAGTGGCTGCCAAAGTGGCTGTCTGTGCCGGGGCAACGATCGACTTCCTGGCTGGCGAAAAAAGTCGTGCTCCAAAGTGGATGCAGCGTACCGGGTTGGAATGGGCCTACCGAATTGGCACCGATCCCAAACGGCTGGCCAAGCGTTACGCGAAGGATGCTGTCGTGTTTCCACGCATCTTGTGGAACGAATGGACCAAGCCTGGTCTGCGTCGCCCCGACTTTTCCAAATAGCACGTCCCCTCTATAGTTGCGGCAGGGAAGTCGTTTCGTCGTCGCGTACCACCCCACGTGGTAGGCCGATTCAAGAGGAAGGTTTTACGTGCGTCGCGCACTTGTTCTCGTTGTCGATGGCTGGGGAGCCGGGTTTCTCGGTTGCTATGGAAATTCGTGGCTCGATACGCCGGCGCTCGATCATTGGGCGTGTCAGTCGGTGCTGTTCGAGCAATGCGTGTCGGAATGCCCCGATCCGTTGACCCTGTATCCGCACCTGTTTGGCGGTTCGCATCCCGTGGGTGCCATCCAGCCGGGCGGATTGATGAGTGCGCTTGCCGACGCCGAAATCCCTGTCCATTTGCTTTCGGACGATCCGCGTCTGGCCGAACTTCGCGACACGACTCCTTTGGCTTCGGTCGAGACGTTTCCCGAAGTTGCGGAAGTAGCGGCAAGCTCGCCGGAAGAAACAACCCTGGCTCGTTTCGCGAGCGTGCTTTTGGATTGGCTGGAAGAGCCTGCCCGGGAAGAAGTGATCTGGGCTCATGCCCGCGGCATGCTAGGCCCCTGGGATGCCCCCTACAGTTTTCGGCAAGATCTAGCCGACGAAGAAGATCCCGCCCCGCCGGAGATCGTTCAGCCTCCGTTTGAACGAGAAAATCGAGAATTCGATTCCGATCATATCCTGGGAATCACTCAGGCGTATGCCGGCCAGGTAACGGTTCTCGATATGCTGCTCGGCGAACTATTAGCCACCATCGAAGAGCTTCCCGAAGAGGAACAACCGCTGGTCGTGCTGACATCCACCGGAGGCTACCCCCTGGGGCTCCATGGACAGATTGGCCGCGACGACGAATCGACCGTCCGGCTTTACAGCGACACGCTGCATGTCCCGCTGATGATTCGCCAGCCCGGCGCCAAAGAGGGACTCACACGCTGCCAAGGGATCGCACGGCTTGGCGATATTTTACCGACCATCGTCGAAACGTTCGGCCTACAGAACGCGTCAGAGGAAGGCTTGAATCTGCTGACTGTTCGGTTAGGAGAATCACGCGAGTTTGTACTCTCCGGGTTCGCCGATCAGCGTTGTTTTCGATCGAAACACTGGAGCTTGCGATATCATCTTCCCGACTTGGAAACGCCGCTGGAAGAGATCGACACGTTTCAAATCGCGACAGAGTTGTTCGTCAAACCAGACGATCGCTGGGAAGTCAACAATGTGGCCGATCGCTGTAAGAACATCGCCGAGGTCGGTCTGAACACGGCTTTGGCGATCGAGAAAGCGTATCGCGATGGCTCGCCGCTGCCGGAGATCCCCGACGAATTGAAAGAGGCGGTGTAGTCGTCTACTGGAAGCGAGGCAACCGCGGCGTGTAACTGCGGAACGTTTCGAGCCAGGTCTTCGGAGCCGGTTCTTCCTTGGCAGCTTTCTTTTGTGCCAGGTTCGCCGCACGCGTTTGCTCGAGCTTCTCAGCCAATGCTGGAGCAATCGGTACATGCTCTTCCAGGAACTTCACCCAATAGCTGTTCAGCAAGCGATGGCAATCTCCTACGTCAGCTTGCTGGTATTTGGCATATGCCAGCGTTACGAGCTTGTTGAGTTGAGCGATTTCATTATCGCGGAACGCCACGTCGTAAACTTCGATCCGATCGACAAGTACGTTGCCGTCTCCCATCATATCGAAGCCAACTTTCGCGTAGTCGAGCTCCGGCGGCAAGTCGAGCACAGGATAAGCGAACTCGCTCCATTCGGCTTGCAATGGAAACGGAGTGCCCGAGCCGACAGAGACTGGGCGATAAACGTTTTGCCCGCCAATGTAACCATCGAGCACAATTCGCAGGTTCGGCTGAATGGCCCGATTGTCGTTCATCAGATGCATCTTCAGCAGCATCCGACGACTCTTGGGAATCTCGATCTCTTCGCTGCGAGCCCAAACCACCGGGCCGTTACTTTGAAGTCGAAGTGACTGAAGACCTTCGTAGACTTTTACTTTTTCCAAACCGATGGCAGTTTCGGCCTGGCTACTGGTTGTCCATCCGGGGATCTCTCCGCCGTTGGAAGGCTGCTCGAAGTTTCCGTTGGCCAGGATCGCCACCGGTGGCATCGAACGAATGCTTCGTAGCCGCAATGCCAACGCATCCAACTCGTCACGCATCGTTCGCATGACGCCGGTTGGCAAGTAAACCTTGGCACCGGTGATTGCCACGTCGTAAACGTTTACCTTGCAGGCAATCAAGCCGTAGGCAGGAATCGAGATACTCCACTGCCCTTCCCCTTTCGGTTGCGGGCCGCGTGAAATCTGACTGGAAGCCAACGGTGTGATCGTCCCATCGCTCGGCAATTGAGCCGTCAGCGTGGCGTTTAAATCCCACGGCGTAGGGTTCACGAAGTAAAGCGTTGTTTCCGATCCAGTCGTCAGCTTACGTATTACGAGGGGCTGCGATTGCGGCACATTCAAGCGGTGATAATTACCACGCGGCAACATCTTGTAGACGGTCAGGAATTCGTGCAGGGCTTCGTCCTGCCCCATCGGCACCATCCAGCCACCGTAGAAGATGCTGAGATCATCTTCTAAAGCGAGGTGTTCGACGAGCGGCTTTCGGACTTCCGCGCCGCTGCCGGCAAACTGCGAGGCGATCCAAGTAAAGTTGCCGTCGCGCCCAAACGGCTTGGCCTGATCGAACCCGGCCACATGCATTGTGTCGGGCACATGAAAGTGAAGCACTCCACGATTGTCTTCGTCGGAGTATGAAACCTCTTCTTCCCGAGCGGCTTGATAGTGGGCATACCACTGAGCCCGCTTTTCGTTTCCTTGGGGACGAACGAAGTTGGTTTCCAGCAACGCAATGTTCGGATGAGCTTTGTACCGCCGAGCATCGATCCCCAGTTCCAACAAAACGTCGGTCGTCGTCACCGTGCGAGGCAGCTCAGGAGTCAGGCGAGTTTTCGCATGCGGCCCATGAAAACAGCCGGAGGTATTCAGGTACAGCACCGCATTGGAATTCGCACTGCGGAGGATCGTCGCCAATCGGGAATGAAGCTGGAACATTCGCTCGCCGCGCCATTGCAGCCAGGCTTCTTTCTGCTGGGTGTATACCCATTCAGCACGCACTTTGACATCGGGCGGCAAGTTCGCGAAGATCTGCTGCTGAACGGCCGGCAATGTCTGAGCGAACAATAGCAGCGTGTTCTCGTCCATGCCCCACTGCGGGCCAGGCAACAACGCATAGCCATCGCTGTCGAGATTTAACGAAATACCTGCGAACGATGGATGATGGCCGTAACGCGAGATGAAGTCGAGCACCAAGTCGCTGATGGACTGCTGCACGTCTTCGTTCAATGGATTGTAATAGGCACCTTCGCCAACCGTGTTCCCAAGCTGGTCCATCGCCGGTTGGCCAAGCAGATTCAGCGGAGCGGCATAGTTCGGATTTGCGGAACGAATGCGGGCCTCTTCCAATCGCGCCAGTGGAGCATTGAGTTCCATCGAAGGAATCAATCGTAAATTAGCACGATCGAACTGCCGGAACAGCAGCTCGGCAACATCTTTCTTAAAAGGATCGCGGCCGTCATCGAAGAACAAGCCTTTATCGAACTTCGGCGTCGAACGAAAATGGGGACTAGGGTACAGAGCCCCGCCCTCGCTCATCACGCTGATGCATGCCGCATTGAAACCAACACGCTTCATGTGCTCGACAACGCGGTTACTTCCTTCCAGGAACGTCACCCAATCTTCCAGCGAGCGATTGGATGCAACGTTCAAATCCTCCGGTGAACCAAAGCCCTTGGCAAACAGAGGCTTATCCCAGAATGCAATCGCCAAACGATCGTCGTCGCGGGGACGAGTCGCCGGTGATTCTTCCTCTTCCGCTCCTGGCATCTTCGGGCGACCAGCCAACACGCTAATACGACCGAAGGTGGATGGATTGGTTTCATCTCGGCATGTCAGAAGCAACATCGGGGTGTTGGTTCGGGGCCAGAAGACAAGTCGGTGCTTCGCTTCACCGGGTTTGACGCCCGGCTGCGGGGGCGAGACTTCCACGCCGGAATCGATACCAATCGGCGTGATCATGCCGGCCGCGTCTGGCTCGACAATACTGACCCCCATGCTCTGTGGCAGATCGGTCGGATATTCCACTTCGACAACCAGCGGAGCCCCGATTGCCTCGATCGGCAAGGGGTAAGCATGCCAACCGCCCGGCTGTAGCTGCTGCCATTTGCGGTCGTTGTGTTCGATCGTCTTGGTTTGACTGTTGTGCAGCTCGGACGTTTTCGACTTCATCCAAGGATTGTAAGACGCCAGCTTGGAAAGCTTCGGCCACCAGTCGGCGGCGGTCGGATCGAACGACGCCAGCGAGCGAGGCTCTTCCTGACTCGGAGCGTACTGCAGCTGCGGATCGATGACGACAAATTGCAGAACCCGCTGATGGGTCGGTTTCGAGGCAAACACCAGGCTCGAAAGACGCTGCTCGGTCATGGTGATAACCAACTCGTAGACGCCTTCCTCGGCGGGCATCTCCACTTCGATCGCTTCCCCGAGCGCGAGATTGCCGTTGCCATCGACCGTGGCGGTCAATTTCTTTTCCCAGATACTCCGACCGGTACGAGCCGGACGAACGCGGACCCAGGTTTCGACCGTTGTGTTGGGGGGAAATTGCGTCTGATACCCGGTAATGGTCGTTCGCAACGATTCTTCCGGCGAAAAGACGAGGTGATCCCGATTGAGTTCGGTCCGAATGACATCAGTCGGAGCCCGCTGAATGAGAATTCGCGAGCCTTGTTCGTCGAGCGCGGCCTGATAGGGCTGCTGCATCAACGTCGCTATCGGAATCGAGATTGTCTTCGCTTTCTCGGTGGGGTTGCCACTGAGATGAATGGTCAACTGGGCGGCGGCTGGCGCATCGACTTGAATGTCGAAGCCATCGTAAATCCGCGGAGTGAGATGATTGATCTCGACACGCCCTTGAGCAGGCAGGACCGCGCGGGCTTCATCCGCTTCCATTCCCAGCAAATTAAGCAGCTGAATTTTGCCGGCGTTCAACGAGATGGTTCCGCGCCAACGCTTTTCGACCGATCCTCCCCAAGCGACTCGCAGCGTACTGCGGATTGTTTGGGTTGGGGTGTCTGTCTGGGCGTTGCTGATCGCAGGCAGAAGCAGCACAAGCGTCAGCGCACATAGCGAGACACACCGCACTGCGAACTTCCTTTTCGCGGTTCGGAGCAGTCTGTTAATGCGCTGTCGGCCGGGACTTCCCTGTACCAGTCGTGCCAGCATGAGGCTGCGTTTCTCAGAGGAACGGAATAACGTGCCCTGATTGGACAATGGCCGCGGATTATAGACAGAGAACGGAAACCACTGCCAGAGCGAAAATAGGGGCAGAGTGCTTGCAATCAGCCTGATTGCCGTAGAACGTCGGCGAGAGCGCCGGGTGGTTGAGAAATAGGGTAAAGGAGAGAAACTCTCCAATACCCAGTTCTGGAGAATTCTCGTGCGTTACTTCTCAACCACCCGTGATCCGCGCTTCTCGCTATGGCGACCGCCGAGAACAGGATACTCGGCGGGATCGCCCGGGAGGGTGACTTGGAGGGCGTCTGGCTTACCACCGGCGGCGGCTAGTGATAAGTTCAGACGCTGTTTAGCTTTCGGTCGCTGCCGATTCAGGAGCAGTCGTACGTCGTCGGCGACGTTTTGGCTTGTTGGTGCTCCATTCTTTCGTCAATGTTTCGAACACTTCAGGCGATTCGTAACGGATGATGGTCTTGCCTTCCGGCATAGGACCGATCAGACCGCGGAAAACGGGCATGCCTCGCAATGCCAGATCGGTACTGCTGTCTTCCGTACCAACTTGGGAGTGCATCTTCAAAAGGGGTTCTGCCGAGTCATAGTCCTTGATACGGATCTCGCCGTTGGCGCCTCGGGTCACCACGCGGAAGGTGTCTTTCTTTGCCATGTCTTTCCGATGCCTCCTCAATTCCAATTGGCTACATTGCCTTTGCACAGGAAGGTATCGGCGAGAGTGCTAGCGAAGACAAACCTTTTTCTGGTGCGAAGTTACATCACGCTCGACAGGCACAGCACGAACAGCCGGCATATCGCGCAGTTTCGGAAGAGTAGATTTTTCCGAAGCGGTTTGAATGGGCGATCGAGACCCGTTTTTGTGAGATTTCCCGGGTTAGTGTGTCGTAATCCAACCAAAAACCCCTAAATAAAACTACATCGCACCCCGCAACCACACTCAGGGTTACTGTGTTTTGTTATTGTGCATTTTTAAATATGTTTATACACTGATACATAACGGCGATCATCACCCCGGCAAACACGCCTTAATGACGTTCGCCCCTTTTCCTTGTCCACGCTGAAGCAGTTTCTCTTTTCTATCTCAGGCTTCCCGTGGTCTCTTCTGGCTTCTTTTCATTTCTCATTCAAATCTCCGGAGACTGTTTTCATGCAAAAGAAACCTGGCTTCACGCTTGTCGAGCTTTTAGTGGTGATCGCAATTATTGGCGTCCTGATCGCGTTGCTACTGCCGGCCGTGCAACAAGCACGAGAAGCAGCTCGCCGGATGCAATGCACCAATCAGCAAAAGCAATTGGGACTAGCGATCCACAACTATCACGATACGTTCGGTAGTTTTCCGCCGGCCGCGATTTGGCTCGGATCAGGTTCCACCGCTCCCGAGAATGGACGTGATGCCAGCTGGGGGGCGACGTGGGCATTGATGATTCTGCCCTTTATCGAACAGAACAATCTGCACGCCCAGTACAACTTCGGAGCCGTGGCTCGAAGCGGTGGTGCCTCGAGCGGCAATAATCAAGTGACTCGGGAAAAGCCGGAAGCGTTCCTTTGCCCTAGTCATCCCGAAGTAACCGGCCGCTTGACGCAAGACTTCAACGGCTTTGCCAAAGTTAACTATGCCGTCAGCCTTGGAGCGGCTCGACAGTGGCGACGTTCCGACTTCAACAATAACGCTCGTAAGGGTGCGTTCAGCTGTGTAGAGCAATATGGAGCAAGCTTCCGTGATATCACAGACGGCACGTCGAACTCCGTGATGCTCAGCGAGATCTTCAACGTCAGCTCCGGTGGTGACGACCGTGGTGCCTGGGGCTGGAATACTGGGGCAACGTTCAATGGACGCAACGGCTCGAACATTTTGACGCCTAACGACAACCAGCAGTACGACTCGTCGCACTACTCGTTTAACTCGACGTCGCAAACCATCTATGGCATGAACAGCAATCCCGACACGCTGGACGGATGTGTCGCTGCTCGAAGCTTCCACCCTGGCGGCGTCATCATGTGCCTGGGGGATGCAAGCTGCCAGTTCGTGTCGGAAACGATCGACGAAACCGTTTACGTGAACGCCCTGGCCATCGCCGACGGCAACCCCACTCAGCTGCCATAACCAGTGCCGCTTTGGCAATACCCTTGAACCGATAAAAGCCCATTTGAACTGCTCGGGCAGCAAATGGGCTTTCTTTGTTGGCCTATTATCTTTCCGACCAAGTACGCGGTAACGACCATGACGCATTCACATAACTTGTTTCTCGTTGTCCTTTGTCTCTCGTTGTTTGCCGGATGCATGCCTGGCCCGGCGAGCCAAGGTGGCGGCACGTCAGATGGAGAGTTTGGCCAGGCAACGAAAGACTTGGTAGAAACCTTTCTGACAAAAGCAGAGAAAGCTCCTTCCCGTGCGCAAGGGGAATTAGCATTGCTGCTTGAGTCGCTCGAAGGGAGTGCCGAACGTAGCGAAGCATTCGCCAAAGTGCGCGATGAAGCCAAGAAGCTGCAAGAGCTTCTGCAATCAAATGCCGGCAAAGAGGAAGTCAAAGCCCAAATGACCTCGCTCCGCTCTGCTGCCGGCGAATTGCCAACGACATCTAGTTAACGTCGCAGGTTGCCCATCGGCGTCAGGGATGTCGTTCCGATGCGTGGCGGATCGTTCTGCAGATTCGAGACGCCTCCGATCGAGCCACGCGACGCGACGCTCGCTGCCGGTTGCGTCGGTGGTGCAATCGCAATACGCGTGACTTGTTCGCGTTCGACCATCTTCAGCGTCGTGACCGGACGCGAAACGGTGCGTTCCGCGGGGACCAGTTCACGACGAGTGACAGGGGTGCGAACCGTTTCGGTTCGTTGCTCCCAGTGCGTTCGCGGAACATAGCGGTACGCAATGCGTGGCGGGGCGAACACATTCAGCGTGAACGGTGTGTACGCTTCCCAGCGATACTCGGTCACAGGAGCGAGATAGGCTCGCTGCGACTCTTGAATATCGGTCGTCAGACGTTCCTGATAGAACTTCTCGGTGTGCGTTTGATAGGTCGTTTCCGAAACAGGTACTTTGACCTTTTGGACGACCTCTTTATAGGTCGTGCCGTTTTCATTGACGAAACGGTTCTCTTGAGCCAAAAGTGGTTGAGCGGTCCCGAAAAGCAGCATTCCCAGGACAAGTCCGCGGCAGCGCATCCTGCGTTCCCCCAAGCGTCCAAATCGATCGTAGAAATGAGTTGGCCATTCGCATCCTTGCGAACTGCCAATCAGTAAGAGACATCGCCGGAAGTTCGCAGCTTACCGCGTTTCCCAGCTTCTCCTAGTAACCGTTTCGGCACGTGGTTTCACACCAGTTCACACAAATTGCCACGCTAGCGTTGCCATCGTATCGCCTGGAAACGAGGATCGATTGGCTTCGATGAATCTAAGTCACGCAAACGCCGCGGGTTCGTCGTCATCGACTCGGAATCAGGCGTGCTTTCATCCAGCAACGCTTGTGCGAAAATTTCTGTTGCCAGCTTGTGCCGACAAGGGGAAGTGGTAGCCTGAACTGCCGATTCAATCCCCCTCGGAAAGGCACCCTCGATGTCGGAAAAGACGATCTTCAAGCGCATTATCGACAAAGAAATCCCTGCGGACATCGTTTACGAAGATGACCAATGTCTCGCGTTCAAGGACATCGCCCCCAAGGCCCCCACGCACGTGCTGATTATCCCCAAGAAGGAGATCGCCACGGTTGATGACGTTGCTGACGAAGACGCCGCACTGATCGGCCATATGTGGATCGTCATTCGCAACCTGGCTCGAGAGCTGGGCCTGGAAGAAGGCTACCGTGTGATCGTCAACTGCAAAGAAGCTGGCGGACAAGAGGTGCCGCACTTGCATTATCACTTACTCGGCGGACGCAAAATGACCTGGCCGCCGGGTTAACGAGTTCTCTTTGAGTAAACCATCCGCAAGAACGCAAAACGGCCGCTCAGGTTGCCCCGAGCGGCCGCTTCGATCACGTGTGGATTGGTAATGGAACGTTAGCGGTAAAGCGACGTTCCGCCGGGCAGGTAGAACGTAGGAGCACTCTTACCTCCCGTCGAGATCGGCATGGCATCGATCTGACGAATCTCGCGACGTTCTTGAGGCACCGACGTGGTGCGTGGTTCGGTTTCGTCCGAAGCCAATCGGCCTCCGTTGGAATAGAAACCGCCGCTTACGCCAGGCTCACGCGGAGTGATGTCTTCCTGATGTCCAACTGGCATGATCGGCCCCGTCAAAGGAGACGGACGATCTTGTTGTCCTTGGGCCGAAGCGACTTCGTTGCCGTGCGATTGTGGGCTTTGACCACGAACGACAGCGACGCCATTGTTTGGCTGCTGATTGGAAACCAGCTGCGTCGGGGAGTATTCGTTGATCATCCCTTCGTTCGAGCCGTCGCGAACCCAATCGAGCCAGGCAACTTGCAAGCTGCTGAGGCTTGGATGTCCGTAAAACTTGTTGGTGGTCGCCGTCCAATTGTTGGTTCGCATCCCTTCACCCACATACTGCACGTACTTCTGCTTGCCCCCTTGGGCGATCAGAAAACGAGCCAACGAGTAGCCTTGGGCGTACAGCGGCAGGATATCGGCCGGGTACTCTTTCATGGCGAACATCTGGTTGAACGCAATGCCGCGGTCGCTCTTGAGAAAGCGGTACAGCAGCGTGGTGTTCTTATTCTTTTCCGACGAATGTTCGACCGTCGTGCAGGCGCCTTCGTCTGCCCAGCGAGGGAGCGGACAACCAAAGTGCGTTGCGAAAATAGTGTGCAGAATTTCGTGTGGCAAGACGCTATCGAGGATTCGATCGCGTGGGCCAAAGATCTCCATGGTCCAGTTGAACGGGACGCGTTGATGGAAAGCGAAGCTGGTTTGTCCGCCGGCACCACCACCGACTCGAACCGAAATGGGACATGGCTGCGACCAAGGAGGCAGTTCGCGTCCGAGCCATTCCATGGCTAAGTCGCGGCGATAGACTTCGGCAAGTTCGAGAACTTGTTTCGCCAGTTGCGGGTCTTGAGCGGTAACCAGGAAGTTGGTTCCACGAACACTGGCAGCAGAAGCGACCGTCAAAAGGACAGTCCAGACGCACAACGTCACCAAAGCGTGACGCATCACGCGAGCATCCATGCTCATATAGCAGGCTCCAGGCAAATAGGTTCCCAACCACTCCGTCACATCATGCGGTGGACTGGCGGCAACATGTTCAGGCTCTGCTGTCGTGCCTCCCGTGGGTTGTTGGGGTCATCGGAGCACAGACAGCCCTTTTCGATACGCTTCCCGGCGTCAATCCGTTCAGCCATGTGAGAGGCGTATCGCCGACTTGTAAAGTTTTCAAAGGCTAACCAAACGGACGCCCTGTTCCTAGATCAAATTCCCGCAAAATCGACGCTAGCAGCCCATTTTGACTCAAGCCGAAGCTGTAAAGTGTTGCGACGGCGGAAGATGATGAAGGACTATTTCTTCTTGGTGATCTTCAAAACCAGCAGTAAAAGGACTGCAATCACCAACGCAGGAGGGATCACAAAGACACCGATGATCACGAGTAAAACCAGTAATTCCTGGATACCAATTCCCATCATCGGTCGTGAAACCCTTGTAGTTACTTCTTTCCGTCCAGCATCGGAATTCGGAACAGCTTCGATGGCGTGTGGGCCTCTTTCATTGCTGCTTCCGCTTTTGCGACAACATCCGGGTGATCGGCAGCGACATCTTTCGATTCGCTCGGATCACTCTTCAGATTGTACAGTTCCAGCTTGCCGGCCCCGGGGACTTTCGGCCGCATCATGTTCTGACGAATCGCTTTCCAGTCTCCCATTCGGACGGCCTGCTGGCCACCATAACCGCTGAATTCCCAGTACAGATACTCGGGAGCTTTCTGCTCTTTGCCCAATAGCGTCGGCAAGATACTCGTGCCATCGATACCAGCAGGTGCCTTCAAGCCGGCAATCTCGGCGAACGTCGGCATCAAGTCATAAAACGCGGCCGGATGGTCGGTTGTCGTATCTGGCTTCACGTGCCCTGGCCATTTCACGATCAATGGAACGCGGATGCCCCCTTCGTACAAACTTCCTTTCAAACCGCGGAAGTTGGCCGACGATTCGAAGAAGTCCGAATCGCTTCCACCGAGGCGATCGTACGTTGGGCCATTGTCCGAGCTGAACATTACGACGGTGTTGTCGGTCAGCCCCTTTGCTTCGATCGCGTCCAGGATAGCACCGATGTCACGATCCATGTGCGAAATCATCGCCGCGTACCCGGCGTGCGGTTTGGGGTGCTTCAGATAGCCATGATGCTTGTGAGGCGTTTCCGGCATGTCGGCATATTGCTCGAGATCGTCGTTGGGAACCTGAATCGAAAGATGCGGCACCGCAAACGGCAAGTACAGGAAAAACGGCTTGTCGGCATTGGCATCGATGAATTCAATCGCCACGTCGCGGAACTGGCTCTGCGAATAGGTTTCGCCATGCAATGTACGATCGTTGCCTGGCTGGATTTCCTTTTCACGATTACGCCACAAGTACTTCGGATAGTGGTTGTGGGCATGACGCTGACAGTTAAAACCGTAGAACAAGTCGAAGCCTTGCTTGTTGGGATCGCCTGTCGAACCGAAGTGCCCCAGGCCCCACTTACCGATAGCGGCGGTCGCGTAGCCTTTGGCTTTCAGCATTTCAGCAATGGTGACTTCTTCGTCCGGGATAGGGTTTTGGCCAGGGAACTCGGCGCCGAGGGCCTTCGTTTCGGGCAGCATCTCGCCAGGATCACCGTTGTTGCGAACATAAGCGTGCCCACCATGCTTGCCGGTCAGAAGGACACAGCGAGACGGAGCACACACCGCATTGCCGCAATAAAAGTCGGTGAATCGCATGCCCTCTTGGGCCAGTTGGTCCAGGTGGGGCGTCTTAATCTTCTGCTGTCCGTAGCTGCCCAGTTCAGAGTAGCCGAGATCGTCGGCAAGAATGAAAACAATGTTCGGAGCACGATCAGCCGCTTCCGCAGCGGAGAACACTCCGACCAATAACAAAGAGGCAGTTAAACAGAGAGAAGCAAAACGGCAAGTTCGAGACATTCGATCAGGCTCCGGTCCAACGGTGCGTCGCGGCTAGATATCGAGGGAAATCACAGTATGAACCGCATGCTTCCACGCGTCAACGCAAAGAGGTCGCACGCATGGAATGTCACGGGAACTATGCCTCTGAAAATAGAGCTTCTCACCGGCAGTGCAACTAAAAACGTGGGGCATTCCCCAAAATGAACCTTTGAACCCCTCGGCCGTTTTTGTGTTTTTTCGGCATGACATCGGTCGAATCGTTCGTTGAAGCGTCGACGAGCGGGGGAGATACTGAAGGGCTGACTCGCTTGACGCGATCTTTCACCAACCAATCGATCTGCCAGAAAATTGGTGCCTCGCTATGAACCGACTTTGCTCGATCCCCTTCTTTTCGATCGTCCTGCTCGCGATCGCCACAAGCACGACTGCGGCAGCGGAACCGGGGCGACCGAACGTTTTGTTCATCGCCATGGACGACTTGAATGACTGGATCGGATGCCTGGGAGGCCATCCTCAAACGATTACGCCGAACTTGGATCGCTTGGCGAAATCAGGCGTGCTGTTCACCAACGCGCACTGCGCAGCCCCGGCATGTAACCCATCGCGAATCGCGATCTTCTCAGGCATCGCACCCAATGTTTCTGGTGTTTACGCGAACGACCAAGTGTTACGCGAAGTCTTGCCGGATGCCGAGCTGCTTCCCAAGACGTTCTCGAACAACGGATACCTCGCGACTGGATCGGGGAAGATGCTGCATTACATCATCGATGCGCAGTCATGGGATGACTATTACCCGGAACCCGCGTCCGAGATGCCGATTCCAGAAACGCTTTATCCTGACAAGCGTCCATTGAATCTGCCTCGCGGAGGTCCATGGCAATATGTCGAAACCGATTGGGGCGCCCTGCAAGCTACCGACGAAGAGTTCGGCGGAGACTATCTCGTTAGCCAATACGTTGCCGAGCAACTCGCGAAGCAACACGACAAACCGTTCTTTCTGGCGTGTGGCATCTACCGTCCGCATGAACCATGGTTCGTTCCCGAGAAATACTTCGAGCCCTTTCCACTCGAGTCGATTCAGCTTCCACCAGGATATAAAGCCGACGACTTAAACGACTTGCCAGCAGAAGGCCAGCGGCGAGCACGCAATCGTTACTTCGCGCACATTCAAAAGCATGGCCAGTGGAAGAAAGCAATTCAGTCTTATCTGGCGTCGATCCACTTCGCCGATGCCATGCTCGGACGCGTACTCGACGCGCTGGATAACAGCGAGTATGCCGACAACACGATCGTTGTTCTGTGGTCGGATCATGGCTGGCACTTGGGCGAAAAAGAGCATTGGCAGAAGTACACCGCCTGGCGTGCGTGTACCCGAGTTCCGCTGATGATTCGTGTGCCAAAGCATTGTCCCGGCCTTCCAGAAGGAACTTCGCCGACCGTCTGCGATCAACCTGTCAATCTGTTAAGTCTCGCCCCGACGCTGCTTGATCTATGCCAATTGCCGCCCAACGAAGCACACGACGCTCCAAGCCTCAAGCCACTTCTCGAGAGCAGCGACGCCGCATGGCCGCATGTTTCGGTAACGCATCTTGAGAGGCCAGGCAATATTGGCCTTAGCGATCGTCATTGGCGGTATGTTCGGTATGCTAACGGCGAAGAAGAACTGTACGACACGCAAGCCGATCCATACGAGTGGAACAATCTTGCAGGCAATAAATCGCACGCCGATAAGCTTGCCGAACTGCGAGTCAAAGCCCCAACCAAGTTCGCCGAAAAGCCAGCCCCGAGTGTCGAGTCGCTCGTCAAACTGAAGTGGGTTCCACTGGGCAGTCAATCGTCACCAGCGTCTCGACCCGATGGTTCGACGTTCCCCGTCTTCTTTACCAACCAAACCGAATCGCCAGTGAAGCTTTACTGGATCGACCAGCAAGGCAAAGCGAAGTTCTACCAAGAGATCGCACCGACAAAGACGTTCACTCAGAAGACTCGCCCCGGCGCGGTGTGGCAAATCTCTTCCCTCCAAGATCAACCGTTGGGCTATTTCAAAGTCGACGATCGATCGGCTGAGGCAATCATTCCCGAGAAACCGTAGGCGGGATCATTTCAGCAGGAACGTTGCAATTCCTGGGACGCGGCTTTCCCAATCGTCCGGAAAATGATGCCCGCCGGGATGGGTCTGACTTTCAAACATCCATTTGGCTTTGCCACATTCCCTCGCCCAGATACGGACCAGCGGTGCGTGCGGCTCTTCGTCGCCATGAATGATCACCACACGCGCCGCCCCCTTCTCGGGATCGAGCCCTGGACGTGCGAGCTGATTGATGAGACTTCCCCCCGGCGATAACGCGACGCAGCCGGCGTAAAGATCGGGATGGGCCTGGGTGACCAGCATCGAATGGAGTGCCCCTTGCGAGAATCCCAGCAAGTAGACTTTGTTCAAATCGATCACGCCATGAAACAGTTCTGACTGAACGATCGCTTGCAGGTCCTCGTGCGTCGGCTCGCTCGAATCGTTCGACCACTGGTAATAGCTGCCATGCGTCGGCACGCTGCCAGGAACAACCACCGCGACAAACCCTTGCTGGGCCCACAAGCGTGCCTCGTCCAGATAGTTCAAATGACTATCGCCGTAGCCATGCAGCATCAAGATGATCGGCCAACCTTCCGGCGGCTTATCGGTTTCAGGACGAACGGCGATCGGCTGCCCAACATGGGCCGGCGCGGAAATAATGTACCGCGTACGAATGGTCGCCAAGGCATCGCCAAAGTCGCTTCGCCGACGAATCTTGCCAAGCTCGTCGTCGTTGACCGCGGTCGGGAAGTCATCGAAGCCACGCTGGATCGCTTGCTGAAACGCGTCGACTGCTTCCTCATGTTTTCCGGCAAGCTCGTAGTTACAAGCGAGCTGATACATCGGATAGGCGAAGTCGAGATCGGCATTCGCCGCACGAAGATACATTTGCTCGGCGTCGTCGAACAGCGCGAGCTCTTTCATCACGTCCGCTTTTTGCAGAAACTGTTCGGCCTCTTTGCGGGTCTCGGTTGGCGTTGGCTTTTCCCAGTTATTCAACCAAACGACCGGACGAGGTTGAAATCGCGGAATCGAGACATCAACCGTCGGACCACAACCGATGGCGAGGACAAAACATCCCCACACCATCAACGGGCGGATGTTAATCATGGCAATTGCAGGTGGGATTGGGAAAAGGAATCTGGGCTAGGAACCTAAGTCTACCGAATAGATTCCGAATTCCTAGCAGATTCCCAGATTATCCCGTCGAGCGCAGCCCGGCCGCGATGCCTTGGATGGTAAGCCGTACCATCTGCGGCAAGCCTTCCGTATCCTCTTCATCTTGCGACGTACCGTTTTCGCGAGTCTGCTTGATCAATTCGATCTGAATCAGATTCAACGGATCGACGTAAGGATTTCGACTACGAATGCTGCGGTTGAGCCAGCCGATCTTTTCCAACAATTCGTGCTGCTGGCGAATCAAGCAAATCACGCCGCAAGCAAGCCGATACTCTTCGTCGATCAGACGCCAGATGCTCTCTTGTGCGTCGCCGGCAAGTTCCGCGTAGTCGCGTGCGATGTCCATGTCGGCTTTCGCAAGTGCCAACTCGGCGTTGTCGATCATGGCCTGAAAGACCGGCCAATCCTGGTACATCTCTTGAAGGGGTGCCCAATCCCCTCCTTGGGAATCGACCAACGTTCGAATGCCGGTTCCCATGCCGTACCACGCCGGCAGTAGTTGTCGCGATTGCGTCCACGCGAACGTCCACGGAATTGCCCGCAGATCTTTGAGCGACTTTCTCGCACGTCGTCGGGCCGGACGCGAACCGATCGGCAGGCCTTCGATCTCGCTGATTGGCGTGGCCTGATCGAAATAACGCAGGAAGTCTTCGTGCGAAACCAACTCGCGATACTTCGTCAATGCCGCGTCCGACATTGCCTCGGTCATCTCCTTCCAGTTTTCCATTTCCGGAGATGGCGTCGAAGCACTGACAAGCAATGTTGCGTTAGTCAGCTGTTCAATATGACGATGGGCGATCACCGCGTTGTCGTATCGTTCGGCCAGCACTTCCCCTTGCTCGGTCAGTCGCAGCTTGCCGTCGACCGCTTGAGGCGGCAGCGACTGAATACCGCGAGCCGCAGGACCTCCACCTCGGCCGAGGCTTCCCCCACGACCGTGGAATATCGTCATCTCGATGTGGTGCTTCGCAGCCACTTCCGCGAGGCGTTCCTGAGCGGAGTGCAAGTTCCACGAGGCCGTCAGGTAACCACCATCCTTGGTACTGTCGGAGTAACCGACCATGATCATCTGTTCCAGCCGAGGCTGTTGGCTGAGATACTCTCGATAAACGGGCTGCTTGAGCATCGCCTCGAAGATCGCCGGTGCTCTTTCCAAGTCGTCGATTGTCTCGAACAGCGGCGAGATCGGCAGGTAAGGACGCGGCTTGTCGGGATGTCTTTGATTCCAAACGTAATTCCACAACCACAGCACGGCCATCACGTCGGTCGGCTGATGCGTCATGCTGATGACGTACCCACCAAATGGCTTCGTACCACCGGCCGCCATCGTATCGGCCAACACGCCAAACGTGGCCAAAACTTCCTGCGTCATTTCGCTGAGCTTGGAAGCATCGACATTCGGCACGTTGTCGAGCTGTGCCAGGCGTTTGAGCCAATCAGCTTCTTCGATCGTCTGATCGGCTGGAATATCGGCGAACACGATCTCGCGCAGAGCATTGCGGTGTACGTCCGAGTCTTGACGGACATCCAGCGAAAAGAAGTGGAAGCCAAACGTTTGCAGGCGATCTTTCCAAGGGTCTAAGTAACGCTCGGCAACGCGGCGTCCTTGATGCTCCAGCATGCTATCGCGTAGCAGTTCGATCTCTTCCATCAGCTCTTCCGGCTGATGATAGGCGACATGCTCATCCCCTTCGACAAAAGCGCTACCCAGAGAAACCTCGAGCCGAAACTCGATCATCTTCAAGTAGCGGCGATACACTTCATTGGGCGAAACCTCTTCCAGACGGGCTTGCAGCTCTTCCCAGTTTTCGGTTGCCGTTTGAACGCGCTCGCGAATCTCGTCGCTGACGGCGGCCTGACGATCGGAAGTAACAAGCGTCTTTTTCAGTTCGCGGCAGTACGACAAATGCCGTTCGAGGGCCGTCTTTCGCAGAAGTCCGAGTGTTGTCTCGGTTACTTTGGCGGTCACGAACGGGTGCCCGTCTCGGTCGCCACCGATCCAACTGCCGAACGTCAGGAACGGTTTGATCTCGAACTGGTGATGCGGGTAGTAGCGAGCCAAAGCCATCCGCATCTCGCGATAAATTTGCGGAGCGACATCCCAAAGTGCCTCGGCAAAGAACAGACCACGCTCGACTTCCCCCATCACGCCAGGTCGTTGTGGACGGAGCGAGTCGGTCTGCCACAACAGGGTCAAGTCGCTGAGCGCTGCTTCAAAGTCTTCGTCGTGCGGCTGCACTTCCAAGTATGGCAAGTGATCGCGCAAGCGACGGAGCAGTTCCCGCGTGGTGCGGCGTTTGGCTTCGCTAGGATGAGCGGTGAAGACAGGAGTGATCGCGAGCCGGTCGAGCCATTCCTGCATTTCGGCAGCGGTGCAACCACTTTCGAAAAGCTGACGAATCGCGTCGGCGATCGATTCGCTGCGAGGTAATCCTTCCGCCTCCGCTTCGGCAGCACGCTGATCCAAAATTCGGACTCGGTGATAGTCTTCCGCCAAGTTGGCGAGATCGAAGTAGAGACTCAACCAGCGAATGACGCTGCGGAGTTGCTCTTTCGGAATGCGACCGATTTCGGCCAGCAATCGTTCTTCCGCATCGGGCAGCCCGGCGCGGCGTTCGAGCGACATTCGTCGGATTCGGCTCATTGTCTCGGCCAACGAATCTCCGACTTGTTCGCGGACAACTTGATCGAGCAATTCGACCAACAGATTCAATCCCGGCACATGCTCTTCGTGATACATGTCAGCTCTCGTCTCGCTTGTTCGTTACCTAAACTTCGCCTCGGTACTAGGTTACCGCGAACGAAGCCAGATTCGTAGGGGGTCCCCCCGGGAAGACTTTTGCGAATTCCGGCACGCTGTGTGCAGTTTGGCTCTGCACTTCCAGTCGATTTCTACGTCCAAACAAGGAGACGAGTAATGTCCGAACAGTGGGGACTTTGCAAGAGTTGTAAGTGGTGGCAGATCGAGCCAGACGCTTCGATTGAGGATCAAACGTGCGGTTACTGCATCGAGCAGGACCTGCAACCGTTTCACCTCCGAATTACCGGAAATGGTGGTTGCAACCGGTTTATGGCCGGCAAGCCAGCCCGGGCCGAAGGCTCGAGCGAGAAGCCCCCAGCCGCCGTCCCGCAGCGATAGGAAGCCGGCCGCGAGTCACTCAGCGGACGCTGGCTCGCGGCCGATTTCTTCTAACTCAAAACGCACGATTGACTCGGCCAGTCGCCCTAACTCGGCTTCTTCAAGTTGCACTCGCATTCGAAGACGCCCTATGGCATACGACCGAGCGTTCCGTTCCAATTCGAGCTTGGCCTTAAACCGCTCGATGGCGACTTGCAGCTCAGACATTCCTGCCAGCTTCTGCTTCCACTGAAAATATCGAATCGTCGGCTGAATCGCTGGCAGTGCCACGAAACAGACTAAGACGATCAACAGCAGATCACGAAGCGAAAAACGCATGGCGGAAAACTCTCGGTTGCCAATCCCTAGAACGCTTCCAGCCTAGTTGAAAATCGCCTGACCGGCGAGGATTTAGTCAAGGAGCCGGATGCAGGCCAGGAAGCTCCGGCGGACGAACACGCAGCTTCGGTTCTTCCAGCGATTGCAGGAAAGCAGCGAGATCCGCAAGATCTTGCTTGTTCAGTCCGAGCGGTTTGAGATGCGGCGACTTGGTCGGAAAACGCTCGTCCGCTTGCTGATGCTCTTTCCGCTTCAGTGTTGGCATGCCGGCGTTGTACATGTTCAAAACGCCTGGCAAATGAAACAATCCGTTATGCATCAGTGGTTCGGTCGAAGTCACATCACGCAGCACCGGCGTCCGGAATCGACCGACATCGGCTGCTTCGCCGGTGATTTCAAAGCGGCCCAAGTCTTCGTACTTCCGGCCATAGTAGCTCAGGCCGACATCATGAAACTTTCCGTCACTGAGCAGTGGGCCATGATGGCAGTTCATACAGCGTGCTTCGCGGCGAAACAAATCCATCCCACGAATCGCACTGTCTGACATCGCGTCGGTCTTCCCTTTCAAAAACGCATCGAATCGCGTTCGTCCATTGACGGCGGTTCGCTCGAAACAGGCGATGGCCTGACCGACACGCTGCAGGGTGACTTCCTCGTCTCCGAACGCTTCGCCGAACAGCTTTTGATAGGCCGTAATGGAAGAAACTGTCTGCACCACATGATCGCGACTGGCATGCATTTCGTCTGGATTCAACAGCACGGCAACGGCTTGGCCTTCAAGCGTATCGGCCCGGCCATCCCAAAAGAAAGTCTCTTGATGCGCCGCGAAACGGGTCGTCGGAGCGTTTCGAGCCAGCATCTTTCGCGAATGACCGAAACTGGTCGTGCGTCCATCGGTCCAAGCCAAGTCGGGATCGTGACACGAAGCGCACGCAATCTGACCGCTACCAGATAGCCGCGGATCGAAGAACAACGCTTTGCCTAACGCCTCTTTCGATTCGTTAAAAGGATTGTCCGCGGGATGGACTACCTCAGGCAGCAAACCGATCTCTTTCCACGCCACCCCTTCATCAACATGCGGCGCCGGCCACTTCTCCGGCGACTGTGCGTAAACGGTTCGCAGCCCTTCGGCGCGTGCCGCTTGCTGAAGCGCCGACTGCTCTGGCCGCACCTTCGGCCGCTCGACCGTGGCGGTCTCTTGGGCAAAGCCAAACGAAACAAACGCCCCAAGCAGCAAAATGGCTTGGAGCGCGAGGAGGCGAAGCATGACGTGGCGTTTCCTTAGTTTTCGTTGACGATCTCTCGTCCGTCGATGGTCAACAAAGCACACACGATCTCGACACTAGTCGATTCGCTAAGGAAACGAACCGAACCGTCCGCCATCGAAACGTTGGCACCACTGGGATGAAACGCATAGATCGACCACTTGTTCACACCGTTGACCATTTGCGGACCGGGGTCGTCGAATCGATCCATCGGATCGGTTTGCGTTTCGTCGAACGTCCAGCCTCTCATCTTGGCGATGTTCGGATCGGCCCAACTGCACAGCGAGTTGTACATCGATCCACTGCTGGTCGCCAAACCACTTTCCGGGACAAGCTTACTCTTGTACCAATACTGCGGGCGGCCGGCACACTCGACGACACCGCTGGTATGCGATGTTCCGTCGGTGATGTCCCGCATACGGCGTCCTTTCTTGGCGGTCTCGACCGAGCCGGTAAAGAAACCGTTGTAGTCGTTCGGTTCTGGGATCGATCCAAAAGCCCACTGCGAAGCGTTCGGCCCTTGCGAACCGATGTAATCCGCTCCGAGCGAACCCCAGCCATTGGTGCCGGCTTTAAACTTCGGATGCGGAATCGGACTGCCGGGCGTGCTAGGACACAGCATGAACGAGACCGGATATTGAACCGCTTCTTTGTTTTCTTCGGCATTCCAGGCAACGGAATAGTCGTACAACTCGGCTAATGGATTCTGCTCCATGTACGGCAAAATCTGAGCACCCCAATAATGCCGGGCACCGTTGTTGGAAATCGCTCCGGGGAAACCTCCCATCGTGTCATGGAAGTTATGGAAGCCTAAACCAATCTGCTTGAGATTGTTTTGGCATTGCATCCGTCGGGCAGCCTCGCGGGCTTGTTGGACGGCGGGAAGCAGCAGGGCGATCAAGATTCCGATGATGGCAATCACCACCAACAGCTCTACTAGCGTAAAGCCTTTTCGACGAAGCATGGGGGCAACCTTGTAGCAAGATTCGAGGGGGGCAGGAGGCGAATCGATGCGGCTGGCGACAAGCTTGCCTTACAGAGATATCGTCTCAGCAACGATACATTTAGCCTACGAACCAACTCGCAATTTGGTCAAGGGGCGCCGGCATGAGGTTTCCCGCAGAACGGACCAAATACCTCGAAGCGGTGTCTTTAGATCACCGCCGATTGCATCGCGGCAGGGTGGTACTGCTGAAGCGTTTCAATCAGTCGTTGCCGATCGATTGGCTTCGTCGTGTAGGCTGTGCACCCAGCATCGAGACACTTCTGCAGATCGCCTGCCATCGCATGGGCGGTCAGCGCCACGATCGGCAGCGTACACCCTTTTTCACGCAGCAGCCGCGTCGCAGCATAGCCATCCATTTCCGGCATCTGCATATCGGTCAAGATCACGTCGAAGCGTGGCGAGTCGGTCAACTTACCGCCGACGGTTCCGTCGGTCGTCATTTGTTCGACGGCCAGCTTACCATTCTCGACGGTAGCGACTTCCGCCCCTGCTTTTCGCAAATGGAAGGCAATCAAACGAACGTTGTCGGGACCATCTTCGGCCAAAAGAATCTTCATGCCTTGCAGCGGCTGTGTGGAAGTCTTGGTGGCCGTGGTTTCCTCGTCCGGCTCATTACCGACCGGCACTGCGCGTGCTTCCGACGCGGTCAGCCAGTTACCTTCGTCGACGCGGCCGACGGCCAGATCCAAACAGAAGACACTACCGACATTCATTTCGCTTGTCACATTGATGTCGCCATCGAGCATTTGAGCGAGCCGCTTGCTGATTCGCAGCCCCAACCCAGTTCCCCCGAACCTTCGCGCGGTCGAATTGTCGGCTTGGACAAAGGCCTGAAACAGCGACGCCTGCTGGGCGTCGGTCATACCAATTCCGGTATCTTCGATCGAAAGCCGCAACCGCTGATCGTTGTTTAAGTAACAGACACGCAAACGTACCCGACCGATCTCAGTGAACTTGATCGCGTTCCCCAACAAGTTGACTAAGATCTGCCGCAGGCGAATAGGATCGCTATGAATGATCATCGGAATCCGGCTTTCGATGATCGAGTCAAGCGACAACCCTTTGGCCGAGGCTTTGACCTGCATCAGGTCCATCACGTCGCGAATGAGGGCATCGACGCGCATCGGGACCGACTCGATGGTCATCTTCCCCGCTTCGATCTTCGACAAGTCCAAGATGTCGTTGATGATCGTCAACAGGTGCTCGCCGTTGCGACGAATGGTCGCGATGTATTCCATCTTGTCTTCATGCCCGAGGCCCCCCTGCTCTGGCTCGGCCAGCAAATCGGCATAGCCCAAAATGGCGGTCATCGGAGTACGAATTTCGTGACTCATGTTGGCCAGGAATTCGCTTTTACTGCGGTTCGATTCCTCTGCTTTTTCGCGTGCCTCACGCAGATCGCTTTCGACTTGCCGTTGTGGCGAGATGTCTCGCAGCACCGTCAGCAGATGCGTTTGCTGATAAACGCGTGTCGGGTTATGGACAACCACGGCATGCAGTTCGATCAATCGTACCGAACCACGCAGGCCAATCATTTGGAATTCGACACACGAAGAACGCCCTGTCAACGCGCTACACAGGCCCTGAATCACCATCGAATGCGATGTCTTCGGGATTTGATCCATCAGCGACATCCCGCGGATCGCTTCCTGCGATTCGGCTTCCCACAGCTCTAGCCCGGCTGGGTTTGTCTGCAAAACGTGGCCATCGACATCCAAGACATTCACGCCGATCGGAACGTTCTCGAAGATCGTATTGAAACGTCGAAAACCATCTTCGGCTTCTTCCTTGGCAAGTTTCAAATCGACCGTCATCGACTCGGCCATGCGAATTGCACGGAAACGGGACGTTCCCATGTTCCACACCACCACGGCAACCATTACGGTAAGCGTCCCACCGACGACCGTGGCAATGAATGGCCGCAGGAAGAGATCGCTGGTATCGAAGTTCGGATTGCTTTGAATCAGGATCGTCCAGGGCCGTCCACCAAACGTGAGCGCGTACGTCTTCGAGAACAACGCTTTGTAATTCCCTTGGGCGACTTTATCTTCAAAGCGATACCCATGCCCGCTGAACAGCTTGGCCGAAGGATCGAACGCCATGTCGTCGTAGACTTCGACATCGACCATCTCGTCGCCTGATGCGGTGATGTCTTCCAATGCCAATTCCGAGGTGATCGGCATATAGACCCAACCGACAAACGCGTCGTCGCGCTGCTGCTCTGTTTCAAGCGGAGCACCACTTTTGTAAACGGCAAGGTAGTACAAGAAACCATTGTGATCGAGCTGATCTTGCACCAGGTTGATCTTCGCGGAAAGTGTCGGCACGCCGGTCGTCTTCGCTTTTTCCGCCGCGACACGTCGGTTGTTTTCCGACCCGACATCCAGGCCCCAAGCGGCTCGATTGTTCGCCAATGGTTCGATATGACAGATGACCAGGTAGTCGTCGTATTGATCTAGCTTTCCGGACGACTTGATGCGGAAGTTCGGATCGAGATGCTCGTGAGACCACGCGAGGAAAGATTCGGTTCCATCTTTGGGAACGCGGCGAATGAAGCCTTGCCCCATGGCTCCTTGGAAACAGACCAACGGGTCGACCACTTTGCAGTAGTCGCGGAAGTCTTCCAGCGTGACTTGCTCGCTCGCTTCATGAAGACCGCGGAGGGCCTTCAAGCCATCCTCGAATTCTTTCATGCGGCGCGCGACTTCGTACTTCACTCGCTCGGCCAACGCGTCGAACTTACTCTCGGCTTGCCGGTGCGATTCGCACGCCATCCAGTAGGCGGTATAGGCGGTCATCGCTACCCCACACAAAAGAGCCACCGCGACCGGCCGCATCACCGGCGTTTTCATCGAAGCGACTTCTGGCGAAACGGTATGTACGGACCAGATTGAAAGGAGGCGAAAGATGATCACCGGCGCGGCGATTAACAGCGTCATCGCCATACCAAGCAGCCGCTCCGATAGCGACGGAAGATGGGGGATCACCCACGGCAAAAGCAGCGTCGACGCTACTTCCGCTAATGCCAC
Source organism: Bremerella sp. TYQ1 (assembly GCF_020150455.1). NCBI lineage: Bacteria > Pseudomonadati > Planctomycetota > Planctomycetia > Pirellulales > Pirellulaceae > Bremerella > Bremerella sp. TYQ1. Next base: position 3,834,218 of record NZ_CP083740.1, read on the forward strand.
CGTGAGAATCACCTCGACGATGACACGTAAGTGATACTTGTTGGATTGCATGGTGTCCCTGCCCAGGTAGACCCCAACCACTTCGTGCCTGGCAACGTTTGCCTAGACCCCAAAACCGTTATCGGCACCGCGAACCGCACTGCATGGCCCAACAGCAATATTTGACATAGCAATTGGTAAAACGGGAACGGTGAGTCAGGCTGTACCGATCAGTCGGCCTAATCGGTACCGAGATGGCCCCGCCCGTAAGCGAACTACGGGATAAACTGGACTGGAATCAGCTTCACCACCGCGACAGGCTCCCCACCTCTGGTGGCTGGAATGGCCTTCCAGCGACGGACCGCGTGCAGTGCGGCTTCGTCGAGAATCGAATAACCGCTGCTCTTCGCGACAACCACTTGGCTGACACTTCCATCCAGCGCGACAAGCAGTCGCAGAATAACTTCCCCTTGCCAACCGTTGCGTGCCGCCTCGGCGGGGTACTTCGGCGGAGGATTCATCGAAAAGTCTGGCGGCGTTTCTTTCTGGGTTCCTACCGGAATGGGAACCGCCGAAGCCATCGTCGCATGCGTGATTGGATGCGACTTGCGGGGAAGCCTGGCCATTTCCGGCCGAACTTCTTCTTCCTGCTGCTGGAACCGGCGACGATCGGCTCGGGCCACAGGAGGAGTCGTCGCGCGATCTGGAACAAGAAGTTCCGAGACATCGACCGTGGCGACAAGGGTTGGCGACTGCTTCGCGACGGTCGAATCGGGTTCGACATCGGTCGTCGACTCAACATCGTCCAATTCGCTGCGAACGACTTCGACCGGTTCTGGCTCGCTTAAAGGAACCGGCGGAGCGAACGTGGCCGCAACGGTGACAGCTTGACGCTGCCCGGCGAAATCGGTTCGCAGCAAGACGGACGCCTTCTGCCAAGCCATGCAGATCAATGCGCCCAGATGGACGGCGATGGAAATGCGTATGGCAAGTTGTGCAGTCGTCAGTCGTTGCATGGAAATCGCCACGCCGCGGCCTGAAACGACCGTCGGGGCAAGCTGCTAGCAAGCCCCGATTTGGCGGAGCTTTATTTCGTCAAATAGAGACGCCCGTTCGAGGTCGCCTTCAAACAATAGAGCGTCCCATCGTGATTGATCCACACCTGACGCCGCCCTTTAAGCAGGTCTTGCGAAACGATCGGCGATTGCTGCTCTCGTTCGGCTTCCGGACTTACCACAGGTCGGTCGGCCACTTGGGTACCGCTCATGACATCATAACTTCGATGCATGTTGCTGAACACTTCTGCTAGGGGAATCGGACGAACGCGTTTTTCAGCGTTCGGAGAAACGAAGCCTGCGGAAATCGACGCCGGTGGAAGCCTCGTTTCCGCAACCCCTCGCCAGAATGCAACTAGCGCGCCATCTGCTTTTTTCCGAGAAAACGCCCCTTTGGCTCGCTCGCAATGTCACTCGGTCCGACAGGCATGTCGCGCCATGCGACACCCTCCCCTTAGCGATCTTCCTTGGCAAATCGGTGCGTCGGCACCGGCCGGCCTGGGCGGAAGCTCTGTGTTTGTCGAAACTTAACGGCCACGCCCATCTGGCCTGCGACCTCCTCGACCGCCGCTTCGACGTCCCGTCGAAGAAGCTCAGGATCGACCGCCACGCGAGCATTCACCACCACGTTGGCTTCCTTCGTTTCGAAGTGCGAAGGCAACGAAAGGACCGCCGGCGTATCGCTGCTGACCAGATTCGCCACGCCGTATGCCCCTTCCGCTAAACCAATCGTTTTCAGATGAGCCGTTTCGGCATTGGCCGATTCAAGTCGAACACGCAGCGCTTCCACGATTCCCAAAATTAGGTCGTCCAATGCAAATGGCGTTTCGCTTTGGATATCCAAGCTACTGTTTAGCCAACCAAGTTCCGCCTCGCCTTCGGCGTAGATGTCGTAGTCGAGGTCCAAGATCTTCTGCCCAAACGCTCCGCGCTGATCGAGCATTTCGGTCAAGCCTTCAAAGCCTTCCCCTGTCTTTGCCGACATCCGCAGCACCGGCGTCTCTGGCGCAAACTGTTGCAGCAGCTCGTCCAGCTCAGCCACCTGGTCGGGGCTTAATTCGTCAATCCGGTTCATGATCAGAAAGTCGGCTTCTTCCAACTGCTTCTCGAAGATGTAGGCAGCCTTGGGCGAGAAACCCATGTTCGATTCGTTGCGAAGAATCCGCAGGCCATGCGACGGCTTTAAGATCACGCCATACGGAGCGACGTCAAACTGGGCGTCGAACAGTCGAATCAGCGGCTGCACAACCGTCGCGACTAAGTCCGTACAGCTGCCCACAGGCTCGGCGATGACGACGTCTGGTCGCTCCGATTCGGCGAGTGCTTCGACAGTGCTTGTCAGTTCGTTAAAGTTGCAGCAAAAGCAAGCGCCCGCGACTTCTCCCACGTTCAAGCCTTGGGAACGCAACAGATTGGTATCGACCAGGTCGGCCGCTTGATCGTTCGTTACGACACCAACTTTCAAGCCTTGCTCTTGATAATGCTTGGCAAGTCGGCCGATGGTGGTCGTTTTTCCTGCTCCGAGGAAACCGCCCAACATGACGAAGCGAATCTTCTGGGGGTCGTTGGCCATGGCCTGAACTCTTTCTGCGAAGTCTATTTGCGATGGATCGGCATACATTCTTATACACGTCAGATTGTCCAATCGCAATGCATTGCCGATCACGCTTCCGCCGCGTCCCCCCTCGGCTGGCAGACATTCGGCGTGAAGTTTGCACTGGGAATGGTCTGTTTCCACATCCCTCTTATTCCAGGTTAACTCCCCGCTTCCACTGCGCGGAGGGGAGCCACTTGGTTCGTTGATTGACCAGAAAAGGAGACTCGCCATGTCGAATACGATTTCCATCAACGACAACGTCACCGTAAGCGGGCAGCCCACTGCCGACGAATTGAAGCAGCTACCGCAGAAGGGCTTTCAATCGGTCATTAACTTCCGCACCAATGGCGAAGAAGACCAGCCGATCTCCCCCTTTGAAGAAGGTCAGATCGCGCAGGAGTGCGGGCTTAAGTATCATCACATTCCCGTCTCGATGAAATCGATGACGCCCGAGGTGGTCGATGCGTTTCGCGAAGCGTATCAGCAGATGCCCAAGCCGGTGTTCGCGCACTGCAAAAGTGGCAAGCGGGCCGGAGCGATGGTCATGATGCACATGGCTGTCCAAAACGGAATGACCGGCGATCAAACGCTGGAAAAAGCGGAAGCGATGGGCTTTGAATGCGACAAGCCAGAACTGCGCGACTTTGTGAAACAATATGTCGATTCGCACCAGAGGGTTTCTTAGCCGCTGCCAGAATTGGCGGAGTAAGCTTCCCAAGAATCGGCGAAAGGGGCCATCCTCGTGTCGGGATGTCCCCTGCCACCCAAGGACGAATGCCTTGCGATTCGTCCTCCGTTTGTAAGTTGCTCGATCGCGTTATCGTGGATAACGTTATCGCTGCATGTCGAAGCCTTCGACCAGGTCGCGTAGCGAGGTAGCCTGGGCACCCAGTTCTTCGGCACTTGCTGCCATTTCTTCGCTGGAAGCGGTCGACTGTTCGGTGACGGAAGCGACCTGCTGGACGGTACCGTACACTTCTTGAGCCATGCTCATTTGTTCGTCGGTAGCCGAAGCGATTTCCGCGATGTTGCTGGAGGTAGCTTCGACGGCAGTGACGATCTTGGACAATGCGTTTCCGGCTTGAGCACTCAGCTCGACACCGTTGGCAACACGAGCGGTCGATTCCTTGATCAGTGCCGAAACATCCTTGGCGGCATCGCTGGCACGTTCGGCCAACTTGCGAACTTCGTCGGCGACGACTGCGAAACCAAGTCCGTGTTCGCCAGCTCGGGCCGCTTCGATGGCCGCATTGAGAGCCAACAAGTTGGTCTGGCTGGCAATCTCGCTGATCACCTGGATGATCTCGCTGATTTGTTCGGACGAAGCTTTGATCAAGTCCATCGCTTCGCCACTCTTCGAGACCGCTTCACCCCCTTCGATCGCAATCAGGTTGGTGTCGGCGGCCAGCTTATCGGTTTCCGTGGCTCGATCACGCACGCCTTGGATGCTGCGTGTCAGCTCTTGAGCGGAAGCACTGATCTGTTCGACGGCGGCACTTTGCGTTTGAGCACCTTCGGCAACCGACTGCGAAGCTTCGCTGACCGTCGTGGCACTTTCGGCAAACTGATTGGCACTTTCCAGCACGTTCGAGATCAGTTCGCCCATGTCCAGTCGCAGCTGAACTTGAGGCGTGATGTCGGTGGCGTACTTGACCACTTTGAACGGCTTGCCGTTGAGGTCGAAGATTGGGTTGTAGGAAGCTTGAATCCAGATTTCTTTGCCGTTCTTGCCGACACGCTTGTATTGTCCGGCGTCGAACTCACCACGATTCAGCTTCGCCCAGAATTGATCGTATTCCGGCGAGGCAGCAAGTTCTTTCTCGACAAACATCTGGTGATGACGACCTTCGATTTCGCTGAGCGAATAACCGACGGTGGCCAGGAAGTTTTCGTTGGCGGTACGAATAGTACCATCCATGTTGAATTCGATGACCGCTTGCGACTTGCTGATCGCTTCCATTTGACCGGAGAAATCTGCGTTGGCCAGCTTTTGATCGGTCACGTCGGTGGCGTACTTCACCACTTTGTAGGGCTTGCCGTTGACGTCGAAGATTGGGTTGTACGAGGCCTGAATCCAGATCTCTTTACCACCTTTGCCGACACGCTTGTATTCGGCCGATTCATATTCGCCACGGTTGAGCTTGTCCCAGAACTGCTTGTATTCGTTGCTGCGGGCAAATTCAGGATGGACAAACATTTGGTGATGCTGTCCTTCGATTTCGCCCAGGCTATAGCCAACCGTGTTCAGGAAGTTTTCGTTGGCCCAACGAATGGTGCCGTCCATGTTGAATTCGATAACGGCTTGGGCTTTGCCGATCGCTTCCATTTGACCGGAGAAGTCGGCGAACTGCATCTTCTGCTTGGTCACATCGGTAGCGAACTTGACGACTTTGTAAGGCTTGCCGTTCAAGTCGAGGATTGGGTTGTAGCTGGCTTGGATCCAGATCTCTTTGCCACCTTTGCCGAAGCGGCAGTACTCGGCCGATTCGTATTCGCCACGGTTAAGCTTCGCCCAGAAGTCGCGATACTCGGCGCTTCGAGCATACTCGGCGCCGACGAACATACGGTGATGTTGTCCTTCGATTTCGCCCAGGGTGTAACCGACGGTGTTCAGGAAGTTTTCGTTAGCCCAACGAATGGTGCCGTCCATGTTGAATTCGATAACGGCTTGGGCTTTGCCGATCGCTTCCATCTGACCGGAGAAGTCGGCGAACTGCCTCTTCTGTTCGGTGATGTCGGCGGCGTACTTCACGACTTTGATGGTTTGACCGTTGTCGTCGAGAATGGGATTGTACGAAGCTTGAATCCAGATCTCTTTGCCACCTTTGCCGAATCGCTTGTACTGTCCGGCATCGAATTGCCCTTGGCCGAGCTTGAACCAGAAGTCACGGTATTCGGCACTGTTGGCGTAATTGTGATCGACGAAGATACGGTGATGTTGGCCTTGGATTTCTTCCAACGTATAGCCGACGGCACCGAGAAAGTTATCGTTAGCGGTCAGGATCGTACCATCTGGCAAAAACTCGATGACCGCCTGCGATTTGTTGATGGCGGCGTTCTCAGCTTTCAGTTGAGCAATCTCTTGTCGGAGCCGCGCTTCGACCGAGTTCGAGCGAGTCGACGTCGACTTGGCTTTCGTCGTGGTCGATTTGGAAGACTTCTGTGGAGCTTCAATCGTGGCGCTGCTTGGCATGGGAACATCTCCTGCCCAAATGAGATTGCTTAGTTTGTTGTTTGGATGGACGCCCAACGCCAGGCTCATCGAAAGCCACATACGATTTGCGTCCCAGCTATCTACGTCTTCCCCACGCGAAGTCAAATGGTTGCTTGCGTGAAAGCGCCCACAAAGATCGCGAAATGTGCGCGAAGTATTGACGAAGTCTGCGCCTCTTATGCGCCTGTTTGACCCCGGAAAACGCCGTACTTACCCCCTTGGATGAGTACACCGGCCCGGTATTGGCCTCACGAAAAGGGCCGCCGAGAAAATTTTTTCGCCGCGGTCGGACTTAATTTGCTAGCAAATCGAAAGACTGAACGACCAGATTTCTCATGCCGCCTGGACTTTCTTTGCGAAGTTTTTCGTGCAGCTGATGGTCGAGCGTTGGCCATCGCCAAAGGAAAAAAGCTCAATTGGACGAGAGTTATCTCTTGAAAATGCTCGTTTGCGAGTAGCAGAAACGACCCCATTAGGGGCCATGAATGAAGGATTTTCTCAATGAGCATGTCATTCTGTTTCGCAAAACCCACCCGAAACAACTAACAGTCTTCCCCTGCGCATTTCGCGGTCACCATCCTCTGTACGCGAATGAAACTTGCACAAACCCGCATCTTGCAAAGAAGATCGCAGCACTATCTATTTTCCTGAGGATGTAAGAGCCGAAATACTTCTCAAAAGATAAACGTGGCTTCTCATTCACTTTCAGCAAAAAGAACGGAAAATAAGCTTTACCTGGTTCACTTCGCTAATCGACTTATCTCATCGTTTTCCCGAAGTCCCAGCTTATCTCCCCTCATCCCATTGTTCTGCCGCATGGCGGTGAAAGGCTCCTAAACATGAAATCGCTTCTTGATTCTCAACGTCCATCGTCCCGAAATCGTCGGGGTTTCACGCTGGTCGAATTGCTCGTGGTGATCGCCATCATTGGTGTCCTCGTCGCGCTTTTACTTCCTGCCGTCCAGCAAGCTCGCGAAGCCGCTCGACGCGCCCAGTGTGTTAACAACCTCAAGAACATTGGGTTGGCGATGCACAACTACCACGATACCTATACGAACCTCCCCTACCTCGGCTTCACCGGCTGGAACGGTGACACGATCTCGGTATTCGGTCGCCTGCTGCCGTTCATCGAACAAACGGCAATGTACGACACGCTGAACTTCAACGTGCGTGCCAACGATGGAAACAACAAGCTGTACCGCACCACGCCGATCGACGTTTACTCGTGCCCTTCGGAAACGGTGACGCTGGGCGAAGCCAACAGTGGCAACAACCATTGGTCGCATCAGCGATACAGCTACGGTGTTTGCGTCGGTAACACGAACTACGGTCAGGAGAACGCGAACAACTGGGATGGTCTGTGGACTTACACCAACGGTGGTTCCGCTTTCCGCATGGGCGACAAGATTGCCGGCCTGGCTTCGGTGACCGACGGTACGAGTAACACCGTGATGGTTTCGGAATTGCCAATGAACCAAAACGAAAATGGCTGGCAAGGGATGTACGCCGCAGGCATCTACGCTTCCGGCGCTGGTTTCACTGGTTACTTGACCCCGAACACCAAGGCTTCGGTCGACGGCGGTCGTCGCTGCTGGAACCCTGATGACTATCTCCAGAAGATTCCTTGCCACAACGGTGGCGACCACTGGCACACGGCAACTTTCGCTGCGTTCAGCATGCACCCAGGCGGGGTGAATGCTTGTAACTTCGATGGATCGGTCAGCTTCGTTCCGGAAACGATCGACATCTGGGCATGGCGTGCTCGTACGTCGACTCAAGGTGGCGAGGTTATCAGTCAATAACATGACCTGGCTTGTTGGAGAAGGGACCATCTTCACGATGCTCCCTTCCCGACACTCCTAGGCGGAGCACATGTCCGATGAGTATGAAACGCTTTTTCTCCTTTAGCAGTACGCTGACAGCTTTGTTGGCCTGTTGTTTTCTGACCGGATGCGGTGCGGATGACGGCATGATCACAATCACTGGAACGGTCACCCTTGACGGCGAACCAGTCCAGGACGGTTCGATCTCCCTGATGCCGGTTAGTGGCGGCAGCATGGGAGGTGGCTTGATCGAAGATGGCTATTACACAGCCAAGTCTTCCCCCGGCGAGATGGCTGTGCAGATCCATGCCCACAAGATGGTTCAAAAGCCGAATCCAACACGTGAAGAAATCGAACGTGGATTAGCAGAAGACCGAGTTTCGATCATTCCCGCGGTTTATAACCGCCAATCGAAACTACGCATATCCGTCGCTCCCGATCAGAACAACTTCGAGTTTGATCTGACGAAGGACGGCAAGATTCCCGAAGGCATGGCGTCCAAGATGTAAATCTTGCTCGCACGCCTGGCACGGAAGAGGTGGCTGACTTGGCAGGGTCAGCCACCTGTTTTTATGCGCTCAACGCGAATTCGCGTCGTGGGACGACTTGGATCGATCTTAAGCATCTGCTGAGAAAGCTCCGCATCCCCTTCGTCCACACGCCAATCTCCCGGGGGCAATTCAATCACTAATGGCTTTTTACCGAGATGCTGAAAGTCGATTTCCACCGACGTGTCAGTTGCCGTAACGGCGAATGTATGATCTGCCAACGCGATTCGGGTAATTCCGATGCTCGGCCAATCTTCTGGTAACGCAGGGTTCAAGCGAAATCCTTCTGCCGTCGGTTGAAACCCAAGGAAGCCATAAAGCATGACCTGCGGAACCAATACCGACTCCATGAATTCGTGATCTAACCCAAGACCGCCTGGCGTGCCCCCGCCCTGCAAACTGCCACGGCCAGGCACCGCGTAGTACTTGCGATAGCCTCCTTCCGCTTCGACCTCGGCAAACCATTTTGTGATCGCTTTGAGCCGCTCCGAGGCATTCTCGGGCCCCTGCACTTTCAAGCGAGCCATCAAGTCATGAAACGAAAAGCCGAGCACGGCTCCTCCATCTTGCACTTGCCCTCCCCAGGCAATCGCATCAGGGTTATGCCAGACCCAGGCATACCATTCTGTATTCCGCCGCGTGGTAGCCCTGGGTGCAAATCGCCAACGATAGATATCGCCTCCTGTGGACGTATCGCCTTCGACAATTCTGTCTCCGTCGATCCACTGCATGATTTGCTTCGCCTGACTTTCCGAAGCAAACCCATAATAGATTGCTTCCAAGTTGAGAAACGTGAAGCCATAGTCGTGCGGTTGTCCATCGGCATCAATACACGCGATGAATCGCCCTTTCTCCGCATCCCAAAATCGCTGACCAGCTTGTTGCTTCAAACGGGCAGCCACGGCTTGAAGCGCTTCGGCAGAATATGTTGGCGGTGGCAGCTTCCATTCCGGGTGTTCCGCAATCGCCTCTTCTAACGTACTCATCACTTGCAATGCGTCGTAGGTCACCATTGACGCGTAGCAGTCGTAGTGACCGAACGGCAGTAGATCCCAGTAATTGTTGCCGACGCCATGTCCATGCCGCAGTTGCTTCTTTCCCATTGCATCGAACACAAAACCAGTACGGCCATCATGCCCTGGCCACGAAACCAGCACGGCACCTTTCGTGGCAACTTGAAACTCGCTCAACGTATAAGCCATCGCCGTTCGCATGCGTTCGATGTTCTTTTGGAGGAAATCGACATCATGCGTCCACAGAAAATAGTCCGCACTTCCGCGAATAAACATGGGACCGGTGATAGGGTGACGCGAGTCGGTCGCCGTATGCATGTTGCGGATCGTTATCTCTTGCGGCTGTTCGTTTTCCCAAGACAACCGAAGCTGTTCGATCGTTCCATTCCACAACTCGTGCTGATAAACCGGGACAACGCTTAGCTTCAGCCCAGCCCCATACTGGCCGCCCATTCCACTATCTTTTGTGACGACCAGCGACCGCGTTTCGTTAAACTGCTGGTCTTCTTTCCTACGCCATTGAAGCGTTACCTGAGAGTCTTCCGCCAGTCGATCGCTCGACCATTCGATCACGAAAAAAGGAGCCACGAAACTATCGAATGGTCTCGGCGGAAATGTCAACGAAGTTTGTTCTCCTTGCGTCAGCAAACGAACTCCAAACGAATCGTCCTGCTCGATATGGGTCGCTCCTTGAAAGTTGATCACCTTGGCGTTGAACGGTTGCATCCGCATCATTTCGCGGTACGGATCTGCCGCAACCGTAAAATGCCAGCCAGCGCCGCCGGCTTGTTCCCAAAGTGGAAATGGCCATCCGCCAGGATGGGCGTGGCCGCGGTGTTGATCCATGACGACATAACCATCCGGTGAAATTTGTCGTGATAGAAATACGTTCCGATAGAAGGATCGCATCGCTTCGGCAGAAGCCTCTTCACCGACGGCCGGCCACAACGTCGACATTGGAATCCAGCCATCCCACAACGTGCAACGCGTGCGAGGGCTATGATGTCGCTGGAACATCGACTCCAACGATGTAGTCATTTGTTCATGGCCTGGCACATGAAATTGTGGCAGCTCAGATTGAGCAAACGTAACGTGCGCGGCGGCAAGCGTACATAGAACCGCAAGCGAAAAACGGCGAATCATCTTTATCCGATCCAGGCAGGCAAGTTAGGCGGGATAACCCCAGTTTATGCCAACAAAGTCCGCAAGGAAATAGAAGCGATGTCGCTCTGATGAGGCCTCGTTATTCGGTGAAAGAAAAGTCCGAAAGCGAGATTTCTGATGCAGCAATCAGAAGCAAACGTTGAGGAGTAGAGTCGGTGGGGATCGACGGTCGTAAAAAAATCGGCGGGGGAAACGGGCTTGGCCTAAGCCTTCGAGCCGTGAACCTGGTACCAGCAAAGACTGAAAGCCATATCCAGCAGGGCTCCGACAAAGAAACCGCCGATAACCAACTTGGCCGGATTCTCTTGCAGATGGCCGCCACTCATGTAGGTTGCGATCAAAACCATCGCGACCAACAATGCGACCAGGTGCCCTCCTCTTCCCAACGCAGTTCGTACTGCATCTTCCCACTGAACTAAGTCGAATGTAACCATTGCTCGGAACCTTATCGACAAGTGCCAACTTCCGGCACGTTAAACGATCAAGCTCTCCGTGCCGTTGTTTGTGGCTTCTTGCCTGCCAATAAGATCATCGAGCGTTCCAAGAAACGGTTGCGTGAAACTTCTGCAAGTTCCTTACAAACGCCGCGCGGGGGAGCCGAAGAACAATCCGCTGGTAACGGTTATGGCGACGACTCTGGCCCAAAGTAGAGTTCGTCGACGATCGTGCCCAAATCACGATCTTGTGTAGAAATAACCACTTTGAAGGCCACATCGCCTGTTTTGGGTGGATTGACGGGCGATTCTTTGTAGCCAATATCAGGATTTTTAACGGTCCGCTTGAAGTCGGAAAGTGGAATATCAAACGTCTGCCAATCGCCTGATCGCGTGCGATCGTAGTCTGACATGACATACTCGAAGATTCCCTCGGGCCCTTGAAAGTCGGTCGAACGCGTCAAGAGAACGACTTGGACCCATCTCGACTGATCCGCACGCAGCCTCAGCTTCATTCGAGCATCCTCGGTCACCGTGAACAGCCCTTCGCTCCAACGATTGTATGTTTCGATCTCGTACCAGATTGTGGAAGGGTCGGTGTAGCCTGACCTGGCTTCGGCAAGAACTCCATGATGTGACCCGCTCGGCAAGCGATCTTGTATAAGGATACCGCGTCGCCAATCGGTCGGCAGACCATCTTCAAAGTCGCATCCCCAAGCAATCGGCGTCGGTTCGCGGCGATGGCTCTTCAGCGGAACGTCGCGTGAAACGGTTGTCTTTTGCCCGGCAGAAACATCGACAGTACTTCGATCACCAGTTCGATTCACACGAACGGTTCCTTCGACAACATCGACGTCGGTCCGCGACGGCGAAGCTTGAATGGCCAACACCGTTCCCAGCACTTCCGTCACTGACTGCTGCGTAATCATAATCAATGGTCGGCCAGGTGGTTGCGGCTGAACATCGGCAACGACGTTTCCAGAGTAAACGTGGATCTCTTTCTGGTCTTCTTCGCGACAAGAGATCTCGCTCGTATCAAATAGCCGCACGCGTGTTTTGTCGGGAAACTCTAACGTTGCCGAACTTCCGACCGAACGTATCGACAAACGTGTATCCGCTGGAATGGAATCGCCGACGCTTAACTCGCGGGAGTCTCCTCCAGGCGTCGCAAGTGTTACCGTACCGTGAACTTCCACGAGCTTTGCCACGGCTTGCGGCTGAGCCGCCATCGTTCCCACGAGCGCAGCAATCACCACACTTGCCGCAAGCGCCAAACCAACGCCCCACCATCGAAAACTAGAACGAGATTTGGTGGAAGGTTTCAGCTGGGCAGGAGTCACTTCGGCGATGGTTAACGCATGAAGCCCGACGTGGTGGAAGATCTCCAACGCACGATCGTCCCCTTCGAGCGCAGCGGAAAGTGCCGCCACCTCGAACTCGTCGAGTGCGTCGTCGTGGTAACGTACGATTAAGTCCAGCAGATCATCGTCGGACATCGACTGATCGTTCGGTTGTGGATGATTCTCGTTCATGCCTCGCCCCATACGGGATGCGTCCCCTGATCAGCCATTCGATTCCCCCAGCAGCGTCCCTTCGACACATCGGCGTAACTCTCGATGCGTTCGTGACAGGCGTTTGTAAACGGCGTCGAGCGACGCGCCGACTCGCTTGGCGACCTCCGAACAGCTGAGGCCTTCGCCGTAACGCAGTTGCAACATTTCTCGCTGTCGCTGCGGTACCTTCTTTAAACATAACCGCAGTGCGTCCTGGCGATCGGAAAGGGCCTGCGACTGCTCGTCCGAAATGGCCCAGATGCGGTCCATTGCACCGCCATCCATTACTTGGGATCGTCCGCGTTGACGCAGCCAATCGACGGCTAGATTCTTAGCCGTCGTCCGCGACCATGCCAAAAGATGATTCTCGTCCTGGATCGTGTCGCATTGCCGAAGTGCCCTGAGGACCACCTCTTGGAAGATATCTTCCACTGCTTGCGTTTCGCGCACGATCGACCAGATCGGCACGGTCAAACGAACTCGAGCCTCCAGCAGGACACGAACCACGTCACTTTCTTGCATCCGCTTTGCGTTTCTCGCTGTATTCAGGACTACTTCACTATGCTTACGTCCTACTAAGAAAACGACTTCCGATGCAGAACCTGACATAAAATCTGGGACATTTCATGCGGTTTCGCTCCCCGATAGATCAGCAGCGAGCGATCCGAGCTCATTTTTCCGGTAGGGAAACAAAAAGGCCCGCGAATGCCTGGACATTCGCGGGCCAAGGGACGTCACGCTTCGTGTAATCAGTTAAACAGCATCTAAAGTCGGAAAATCGATATAGCCTTCGGCCCCGGCCGGGGTATACCACGTGCTCATATCGGCCTCAGGATTCAGCGGAGCGTTCTCTGCGAATCGAGTCACCAAGTCAGGGTTACTGATAAATGGCCGCCCATAGGCAATCAAGTCGGCATCCCCCTGCTCGATGGCCTGCTCGCCTGATTCTCGCGTATAGCCAACGTTCCCCATCAGTGGCCCGTCGAATACCTTACGGAATTCCTGGAGTGTCATCGGATCGCCTAGTTCATGGAATCCAAACCCGGTTCCATCCATCACATGCAAGTAGGCCAGCGAGTAGCGATTCAGCTGCTGGGCGACATAGGTGAATTGTTCGCGATAGTCAGGCGACCCCATGCCGTTGTAAACGCCGTTCGGAGAGAGTCGAACGCCAACTCGCTCAGCTCCCCAGACTTGGCTGACCGCCTGGACGACTTCATCAAGCATGCGGTAGCGGTTTTCGATACTTCCGCCGTATTGATCGTTACGGTGATTCGACTTCGATTGAAGGAACTCGTCCAGCAAATAACCATTCGCCGAATGGATTTCCACGCCATCGAAGCCAGCCGCTTTGGCTCGCTCGGCAGCTTTGGCGTAGTCCTGCACGACGCCAGGAATCTCGTCCGTTTCCAGCGCCCGAGGAACTTCCCGCGGCTCTTTTCCCTTGGGGGTGTGCTGCAGTTCGCCGTCATCGATCATGATTGCCGATGGAGCCACGGCCGGCTCACCATCGTGGAAGCTACTGTGCGAAGCGCGGCCGGTATGCCAAAGCTGGAGAAAGATCTTGCCTCCTTCACCATGAACGGTGCTGGTGACTCCCTTCCAACCCTCGACCATCGCGTCGGAATAGATGCCAGGCGATTCGTTCCAACCATTCCCCTGAGGCGAGATGGAAGTCGCTTCCGAAATGATCAAACCTGCCGACGATCGCTGCCGGTAGTATTCGGCCATCAAATCGTTCGCGATTCGGTCTTTGCCAGCACGTGCCCGCGTCAGAGGGGCCATCACAATACGGTTGGCGAGTTCAAGTCCACGCAAATCGAATGGCTGAAACAGGGGCGAATCGTTATGGCTCATTGTCAAATCCTTGGTCGCATCGAAACAATCGGTCAGCACAATGCGGCACAGGGCCGCGCTTACGTAACAGTTCGATGCCGCGCTGCGTGAGCCGTTTCACCTTACGCGAAAAAAGTTTACACGAAAACTATTTTCGCCCGCCACCTTAGGATGGAATACCGCCTAACCACTTTCAAATAAACAACTTAGACCAATCGATACACCAAGCCACGGGTCGACGAAGCTGCCGTTTTGTGTCGCATTACTCCGAAAAACGAGAGTAAGCACCTTCGATCGCATCGATCAGCACATGTCCTGGGATGACTTTGCTCATCATCAAACCGGAGGAATCTTCGCGGACGTAACCCATGACCATTCCCAAAACTTCGCACGTTTCCGGGGACTCTTCCCGTCGAAAGACAGGGCTGCCACTAATCCCCCCAGGCGCTGCGACTTGGACCAGAATGATCGACTCGCTTCCCCACTTCGTCGAGAATGGCAGTTCACGGGATGCGATCTCGCCACTAACCACTAACGGCGAGGTTTCGGTTTGCTGATTCACTCCTTGAATTCCTAATCCCAGGGGATACCCGGCCATTTCGACCGAGGTTGATCGACGCGGCAAAGTTACCGAGACATTCTTTCGCGGGATTGCCAAGCGAACGAGTTCCTTACGAAGTTCATTTGCTTCTTCCACATCGTCCAGCCGCATCACCGCGACATCGGCGTTGGGGTGGAATCGCCACGGATTGCCTTCTCCGGCACTCAGTTGCCCTAGCGTTAACAATCCGCTTTCACCGTTGGCACGACGAAAGATGACCTTCGTATTACTACTCGTCAATCGAGCTCCGTGGGCAGTGGCAACCAACGTAATGTGATGTTCGTCTTGAAGTAGAAAGCAGGTCGACCAGTCGAATTTTTGCTTGTTATTCTCTTTGTCGACTTGCTGCTCCAACAAGCAAATTGCCCGATCCCATCTCTCGAACGTGGGCTCTTCGGCATGGCTGACCGCAACATGAAGTCCACCCCAAAGCAGAAAAACACATGCAATGGCTATTTGTTTAATTTTCATATTTCGTTCGGTCAGCTATGACAGCAAGGACAAGCGGCGGGAAATCACGGCAGCAGCTTAACGTTTCGTCGCACGTCAGGAAATTCCACATAAATTTCTCACTACGGTTTTTATGAAATTCCCCCGAAAGTGGTTGCGGGACCGACCAAGGTTCCCTAGATTTCAGATGGAACATCTCATTCTCTTCAGAACAATTTTGACGAGTCGCCTGCCTCCTGTGCGAGATTGCTGTCGGCCCATCTGACATCACGCAGAGCGAAAGATCTTTTCTTATCGAGACCGTTCTTTACGCCAGCAACTACGACTTTGATTCACGAACATGCTTCCCCCTTTCTCCCTGCGAGGCGAACCTATGACTTGGACACGCTCCCTACTGGCGACTTGTGCCGTACTGCTGCTCAGTGCAGCAGCCCAGGCAGCCGACAAACCGAACATTTTGATCATCTGGGGCGATGACATTGGTAACTGGAACATCAGTTATCAGAACCGCGGCATGATGGGTTATAAGACGCCTAACATCGACCGTATCGCTAAAGAAGGTCTCTTTTTCACCGACTACTACGGTCAGCAAAGCTGCACCGCCGGTCGCGCGGCATTCATGGGTGGTACCGTTCCTGTTCGTACCGGGATGACCAAAGTCGGTCTGCCAGGCGCAAAAGAAGGTTGGCAAGAAACCGACTGCACCATCGCCACGATCATGAAGAGCATGGGCTACGTCACCGGGCAGTTCGGTAAGAACCACTTCGGCGATCGTGACGAACACCTGCCGACCAACCATGGTTTCGATGAGTTCTTCGGCAACTTGTATCACTTGAATGCGGAAGAAGAACCAGAAAATCGCGACTATCCACGCGATTACGTTCTGCCTAACGGCAAGACCTTCCTCGAACAGTATGGTCCACGCGGCGTGATCAAGTCGTCCGCTGACGGCAAGATCGAAAACACAGGGCCTCTGACGAAGAAGCGTATGGAAACGGTCGACGAAGAAACGGTCGCCGCAGCCAAAGACTTCATCGAACGTGCGCATAAAGCGGACAAGCCTTTCTTCGTCTGGTGGAATGCCACACGTATGCACTTCCGCACCCACGTGAAGGAAGAAAACACCGGCATCTCTGGCAAGAGCGGCAACGAATATCATGACGGTATGGTCGAACATGATCGCATGGTTGGCGAACTGCTGGACTTGATCGACAAGCTCGACATTGCCGACAACACGCTGGTGATGTACTCCACCGACAACGGTGTTCACTACAACACCTGGCCAGACGCAGGCACGACTCACTTCCGCAGCGAAAAGAACTCGAACTGGGAAGGTGCTTACCGGGTTCCTTGCTACGTTCGTTGGCCAGGTAAATTCCCAGCTGGCGAAGTCCGCAATGGCATCGTCGCTCACGAAGACTGGATGGTTACGTTGGCTGCGGCTGCAGGTGCTCCAGACATCAAAGAAAAGCTGATGGAAGGTGTCGAGCTGAACGGCCGAAAGTACCGCAATCACCCGGACGGCTACAACATGCTTGATTACTTCTCGGGCAAAGTTGAAGACTCGCCGCGAAAAGAATTCATCTACGTCAACGACGACGGACAAATCGTGGCGATTCGCCTGGGCGATTGGAAAGCGGTCTTCCTGGAAAACCGTGAAAAGACGCTTCAAATTTGGCGGGAACCGTTTGTGGAGCTACGTGTTCCACTATTGTTCCACTTACGCCGCGATCCGTTCGAAAAAGCCCAACACAACTCGAATACTTATCACGACTGGTGGCTCGATCGAGCATTCGTTATTGTTCCAATGCAACAGGTAGCTGCTAATTTCTTAAAATCAATGGCAGACTATCCCCCAAGCCAAACGCCTGGCTCATTTAACCTGCAAAAAGTACAGGAACAGATTGAAAACGCCGCTCGCGGTCGCTAATTTGATTGGCAATAACACGAAGCTTCCGTCGTCTGGTATCCCCAGGCGGCGGAAGCTTTTTTTATCCCTTGCTGGAACTAAACCATGAAATGGCTCTCGCTTTTCCTCTTGGCATTGATTCCCTCAATTGCTTTCAGTCAGGAAGATCCGCTTCCTTCTTGGAATGATGGCGCGGCGAAGCAGTCGATCATCGACTTTGTCGAAAAAGTCACCACCGAAGGCAGCAAAGACTTCGTTCCCAAGTATGACCGCATTGCAACATTCGACAACGACGGCACGCTTTGGTGTGAAGCGCCTCTGCCGATGCAAATCTACTATGTTCTGGACGAACTTAAACGACGCGTCCCCGAAGAACCGAAGCTGGCCAAGAACCCCATGGTTCAAGCCGCGTTAAACGGAGACTTCGACAAACTGCTGGCCGGTGATCACTACGATGGCTTGATGGAAATCTTGGCAATCACGCACGCCGGCATGACGACCGACGAGTACGACCAAAACGTTCGCAACTGGATTAAGACGTTCAAGCATCCACGCTTCGGATACAACTTGCCGGGGATAACCTATCAGCCGATGCAGGAGCTGCTGAAATACCTTCGCGCGAATGGCTTTCAGACATTTATCGTTTCCGGAGGTGGAGCTGACTTTATGCGTGTCTTTTCGCATCGCGTGTATGGAATTCCGCCGAATCAGGTCGTCGGCTCCAACTCGCTGGCCAAGTTTTCAATGGTCGACGGTAAGCCCACACTCACGAAAACGATGGACCAGTTCTTCGTCGACGACAAAGCGGGCAAGCCGGTCGGAATCTGGCATTTCATCGGTCGCAAACCGATCGCCGCGTTTGGCAACTCGGATGGCGATCAGGAAATGATCGAGTATGTCACCATCGGCAATAAGTATCCTAGCTTCGGCTTGATCGTGCATCACACCGACGCGGAGCGAGCCTATGCCTACGACAAAGACCCGCCCTCCAGCGGCAAACTGGTGACCGCGTTGAAAGCGGCCAAGGAATATGGCTGGACCGTGGTCAGCATGAAAGACGACTGGAAAACAGTATTCGTCGGCGACAAATAGTCGATTGCCATGAAACTGGCATGGCCTCTGAAAAGTAAGTAATATGACGTTGCCCACGGCTGATTGGCCGTGGGCATTTTTGTCGATGGTTTGCCTCGGAGTTTCCACGTCATGCTTGCCCGCCTTTCAATTCTCATTCTCGCCCTCAGCTTTCTCGCTTCTGCGGCCCCTGCTATCCAAGCTCAAGCTCCTGCGGAAGCTTTAAAGGCTTATGTCCAAAAACCTGACGACAGCTATGCCTGGAAAATTCGTCACACCGAAAAGATTGGTACGTGCGACGTCACGGAATTGACGCTCACTTCTCAGACATGGAAAGAGATCGTTTGGAAGCACCGTCTCTTCGTGATTCTGCCGTCCGGCGTACCTCAAGAAACCGATGCCGTGCTTGTTGTTGCCGGTGGCTCGTGGAAAGACGAGTACGAGCAACCGCCGCAAGATGGCAAGCTTGGCCTGCCGAAGGAAGCGACGCTGCTTTCGGTTTACGCCCAACAAATTGGTTGCCCAATTGCCATTCTTTTAAATGTCCCGCAACAACCGATCTTCGACGGCAAGAAGGAAGATGCGATCATTGCCCATACGTTCGACAAGTACCTGACCACCGGCGAAAGTGATTGGCCGCTACTGCTTCCGATGGTCAAAAGCACGACTAAAGCAATGGATGCCGTTCAGGCCTACGCCAAAGAGCAACTCGACATCAAGATCGATGGTTTTACGGTGACGGGGGCATCGAAGCGTGGCTGGACAACATGGCTGGTATCTGCCATCGACCCACGCGTCGAGGGCCTCGCACCAATGGTGATCGACACGCTGAAGATGGACGCTCAACTCAAGCATCAGCAGCAGACCTACGGCAGTCTATCGCCGCGTATTCACGACTACACCGACTTAAAGCTGCCGCAGCGGATGGAAACCGAAGAAGGACAGAAACTCCGTCTTATCGTCGATCCATACCACTACCTGCCGCAGATCCAGCAACCGAAACTGATCTTCCTCGGCACAAACGATAGCTTCTGGACGGTTGATTCGCTGAACCTTTATTGGGACGATATCGAAGGCGAAAAGCATATCGTCTACGTCCCCAACGCCGATCACGATTTAGCGAACGATTGGATTCGTATCTTCGGCGGCCTTCGAGCACTACGCCGGCACGTGGACCATCAGAAAGACCTCCCCGATCTGTCGTGGCAATATGTCACCTCCGGCGGCAACGTACCATTAAAGCTGAATGTTTCTCCTGGCGAAAAAGCGGCCGTGGTTCATCTGTGGACCGCCGAATCGCCAACGCGTGACTTCCGTAAAGCGAAGTGGACGAGCCAAGTGGTGCCACGGAACGAATCAGGCGATGCCTCCATCGAGATTACTCCTCCGCAGGAAGGCTACAAGGCCACGTTCGCCGAAGTCGTTTACGCCCACGACAAAGTGCCGTTCTACCTCAGCACGACCATTCGAGTTTTAAGTGCGGAAGACGCTCCATGAGCTTGTCGTCAAAACGAATGCTCGTCCTACTGATCGCAGGGATGGTCGCAACCGCTTCTGCTTGCGACCAGAGCTCCTCAAGTCGGCGCCAAATCGACATGACTGTTCTACAAGATGGTCATGTGCATGTCGCACCGGAGGAAACTCTTGCTCCTGCCAAGTTTTCGCAGTGGTTGCCAAAAGAAGTCAACCAACTTACGCCTGACCGATGGCAAGCCAGTGATCTCACCGTTTACTTAGAGCTCGATCCGAATGCGACTTTCGGCGATCTGTTAGCCGTCGTCGATGCGTGCCAACAGCTAGGCATCCAGCAGTTTCGTATCCGGCATATCGACACCACTTACCCGGTCGTCATGCCCCCGTTCAGTCCCGGGCACGTTCGTTTTGCGTTACAGGCCCCTTTGAAAGTATCTGTACGTGCTGACGACGATGGGGCCATCCGCTCGCTCTCGTTAAACAGTACGCCAATTGCAGATATCGATGCCATTCTTCCGGCGATTGATAAGCAATTTCCGCCGAGTGATTTGGCCACGTTTCCCTTGCAAGCGACCGTCGAACTAGACACCGACCATGCCCTCAAGTTGCGTCACTTCATGAAAGTCTTCCCCAAGCTCGTCGGCCAGTTCAATGAGCGAGGGCAACTTCAACCAAGATTCTCAACGTTTCTGGTCTTCGATGAGATCTACGAAGATGATCGCGAAAAGCAATTAGGCTTGCAGTAATCCAAGCGGACCATGCGGCTACTCTCCCTGCTGCACCACGTTGCTTATCAGCACGTTCTGCACATTCTCTTTCCCGGAGGCATACGTCACCACGTCTCCGGCAATTCGCCACCGGACGATATTCGTTAGGATCGAATCTTTCAGCGATCCGGCGATTAAGATCGAATACCGCGAGCGACTCGTGACGTGATCGACGAGAATCTGCGACGTATCTCCCAGAGGTGTCACGCCACCCCAAGCTGGATTCGCATCGCCGATTTTAATGGTCGCTTTGCATGGACGATGCGGTGGCGAGGTATCGATCAATCCATCGATCAGGACGTCATAAATCTTGAGTCCGCCGGCATTGAGCAGTCGCACCACGTGATGTCCTCCCTGGGAATGTCCTTGCACGTTACGAATGAAAATTCCTCGAATATCATCCGAGTCATCTTCGCTGCGATGAGAACCACTGACCATTGTCGAATGATCAGTGCCTGGTCCAACGTTTCCCACAATGTTGGTCAGTGCAATCAAGTCGTCACCAGTCACGCCGCGGATATTCTCGATCACTATCTGATGACATCCTTGCCGCAGATCCAAACCATCTTGGTTCAACACCTTCCAGGTTTTACCATCAATCGTTCTCGTTTCTTCCATCTGAAAAGAAACATCCCGAACTGTTCCGCGTGAACAACGCTCCAAAGAAATCGACCAGCAATGCGGGTCACGGATCTCGATGTTCTCGACACGAAACCGATCGACGTGTGCCAGCAAGATACCGATGTTTCGCCAATCTCCGGTTTGGCTCTCCCCTTTCACACCGGCATCGGTGCCGTAGGTCCGCTCGCCCAACGTCTTTGCAGAGTCGCCGGTCGCCCTGGGGCGATCTGCTCCCTCTAATACGGCGAGCCCCAGACCACGGATCGTCACGTTTTCGATTGGTGCGATGTCGGTAATTCCGAGCCCGCAGTTCGCACTCCGAATGATATTGTCCCGTGCTTGATCAGAAAGCTTAAGACGACAGTTATCCAGCACCAGATGCGTGTTCGACTTCACCAAGATCGCCGAATCTAAGAGCCAGACTTCTTTGGCGCCATCGCTGGAGTGATTGATTCGCGGAACGATAACTCGCTGACCGGTCTTCGCTGCGGCATCAATGGCCTGATTGATGCGTTCGATGTCGCTACCTTGAAAATCATTTGGCGAAACAAACAGCTCACCCGCTTCGATCCACTCCGGAGCAAACGTGGCTAATACAAGACTCAGAGCCAAGACTACGGCACAGCGCATCATCGAGGTTTCTTTCAACTAAGGCAGGTACTTTTGGCGGGAATCTGCCTAAGATAACCGCTTCGCCGGCAAGATGCGAATGGCCGGGGCAACATGCATTAAGCGTTTTTCGCGCCTGCCGCGAAATCTGCGAGACTGTCATGAAAGAGATCGGCCGTCATTCCGTCGCGAACGAAAATACTTGCGACGCCCAGTCCGCCTACTTCGCGAATGTTTCGCATCTCGTCGTCGAAGAACAACATCTCGCGATAATCGATGCCGCTTGCGCGATTCAGCGCAGCGAAATGACGCAGCTTGGAAGAGGGATAGATCTCCGCGAATGCGAACCGGTCGGTGATCGCCAAATGTTCAAGAAGTTGCCGAGCCCACGTCGGCTGTTCCGTTCGCGACGCTATGGCAAATGGTATTTCTTCCGTATCGCAATACTCCAGAATCGCATGCACGTCGTCGTATAGCCGGACAAGACGTCCCGTCCGATCCTCGATCCTCGCACCATCCACGCGAAACGGCGGCGACAAACAGTCGCACCACGTGCCTCCACAATCCCACAACGTGAAATCGAGATCGAACACAATCAAGCGAGGGACGAACAAACCAGCTTACTCCTCGGAAACACAGACGCTTCCTTGGTTCTAGCAAATCGTTCCCGGCTCTTGCTATCCCTACCCAAAGAATCGGGGCAGAGTCTTCCCTCCCGTGAAGAAAGACTCTGCCCCTCGTGCTGGATCAAAAGGACGCAGCGAATTACGACTCCCTCGGCGGAGGATACTTTTCTTTGTCCGCTTCAATGGTGAAGTCGAACGTGTTTTCGCCTGGTTTGACGTCGACAGTTATCTCTTTACCGCCACTGTAATCTGGCGGAAAACGTTCCGGTTTACCGGGGTTCACGACACGGTTATTATCGTCTAGTTCTGGGGCAGAATAGGTGGTAATGCGTACGGTGTTACTTCCGATCTTGGCACCCTTTACGCCAGGCGTGTAGTTCAGTTCATACGTACCATCGGCCTGCGTTGTCGCGATGGCCGATCGCCCGCCTCCTGCTGGGGCGAACGTCACCGTCGCATCTTGAATTGGAGAACCGTTGATCGTTACGGTTCCTGTCACATGGCCATGTTCGCTGCTGGTGCCGCTACAGCCGATCACACATGCGACCGCCAGCAGCAGCACTCCGGACGTCGAAGCCCAGGTTGAAATTTTCATCGCGAGCACCTTCTTTGCACCGATTGCAATGCTGGGGGAGTTCGTAGCCTCAGTCAGCACGGCAGCATCATCTGCCGCGCTGATACGCCTCGAAAAACGATCTCGGAATCGCCAGCAATTAGAAGCGGCCCAACGGCTGACCATCGTTGCGTTGGATCAGGTTTTCAAACGTGCTGTTGGCAGCATCATCGGTGTTGTGGTCGATCGTTTCCGGAATGAAACGAACCGAACCGTCGCCGAGCACGAAGTTCGCTCCGCCAGGATGATTCGATGCGAACCCTTGGCGATGATCATTGTCCGAACCACCATTGGTCGAATTGATCGGCATCAAGCCACTACCGGCAATGTAGAAAAAGCCTGTCGTTGTCGCACCGCCCCCAGCTCCGTCGTTGTTACCAGCGTGCCCGTAAACCACGCCGCTTCCGATCAACTCGCCGCCGAGCGTGTAACAACGTTCGCCCACGAAAATGGTATTGGACAAGCCATCAGTAATCGAAGCGAACGTTAGCGGCGAATCGTAACGCGTCCACACGAACGAACCATCGCAGTCTTGGCGATCGATGTTGTCCGCATCGTTGGCGACGATGTAGTCGGCCCGGGCCAGGTACTTATCACCATTTCCACTGTCGTAAGGAATCGGCTTCGACTCGTTCAATTCCGGCCCAGCAGTGGATGGACACATGAACGCATCGACAGGAGTCTGCATGATGCCCAGCAACGTGGCGTCGTTAACGGCGTTGTGCAAGATGTTCTTCGGTGAACTTGCGTTGTACGGCCAGTAGTTGTTCTTGTTGTTACCGTACGATGGATTCAGCGCGTCGTAGGTGTTGCTCAGTTCCAAGAACGGCATCAAGTCGACAGCCCAGCCCCAGTTTCCATGGGTATTTTCATCCCCAAAGTCCTCGTGGCTCATCGGAACCACTTTGTTGTAGGTATCGTGGAAATTGTGCATCGCGATACCAATCTGCTTCAGATTGTTGGTGCACTGCATACGCCGCGCAGCCTCACGAGCCTGCTGCACCGCGGGAAGAAGAAGTGCGATCAGCACACCGATAATGGCGATCACCACGAGAAGTTCAACGAGGGTAAACCCCCGCTTTTGAAGCGCAATACGATTCATGAAAAGAGCCTCCAGCACGAGAAGAGATAAGAAAAGGAAAAGCACCACCGCGAGCTGGCCGGCTGGCGATGGCTTTTGGTTGCTCAGTCACAATATTTCTCGTATTTCCTGAGTTAATTCCACCCCTAAATCGGTCCAGAGGGCACCGTTCGCGGCCTTCCACACGATTAACGGTCACTTATATGACCCAGCAACGCATCAACACTGCCTTTTTTCACCTAATATATGGAAGCGTAAACCCCTAGCAGGAGGTAACATTTCTCAACCAACCCACCTATTATCACTACTAGAAGGCCACGTCAGACCACCTAAAAGAACACGATGGGGGCGTGCAAGAATTTACCGACTTATTTTTGATATTTCTTTCTCTTGGCTGCTAGCATAGCGGACGCTTGGCCAATCGCGGGCTTTAAGAAGAAGATGTTCCCACGAGCACATTCATGCAGGCCATTTCGCCGCGTGACCTCCCTGCGGCTAAGCGAAAACAGCAATGGGGAACGGTCTGACTAATCTTCGCTTAACAGTTTGCGTCGTCGCGATTCGTAGCGGCGTTTTGCTTGTTGGTACTGGTCCGCTCTGACGAATTGCCAAAACCCTGTTCCAATTCCCACGACAGCCGCAAGTGCGCCGAATGCAGGGAAGATCACCTGTGGACCCGGACCAGGACCGCTCATTCCTTCGGAGGCGTTCAATCCGATGGTCGTCGCAAGGATGCAGAAGCCAATCCCCGCCAGGCACGAGAATATAGCGCCTCCGGCCGAAGGGATCGACGTATGACCATCCTTCCCTTTGACCAAGAATCCTTGTTGAGCCAGCTCCCACTCGCGATCCAAGCTGGCAATCTGCTGTTGACGATGCAGTTGGTCGACTTTGTCCTCGATCTTCTCGGTCCGTTCGGCCAACTGATCAAGCTTCTCGGTATAGGCCGCTCCCCCTTCATGCACGACAGCCAATTGCGTTCCGCAGTGCATACAAGTCACATGTTTCAGATCCTCAGGGACCTGAAGCGGTGCTGCACAGTTGCGACAATTTAAAGGAATCAAAGCCATGGCATTCGTGTAATGAGATCAGATCGGCATGTTGCGAAAACAATCAGGCAGTTATTCGACGGCCAGACATCAATCTTAAACAAACTTCGGGCAAAGTTCTCCCCAAACGCAATCTCGTTTTTTGAGGGAATCAACTTCATCGCGACACCCTCAATATTTCCTTGCAATCACGCGCCGCTCACCCTACGTTAAAACGCAAGTCGAGCCCTATTCTGACCGTCCGCCTACCGCTATTCTTCGACAACGTTTCGAACCTATGCCGCATACTAACTGTTTCTCAATCCTGCGTTTGCTTTCCCTATTGGCTTTGGCCATTGCCGTAGCGATGCACGGCACTTCTTCCACCGCGTGGGGCATTGGGTGCGAGCCTGGGGAAGCCCAAGACTTAAAGTCGATCGAAGAACTTGTCGGCCCGATCGACGAGCGTGCGAAAAAGCTCACCGAAGCGGAGCAGAAAGCCAAACAGGAACAGCGTGTTGCCGAGCAGCGAGCCAAAGAGATTCGGGACATGCAGAAAGCAGAGATCGATCGAATCACTGCCAAACTGCAAACATCGCTCGACGACCCGAACCTCTGGCTTTCCCGCGCACGCATCCGAACAGAATTAGGAGAACGCGAAGGCGCCATCACCGACTTGACGCAGTACATGAAATTGCAAGGACCGTCGGCGGCGATCCTTGCCGAGCGAGGCAAGCTTCAGCTGAGTCTTAACCACTTCGATAAAGCCGAAGCGGACTTAAACGAAGCAGTCAAGCTTGAGCCTGAAAACCCTGACGTCCTCTTCGCACGCGGGAAGATCTTCATCGAACAATGGAAGACGGCCGAAGCGTACGGCGACTTCTCGAAGGCGATTGAAATCGATCCCAATCATCTCGATGCCCGCTACAACCGAGCTTACCTACTGCTGGGCGTACGTTTTACTTATGGCAACTGTAGAGCCGCCGTGCAAGATTTGAAAGTGGTCGTCGAAGCGAAGCCTGACTGGCTGTTGGCGCGTTACCACTACGTCCGTGCTCTGCATGGCTATGGCAAAAGCGAAGAGGTGATTCGCCACGCCACGTACGTCATTTGGCACGACCCCGAATCAGAGTGCATGTATTCGTATCGCAGCATGGCATACAAGTTCACCAAGCAGTACGAAAAAGCGATGCTCGATGCGACCAAGTACATGGAGTTCAACCCTCGCGATGCGGCTCGTGTCGTTCGTCGCGCCGAGATTTTCATCGCGATGGAAGACTGGGAAAAAGCCCTTGCCGATCTGAGCACATTCCTGGAAGCAAGACCGGAAAACGCATCCGGCTACCGAGCTCGTGCCGATGTTCACGAAGAGCTACGCAACTACGAAGCATCGATCAAAGACTGGGATAAGATGGTCGAGCTTGAGCCAGAAAATTCGGACTGGCCCCGATTCCGTGGCATGGTCAAGCGAGACGCAGGGGATCACGACGGGGCATTGGCCGACTTGAACATGGCCATGTCGATGAGTCCTCTCTCAGGTGCATTGCGCAACAATCGTTCGATCATCTACAAAGAAATGGGCGAACATGCCAAAGCCTGGGCAGACGAAGCGAGCCAGACGCGAGCAGTGAAAGAATCGATTGGCAAGCTGCACGAGTACGACGAACTCGTCGCGGAAGAAAAGCAGAAGCTAACAGCATTGATCGAAGAGCAACTTGCCATTTTGCGAGAAGGCAAATCGCTGAACCATCAGATCTTCTGGAAGCACGACCAGCATCCTGAATGGGACACCCTTTGGATCACCGCGTTGCTTTCGCTTCTGGAATCGGAAGACAAGTCGATGCAAGAGAATGGTCTCCGAGGTTTCGAGAAGTTTGTGATGCGTGTCGATGCTTATCCAATCTCGCAAGAGAATACCGATCGATCGATTGCCGCTCTGAAAACATTCGCTGCCGCCGATCATCCCGAACCACTCAAAAAGAAGGCGACCATTCTAGCTAAGAACTTGGGCGTTCTTTTCGAGGTCAACCAGCCCGACTATGAGGGATCGCAGCCTGATAGTCTGCACTTCAAAAAGTTGACGCTTGAGGCGGACGAACAAGGTCGCCCTTGCGAGTTTACGCGGATCGGTATCGAATGGCTCGAGAAGAAAGAACGCTATACGACGAATCGCTTCCGTGAGATCCGACATACGCCAGAGTTCATCGAACTCTATTCGATGGACCGTCACCTTTGGGTTCGCCTGCATGCCGACAAAGCCACATGGTCGTGGGACCGAAAGAACTGGAAGTTGATTGGCCACGGCGAGATTACCAAGCGATAGCTCCATCCATTCCAAGCCCTCACCTCTTACTACGATCCGGCGGAAACGCATCGTTTTCATCCGGATGTGCGGCTGCGCGTAAGGAAACTCAACAGCCCCTTATATTGCAATTCGGGGGCGAAAGTTCGAATCCGATCCGCCAAGACGTGTTTTTCCAATTGCCCTAAGAAATTGATTACACCACCTGGGAAGTAAGTGGCTCATCTGATTTCCCGGTCGGTCGCGCAAGTCAGGTGCTCTCCTCACCGCACGACGCGAGCACCCTCTTATCGCTCTCTTATTTCTTTCTATTCTTGGGGCCATACCAATGACCATTCGTCTGAAACGTGGATTCACTCTCGTAGAGCTTCTCGTCGTCATTGCCATCATCGGCGTGCTGATCGCTTTGCTTTTGCCGGCCGTGCAACAGGCCCGGGAAGCAGCACGACGCATGCAGTGCAGCAACCATTTGAAGCAGCTTGCGTTGGCATGTCACACATACGCCGATGCCAATAAGTCGTTCCCTTCCGGGGTGATCGGCATGATCAGCAGTTGGGATCAAAAGACCGATCGTTATACCGGTAGCGACAGCGGCGGACCGATCGCGCGCGGCGAATGGCGCGGCGGACCAGACTGGGCGTGGACCGCGTTGGTCCTTCCTTACATGGAACAATCGGCCATGCACGAACGGCTTGGCGTCGGGCGGATCGACGCGATTCATGCGATGACCAACGCAGACGTTCGAGCGGCCATTTCCATTCCTATGCCCACGTTCAACTGCCCTTCTGACCCGAAGCCAGGCGAAACAACCGATCGTCCTTCGCTCAAGCACACCGGCGTTAAAGATGCCGATGGGACGGTTCACAACAACATTCTGGCGCTTTCCAATTACGTCGGTAACATGGGCCGCGGCCGAGACGCACTGACGTGCTGCAGTGCCGATCGCTGGTTCCAAATGAACTTCGGTGGCTGGGCAGAAGGCCCTTTCAATGTGAACACCAACACGCGATTCCGTGACATCACCGATGGTTCGACGAACACCATCCTTATCGGCGAACGAGCTTGGAGCTACAACGTTGGTGGTGCGAAAATCACGTCGGGTGCCGGAGCGATGTACTTCGCGATCTCCACCAAAGGCCCCACGCAAGGACATGGCGCCTCAAACGCACTCGGCATGGGCGGATCAGGGATCAACGGAATTTACCCCGACTCTTCGATCGATGCGATCAGCTTGAAAGCGTCCGGCAACTTCTCTTCCGCTCACCCAGGCGGGGCTCAATTCGCGCTATGCGATGGCTCGGTCCGTTTTCTGAGCGAGAACATCGACCACAAGACTTCCACGGGTGCGTACGACTCGGTCTTTGAGGGTCTCCTGGCCAACTCCGATGGCTACGTCGTCGGCGGTTATTAGTCGATGCGTTTACGTTCGCTTCAGAAGGGGCAGATTTTGTTGCCCCTTCGTTCACGTTCTGAATTCCAGGGGAAAGTCATGCGTTCGATTCGTTCCGTTCTTTTGGCGTCGCTGTTCGCCTCGCTTGCTGCCTGCCTCGGCGGCTGTGGGGCCAGCGGCCTCGACTTCTATCAAGTGGAAGGAGAAGTCCGCCTCAATGGCGAGCCAGTCCGTTATGCCGAAATGCATATCGATCCGACATCCGCAGGCGACAGCGGTCGCACGGTGCCAGCAAGAGTTGTCGATGGGAAGTTCCGTGCTCCGATCGGTGTCGCCGCAGGTCCTGCTGAGTGGACGATTGCCGTCGTCGATACCAGCAAACTCCGTATCAACGACTTTAACAACCTGAGCGATGCCGATGACAGTCAGATTTTGAAGGCGAAGAAAGAGGTCTTCGTCAAACAGATTGATGTCGACCGCCAGCAGTACGTCATTGAACTGCCGTAAACCGACACCCTTACTTCAGGTGGAACGTCACCGCTCCTGTAAATATTCTTAAGACGCTTTGTGAAATCACTAAGGTTGCCCCCTCTCGATGCCTAGCAAATAATTAGATTTATACCAGGAAGTCCGTCTTTGCCTGCATTTCGATTTGTTAGTATTCACTTACGAATAGAACGAGTCATCAGCAGATGACGTACTTCCTTCGCGGTCTCACTTGTCTTGTCGACTGCGCCCTGCCGGCATCTATTTCTTCATCCTTTTCGCCAAAGCGTCTGAACCATGAACAAACGACCTACCGGGTTCACCCTGGTCGAACTCCTGGTGGTGATTGCCATCATCGGAGTTCTCATCGCCCTGCTGCTGCCTGCGGTACAACAAGCGCGAGAAGCCGCTCGCCGAATGCAATGCAGCAACAACACCAAGCAGATCGGCATGGCGTTGCATTTGTATCACGATGCCTACAACGCGTTTCCAGCGCTGCGTGCAGGGAACCCTCGAGGCGCGGCCTCTTACGCTGGTAACAATCGCTTGAATTTGCGTTTCGCGATTCTGCCGTACATGGAACAAAACGCGATCTACTATCAAGGCATGCAGTCGGCCGTTGGTTCTTATTCCAACACCGACCCCATCTGGACGTCGACGGTCGACACGTTCCTTTGCCCCAGTAACGCTGGCCCGGAAACATCGCCTGTTTCTCCGGATGCAACCACCGGCGTTGCCGACTATTACTTCTTCGTTGGCGATCGTCCTTACCGCTCGTATCCCGGCGGAACTTACACCAGCGGCAACCAACACTCAGGCGTCTTCCTCAACGATCATTGGGTTCGCATGTCTGACATCGTCGACGGCACCAGCAACACGATGGGCGTTTCCGAAGGTGTTCGTCCGCAGTCTGATCGAAGCTTCGGAGCGATTATTTTGAAGCCTGGCTCGACGAGCTGGTTTCCTGTATCGCTGGTACCACTGTTCAACAAGTCGACCAATCAGTACATCTCGACGGCCGGATCGTTTCCTGGCGTGGCACGTGGCTATCGAGCTTGGGACGGGGCAATCTTGTTTACCGCGGTCATGGCCGCAACGCCTCCAAACTCGGTTCTCGTCGCCGATGGTTCCAGCCATGGTGGTAGCCAATACTTGCTGTCGCCAACCAGTTACCATCCTGGCGGCGTCATGGTCGGCATGATGGATGGCTCGGTGCAGTTCATTCCCGAAACCATCGATACCGGTAACCAAGGGGCGAACTACCGCGGCTATCCTGACACCGGTAGCCCTAGCAGCTACGGCGTGTGGGGTGCACTTAGCACGAAGTCTGGTGGCGAAGTCGCTTCGGCCAACTAAAGCTTTGCCAACTCCAGGGCACATCGCCGCTCAGTAGTGCGTGTGCCCTGCTCTCTTGCCAGCTCATCCTTATCCGCCCAAGGTGCCCTATGACAATCGCACGTTCATCCCTTGCATTCGCCCTGCTGGCGATCGTTCCTCTGCTTGTCGGCTGCGGACGAACGACCGCGCCGGGCCTCGTTCCACTCGACGTCCAAGTCCTTTACCAAGATCAGCCAGTCGCCGAAGCCGTGGTGATCTTCGTTGGTGAGAATGGAAAGTACGCCAACGGACTGACTGACTCTTCCGGTGTCGCCGCGATGGGTACGTTCGACCCTGGCGATGGCGTTCACCCTGGGTCGTATCAGGTCGGCATCGACAAAAGCCAGCTCATCGAAGAACAAGACCCCAACGATCCGACCGGCAACAAAATCTTGAAAAGCGAAACCATCTTTCACATCCCGGCCAAGTTCGGCGATCCGATCAATTCTGGTCTCACCGCCGAAGTAACCGAAGAAGGCGAGTCGCTGCTGGTCTTCGATCTGAAAGACTAACGCTTCCGCTCAGTAATAGAAAAACACCAGGTCATCGCCAGCGTCGGTGGCCTGATCAAGCCAGCTTTGCAGTTCGGCCAACGCTTCCTGCTCCCACTCTTTCTCCTTATTGCCGTCGCACGCGACGATCGCTTTTTGCACCAGCGGACGTAACGTTTCAATCTCGGCAAGCTTCAAATATCCCATCGACGGAAAGTCGTCCGGCTGCGGCATCGAGACCGGCGATCCGCGATGCAAGATGCCTTCTATGTTCTCGCCGCTGGGCATCGGCGGCACGACCTGTTTAATCGCATCGATCGCTCGGAAGTTAATCGCCGACCACGCGGCCGGATGATGGGTCTTGCCTAGGTGTGCACACAATGCTTCCAGTGCGTAACCATACTTGTAGCCGAAGCTGGGGTCGGTGGGTCGTGCCAACAGCAAATCGGCGAGCGCCCCGCCGGCAGTCAGTTCGCGCTGCGGCTGGTCGTCTTCCTCGTCGTAGGGCTCGTCATCATCGTCGCCGAAGAAGTCGTCACCCAGTGCCTGCTCGACCAAGGAAG
This sequence comes from Bremerella sp. TYQ1, assembly GCF_020150455.1. Lineage (NCBI taxonomy): Bacteria > Pseudomonadati > Planctomycetota > Planctomycetia > Pirellulales > Pirellulaceae > Bremerella > Bremerella sp. TYQ1. Next base: position 3,865,892 of record NZ_CP083740.1, read on the forward strand.
CGGCGGTAGCGTTGTCGCCTGATTTCAAAGCTTCCAGCAACTTGTCGCGGTCTTCTTCCGAAATGATTTCTTCCTCGTCGTCATCCTCTTCAATCGGCTCCCAGATCTCGTGCTGATAAGAGAAATTTCCTTGCCGATAGGCCTCGTACTCTTTCTCAATTTCTTCCTCGAAGTCCTCGAAATACTCCCCCATCGAATCAACGCCCAAGAGCCGTTCCGATTCTTTGGTGATGATCTCTTGCAGCAGCGAAGTATCGCCTGATCCACACACCGCTTGCAGCTTGTCCAAAGAAAGCGAGTAAGTCGTCACGCTGTAGCTCATATCTCTTCCCTCTCAAACCAAACAACAACCGCTGAGCAAACCCACAGGATAAAGATTGAACCGCACCTGCACGAGTAAATTTTTGGTGAAGGCCCAGGAATAAAAAAAGCCGCTCACGCAAAGCGAAAGCGGCCAGGTCCTTATCACGGTTTGGAAGTACGTTACGAACGTCGCCCTGTCCGGTGGGCATAGTGTCGCACGTTATCTATCCACGTTCTTACAGCTCGAAGTTGGCCATGTTTTCGCCACCTTCGGTTACTGTGGTGGTCAGTTCCGACTTTTTGTTGTACTTAGCCGGGATGGTTTCTTTGGTAATGGGTTCATCGGTGACTTGATCGCGGCCGGTTTCGACGCGGCTTGAGATCTTCACGACCTTTTCGCCGGGTGTGGAGTCGATGGTGTATTTACCATCCTGAATTTCGGCCGACGCTGGCGGGATGCCGTTGGCGACATCTTGCTCCGAAACAAAACTAATTCGTCCCGTTTCCAGGGGTTTGCCATCCAGGGTCACTGTGCCGGAAACGGCCAGGCGGTTGTCGTTCGACTCGGATGCCGTGCATCCCAAAGCCATGGGGACGAGCAGCCCCATGGCAAGTAGTACCATTCGCATGATGATGTCCTTTGCTGACTCGAATTAAGGAAGCGTCGCCACGTTGCCATCGTTACGGACGGCTAAGTTGCCGAACGTTGGCAGATCGATCGTTTCCGGAATGAAGTGAATCGAGCCATCGCAGAACAAAACGTTCACGCCGCCGGGGTGCTCGGAACGCAAAGGAGCGTTGTTGCCGTAATTGGCACAAACACCGTCGGTATCGCACTGGCTATCGAAAGGACCAATTCGATTGATGGGGTACCGAAGTGCGGTCAGATTGAACAAACGAGCATCGCGGTTACCCGTCGGCAGCACGGTACCATTGTTGTTGTTACCGATCGTTCCCATGTTGAAACCGTAGTACGTGCTGCGGTAATCGACACGGTTGCCGGAACTGTTCTCGAGCCAGGCCCCCACTTCGCTGATGGCCATCGTGTTGCTGCTGCCATCGGTCAAATCGTTGAAGCCTGTCTTGCTGTTGTAGTACAGCACGCCGTTTGTGGTGGCTGGTCCAGTTTCCGAGGCATACTCGGTTCCGCCACTGACGCCTGCGAAACCATTCACCACGCCGGCGATCCCCACGTAGTCCGCGATCATCGTTTTCACTTCGTGATCGCACAGTTCCTTCGAGAGCGAAGCGGAAGGGCATTCGTAAATCGGAAAGACAGGACTGCCGGCATCCGCGCCGCAAGCATCGCTCATCGCACCGTCGTTCCAATGCTGACTGAAATCGACAATGTCGTAGACGTTGCCCAGTTCGACAAATGGCAACAGATGCACCATCCAGCCGGTACCCCATTTACGTCCCGTGGCGGTGCCGAACGGCGACATGTTATTCGTCGTCCCCGGAGGGAATCGCTTGAACGTGTCGTGAAAGTTGTGCAGGCCCAAGCCATGCTGCTTCAAATTGTTGACGCACTGCGAACGGCGAGCCGCTTCCCGGGCCTGCTGAACGGCAGGCAAAAGCAACGCGATCAAGACACCAATAATGGCAATCACCACCAAAAGCTCCACCAACGTGAAGCCGGAACGAGAACTCTTCATGACAAGCAAAACCTATAAACAAGAAATGATGAACCGAGCCGCTACACCAAGGGGTTACCTAAACCGCCTACAGATGGGAATATAGGGAGCAATTCGAAAAGGCACCAAGCTTTGGCAAGGTTTTTTGCATTATTTCCCCGCTAAGGGGTCATAAGATAACGCTGAAATGAGTCGAACGCTCGGGTAGCCGCAGGGTGGGTACCACCACTCATTCGTAGTAGGACGTTAGCTTTATTGCACATTAAACGCAATATTTTTGAGTTTACTGGCAATATTCCCCAAAGCCCTGTCATGAAATCAGTTACGTCGCACGAGATTAATGTGTCGCGAAAACACCAGGAACACGTACCCGAATCTAACGACCGAGAAAGTTCGTCCGCGTGAAATTCTCTCTCAACGGAACCGCAGCCAACGGAATGCCGGTCAGTCGCCTGGTTGACCTACCGGACGAAGAAGCGGTCCGCGAATATGCTCAGCAGCATCAGATCACCGTTCATCGAATCCGTGCAATGACGCCGCGGCAATCGCTTGAGTACCATATTCCTTCGGAAGATCCGGCTGTGCTTAAAGCGGACTATGAACGCCGCCGCCAGATTAGTCTGCACGCCAGTCTCGGTGGTATTCTGTGCCTCGCTGGAGGATCGATTTCGTTGTTGACCCCCTTTCCTGTGGTAGGCTGTCAGCTCTTCCCCATGTCCTTCCTGCTTTTCATGGTAAGTGCTGCTTACTATCCCTGGAGTCGTCCCGGAGTCGAGACCATCTCGGACGAATCAGCGTGACCGATCGCTGCATTCTCAATCGCCATCGTGTTCAGCCACTGCCTAAGACAAATACCATTGCATAGATCAGTCGCGTGACTCGCGAGAGTCGCCAACCTATGCTGGTGAAGCTTACGCAAATGGCTGCCCCAATCAGGCAGCTTGCCGACACGACATCAACAAACCAGTCGAGCGACAAAACGCCTCCCAGCACCAAAATCACCATGGCGAAGAAGCCAACGCTGCTACCGAATGCAGCTCCGATAAGGCCGCTGAGGATTCTTCTATCCAAACGGATATGGGACGTGACTTTCTCTATTTCACACGTCTCGACGATTTCGCTCGGCTCGACAAAGAGTGCGACAAGCGCTCCTGACAAGCTAAGGACCCCAGTCCCGATCAATCCGAAGTAAGGATGCAAAAAGAAAGCTACCCCTAAAGCCGCTTGCAGCAAAAGCAGATCGACGATGAAGAATCGACGCGAGCTCAAAGGAGAATCCATTTTCGTAGCAGGATGAAACCGAATTTTCCGTAACCATAACCCAGCAAACGTTGCTTCGCTTCCTGAAGCTAGTTACCTTAGGGCGATATTCGTTACCTCTCCGTTTGCTTCTCTTGATAACTGCCTTGGAAAGTATCGCTGCGTGAAGTTCTCGATCACTGGTACTGCTGCCAACGGAATGCCTGTTAGTCGGTTGATGGAATTTGCCGACGAAGAAGCGGTCCGCGAATATGCCCGGCAACAACAGATCACGCTGAGCAAAGTCCGCCCTCTCGCCAATCAACATTCGCACAACGTTCCGCCAGAAACCTACGCCCCTTCATCTCCCAAAGTCACCGAGTACTACAAGCTTCGGTCCCGCTCGGGAAGTTGCTTTCTTTGGGGCTGGCTGTTTGTCATCGTTGGGATCGCTTCACTCGTGTTTCCCATCCCGCTGATCTGTTTGTTCATTCCACTGGGGCTTTTTCTTATTATGCTGGGCGTCATCTACAGCGTCGGTGCGAGTGTCGTGAACTCGCAAAAGGAAGCCTAAGTTCGCGTCTCAAGTATCGAAAACCGACAGCACGCCACCCCGGCGAAGGATAGAAAAAAGGGTTCCTTTTTTAATCAAAACGTTCGTCATCATTAAATACTTTACAAACTAGACAAGCGAAACGGCTTCTTCTAGGATGCAATTGGCTGCCCCACTTTTAGCCATCCTCAGAACGTTCAAACCTAACGTCGTTCGTCCGCCCCAGGACGCAACTTAATACCATCCGTCGACGACGGTTTGTTCGGTGAAACGCTCCTTCATGCAAGACGCATTTTTCTATTTCTTGCTCCCGAATGAAGGTACGTTTGCTCATGACCATTGGACAACGAAGAGGCGCTTTTACGCTCGTCGAACTGTTGGTGGTGATCGCCATTATTGGTGTCTTGATTGCCCTGCTACTGCCAGCCGTTCAACAGGCCCGTGAAGCCGCTCGGCGGATGCAATGTAGCAACCAGCTTAAGCAGTTGGGCTTGGCTGTGCATAACTATCACGACACCTACAGCAAAATGGTGTACGCCGCCGACCCGCAAAGTTCTTCCGGGGCACGTCGCCGGGGTGCCTCTTGGATCGTTCGCCTGCTGCCGTACATCGAGCAGTCTGCCATCTACGACAACTACGTCTTCGCCGGCGATTCCACCATGCAGGAAGGGCCGAATCCCAACGCGGCACTGATCGATAACGTGGTCATTCCCGGTCTCAACTGCCCTTCGTCTCCCTTGGAAGATCGCAAGTCGCACGGCACCAACGCCAACGGCGACATCACCGTACAGACCGGCAACTACGTCGGCGTTCATGGTTCGCACTTCACCGGCGGAACGACCAGCGACGTCTCGACGTCAACTCGCTGCAGTTTGTACTACGGCGAACAAGTTCCTAACGGTGCCATCGCTTACATCAACGTCGGTGGCGATAACGAAGAAGTCGGCTGCCCCGCCCGAGTCTCGCCGATCGGTTTTCATAGCGTTACCGACGGCACCTCGAACACGTTGATGATCGGCGAACAGTCTGACTATCAATACGCCCCGGATGGTTCCAAGCTTGATCTTCGCTCGTCGACCTACCTGGGCGGCATCTGGAGCAACGGTTCCGGGTCGACCTATTGGACGCAGAACGTCACAACGCTGCGTCATGGCATCAACACCTACGGTGGCGACGGCAACACGGCTGCCTATCAGCACAACGTCTCGTTCACCTCGGCTCATCCCGGCGGAATGCTTGGTGCCCAAGTCGATGGTTCGGTGCGTTTTGTGCCAGAGAACATCGACTTCTCGATCCTGACAGGATTGTGCGATCGCCAAGATGGCAACGTGCTGGGTCAGTTCTAAGCCCCGGCGTTCGCCTACGCGAAACTTACCGTCCGTCGGCCGGCGCGAAGCCTATCTTCCCGCCGGCCCCATGCGCGGCTGTGACTTTCTCCCACAACAATCCTTGATGGATAACAACCTATGCTACCTGCTATGTCTTCGCTTCGCGTCTTATCGCAAAGCGGCGTATTGCTGCTTCTGATTTCCGCTATCGGCTGCTCTTCCGGCGAGTACTCCGATCTCGGCCAGGTCACCGGCCAAGTCACCATGGATGGCCAGCCACTGCCGGAAGCTTTGGTTCGCTTCTCCCCTTCCTCCGGTCGTCCAGCGATGGGGGTTACCGACGCAGAAGGCAACTACGAACTGATCTACGTCCGCGATATCCGAGGCGCCGAACCAGGGGAATACGACGTCGAAATCACGACATGGTTCCGCCCTGAAACGATCGAGGATGCCCACAAGAAGCGAACCGAAAAGATTCCCACTAAGTACAACAAACGCACGACCCTATCCGCCACGGTCGAGCAAGGGAAAAACGAAATCGACTTTCCACTCGAGTCGAAATAACCAGACGCACTTGCAGCAAACTCACATCGGGCCATGTCTCAATCCAAGTTGGACATGGCCTGATAACGTCTCGAGTTTAGCCCCAATCTTCCTGGGCGATGTCTTTAATGTTCCCTGACTGGGCATTCATACTGCGCTGCTCCGGCGAGAAGAATCCGGCCAGTTCCAACAGCCAAACCATCAACGACGCCCCGAACCCTATCAGGCTGTGCAGTATCACAAAGAACGCCATCCGGCGGCCGGCCCCCATGTCAGCGGAAGGGTCAAGCACCACCGTCGAGATCAATGGCCCGACGAGAATCGCCAGCAGCAAGATCACGTTGGCCCGCTGACTGCTGCGATACTTGCCCGGCAACAGTTGCCAACTGCACGTTAGGCAGACCGCCAACGTCGTCGGCACGATCATGATCAAGGGACTTTGCCAGTCCCACGCGAACACCTTCTGCAAGTCTTTATCGAAGTGAACGGCGCTGCGAATGAACGCAAAGATCAGCCCCAGCAGCACCATCCAGCCGCCGATATCTTTCAACAACACCTGATCTAGCCGCGGCGGCACACGCAGCCCCCATGGCAAAGCCCAGCTCAACATCCATGTCAGCACCAACGACGCGACTAGGTACGCCAACAGCAAACAACCAAGCTCATCCAACTGCTCGCCATCAATTTTCCGCTCCATCAAGGCGACTCCGATCAGCATACCGCCGAGCGTGAACATTGAGACAACCGATCGAAGCCAAACTTCACCACTCCCGGCCACCAACCAAAAGCCAAACACTGAGGCGACAAAACAGGCCCCACGGACCGGGTCGGTATAGAAGATAGTGAACAGAACCAACGCATAGATCACTAACCAGAGCATACCCTCCGGCACCCCAGCCGCCGAGCGATTCTCTCGATCCGAAAGCTCCGTCACACGTGCCCCTTTGATGAACAGCCCCAGACGCCAGGCATTGCTTTGCCGGTAATGCGATCCCGATCCACACAAAGCCTTGTTAGCAGTCAGTTCCCCAGCATCATAACAATCGCATAAATCGCCCCGGTACATTTACTAAGTCGGCGGCCGACAGTTACAAAGCTGGCACAAATGGCCGCCCCGACCAGGCAGCTTGCCGAAACGACATGGGTCAACCATTGAAGTGACAGCGTACCACTTGCCAACGTCACGGCCACCATCACTCCGAACCCAAACAGGGCGCCAAACGCCGCTCCGATCAAACCACTTACCATCCGATAAGCGAGATGCCCCGGCAGCGGATCAACCTCCTTCCCGTCGCGCTGATCCATCGAACTCAACACGTCGAAAAAGGCCATGCCGGCTCCGACAAAACAAAGCAGTCCCACCCCAGTCCATCCGATATAGGGAGACAAAAAGAATGCCACCGCCAATGATGCTTGTAGCAAAAGTAAATTAACAAGTGAGAATCGACGTGAACTCATGGAATCCTTCTATCTCGTCCCAAACACAACAGCCTAACGGCACGCAACTCCTAAACCTTTTGCCGCCTCTATGAAAGCTACGTAGGTTGGGTCGTGCCCCAGCGAAAACACTTCAGCGGCTTACAGCATAACCGGAAGCCTGCGAAGAAGTCATGAATGAAACGCCAGGATGGACTCAGGCCGTGGTTAGAAATCGCAGGGTCGCGACTCAGCCTACGGCGACACTTCTCACAGGTCCGCCCTCCCCTGTCACCGGCTCTCCCAGCGGATCAAAAAGCTTGTCGCCGCGAGCGATGACAGGAACGACGCGGTGATGCAGGCTCCGGCGATCATGAAGATGCCGCCGATGCCTGGCCAGTGGACGCCTCGCGAGCCGATCGCGTCGACGATCAGTCCGCTTAGGACGCCCAGCAGCATGCTGTAAGGTGGCGCGATCAGCAGAACCGGCAAGTAGCGTCGGTTCCAGCGTTCTGAAAGCATGGCGGTGACTCCCAGCATCATTCCCATCGGCACGACCGCCGTGACGAAGGCAACAACCGCGGAGATCGCGTGCCCCTCCGCTCCCAAGAAGACATCGGCCCTGCCGGCGGTGGCCACCAAACCGATGACGGACGCGTACATCGTAACGGTGGCCATCATCTCGCCGAGAGTGACCTGATGGGAGCGCGATGATTCGCCTGGATGCGGAGGCTGGCTGATTTCGGACATGGGAAGATCACTCTCTCTTAAGGGTCCAGTGCCATCTGTTGCGGCGGATACCTCTTTTCGCGAAAACGGCCTGGCGAACGGTCAAGAGAAAAACGCCAGCAAAGGCAATTTTGCCCCGGATTTGCGGCCTTCCGCGGCTCGAAATGGTCGGCGAAGTTTTCATTTTGCACCATGCTCATTGCCAATTTGCACATTGCGATTTCTTAACTTGCCGAGGCGAAATTCGCTCCATAAACTCAAATTGTCCCTACCACTAAACAGGCGCGATCGTGCCTGTCTTCGCGGGTGGTCATTTGCTGCTCACCGGAGCGCAACGTTTTCATTTTTTATCTAGAGGTCGTAAATCTATGTCGCACGTCACACCAAGCAAAAAGGGGTTCACGCTCGTCGAACTTCTGGTGGTTATCGCCATTATTGGAGTGCTGATCGCGCTGCTGCTGCCTGCCGTTCAACAGGCTCGCGAAGCGGCTCGACGTATTCAGTGCTCGAACAACTTGAAGCAGATGGGCCTCGCGCTGCACAACTTCCACGACACCTACGGCGCCTTCCCTGTGGGCACCACCGACGACGACATGAACAACTGGGGCTGGGGCGTCTACCTGCTTCCTTACATCGAACAGAACAATATCTACACCGCGATGACGACCCGCGCCGCCTCGAACGTTCCACCGGCGTTCCTGGTTTACAAGTCAGGCTCGCACATCAACGTCGATACCTACGACAGCACAACAAGCACCACCAACCCAACCGCGGTTGTCAATCCAAACACCGGCAGCGCTATCGCCGGCGAAGGGGGTGCCACTCAAGTGATTCAAGCGTTCATCTGCCCAAGCGACATCCTTCCTGAAACGGAAGACAACGGCTTCGCGAAAAGCAACTACCTCGGCTGCATGGGCTCCAACTATGGCGGTACCGCTCCGAACATGCCCAACTCGTTCCCTTGGGATACCGCAACCGAAGGTGGCCAGTCGCCTGGCTCGCTCGGCCGCAACTACTGGGGCGTTTCGATGAATGGCGTCTTCGGCGCCGACGGTAGCAACACCGATACCTGGATGCGTCGCTTCGCCGACATCACCGACGGTACCAGCAACACGATCGCCATCGGCGAAGTCTCTGTTTCCGAACATGTGAACCCCAGCACCACCACCGATACTCGCTATCCAATCTGGGCAGGTGCCAACGGCTTCTGCTGTGCCATGCGACGCCTGGGCGGCGTGCTGCGAATGGCTAACAGCCAGTTCTACATCAACCGCAAGTTGGGCGACGCGTCCGATCAAAGCTTCGGCAGCCAACACCCAGGCGGTGCCCAGTTCGTTTACTGCGACGGTTCGGTTTCGTTCCTTAGCGAAAACATCAACACCGACATTTACAGCTACATGGCTGGTCGTAACGACGGCAACGTGACCGGTTCGTTCTAAGACGTTCGCACGTTTCTCACGATCCGTTCATTCCAATACTTATTGCTAAGGATGTGGGTAAGATGACCCGACTGTTCACAACACTTCCGCTGCTGATCGCCCTAATGGCAGCGATTGGCTGCAGCTCGAAAGGGGCGTTCGATACCGTCCCCGTTCAAGGAACGGTGACCTTCGACGGCAAGCCAGTCACCGAAGGCACGCTCGATTTCGTTCCTGTCTCCGGTTCCGATCAGGCCATGGTCGGCAAGCCAGCTGCCGCCAAGATCAACCCTGACGGCACCTACGCGGCCGGAACCTACGGCACCAGCGATGGTGTCGTTCCTGGCAAAAAGCGAGTCCGTTACAGCGCACCGCTGCCGGAAGATACTCGCGAAAACGCCAACAAGGCTCCCAGCCCGTTCACCGGTCTGCAAATCGAGCCCAGCGAAATCGAAGTCACCGACGGCAACGAGTCGTACGACTTCACGCTGACGAAAAAGAAGTAACGCTTCGTTAGGCGACGTCGGGCTCCGCATCGGTGGAAGCCCGACTCTGCCTATCGCTCGGCCTAGGCCCAAGTCCGCCGATCGTGCTTTCTAAGCCCAAGCCTGGCTACCGCTTCAGCCGCTTAATCACGCCGCACAACAGCCGCCGCGTCATTCGCCGCAGCCAGGGCGATCGTCTCACCCATCGCGCAATCGATGGACTCGCCCAGTAATACGCTTTCACCAGCACGCTGCCCCATGGCGAAGGATTCAACCGTTCGTCTCGCCATTGCCGCAGAACGTCCAGCTCTGAAGAAAGAGTCGTCCCGTACGCTGCCGTGGCCAGAAAGCAGGAAGCCTCCGTCTTCTGCCGCAGAGGTGGAATCGTCACATCGCGCGGGCTCAGCGTCGCGGCCAAGTCCAACAGCTTCTGCGCCTCGTCCACGCGCCCCAAGCCATGCCACAGCAGCAGTGCCTTCGTCTTAAGAAATTCAGTATCCTCCGGCCGCAATTGCAAAGCCCGATCGACTTCTTCCAGCGCCTCGCGAATCGCCGGCGATTCTTTCTCTCCTAGCGGATCGAGAAACTGCCGAGGGTTGTCCAGCAGCATCGTCAGCGTGATCTGAGCCTTCGCATGATGCCGCGCCGCGACTTCCTTCAGCGTCATCCGCCCGCGAGAAGGCTCTGGCTCAACCAGCTGCGGTTCCACCAATTGCGGCTCGACAAGAGACGCCGCGACCGGCAACGTTTCGACCAACGACTCGCCACTCAACAGCCCCGAAACCTGCGAAGCGGAAGTCCACTTCCCCAGCTCCCCTTCGCGAACTTTGGTCTCCGCGGTAACCACCCCACTGCCTGCCAACTGCTGCAGCTGCGAAAACCCAATCGGCCCATGCATCGCGTTGCCAACTCGGTAATACCAACTCTTAGCCATCCCACAGCCCTGGCAAAACACGCCTGATCAAACGTCTCACACCCCCAAAGCCAACTCGGCCCCCAGTCTACCCCCACGCCGAATGCAGATCCAACGGAATGTTGGTGAGGGAACAGAAGACACCGACCAGCACCGCCAAGATTCCGCAACAACGCATGCCCCCGGCAGCCCATCAAGGCGAAGTCCCCAAACGTTTTGACCTGCCGATCACCCTTCCCCAAAAACCACTGGCCAGAGGTAAGTGGCACACGTTAGATTTGATCGGACAGCAGTGCCACGTTGCCAAGTCAGATGATTGTGATGGCTCGTCACGTAGGGTCCGCTGTGCGGACGCGGGCACCAGGTTTGAAACCGATTCCAAGTCGGCCACAATGACTCAGGGCCGAATCCTTGATGGGACGTGTTTGGAGTGGTGACGGCGTCCGCACAGCGGACCCTACAGGACTTCCGAGCCCGCAGCGGCAACAAGCGAAAGAAGTTCGTGAAGCTGTCGGTCTGCGTGCTGGTCGGGTCACTTCTGCCAGCAGGCATGATTTTGAGCTGGGGCCCTGGCAACGACAAGTGCGAAGCGATGGAGCTGATGGGCAAGTCAGCCCAGGCCATCATGCCCAAAAAACTATTCGCCGACGCAGGCTACGATGCCGACTGGGTTCACGTTTTCTCCCGAGAGTTTTGGAAGGCAGAAAGCTGGATCCCACCGGTAACACACCGGCGAGACGGAACGCTTGGCGGCGAATATCGCCCACTGATGACCGAGGAAAACCTCAAGAACTCAGGCTACACGAAACGCTGGAAGGTGGAATCGTTCATGAGCGGGCTGAAAAGAACCGTAGGTTCGACCCTTTCCGCGAGAAAGCCAACAGCCATGCTGACCGAAGCCGCCCTGAAAGTCCTGACCTACGCCCTGCGGCGTTAGTTGGGAGAGGTTAACGATGTTGGGTGTTCAACAGAGCAAAAAATAATCAATAGAATTAAGAAACAGATGGGATTATAAGATGGAACAATTTAGTGAATTGGCTATCCGAAAACTGCTTGATTTAGGGTGGGATGTTGCCGAAGCAAGTGATGATCGTGAATTACCCGCCTACTTTCTAAATCGGTACAAGTGGCTTCCTAAGGAGTTCCTCGACTTTATCGCCTGTGTCGATCACGCTGTTTCACCAGACGAACAAGCGTGGTGCGTAACAAAGGGTGAACTTTACGGCGGGTCTGATTCGGCATTTGTATGGAATCAATGGGAACTAGACACTCTCTCGGTTGCGTCGGACGATTCGGATTGGCAGGAGGAAATTACTAGATTTTGGGATAGTCACTGTCCTTTCATCCTATCGGTAAAGAACGGATATTACTCCCATATTAGCATCCGACAGGGTGATTCGAGGTTGGTCGCTGGATCTGAACCGGAGTTTGAAGAAGTCTCCGTTGTAGCAGGGAATCTATCCGACCTGGTTCGATTGATTGACAATAACGACAAATCCATTTCGTTGTATGTTTAAAACTGAGAAACTACACGTTTCGAATATAGTATGCCCTACCGCTGCTGCCACACTGAGACAGCTCGGAATTCACTCACCTCAATACTCATTTTGGTTATCGTAACATTCCTTACTTCAACAAGCAGTCCCCTTTGGCCTTCATTGAAGTGCATCTTGAGTCACGTAGGGTCCGCTGTGCGGACGCGGGCTCCAGGTTTAAAGTCGATTCCAAGTTGGCCGCAATGGTTCAAGGTCGAATCCTTGATGGGACATGTTTGGAGTCACGTAGGGTCCGCTGTGCGGACGCGGACCCCCAGGTTTAAAGTCGATTCCAAGTCGGCCGCAATGGTTCAGGGCCGAATCCTTGATGGGACGTGTTTGAGGTGCTGACGACGTGCGCGGCGTTCGCACAGCGGACCCTACACGATTTTCCCTAAGAGACATTTGTGAGCGGCGCACGTGTTGAAGCCCGACCGATTGTTCTTCTAGGGACGGTCAGCCCACCAACTCGCCTACCATCAATCTTCCTTTTCGCTTAAAAGGTACCCTTTCGCATCACTCGATTCCACAGAACTGCCTATTTCCACGGATGGAAACCTCACTTCATAAAGCTCTGAAAGCGCATTACGCCGGGAAGAAGGCCGAGACCGAGGTTCGGTTGGGGCGGTACATCATTGATGCCGTGGCCAGGGGGCAACTGATCGAGGTGCAGTGGTCAGGTCTGGCCGCCATCCGAGACAAGATTCGCGTGCTGTGCGACGACCACAAAGTCCGCGTCGTGAAACCGATTGTGGCTCGCAAAAAGGTCGTTCGCCGCGACAAAAAAGGGGGCGAGATCGTCTCGGCTCGCTACAGCCCAAAGCGGTGCGACGTGTACAGCGTCTTCGAGGAACTGGTACACTTTACCAATGTCTTTCCGCACGAAAACCTGACGCTGGAGATCCCGCTGGTCGAGATCGAAGAGATCCGCTACCCCGGCCATGGCAAGCGGCGCCGGCGGCGGGAAAACGACTTCGTCGTGGAAGATCAGACGCTGACCGAGATCGTTTCTTCGCATCGATTCAAACGCGCTGCCGACCTTCTCAAGCTTTTGCCCACGGGCCTGCCTCGCCAGTTTCACACCGGCGACTTGGCCACCAAGCTGGAGCGGCCGCGCTGGATTGCCCAAAAGATGGTCTACACGTTGCGCAAGACTGGGGCCTTAGGTATCGTCGGCAAAGAAGGCAACTCAATTCTGTACCAGCGGCAAGCGCGTCGAGCAGCTTAAGCGCATTGTAAACAAGTTTGCGCACACTCTACAAGTTTTATTAACCACTTTTGCATGAAGCCTGCTTGGGGCTTGGTGCGAATGTCGCTGAAATTTCTGCGGAAACTCAAATCCGCTGGGCGGCCGAGGTCGTCTCACCGGAAGACCACCAGCGCACCTCCTTCGCTTGGGAGACATCCCCATGACCCGGACGACAGTTCTCGCAACCTCTTTTCTAACAGCACTTTGCGTCGCGTTCACAGCGGCCGTCGCGACCGCGCAGGGGGTGATCGTAATCCATCACCCGCACCCGATCCCCCTGCCACGCCCAATTCCAACCCCGCAACCCACGCCACCACCCCAGTCTTACAAAATCACCAAACTGGAAGTGAATGCGAACATCAAAGACCAGGTCGCGCAAGTGCAAGTGGCTCAGGAGTTTACGAACACCGGCAGCCGCCAGATGGAGGTCTCGTTCCTCTTCCCCCTGCCCTACGACGGAGCGATCGACAGTTTGACGTTAATGGTTGATGGCAAAGAGTTTCCGGCAAAACTGCTCCCCAAAGATAAAGCCCGGGAAGTGTACGAATCGATTGTTCGTTCCAACAAGGATCCTGCATTACTGGAATGGACAGGAACCGGCATGTTTCAGACAAGCGTGTTCCCCGTACCTGCTGGCGCAAGTCGTGAGGTGAACATCACTTACAGCCAGCTCTTAAAGAAGGACGGTCGGCTGACGGACTTTCTTTTCCCCCTTTCGACCGCCAAATACACCGACAAACCGGTCGAGAAAGTGAAAGTTCGACTCTCGATTGAGGCCGGCCAGAAGCTGAAAAGCATCTATAGCCCGACCCACGACGTCGACATCACGCGCAACGGAAACAAGCGTGCCGTGGTGAAATTCGAGAAGGATAACTTCCTACCTGACAACGACTTTCGACTCTTCTTCGAAAGCAACAACCAGAAGTTATCGGCAAGCGTGATTAGCTACAGACCTCAAAAGAGCGAGGAAGGCTTCTTCCTGATGCTCGCCTCACCGCCACCTCGTGATGCCAATGAAGAGCCCCCGAAAAAGACCGTCCTGTTCGTTGTGGATCGTTCAGGAAGCATGAGTGGCGAGAAGATGGACCAGGCTCGCGAGGCAGCCAAGTACGTCCTTAACCACTTAAACGACAAGGACTTATTCAATATCGTTGCCTACGACAGCGACGTGGAAAGCTTCAAGCCGGAGCTGCAGAAAGCGGACAAAAAGAGCGTGACTGAAGCGATCGGTTTCGTCGACGGACTTTACGCGGGAGGAAGCACAAATATAGACGGCGCTTTGACTTCGGCGATGAAGATGGTCCAAGACGACGATCGGCCGTGCTACATCTTGTTCCTCTCGGATGGTCGCCCAACCAACGGCGAGACGAACGAAATGAAGATCGTCGCAAACGCAAAAGCCAACAATAGTTACGACGCTCGCATGATCAACTTCGGCGTAGGTTACGACGTCAACAGCCGCCTGATGGACCGCCTGTCGCGGGAGATCAAAGGGCAAAGCCAATACGTTCGCCCGGATGAAGATCTGGAAGAACACGTGGCTCGGCTGTATCGGAAGATCAATGCCCCGGTAATGACCGACGTGAAGATCAAGTTCGATCTGGAAGAGGGTGGCAACAGCTTCGTAAACCGTTTAATGCCAAAGGATATCGTCGATCTATTCGAGGGCGAACAACTGGTCCAAGTCGGCCGATACAAGAAGCACGGCAAAGCCAAAATCACGATCACAGGCAAAGTAAACGGGGCGCAAGAGTCGTTTAACTTTGGCGCAGACTTTATCAAAGAAAGTCGAGACCAGTCGAACGCTTTCGTCGAGAAGCTGTGGGCCATTCGCCGGATCGGCCAGATCATCGACGAAATGGATCTCCATGGGAAAAACGACGAGCTGATGACCGAACTCGTTCAGCTTTCGACCGATCATGGAATCTTGACGCCGTACACCAGTTTTCTCGCGGATGAAAATCAGTCGGTTGAAGAACTCGCTGATGCTCGCTTCGGTGGCTCGATCAGCTTGCGACGACTACGAACCGAAACCGAGAAGTTGGCGGAAACGTCAGGGCGATCGGCATTCTCGCAACGTGCGGCGAAGCAGCTTTACCAGAACGCTCAGAACGTGCCGGCCGCTTCCGGTCCGATGCCAGCGGCGGAAAGTGCCGATGCCGCGGCAGGCATGGGTATGGGGGGTGGTGGCTTCGGTGGACGTGCCTCAGGCATTGTTGTGCAAGACACCGAGAAAGATGAGCTAAGAGTCGTCGAGTCGGTGCGAAATGTCGGCAACAAAACGCTCTTTTATCGAGACAAGATGTGGATCGATGAGGAAGCTGCCGAAGAGGCGAAAAAAGCCAAGGCCGAAATCGTTGATGTCGAGCGATTCAGCAAGCCCTACTTCGACTTAGTCGCGAAGAACACGAAGGAAGAAAACCAGGTTCTCTCGCAGCAACGTGCCAACGAAACGCTGCTCGTTAAGCTTCGAGGAAAGTACTATCGAATTAAGTAACAGCTCGTAGCATCGTCGAGAACCATTCCGGCACGGCTGGGCCTGACGCGGTGAACCGTCTCAGGCCCTTTTTTGTATCCGGAACACTGCGGGAGTACGCGTTGTTTGTTATTTTTCGGGCGAAGAAGATTTCCTCCAGTTGACGCCTGAGAAAAACGATACATACTTCCGAAATCGACAGCGAACTGTATTTCTAAGAGGCCCTCTAGCCTCCCCAAAATCGGTTCGGCTTCATCGCGTTAAAAGCGGAACGCGTCGATCGTTCTCGCGGTGATTTCCAGCATGCACCAGTGCTTAGTGGCAGGTCGGTCCTCGGGATGACCCTTGCTGCGAACCGACACTCTCCGAGGTCCCTTAGGCGCCCCATCGCCAAGGCCCCATGGCAACTATTGTTCTTTTGATTACCGCCGGTCTCTTGATCGGATACGGAATCTGGGAGCTCTACCGACATCGGCAGCGGCTTTCCAAAATTCCGATTCGCGTTCATGTGAACGGCACGCGCGGCAAGTCGAGCGTCGCCCGGCTGATCGCCGCTGGCTTGCGAGCTTCCGGCATGCGGACTTGCTGCAAGACGACCGGCACACTACCGCGAATGATCGTCCCTAGCGGTACCGAGTACCCTGTGTTTCGCCCGTCGAAGGCAAACGTGATCGAACAGGTTCGCATCGTCGATATGGCGGTCGAGTTCGAAGCGGAAGCCCTTGTGATCGAGTGCATGGCTTTGCGTCCTAACCTGCAGTGGCTATGCGAATCGAAGCTGGTTCGTGCTACGCATGGCGTCATCACCAACGCCCGCGAAGATCACCTGGATGTGATGGGCCCGACCGAGAAAGATGTCGCTTGGGCATTGGCCGGTATGGTTCCCGTCAAAGCGAAACTGTTCACCGCCGAGCGAGATCACCTCGACGTATTTGCTCATGCTTCGCAAGACCGCGCGACGCAGTTGATCGGTATCACGGAAGAAGACGTGCAGCAGATCACGCCGCTCGATCTCGCGGGGTTCATGTACGTCGAACATGCCGAGAACGTGGCGTTAGCGCTGCGGGTTTGCTCCGACTTGGGTGTCGACCGCGCCACCGCTTTGCGAGGCATGTGGGAAGCGAAGCCTGACCCTGGCGCGATGACCGCCCACGAGATGGATTTCTTCGGCCGCAAGATTCACTTCGTCAATGGCTTTGCCGCGAACGATCCTGAATCGACCGAACGCATCTGGACGATGGCATTGGAACGTTATCCCGAAGTCGAACGACGCGTGCTGGTGGTCAACTGCCGACAAGATCGGCCGGACCGTTCGCAGCAACTGGGCGAATCGGTCACCAAATGGCCGGCAGCCGACTTTTATGTGCTTATCGGCACAGGGACTTACATCTTCGCTAAGACAGCCACCGAAGCGGGCATCGATCCGCTGAAGTTGGTCTTCGCTGAAGACCTCGCGGCACCTGACATCTTCGAGACGATTCTGGAATATTCCGGAAAGACATCGCTGGTGATGGGGATCGCAAATATTGGTGGCGTCGGCCTCGACGTCGTTCGCTACTTCGCAAATCGCAGTACACAGAAGACCTTTAAATGACGGGGATTATTACAGTCGCAATTGGGGTTGGCCTGGCGGTCAGCCTCGTGTTTTCCGAGCTTTTCGGACTTGCCGCCGGCGGCATGGTGGTGCCAGGCTACTTCGCGTTGTTCCTGGATCAGCCGGTCAATATCAGCATGACAGTCGTGGCTGCACTGCTGACGTTTTTCCTGGTGCACCTGCTGTCGAATATTGTCATCGTGTATGGCAAACGCCGCACGGTGTTGATGATTTTGATCGGCTTCTTGGTTCGCTCGCTGTTCGATGCGTTGCCAGTGTGGGCATTAACTCCGCTGCAAGCGCTGCAGGCTCAGCCTATGGAAACGACCGAGCCGGTCCAAGTGATTGGCTACATCATTCCTGGCTTGATCGCCATCTGGCTTGATCGGCAAGGGGTAGTCGAAACGTTGAGCGCCCTGTTTATCGCCTCGACCGCGATTCGTTTGATCCTTATTCTCGCTTTCGGTACGGAACTCCACCTGTGAAGAAGATTTATTGGCGTCCTAAAACAGTTTCGCGCACCGCGCTTATGCTGATCGCTTCGGTCGCGGTGGCCGGACTCGCCATCGTGGAGAACGTTCGTGTCGATCGCAAGACGCGTTACTACGATGAAAAGCTGGCAGCTACCGAACTGGCCGCGCGGGGCATGGAAAAGCTGTACCTCACGCGTGCCGAGCTGGGCTACGATATCGACCCTTCGCTCGATCCCGGGCGTAGCGGAATGGTCGGCCTGACAAACTCGGCGGTCACAAGCATGGTGGGCGACTTGCCTTCCAAGCTGGCTTCGGCGAATCCAAACTTCGCAGCGATCTTTGTCGATATGCTGCGAGAAACAGGCGTGGAAGAAGGAGACGTAGTCGCCGTTGGTATCAGCGGTTCGTTCCCTGCACTGAACTTGTGTATGTTGTCCGCGTTGGAAACGATTGGTGCCAAGCCGGTCGTCATTGCCTCTGGCAGCAGTTCGCAATGGGGAGCCAACATCCCGGAACTGCTGTGGATTGATATGGAACGCATTCTGTACGAAGAAGGCATCCTGAAAACACGCAGCGTTGCTGCTTCCCTGGGTGGCGACAACGATCGTGGGCTCGGCTTGCCGGAAAATGGCATTGAGATCATTCGTAAGTCGATCGAACGGAACAAGCTTCCTTTGATTGAAAAGCGGGTCCAAGAAAGTGCCGACGAGCGGATGAAGATCTATCGGCAGCAAGCGGCCCAAAAACCGATTGCTTGCTATATCAACATCGGCGGCGGGGTCGTTTCGACAGGGCGTGCGCTTGGAAAGGAATCGTTTAAAACGGGGATCAACTTGCTGCCTCCACCGAACATCGACCAGATCGATGGCGTGGCTCCGCGGTTCATTCGCGAAGGGATTCCGGTGATTCATATCGTCAATGCGGCCCTTATCGCGGAAGAAAACGGACTGCCGGTTCCTCCGACGACCTATCCGGAAATCGGTAGTGGGCCAGTGTTTATCGTAAATGACTACAACCGAATCCTGACCGCTGTTCTGCTGGTGCTGATTGTGGGGGGGCTGTACGGTTTTATTCGCTCCGACATTGGTTTCCGCCTGCTGCGAGTCGCTTCGCCGAAGAAAACGAGCGGTCCGCCGGAACCGATGGTTTAAAACATCGGTTCCCCGGCGCGGTTGACGCTAAGGGCGGTTCTTGTCGATACTTAGGGAATCGAAATCCATTTCCTTTCGAGGACCAACGAGTAGCGGCATGCCTGAAGAAAACCAAACTCCGAACCATCGCTCCCACCACTTGCGGATTTGGCTGGTGGTGGGCCTTTGCTTGGCCTACTGCGTTTTCCTGCGTGTACTACCGTACGCGTTGACAGCGATGGGTGCTCAGAACGATTGGTTTTCGCAGTACTTCCCGTGGTCGCTCACACCGATCTTGGCCGTGGGGATGTTCGCTGGTGCGATGATGTCCAATCGATACGCGGCTGCCGGCGTGATGCTGGCATCGCTCGTGTTGAGTGATCTTGGCATTTGGGCTGCCTCGGGCCACTTCGACTGGGCTTTCTATCCAGGTACACCGTTCAACTACATTTGCCTGACGGCGACCATCTTGGCCGGATATGCCCTGCGTAACGATCGAAGCTGGATCAAACCGATCGGCATGGGCGTGCTGGCGAGCGTGGCTTACTTTTTGGTCTCGAACTTCGGCAGTTGGCTGACGCTGGAAGAATACCCCAAGACTGCTCAGGGCTTAGTGCAGTGTTACGTCAGTGCGTTGCCGTTCTATCGTAATCTTCTGGCCGGCACATGCATCGGAACCGTTTTGCTGTTCTGCCCTGCGGTGCTGAACGCTCTTGCTCCGAGAGAAACCGAAGCAACCGATGCGACCGAGCCTGGTTCTTCGGTCGCGCGGTAGCCATTAAGCCTGCGTTGACGAAGCGACTTGGGTGCTGGATAACAGGAACGCTTTGATCTGCTTCGTCGCGTCGCTTGAAACCTCTTTGGCACTGCCGCTATGCCACAGCTGACTGGTTCGATTGTCAAATACCCAGCCCGAAACCTGGTGATCTGGTACCTGGGGCTGGTCATCGCCGGCACGTTGCTGTTGACGCTTCCGTTTTGCCGCGGTGCTGGGGCAGAACCAATTTCGCTTCTCGATGCTTGCTTCACTGCGACGAGCGCCAGTTGCGTGACGGGGCTTGCCGTACGCTCGACGCCTAACGACTTCAGCTTTCTCGGGCAGTTGGGCATCTTGGTGCTCATCCAGATCGGTGGCATCGGGATCATGACGATCACCACGTTCACGATGTTCAACCTGGGAAACAAGCCTAGCTTGCGTGCTCGGGCAATTTTGACGGAGACCCTCGGAGCGAGCGACGATTCGGACTTAAAGTGGATCTTGCGGCACGTGCTGATGGTGACCGCGGTAAGCGAAGGGATTGGCTTCGCGATCTTGTTTGCCCGGAACTTGTTTCTTTACGAACCGAGCAAAGCGGCCTGGCATGCGATGTTTCACTCGGTGTCTGCTTTCTGCAATGCTGGCTTCGCCCTGCACGATGACAGTTTGACCAGTTTTCAAGGAGATGTACTGGTCAACCTGACGATATCCGCGCTGATTATCGTCGGCGGGATTGGCTTTCCGGTGATGCTCGACTTGAACAAAAACTGGCGAAGAGGCCCGATCGACGGCTGGGTGAACTTGCATATCCACTCGAAGTTCATGCTGACAGGGACCCTGTTCTTCTTGACGTTCGGTTTCCTTTCGGTGCTGTACCTGGAATGGGACGGCGTGCTCGATCAGATGCCGATTTGGAAGAAGATCGTCGTCGCCGGTTTTCATTCGGTGACTTGTCGCACGGCCGGTTTTAATACGATCGACGTTGCCTCGTTGACCAACGCGACACTGTTTATCTCGATGATCTTGATGCTGATCGGAGCTGGGCCGTGTTCGACAGGAGGTGGCTTCAAAGTTTCAACCATCATGGTGATGGCGCTGCATGCCTGGAAGACGTTTCAAGGGGCGACACGCGTCAACTTTGCCCGGCGAACGATCCCGCAGGAAGTGTTTCAAGCCGCCACAGCAACGGCACTGTTGTTTTCAGTTTTGGCGATCGGTGCCCTGACGATGATCTTGGTGGTCGAACAGTCGAGCACGCCTCATCCGAAGAGCCAAGGGTTGTTTTTGGATGCGGCGTTCGAGGTCGTTTCCGCGCTGGGAACGGTCGGCCTTTCGACCGGCTTTACTGGCAGTCTTTCGTCCTGGGGCAAGATGATTATCATCGTACTGATGTTCCTGGGACGTATCGGACCGATCTCGGTCTTCGTGGCGTTGTCGCTTAAAGAACACCAGGTTCCCGTCGAATATCCCAAAGAAGAACCTCTCATAGGATAAGCCGATATGCCACCAGTGAAGCATTTCTACGTTCTCGGGCTGGGAAGCTTCGGCGGAGCTTTGGCCAAACAGCTCAACAAGAACGGTTGCCGCGTGACCGGCGTCGATAGCCATCGCGAGCATGTCGAAGAGATCAAAGACGAACTGTACGAAGCGATCATCGCCGACGCGACCGACTTCGACACGCTTCAACAGTTGAACATCAAAGATGCCAACGCGGTGTTCATCAGCATGGGAGAAGACATCAGTCCTTCCCTGTTAGCAACGCTGCACTGCAAAGAACTCGGCGCGAAGCGGATCATCGTCAAAGGGGTCAGCAACGATCACGGAAAGCTGCTCAAGCGGCTCGGCGTCGATCGGGTAATCTTCCCGGAAGCGGAAATCGCGGCGACACTGGCCGACCGCGTGACATGGCCGAACATCATCGATTTCCTGCCGATCGATCCAGAATACAGCTTCATGGAAGTAGCGGCCCCAGACGAGATGGTTGGCAAATCGCTGATGCAGCTGAATCTTCGCCAGCAGTATGGCGTGTGGGTCGTGGGCATTAAGGACTCGATGACCGGCAAGCTCGAGATGTTCCCCGACGGTGGCTACACGCTTGGCTGTGATCAGCTGCTGTTGGTCGTCGGCAAGCAATCTTCGCTCGAGCAACTGCGAAACCGCCTGTAATCTGAGCCAACATCGGTGGTCCTCAAACGCTTAGCCTATAAAATAAACTCGTTGAGCCAGCCTCGACGCAGGCATCTCGGTTCCCGATGCAATCCACCCAAGCTGGATAATTGGTAACCTATACCCCACCCGAATGGTCGGACTGCCGAAGATTCGACCTCCTTCCTCAAAATTTTTCATTGACATGCTAAGGGCATTGTGGCGAACCTATTTCCCCCAATGCACATTAATAAAGGGGCGTGCGCCCCAACCACCAAGAGAACCTAATCGCCACAATCAACGAAAACCGCCTTTTTTCACAAGGCTATCCCAGTGGCAGATTTCGTGTGTTATTATTTGACGCAACCTTGCTGTTAACCGGAAGATAGCCACTCCACGGAGCCACTCCCCCTTGAATATTCTCTTTGCAAGCAGCGAGGTCTATCCATTCGCCAAGACCGGGGGGCTGGCGGATGTGGGAGGTGCTTTGCCAAAAGCACTCGAAGGCCTGGCGGATCACGTAACGGTGATCCTTCCTGCTTTTCGACATATCTATAAGTCCGGCCTACCGATCGAAGAACTGCCGATTTATTTCGACGTTCCCGTCGGTGGACAAATTGCCTCTGGCCAACTGCTTAAATCGCATTTGCCCAATTCGGATGTTCCGATCTACTTCGTCAAGAATGACGAGTATTTCGATCGGCCTGAGTTGTATCGCGAAGCAGGAACGGACTACCAAGACAACTGCGAACGCTTCGTGTTTTACTGCCGCAGCGTGCTCGAAGCGATTCGCCTGCTCGATCTGAAGATCGACTTGATCCACTGCAACGACTGGCAAACCGGCCTGATTCCGGCGTACCTCAACATTGAGTACAGCGCGACTCGCGGCTACGAAAACATCGCCAGCGTGCTGACCATTCACAACATGGCTTACCAGGGCAACTTCTGGCACTGGGACATGCTGCTGACTGGGCTCGACTGGAAATACTTCAACATGCATCAGATGGAGTTCTACGGCCATCTGAACTTCTTGAAGACCGGGATCGTCTTTGCCGACGCGGTCAGCACCGTCAGTCCACGTTATGCCGAAGAAATCCAGTCGCAGCCGATGGGTTGTGGATTGGAAGGCGCTTTGCGGGAACGCCGCAACGTGCTCGCTGGCATCGTGAACGGGGTCGACTATTCTCGTTGGAACCCGAACACCGACGAAGACATTGCCGCCAAATACGACCTGAGCAATTGGAAGCAAAACAAGCCTCTCTGCAAAGCAGAGCTGCAAAAGGAATTCAATCTGCCAACCAATCCCAAGGCGCCAGTCATTGGCATGGTGGGACGTATGGCAGATCAAAAGGGTTTCGATCTTGTCGCCAAGGTGATTCGCGATCGGGCGAAGACTTGCGACTGCCAATGGGTCATCCTGGGTACCGGCGAGCCGCATCACGAAGCGATGCTGAAGGAGCTCGCGACCCTTTACCCCAATAAAATCGGCGTGAAAGTCGAATTCTGCGAAGGCAAGGCGCGACGCGTCGAAGCTGGGGCAGATATGTTCCTGATGCCTAGCCTTTATGAACCGTGCGGCCTTAACCAACTGTACAGCTTGAAGTACGGAACGGTTCCTGTGGTTCGCGAAACCGGCGGCTTGGCCGATACCATCACGAACATGACGCCAGATTCGCTGGAAACCGGAACAGCCAATGGCTTCAGCTTCCGGGAGTACACTTCCGAGGCACTGCAAGATATCCTGGAAATCGCCATCAGCACCTATCACGAGCAGCCTGATACGTGGAATCAGATTGTCGAGACAGGGATGGCCCAAGACTGGTCCTGGGATCGCAGTGCTCAACAGTACATTGAACTCTATCGGAAAACCCTCGAAGCTCGTCGCGGCTCGTAACGTGAGTTGCCGTCGACAAGGATGTCGCCGTGAGTCGTAGTTCCGGAAACGAGCTTCGCCGAGACCCTTTACTCGGATTCCAAGTCGTGATTGCTGAAGGGCGCGAGAGTCGTCCTCAGCAGTGGAAGTCGACCATTCCGGCCCCTTCTGAGTTACGCTGCCCCTTCTGCGGCGGCCATGAAGATGCTACGCCGCACGAACAACTGGTTTTGCCAGATCATCTCGAGCGGACGAGCGATCAACAACCGTGGGAAGTTCGTGTTCTGCCGAATATCTTCCCCTCGCTCTCTCCCGTTTTTCCGACGGAAAGCAGTGCGTCTGAGTCTTCGTTCTATGCCTCGGAAACGGCCAGCGGCGTTCAGGAAGTGATCGTCGAATCGCCGCAGCATGTGACCTCGTTTACGGGTCTGCCCGAGCGAAACGCGATTCTTACCTTTGAGGCATATCAACGTAGGCTCAATACCATTCGCGAGAAAGGAAACTGCCGCTACGTTCAACTGTTTAAGAATAACGGCCCTGCGGCGGGGGCCTCGCTCGAGCACTCGCATAGCCAGGTGATGGGGACTCGAATCGTTCCGCCGGTCATTCAGCAGGAATTGGCCGCCAGCGAAGCCTATTTCCAGCAAACTGGCCGCACCTACTGGAACGACTTGATCGAAGAGGAACTGAACGCTGAGTCGCGAATTGTCCATGCCGACGAGAACTTAGTCGCGTTCTGTCCTTTTGCATCGCGAATGCCGTTTGAAGTCACCATTCTTCCGCGTCAACGGCAAGCCGATTTCGGGCACGCAAAGTCAACGCTGTTAGAGCAGCTTGCCTTGTTGCTACGCTCGATCCTCGCACGAATGGAAAAGGCATTAAATTTCCCGGCATATAACTACTTGATTCACACGTTGCCGTTTGACACATTCTCGACAGATCACTATCACTGGCATGTAGAGGTTTTGCCGCGCGTGACGGTGAGGGCCGGATTCGAGTGGGGGACGGGTCTCTATGTGAACCCCCTCTCTCCCGAGCGAGCTGCTCAGATCCTCCGCGAGTCGCTGTGACCGTCAAGGTTTGCACAACCTGAAACGTCACCGTAGGCCTTCCGTCAAACTCGTTTGGAAAAGCTAGCAAAGGGTTACCGGTTCTGCCGATTCGTCCTGTATCTAAACAGGCGAACTCCGCCGCAAGACCTCCCCAACTCCCAGGACACTCCCCCGAGAAAATTATGAGCAACACGATCCGTCTTTGCTTGGTGCTGCATAACCATCAACCCATCGGTAACTTCGATGGTGTCTTCGAGCAGGCCTTTCAGGACAGCTACCTCCCCTTCCTGGACGTTTTCGATTGCTACCCCGATATCAAGATTGGCCTGCACACCAGCGGTCCGCTGATGGAATGGCTGGACGAGCATCACCCTGAATACCTCGATCGCCTGGCTGCCCATGTGAAGAATGGCCGCATCGAAATCATCGGTGGTGTCTTCTACGAAGCAATCCTGCCGATGATTCCCCCACGCGACCGCGTCGGCCAGATTGAAACGTACAGCAAATGGCTGACCGATCGTCTGGGCGCTGATATCCGCGGCATGTGGATGCCGGAACGCGTTTGGGAACAACCGCTGACCGCCGACATTTCCGAAGCCGGAATCCAATACACGATCCTGGACGACTTCCACTTCAAGAACGCCGGTATCGCTCAGGAAGACTTGTACGGTTACTACGTGACCGAAGAATGTGGCAAGCTGCTCAACGTCTTCCCTGGCAGCGAACGCTTGCGATACCTGCTGCCGTTTGCTCCGCCGCAAGACACGATCGATTACATGCGTAGCGTTGCCGATCAGCACCCTAACTCGGTGCTGGTCTTCGGCGACGACGGCGAAAAGTTCGGTACCTGGCCCGACACCAAAGCCCACGTTTACGATCGCGGATGGCTGGCACAGTTCTTTGAACTGCTCACCGCCAACAAGGATTGGCTGCTGACGACCACGTTGGCTGAAGCTACCGACGCGTTGGCTCCTGTTGGAAAGACCTACATTCCCGAAGGCAGCTACCGTGAAATGACTGAGTGGGCGATGCCAGCTCAACAGCAGATGGAATTCGAAGACCTCGTCCACAACTTGGAACATGACCAACAGTGGCCGCAGATCAAGAAGTACATCCGCGGGGGCTTCTGGCGAAACTTCAAAGTTCGCTATCCCGAAACGGACGAAATGTACTGCCGAGCGTTGGGGATTAGCAATCGCCTGCATGCCGCTGAACAAAACGACGGCGACTCGAAGTTGCTTGCCCAAGCCAAGAAGGAACTTTATCGCGGCCAGTGCAATTGCAGCTACTGGCACGGAGCATTCGGTGGAACTTATCTGCCCCACTTGCGGAACGCGGTCTTCAAGCATTTGATTGCGGCGGAAAACCTGCTGGATCAAGCGGAACACAAAGGATCGAACTTCATCGAAGCCGAAGTCGCCGACTTTAACTTAGATGCCCGCAAAGAAGTTCGCCTGGAAGATGACAAGCTGGTAGCCTACATGGCTCCGGCCAACGGCGGAACCATTTACGAGTTGGACGTCCGTTCGATCTGCCATAACTTGTTGGCTACCCTGTCGCGTCGCCCGGAAGCTTACCATCGCAAAGTGCTCGCTGGTCCTTCGGCGAACAACGGCGATGTCGCTTCGATCCACGATCGAGTTGTCTTCAAGCAAGAAGGCCTCGACAAGATGCTGCAGTACGATACGTACCAACGCAAAGCACTTGTCGATCACTTCTTCGACAACAACGCCTCGCTGGAACAAGTTGCTTTGAACAATGCCATGGAACGAGGTGACTTCGTCGGCTCGCCATTTGAAGCCAAAGTTCGCCGCAACCCTGACCGCATTCAAGTTCAGATGACCCGCATGGGCAACGCCTGGGGTATTCCGCTAAAGATCACCAAAGGCGTGACAATGAACGCTGGCAGCGGATCGCTGGAAATCGCTTACCTGCTGGAAGGCCTGCCGCAAGACGAAGTGCTGCACTTCGCCGTCGAAATGAACCTGGCCGGCTTGCCGTCCGGTGCGGACGATCGTTACTTCCATCAAGCCAACGGCAACAAGCTGGGGCATCTTGGAACCAACCTCGACTTGCACGAAGTTCAGGACCTCGGCGTGAAAGACGAATGGCTCGGCATCGATTGCCGCTGGAGTGCCGATCGCCCGACAAGCGTCTGGACGTTCCCGATCTCGACGGTCAGCCAGTCCGAAGGTGGCTTTGAAATGGTCCACCAGAGTGTCTGCATGATGCCGCACTGGTGGGTGCAAGGCGACGCCGAAGGCCGCTGGAGCGTGGTCATGCAGCTCGACATGGATACGTCGCTGGCCGAAAGCCGAATGCCACAAGAGACTCGCGAAAGCGTCAACGCCAGCTAACGCGGCAACTTCGCTCGATTCGCGCAGAGAATGTGTGACCTGCTTCACACTAAAACTCGCAAAATACCAAGGCTTCCTCGTTACTCAGCGGGGGAGCCTTTTTTTATGCGTTGGCGAGGCCTTAAATTTTGACTCGCATGCCCATTATGGGGAACAATTTGGTTTCAGTGAGCGTATCAAGGGTTTACAATTCGTATCAATTAGCGCGAGTTGGACCATTATCGAATCTAGAAACAAAACAGGGAGATAGCGATGAAATTCGCTTGGAAGTTGGCACTAGCGGCAATGTTGGCAGGCGGACTCATCGGAGTTTCGAGTCCATCCTTCGCAGAAGAAGGTGCCGCCGAGGCAACTGCTCCGGCTGCCGAAGAATCGACAGAAGAAGAAAAAGAAGATGCCGCTCCGAAGACGTTCGAGGAAGCCCTCCAAGAAGCACTGAACGTGGCTCGCACTGGCGGTGACGAAAAGCTTCCGATGCCGAAGCGATTTGATAAAGCGGTTGAACTGATCGACGCTGCTTGGGACATGGATCGTACCACCGAAGAAACCAAGCAAGGGATCAACTTGAAGGTCTCGCTGCTAAACGTCCAACAGCGAATGGGCAATCAAGCTGCCGGCGAGCAAGCCATGGCTTTCCTGAACAAGCTGACCAAAGACGATAATCCTGAGATCGCTTTGGAAGCCGAAAACATGTTGCTGAATCTTCGCCTGAACAGCCTGGCTTCCCTCTCGGAAGAAGAACGCCAAGCGACAATCGACGAAGTCAAAGGGCGCATTATCGAATCGGAACCTTCGGCAAGCACCGCAGCACTTGCGATGACGCTTGCCACGGCACTTTCCCGCGGTCTCGAAGCAGAAGATGCAGCGAAGGAAGTTTCGGATCTCGCCAAGCACTTTAGCTCCGTTGAAGATGAATCGGTGAAGGAAGCCGCTGCTCGCCTCGTCGGTCTCTCGAATCGACTGAACCTTCCAGGCAACCCGATCGAAATCACCGGCACCAAGCTGGATGGCGAAGACCTGAACTTCGCTTCGTCGCTCAAAGGCAAAACGGTTGTCGTCGACTTCTGGGCAACTTGGTGCGGTCCATGTATCGCCGAGTTCCCTAACATGAAGCGTTTGTACGAGATCTACCATCCTCATGGTTTTGAGATCGTCGGTATCAGTCTCGATGACGAAAAAGAAACCGTCGAAAAGTTCGTCGAAGCCAAAGAGCTTCCTTGGACGATCGTCTGGACTGAACGCGAAGAAGGCGAACGTGGCTGGGACGACAAGAATGCCCGACGCTATGGCATCAGCGGTATCCCAACGATGATTTTCGTCGGCAAGGATGGTACCGTCCAATCGCTCACCGCTCGTGGCCATAACCTGGATCAACTGTTGGCCGAAGCCTATCCAGACGTCGAAGTTCCGGAAGAGAAGCCAGAAGAAGACAAAGAAGCCGCTGAGAAAGAGTAACATCCCTCGGCAAACATCGATCGATTTCGGTCGATGCATCAAATTAACAATCGAAATGGCTGCTTATGAAAATAGGCAGCCATTTTTCGTGGTTTAGAATGAACCTATATGACTAATCACGAACTTAGCCAGGTTCGTATGTCGTTCTTCTACTGATAAACCGATTCGAGGAGAGGCAATGAAATTCGGGTGGACTCACGGTTACCTAGCGATTCTCCTGTTCGCAGCGACTCTTATCCCGCTAACCGCTCATGGAGAAGATACAACGAGCACCGCCCCGGAAACCGTTGGGGAATCAACATTCCAGCCTGAATCGGCGGCCGATGGTCTCGCCCAGATCAATACGTACCTGCGTGATCAGGAAAATCCTCTTCCGCTACCCGAGCGTTTGGCGAAGAGCCTGAAGATGTTCGACGTCGTTTGGCAAATGGATTCTGATGCCGAATTTAAGCATCGCTTGATTTGGACACGATTCTCCATCCGGACCGCGCAAGCACGTACAGGCAACGAAGCCGCCATCGACGCACTAATGGACGACTTGAAAGGCTATACTAAGCACGAAGAGCCTGAAGTTGCATTAGAAGCCCAGAATGCAATCATCTCTCTGGAAACGATGCTTGTCCGGCAAGAGTCCGAAGCGAAACGCTTAGAGTATGTGCAAGACAAGCTGGCTGAAATAACCGCGATGGACGTGTCTTCGAGTTCGGCCAAGCTGGGAATGACGCTTGCCAAGAACATATCATCGCTTGTCGACGCTCCACACACGGCCCAATTCACCGACGAGTTGGCACGCCATTTCATGAGTTCGACCGATGCCGAAATTCGCGCTACGGCGGAAGACCTGAAAGGATTCTCGCGCCGAATAAACCTGGTCGGCAACTCGATGCGAATCGTCGGCAAGACGCTCGATGGCAAGCCGCTCGATCTTGACGCCTTGAAAGGCAAAGTGGTGCTCGTCGACTTTTGGGCCACTTGGTGCGGACCCTGCGTGGCGGAGTTCCCGCACCTCAAAGAACTGTACGAGGTCTATCACCCACACGGCTTTGAAGTGATCGGAATCAGCCTCGACGATGCGAAAGCGGACGTGGAAGCATTTGCCAGCGAACGGGAACTCCCGTGGCTCGTTGTATGTAATGCCGAAGGAGATGATTACCGCGGATTCTCCGACGTCAACGCTCGATATTACGGTATCAACGCGATTCCTCAGATGATCCTGATCGGCAAAGATGGCTTGGTTGTGTCGACAGAGGCTCGAGGTGAGAAACTGACCACGTTACTGGCCGATGCTTTTCCTGACGTTGAAGTCCCCGAAACAGAGACAGCAGCGGATTAGGCGATCCCCCGCGTAAACTCACTTGCTGAAACTGGAAAAGAAGGACGGGTTCGCACTAGTTGCGGACCCGTTTTTTCTTCCACTTTAGATAGTTCCGAATTTCGGGATGGGCTGCCAGCAATTCAATGGTGTTATAGCTGCGTCCCAACTCTTTCTCGTCCGGCACCAAATGATGAATCATCTGGTGGCACATTTTGCACACATCAATCGTTTGCTGCATCAGCTCTTTGCTGAAACGATTTTTGAACCACGACTTGCGATGGCAATGACGTGGAATCAGGTGATGCTCGTTGAACGCTTCACCTCCACACAGTTCACAGCGTGACATCTTCGTGGCCTTTCGTTACGTATACGTCAGAATCCCCGATAGACACCCGCCACCAAGTGTGGTTCGCTACGAAAGCAACTCGTGGACAACGTTTCCGTGCACGTCGGTAAGACGATAGTCACGACCGGCATAACGATAGGTCAGCTTCTTATGATCGAAGCCTAACGCGTGCAGCATCGTCGCGTGCAAGTCATGCACGTGGACGGGGTTCTCTTCGGCCTTGAAACCCGTTTCATCGGTCGAGCCATATACCTGCCCTCCCTTGATGCCACCGCCGGCGAGCCAGCAAGTAAAACCGTAATGGTTGTGATCGCGGCCGTTGACTTTTCCTTGGTTGGAACCTGGCTTAGGAAGTTCAACCGTCGGCGTGCGACCAAATTCACCGCCCCAAAGAATCAAAGTCTCTTCAAATAATCCGAGTCGCTTCAAATCGGAAATCAATGCTCCAATCGCTTGATCGCATTGCCCCGCTAAGCGGCGATGCGCCGATTCGAGATCATCATGGCTATCCCAAGGCTGTCCTTTATCATGGAAGACCTGGACAAAGCGGACGCCTCGTTCCACCAAGCGACGTGCGATCAGGATCTGACGGGCCTGAATTCCATCGCCGTAGGCTTCTAGCACATTCTTCGGTTCTTTAGAAACGTCGAACGCATCGGTTGCCTCCATCTGCATACGATAGGCAAGCTCGAACGACTGCACACGTGCCTCCAACGCCGGATCGAAACCTCGTTGTTCACGATGCATTTGATTCATCTGCTGAAGCAGGTCGACTTGTTCGCGCTGTTGGTCGAGTGGAAGATTCGAGTTTTTAACGTTCTCGATCAACTTCTCAACTTCCGTGTGCCGCGTATCGACATAGGTTCCTTGGTAAACGCCCGGCAGAAATGCCGACTGCCAGTTCTGGGTTTGCTTCGTCGGATAGCCGTGAGGGCACATCACGATGTAGCCCGGAAGGTTTTGATTCTCCGTTCCCATGCCGTAAGTCAACCAGCTGCCGAACGCTGGGCGAACCGCCACCGACGCACCGCAGTTCATCAAACCAAGCGACGGCTCATGGTTAGGCACTTCCGCTTTCATCGAGCGGATCACGGCGATGTCGTCGATATGCTGCGCGGTGTTGTGGAACAGCTCGCTGACTTCGATTCCGCTTTCGCCATACTTTTGGAACTTGAATGGGGACGCCATTGCGGCGCCTGTCTTACGTTCCGTTCGCAGGTTTTCACCCCCTGGCAGCGGCTTACCATGGTATTTGGTGAGCAGAGGCTTCGGGTCAAACGTATCGACGTGCGATGGACCGCCGGTCATAAACAAGTGAATGACATGCTTTGCTTTGGCGGGAAAGTGGGGAGCCTTCGGTGCCAAGGGATTTTGGTACGAAGCTGCTTCCGCTGCAGACTGAGCATCGGCTGCCAAAAGCTTTTCATCACCCAGAAGCCCGGCCAGCCCCATCATGCCGAGGCCAGTTCCCATGCGAGTCAGCATATCACGACGCGACATGCAAGCTTCGGGACGGTGTGAGTATTGGCTATTCATAATTCTATTCCGGTTGCTATTTCGAGATCGGTCGAGCGTCGCGTGAATTTAGTCGACAAACATGAAGTCGTTGGAGATCATCACCACCTGGGCAACGCTATCCCACCGATTCCATTTTTCTCCATCGGAGGACGACTCGACGTACTTCAAAAACATTTCCGATTCTTGTTGTGTAGGGGCTCGCTGCAGTACTCGCTGAAAGAGCCGTTCCAATCGCTGTTCATCCGTGAGGGATGGCTCGTCTTTCCACGAATCGGTAATCCATTGAGCCTGACGCTGCACGAAAGGACTGTTCAGCAAATAAAGTGCCTGTTGCGGAACGCTGGTCTTCGATCTCTCTGGACTTGTCGCATCTGGGCTCGGGTAGTCGAACGCACGATACAAGTTCGGCAAGTCTTGGCGATCGACAAAACCGTACACGGTACGCCGCGGCGGGTGAGGATTCTCCAGAATCTTTTCGGCCCGGCCACCGAGCGAATCGTCCAGCGCACCACTAACTTTAAGCATGCCATCTCGCATTTCCTCGAACGTGAGACGGCGGCGGTTCATTCGCCAGACGAGGCGATTTTCTGGATCTTTTTCCCTCGCATCCGCACGGTCTTCGCTCGATTGCTGATAGGTTGCCGAAAGCATGATGTACTTGTGCAACTGCTTGAGAGACCAATCGTTGGACTTCAAGTACGTCGCCAAGTGATCTAACAGAAGGGGCAGCTTCGGCGGGTCGCTTCGGACACCAAAGTCTGCCGGCGTCAGCACAAGCGGCTGGTCAAAGTGCGTCATCCAGACACGGTTGGCAATCACGCGTGCTGTCAAAGGGTTGTCGTCAGCCACAATGTCTTCGGCCAATTCCAATCGCCCACTACCGTTGCTGTAGGAGGTATCCTCTGGTTCATTCAATACGCGAATGAACTGCCGAGGGACGCGATCGCCACGACGACCAGGGTCGCCGCGCAGGAAGATCACCGGATCATGGATCTTATCGCGATCGACCACCGCCATCGCACGGGGCGGCGAGCCAGGCGAGTCGATCTCATGACCACGAATCTTTCCTTCCAGCTTCTTGCGTGCGTTGCGTTCGCTGGTGAACCAGGATCGATTCACATCGTTGTCATTGAGTAGCACCGGCGAGAATCGTCCAAACAACGCATCGGCCAATTCGCCCTGCGGACCATCCAACTTATCAACGGCCACTTTACTGAACTCGGCATCCCGATAGACAGCACCGATTGGTTTGAAGAGTTCGTCATAAACATCAACCAGCGCTGGAAGCGTAGTCGGTTTTGCCTGCTGGATGGCTTCGCGAACGGTTGGATTCAGTTTGCTGTCCTCGGCCGTCCAACTGGCGACTAATGCCTCCGCTTCCGCAGCAAATTGCTCTTCGCCCAATTCGTGTGCCTTGAAGAGCGGCCCCCAGATTGGATCGTTCGGCTTCCAGACACGATCGGCGAACTGCTTCCACTTGGAAACCAAATGGGGGCGAATGTTCTTCGCGTCCAGTTCGTTCTGCTCGTACTTGGCGATCTCGACATCTTGCTTTTTCGATACCGCACGCACGATGAAGTCGAAAAAGTTGGTTGCGGCTTCCGATTGAATCACTCGTTCGGTTTTCTCGGTATGCTGATTGAGTTCCGCTTGAAGCTCGTCAAAGCGTTTCTTGAACTCGGGATACTGTGGATCGGCATCAATCGGGCCGACGAGCGGAGTTGTTTCTTCAAGTTGATCGAAGATGCCGTAAAGCCCGTAGTAGTCCGCCGTATTGATGGCGTCGTATTTGTGGTCATGGCAGCGAGCACAACTCACCGTCAGGCCCAGCAAACCTCGCGTGACAACATCGATACGGTCATCGATCGTATCTTGCCGTTTCAAAAACTGGCGACCGATACGAATGAGCCCAAGCCCTGCGAGTCGTCGGTCTCCTTCTTCCGCGAAATAGTCTGCCGCGATTTGTTCTTTGATGAATTCATCGTACGGCGTATCGCGATTGAACGAATCGATGACGTAGTCACGATACGCATGGGCATAAGGGAAGCGGCGATCTTGACCATCGTTGAGATAGCCTCGCGTGTCAGAATACCGTGCGACGTCCAGCCAGACGCGTCCCCATTTCACACCATACTGCGGAGATGCCAACAGACGATCGATCACTTTCTCGAAAGCATTGGGCGACTCGTCGTTGACGAACGCCTGAACTTCCTCTGGCGTTGGTGGAAGTCCAATCAGATCAAAAGTCGCTCGTCGAATGAGCGTACGTCGATCTGCTTTTTCGCTCGGCGCAATGCCTGCTTTGTTCAAGCTGTCGACAACGAACTGATCGATTACGTTGGCGACATGCTTGCCGTCCACCGCGGGTGGCTCTGGGTTTTGGATCGGCTGGTACGACCAATGCTCTTGCTTATCGTTCACCAGTCGCTGATCGAATGACATCGGCTGAATCGGCTCTGACTCTTCCGGCCATGGCATACCCAGCTTTACCCACTTCTCGATCGCCGCAATTTCCTCCGCAGGCATCTGACCACTAGGAGGCATCTCGTAGGTTTCGTAACGGATGGCGTGAATCAAGCCACTTTCATCTGGCTTACCAGCTGCGACGATCTCACCTGAATCGGCCCCTTTGACGATTGCAGAACGCGCATCGAGGCGCAAGCCGGCCTCTTGCTTTTCCGCACCATGGCATTCGATGCAACGTTTGACAAAGACCGGACGAACCGACTTCTCAAAGAACTCGATATGCTCGGCAGAGAATTTGTTTTCCGCTGACGCGATCGACGGCAAAAGGGATACCGCGAAAACGGCCAGTGACAATGCGATGATTCGCATAAGACTTCGTTCGCTGAGGCTGGGTGGGCAGAATAAAAAGGTGGGAACACGAAGATTTCGTGCTCCCACAATTCTACCGTACGGCGATGCCTAGGTCCAAGTCTATTTGCCTCCCCCGCACGGCATTTGGCCCCCTCAACAGCGGGAAAAGGTCAGATTACGAGCCTTCCGCTGGCTGTGCTTGCTCGGAAGGCCCCTTTTCGATCTCTTGAGGGCGGCGGCCTTTCAACCGAACCCGCATATTCAGGAACTCGACAATCAGGGCAAATGCCATCGCAAAGTAGATGTAACCCTTGTTGAAGTGCGTTCCCGCCCCTTCAGCGACCAACATCACGCCAATCAGGATGAGGAAGCTGAGGGCCAACATTTTCAGCGTGGGATGCCGCTCGACAAATTCGGAAATCGGGTTGGCAAACACGATCATCACGCCAACGGAAATCAGCACGGCGGTAACCATCAGCCAAATGCCGCTGATTTCGGCCCCTCCGATCTGCACGGTATCTTTCACCATCCCGACGGCCGTGATCACCGAATCGAGTGAGAAAATGACGTCGAGTGCCATGACTTGGAAGATGACTCCAGAAAAAGTCGCGGGCGCTTTGCCGCCTCCCTCTTCGCCGTGCTGTTGATGCTCCAGCTTTTCATGGATCTCGAAGACACTTTTCCAAATAAGGAACAACCCACCCACGAAAAGAATCAGGTCTTTGACAGAGACCCCTTCCAACTCTTCATGGTGATGGAAGAACTCGAGATCGCCAAACACCCAGCTCCAATGGAAGAATGGCTCTTTGGCTTGCATCACCCACGAGATGGTGAATAACAACAGAATTCTCATGACCAGCGCCGCAATCAGACCTAACCGGCGTGCGTTAGGGCGTTGCTCTTCCGGCAGTCGAGCTGAAACGATCGCGATAAAGACAATGTTGTCGATCCCCAGAACGATTTCCATGGCCGCCAAGGCCACCACCGCAATCAGCGCTTCCCACATCGTGTTGCTCTCTGCTTTTAAATCGGCGGCAAGATGCCGCGAAGAATCTCAGTTTGGCCCCATGAATTTGTCTGTCGCATCATACCCCACGCAGATCATGCTAACCATGCCGTTTTCTCGCGGAAGAAGTCGGTTTCCGGCGTTGCATGGCCCTCGGCGGCCAAGCACAATGAAACGACCTGCGAACAAATTCCCACCTTAGGATTTCGGCTTATGAGTGCGTTTCTTAATCGTCGTCAGATGCTTTCTTTGTCCGGAGCAGCCGCAATAGCCGCAACTAGTTCCAGCGTTGCCCAAGCTACGGAAGCCCCTGCCTCGAAAAGTACCAGCCCGAAGATCCGCTACTGTTTTAACACGAGCACTATTCGCGGCCAGAAGCTGACCATTGAAGAAGAAGTCGATATCGCCGCGAAAGCTGGCTACGACGGCATCGAGCCATGGATCTCCAAGATTCAAGAACACAAAGACTCTGGCAAAAGCCTGCACGACCTTGGCAAACGGATTGCCGACGCTGGCTTGAAGGTGGAAAGTGCTATCGGGTTCGCTCAATGGATCGTCGACGACGAAGCAAAACGCAAAGCTGGCCTCGAGCACGCTAAACGTGACATGGACTTGCTCGCACAAATCGGTGGGACACGAATCGCCGCTCCACCGGCAGGTGCCACAAACGGTCCAAAACTCGATCTGCTTGAAGTCGCCAAACGATACCATGCGTTGCTGGAAGTGGGCCAACAAACGGGCGTCGTTCCGGAGCTGGAACTATGGGGCTTTTCGACCAATCTTAATCGTTTAGGCGAAGTCGCACTCGTTGTCGTCGAGGCCAATCATCCCAACGCTTGCATGATGCCGGACGTCTACCACATCTACAAAGGTGGCTCCGACTTCAGTGGTTTAGCAGCAATTAGTGGCAACGTGATACCCGTGTTTCACATGAACGACTACCCCGCCGAACCGCCGCGAGAACAAATCAATGACAGTGCACGTGTCTTCCCGGGCGATGGTGTGGCTCCTCTGACGCCGATGATTCAAACGCTTGTTGGCAACGGCTTTGAAGGCGTCTTTTCGCTGGAGCTCTTCAATCCCGAGTACTGGAAGCGAGACGCTTTCGAAGTTGCTAAAGAGGGACTCGACAAGATGAAAGCCAGCGTGCAGAAAGCGTTGAGTTAGAGCCGCTTGCCGTTGCTTCGGTCGACCTACTTCCCGTCGGAGTAGGTCTTTTCTAACGAGATCGAATCGGCGATCCAAAAGAACTTGTTTTGCTGATCGCCGTAGCCCCGTTCTCGTTTCATCAATACTTCGACGTCCCAGAGCGGCTTGCCAGACTTGCTGTCGAGCAGCTGAAATGCATGACGACCGTAGTCCGAGCCTTCGTACGTGCTGGACGCCACATCGTACTGAAACTTCGCTTCGATCGGTGCTCCTTCCCACTGAAGGATTGCCTTAACGGCGTCGCGATCTTCAAAGCCTTGTAGCTCTTCTTGAGCCATTTCATCTTGACTGTAGAAGCCTTCCAGCGGGGTCGCTGGGGACTGCCGTCCGCCAGGTCGCAACATCAACTGGTGGGCTTCCATGGTTTTCTTTTGCAAAAGGAGATCGAGCCAGCTTTGGGCCATCTCGCGGGAATGC
Source organism: Bremerella sp. TYQ1 (assembly GCF_020150455.1). Classification (NCBI taxonomy): domain Bacteria; kingdom Pseudomonadati; phylum Planctomycetota; class Planctomycetia; order Pirellulales; family Pirellulaceae; genus Bremerella; species Bremerella sp. TYQ1. The sequence goes on from NZ_CP083740.1 coordinate 3,903,177, forward strand.
CCCATCATCACGCTTGTGCGCACGGTTCCCTGGGTGACACCAATCCCTAGCCAGATGCCTGCCAAAGCGAGCCCAATCAGGGCCATTCCTTTGCCGGTGAGAACCTCTGATTTTGAGATCTGGTAGTAAGCGACCAGGCACAACACGATCGCCAAGATCGGAATGATCCAGAGCACCGACGTGAAGATGGCCAGGACGGAGACGACACCCAGTACCATGCCTCCGATCGCCAGGCGGCTTAGCTCGCGATACTCGAGAAGGTCTTCGTTCTCTCCAGAGAAACCACTTCCAGAAGGTTGATCAACGGTGTCGGTCATGCGAGATCGTGACGATTGAGTTGCGAAACAAAGAAAAGTCGAGGCCAAGGAAACTTCGAGATCTATCGATCTTCTTCCGCACGAGCGCGTGCCATTCGCGTTCGAGCGTAGTCCACCATGCTGAATGGTTCGTTCGCCATACCCAGCTTCGAAGGAACTTCAAAGACAATGTATCCATACGTACGACCAGCCAATGAAGGAACGCCTCGGTTCATCATGTCCACGAAATTAGGATCCCCGACCGGCGAGGCAAACAGTGTAAAGCTGATCCAACTGTACATGACAAGCGTCAGAGCCAGACAGCCGCAAATGTCGAAAATGTGATCGACCTTCTTGCCCAAGCGAACAGGAAATTTGGAGAGGTAATTGGTGTACTTCTTAAGCGACGTAAAGAAGCTCCAAAACAGGAACCAAGTTGCGATAAACTCGGTGTACCCGCTCCACTCCGGGGCTTCCTCGTTAATGCGTGCGGCAAGCCCAGGAGCAATGTTGTAGGCAATCGCGCTGCACAGAATCACCATCAGGCAATTCACGAAGTTGGTCCAAAAGCATTGATTCCAGAAGACCGCAAAAAGGGCCAACAGAAGCACGACGACAAAAACAAAAAAGTACACGGCCAATAGTCCCGAAGTTGAATATTATGAGACGGCGTTATGGGTGAGCCGGTCGAAGGAATGTTCCTAGCAAGTTACTCTTTGAGAACGCGACTAATTTCTTCCAGCGAAGTCACCCCCGTGGCAACCAGGCGAATCGCTTCTTCTTGAAGGGTCTTGTTGCCGGCCTGTTTTGAGGCGGCACGAATTGCTTCCAGCTTTGGCGTCTTCGTGATCGCGCGGCGGATACCGTCGTCAATCTTCATCAGTTCAAAGATACCGACACGGCCGTAATAACCGATCCCGCCACAATGTTCGCATGGCGGCTTTTTCGGTTCGTCTGGACCTGGAGGCGTAGGTGTCTTGTACAGCTTTTCCACTTTGTCGGGCGGAATGCCCAATCGCTTCAACAGAGCAGCACTTGGCTGGAATTCTTCGCGGCAGCCTTTGCACAAGCGTCGGCACATGCGAGTGAAAAGCACACCGTTAAGAGCACTCGCGTATTCGTCGGCTGGTACTTTCAGCGACAACAATCGCAGCACCGCCTCGGCACAATCTTCTTTGGCGTTCACTGTCGTGAAGCACATGCGCGTCGCATTGGCTTGATCCAGCAGCATGTTGAATACTGCGGGACTATCGATCCGGCGAATAAACAACGCATCGGGCTGATTTCGAATAACCGAGGTCAACGCCTCTTCTGGCTTCTCCCCCTTCTCGACGTCGTAATGCCGCAGAGAGATATTCATCACCTCCGGTTCGCGGCAATCCTTTACCTCGATCCCTGCAAAGTCACGCATCAAGCGGTCCGTCGAAGAAAGACCGGTATGCCATAACGTGGTCAGACCACCTTCAGGGCGTGCGGCAAAGACAAAGAGACCGTTCTGAGCCCCCATCAAGCCTTTACATTCCTGGATCATGCCTTCTCGCATGCCCAAGTCTTCCATCGTCTCCAGCTTCGCGGTAACCGCGGGAACGGTAAATATTACGCGCTCGCCGGTTTGCGTTCCTTGTGCGGTAACGTTGCAAAGGACCTTCTTTTTGACGTCGTACTTCGCTTCAAATTCGCCGGACTGTCGAGCACGACGTTCGTTTGGACTCAAATTGCAAAGCAGTTTCATCACCGCAAGCATCTGATCGCTTGATTCACGATCGCGGTTCTCGCCGGCAAGCCAGACACCGTCGATCAGATATCGCATCGCCACGGTATCTTTGGTGTAATCCATCATCACCTTCGACGCACGTCGGGTGATCATTTCCGAAATCAGTTCCTTCAGCCACACATAGGCATCCGGCATCTTGTGGGCAGAATAAAGATTCTCGGTGTTCTTACTCGCGTCGGCGCCGCGTGCCTGGATCTCGATATTCGGACCTTCTTGCCATGGCTCTTTCAACTCGCGTTTGACTTTGCCTCCGGTCCATCCAGCGATGACATAACGCAGGTGGTCTTTCGTCATCACGCGTTCGTGCGGATCGACCAGCGCATTGCGGGCTTTGATGTACATGCCCAGCGGCACAGCCCAAGCCACAATAGCAAGGATATAGCCGAGAAAGAACGGAATCGCCGCACAGAGCAACCAAAACGTTAAGCCGAACACGAGCACGTTGGGGATGACCCACGAAGCTTGCGACAGCTTTCGTTCCGGGCAGTCTTGGCCGACCCAGTCGGTCGTGTAGACCCACGCGAGGAATAACATCACGACGGCTATTAACATGAACGAGTTCAACGGACGGATGACTTCCGGACCTACATTCACAGGTTCCGAATCGCCGCCATCTTGAGCCATTAACGTTGGCTCGAACCCGAAATAACTTAACGCCAGGGCCAGCAAAAAGAGGCCCAAAATCATACCAGCGAATCTTCGCATTAAACCATCCCAGGTTGTGCCACATTGATGCCTTTGAGTGCCATCTTCAGCGCTTCGACGTTTGGTGCCACGGCGAAAGCGGTTTCGCGATCGATCAGTTCTTTGTCAATCAGCGACTTGAGGCTCATCGTGAAGTCTTGCATACCGTCATCTTTACCGATACGAATCGCGTCCGGCAGCTTGCTGTCTTTCGCTTCCAGAATCAGCTTCTGGACCGTCGGGTTCATCGTCATGATCTCGACCGTTGGCACACGGCCGACGCCAGGCTTGATCGACTTGAGCAGCTTCTGAGCGACGATCCCCTTCATATTGAACGCGATAGCACTACGGATCGAGCCATGCATTTCTTCAGGGAACAAGTCGAGAATACGGCCGATCGTACTGGAAGCACTCGAAGCGTGAATCGTTCCGAACACCAAGTGACCGGTTTCCGCCGCGTGAATGGCCGTGAGGAACGTTTCTTGATCACGCATTTCACCGATGAGGATGATGTCGGGGTCTTCACGCACGGCGTGGCCCATCGCGATCTCGAAGTTCTTCACATCCTGTCCGATCTCGCGCTGATTGATCAGGCACTTCTCTTCCGTATAGACAAATTCGATCGGATCTTCGAGTGTCAGAATGTGCTTTGAGTAGTTGCGGTTGATCCAGTTGAGCATCGACGCAATCGTCGTACTCTTACCAGAACCGGTCACCCCCGCCAGCAGAATCATGCCCTGGTCGAACTTGCACAGATCTTCCATGACAGGAGGGATGTTGAGCCCTTCGAAGTTCGGAATCCAGTTGTTAATACGTCGAGCCACCAGCCCGATGTTGCCCAGCTGGGTGAACATGTTCACACGGAAACGCCACTTCTCGCCGTCGACATCGACCACATGCGCAAAGTCAGCACCGCCGTTTTCTTTGAAGATGTTCTGGTTACGCTCGTCCATCAGCGGCCACAACAGGCGGAGCATTTCCTCGGCTTCAATCGGCCCGCGATTCAAGTTCTTCAGCGTACCATTCACACGCACAATCGGTGGACGTCCCACTTTCATGTGCAAGTCGGAGCCTTCCAGCTTCACCAAGGCGCGGAAGATCTTGTCGACTTCATATTCTTTATCTTGCGAGAGAAACTTCTCGGCTATCGCTGCGTCGATTTCTGCCATGACTCTTCTACCTCAGTTCCTGGGTTCGAGGGCAAGCCCTCTATTTTGATTCGCGGCCGCTTCGAAATCAAAGCCTTACGCAAATTCCTCGGTCGCGCATTAACTCTTTGGTTTCGTGAATCGTGAACTGGCCAAAATGGAAAATACTTGCCGCGAGCGCGGCGTCGGCTTTGCCCTGTTGAATTGCATCGGCCAAGTGTTCGGGGTGCCCTGCTCCGCCGCTGGCGACGACCGGAATGGTCACCGCCTCGCTGACAGCCTTGGTGACTTCCAAGTCGTAACCATCTTTGGTTCCGTCGCGATCCATGCTGGTCAGCACAATTTCACCAGCCCCGAGGGCTTCGACCTCTTTCGCCCAGCTCACCGCTTCGAGTCCTGTGGGCGTGCGACCGCCGTGGATGTGGACTTCCCACACTTCCTGGCCATCCTTCATGATCCGCTTCGGATCGATGTTCACCACAATACACTGGCTGCCGAATCGCTTGGCGGCCTGGCGAACAAACTCTGGATCTTTGCATGCGGCTGAATTGATCGAGACTTTGTCTGCCCCGGCATTGAGCAGCGAGCGAATGTCTTCCATCGTCCGGATCCCACCGCCCACCGTCAGCGGCATGAACACCACTTCGGCCGTTCGGCGGACGACATCCAGGATAATATCGCGCTGCTGATGACTGGCAGTAATATCGAGAAAGACCAGCTCGTCGGCCCCCTCGCGTTCGTAGCGCGCAGCGACTTCGACCGGGTCTCCGGCGTCGCGAAGCTGAACGAAGTTCGTTCCTTTGACGACACGCCCCTGGTCGACGTCCAAACACGGAATCACACGGCTGGCCAACATCGATGCTAACCGCAGCTTTCAGAAAGGGTTGCACGGAAAATTCGAACCCAGAAAAGGGCCCGTAGAAAGGCAAATCTACTGTAAGCCGGACAGCTGCCAGGGTCAACTAACCCCACCTGGGTATGGCCGGCAATCGTCGGTAATCCTCCAGTTTGCAACCAATGGCTCCACGATGGCATCCTAGCCGCGAAACGCCCTGCCCCTTCCATTGTCATTATCGCAAGAAAGAGCCCCACTCATGAGCCATATCCTCCTCATTGAAGCCAGTGCTCGCCAAAACCGATCGCTTAGCCGTGATCTTGCCCAGCGATTCGCTTCGGCGTGGAATTCGCTTGCCCCCAGCGACGAAATCATCCGTCGCGATGTCGGAGCGAATCCTCCGCCGGCAATTGATGAAAGCTGGATCGCAGCTGTCTTCAAGCCGGAGCATGCCCGCAGCGACGCTGAAAAGCAGGCTCTTAAGCTGTCCGACGAACTGATATCCGAAGTGCTTCACTCCGATATCGTTGTTATCGCGACGCCCATGTACAACTATGGAATGCCGGCGTCGCTCAAAGCCTGGTTCGATCAAGTCATTCGTATTAACGAGACATTCACGTTTGATCTGGCTCGAGGCGACCATCCGATCGAGCCGGTCCAGAACGGAAAGACCCTCGTGATGTTAACCGCGTCTGGCGAAGGGGGACTGCTGGACAGCTTTGCTTCCCATAAGAACCACCTCCATCCTCACATCATCGAGGCATCTCGACTGATTGGGGTCGAACGGCACGAGACGATTCATATCGAATACCAGGAATTTGGCGATCAGCGTTTCGAGGATTCTCAAGCACAAGCCATTTCGGCAATCGGCCCGCTCGTCGAACGCTTGCTCGAAGAAACGAGTTGCCCGAACGCCTAAGCATTTGCAACTAGATGTAATCGTCCCAAGCCGGACCTGCCGAGCCTGCTCCGGCGAAGCTGTCTTCCACCAACTGGCACTCCGGGAGCGCCTTCAGAAAAGCCCGGCCATATCCCTTAGTTTGAACACGGGGATCGAGAATGACCACGATTCCTTTGTCGGAGTGCCCGCGGATAAGTCGTCCGAAGCCTTGCCGCAGCTTGATAATCGCTTCGGGAAGTTGGTACTCCGAAAACGGCTGACCACCTCGTTCTTTGATTTGATTCAACCGAGCCTGTAGCAGCGGGTGATCTGGCACACTGAACGGCAATTTCGTGATGATCACGTTTTGCAGAGCATCTCCCGGAACGTCCACCCCTTGCCAGAAGCTATCGGTCCCGAACAGCACTGAGCCTGGGGTCTCCTTAAACTTCTGCACCATCTGCCCCCGCGGCATGCCGTCGGACTGGCTGAACAGCGTGTAGCCGTTCTGATTCATCCACCGAGAAACACGCGAAGCACAGTTTCGCAGCATGTCGTAACTGGTAAACAAAACGAACGCGTGCCCTTGGGTTTGCTCGACATACCGCTTCACCATATCGGCAAGGGCCTGATCGTAGTCGCGGCGATTGCTCGGATCTGGCATTCCCTTAACGAGAACCAGCTTCACGTTTTTCTTATAGTCAAACGGACTGCCGGCGGTCAGCTCGTCGTTCCGGGTGATACCGACACGATCTTTGTAGAACTCAAACCCCTGATTCGGCGAAGAGGAAAGCGTTGCACTGGTCAGAATGACACTATCAACCTTTTGAAAGAGCTCTTCCCGTAAAACAGGGCCGACTTCGATCGGTGTCGCGAACAGTTTCACATGGCGGTACGGACCTCGCTGCTGACTGCTTTCGACCCAATATACGGTATGCTCCATCTTCTGCATCCGCCAAGCTTCGATCGAATCCGCCATTAAGAAGATGCGATCCGACAGCGAATGAAAGTCTTGTCGAGTCCCTTCTTCCTCGAATCGATCCCCTTCCATTTTCACCAGGGAAGCCAACTTGGCCATTGCTGGAGAAAGGACATTTGGCACCAATTCTGGTACCGTGACGCGACCGTTTCCGCCAGGGTTTTCCTCGAGCCATCCATCTAGCTCGTTAAAAAACTGCTGAGCACGATATCGCGTATGTACGACCTGATTCATTGCATCGGTGCATTCGTGATGGACCAGCAATCCCTTCTGGGTTCGCTCGTTGAACAGTTTGTTCAAAGCGAAATCGATCTGTGTCGACGTGACCGACATCCCCAAGTGATCGCCTGCCACGCCTTCCAGCGTATGGGCTTCGTCGAAGATCACCGCGTCGTACGAAGGCAACAAGCTGACACCACTTCGCCGCAGTGCCAAGTCGCTGAAGAACAACGCGTGATTCACGATCAGCACCTGAGCGTTCTGCATCCGGCGACGTGCTTTGTAGTAGAAACAGTCGTCGTACGAGGGACATTTCCGTCCCAGGCAATTGCCACTGTCACTCGCGATTTCATCCCAAACGCGGATCGCAGGTCGGTAATCCAAATCGCTGAGCGAGCCATCGGCGGTGTTCTTGGACCATTCCTTCAGCATCCGCAGTTGGGCCGTTTCGTCATCTTTATCGAAGAGACTCGCACTGCGAAGTGCGGCCGAGCCTAATCGTCGGAGGCTGACATAGTTTCCACGTCCCTTGGCCAGGACAGCGGTAAATTCCAGAGGAATCGAGGCATTGATCAGCGGGATGTCCTTTTCCAGCAGCTGTTCCTGCAGGCTGATCGTGTGCGTCGAAATCACGACGCGGCGCGACTTCTCGCCGTTTCCTTGCTGACCGCAAGCCCACAGAATGGATGGCACCAGATATGCAAAGCTCTTTCCCACCCCCGTTCCCGCTTCAACGACCAGGTGACGGTTTTTCGCGAGCGCTTTGCCGACCGCCTCGGCCATGGCCATCTGCTCGGGGCGATCTTCGTACTGTTTTAATCGACGTGCGATCAGCCCCTGAGGACCTAAGACATCGCCGATTGAAAGGTTATCCATCCGTGTCTGCTTGACTGATTGTTACCGTTTTGCATGCTTGCCAATCCATCACTCTATCGGGATTCGCCCTCACTGCCCACCACAAACGGAAAAGTGTCGACGTAAGCTGGAGCGGCCACACGATTTGGAATAAACTGGGGCACGGTCACTCTCAGACCACTTTTCGTCTCCTTTTCTGCATTGGGAAAGTCAGCCACGATGCCGATCGATTTCGATTGCGCTGTTTGCAAGCACCGGATTCGTGTCCCGGATGGAGCCGAGGGGAAGCGAACCAAATGCCCCAAATGCCAAGCCATCCAACCGGTCCCCTCCGAGACCGACGAGCTTCGCCTGAAGGATGCCCCCGAAGGATCCTCACATGGCCGATCTCCTGGAGCGGAGGACGTTTTTGGTTCGTTTGAACCGAAGCCTTCCCCGACCCGCGGAGCATTTGCCCCGCGCGAACCGGCCGAAGATGCGAATCCGTTTGCCGCTCCGGCCGCAACCGAAGAGGCGGTTCGTGTGAATACCGCACGAATGGATGCCATCGAAAAGCTGCAAACTCCGGTTTTAATCTGCCTGGTCTTTGCCGGCCTTGGCATTGCCGCGAACTTGATCACGCTGATCATTTCGGTGGTCAATATCGTGGGCGAAGGGGCACGCGGAAACGATGTCGTTATTCAGCTGACCAGCTACGCGATCGGCTTCGCGTTTTCGATCGGGCTGTTGGGTTTTGCCTTTTTCGGACTCCTCCAAGCGCGTGACTTGAAAAACTACGGCCTGGCCTGGGCCGGATTTATCATCACGATGCTGCCTTGTTCCTGCTGTTTCCCCTTGGCGTTACCGATTAGCATTTGGGGAATGATTGTTCTCGCCGATAGCTCTGTTCAACGGCAATTTACTTCCTGAAAGGTCGCCTGACCTGACACCATGAAAACTCCTTGAACCGGTTAGGTACGCACCATGTCGATCGATTTCTCCTGCTCCAGTTGTCGCCGAACAATCCGCGTGCCAGACGGCACCGAAGGTAAGAAGACCAAGTGCCCGCAGTGCCAGCAAGTTCAAGTCATCCCGGACAAAAACGCTCTCGGCACCCCGCCTGCTTCGACCCCTCCGCCGTCGCAGCCAAGTCCACCTCCGACGAACCAAGACTCGCTATTCGCCGACTTGGAACCAACAAAGGACTCCGGCAGCAGCTCTCCTGCGGCAAATCCTTTCGGAGACGCCCCTGACCCATTCGGAGCTCCGCAGCAAAACCCTTACAGCTCGCCATCCAGCGCCGCTGTGTACGGACGACCGACCGTTTCGCGCGATGCGGCTCGCTCCAAGCTTATGGGCCCGGCCATCGGCATTCTGATTACGACAACGCTTGGCCTGCTGGCCATCATCGCATGGCTGATCGCGACGATCGTCGAGATTCAAAACCAAGGCGAAATCAACGACCCCGCCGAAATGTTCGGCGCTACGATCGCTCTGCTGCTGATGTTTGGGCTTCCAATTTTGCTAAGCCTGCTTTGCATCGGAGCGATGATCCGGGCGTTTGCGGTGCGGAATTATGCGTTGGTGATGACCGGGTTCATCCTTTCATTGACCCCCTTCGCAGGCTGCTTCGGTTGCATCCTGGGACTACCCTTGGGTATCTGGGGAATCATTGTCATGGCCGACGACTCAGTGAAAGCAGCGTTCCGACAACCTTAGCTTCGTCCTGTCTTTTCATGCTTGCTTTATGCCCATTATCTTCAAGTGCACCAGCTGCAAAGAAAAGATACGAGTTCGAACCAAACACCAGGGAAAGAAGGTCCGCTGTCCGCAATGCCAAGACGCGCAGCGGATCCCCATTGCTCCGCCCGATAAACTTTCGCCGAAACCAGCCCCTGAGGTTTCATCGATCGACTTAGCCCCGGAAAGCCTTTCTCAGGAAGATGCGTCGTTCTGGGATGTCTCGCCGCAAGATCCGGCCCCAGTCGAGAGCAAGTCAAGTTCGACTTACCCGACGCCCAATCAGATCCCCGGCCTTAGCACCGCTCGCGTAATTTCGACTAAGCCATCGCAAGATGCCAAATACTTGCAATACTGTGCCAAAGTCTTGATCGTCATCCTATGGATCTTGTTCGGATTGCAGGGCCTCGGAATCAGTCTGCAGCTCCTAGCCGCCATCGCCACGTTGCAATTTCCTATCCAGAGCATGACGTCGCTGATGATATTCGTGTTTACCATCGCGTACATGGGATTAGAGTTTTTCACGATCCTCAACCTGATGCACGCCCAGAAACTACGTGAGCGTTCAAAAGCATGGCTCGGGTTTATAATGTCGTTGGTCACCTTTACGCTGTTATTCTTAATCCTCCCTGTGCTTCCGTTCTGCGTGATGGGACTTTGGCATCTCAGCAAGCCGGACGTGCAAAAATCGTTTCGCAACTGAGCTCGTCTCTGCGTTTAGTTCCTGCGATGAAAGAAGACTATGTCGATCCGCTTTCACTGCGACACCTGCCGGCGGCCGATTCGCGTTCCGGATGGCTCGGAAGGCAAAAAGGCTCGCTGTCCGGAATGCTTCTCGATCGTACGGATTCCGTTCGAAGATGGTGCCATTAGCAGCAGCGATTTCGATCTGGCGATTCCTAACGAAGAAGACCCGCTGGGAATCAAAGACCCCGAGAACATTCGCCTGGAAGCCGAGCCGACGCCGCAAGCCGAAAGCAACCCATTTGCGGCGACCATCGAAGCTTCAAAGATCGACTACGAGCCGGACGTCGCAGATACCTCCTTCCCTGGCACCTCATCCAAAAAGTTCAAACAGTACCGCTTCGAGCTTCGCCTCTGCACAACGGTGGTCATGATTTGCTGCCTGATCGCGCTGGTACTTATGACGATTGGTGTCGGTGTTGAGCTGATGGAGTTCTTCGAAGGCAAGCGGCATGAAGGCATTCTTTATCGCACCGTGGGACTGTTGCCGGTCATCTTACTGCATATCGGGACACTACTTTGCTTGAGCGAAGCCCGACTGATGAGGAACCTCCGCATCGCCTGGCTGGGGCTGATCTTGTCGCTGATCCCCTTTGCTAACTATTCGGTCTGCCTGCTTTTTCCGGCCGCGTTTACCTTTTGGGCGATGCATACGCTCAATCGGGACGAGATTACTTTCGCGTTTCAAAGCGTCACCGAGAAATCCTCGCCGGAATGACACGCCCCGCCTGGTGTGATAAAACTAGCGTTCCCTATCGAATTAACCCCTTAGCTTTGCCAGTTCTATTCTCTGAGGAGATTTGCCCCCATGGCTACCAACGGTGATCTGAATCGTAAATTGCGAATGGCTTTGGTCGGCGGTGGTTCCGGCTCGTTTATCGGCCGCGTCCATGCCACGGCTGCCGTGCTGGATAACCGTGCTGCATTGGTGGCAGGCGCGCTGAGCTCCAATCCGGAACGTGCCAAATCCTCGGCTCCCGACTACGACATCCCCGAAGCTCGGGCCTACACCAGCTACCAAGAGATGATCGAAAAGGAACTCGCCCTTCCCGAAGATCAACGAATCGACTTCGTCTCGGTTGCTACTCCTAACCACATGCATTTCCCCGTTGCCAAAGCCGCTTTAGAAGCAGGCTTCAACGTCATGTGCGACAAGCCCATGACGCTGACCATGGACGAAGCCGAAGAGCTTTACCAGGTCGTGCAAAAGTCGGGCGCTGTTTTTGCCGTTACCCACAACTACACCGGCTACCCTCTCATCCGCCAGGCTCGCGAGATGATCCTCAACGGTGACCTGGGCGAAATCAACGCCATCCGTGTTCAGTACATCCAAGGCTGGCTTCGCACCAAGCTGGAAGATACCGACCAAAAGCAAGCCGCATGGCGTAGCGACCCGAAGAAAAGTGGTGCCGCTGGTGCCTATGGCGATATCGGTACCCACGCTTATAACCTCGGTCGCTACATGACCGGACTTCTGCCGGACAAAGTCAGCACGCACCTGAAAACCTTCGTCGAAGGCCGCACGCTCGACGACTACGGCACCACCGTTATCCGCTACGAAAACGGAGCCCTTGGTACGCTGACCGCTTCGCAGATCAGCCATGGTCGCGAAAACGACCTGGCCATCGAAATCGACGGCACCAAGGGTGCTTTGCAGTGGCGACAGGAAAACCCGAACGAAATGATCGTTCGCCAAAATGGTGAGCCACACAAAATCTATACGCGAAACCCCGATGCCGATTTCATGACGCCCAACGGCAAAGCGGCGTGCCGCATCCCTGCCGGCCATCCGGAAGGTTTCTTTGAAGCCTTCGCCAATATCTATCGCGGTGCCTACGACGCGATGGCGCTGCGTGCGACCGGCAAGGACTTCGAGAAGAAGGACACCATCTACCCGAACATCCATGACGGCGTGGAAGGCATGTACTTCATCCAACAGTGCGTCGCCAGCAGCCAGCAAGACGGTGCCTGGCTGCCACTGAAGCACGAAGCGGCTCGCCGTTAATTGCTTACCGAGATGCCCATCTTACGCCGCTTCCTGAACGTCAGGGAGCGGCGTTTTTTATGCCTTCACTTGCCGAACCCCCTTCATGAAAATCGAACACTTCGCGCTTCAAGTTGCTGATCCGATTGCGGTTGCTCGTTGGTATGTTGTCCACTTGGGAATGACCATCCAAAAGGGGAGCAGCCAGCCGCCGTTTGCTCATTTCTTGGCGGACGACAGTGGGCAGATGCTGATCGAGCTTTATTACAACGATCAGTTCGATGTCCCCGACCAATCCCAGGTCCCTCCGGCCCACTTCCACTTGGCACTTGTATCGGAAAACATCGAGCAAGATCGAGCTCGACTCATTGAAGCCGGGGCGAAAGAAGAAGGCCCGATCAATACGCAGCCAAACGGCGACTTGGTCTGTTTTCTCCGCGATCCGTGGGGCCTAACCCTACAACTGGTGACCAGGGTCGAGAAGCTTTTGCGTTAGAGAACGCTTCGGTTGCCAAAGAAATAGATTTTGCACGCATTCTACACAAATACGTGTACACGTTACCAACACTTTCTAAGAATGTGTGTTTTCCCCGAGAGTTACGCATCGGGCAATTGCGCTAGTCGTGCAAGCTGTCGTTAACGGCCTCTGAATCATGACTCAGCGTGACCCATTTTTCGTGCATCTCTCATGCATTCCACGGCAACACCTTAGCAATAATTTGCCAATATTTCCTCGACGCTTGGTCAATACTTGTTTATAATAGGCGCAGCGACACTGTGGGCGGCTCTTCCTGGCTGCCCGTTCTTTCCCGGTTTGCTTTCGCCACCTCTTTGCCCGATAATTGCTGGCATTGCCCTTTTCCCTGGAGGTGCCACTCATGCGATTGCTGCCAGTTGTTCTACTTGCCCTGACTTTGCTCCCCTGCCCTCTTTTTGCAGATGAACTTTCATTCGAGCCGCAGCAGTTGAAGACTGAGCTCGGGGTTGGGTACGCCGTTCGGTTAATCGACATGAACGAGGATGACAAACTCGATATTTGTATCGTCGATCAAGATCGAATTGTCTGGCTCGAAAATCCCAATTGGAACGAACACGAGATCCTCGGTCCTGGGCAAACCAATCAAGACAACGTCGCATTTGCCCCGGCCGATATCGACGGAGACGGCAAGCTCGACTTCGCCGTTGCAGCCGGTTGGGGTGGCGGCAAAACGCAGCGAGGCACCATTCAGTGGATCACTTCTAACGGTAGCCAAGCGAATGGCAGCAGCGCGAAGCACTGGGCCGTGCATCCGATCCGCAACGAGCACAGCACGCATCGCATCAAATTCGCGAACGTCGTCGGAGATGACAAGCCGGAATTGATCGTCGGTCCGCTGTTCGGCCCAAACACCACAGGGCCTCACTTCGCCGAACATGGCGTTCGCCTGGTCGCACTCGAGATCCCCGAAAATCCGACGACAGAGCCTTGGCCGCTGCACATGATCGATAACTCGCTGCACGTGATGCACAACTTCCTGCCGATCGATTTCACCGGCAACGGACAAACCGACATCATCACTGCCAGCTACGAAGGCGTGTTTCTGCTCGAACGCCAAGCGGATGGAAGCTGGACGAAGTCGCAACTCGGGAGCGGCGATCAAGAGTCGAGCCCCAGCCGAGGAGCCAGCGAAGTAAAAGTGGGCCGGCTCGCCAATGGCGACCGTTACATCGCCACCATCGAACCATGGCATGGCAATCAGGTCGTCGTTTATACCAAGCCACAAGATCAGCCGCTGCGGAGCCTTTGGAAGCGGCAAGTGCTTGACGATCAACTGAAATGGGGGCACGCCGTCTGGTGCGTCAACTTAGACGCCGATGCCGACGAAGAACTGGTCATCGGCGTGCGGGACGATCAAACCGACAGCACGCGTCGCGGGGTGCGAATCTTCGATCCGCAGGATGCTAACGGATCTCAATTCAAGCGTTATGTGGTCGATCCCGGGGCGGTTGCAGTCGAAGATTTAGCCGTGGCAGATCTCAACGCCAACGGCCAGCCCGACATCGTCGCCGTCGGGCGGCAAACGCACAACGTGAAGATCTATTGGAATAAAACTCAATAGCTGCAAGCATAATTCTCAAACATTGCCTTTTATCCGGTAGGTTCCTAGTATTTTTTGCCGCAAAATTTCAATAACGCTGGGTGAAAACAGACTCGATCGTTAAACTGAAATGCACCTGCCACCCGCCAGATCTTTTCTCCCCACATCATGACGAAAGAAATAGGAACAGACCCGATGAGTAAAGTTCGTTGGGGTGTACTGAGCACCGCGAAAATAGGCACGGTTAAAGTCATCCCTGGAATGCAGCGGGGGCAATACTGCGAAGTGTCCGGTATCGCGTCCCGAAATCTGGACAATGCCCAAGCGGCAGCCGATGAGCTGAACATTCCCAAAGCGTACGGCTCGTACGAAGCTTTGCTGGAAGATCCAGAGATCGATGCGGTCTACATTCCGCTGCCTAACCACATGCATGTGGCGTGGGCGATCAAAGCGATCGAAGCCGGCAAGCATGTGCTGTGCGAAAAACCGATCGGGCTGAACACCGAAGAAGCGCGGCACCTGGCCGATATCGCCTATCAGCACCCCAACTTGAAGGTGATGGAAGCGTTCATGTATCGCCATCACCCGCAATGGCAGAAGGCTCGCGAGATCGTTCGCGAAGGTGGCATCGGTACTCCGGTCACCATCCAGTGCTTCTTCTCCTACTTCAACAACAATCCTTCCGACATCCGCAACAATCCGGAATGGGGTGGCGGCGGCATCATGGACATCGGCTGCTATCCGATTTCGTTGTCGCGGTTCATCTTTGAAGGCGAGCCTGAAAAAGTGATGGCCGCCATCACGCGGGACGAAGAATTCAAGACCGACGTGGTCGCTTCGGTGATGATCGACTTCGGCGGCTTGATGAGCACGTTTACTTGCGGCACGAAGATCGCCCCGTACCAACGCGTGCATATCGTCGGCACCGAAGGACGCGTCGAAATTCAAATTCCGTTCAACGCTCCGCCTGACAAGCCATGCATCCTGTGGCATCAGCAAGGGGAAGAGATCACCCAGATCGAACTGCCGATCGCCGATCAGTACACCATCCAGGGCGACCTCATGTCTCAGGCCATCCTGGAAGACACCGAAGTCCCCACCCCCATTAGCGACGCGGTTGCCAATATGGAAGTGATCGAAGCGATCTTCCGCAGCGAACGCACCGGCCGCTGGGAATCGATTAACCACATGGTGGCCAAGTAACCACAAGCGACCGACTTATTCCCAAGGGCGCGTCTCGACACACTGGAATCGCCCCGACAACTTCAAACCACCGAGCCCCAACGAAGCCGCCGCCATCAACCTCGGCCGCCCCGTTGGGGCTCGGTTCGTTCTTGCCCGCAATCCCCCCACATCGACGCAGGCCCTGCTGCAGTACAACACGTCACAGCATTTGCCATTTCTATCGCATGCAGCAAAGTAGCCGATGCTTAATGCGTCGAGACGCACCCTACGCGGGGATGGGAACTGGCCGATTTCGGCACGGTTTGGAATAGTTGGCCTGGTAGTGCTTTTGAAGATGCGACCTGATACCGTAGGAAGTTGCTGTTGGTGGCCTTGGTTTTGATGATCTTACGCATGCTTGCTTTATGGAAGTTGAATCGGACGACGATCTGGACATGGACGCGTCGTTACCAGGGGACGACGAATCTAGCTCAGGCGAATCGTTGACGCGTTCGATTCCGGTCCGCATCCTTGGGGCGGTGACGCTAATCATCTGGCTTCAGATTGCGTTTGCCGTGCTCTTCTCTATCCCTGGCCCGCCCAGCATTTCTTTAACTGCGGCACTGTTCGGCGTGATGACGCTGACCAGCTTTTTTCTGGCGTGTGGCAATATTCGTTTTCGGTGGCGATTGCTTCTGGCGATCGGCCTCTGCACACTCCTGACTTTGGTGTTACCGTACAGTCGCCTGGCCGGATTTGTTGTCGTGATGGGCATGGGGCTGGCATCCATCGGCCTGACATTATTCAACCGCTTTCTGGTCTCCCTAGTCTTCGGTGAGAAAAGCCTCAAATGGCGATTCACACTGTTTGGACTGATGGCCTTCACTACCATCGTGGCGTTGGTTGCTTTTGCGGTGAAAAGCTTGATGCCGCATGTCGTCCCGCTTGATGTTTTGATCGGTCTTTTGGTCCTGGTCTTTCTAGCTTGGGTCCTGGCGTTTCAATGCGTGCCGCTATGGTCACGAAATTACGCGGAAGCGCTTTGCCTGGTCGGCAGTGCAATGATGCTGGCGTTGACTGCTCCGGCGATCGCTCACGAATGCCTAAGCGCGGCCCTGCAGAACCCACCAACGTTCCTGCAAGTACAACTTCCGACGTGGTCGGCGATTGGTTTGATTTGGCTGCTGCTATATCCGCTGTGGCTTGGGTTCTACGCTCTCGATTGGTCGCTGGTCCACCCGAACTGGAAACAGCACGCGTCCCCGATCCCCCCAACTTCAACCGCCGCCACAACGGAAGCAGCGGACGTACTGATGGACGATTGAACTGCGACCAAAGCAGGGTGCGTCTCGACGCACCCTACGTGGGGCTCGGAATTGGTCGCTTTACTTATGCTGTTGAATGGCTGGTCTGATCGCTAGAGACTTCCCCTGCATAGAGATGCAATAACCCCTACATCAACTATTTGTACAATTTTGCGTCTTTCGTGGACAATTCTCTTGACCGTCGGTTGCAATATGGGCATATTCAGCCTCGTCCGCGAAACGCACTCGATAAATCGGCCATTTTTTGGCCAGTTCGCCTATTTGACCACGATTGTAAATCAGGCGATTTATTGGGTGGCGGCTTGTGCGACGACTATTCCTTAGCTTTTCAGCCCCTTTTCGCTTGGTTCGCCAGGCCTTTTTCCTTTACTTCTTATGGCCGCGGCAATGCCCGGCTTTTCTTCGTTGGAAAGGACTTATCTCATGTCTTCTTCGCCCAAAACGCGAGGCTTTACGCTCGTGGAATTGTTGGTGGTGATCGCCATTATCGGTGTCTTGATCGCGCTGCTGTTGCCGGCTGTGCAGCAGGCCCGGGAAGCGGCTCGGCGGATGCAGTGCACCAACCAGATGAAGCAGCTCGGCTTGGCAATGCACAACTATCACGACACCTTCCTGCAGCTTCCGCCGGGCAACTCCGAGATCGAAGCGTTAGGCCGGCCGCGCCGCGAATGGGGCTGGGCACCGCGGATCATGAACTTCATGGAGCAGACCGCGATCGCCGACCATATCGACTTCAAAAAGCCGTCGTACGATCGCCCCAGCGGTTGGAACAACACGATGATGGACGACCCGAGCGTGATTTGTAATTACAAATTCATGCGCATGGTGCACGATCAATTCCTGTGCCCCTCGAATTCCCAGGGAGGCGAAGCGGCCGTGGAAGATCACTTCAGTGCCAGCTGGGAGATCTCGCAGTCTGACTATGCGGCGAACATTGGCGACTATCCCAATGCGACCGGAGTCGCTGGCGTTGGCGTCACGCACACCGGGGCCGGCAACTCCGAAGAGCGTGTCCGCGGCGTGATCGGCACGCGCGACTATGCGGCAAAGTTTTCGGAAATCACCGATGGGCTTTCCAACACCTATTTGCTGGGCGAATGCATCGGAGCATGGAGCCACTGGCAGAACTGGGGTTCCGCTTGCTTCTCGAGCACGGCCTATCCGATCAATCATCGCAATCGCGACTTCATGAATGGCACGCTCGGCCCGACGGTAAGTCACTGGCAAGAGAATATCGCCTTCCGCAGCTTTCATCCCGGCGGTGCGAACTTTCTGATGTGCGACGGCTCGGTGACGTTCTTGCCGGAAACGATGGATGGCGCGGCCTATCGTGCAGGCGCCTCGAAGTCCGGCGGCGAAGTCGCGCAGCTTCCGTAGGCCTCGCGTCGGTTTCGGCACGTGTCGGTTCCCTTCATTCCCTGCTTCCCTACTTCCAAGGAAACGAACCATGCTTTTTGCAATGCAGCCGCGTTCGACTTACTTGCTGCTGCTTTTCGGCATGTTGATCTTCAGCGTTGGCTGCGACAGCGGTCCGCAGCTAGGCCAAGTGACCGGCAAAGTTACCTACCAGGGGAAACCTCTTAAAAAAGGTACGATCATTTTCGAGGTGCCTGGCTCGCGATCATCGTTCGGCGAAATCGAAGGAGGCCAGATCGTGAACGTTTCTACGTTCGAATCGGGCGATGGCGTTCCAATTGGCGAGGCGAACGTGGCGATCAACTCCTACGACGATAGCGCCCCGTCGGCCCAGCCAAGCTCGCAGGGGAATGCCTCTGCCCCTGGTGGAGCAAGCCAAATGGTGGTCGGCAAAAACCTTCTGCCGAGTCGATACGCCAATCCGGCGACCAGCAATCTGACGGTTACCATCGCCGCGGGTGATAATGTAATCGACTTTGATTTGTAACAGCAAAGTAGGGTACGTGACCTAGCTGTTTTCGTTGCGGTGCGAAATGGTTGGTTTGGCAGGCAGTGGCCACAGCGGTGGGGCTACTCCTCTTCGTCGTCGTCAATGCGACGCTCGGTCCAGTATTCGTAGCTGGCGAGCGTTTCGCCGACGGCTTCGGCTAAGGTTTACTCACCCTGCGAAGAATCCATGCCGCGGCGGCGATGATAGTTCCAGAAATTGCACCAAGCAATGAATAGACTAGCCAGGATTCAGGCATGCGGATGAGACTTGCTAGAATCCCCACGACTGTCGCTACACATGCCGTCAAAGAATACAACATAACGGCACGCCAGGTTTTTATTTCCCCTTGTGCTGCAAGGGTGCTGGCTCCGATTGCAACAAGCAGAAAAGTTTCCGCTTGGAGATCGTTGCCAAACAGCCTTGCCGCTATCGACGACACAACGCCTAGCAGGATGCCTACGGCACAACAGGAAGGAAAGCTTGGCATGGACGCAGTGGCCACAGCGGCGGTCTACTCCTCTTCGTCGTCGTCAATACGACGCTCGGTCCAGTATTCGTAGCTGGCGAGCGTTTCGCCGACGGCTTCGTCGGAGGTGAGGCCTTCGACTTGAGGGACTCGGGCAAATTGGTGGTGGGCGTAGATGCCGTCGAACTCGAAGTTTTCGAGGTTGGCCGGAATGTAGTTGCCGTCGATGTAGACGCACAGCTGCCCTTCTTCAAGCCCTTCCATTTCGGTCCGCATGTAATCGATCCAAATCTCGATATCTTCGTCCTCTGGCGGCTCGTCGTAGCGCGTGTCGAGGTCGTGATGGGCCAGTTCTTCCCACGTCAAATCGCAAGGAGCGACGACGGCGAACGTGTAAGCCTTGCGGCACTGGGGACAGATAATCAGCCAGCCGCAGCCACACCAAGGGCAATCGAGTTGACCCGGCGCGGCGACCCAAGTGGGCGTGCATTCACAATGGGAAACCAGATCGTCGTTTGCCTTCTTAAGAAAGAGGCCAGCCTTTTCATTCTTCACTTGCTTGTACCTTTGCGGATACGTTTTCAAACGTTGCAGATTCCCCATCGTAGCGTAGGGTGCGTCTCGACGCACCACGAATCACCCAACCGGAAAACAATAACGGCGCAACGCGCATGACTAGCAGGACAGGTGCGTCGAGACGCACCCTATGTTTTGTGATTGGCACGCAGCTTTTTGAGTTTTATTCGCTGACGAGTCGTGAAACCTGCGTGAAAGTGGCGAGCGACTCGATTTTCGCATTCCCCTCGTCTGGACGTCGGTGCATAATCGGAGGCGTGGATTGCATTGGCCCGCTTTTTCTATTTGACCTACTCATGTCTCGAATGATTCGAACTCTTGTGGTGGCCGTGGTCGTTTCGCTGACCGCCGTCGATCTTGTTTTTGCTCAGCTGAGTGATTCGCCTTGGCTGAATTCGTCGGATATATCGATCCCGGCTGGGGAAAAAGCCCAGATCACTGTCGGCCCCTTCGGCTGCCCTGTGGTGGTCGTCGATCGCGAGGCGTGGCACATCAAGTCGAAGAAGGTCGTCCAAACCATCCCTGGCGATACCGAGATCGGCGAGTATCGCTGTTTGAGTGGCAACGGAATGTACTTCGCCGCCTACGAAGGAACCCACTGGGACAAGGGCAGCAGTATTAACGTCTGGAACCTGGTCACCGGGGAACTTATTTCGCGGGTACCTGGCAAGCAAAGCAGCTACTACCCAGTGATGAAGATCATGTACAACCGCTATCTGCTGGCGGCCCCCAACACCGGACAATCGCTGTTGATCTGGGATATCCAAGAGAGCAAAAAGGTGCGCGACGTACTTTGCCGTACCGAAAACATTGAAGAAGGCCAGCTGACCGTTTCGCCCGATGGCAAGTTCCTGGCATTGGTCGAAGGGGACAAAGTTTCTGTACTGAACTTGGCCGATGGACGCTATGTCGGCAACCTGGCCGCTCCGCTACGTGACCCTAGCAGCACTTACAACTACACGCTGGGCGCCAGTGGCGTGGAAGACCTCGAGTTTTCGCCGGACGGTCAAGAGATGGCGGCGATCTACAACACCTACGGTAGGCAGCGCTTGGTGGTCTGGAATGGTCGCGGCCAGATCATATACGACATCAGCATGTTCATTCCATGGGGACGTTTAAACGAATACAGTCTTTCGTGGTTGCCAGACAAGAAGGGCTGGATCGTCGATGGAAATGTGATTCATCGCGACTCGAAGAAGACGACGGTTCAGTTCAAGCGACCCCGCTACGATACGGACGAAATTGGCGTGCTGGATCAATACTTTGTGATCGGTCGCTTCGGGGAAGATGCCGAGTCGATCACGATGATCGGGATTCCTTGGGAAGAAGTCGACCGTTCGTTCGAGGCGATGGAATCGGTCGAGAATGCGATCCTTGGCCCCGGCGTGAAGGTCTCGTTGATGGTTTACATGCGTGGCCAGACTGGCGAAACGATCAACAAGGCCCGAGCCGCGATCGGCGATGCGATTGTGGCTCGCCTGAAAGCGGACAAGATGTTGTTCGCGCCAGACCAGGAGGTCTACCTCCGCTTCAACTGCGAACCAGCGTCGCTCGAACATTCTTACGGCGTCGCAAAGCTCGACTTATTCATCAAGGGCTCCGACGAACCGATTTGGTCGCACGAGTTTACCAGTGGCAGTTCGCGTAGCTTCCTGCAAGGACTCGACGGAGGCACCATCGCCGACGGAGCGACCGAATCGCTTGCTCGCGAGATCGCCCTGATCCAGATCCCTTACTTCATTCCCCGCACGGCGGAACATTTACCGCTGCCGCTGGTGATTCAGTAGATCCTGCGATGGGCTGGTACCGATTTTTAACTCGGTATCGGCGTAATCGACAAGATGCCATTGCAAGCAGTCGGACCTGAGAGTCACGCTTCTATGCGGACGCTAGCCGCATTCCATGGCTTCCTGTGGTCTTCGGCCATCCGAGATTAAAACCGAGACCATCCGACGAATGCAAAGTGATAAAGCAATGCGTTGGGCTTAAGCCTTCCGCGTCGGGAATGGAATGACTTCTTCGATCGACTTCGCTCCAAGGGCAACCATTACCAGGCGATCCAAACCTAATGCGCAGCCGCTGCAGGCCGGCAGTCCGCTGCGCATCGCTTCGATCAACTGACTTGCCTCAGGCAGGCGTGGCTTGCCGAGCTGCTGTCGGGCCTCGTTGTTGATTCGATTACGCTGGACAAGCACCTCGGCGTCGAGAAGTTCGTCGTAGCCGTTGGCCAATTCCATACCGTCAACAAACAACTCAAAGCGGCACGCGACGCGCGGATTGTCTTCGTCCAACCGAGCCAATGCGGCTTGCGATGCGGGATAGTGATACAAGATCACCGGCGAATCGAAACCAAGCTTCGGCTGAATGAGTTCCCCCATCAGCAGCTCTAAGAGGCCATCGAGATCGTCGTTCGAAAATGATTTTGGCACATTGACGTTTTGCGCACTCGCCACGTCGCGCAGTGCCTCGGCAGTGACTGACAAAGGATCGAAGCCAAGATGAGATTGAAACAGTTCTTGATAGCTGACCAGTTGGGCCGGACCACGCTTTAAAACGGCTTCGGCGAGGTCGGAAAGCAGCTGCATGCCGGCCTTCAAATCGTCGCCGACGCGGTACCATTCGACCAGGGTGAATTCGACGTTGTGCTGCGAACCAACTTCGGCCAATCGAAATGCTTTAGCGATCTGAAAGATGGCTTCCGCGCCGTCCGCCACAAGCCGCTTCATGGCGAACTCTGGCGACGTCTGCAGATAGAAGGCGTCACCATGCTGAGGCTCGGCCGGGTTCCAGGAAAGCGTGACCGGCACCGGATCGAGATGCGTGTCGATGACCGTATCGCGCGAGAGCAGCGGCGTCTCGACTTCCCAGAAGCCCAGCGAAAGAAAGAACTGCCGCACCGCTTGAGTGATCTCGTGACGACGCTTCAAGTGATCAAGCGACGCCGTCGGTCGCCAGGAATCTTGTGACATGGGATTGATTTCGATGGTGGACTTGGGCTCATTCAAACCGGGGTGGCAACAGGTAGGGTGCGTCTCGACGCACCAGAATCATCCAATCGGTTTCCACCCACTATGCTTGGCAATGCATTTTCTTTCGGGATCAATTACGTTGTCATGAGCAGCGTGGCGTCACGACGGTTTGCCAGGGCATGGTGCGTCGAGACGCACCCTACGCTGTGGTGGGGCATAAAAAAAGAGCACATCGTATGGCGATGTGCTCTTAGGTTGGTTGATGCTCGCCGGAGGGCGATTAGGCTTCGGCTCGCGAAGCTCGGGCTTCTCGCAGACCGCGGCTGAGGATGTCTCGCAGCAGTGGCGAGTAATCTTCATAGCCCACTTTGGTCGGAGCGCCTTCAGCGTATTGGAAGATGGCGTCGCGTGGCTTCTTACCCAGCGAAACGAGCGTACTGCTGACAGTACCCCATTCCTTGCCTTCGATGACCATGCCGGGGCGGCCTTGGGCTGCCGGTGGACGAGCGAAGACTTTGCTGGAAACGGCGAGAAACTTGACGGCCGAATCGAGCGTCTGCAGCGTCATCAGGCGATGAGCAAGCTGGACACGTTCGTCACGCGAGTCGTTCAAGTCGTGACCGCCGATCAGGTTCAAGCCTTCTTCCAATCGTTGGGCGTTGACGTCGTCGCCACCATGAACGACCCAGCCGCTGTCGGCATCGGCCATTACGAAGTTCACGCCGTCGTACTGCTCGGACATCAAACCTTCCATCGCAATTTCGACGGCGGCTTGAGCACTGCTGGCACGCAGCAGTTCACGGCAAAGCAGTCCCCGCGAACGAGGGACCGGCGGACGCTTCATCTTGCGACGATTGGTGCAACCTACGACAAGCCCGTGCTGATTGACGCCGAGCCAGGTTCCCCCGGCTTGTTGATCAATTCCGCACAGTGCTCGAGGCTTCCCCGATTGAATCGAAGGTGCCAACGTGGGACGATCATAAAACTCTTCCCGGTTAGCCGCGACAAGGATCGGTGCTTCGGGAACGCTTCGGTATTGAATTGCCAATAGGCACATATTGTTAAAGAGCGGGGCTAAAGGTAAGAAAAAGCGAGCACCCTGGTCACGCCCCAAGGCTGAACTAATCCTTTTGAGTCTATTCTTTTTTCCCCATTCGGACACCCTTTAATGGGGGTCGAGTACCTAAATTTTTGTTAAAACAAGTTTCTCGAAGGGCTCCTTGAAGGACGTGTGAACAGTGGGGCTGAAAAAGGCCCACTACCCCCACTTTTAAGGTATCCCCTCTGTCAGGTTATCAGGAAAGAGTTTGCCCCCATGCCCCAGTATTCTTCGGAAAACCCCGTAAAAATCGGCATCGTCGGCGCTGGCGCGGTCAGCGACTACCATCACGTTCCCGGCATCAAGCTCGACTCGCGAGCGACGCTGGCATCGGTTTGTGACGCCAGTAGCGACCTTCTCGAGAAGCGCAAATCGGACTGGGGCGTGAAGAAGACCACCACAAGTGTGGAAGAGATTTGTACCGACCCGGAAGTCGACGCCATCATCATTGCGACTCCGAATTTCACCCACAAAGAGATCTCGCTTTTGGCGACCCAAAACGGCAAGCACGTGATGTGCGAAAAGCCACTTGGATTGAACGCCGGAGAAGTCCGCGAGATGTATCACTCGGCACGCGATAACAAAGTGGTCCACATGACCGCATTCACGTATCGCTTTGCCCCTTCGATGCGATACATGCGTAGCCTGTTGAACTCAGGTCAGCTGGGCGAACCTCGCCATTTCCGCAGCCAGCGTTTCCTCGATTGGCCTGAAACCAGCTGGGGCTGGCGTCAATACAAAGACAAAGCAGGCGCCGGCGACTTGTTCGACATGACGATCCATCGTCTCGACTTCGCCCGTGACTTGTTGGGCCCGATCAAAAGTGTCTGCGGTGCGGTGGCTCAGTTCACCAAGCGCGATAAAACCATCGATGGTAAGGATTGCCCACCGAGCGAAGTCGATGACTGGTCGTCGCTGATCGGCGAGTTTGAATGTGGTGCCGTAGGCGTCTGGGAAGGCACGACGCTCGCCAAAGGTTACCACCGCAATGGTTTCGGTCACGAATGGGCCGAAGTGAACGGCAGCGAAGGATCCGCCGTCTATCAGCTGCACGAGCCAAACAAGATTTTGCTCGGCAAAACAGGTGACGATCTTCACCCGGTAGAAGTGCCCAAAGAATTCCTGACGCCTGAGGGAAGCCCCCGCACCACCGATATGGGTGAAGCTGCGACAATTTTCCGTTATGATTTGATGTGGGAATTCGTCTCGGCGATCAGTGAAGAGCGCGAGTGCGTGCCAAGCTACTACGAAGGGCTGATGGCCCAAATCGTGGCAGACTCGGTCTTGGAGTCGTACGAAAAGCGAGCCTGGGTCGATATTCCCGACGAGCCTGTTTAAAGAGCGTCCCTGGGTGCTGCTGGCCATGCCGGTGGCGCCCTGAGATTTGCTGGACTTCACAGCAGCTTCAGGCCAGCTAAGCATCAGGTGCGCATTTCTGCGCGCCTGTGCCCTTTTCAATAGCCATTCGGAACAGCAAATTGGGAGAGGCAGCATGTCCTCAGGCAAATATGCCGGCGCGGTCGATTTGAGCGGCCCAGACCGGCTTCAGGTCTTCATTCGTAAAGTCGGCGAAACCAAAGAACTTTGGGGGTTGTACGTCGACGGCTGGGCCGAAGCGACCGACGACGACGGCAAGAAGGGTTTAGTCGTTTGGCCGGACGAACAACATGCGACCCTTTGCGCTACCGATAAGTGGCGACAACACACCCCTAAGCAAATCAAGCTGTCCAGCTTCAACGATCGTTGGGTCGATAAGCTTGTCAAAATGCGAATGAAAGTGGCCGTGTTTCCTACCCCTTTCGATGGGCCAGTGTTTGTCGACCCGGTAGCCTTGCGGGCAGAACTTCTATAATTGCTACGGTGTGAACTCCCTAAGTTTTCAGCCTACGGCCAACCGAAATAGGCATGAGAACTTGGGGCATTTGTGCTACAGTACATCGTTTTCCCGCTCCGCTTCCCTCACGAAACGAAAGCATGGCGACGGCGCAACCTAATTCCTCTTCCCGCAGTGATTCGACCTCTCCGCGCCCTGTTCCCTCAGGCCGAAGTCATCTTCGCTCGCTAACTGGCATTCAGATCCTGGGAACCGGCAGCTACGTGCCTGAGAAAGTGGTCCCGAACGAAGACCTCTCTTCGCTCGGCTGCGATCCTCAGTGGATTATTCAGCGAACGGGAATTCGCGAGCGACGTCATGCCCCTGAGGGCATCGCTACCAGCGACATGGCTTACGAAAGCGCGATTGCGGCGCTCAAGTCGGCCGGCGTCGATGCCAGCGAGATCGACTTGATCGTTGTCGGAACGTTCACGCCTGACTCGTCGACCCCGTCCACCGCGTGCCGCTTGCAAGAGCGTCTCGGCATTCGCGCCGCCGCGATGGATGTCAGTGCGGCGTGTGCCGGCTTCCTTTATGCGATGATCACCGCGGCTCAGTTCATCAAGACCGGAACCAGCCAACGAGCACTGGTCGTCGGGGCCGATCTTCTTTCGCGGATTGCCAATCCAGAAGATAAGAAGACCTATCCGCTGTTCGGCGACGGAGCCGGAGCGGTGGTTCTCGGGCCTGGTAGTGACGAACAAGGGATGCTTTCTTACACGCTCGGTAGCGAAGGCGATGGCGGTCCGCTGCTGTGTGTTCCTGGGGGTGGTTCCCGAGAACCGCTCACGCCGGAAGCACTTTCCGAAGGGAAGCAGTACCTGTACATGGATGGCCGAAGTGTCTTCAAGTGGGCCGTCCGCGTGATTGAAGACTCGATCCGCGACGTACTGCACCATGCCGAACTGACGCCGGACGATATCTCGCTGGTACTTCTGCATCAGGCCAACGTCCGTATCATCGACGCGGCGTGCGATAACCTTGGCTTTCCGCGTGAGAAGATGGTGGTCAACTTAGACCTTTACGGCAACACGTCGGCTGGAAGTGTCCCGCTTGTCTTGGACGAAGCGATGGAGAAAGGGCTCATCCAACGAGGCGATCGCATCTTGCTGTGCGGCTTCGGTGCCGGGCTGTCGTGGGGCACGACCGTTTTTCAGTGGTAAGAGACCCACGACTCAAAACGAAAACGAACTCACGAGAGGGCATCCAAGATGCCCTTTTTTCGTAGGGCCCGCGTGTCGCGGGTCGATAATCCAAGATTCCAGTTGCTGCCATCCGGGTACCACTGGCTATGCCACTGTTCACGTGGGACTGTCGTTTACTACCGCGCTGGCACCCGAAATTTTGGATACCGAATATCATGTTCAAGACCCGCGACACGCGGGCCCTACGGCTGGGCCTTCGATGCCGATTCGGTTGGCCTAGCTTCTTACTGAAAACCGAACACGGAAAACGGAAAACTAAGCTAACCTTTATCTGTACGCTTTAACGCGGTACGATTGGCTTCGAGATTGCCGACTAGAGAAACCAGAGAAGGAACTACCATGGCCAAAGCTGCCAAGAAGTCTGTGAAGAAGACCCTCACGCGTGACGAAGTTGCTATCGAGAACACCTGGGACTTGAGCAGCTTGTATCCCGATCCGGAAGCGTGGGAAAAGGACTTCAAAAAGCTGGCCAAGAAGGAAGAAGGGTTCGACAAGTTTCGCGGCACGCTCGCCCAAGGACCGAAAGAGCTGTTGGCCTGTTTGAAGTTCGATACGCAAGTCGACCGACTGGGCGAAAAGCTGGGCATCTATGCGTTCCTAAAGACGACCGAAGACCAGGCCAACGACGACAACCAACGCCGCATGGCTCGCTTTCAAGCGGTGGCCAGCAAACTGGGACAAGCGGCCAGTTATATCGCGCCGGAAATCCAAGCGATTCCCGCTAAGCGATTGCAGGAACTGATGGACGATCCTGTCTTGAAGGGATATCGCCTCGTCCTGGAACGGATGACGCGTTACAAGAAGTACACGCTCGGCAAGAAAGAAGAACGCATCCTCGCGATGCAAAGCGAAATGGCAGGCGCCGCAGGCAAAGCGTTCCGCCAACTGCTGGATGCCGATATGAAGTTTGGCAGCGTCAAGAACGAAAATGGCGAAGAGCAGGAACTGACCAACTCGACGCTGATGGAGTTCCTCCTTTCTCCGGAACGCAAAGTCCGCAAGAAAGCGTTCGAGCAATACTACGCTCAGTTTGAAGGGCATGAAAACACGCTCGCGGCGACACTTTCTGGTTCGATCCAAAAAGACGTTTACTACGCCAAGGTTCGTGGCTACGAAAGTGCTCGTGGTCAGGCATTGTATGCCGACAACATTCCGGAATCGGTTTACGACAATCTGATCGATTCAGTCCATAACCACTTGCCGGCCGTGCATCGCTACTTCGAGCTGCGTCGCCGCAAGATGAAGCTGAAGGATATCCATCACTACGACACCTACGTGCCAATCTTGAACAACATCAAGAAGAAGCACACGTGGGACGAAGCGGTCGACGTGATCATGGACGCAATGATTCCGCTCGGTCCCGAATATTGCGACGTGCTGAAAGATGGTTTGACAAAGGCCCGCTGGTGCGATCGTTACCCCAACGCCGGCAAGCAGAGCGGCGCGTTCAGCTGCGGAAGCTTCGACGCTGCCCCGTTCATTCTGATGAACTACAAGCAAGACGTTCTGGACGACGTCTTCACGTTGGCTCACGAAGCGGGGCACTCGATGCACAGCTATTATTCGTCGAAGAGCCAGCCGTATCAGTACTACAACTACGTCATTTTCGTGGCGGAAGTGGCCAGCACGTTCAATGAACAGCTGCTAAGCCAGTACCTGCAAGAGAACGCGACGACCGACGAAGAACGGGCTTACCTGATCAATCGCGACATCGACGCCATCCGCGGCACGATCATCCGCCAGACGATGTTCGCCGAGTTCGAGAAGATCACCCACGCGATGTGCGAAGCAGGCGAACCGCTCACGTCGAAGTCGCTACAGGAAGTCTACCAAGGCTTGCTCGAGAAATACTTCGGCCCAGACTTCGCGATCGATCCGCAACTGAAGCTGGAATGCCTCCGCATCCCACACTTCTACCGTGCGTTCTATGTTTATAAGTACGCGACCGGATTGTCGGCCGCGATTGCTTTGAGCATGCGAGTGCTCAACGGCGGCAAGCAGGAACTGGACGATTACCTGTCGTTCCTCAAAGGGGGCTGCTCGAAGTATCCGCTCGACCTCCTGCGAGATGCCGGCGTCGACATGGAAAGCCCCAAACCAGTCGACATGGCCCTGAGCCACTTCGAAAGCCTCGTCGATCAACTGAACGACTTGCTATAACGAAGAAGTATCGTGCATCAGGGGTAGCCCAGATCGGAAACGAGGGGAGACCGCAGCGGATCACTTCTTACGAAAGCCTGATTCAAACGTTCGCGTAATTCTCCTATCATCAAACGCATAAGCCTGGTCGCGTTTTCTGATAGGAGCTGCGAACGTGGGATCTGCTTATTCTTGGTTGGCTGTACAGGGGAAGTCGGCAGAGGAAACGCTTAAAGGGCTGGGGCTCGAACGAGGTGAACCGTTCGAAGGTTTCCCCAACGGCTCGCTTTCCGGCATTGCCCTTCCCTCGGGCTGGTACCTGGTCGTTTCGGATCGATGCGACTATGCCTATTCGCGTTGGCTGAGCCGTCTTTCGCGTCAGTGCGATCTGGTCACATGCGCGGTCGAAGAGTACGCGATGTATGCCACCGCTTCCGGCTGGCACAACGGCCGCCGAACCTGGGAAATCACCCACGACAGCCAGGAACGTGAAGGGAAGCATCACTTAGTCGCATTGGGAACGCCTCCGGAAATGTTCGACACGATTCGGCGAACCTTCACCGCCGAGCAAGCCTCTTTCGACGAAAAGAACCAACCGGTCGATTGCATCATGGAAATCCCCATCGAGACGGCTCGGCAAATCACCGGATTCTCGTTCCACCAGCCCCTCCCCGAAGGCAACGCCGTCTGCTTTCAACATTTGCACCGCGATCGAAAAGCGAAGCAGTGGTGGCAAGTCTGGCGTCGTTAAGTCGATCCTTAGCGGCCGTAGCGTCCCTCTATGATGAAGCCGCAGTACGATGAACCCACCAAACAAAGACGCATTACGCGAGCGCCTTTACCGCCACGTTGACTGCCTGGCTGGGCTGATCGGTCCACGCTGCTTCGCAAGGCCTGGCAGCATGGAAGCCGCCATGGGATATATCCGTCAGCAATGGGTCGGCATGGGCTACGAAGTCGAAGAAGAATCGTACGACGCGCTTTCCAACGTCGCAACTAACCTGATTGTCCGTACGCCTGGCACGTCTCGTTCCGATGAAATCGTTGTGCTGGGTGGTCACTACGATACGGTTTCGTCCACCCCAGGTGCCGACGATAACGCTTCCGCAGTGGCGGTGCTGTTGGAAGTGAGTCGACTGCTGAAAGAACATCTCGGCAAACGCACCGCACATTATGTGGCATTCGCATGCGAAGAACCTCCCTACTTCAACGTCGACTCGATGGGCAGCCAACACCATGCGCGGTCCGCGAAGCTTCGTGATGAAAAGATCGTCGGCATGCTTTGCCTCGAGATGGTGGGCTATTTCCGGGATGAAGAGGGCTCGCAGCCTTACCCGGAAGAGATCCCGCGCTGGCTTACCTGGCCGATGCCGAACCGCGGGAATTTCCTCACAGCACTGGGGAACTTAGATTCCTGGAAGCTCGCTTACCAGTTTCATCGCGGGTTCAAACGTGGCACTAAGCTCCCGCTATGGTCGTTGCCCCTGCCGGATCGATTCGAGTTTATCTTCCTCAGCGACAATCGAGCCTTCTGGGAACAAGGCTATCCAGCCCTTATGCTTACAGATACAGCATTTGTGCGGAATCCGAACTATCACCAAGCCAGCGATACGCCAGACACGCTCGACTACGAGCGAATGGCCGAGGTCACCCTCGGAGTTTCCGCAGCCATGAAGCGATTGCTGAAATAGCCAGGCAATCGCAGACGATCGAAAACAGACAGGGGCGGCAAGCGCATGAGTTCGACGGTAAAGTCCATCCAACTGGAAACGGCTGGGCTAGGCATCATCTTTTATTCGCCGGAAAACGCGAAACATATCGAACAGGGCGATGACTACTTAAGTGTCCATTACACGAGCGTGCCGAATGTGCGGCGGCATGTTCGCGAAGGAACGATTGTCGGGTTCGCCACAGGAACGCCTGGGAAGTTTCGCCTGCGGATCCAGCGAGGCAAACCGGCCATGTGTTCCGAGAACCACGAGTTCAACTTGACGCTTCCGTTTCGCTGCATCGGCGGACGAGTCTGTTTCCGAGATCTGTACGACTTGATGGACTGGAATGTCGAGTGCCCTCGCGACCAGGAACTGCTGCTGCGGGACGGAGCTTACCGGGTGATGGTCTGTTCCAACACGCCTCCGTCGGGGCAGTTGGGGGACAACCAGATGATTGACATCTATTTCCAACGTGTCGACGAGCTTCCCGAAGTGTCCCTGCCAGGGGCACCTTATCTGTGTCCTTAACAAAAATTCTATCGTTCGTCACGACATCGATCGTTGATCGATCAGATCGCGCAAATCGAGTTCAGCCAAGTTGCGAAGCCATGGCGAACGTTCCCCGAAGAGGTTGGGATTTTGGTTTGCCTATTTTGAAATTGACCAAATTTCCGGCGAAGCGGCACACGACATGCAAACGGTGACCAACACGTTAAGTCACCTTGTTATGCACCTACGGAGGGAAAAATCATGTTTCGCTCGTTACTTATTGCTGCCGTGCTAATTGCTGGACTCTCCATGGTTTCCACCGCCGACGCAGGCTGGCGCCACCGTCATCATCGGGGTCACCATGGCTGGCATCGACACCATGCTCGTCACCATCACCACTACCGACATCACCATCGCAAGATCCATCGCGCTGGATACGACTGGTATGGTCCGAGCTATTACCGAGGCCCTGGCATTTACTGGTAGTCCGTAACAACGAAATGCGCGTCGAGACACGCCGTGTGATGTTGCCCCACGCGCGGCGTGTCTTGCACGCGTATTTTGTCCTTGATTTTGAGTGAAGGCTCTTTCCCAATCGCCGCAGGTGCGAAGAATAAACTCAGGCGAGCATGCGATTCGCCGTCACACTCTTTGGGAGAAGAGCCATGTTCCGGACTCTGCTGCTGGCCGCCATCGTTACCGGTGGTTTCATGTTCGCTTCCACCTCTTCCGCCGATGCTGGCGGGCGACGCTATTACCGACCGCAAGTCGCATACTACGGCTACTACAGTCGGCCTGCTCGCGTGTCGACCTACTATCGCAGTTCTTACTATCGCGGCTATGCATCGCCGTACTATTACGGCCCGCGGTATTACTATCAGCCACGTCCGTATGGCTACTACGGATATCCTGGCTACGGTTATGGATATGGCTACGGATACGGCCCCGGGGTCAGCATCCGAGTCGGATTCTAGCCATAACGAAATCGCCTCACTCAAGGGCGGCATTCATTACGCGATGAGTGCCGCTCTTTTTTCATAGCTCTCCCCTGCCCTGCAGCATGAGAAAGAATCGCATGAATCGTTGCTCGATATTGCTCGTCGTCCTGATCGCCGTTGCCGCCCACACCTCACTTGCCGAAGCAGGCTGGCGGCGTGGCTTTCGAGCCAACAGCAGTACGGCTCGGACGTTCTATACGCCGCGACGTTCATCGATACCCACGGACCATGCTATTCCGTATCGCGGCAACTACCGTGGGTTCGGTTTTGGTGGATATGGTTACGGCGTTGGCTTTGGTCCAGACTTTCGGCCTGGCCGTTAGCGTTTAAGGAACGACCGTGGTGGTTTGAACCGTCGTGATGTTGCCACCTTGGTCGATCACTTTGGCTTGCAGGCGAACTTCTTTCTTTTCGCCATCAGCGGCAAGTTCCAGCTCGCGTTCGTCGCTGTCCTTGGCTCCTTCCAGCTTGACGCCATCGGCAACGCTTCCCCGGACGTCGTCGTAATAAAGAACGGCTTTCACTCCGCGGTCGTCGCTTGCGTTCACTTTGACTCGATAGTGATTCGGCTTGTCGGCCGGTTCCACGGTCAGCTCTACCTTCGGCGGCTTGCTGTCTTTCAGATCGACCTCAGGATTCAGCAGTCGCGACGAAGCAAGAATGTTCGCATTGGCATCCGAGAACTGAGCCCGATCGGTTACGCGCGTCTTGCGATTCAAGTTGGCCTGCATGCGTCGGAAACCGTTGGCCATGATGTAGTGCCGGTCGTCACGCAGATCGTGCGGTAGTCCCAATGCGTGTCCCACCTCATGAACGACCGCGCCGAATCCATCTTCAATGAACTCGTATCTGGGCGAGTTCGGTCGACCATGCCCCAGCGCCGTACGCCCTTCAATCGGCGTGCGATCGAAGAACAGCTTGCGCTGCGCGGCGATTGTCTTCGCGCAGAACATATCTTGTAAGATCCAAGCTGAGAAGTTGGCTGTCCCGCCGTCTGCCGAACGCCAACCGCCCAGGGCAATCCCGCCAGGCCATTCAAACTGGTTAGGACCGCCGTCGTAGGTTTCGGCGAACGTCACCACCAGATGAGTCGTCTGCGAACCAATCGAACGGGGAATCTCTGGCTGAAGCTGACGCAGTTGGAAGTAGGGATCGTAGTTCGGAGCTCCGTTGTAATGCTTCGCAGGATGCTTTCCACGAACCAGGTGCACAATCGGCACACCCTTGTCGTCCGTTTGAAAGACCAAACCACGATCGGGCAAACCGCGCCGACGAAACTCGAACTTGTAGGTTTCGTTGACAAAGTGCATCAGCGTGTTGATCTTTTCGCGATACCCTGGCTTCGGCTCGCGATCGGTCGGGACGAAGTAGATCAAACGAACTTTGTGATCGACCGGCGAGACTTTCGCGTATTCAGGAAGCGTATCGAGAGCCTTCCATTCCCCTTGCAGCCATCGAGCATACGGCCGGCCGTTGGCAGACAGCTCGGCATATTCAGGGCGAAGCCAGATTTTAATCTGTCGACCGCGATCGATGATCTCGACATTGTCGCCGTCACGCTGCAGTTCTTCGAAACGAAGCGTTCCCCCTTCGGAATCGACTTCCAGCCACTTGCCGTTGCCACTGTCGATGAAGTAACTCTCGTTGCCGCCCGACTTCTTCCAAGCTTTGGTTTCTTCTGCCGATAGCGAAGTCGACAGGCAAAGCCCCATGAAAAGTACCAGGCAAGTCGCAGCGCGCGGATAGATCGAATTCAGATTCATAGGTCGAACAACGCCCAAGGAAGAAAGCTGGCCAGTCTTTGCTGGGACAAACCCAACAAGCACTGCGTTATTCTATACAGGACGCAACTTGCTTCGCCAACGCTGGGCCAAAATTAACCACGTTTGGCGGACGTCACCCACAAGAAAGGCTGTCCCGCTTCGTCCACTTTCAAGTCAACGCTTAAGAAGGCCTGGTACAAAATGTGATCCAGGATCTTCTTGTAGAACGTCTTGTCTTTGGGAAAGCGAACGTCGATGTCGGTATCGATGTTGTCTTGGGCAATCTTGTAATGATCGCGGAAGATGGCCGTCTGCAGACGTGGCGTGATTGCCCCCAACGCTTTTTCGAGAGGCGTGCGGTTGATTTCGACTTCAATGAATTGAAACAGCACCGGGCACGTTTGAGCGGGGCTCTTCTTTAGCGGTTGACCGATCGGCCAGGCATCGTCACTGCTGCCGATCTCTTGAACGTGCAAGTTCACAACGCCGCCAACTTCACGCTTTGGGACGACGATCAAGCCATGGGCACGCAACAAAATGGCCATGGCAGTGCCGGCGCTGACGCCTTTCAGTTCGTCTTCCGACTTCGCCATCTTCGCGCGGGCAATGATCGAAGGAGACGCATCGAAGTTGAGCCCGGTCAGTTCGCGAATTGAGCCGAGCGTTTCGGCAAGCGGCTTACCACTCGTTTCGAAGTCGAGTGGTTTCGACAGCGTGGCAAGCACGTCCGCTTTTTCGTTTCGAGTCATGCCGCCGCTGACAGGCTGGCGTTTAAGTTCGTCTTCGCCACCCACTTTAATTTTGTGAAACCATTGCGGTAGTTCGTTGATGTTGCGTTTGGTGAATCGCTTGCCGTCCGGCATGTGCAACGTTTCGTCACGCGAAAGGATAGCGGTCACTTTGTACGACTTGCTGGAACCGAGTTCGGTTTCCGAGATGCCTGCTTTCTCCCCTTCGCGCCCATTGCGCAGCCGAACTGAGTCGGCCCCTTTGCCGTTTAGTAACTTCGTCCAGGCTTGCAGCGCCGTGATCGAAACACCTTTCATGGTGATGACTTCCAGCGTGACCCGATTGTCCGCGTGCGCAGCGGCGGGAATCGCAAAGAGCATCAACATGGCTAAGAGAGTGCGGAGCTTGGTCATCGCCTGAGGTCCTTTCGGTTCGCGTTCACGTTTCAATATAGCACCCTAATAGGGCGCGACCGCGAAATTGGCAGAATCGTTACCCTTGGAAAACGGCTACCGGCGTGCTCTGTCTGGTTGCAAGGCGGTCTGCCAAGGGCCAAAATACCGGTTCTGTGTGTTCTGCACACTTTTCCATTGACATACCATCGACGCGTTTTCACCCCGCAAAGGAGCACAGCATGGCTCGCGCAGTCACGATGTTCACCGGCCAATGGGCCGATATGAAGTTGGACGATTTGGCCAAGACGATGAAAGGTTTTGGCTTCGACGGTCTGGAACTCGCTTGTTGGGGCGACCACTTTGAAGTCGATCGCGCCGTCACCGAGGACGACTACTGCGACAAGAAACGCGAACAGCTCGATAAGTTCGACCTCGGTTGTTGGTCGATCAGCACGCACCTTTGCGGACAAGCCGTGTGCGATATCATCGACGAACGCCACAAGTCGATTCTGCCGGAATCGGTTTGGGGCGACGGCGATCCGGCCAGCGTCAACGATCGCGCCGCCGAAGCGGTTAAGAACGCGGCCCGCGCGGCTCAGAAGTTTGGCGTGCCGGTCGTGAATGGCTTCACCGGCAGCAGCATCTGGCATCTGCTTTACAGCTTTCCCCCAGTTCCTCCGAAGATGATCGACGATGGCTTCAAGCTGTTTGCCGATCGCTGGAACCCGATCATGGACGTGTTCGGCGAATGCGGGATCAAGTTCGGTCTGGAAGTTCACCCGACCGAAATCGCGTTCGATATTTACAGTGCCGAAAAGGCGCTCGATGCGATCGGCCACCGGGAAGAGTTCGGTTTCAACTTCGACCCCAGCCACTTGCTATGGCAAGGGATCGACCCAGTTGAATTCATTCGCTACTTCCCTGATCGCATCTACCACGTCCACATCAAAGACGCGATCACGACGCTTAATGGCCGCACGGGGATCCTCGGCAGCCACATCGACTTTGGCGATCACCGCCGCGGTTGGAACTTCCGCAGCCCAGGCCATGGCGGCGTGAACTTTGAAGAAATCATCCGAGCGTTGAACGACATCCAGTACACCGGCCCGCTGAGCATCGAGTGGGAAGACAGCGGCATGGACCGTCTGCATGGTGCCGAAGAGTCGTGCGAGTTCGTCCGCAGCATCGACTTCGCCCCGAGCGACGTCGCATTCGATTCGGCATTCGACAAAGAGAAGCAATAACGCGATCCCTCAAATCGCTACAATCGAAACAAGCCGAGCAGGTCGAAATGGCCTGCTCGGTTTTTTCATGCGCAACGGCCAGAAGTTGGCAAGGACCCCGCTTTGACATCACACTAGAGTGTAAACGAATATGGCTCTTAGCCCTGAAAGGGCGGCAGAAAATAGCCAGGGGTGCAAGCCCCTGGTCGGGTAGTAATAACACCCAAGCCCCAACGGGGCGACAGAAATTCAGCTTCCAGCAAATGATTCTGTCGCCCCGTTGGGGCTTACCAAGACCTTTGTACGCTTTCCAGGGGTTAACACCCCTGGCTATTTTCTGTCGCCCTTCCAGGGCTTAGGCAAGAGCCTCGGATTGAGACTGCTTTTCGCTGCCCAGGAAACCATCGTGCAACTTTCGACTGCCGCTATCTTGATAATCTCTGCCGTGACGATGCAGACTGAAGCACCGTCTCGGGTCGAGATCGATGCGCGGTTTCAATCGCAGCTGAACGAACTCGCTTTGAAGTGCGACGAAGTGAAGCTGCCGCAACAGGCAGAAATCACACGGCAGTGGATCATTCCGAGCTATGGCGAGGCAAACGTCTTTTACCTGGTTCCCGAAACGGATCCGACCGAGCCGACTGAAGATGCTCCGCAGCTGGTCAAGTTCTGGCATCAGAAGTTTCGCGCGATCCGCAACGCGCACGCGGAGAACCTGTTCCGATATTCCCAGGAACTGCTTATCGCTAAAGAGGGCGGAAAATCTTACCAAACGCTGCACGAAGTGTTGCGGCAAAATCCCGATCATCCTGACGCGCGGCGAATCTTGGGCTACGCCAATGTCAACGGAACATGGCGACGCCCTGGCGTGGTGACGCGCGCGAAACAGCCACGCTACGAACACCCAAAGTATGGCTGGCCGGCGCGAACGTTCTGGCAAATCGATACGCCTCACTTCCAAATCATGACCAATTTGAGCGAAGCGGAAGGCCTGCGTCTAGGCGAACGTCTGGAGGTGGTTTATTCGGCGTGGGAACAGATGTTCTTTTCGTTCTGGAGCAACGAACTGCAACTGGCCGGCTACTTCGATGGCGGATCGCCCAGCCCGGTGCGGAAGAAGTTTGAAGTTGTCCTCTTCAAGTCGCGTGGCGAATACGTCAACTACTTGGAGCAAGTCCAACCGAGAATCGGCATCACGCTGGGTATCTACCAGTTCGATGAAGAGAAGGTTTATCTCTTTCATGACGACAGCGACGCAGCCCATGCTACGTGGTACCACGAAGTTTCCCATCAGCTGTTTCAGGAGTATCGTTCCGCCTCGAAGGACATCGGGGTGAACTATAACTTCTGGGCGATCGAAGGCGTGGCGATGTATATGGAGTCGCTCCGAATCTACGATGGCTACGTAACGCTGGGCGGCATCGATGCCTCGCGACTGCAGTTTGCGAGGAATCGCCGTTTGATTGGCGACTTCTATATTTCACTGACGAAACTGACCGCCATGGGACGTGAAGAGATTCAGCAAAGTCCCGACATCAGCGCGATCTACAGTCAGTCGGCAGGGCTGGCTCAGATGTTTTTAGACGGACAGAACGGCAAGTACCGTGAACCGTTCATTCAATTCCTCGTCGAAATTTACAAACAGGATGACATCCTGCATACGCTGGCCCAGAAACTGGGCGAGAGCAACATAGGTCGGCAAGACTTGCATTACATGGCTTGGCTGGGCGTCTCGCGCGAGCAGATTTTGGCTCTTCCGAAAGATGGCCGCACCAGCGAGCTGGCGCTCGGTAAGTGTACCGCGATCAATGACGAAGTCATGCCGCACATCGGAACGTTCTCGGAGCTTACCTGGCTAGATCTCACGACGACGAACGTCTCAAGCCGAGGTGTTGCTCATTTGGGCAACTGTCGAAAACTGATCGACCTAAGTATTGCGACGCCTACGATGGACGACCAGGCGATGAAGACGATCGCCAACTTGACCGACCTGGAAGAGCTCGATATCAGCGGTACGCGAATCACGGATGAGGGGCTGAATGCAATTGGGCGACTTCAAAACTTGAAAGTGCTCCGCATGGCAGTGACACAGATCACCGACGAAGGTCTCTTGAAGCTTTCGCGGCTGAAAGATTTGAAGATGATCGACGCACGGCAGTCACGCGTCACCACGCAAGGCATCGAGCGATTAAAGCAATCGCTTCCTCAGGTGGTGGTTCACCATTAAGCGTCGCTTTAAAATCGAGAGCTCCACTTCCCTTCCTACCTGCTGGAGCCACATCGATGACTGCCCCTCGTCCCTGGAAACTTTCGGAAGTTAACTACGGCCAAGTCAAAAACACCCAGTACGAAGTGGCCGTGCTGCCGCTGGGGGCGACCGAGCCGCATAATCTTCACCTGCCGTACGGAACCGACGACTACGAAGGAACGTTCATCGGGGAACAGATCTGCGAGGCGGCCCATGCTCAAGGGGCGAAAGTCATGCTGCTGCCGACGATTCCCTACGGCACAGAAACCAACATGCGCGAGTTTCCCTTCGCGATGAATCTTGACCCATCGACGCTGTTTGCCGTGGTTACCGATCTCATCCAGTCGCTCGTCCAAAGTGGTATCAAGAAGGTGTTGCTCCTCAACAGCCATGGCGGCAACGAGATGAAACCCCTGCTCCGCGAGCTGTACGGCAAAACGGAAGCTCAGGTCTTTCTGTGCAACTGGTTTAAAGCGTTCAGCGAAGAAGAATACCACGAGATATTCACGCATAAAGAAGACCATGCCGGCGAGATGGAGACCTCGATGATCTTGGCGTACCGGCCCGAGTTGGTCGCCCGACGACCAGATGGGTCGCTCGACGCTGATTCTGGCGCGACCAGGCCCATGCAGATGGAGGCTCTGCAAAATGGTTGGGTTTCGATCACGCGGCCATGGCATTTGCTGACCACTAACAGCGGATCAGGCAATCCCCACGAAGCTTCTGCCGATAAAGGAGAGCGTCTGTTACAGCTTTTGGTGAACCGCTTGGCCCCCTTCCTGGTCCAACTTTCCGAAGCGAACGTGGATGAAACGTTCCCCTTTAAGATAGACGAGGCGACGTAAGTGCCCAATTTGGCGAATCTTGCGAAAATTGAGCAGGGGTGCCGATTGACGAGATTCGTAGCGGCATTTAAACTAAGTCGCTTGCCTTATGGTGGGTATAGCTCAGTTGGTTAGAGCACTGGATTGTGGTTCCAGGGGTCGTGGGTTCGAATCCCTCTATCCACCCTTTCTTTTTTATTGCCAAATTGCCAAAGCACTTGTTATCTCGCTTTGGCTTCTCTGGGAAGGCGTTTCTGCCGTATGTCCGAATTGCCAAGCGATTTGCCGCTGCCAGGACGATATCGCCACTACAAAGGCCCAGAATACGTTGTGCTGGGCGTTGCACGGCATAGCGAGACCGAAGAGCCGCTGGTGGTCTACCGGAAAGACTACGGCGACAAGAGCCTGTGGGTGCGTCCGCTGGAGATGTTCCAGGAAACGGTCACCGTCGGCGGTCAAGTGATTCCTCGCTTCAAGTACCTCGGCGAAGCGTAGAGCCACGACGCACTTGCTTGAACACCGCGCATAAAAAACCTGCGACCGAAACCGATCGCAGGCTTTTGTTTTATCTTCGCTTATGCGTGGGCCAAATTAGGCGCCGCAGCTGCTGCAAGCTGGAGCGGCAGTCGCACAGCTGTTGCAAGCCGAAGTGGTACCGCAAGCGGGAACCTGGATGGTCTTAGGAACCATCTTGCAGACAGGAACCTGGACTTCTTCGGTGACCTGGTGTGGAACCATGACGGTGTAGGTGCGAACTTTGTCTTCGTACACAGTCTTATAGGTCGTGACAGGAACTTCCTTCGAGCGAGTTTCCGTCTTGCAGACCATGTGCTTGACTTCTTTGGTTCGCGTTTCAGGAACCATGTTGCAGACCTTGTAGGTGTATTCCTGCTGCTGAGGAACACATTCGGTGTACTGCACTTCCTTCTGCTTGGTTTCGGTCACGTAGTTGCACACCTGGTAGGTGTACTCACGCTGTTCCGGCACGCATTCGGTGTACTGCACGTCCTTCTGCTTGGTTTCGGTCACGTAGTTGCACACCTGATAGGTGTACTCACGTTGTTCCGGCACGCATTCGGTGTACTGAACTTCCTTCTGCTTGGTTTCCGTCACGTAGTTGCACACCTGGTAGGTGTACTCACGCGTTTCCGGCTTGCACACCATGTGCTTGACTTCTTTCTGCTTGGTCTCAGTGACCATGTTACAGACTTTGTAAGTCTGGGTGCGTTCTTCCGGCTTCATGACACACACGGTATACGTGTAAGCCACTTCTTCGGTGACAGGCTTCATGACGGTGCAGTCGTAAGCTTCTTCGACGACGTTAGGAACCCAGACTTTGCAAGTCGTTGGGCAACCGCAGCAGTCGGTGCTCGTCTTGGTTTGCCAGCAACCCTTGTCGACGCAACGGGTCTTGGTGACGGTTTCAGGAACCATCTTGCAAACGGTCTTCGTCCCGGTGCGTTCTTCTTGATGAGGAACCATCACGGTGCAAGTCTTCGTCTTGGTTTCCCAGACTGGCTTGCTGACGGTGTAGTCGACCACTTTGGTTTCCCAAGTTGGAACCATGACGGTCTTCGTGCCGGTCTTGGTTTCGTAAACTGGCTTGCGAACGCAGTAGTCAACCATTTTGGTCTTCGTGACAGGAACCATGACGGTCTTCGTACCGGTCTTGGTTTCGTAGACTGGCTTGCGAACGTTGTAGTTCACCGTCTTCGTCTTCGTCACAGGAACCATAACGGTCTTGGTGCCGGTCTTGGTTTCGTAGACTGGCTTACGAACGCTGTAGTCGACCATTTTGGTCTTCTGCACAGGCACCATGACGGTCTTCGTACCGGTCTTGGTTTCGTAAACTGGCTTGTTGACGGTGTATTCGACGACTTTGGTTTCCCAAGTCGGAACCGTCACAGTGTACTCTTTGGTGACGTAGCTGGTTTCTGGAACGCGCTTGCAAACCTTGTAGGTCTGTTCACGAGTTTCAGGCTTGCAGACGGTCTTCGTAACGGTGCGGGTTTCCATTACGGTGGTTGGGACCATGACGGTCTTTTCAACCATTTCGACCGGGGCCGCTTCGCCACAAGAAGCGCAAGTGGATGTGCCACAACCAGTGTCACATGCGGAAACGCAAGGCGACGCACATGCGTGGCGATGCCGTTTCCCTGCTTCCGCGAGCTGCGGAAACATCAAGAAGGTCATTGTCAGGACTAAAACAACACGGAGCATAATCAATCTTTCCCCCAGAAACATTCTGAAAACAAGTAGGTCTTATGGGTGCCTCACCCAGCACCACTTCAACAGTAGGTCATATATCAGTCTGAACTGGCAAGTTCCGATTCTAACGGCTGCGATGGTCGGGTTAAATTAGGTTCCTGTGTATTTTGGGCAAAATATACAAGCCACCGAGCCATGCAACCTGAGGGAGGGGCAGATTCGACCGTGGTAGGGTGTTAAGAACAAACCATACAGAATCTTTTCCCTCGCAATTTCGCCGCGTCCATGGGAGCAATCCGTGCGAGCCAACTCGTTTTGTTGCATTGCGATCGCTACGCTCGGTTTTTTGGCCGCGGCGGGAGGCCTTAGTGCATCCCTCATGCCAATGGTTGTCCCAAGTCTCGTAGCGACAACCATTTTCGCACTTTTGGCAATCGCGATTGTTGCCCTGGCAATCTTCAGCCTGACCGGCAACCGCCCTGCGGAGACAACCGATTGGGTAAACTCTGACGAGACTTCCGCGAAACTTCAGCAAGAGATCGAGACGCTCAAACAGTTCCATCTGCAGCTGTTGGAAGACAAAGCGTTTCTGCAATTTTTAAAGTCCGATCAAGATCGCGAACGACAACTGTTGGCCCTCGATCTGCACGATTTGACTTTGCCGAATCTAACGTCTGCCCTGTTTCAACTGGAAACACTTTCCCAGCGTGCCGACGTTTCCAGCGAAACGCTCGAGGCAGCCGTTGAACTGATTCGCGAAAGCTTGCTGCAAGCTCGTCGTGTGATGAACTGCTTGTCCCCTTCCCTGGTGCAAGACGAAGGAGTGATCGCAAGCTTACAGCGACTTGCCGATCAGTTGAGTACGAGCGTCGCCACGGTCGAGTTTCAGCACGACGTCGACTTCGATCGCCTGACGCCCCTCAGCGAGTGTGCGTTAGTGCAGCTTGTTCGCGAGGCTTTCGACACCATTCGCCGCAACCGCTCGGCCGCGCATGTCCATCTCGATCTACGGCAAAACGACGATCGCTTGTCGCTAATAATCTCGGACGATGGACGCTCCGATCCCTTTCAAGAAGCCGAAGCGGCAAGCCAGCAGTGCATCCGAGAATGCGTGGAACTTCTGGCGGGGCATTTGGAGATTGAATGCCCTCGAGACGGCGGAACGATCACCCGCATAGATTTTTCCGTCACCGATTTGACTCAATCGGACACGTTAAGCGAAAAATCTCAGGCAATCAGTTGATCTGCGTCGGAAAGATCGGCTAAGCGGTTATACTAAGAGGTCCCTCCAACCTCGAATTTGCTTCTTAGTTACACCCCCTTTTCTAAATAACCATGCGTGTTGCCCTGTTTGTCCCGTGCTATGTCGACCAGCTCTATCCGCGCGTCGCCATGGCCACGCTCGATCTGCTGGAAAGCTTGGGCGTCGAGGTCGACTTTCCGGAAGCCCAAACATGTTGTGGGCAACCGATGCTGAACTCTGGCTGCGATACCGACGCACTTCCATTGGCTCAGCGGTTTGTCGACATCTTTACCGGCTACGATGCGATCGTTTGTCCCAGCGGAAGCTGCGTGTCGATGGTCAAGAACCACTACGCTCACTTGCTGCACGACAACGCTCCGTACGAAGCGATGCGGACTCAGGTCTACGAGCTGTGCGAGTTCCTTGTCGATGTCCTGAAAGTCGAGCAGCTGCCGGTCAAGTTTCCTTACAAAGTAGGTCTGCACTCCAGCTGCCATGGCCTGCGAGAACTTCGCCTGGCAAGCGACACCGAACGCAACACCGAATGCTTCAACAAACCGCGGCAATTGCTGGAGATGCTCGAAGGTGTCGAGTTCTCCGAGCTTCGCCGCGTGGACGAGTGCTGTGGATTTGGAGGAACGTTTGCGGTTTCTGAAGAAGCGGTAAGCTGCACGATGGGACGCGACCGTGTCGCCGACCATCTGCAGGCAGGCACCCAGGTTCTTACGGCAGGTGATATGTCGTGCTTGATGCATCTTGCGGGATTGATTCGCCGTGACAAGCGACCGATCCACGTGATGCACATTGCCGAGATCCTTGCCGGATACGAGGTACCCCAATGAGCGCCGTCAAAAACTACGACCATCCCAGCAACGCGCGTCAGTTCAACGAGAACCAAGACCGCACGCACTGGCACGACTCCGCTTTGTGGTTCATCCGCGAAAAGCGGGACCGCATGTCGAAGAGTCTTCCCGAGTGGGAAACACTGCGGGCATGCGCGTCGCAAATCAAAGCTCACACCGTCAGCAAGCTGGCCGACTACCTCGAAGAGTTCGAGAAGAACGCGACCGCTCGTGGTGTCACCGTGCATTGGGCCAAAGATGCCGAAGAGCATAACCGCATCGTGTTGGAAATCCTGCAGAAGCACGACACCAAGCGGATCGTCAAATCCAAATCGATGCTGACCGAAGAGTGCCACTTAAACCCATGGCTCGAAAAGCATGGCATCGAAGTGGTCGACACCGACTTGGGCGAACGCATTGTCCAGCTTCGCGAAGAACCCCCTTCGCACATCGTCATGCCGGCGATTCACCTGAAGAAGGAAGACGTCAGCGACACATTCCACACGCACCTGAATACCGAACAGGGCAACAACGACCCGAACTACCTGACCGAGTCGGCTCGACAGCATCTGCGTCAGAAATTTTGCCAGGCCGACGTCGGCATCACCGGCGTCAACTTCGCCATTGCCG
The DNA here is from genome assembly GCF_020150455.1 of Bremerella sp. TYQ1. Classification (NCBI taxonomy): domain Bacteria; kingdom Pseudomonadati; phylum Planctomycetota; class Planctomycetia; order Pirellulales; family Pirellulaceae; genus Bremerella; species Bremerella sp. TYQ1. The sequence continues at coordinate 3,947,398 of NZ_CP083740.1, forward strand.
AGACCGGAGGCTTCGTCGTCTGCACCAACGAAGGGAACGCGGACTTAGGCGTTTCGTTGCCGAAGGTTCACATCGCGTGCATGGGGATCGAGAAGCTAATCCCGAAAGCGGATCACCTGAGCATCTTCCTGCGGTTACTCGCCCGCAGCGCGACCGGACAACCGATCACGACGTACTCGTCCCACTTCCACGGCCCTGTCGAAGGAGGCGAACTGCATATCGTGTTGGTCGACAACGGCCGCAGCAAGTTGATGAACAGCGACGACTATCGCAACTCGCTGAAGTGCATTCGCTGTGGTGCGTGCATGAATACGTGTCCGGTCTATCGCCGCAGCGGTGGACATAGCTACGCGGCAACGGTTCCTGGTCCGATCGGTTCGATCTTAAATCCACTGCGTGACGCCAAGCACCATAAGTCGCTTCCCTTTGCATGCACGCTGTGCGGAAGCTGCTCGGATGTTTGCCCGGTGAAGATCAATCTGCACGAGCAACTGCTGACACTTCGCACGGAAGTGAAAAACCAGAAGCAACTGCCGATGTCGAAGACCATGCCGATGCGGATAGCCTCGTACGTGTTCCAACGCCCCAAGCTGTATGCCTGGCTCGGCGGGATCGGCAAGTTCTTCCTCCGCACGATGCCGCGGTTTTTGATCTACAACTCGCTGAATCCGTGGGGACGCAATCGCGAGATGCCAGAGTCTCCGCCGGAAAGCTTCCGTCAGCAATATGCCCAGCGTGCCAAAAAGAAGAACGACCACCGATGAGTAGCAAAGATCAAATCCTGAAGTCAGTTCGCAACCAGCTTGTGCCTTCGGCGGAACTACCTGACTTGAATCAAGAGTGGATCCACTACGAAGATGCTGTCGCTCAGTTTGGCGAAGTATTGCAAGCCGTCGGCGGAACCGCCGTTGTCGTCGAAGGCATCGACGGGCTCACGTCCGAGCTCGCCAAAATTCCCTTCTATACCGACGCCAAGAAGACCGTTAGCTGCATCGAAGGCCTGGTCGGGACAACCGATCTTGATCGCGTAGAAGACCCTCACGAACTGGAAGATGTCGACTACGCCGTTTTGCCAGGCGAGTTTGCCGTGGCCGAGAATGCCGCCGTTTGGGTGACCGATGCGAAGATTCGGCATCGCGTCGTGCTGTTCATTCCGCAGCACATCGCCTTGGTCATTCACTGCCCCGACGGCAACGTCGAAGGGGCGATCGTGCATCAGATGGCCGAAGCGTACGAGCGCCTAGCTTTCGATAAGAACCAGTTTGGCTGCTTCGTTTCCGGTCCCTCGAAGACTGCTGACATCGAGCAATCGCTCGTCATCGGCGCGCATGGGGCGAGATCGCTTCACGTCTTTTTCGTTGTCTGATTGCGTGATGTTCTCTGCTTCGCGCTGAGCCCGCTTTTGTTCGCGGCGTTCGTCCCGCGAAACGTTTTTCGTCGACTTCGGCTCTTTCGCGACTGCCACTTCCGACTTGTTCTTTTCGCGCTGACGTTCTTCCCAGCGCTCACGCATCCGTTTCCATTCTTCCATCTGCTCTGGGGTCGGATGCCAGTCACGGTTCCAACCACGTCGTCGACGATCGCCGTCGGAATCGCGTCGTCGTGGGGGACCATGTTGCCAATCCCACTCTGGTTGAATATCGCGAATCTCGCTGTCGACCATGGCGATCTGGTCGCCGGTAACTTGGAAGTGCAGAATCTCGGCCTGACGTCGATTATCCGGCACGTTGCGGACGACCTCTAACATGGCGTAGCCTTCTTGCGGGCTGAGGTGCGTGCTGCGGATGGCGCCGACGTCGGTCGTCAACTTGCGATCGACCACTTTGGCCCACTTGTTGACCAGCAGAAGTTCTTCCCGATTGGTTGCTTCGTTCTTGGCAGGATCGAGATCGGTCAGCACGTACACTTCACAGCCATCGCCATTCTCGGCAGTGAAATCAGCTTTCAATCGCACGTGGTATTTCACAGGACCGAACAACGTATCGCGCTGCATGCTGTGTGCTAGCAGTTTCTTCTGAAAGAACGCGACGTAACTTGGCCCATGCATGTAAGCCAACGCGCCGAAAAGAAATAGCCCGGGAATCACCAACTGGGTAATGCTCTTCCAGGTCGATTCCTTCATCATCATGCCTCTTGTCACTCTATCCGTCTCTGTTCTGATGGAAGGCGGCCAAGGTGGGTCGTGTGTGCCGCCATGTAAGAATAAACCGCGCAGAACTGCGCAGGTGTCGCCTCTCTGCGAACGATTCTCACCGAATCTGCAAAGTGGTCAAGCGATTCGTAGACTAAGGACCGCAGATCGAACTAGAAATCAACGCCCAAATCGCCTGCGCGTTTTCGCATGGCGGCTTCGAAGTAGTAGTAACGACGACCCTTGTCGTACTGTCTGGCCCATTTAAAGGTGGAGTAAACCAACTTCAGAGAAAGCTCGTCTTGCTCGACTTTAAAAACCACCCGCGCAATGAACTCATATTGTTCCGGCAAACGAGCGTACAGACCGCGCTCCAACGTGTCTTTCAAGTCGGCCGAATCCGCGGCGTGAAGCGATGTCGGTGCGAAGCATTTTCCTCCTAGGACGTAAGCCGTCCCCAGAGCAAAACTGCCGGCAATCCATTTCAGCATTCGACGTCGCATCGTTGGCACTCCTTAGACCCAAAGAAATTTCGGTCGCAGTACGTACCAAATCGAAAGCTCCCGACGCAAGTCCAACATAGCCGATTCTTCCGCTAGCAATTGCATGGCTGCACGCAGTAAAGAAAACAGCCCCCGTAAAATGCATGGAGGATGCGTAGCTTGACATTACCCCCGGAAAGCGTCATACTCCCTCGAAAGGCATGTTATTGAGGGGTTTTTCCTAACACGCCCTTTGGACCGAGGACCGCGTTATCCCCACAAACGCCGGATGTCCGTAGAGAGAACCACTTCTCTCGCGTCATTGCCCACTTGATGACGTACGGCCAAACGCCAGTTCATCCTACCTCCGCTCGTTTGCCGTTGCTTGGTTTCATGCGACGACATTCGTCCTATTTGACCCATGGAGCATTTGTCATGCTGGTCATTCCTGGAAGCAAAGCGAAGGACGTTTGCGATCCTCACTTGGCGCCAACTCGACGCGACCTATTGCGCGTCGGTGGTTCGGCCATGTTGGGTTTGTCGCTTGGTCAATTGTTGAATCTCCAATCAGGACAAGCGCTCGGAGCGGAAGCCACTTCGCACGGGCCGAACTTCGGCAAAGCGAAAAGCATTATCCTGGTCTACCTGCAAGGTGGCCCCAGCCATCTCGACTTGTGGGACCCCAAAGACAACGTGCCCGATAACGTTCGTAGCGCGTTCAAACGAATCGGCAGTAAAGTTCCCGGCATGGACCTCACCGAGAACATGCCGAAGCTGGCCCAGGAAACCGACAAGCTGACGCTGATTCGCTCGATGAGCTATACGCCGGTCGGTCTGTTTAATCACACCGCGGCCATCTATCAGATGCACACCGGCTACACTGCCGACAAAGTCAGTCCCAGTGGACAGTTAGAACCGCCCACGCCCAAAGACTTCCCCAACTTCGGCTGCAACATCATCAAGTTCAAGCCGCCGGAAGTCCCTATGCTTCCGTTCGTGATGATGCCGCGACCGCTGCAGGAAAGCAACGTCGTCAACAAGTCTGGCACCGCGGGCTTCCTGGGTCGCGCTTACGATCCGTATTATCTCTTCCCCAGCGGAGATGATATGGACATGAACAAGATGGATCGCATCAATGTCGACGACTTGAAACTGCGTCCCGAGATCAGCAGCACGCGCTTAAACCGACGAGCCCGCCTGCGAGACATGATCAACGCGGGGATGCCGACGCTCGACAAAGCAGTCGAATCGTACGACTTAGACAAATACTACGAAACCGCTTTGAACCTGATTTCCAGTGGCCGCGCACGCGACGCGTTCGACCTCTCTAAAGAATCGGACAAAACGCGTGATCGTTACGGCAGAAATACATTCGGCCAAAGCTTACTGCTCGCGCGGCGTTTAGTCGAAGCAGGTACCCGGGTCGTTGAAGTGATCTGGCCCAAAGTCGCCAACAGCAATAACCACAGCTGGGATCATCACGTCGATTTGACCAAACGCATGAAAGACCAATCAGCCCCAATGCTGGACTCTGGTCTTTCTTCGCTGATCGCCGACATGGACGACCGCGGCTTGCTCGAAGAAACATTAGTCGTCGCCGTTGGCGAGTTCGGCCGAAGCCCTCAGCGAGGCGTCAGCACTTCCGGCAACAACAACAGCGCTGATGGCCGCGACCATTGGCCGTATTGTTACACCGCTTGCCTCGCAGGCGCCGGGATCGGCCGCGGTCAGGTCTATGGCGAATCAGACGAAACCGCTTCCGCTCCGAAGAACGACCCCGTACATCCGACGGAACTGTTAGCGACGATGTACCACGCCATCGGTATCGATCCTCAGACCATCGTTTACAACCATTTGAATCAACCCCGCGAGCTAGTGAAAGCTGAAGCCGTTACCGGACTATTCAGCTAACGCGAACTCCACCCCATCTTTTCTGCAATCCTCCTAATCCTTTTCACGAAATGGCCTCGGTGACCACCCATCCCACCGAGGCCATTTTTTTGTGGTTGCCCGCAGCCTGAGGCGTTCGACAAGCGCTCTCGGGCTAATTCTGCGGAAAGTCTTTGGCAAAGGTAGCCAATCGGGTAGAACTAGACAGTACGGGTTGCTGGGGCATCTTCTTCCCGGGTAATTATCCGCTCTAACTATCTTTACTTCGGATGGCGGCCAAGGCCTTCTGTTGCTTTCAGGCCGCATTACAGGTTTATCCTAGGGGCAGTACTATCTCCATGACTTGCGATCCATCATCCCCCGAGGGCGATTGGAATATCGATGAAGTCCTGACTACGGAAACACTCGCCCAACGTCCGGAAAGACCGCCGAATCACGCCGCAGAGAACCAGGCATTAATTGAACTTGCCCAAGTTCTCGCAGAATCTCCTGCTGCTGTGCTGCAAAAGCTTGTCGATACAGCTCTCGAACTTTGCGACGCCGGCTCTGCAGGAATCAGTATTGCTGAAACCGAAGATGATAAGCCGATTTTTCGTTGGCGAGCCACGGCCGGGGAATACAAAAAATATCACCTCGGGACCATGCCACGAGACTTTAGCCCGTGCGGCATTGTCGTGAAGCGAGATGCATTTCAGTTGATGAATGATCCCGTGCGTGCATTTCCGTACATAGACTCTATCTCACCTGCTCCTGTTGAAATCCTGCTGGTTCCTTTTTATCGAGACAATCAAGCCATTGGGACCGTCTGGATCGTATCTCACTCGGCAGACAAGAAATTCGATACCGAAGACGCGCGAATTGTCACCAATCTCGCCACGTTCGCTTCCACGGTGATACAAAACCTGGAAGCGGTTGAAGCAGCGCAATCGGCGACGGACGCCATGGCTTCGCAGCAACTGACCCTTGAACAAGTCGAACGCGATTTGCGCGATACGCAGCAGCGGCTGCAGTCAACACTAGAAGCGGCGGAAGTTGCCACGTGGACCTGGGAAATCGCTTCCAATCGTGTCGTTGGCGATAGAAACCTGATTCAGCTTTTCGACGTTTCACCAGAGGTCGCCGCAGGAGGACCTATCGAAGCTTTCTTCTCGGCAATTCACCCCGACGATCAAGCCGAAGTGGAACGCAAAGTCCTACGAGCAATCGAGACTTGCACCGACTACGAAGCGATCTATCGGGTACGAAATCGCGAAGGACGCTATCGATGGGTCATTGCCCGAGGTTCAGTTGAATGTGAAGAGTCGGGAATTGCCGTACGGCTACCCGGCATTATCGTTGACGTGACACGCCAGAAAGAAGCGGAAGAGTTGGCCAACCGCCTGGCGAGCGAATCGGATCAGCTTCGTCGAACCTATGAAAATGCCCTATCGAATACGGCCGACTTAAACTTTGTTTGCGATCACGATGGCAAATTTTTGTATGTAAACCGAGCGTTTCTCAATCTTTGGAAAAAAGAGATGGGGGACGTCGTCGGTCAATCAGCGATCCCTTCGCAAACCTCTTCGGACATCGCCCAACGATTTCAGGCTCAAGTTCAAAAGGTCATCAAAACCAAGCAAAGTCTTCGTGATGAGGCGACCTACCAGACCCCGGAAGGAACGCGGCAATACGAATCAATTCTACAGCCGGTTCTGGGAACCAATGGCGAGATCGAAGCGGTCGTGGGCTCTTCGCGAGACATTACCGATCGGAAAGAGTTTGAACGGCATCTGCTCGAAACCCATCGTCAGAAAGATGAGTTTCTCGCCACACTCGCCCACGAACTGAGAAATCCACTTGCTCCTATTCGGACGGGGCTTCAGCTTCTTAAGTTTGCCCATGGCTCTGCGGAAGATGTCGCCGAATCGGTGGAAATCATGGAGCAGCAAGTCGCTCACTTGGTTCGACTTGTCGACGATCTTCTTGACGTGTCGCGTGTCACCAGCGGCAAGATCAACTTGCGGAACGATTCCATTGACCTGCGTGCCACGTTAAAGTCGGCCTTGGAGATGTGCCTGAGCAACTTGCGCGAGCAAGAACATCAATGGTCGATCGATGTTCCTGAAACTCCCGTAGCAATCGAAGGCGATAGCGTTCGGCTCACCCAGATTTTTTCCAACGTCATCAATAATGCCTGCAAGTACACTCCTCGCGAGGGAACGATCGCTATCTCGCTGACCCACGACGAAGAACAAGCGACCGTTACCGTCAAAGATAATGGCATTGGAATTCCTGAAGACATGCTTCCCAAGATCTTCGATATCTTCAAGCAGGTCGAACCATCGCTGGATCGGGCTCAGGGTGGTCTCGGATTAGGACTGACGCTCTCTCAGCGTCTCGTTGAGATGCACGGCGGGACCATCTCGGCGGCAAGTCCAGGCGTCGGCCAAGGGACCACCATCACGGTTACATTGCCGGTTCCCGCCAACGCCAGTTCGTTACTTCCGGCATCCCTCACACCGAAAGAAGCATCCAGCACGCGTTCGCTTAAAATCCTTGCCGTCGATGACAATGTTGGAGCAGCAGTTCTGTTGAGCAAACTGCTACGCAAGCTTGGCGATCACTCGGTCGAAGTGGCTCACTCTGGCTCGACCGTACTTGAAAAGGCTCCCATGTTTCGTCCCGATTTAATCCTGATGGACATCGGCATGCCGGGGATGAGTGGTTACGAAGTCGCCAAGAAGCTGCGGCAAATGCAGGAAACACAAGATGTATTTCTCGTCGCCTTGACAGGCTACGGACAAGATGCCGATCGTGCCGAAGCCCGCCAAGCGGGATTTGACGAGCATATGACCAAGCCGCCATCGTTAGACGTGTTACGCGACATGCTGGAACATCCCAAGCTGACCTCTGGCTCTGATAAGAGCAAATAAAAAAACGCGTCCTACCGCAATCGAGCTGTAGGACGCGTTTTTGTTTTTGGCATGACCGTTTGTCGTTTACAACTCAGGGTCGGCGCGATCGACTTCAAAACGATCGAGGTTCATCACTTTGTCCCAGGCTTTGACAAAGTCGTTAACGAAACGAGCTTCCCCTTCGTCGCTGGCATACACTTCGGCGATCGCTCGCAGCTGCGAGTTGGAACCGAAGATCAAGTCGACACGAGTTGCCGTCCATTTCGGCTGATTCGTTTCGTAGTCGCGACCTTCGTAGGTGTTCTCGCCGGTCTTATGCCACGTCGTGTCGAGGTCCAGCAAGTTGACGAAGTAATCGTTCGTCAACGCGCCTGGCTTGTTGGTGAAGACACCATCCTTCGATTCGCCCGTGTTGGCATCCAACGCACGCAGCCCACCGACAAGGACCGTCATTTCCGGAGCAGTCAACGTGAGCAAGTTCGCTCGGTCGATCAGCTTCTCTTCCGGCTTGCGGCGGTCGTAGTCGTTCTTACCGACATAGTTGCGGAAGCCATCCGACATCGGTTCGAGGTAAGCCACCGACTCGACGTCGGTCATTTCCTGAGTCGCATCGGTACGACCAGGCGTGAAGGGCACTTCGACGTTGTGGCCTGCTTCTTTGGCAGCAACTTCCACCGCGGCACAACCGCCAAGCACGATCAAGTCGGCCAGCGAAACCTGCTTGTCGCCTGACTGCGAATCGTTGAAGTCCTTTTGGATCTTCTCGAGTGCGGCAATCACCTTCGCGGTCTGCTCAGGATTGTTGACCGCCCAATCCTTTTGCGGAGCCAGGCGAATTCGAGCACCGTTGGCACCTCCCCGCATGTCGGAACCACGGAACGTGCTGGCCGAAGCCCACGCCGTTTCGACCAATTCAGGAATGGTCAAGTTCGTGTCGAGGATCTTGCCCTTGAGCGTATCGATGTCCGCGTCGTCGATCACTTCGTAATCGGCGGCGGGGACAGGATCTTGCCACAACTGCGGCTCAGGAACATTCGCTCCCAACAATCGGGCATGCGGCCCCATGTCGCGGTGAGTCAGCTTGTACCAGGCCTTCGCGAACGCCTTCTCGAACTCTTCTGGATTCTCGTGGAATCGCTTCGAGATCTTCGCGTATTCCGGATCCATCTTCAAAGCCAAGTCGGTCGTGAACATCATGGGAGCATGTGTCTTGCCTTCGATGTGGGCATCCGGCACCATGTCGGCTGCTTCACCATTCTTAGGCTTCCACTGATGCGCCCCGGCGGGACTCTTCGTCAGTTCCCATTCAAAACCAAACAAGTTGTTGAAGTAGTCGTGCGACCACTGAGCCGGCGTCGAAGTCCAAGCCCCTTCCAAACCGCTGGTGATGGTATCTTCCGCTTTTCCTTTGCCGAACTTATTCTTCCAGCCAAGGCCTTGCTCTTCGATGCTCGCGGCTTCCGGTTCCGGGCCGACATATTCGGCCGGCGAAGCAGCACCGTGGGCTTTACCGAATGTATGACCACCGGCAATCAGCGCGACCGTTTCTTCGTCGTTCATCGCCATACGACCGAACGCGGTGCGAATTGCTTTCGCTGCGGCAAGCGGATCTGGCTTTCCCTTGGGGCCTTCAGGATTGACGTAGATCAAACCCATTTGCGTGGCACCCAGCGGCTTTTCGAGTTCGCCGTCGCCATGGTAACGTTCACCACCGAGCCATTCGTTTTCAGGCCCCCAATAGACGTCCATCTGGGGTTCCCAGACATCTTCGCGACCGCCAGCAAAACCAAACGTTTCGAAGCCCATCGATTCCAAGGCGCAGTTGCCTGACAAGACCATCAAGTCGGCCCACGAAATCTTGTTGCCATACTTCTGCTTGATCGGCCACAGCAAACGACGTGCTTTGTCGAGGCTGGCATTGTCTGGCCAACTGTTCAGCGGAGCGAATCGCTGCGTGCCATCAGAAGCGCCGCCGCGACCGTCAGTCACCCGATACGTTCCCGCACTGTGCCAGGCCATTCGAATGAACAGCGGTCCATAATGTCCATAGTCAGCTGGCCACCAATCCTGGGAAGTGGTCATCAACTCTTTGATGTCTTTCTTCACCGCTTCGAGATCGAGCTTCTCGAACTCTTCGGCGTAATTGAATTCCGGCCCCAGAGGATTGCTCTTGGCCGAGTTCTGGTGCAACACCTGAAGATCGATCTGGTTAGGCCACCAGTCTTTGACCGACATGACGGGGCCTGAATTCATTTCCGCTTCAGGGCTCGTTTCCGAGGCGTCCACTTTCGCTTCGGCAGCGGTGAACAGCGCCTGCATAGCCCCAGTGATCGGGCACTTGCTTGCCCCGGCCTCGGCCCCAGTCGGATGACCAGAAGGAAGCGCTGGATGCTGGGCATAAGCGGTTGTCGCGGCACCCAGCACCGCACAACTCGCGAAGAATGCTGCGATGGGATTGGTACGTTTCATGATCTCTCCGGTTCGTTGGGGTTATATAAGATGGCCCGCGGTGGGGCACCGGCCTGTTAACTTCCTTAGATTGTGACGCATGTCGATCAATTCATCCAATGAATTCTGCCTATGGCTACTATGCACAGAACGCATAGCTCGAATCCGAGACCCTACCCGGAAATCTAGGGCGACGACCACTGTGGCTCAACATTTTTCCCGATCGAAGCGACGAGAATACGCCAAATTCCTGTGAAAACTGAATGGAATGAGATTTGCCCGTAACAGCCGTTAGCGTGCACATATCCCTTAAACCCGGAAAACTTCCCCCTAGCGCTCGACTCTCGCGCCTTCACGCCCGATAGATGACTGTGGCATGAAACGCGCCAATTGTTATCCTGATCGCTGGACGGCATTGGCGGAATTCGTGCACGCGACGACAGGCGCGTCGCTTGAAATCACCCACTACCTCTACGCTCACCAAGCGAAAGTCGTATGCTCCAAAACACATCCGGAAAGCCACTCGATACGCACCAAAAAGCGCTCAGCGTTAACTTGGACAACCGACGATACGGAACCTTCGCGGAAATCGGCGCCGGACAGGAAGTCGTTCGGTGGTTCTTTCGTGTCGGTGGCGCCGCCGGCACGATCGCCAAGAGTATGTCCGCTTACGATATGCAGGTGAGCGACGCGATCTACGGCCGCGCGAAGCGTTACGTCTGTCGCGAACGGCTGCAAGCGATGCTCGATCAAGAGCACGCGTTGAACCTGGAACGCTTGACCGACATCCGCGGCGAAACAAGCACGTTCTTCGCGTTCGCCGACACGGTCAAAGCACGCGGCTACAAAGGTGGCTCGGAATGTCACGGCTGGATGGGCATTAAATTCCAGGCTCACCCCCGCGACGAAGACAGCCAGGTGATCATCCATGTCCGCATGCTGGACAACGAGATGGCATTGCAGCAGGAAGCCCTCGGCATTGTCGGCGTGAACCTGGTGTACGGGGCGTTCAACTACCATCACGAGCCAGAGCTACTCGTCGATTCGTTGCTGGACGGACTATCGACGTCGCGTATCGAAATCGACATGATCGAGTTCTCCGGCATCGCCTTCCGCCGTGTCGACAATCGCCTGATGAGCTTGAAGCTGGTCGAACTGGGCCTGAGCGGTGCCGCCATGTTCGCGGCCAACGGCGAAGTGCTTCAGCCGTCGGAATTCCTCTACAAGAAACCAATCCTGGTCGAACGCGGCAGCTTCCGTCCTGTTTGCAACGTGAACTTGGACATGCTCCGGTGTGCCCACGAGAAGTTCTCGGAGCTTCCCGATGTGAAAGGGAAAGAAGTGGCCCAGATCATGGAAATCACCATGAGAAATCTGAAGGCCGAAGGCGAGATCGATCGCCGCGACTTCTTAGCGCGTGCCGACGTGATGGCGGCCTGCGGCATGAACGTGCTGATCTCCGATTACTTCGAGTACTACCGCTTGGGCGCCTACCTCGCTCGATGCACCAACGAGCACATCGGCGTGGTGATGGGTGCTGCCAGCTTGCGGGAACTGTTCGACGAAAAGTATTACCTCAAACTCGACGGCGGTATCTTGGAATCGTTTGGTCGTCTGTTCAAGAACGACTTGAAGATCTACTGCTATCCGCTGAAGGATCGTCAATCGGACGAGTTGCTGACCAGCGAGACCCTCGACATCAAACCAGAACTTCAAAAGCTGTTCCGCTATCTGATAGAACGAGACGGGATCAGCGACTTGGACAACTACAACCCGGAATGCCTCGGCATCTTCTCGCGGGACGTTCTCAAGAAGATCAGCGAGTGCGATCCAACCTGGGAAACGATGGTTCCAAGTCCCGTGGCGAAAGTGATCAAAGAACGCAAGTTCTTCGACTACCAATGCCCCGACGACGACTCGTGTGCGGTCTCGTAGCAGACGCGACCGTTGGCCTAATTGCCCCAAAGAAAAACGGGGCATGCCCGAAAACAATGCCGCCTGTGACACCCTTATTCCTCGGGCGGAGCGGCCGGCAAAGCGAACAGGCGCATTCTAACCAAGTATGCGCCTAATCTACAACAACTTTGCGCATTATTCTAACGAAGTCTTGCGTTTTCCGAGCGTAGATTGCGTAAAAACAGGTGGTCTAAGCCCCGAAATTAAGGGCAACCATTTTCACATGGCCGCTTCGTGAACCGCAGGCATATGCCGCTTTCCTACGAGCGAGTGTCTTAAGATATTCGTAGACAACTGTTCGCAATTTATGCGACAATGCCAACATAACCAAGGCTCTCTGCGACGGCTATTTGGCAATTGAATGACGTATCTCAAACGCTTGCAACCACAAGCGTTACTCTTCTTCCGCAGGCGTTTCGTCCGCTTCGCGATCGTTTGATTCTTCGTCTGCTTTCGGCTCTGGGTTTTCCTCTGCCTCCGCAGCAGCTTCTGGTGCTGAGGCCGCTTCGACTTTCAAGTCCGCGGCAAAACGGTAGAGGGCCGGCAGGAACTTGTCCTTCTCTTCGGTATACGTCAAGAGTTCGATCGAGTAGCGTTTGTCGCCACGGACCGTTTCTAGAAAAACGCCACGGGCCGATTGGCTGCGAAACGACATGACTTTTTCGTAACGCACGAACCAATTGTCACCCACATTGACGACCGTCAGCGCGGCATCTTTATCGCTGCCCACTTCTTCGGTGATCTTGGCGGCGAGCGCCTTGGCCTCTTCGGCAGAAGTCGTCTGCGGCAGATCTCCTGAATCTGCTTGTCGCAACACCAAGCGAGGCACGCCTGCTTTCTCTTCGTAATAAGCGGCGAAGAGATAGTCGTTGGCACGGGGCAGGAACTTCCACCCTTCCGGCATGTTCGACTGCACGCGACCACCATCGAGCGGAGGTGTTGGATCTCCGGTCGGTGCGAGAGAGATTTTAGGCGACTTGGCCGCCGGGGCAGTTGGCTTCGGCGTTTCCCCTTCGCCTGGCTGAGGTGCCGGCGCCGGCGGTTCGCTTGTGCATCCGAGCACCGCGACAGAAAGCACGGCGCATATCCAAAGACTCGTTCGCAGCATCATCGTGGGGGCTCCCGCACTCAAACAGGTGAGATGTTGGTACTAGGACGAGGCAACTACGAAAACGGCACGGTCGAACATGGGGCTGGCGACCGGCAAAGTCGATTGCTTACTCGATCGTTTCTTCGATCGTCTCTTTGACTTTTTGCACGAAGTGAGGCGGCTTGCCCGACTTGCTGAGGTCGGCAGCTTTCGCTTCGGCTTCTTCTTTTTGGTCGAAGTCGTAAAGGGCGACCCGCTTCATCGACTGGTTGAAAACCCCCCAGAACATTTTCATGCGGACTTCGGTGGTTTTCTTACTGCGGGACTTGCGCTTCGCCTTTTTCTTTTTGGGTGCTCCTTCGTCCTGAGCTTCGGCGGCTTCCGCAGCCTCCACCTGGGCGCGCAACTCTTTACGATTAGCGACTTTTCGAGCCATAGTGCAATCTTGCCGTTGTGGGAAGTTGACCAAGTAGTTGCGAAGAGGAGAATCTACTAAAGAGGAGTTCGCTTAGTAGACCTACCCTCGCAATGGGTTGAATTTAGCTAATATAACGGATTCTGTATCCATTCACCATGGGCAGCCCGTTTTCCCGAATTTTGCCGCCCCCCTCTGATTGCGGCCCAAACGCATGATTGATCTCGTAGAACAAATCGTCCGCCAGCAGTTGCCGGACACCATTAAAGAACTGGGACAGCCCAAGTTCCGTGCGAAACAGCTGCGCGAGTGGATTGTGCAAAATCGGGTCGATTCGTTCGACGCGATGACCAACCTCCCCAAGGCTTTCCGGGAAAAGTTGGCCGAGGCGTGTCAGATCTGGACGACTACGGTGGCCAAGCATACAACGGCCGACGACGGCACCGAAAAGCTGCTTGTCCAACTGCACGACGGCGGACGGATCGAATGCGTCCTGTTACGCGACGGCGATCGACGCACCATCTGCATCAGTTCCCAAGTCGGCTGCGCCATGGGGTGTGTTTTCTGCGCGTCAGGCCTCGACGGCGTCGAGCGCAATTTGACGGCCGGAGAGATCGTCGAACAGATGCTGCGGCTGCAGATGCTGCTGCCCGAAGGGGAACGCCTCAGCCACATTGTGGTGATGGGAATGGGCGAACCGCTGGCCAACGTCGACCGGCTGATCCCAGCCCTCGACTTCGCTTCGGCAGAAGACGGCCTTGGCATCAGCGCCCGACGAATCACCATCAGTACCGTTGGGCTTCCGCCGGCGATCGACAAGCTCTCGAAACTCGATACGCGTTATCACCTGGCCGTTTCGCTGCATGCCCCCAACGACGAATTGCGAACGAAGATTGTGCCTGTCAATAAAAGCATCGGCATCCAGAAGATCCTCGACGCGGCGGATCATTACTTCGACGTGAGTGGTCGCCGGCTGACGTTCGAGTACGTGCTTCTCTCCGAACTGAACGATCGCCCCGAGCATGCCCTGCAGTTGGCCAAACTCCTGAAAGGCCGCCCTGCTCTGCTGAACGTAATTCCTTATAACCCCGTCCCTGGCTTGCCGTACGAAACACCCACCGTCCAAGCCCAACAGCGATTCCGCGACATCCTGGAAAGCCAAGGCATCACCGTTAAGTTCCGCCACCGCAAAGGGGACAAAATCAACGCCGCATGCGGCCAATTGCGGCGTTTATCGAAAGAGAACCTGGTACCACTGGAAGGTATGAACTCTTAGCCCAAAAGCTTTCTAGGCTGGATCACAAGAAACAAAAAACGCCCCGCTTAGTCAGCGAGGCGTTTTCTGTAAGTAAACCTTCGGCCAGATGCGACGAGTGGAGTCGCTGCGAGAATTGCGCGTTTCTTAGCGTGCACTTGCACTAGCCGTTGGTGAAACGGGCAATCGCAAAAAATTGGTCCCTCAGCCGATGTGGGCCGAAGGTTTATATCCATTGTTTTGGTTGCTCCCTATTTTACCTCACTTGGTCGTCGAGGGTAGGTCGGAAGCACGAAGAATATGTTCGGCCATTGCCGCCGCGAAGGATCAGTAAATCCAACGCTCATTTCATTTTGTGACCGATCTTGGCCGGTGGTAACCATTTAGCAAAATTTGCTAGCGAGTGGCTTTCTCGACACGCTTGCGAAATTCGCCTCTCCAAGATTCTGCTAAAACCTGGCAATTGGCCATTGCCTGGGCATCTTCGACGTTGCTTCGGTCGTGGTAAAAGAGCTCGTTCAGCCGCGCGATCGACCACTGCTCCATGGGCCGCTCGATGAGCCGCATCGCTTCCCCCGCCGAGACATCTCCCTCTTGAAGCACACGCACATACCAGCCCATGCGGCCGGTGGAGACCGCCAATGCTGTCAGCTGCTTCATACGCCAGCGTCTGCCGAGTTTCCAGCAGGGCTGCCGTGGCTGCGACACCTCAATTTTTGCTGTTCCCAGCTCGTACACGTCTCCGAGGCAAACATTCCCTTCGCTGAGACCTTCCACGGTAAGATTCTCGCCAAACGCCCCAGGTCCGAACTCGTTGAGGGGAATTCGCGACGCAATGGCATCGATTTGCTGAAATTCGTTCCGCCAAACTCGGTAATGTTCGGCCGCATAGCAAAGGACGGCCTTATCAACGCCACCATGATTGACGGTATCGGCCACACCATCCCCCTCAAATCCGAGCCGTTTGAGCGGAACTGGCCCCTTCGCAGGAAGCTTGAAGAAGCCGGTTTCCCAGGCTTTGTCCATTGGATCGGTGGCCTCCGAGGAGCCGTACTGCTGGGGCATCCCTATGGCCAACTGGGCGATAACTCCTGAAACAGACACAAGTTACCTTTCTCTATCGTTCTCGTTATCTCTCAATTCCACGCACGGTCGCTACGACTTGGATGTATGCTTTCACTTCAAGATTCGACAATTTAACGAGACGTTTTCCCCACGGCGATTGCTCGCCCAGAAAGTTTTCCGAATATTTCTGAACCAGCTCGAACCATTGGTATGAAGAGATCGTAACAAGATCATCGAGACATTTCCCTCCAAGAATGTTACGAAGTAAGTGTGAGTTCCAGGAAAAGGCCATCCAAGAGCGTTCGTTTAACGACGGGCGATGTTGGGTGGCCTTTCTCCTTTCTTGACCCGCTCGACTAATTCGCACGATCGCCTCAACAGCGAAATAGCTACCGCGAGGCTGGCATCTGTAAACTTTCGCGCCAAATCGATCTTCTTTCTGCGCTTCTTCGAACAGTTGGAACATGCTCGAGCTTCTCTTCAAGCGAAGCCAATCATCGCTAAATCCGTTCTTAACAATTGCCCTTAAGAATACCCACTTATTCCCGACGGCAAGACGGGACGTCAGTAAGCAGAAAGCAATTCTGACTCAACATAGTTGACCAACCCGCATCCAGCCTGAGCTTGATCCACCGCTGTTCTAAATGTGGAACCGACGTGGGAATCTCGACTTGATGGAACGCCAGCGACTCGGAAGACAATCGGCTGTCGTCCGCAGCACGACAGCTTCCCTGGACTGCCAATTATTACGCAGGAACTCCATGACACATACCATTTCGTTTTCCAAGCCTCGTCAAGGGTTCACGCTGGTCGAACTGCTCGTCGTGATTGCGATCATCGGCATTCTTGTCGGTCTTGTATTGCCGGCCGTTGCTACGGCTCGGGCATCGGCTCGCCGCATGGAATGCCAATCCAATCTGAAACAAATCGGTATCGGCATGGTAAATTTCGCCGGCATCGACAAAGGCCGACGCCTTTGCTCTGGCGGGTTCAATTGGAAACGCGATGGTGCGGTGACCGAAGTCGGCTGGGTTGCTGACATGGTCAACACCAATATTGCCGTTGGCACAATGCTGTGTGCATCGAACGACTCGCAGCTTTCCAGTGCTTACGAAGAACTGATCTCCGAGCCCAACGTTGCCATTTCTGGGGATCAGGCGGCCTTCGCTGATGCCGAGGCAGATTCTCTCGGTTCCGAAACAATGGTCCTCGCCAGCGGCCTTTCTGGTTTGAATCCTTGCCGAGAAATCGCCGCGAACAACTATTCCCCTGGCAGTTCCGACCGTGACGCGATCGTTAAGACTCGTATTTATGATCAGCAGTACAACACCAACTACACCGCACATTGGTTCCTAATCCGCTCTCGAGTGAAGATGTCGTACGTCTCGAAGCAGCCCACCGGCACGGTCAGCAACCTGGCAACCGGCGAGCCAGCGATCTCCCTCGCTTCAACTCGCGGTCCTATCACTTCGGCCATGCTCGATAACGCGACGACTTCCTCGAGCCTGGTACCGATCTTGGGTGATGGCCTTTCTGGCGGTGGCGGATTTTTAAGCCGAGGGCTTTCCAGCAAAGTTCAAGCTGGCGATTCCATGGTTCCGTTTTCGACGTTTGGTCCCATGGTTTCCAACACGACCGCTTACTCTGGCTGGACCCCATCCGCACTGATGGCTCCGCCGGCTTTTTCCGGAACACCAACTCCTGCTGTCTGGAAAGGTGTTTGGTGGGAGCGTTGCCGACAAGACTTGCGGCAATTTGGTGTTAATCATGGCGACGTCTGCAATGTCCTGATGGCCGACGGCAGCGTGCGGCCTCTATACGACACCGATGGTGACGGGTACTTGAATCCAGGCTTCGCGGCCGGCAACGAATATGTCGTCGGCTACGCCGGAACCGAAGCGGAAGTGCCTGAGACGGAATGCTATTCCCACTGGGACTTGAACCCAACGAAGTTCAAATAACTACCACTGATGGGGACTTGCCGCTTAGAAATGGGCGGGAACGAACCTTAATCGAATTTTGCGTGCGAGATTCACACAACGTTGATATTCAACATCGAGAATATGTCCAAATCACTCATGTGAAAGGAGGCCTCAGTAGTAAGTCGGTTCCTAATCGTAGTTAAGCCAACCAGTTTCTGATCGCGTCTTTTGGACGTCTTCAAAACATCCACCCCCAAATGGAACACACACAGCACAAAAAAAGAGAGACCGAAGCACATGACTTGGAACTCCGTGCTCCGGCCCTCTGAAAAGCGTCTTACGACACTCTTTCCACAATTGCTTGTAACTAAATCCTTGGAGATTTTCAATGAAGAAGCGTGGTTTCACGTTGATTGAACTGCTGGTGGTTATCGCCATCATCGGTATCCTCGTTGCCCTGCTGCTGCCTGCCGTTTCGCGTGCTCGCGAAGCTGCTCGTAACGCAGAATGCAAAAACAACCTGCGTCAGTTCGGTATCGGCCACTACATTTTCGCCGATCAAAATCCTTCCGGCCTGTTGGTCAGCGGTGCATTCGACTGGCGTCGTGATGGTTGCCCAGACACCTACGGTTGGGTCAACGACCTGGTCAGCACCGGTGCTGCTGCTCCTGCCGAAATGCTCTGCCCATCGAGCCCACTCCGCTCGACGGAAAAGCTGAATGACTTCATCGGTGACATTGACACGAATGACGGCAAAGACGGTGCCCCAACTGAACGTCTGAATGCAAGCATCTGCTCGCAATTGGCTTCGTTGGCTGGTGGTTCGGCTGATCGCGTCAACTTCGTCAAGACCGAACTGCTGGATGCTGGCTACAACACGAACTACGCTCAAAGCTGGTTCGCTGCTCGTGAGCAGGCCAAGTTGACCCAAGGCACCGGCTACATCACTACCACCGAAAGCCTCAAAGGCTACGAAGGTGCTCGCTACGGTCTGCGTATGCGTACGGCTGAATCGGCTATCGTTCCTACCCAAGCGATTCCACTGCTCGGCTGTGGTGCTCCTGGCGACGTGAGTGAAGCTATTCTGTCCGCAGACGTCAGCGCTGAAATGGATCTGCTCGCAGACGCTCCACTTGCTGAAGCTTTCTGTGACGGTCCTGCCCAACTTGACAGCTCGGATGGCGAAACCCTGATCCTCGCTGGCGACTTCACCGAAGTTTTCAGCATCGGTGCTACCGCTGACGGCGAATGGGACGGATACGCTGAAAAGGCCGGCTGGGGCAATCCAGACAAGACGAGCAACACTGGTACGGTTTCCAGTGGTACTGTTACGCCAACCTACAACACCGAAAACCAACGTGTTGCCGGTACTCTAGGTGGCGGAAATCAGTGGGCTCAAGACACACGTGACTGGTTCGCATGGCACGGTTCCACCCAAGGTGGCGGTACCTGTAACATCCTTTGTGCTGATGGTGGCGTGAAGACTGTTTACGACCTGAACGGCGACGGTTTCCTGAACCCAGGTTTCAGCGTCAATGCTGACGGCCTGTCGGACAAGAACCTGCTGATCTCGAAGACTGGTTTCACCGACGACGTTGTTGAACTCGATTGGTTCGATGTTTACAGCGGTGTCCAGATCGTTAGCCGTAAGAACAGCAAGGGTGAATTCGAGAACTAGTTCTCGAAATTGCTTACGCCGGAACCGAACTACGATGCCTTCTGAATGTCGAGCCTTGGGGATTTCTCCAAGGCTCGCTTTCATGAGGATGTCGCACACCTGTCAATCTACGAGACGATATTTCCATGAGTCGCTTTGCTCCCCTGTTGATAGTTTGCTTCACCATTTTAGTAGGAGCGACGCTTTGGTTTGCCAACCCATTTGAAGCAAGCCAAAACTCGACGGCACACTCTCCTGAGCAGAGTGATAAAAAACAAAGTGACGACCCGAACAACTCTTCCTCTGCTGGCGAAACAAGTTCAGAAGTTCAGAAAGAAGACTCCGCTGAACCCCAGACGCAGCCAAAGGCAGTCACCAAAAGCACCCTTCACGACTTCGGCGTCAAACCACGGTTCACCAAAGGCTCGCACACGTTCGAGATCCACAATGAAGGCGATGCCCCGCTGGAGCTAGAACAAGGGCCAAGCTCTTGCAGTTGTACTTTGCTAGGGCTCGAGCAATCTTCCATTCCCCCAGGAGGTTCGGCGTCGATCGAATTGGACTGGGATTTGAAGTTCAAGTCAGGCCCCTTTCTCCAAAACGCAGTCGTCTATACCAATGACCCAGATCGAAAAGAGATCGCCTTCGAAGTGAAAGGGCTGATCGAAACACGACTAGGCCTCACCGACGACAACGTGACGTTCACTGCTCTGTCAAGCGATGGCCCGCAGATGAAGGACGTCCTGCTATATTCCAAGACCTGGCAAGACTTGAAAGATGTCCAATACGAAATCAAAGCTGACATCCCCGGCATGAAGGTCGATTTCCTGCCTGCCACTGACGAGGAACGGAAATCGGTCAAAGCCCGGTCCGCCCGGAAAGTTAGAATTGAAGTCCCCTCCGAACTCGAATCAGGCTATCACGTTGGCCAAGTCGAAATAACCGCGAAGCCTTCTCAATCGGAATCAAGCGAAGCGCCGTCGAAAGAAGACTCGGAACAGAGCCTCGGGGAAACGGTAAGCCTAAATGTATCCTTCAATGTCAAATCACCGGGCGCTAAGTTCTTTTCGACTTTGATCGATGGATATGGAGTGATCACGCTCGGAAGAATTGATTCGGCGAAAGGGAGCGAACTGCTCAAGATCAACTTTCGCGTCGATCGGTTAACTCCAGCATGGAGTGTATCCTCCGTCGAAACGTATCCCGAGTTTGTGGAAGCAAGCGTTATTCCCTTGGACGAAGAGATCGGACTCTACCAGCTTCAAATCCAAATTCCGCCTGGGGCCAAACCTGGAAACTACTATTCCGAATATGCAGGGGGCGTTCGCATCAAATCCGATCACCCTCAGCTACCTCAGGTCCCCTCCCGCGAAAGTGGAATCATTTTGAAGTTCCATATCGACTGATTCCCACACATTACCAGCCCCTGTCTTCACACAGCCTTCATGATTCGCAAATACAATGGTGGAATGTCTCCCACTGAATCTAGCATCGACCCGTATGATCGTCTGCTTCGGATTAAGACCGAAGGTAAGCCGCTTAGCTTCTACGCGCTCTTGAAAGTCGAGGACTTCGAGAAAGACATCAATTACATTCGCAACCATGGCGAGAAGGCTCGCAAGCAGTTGCATTCGAAGTTTGGCGAAATCGATCCGGCTCTCTGGCGACAGGTTTTTAATCATGTCGAGGACGCCATCGCCACACTCACCGATGCCGAAAAGAAAGCGGAGTACGACAAGAAGTTAGACATCGAGCAGACCGGCAACTCGATTCAAGTCGCAGGAGGCAACAACGGATCGAGCCGTCACGGAATCACCAAACCAGTCGAGGCTGGGGACCGGATTCAGTGCCGCAAGTGCTCGACGCTCAATCCACCGTCACGACGCTTCTGCTCCGCATGTGGCGACGCACTTTTCACGGCCTGCCCCGATTGCGGTGGCATGAACACGGTCCACGAAAAGTTCTGTGGACAGTGTGGCGTTAACCTACAAGCTTCGGTAAATGCTCAACGAGAAGCTCTGGAGTCCAAATTCGATGAAGCGGAAGCACTGCTGAAAGATGGCCGCCATGACCGTGCGTGCGATGTGCTTCGTCAGTTGACCAAAGCCCAGCACGAAGGGGAAATGGAATTCGCCAAGCGGGCCGCCACGATGATCACCCAGATCACGCTTGAGAAAGAGCGACTTATCAATCGTGCCCCTGAAGTAGAAGCTGAGGCCAAGCAACTTCGCGACGGAAAGCACGCCGAAAAGGCGGTCGCCCTCATTCGTGAAATTCCGAAGATCCTATGGCCTGAGTCGCTCAAAGAGCTTTACGACGAAGTCAACGAAACGAAGAAGCAGATCAAGCGGCTGGCCCAAGAGATTAAAACGGCCATCCAGGAACGTCGCACTTCGCGTCTGCTACCGAAAGTTGAACGTCTGTTGGAGCTGAAGCCACACGACATTTCCGCCCAACGCTTGGCCGAAAAGCTCCGCAAGTCGCAAGATCAAGCAGATCGTTTGAAACGAGAAAAACTTGTCGAGAAAGCGAAGCAGTACATCAAGCAGTTCCGCTATGAACGTGCCCATCAAGTGCTGACGGAAGTTCCAGAGTCGGTTCGTACCGAGAACTTCCTGAACTTCTTCGACCAGGTTTCTGAGCTGGCGTTTCTGTCTGCGGACCTGCGACGCACGACGTATGCGGATCCAATCTTGGTGGGCATGGCAAGTCGCCTGGTCAAGCTCATGCCAAAGGACAAGCATTCGATAGATCGCTTGCATAAGATTACCCAGAAATGGGAAAACGCGAGAAAGAATCCCGGGGCTTCGACGCCTGTCTGGAATGAGCCACCCAAGCAAACCACCCTGGGTATTCCAGTCGACTTGTATCCACGCTTTCGTAATTTTAACGTAGCCGCGGTTCGCGATAACGAACATTTCGATCACTTCTCGTCGGGATTTATCGTCGCGACAGGACTTGCTCTACAAGGGCTAGGGAAAAGCAAAGTAGAGACCAACCTTCTTCCCAATAAGTCGGGCGGCGTATTCGGCTTGATCGGAGCCGGCAAGAAAGCTCCGACAGGCGACTTGGCTTGGGGCATCGATCTTAGCAACTCCGGCCTGAAAGCGATCCTGCTCCGCAAAGAAGTTAAAGGGGACAAAAAGGAAGCGGAAACGACCATCCATATCGAGCAAATGGTCAAAGTCGAATATAAACGCCCGCTGTCCCGTGCCGACGATGCTGACCGCCGTGGTCTTATCCAGGACGCCGTTGAACAGTTCTTTGAAACGGTTGGCAAAGACGCATTCAACGACAAGCGTGGCAAACCCATCATTTGTTTGAGCTTGCCGGCCACTGAAGTTCTAGGACGCTTTCTGGCTCTTCCTCCGGTCGAGGACAAGAAGATTCCGAAGACCGTTCAATACGAAGTTCGGCACCAGATTCCGTTCCCTATTGAAGAACTCTCTTGGGACTACCATGTCTGGGACGACGATCTGACGCCGGACGAAATGGGTTTGGAAAGCGAAGCGAAGCGGCACTGTGTCGTCGTCGCAACGCGTCTGACCAAGCTGCAGGAACGTCTCGCGTTTCTTCGTGGCCTTGGTATCACGCCCAACTTGGTCCAAACCGACCAATTGGCAATCTACAACTTCTTCGATTACGACCTCTTCTCTGACGAATCGTATCGAGAACAACTGGAAGATACCAATCAGGCCCTTGGAATTCTCGATGTCGGTTCCGATGCAAGCCACTTGGTAATCTGTGGCCCGAATTCCATCTGGTTCCGCAGCTTAGAAGTGGGAGGCGAAAACTTCACACGAATCCTCGTTCGCCAGATGAGCCTGACATTTACTAAAGCCGAAGAGCTCAAGAAGAAGCCTGACACGGCTGACGAAATCTTCAAGCTTTACGACGTGCTCGAGCCGGTGCTAAAGAACATTTCCAAGGAAACGTCCTACTCCGTCAACACCTACTCCGGGCTCGATAGGCAGCGTCTTGCCGAAATCAAATTGATCGGCGGCGGGTCTTACATGCATGGACTTATGACATTCCTACAGCACGGCAAGTTTTTAGACGTCTAAGCTGTTGCCTACTGCTGGATGGATGATTCCTATCAGCTGGTGGCGGGACAACTAATAAAAAAAGCCATCACGCGAACTGCGCGATGGCTTTTATGCTTAATTGAGAGACGAACCCTACTTCAGTTCAATGGCCACCGTCTTCAATTGCCCGCTAAACTTAAAGGGCGTTTCATAGGTGTCATTGATCGGTGTTCCGGTATCAAAGCCGATGTCGGTCGTCTCATCCAACGTCACACGGTTTGGAATACTCTTTTCGACGCGTCCTTTGCCGATTGGCCTATCATTCGCGTAGAGCGTGACGTTCGCTCCTGCGAGAGGCTTGTCGGCATCAGTAACGTATTCCATTTTCAACTGAACATCCCCGGTGGGAATCGTCTCCGCTGAGACAATCGTGTAACGATCGACGCCTGCAAGATTATAGTGATAAGTCAGCTTTCCATCTTTGACGTAAAGAGCATAGCCGCAGAAATCACCACCTTGCGTGAACAGCACTCCTTCGGCACCACCCTCCGGAACGACGACGTTCGCGGTGATCGTGTGACTCTTATGCTTCAAGTCCGGGGAAGAGCCTTCGGTCAAGCGTAATAGATTGGGATACACAAACTTCGTGCGTCCCTGGGTTAAGCTCGGGCGATTGTCGACTGCCAGTCGAGCTGTCTTGCGATCGTCGAGAGGCAGCACGTTGTAGCGAGACGCTTCGGCAAAGAACAATTTGACCAGTTCTTTAACCTTTTCAGGATGCTCTTTGGCAAGATCATTGGCCTGGCTGAAGTCTTCTTCGACGTGATAAAGCTCCCACGGCATCTCAAGCAGATCGGCCGGTGGATTTTCTGATACCCATGGCACGCCGCGAAGAGCACTTGCCATCCAGCCGTCGTGGTAGATTCCTTGATTACCAAGCATCTCGAAATACTGCGTCGTACGGCGGTCCTCTGCTTTACTATCGTTGAACGTATAAGCCATGCTGATGCCCTCGACAGGTTTCTGGGCAATTCCATCCAACTGAGCAGGCGATTCTACCCCCACGACTTCGAGAATCGTGGGATAGATATCGATCACATGATGAAACTGATCGCGGACTTCCCCACGGGCCTGAATACCTTTGGGCCACGAGATTGCCATGCCATTGCGTGTTCCGCCGAAGTGGCTCGCAATCTGTTTGGTCCATTGAAACGGCGTATCCATTGCCCATGCCCACGCCGCGGGAAAATGGTTGTAATGCTTCGCACTACCCAACGTGTCGATTGCTTTCAGTTTTGCTTCGAGAGGCTCCTCAATACCATTGAAGAACGTCATCTCGTTGAGCAACCCGCTCATGCCCCCTTCAGCGCTCGAGCCATTGTCACCGGCAATGTAGATAACAAGTGTGTTGTCGAGCTCGCCGATCTCGTCAATTGCATCGACAACACGTCCTACTTCGTTATCGGTATGGGTCGTAAACGCAGCAAAGACTTCCATCATCCTCGCATAGACTTTGCGTTGATCTTCCGGAAGCGAGTCCCAAGCCGGCAGGGAATCTGGTCGTGGTGTTAGCTTCGTATCGGCTGGAATAATGCCCAACTTCTTTTGGCGAGCAAATGTCTCTTCACGGTACTTATCCCAACCTCCGTCAAATTGCCCGCGGAACTTATCAATCCAATCCTCGGGCACTTGGTGTGGAGCATGTGTTGCCCCAGGAGCGAAATAAACAAAGAACGGCCGTTGTGGTGCTACCGACTTGGACGCACGAATCATACGAATCGCATGATCGGCCATGTCGGTCGTCAAGTGATAAGGACTGCCATCCTCGTTGGTCTCCGGAGCGACCATACGACGCTTGTTCTCTACAAGTGCCGGATGAAACTGATCGGTATCTCCCCCGACAAATCCGTAGAAGTAG
The DNA here is from genome assembly GCF_020150455.1 of Bremerella sp. TYQ1. Classification (NCBI taxonomy): domain Bacteria; kingdom Pseudomonadati; phylum Planctomycetota; class Planctomycetia; order Pirellulales; family Pirellulaceae; genus Bremerella; species Bremerella sp. TYQ1. The sequence goes on from NZ_CP083740.1 coordinate 3,972,546, forward strand.
TCAAATCCCAGTCCGTCTGCCCAGCGATCGAAGGGCCCCACGATGCTCGTTTCCCAATCTGGCACATTATGATTTTTGCCAAACCAGGCATTCATATATCCATTCTCGCGCAATACTTCGGCAAACGTTCCTGCCGAAGCGGGGATAATCCCGGTGTACCCTGGAAAGCCTGTTCCTGCTTCGCCGATTACTCCCGATCCGACCGAATGATGATTGCGACCAGTCAGCAGAGCGGCCCGTGTGGGCGAGCAGAGAGCCGTCGTGTGAAAGCGATTGTAGATAATGCCGTTCTTGGCAATCCGATCAAGCGTTGGCGTAGGAGCCGCACCGCCGAATGTGCTGCACTGCCCAAAGCCGCAATCATCGATCAAGACGATCAAAATATTGGGCGGATCTTCAAGGCCGTAGGTTTGCGGCACATCCAACTTCGGCTTAACCGCGACCGAGTCCTTATAGGTCAGCCCGATCTTCCCCTGAAACGGCTGCTCCGGCCGTGGCAAGACTTCTTGAGCCCAAAGCGAATTGGCAAGGATCGTAAGCGAGGCAAAAGCAGCAATGCATAATCCAGGCATTGCGAATCGTCGACAGAACATGGTGCGCAACTCCTACTAGTCGTAGCGATGCAAGAAGCCCCCGAAACGCAGCTAATGGCGACTGGCCTATGTGCCAAGATATCGGCGCTGGCAATCGAAAGAAAGCAATTTCGCGAGAACTTCAAGCGTTGCCGCAGTACGAAATAGCGTTTAGCAATTCGCTTTTAGTCCAGCATCGCCCAAAATAAGGCCGGACACAGAAGTCCGTAAGCCCTGAGGCAACCGACCCTGTGCAATAGGTTGCCGTAGATTGTTCAGAACCGAGCTATTTACTGGCAAGCTCAAAATCGTAGACCAACTTTTCAGAAGACACGTTTACTTTTAGTTCCGAGTCTTTGTTGTACCGCTTCGGCAGTTGCTCTTTCTTTTTGCTTCCCGTTTCCATCTCGCCTACTTCTTCCTCGCCACCTTCGGTGATCGGTCCGGTCGTTGTGATACTGACCGTCTTATCACCTGGAGTGACCCCCATCATGACACTATCGAATTGCAGTTCGTAGTAGCCTTGGGCGTCGGTGTAAGCAAACGAGAAGGTAAAGTTTTCGTTGTCCTTGAACTTAACCGTGGCACCTTCCAACGGCTCTCCATCCAGGGTCACAGTTCCTGACACAGGCAGCAGCGTCACCGAGCCATAGTCGACTTGGCCTCCACCGCAACCTGAGAGCATCAGCACGATTCCACTGAACAGCAAAGGGACGAATGTATTACGGAACATGGCGACAAATATCTCACACATTAGAACGCAAAGGATTGGGTAAATTCGCCTCGACAAAACAATTCGCGAAGTCAGGCATTCCGATCAGTAGAATGCCTGAAAAGTCGAAAGAGCTTTTCCTCGTCTGTCATCTCGTCCATCGGACCGGCATCGAGGAAGGCGATCGTTCGCCACGATTTAGAAGCTGCCGGTGACTTCGCCACCTCTGCGGCTTCCGAGACCACGATAAATCTGAATGTCGATCGTTTCTGGCAGGAACTGCACCGATCCATCACCGAAGCAGAACATTGCACCGCCTGGGTGGTAGCTGCCAAAAGCGATTTCAGCGATCACGCCGACCTGAGTTGGATCGAGAACCGAGTTCATCTTTGGCCACATCGAGCCAACACCTTCGGAGTATTCCGTGCCACCTTTGTCGCCAGGAATAGGATCCCAGCCGCCAGACTGTGGGCAACCGAACTGCCAGAAGTCCATCCCTTGACCGTCTCGAACGTAAGAAGGATCGGTCCACGATTCACCCACGACTGCCGTGTTGGTAGTACCGTCACGAATGTCAGCGAAACGAGTTGAGCTACCGCCGTAAAGCGTTCCGTCCAAGTCTTGATGTTCCAACGCGACTTGCGGGAAGCTCGAATCGGGAATCGTTGATTCATCGTCGCTACAAGCTTGTGAAGAGGCAACGCCGCGGTAGCTGATTGGCACTCGACCAGGGATGCCCTGGTTATCGACATGCTCAGCGATCGGCATGCTAGGGCAGCGATACATCGGCACAACGGTACCACAGGCCGTTTCGTTCGGGCTGCCATCGGTTTGCCAGTTGCCATCGCCACTCTCGGCCCAGATCAAAGTCTCGTAGATGTTGTTCTGTTCCAATTGAGGAAGGATTGGTGCTGTCCAAAGGGCTTCCAACTTGTTGAACCCGAAAACAAACGATCCATGCACGTCGTGGTAGTTATGCAGTGCGAGACCGACCTGCTTGAGATTGTTTCGGCAACTCGAACGTCGTGCGGCTTCTCGGGCCTGCTGCACAGCCGGCAACAACAGCGCGATCAGCACGCCAATAATGGCAATCACAACAAGTAACTCAACCAGCGTAAAACCACGTTGTCGGAATGTTCCTGTGGTCTGCATTGATAGTCTCCAACAAATCGAATAAATGAAAAATGACTTCGAGCGTTTAGGGGTGCCTCACGACTATTGCTCGCGATGTTCCACCCCACTGGGGAGACTTATTGCCCACTGACTTCAGCAAGCACTTTAGCCCCAGCATCCCCTTAGTTCACAAAAGTATCTTGAAGGTCACCCAGGGGTAACAGGGACTATTTGCGCCGAATTCAGAGACATCTTTTGACGCAATTCTTAAGATATCTTCATGCTTCAATTTCGTTCGGAAGATCTCGGGAGAAACGAATCACTGTCCAGCATGGTCCAAAAACTTAACAAAGCACTCTTGTGGTAGACCGCATCAAGCCATGAAATTTCGAACGGATGGTCAACACCTCAGCAGTGGGGAGGCGAAGTCCCAAATGTGCGGGAACAGCGTTCTCATGACGGTAACTTACCCCTCAAAAGTTGTTCAACCAGCGAAAGAAACTTGATCATCATTGGTCAAATTGGACCAGGATATGCTTGTCTTATAGCTCGACTTAGGTACTGTGCGAGGTAAGAACCTATTTGATTCTCAGTCACGGACTTTTCCTCTCTTTTTCTTGTCACTCGATTTCCCTAGTCCCCTATGTCCGCTAATCCGGAACTTCAAATTGCCTTACTGATTCAGACCTCAACGGCATGGAGCCGCCAGGTGGTCGCCGGCATCGCTGAGCAAGGAATTGAGAAGGGTCCATTCGATTTCTGGATCGAGCCGCGAGGCTTTTATGAATCACTACGGCTCCCTCCGTACTGGAAAGGGGATGGAGTGATATGCCGGCTCTCCGATAACGAGTTGGCCGAGGAGATCCGCAAACGTCAACTTCCCGCGGTGAATATCTCTTGGCTGGGCGAGCACTCCGCGGATATTCCCAAAGTCGTTTCCGATGAAGTCGCATGCGGCCACATGGCTGCCGACTTCTTCTTATCGAATGGCTGGGCCAATTTCGGGTTGATTGGAAGCCCTCCTTCGCTCGACTATTCCGATCGAGTGGAAGGAGCATTCAAAGAGCGAATTGAACAAGCCGGCATGCGTGTTGAGACGTTCGCTCAGCCGCCTGAGAACCGCCTGTTGGATTTAGGCGATCGATACTCTGACATGATCGTCTGGCTGAACGAAATCCCGAAGCCAGCCGCCATTCTCGTCTGGACGACACTCATCGGTCACGAGATTATGAAGATCTGCAATCGGATGAAGCTCTCAGTTCCCGATGACGTGGCCATACTTGCCGTCGAGGTCGATCCTCTGATTTCGTCACTCGCCCCGAGTCCGATTGCGTATGTCGACCAATCTCCTCGCCGCGTCGGATCGGTGGCATTGAACCTTCTATTGGATCTAATCGCAGGGAAAGAGGCTCCCGAGAATCCACTGCTCATTCCTCCACGCAGAATCGCAGAACTTGCGTCGGTCGATACGACGTTTGCCGAAGACCCCTTGGTCCGTGATGCGGTTAAGTTTATTCGCGAGATGTCGGATAGGCCGATTCAGGTTTCAGACGTTGCATCCGCCGTTGCTACATCGCGTCGCGTCTTAGAGCAACGATTCGAAAAGACTTTGCAGCGTTCGCCAGCCGATATGATTCGCAGCACGCGACTGGCGCGCGCTAAGCACTTGCTCTCGGAATCGTCGTTGTCGATCAACGAAATCTCGCAGATCACAGGCTTCATGCACCAGAAGACATTCCATCGTTTCTTTAAACGAGAAACCGGATTGACCCCCAGCGAATATCGCTCGCAGCCTGTCCGGTCTTAGCATTTAACGCCTACTGCTGCATTGCGTACAGCAAAATGTTGGTCGCGATACGGGCCGCGTCTTCTTTGATGTACCCTTTGCATTGCAAAGATGCCCCACTCTCCATCGCGCAGCTCAAGTCGTTCGGGCTGAAAACCGCTACCAGTCGCCCATCCAGGAACAAGCCTTCCAACTCTGGGCTTGCTTCACGGCGAACCGACTTCAGACCACCATTGCCGGCACCTCGTCTTTGCGGGTCGTTAAGCATTACGTTGGTGATATCAAAACCACCATATTCGGCCGAAAGCATCGGATGGTCGATCGGTATCGATTCCAGCTTCGCATCAGGGAAGATGACACTCATCTCGCGACGGAATGCATCCGTAAATGGCTTGCTCGCGCAGATCGAATCGGCAAATAGAAACCCTCCCCGCTCCAGGTACTCCTTCAGGTTTTTTCGCTGAGTCGAATTGAAGCCAAAATCGCGGCGGCCATGCATGAACAGAATTGGAAAGAACTGATGGGCATCGTCCGTCAGCTTGACCATCGGCTTCTCGACATCGAACCGAAGATCTAACTGTTCGCCAGCGACACGGACCATATTGGCCAAAGCGGCTGGGGCATCGTCCGATCCACCAAGGTGCTCGACTTTGGCAATCTTCAAAACGTTTCGTCCTAGTTCGTCTTCGACGCCACCTTCGGTCGTCAGTTCGACACGCTCTAGCTTGTCTTTCAATTGTCGCCCAGTGGCGTAGGCCAATACGTTCGCCCCCATCGCGTTGGCCGCTTCGACTTGGTCGCGCACCTTTTGCGAAATGCTCTCGTTCTTCATGAAACTGCGGCTACCGTAGAGCTCCCAATAGCAGCTCAAGTCTTTCGGCGTATAGACGATGCTTGTGCGGCAACAAGCATCCAATCCCCACAATGGCACGGCATAGTCCGCGTTGACTGGCTGCTCGGCAAACCACACGGGATGATCTGGCGGAAGCAAACGGAAGGTGCTTTCCGGTAAGATTCGCTTGAGCATCGCCCGGAAGTCCGCATCAAACTTGGCGCCACCGCAGCCTGCTTCGGCAAAGATGAAACCGCCCCCTTCGACATACTGCCGTAGCATTTCTTCCTGTTGCGGTGTGATTTGAAATCCATCTTTCCCGCTAATCCATAACACTGGCGTTTGCAGTAAGTCTTCCGGCGTTTTGACCGCACTCATGTCAATCACTTGCCAAGTCATCTTCTGCTGCCACAAGCTTTCGACGTGACGATTCAAATTATTGAGATCGTGCCGATGAGGATTCCAATCGTTGTTGGCCGTGTATCGCAGTTTCGACATCAAAACCGGACGGCGGCCCTTTGCGAGAAACAACAGAGCGAAGCTCGTGGAAACCAACGGATTGCCCTGCTCGACAACGCCGGTTCCTTTCCAGGTTCCGTCCAAGGTGTCTTGCCATGCCACAAGCAGCTCAGCCCCTTCACGGTACCAGTCGTGGGTCCCGATGAAGCGGCGACCACTCAAACGCCCAACACGTTCGATGCCGTATAAGTAGTAGAGCAGCGAGTTACCTCCCCCACCCCCTTCCGACGGATTCGTCCGCAGAGTCATGTTGCGAGCCAGCCAATCGAAACCTCGGTCGACGGAACTGTCCTGTTTAACTGGGATGCAACAGTTGACGTTATCGCCATTGATTTGAGCGTCGCCACTTTCCAGCCGCTTGGTGGTGATGATCATCGATGTGATGCCAGCGCACGTCATGCTTCCCGTGCCAGGTGCATTGGGAAGATATCCCCACGAACCACTCCCGTTCTGCATCGACTCCCACCGCAGGAAAGCCCGACGCCAGGTTTGCTCGCTGATTTCTGCCCCATGTTCGGCGGCCTCATCCAAGGCAAGCAGGGCGAACTGGCTGTTACTGTTGTCGCCCCCAGCTCCAGCACCGCGCGGAGCACCATACGACCAAAGCCCTGCTCGCTCGCCGGAATCGATCTGAAAGCTTTCCAGCAGCGCGGCATTCTTTTTGATCAATCGCAAGTCTTGCTGAGGATCAACGGCACAGAAGACCATTGTCTGAAGAGATAACGCATAGGTCTTATCGGCCTCTGTACTACGCAGCGAAGTTAGTGCCTTTTGAATGACGGGATCATCCTTCGACACGCCTGATTCCAGCAAAGCCAAGGTGACCAACGAAGTAACGCCGCCGTCAAACTCTGCGTAATCGGGCCAGCTTCCGTCAGGCTTTTGCTGCCCCTTGAGATAGCGAACCGCTTTGTCCATCGCATCGCGGACATTTTGTGGGGTTATCCCTCCGCGCGTAGCAGCACGTTGCGCCTTTGCGGTCGGCACAATCAAAAAGATCGCTACAATCAGTGCGATGCAGCTAGTGATTCGCAGTGGGAACAAACGGGGGTTCCTCCGGGACACGTCGCGTTCGCTTCTCTTCATCTTAGGTTTGCCTTCCATGGACACAAGCGAAATGCGAGCGCGTTGTTTCCATCGGAGCACGTTTCTACAATCACTTGGCGGTGCTTTTGGTTTTCTTCGGAAGGAACCAACCCTTTTCCCTCGTGTAACTTACAATTACCCGGCGAATGGCAATTCCGGCCAATTTCCGATGTCTCGCTCCTTTGGGGAGAGGGAACAGGAAACGTTTGCCTTCGGCCAATTATGTGCCGATACCACATAAGCATCCCCCTACTGACCATCGACGATTCCCATCCAAGACAAGGCGTCTATTGTGGGCAAAACCAGAAACCTGGGCGAAGTTCTTCAAGAGTTCAAACAACAACGCATCGTCATGCAGCAAGAGCTGCAGAAGGTGATCGTCGGGCAAGACGAAGTGATCGAGCAACTGTTCGCGGCCATTTTTACGCGCGGTCACTGCTTGCTGGAAGGGGTGCCAGGTCTCGCGAAGACGTTGATGGTCAGCACGCTGGCCAAAGTGCTCGACATGCAGTTCAAGCGAATTCAATTCACGCCTGACCTAATGCCGTCGGACATCACCGGGACAAACGTGTTGGAAGAAGACGAAGATGGCCGGCGAAACTTCCGCTTTGTCGAAGGGCCAGTCTTCACCAATATCTTGCTCGCGGACGAAATCAATCGTACGCCTCCCAAAACCCAGGCCTCGCTGTTGCAGGCAATGCAGGAACGCGAAGTGACTGTGGGGCGCGAAACCATGGACCTGCCAGATCCGTTCTTTACGATCGCCACGCAGAACCCGATCGAACAGGAAGGGACCTACCCACTGCCGGAAGCGCAGCTCGACCGATTCATGTTCAACATCATCATCGATTACCCTTCACTCGACGAAGAGGAAAAGATCTTGATGGCCACCACGCGACAAGAGAAAGTCGAAGTCCGTAAGGTGTTTTCCAGCCGAGCCATTCTCAACATTCAAAAGCTGGTCCAGTCGGTGGCCGTCAGCGAATATGTCATCAAGTACGTCGCTCGCCTGGTCCGTGCGACTCGCCCCCGCGATAGCGAAGCCCCTGAGTTCATCAAAGAACTTGTCGACTGGGGAGCTGGCCCGCGTGCCGGACAAAACTTGATTAACGGCGGTAAAGCGATCGCCGCAATGGAAGGCCGTTTCTCCGTGGCAATTGAGGATGTCAAAAAGATCGCCATCCCTGTGCTGCGGCATCGTATCGGCACAAACTTCCAAGCTCAAGCGGAAGGGATGACCAACGTCGACGTCATCGAAAAGCTGCTGCAGGAAATTCCGGAACCCAAGATCGAAAAGTTTGAACGTTGACCACTGCCGAAAGTTATCTGAAGCCTGAGGTGATCCGCCAGATATCGCGGTTGGATCTGCGCGCTCAGTTTGTGGTCAAAGGGTTTCTCCAAGGGTTACATGCGAGCCCCTATCACGGCTTCTCCGTCGAGTTCAGCGAGCATCGTCGCTATGAACAAGGAGACGACCCGAAGGATATCGACTGGCTCGTTTACGCCAAGACCGATCGCTATTACATCAAAAAGTTTGAAGCGGAAACAAACATCACCGGCTACTTGGCGATGGATTTGAGCCGCTCGATGGCGTACACCTATCGGCAAGAGATGACCAAGTTCGACTACGCGATCAGTCTGGCCGCGGCACTCTGCTACTTGATGGTTCATCAGCAAGACCCTGTCGGTTTGGTCACGTTCGATACAAAAATCCGTGCGAGCCTGCCCCCGAAATCAAAACGAAAGCAATTAGGTGACGTTCTTTCGCTGCTGGCCAATTTGAAGCCGACCGGCGAAACCGACATCGCCCACAGCCTTTCGCAGTTGGCCGCCATGCTGAAACACCGTAGCGTGGTGATGATCTTCTCCGATCTCTTAGCCGATCCGGACGAAGTGATGCGGGCCATCTATCAGCTACGCCACCGCGACCATGACGTCATCCTGTTTCATATTCTGGACGAAGCCGAAGTGACATTCCCCTTCGATGGAATGGTCGAACTGGAAGACCCCGAGTCCAACGAACGGATGAAAGTTGATGCGAGCAACTACCGCAAAGATTACGAAAAAGAAATCAAAGCCTTTCGCGATAAGTATCGCCAAGACTGCTTTCAGGCTGGGGTCGACTACGTGGAACTCGACACGAGCATGCAGTTCGACAAAGCCCTGACCGAATACCTCATCAGCCGCCAATCAAGGTTTTAATCCATGCAGTTTGCCAACGTCGGCCTGCTGCTGGGAGGCCTGCTTGTGGCCGTGCCGGTCATCCTGCATTTGGTGATGCGGCAGCAGCCGAAACAACTGGAGTTCCCTGCCCTGCGGTTCGTCCGGCAACGAAGCGTTCAAAACACGCGACGTTTGCAACTGAAGCATTGGGTATTGTTGGCACTACGCTGCTTGGCAGTGCTGGCATTGGTGATTGCACTAGCGCGACCTGGCGTGGCGTCAGAGTCGCTCGGCCGCTGGGTTCTCTCCGGTTCGCTCGGCGTGATCCTGCTGATCGGTGCTTTCGTTTCTGCCGCCGCATGGCTGGCCGGCAGCAGCCGCATGCTGGCCTACATCCTGACAGGGATCACGGCGTTGGTAGGCGTCGGAGCACTTGTCACCGCGCTGATGGCAATGTCCAGCAGCACCGGGCCAATAGTTGGCGAACAGGAAGCTCCTGTCGCAGCGGTAATCATCTGCGACACGTCCCCTCGCATGCTCTATCGCCACCAAAATCAAACACGACTTGAGAAAGCTCAAGAGCTTGGAATGTGGCTCACCTCGCAGTTGCCTGAGGAAAGCGAGATGGCGGTGCTTGATCAGCGAACCCAATCGACCATCTTCGCCCCTGATCGAGGAGCCGCACGCCAGGCCCTTCAGCGCCTTGAAATTGCTGTCGGCGGAAAGTCGCTCATCGAACTGACTGAAAACGCCTTGGAGATGCTCGAGAGCAATCCGCTCGGGAGGAAAGAGATCTACATCTTGACCGACCTCGCGGCTCCCGCATGGGATGCAGCAGATGCTCAACGACTGCGAACCAAATTGGCTGAGATGCCAGAGATCCCGCTTTACGTAATCGACGTCGGTGCGGATGAGGTTAGCAACGTCGCCATTGGAGACTTAGTCCTTTCTTCGGAAAGCATTCCTGAGAACCAAGATGTTACGCTTCAAGCCGAGGTGATCTCGGATGGTGGTAGCCAAACCAAGACGATCGAAATGTTTGTCGAAGAAATCGATGACAAGTTACCAATCGTTGAAAACGGCGAACTGATCGTCCCCAAGGCCACGCGGCGAAATCGTCAGACAATCGAACTGACCGACGGCGAGCCACGGAGCGTAAGTTTTCGCCTGACCAACTTGAATGCCGGAACGCATCATGGCTGGATCGAGTTGGTTGGTGACGATGGCTTGACTGCCGACGACAAACGATGGTTCACTATCAACGCGCGGGCCCCTTGGTCGCTTCTGGTAGTGGAATCGCCTAACGCTATCAGCGAAGACTTAGTCGATGCGCTCGCTCCATTCAGTTTTCGAGAGTCAGGCCGTGCGGCTTTCAAAATTGACGTCATCAAGCAGAACGAACTTTCTCCTACGAAACTGGACGAATATCAGGCCGTCGCACTACTGGACCCTTCTCCGATGCCGGATGCAACATGGCAAGCGTTGTCCGACTATGTCAGTCGCGGCGGAGGTTTGATGATGGTGCTGGGACGTGCGGCCATCAAAGCAGACTTCAACACCGAAGCGGCCCAAACGGTACTGCCTGGCAAGATCTCGAAACAATGGCGTGCCGGCGACCGCGAGTGGTATCTTCAGCCACGCGAGTACCAGCACTCGATTCTTTCTCCCTTTCGCGGAAGTGGTGCTTCGGTACCGTGGCGAGAGTTTCTCGTTGATCGTCATTGGTCATTCGATGAGATGGATGAGGATGCGAATACGATCATTCCTTTCAGCAACGGAATTCCTGCGTTGGTCGAACAGCGCATCGGCGATGGCGTTGTGCTGACACTTACCACCCCGGTTTCTGATCCTCGCGATGGAGCTTGGAATCAACTGTTCAACGGGCTCGATGCGTGGCCGTTCTTCGTGCTTTGGAATCAGATGGCCCGTTATGTTGTGCAAGGTGGTGACCAGCACGTCAACTATACCGCCGGCGATGTGGCGACCGTAAAGACGGAGGCTGGCGACGAAACAGAAACGCACTTGCTTTTCACACCCAATGGGGTCGACCCTCAGGAAGTCGTTCCCGATGCAGGGACCATCACGATTCCCTTTACCAGCAGCCTGGGAACCTATCGCATTCGACCGTTAGGCGGCGGCCAATCGACCGGGTTCAGCGTGAACCTTCCACCGTATGCCACGCAAACGAAGAAACTAACCGAAGAACAACTCGACGAAATCCTGGGGCCTGGCCGCTATCGCTTGGCCAAGCAGCAGGAACAAATCGTCCGCGAACAAGGCAAAGCCCGTCTCGGCGTGCCGCTGTTCCCTTGGCTGATGCTGATCGTAGTGATTGTCTTTGGCCTGGAAAACGTTTTGGCGAACCGTTTTTACCGACAATCCCCCAGCGAAACCTCGTAGGGCTCATTTCGCAGTCCCCGCAATAAGTCATCATGTCGTACTGGTATTTGCAACCTTTGGGCGAGAGCTATCTCCTGGTGGGGATATTGGTCTTCGCGCTCGTTGCGCTGCTAGTCATTCGCCCGCAGTTCCAAGGACTGACGACCAAACGACACTGGATTCTCACCGGGCTACGTTTCGCCGTCATTATGCTGATCGCATTGACCCTGCTGCGGCCGACGTGGGTTCGTACCATCAAGGAAACACAGTCTTCACTGCTCGTCCTCATGTTCGACTCCAGTCGCAGCATGTCGGTCCCTGATGCGGCCGATGGGATATCTCGCTGGGATGCTCAAAAGCAAACTTTGCAACGGCTGGCTCCGGAATTGGCCAGCCTCGGAGACGACGTCGACGTGGCGCTGTATCAGTTCGACGAGAACGCCCAGCGACTGGAAACCGTCGACGGCCAAGTACAACTGCCGAGCAATCCTGAAGGGCGTTTCACCGATATCGGTTCGTCCATCGCCGAAGTGATGCAGCAGAACCTCGGCAAAAAGCTCGCTGGCGTCATCTTGCTTTCCGACGGAGCGCAGCGTGTCTACACGCCCAAAGTCGAGATGCAGCAAGCGGCAAGGGATCTCGCTCGACTGGAAACACCGCTCCATACCGTCACCTATGGCAAAGCGATCGATCCTTCGCAAGCTCGCGACGTTGCTGTGGAAACACTCGCCGATCATTACACGGTCTTTGTCAAAAACGAAGTAGCAATTAAGTCTTCGATTCATATCCAAGGAATGGCAAACCTGCCGGTGCCGGTTCAGTTGATCATCGAAGACTCACAGGGCCAAAAGACAATTGTAGAGACCCAGGAAGTCACAACGCCCAAAGTAGAAGAAACGGTCGACGTCACCTTCCGCTATACGCCACAGGCGTCTGGTCAATTTAAAGTGAGCGTGCTTGTTCCCGATCAAGAAGGCGAATTGGTCACTAAGAATAACGTTTTGAGTGCCTACCTCAACGTTCTCGAAGGTGGCCTAAAAATCCTCTACCTCGAAGGCCGTACGGTTGATCGCCCCGAACAAAAATGGTTGCGGCAAGTGGTCGCCGAATCGGCGGACATGGAACTCGACTTCCGCTGGATCGATCGACGTCGGCGAGATCTGTGGCCGGTGAATTTGACAGACGAGATCAAGAACGGCAAATACGATGTTTTTATTATTGGAGATGTAGACTCGTCCGCGCTTAGCCCGGAGACGCTCGATCTGCTGGCCGCTCAAGTCGAAGATGGCAAAGGGCTGATCATGCTCGGCGGTTTTCATTCATTCGGAGCTGGAGGCTACCAAACCACGGTCATGCAAAACGTGCTTCCCGTGGAAATGAGCCGTTTCGATCGCCAAGACTTCGACGCTCCGATTCGCACCGACATGCACATTGCCGGGCCTATCACCATTGTTGCCAGCGAAAACCACTTCCTTTCTTCGCTGGGGACCGATGAAGAAGGTACGCCTGCTTTCACGGCGGTGCCAAGTTTGTCAGGAGCCAACAAGATTGTCGGCCCCAAACGCCGAGGCGTGACCATCCTGGAATCGCAAAGCGGACAACCTCTTTTAGTCGCCGGCGAGTATGGTCTCGGTCGCACGCTTGCTTTCACTGCCGACAGCACGTGGCGCTGGGTGATGGCTGGTAAAGGAAGCATCCATAAACGATTCTGGCGGCAAGTCGTTCTTTGGTTGGCCAGAAAAGATGGACTTGAGTCGCGCGACGTCTGGGTCCAACTGGGACAACGCCGCTATGTTCCTGGCGCACCGATCACATTTACCGCTGGAGCCAACACGCAAAGTGGCGATCCTGTCCAAGGGGCGACGTTTGAAACCCATTTAATCGCTCCTGACGGGACGCGTTCGCCTATTCGTACCCTTCCCGGCGACAGCGTGATCGAGGGCTCTCTTAACGCTGGTGAATCGATGGGTGACTACACGATTGAAGTCGTCGCCAAACAAAACGGCACCACCTTGGGAACCGGGCTGGGACGTTTCTTTGTGTATGATCAAGATCTGGAATTGAGCGATCCATCTGCACGCCCTTCCCAGTTGGCCGCATTGTCGGCGATCACCAAGGACGTCGGCGGACGAACATGGACGCCCGAGGAACTTCCGCAGTTGATCGAGCAAATCAAAAACCGCCCGCCTGAAACGGAAGTCGAAGTTCAAACGAAATGGACATGGCCAGAATCAGGTCGCGACAGCTGGATTAACCTCATGCTGATCGTTGGTCTGCTGGGCTGGGAATGGTATCTGAGAAAACGCTGGAGCATGGTTTGATATGTGGTTGTCTGGCACATCACCAGATACCGCTGCAGACTCGGCATAATACCGATTCAGATTCCTGATGTCACTTAACAGACAAACAACCGCGGCGGATCCCCCTGCGACAAGGGATCCGCTCACGGCATCTGCTGGAGAGAACGGTTACGGCCAATCGGCCTTCACGGCAGCTAACTTAGAAGCCGCCTGATTTGAGCTGGAACAGTAGCTTGTTGGGCCCCTCGGCAGAAATGGTCGCACTGAGGGTGCCCTTCTTTTCGTATGCTTTGGGAACGAATGCCTTGGGGGCGGGAATGCCCTTACCGGTTTGAACGCCGTCGATAATCGCTCCGGCGCCTGGCTGCTGCGAGGTGAACATCACGTAATATTCGCCAGGCTTAATCCATTGAGCCCCCGAGAATTTGAATTCGCCGTTGTTAACGTCGGTCGATACTTCTTTCGCCTCAGGGTTACCCTTGGGCTTCAATTGGATGACCGCACCATCGAGGGGACGATCATCCAAGAACACACGGCCAGAGACCTCTCCGGCCGATTGGGCCCCGCATCCGGATGAAATCATCAACACCAAGGCCATCACCACGGCCAATGCGACACTCGCTTCTACTGGGTTTCGCGACATCAATTGCAATCCTCGATCGATCATGGCCTACGAGCCTCCTCAGCGGCACGGCGCCGCCTTGCAGCGATCGATTCTAGAACTGCCAACGATCGACTGGGACGGAGCGAACACTGGCTTAACGCGAAGTTAAACAGCGAATGCCCCATCCGTTCTCGTTTTGCTGTCACATCCCAACTCCTATGCGAGGTCTGGCACCCCAAAAGGACCATTCACCGCTGGCTAGATGGAATAGCTGGCAGCTTTCCTGTGCTGAAAAACCTGAACTTAAGTTTTCGCGACCACAGGTTGATACCGAGTATCAATATCGCTATAAAGTACCAGAGCAGTAGCCAGTGTCAACGACATCAGCGAATTTTTCCTCGGACCATCACGCTTCGTTTGCTTCGAAATAGATCTCGTATGAATACCTCGCAACAAGATCAACAAACTCAGCCGTCGACGCCTGCTCAAGACAATTCGCCCATGATGAAACGCACGATCTCGTCCGAAGAGATCATGGCTGGCGAGAAAGAGATTTGGATTCAGCATGGCGATTCCATCTATCGCCTATGCGAAACCAAGTCCGGCAAGCTCATTCTGCAAAAGTAGAGCCAGCAGCACCGGCCGGCATATCACGCCGCATCCGTAGTCTCTGGCGGTAATACTGCAGGCCTGGAATAAAGAAACTACTCGCCGATACCACACCAAACAGGATGTGGGCTGCGTCAGGGTACAGCGCCATCGGCACGCTACAAGCAAACAGCGCAAGTGCTTGGAAGTAGAACCATCCGGTAAGAATGCCTCCCTTGATGAGGAATACCATTCCGGAGATCACCGCCAAAAGTGGTGAGAGCTCCAAGGGTGCCAAACCTAGCAGCCATTCGATCGGGAACAGACACGCCACGCCGATCATCCCTGCACCCCAGACATGGGCGATCTGCCGTTCAACGAACGTGACCGGGCCCATTCTTCTTCGCAGGTACCAAAAGCAAGCAGCCCAAATCCCTGAGATCACCGTCCAAATGGCAATGTAATGCCAGCGGTGCCCGTCGTTGTTCCACTGCAAAAGCTGTGTCGTGATACAGCAGATCAGCAGCACCAAGCTATGCCACATCCATAGCAGTCCCCAGTTTTCTAAGACCTGGGCGTTGTGCGTCTCACGGAACAACCGCGAGACCACCTGAAAGAATTGCCCGCTCCGTGCCGAGATCGCTTCGTCGTTCAGGTACGCTTCAAAGTCCTGGCAAAGCAACTGCGCGTCGGGGTAACGCAGATCGATCGGTTTTTGCAAGCAGCGAAGCGTGATCATTTCCAAATCTCGATCAACGCGTGCATTCACCTGGTGCGGAAACGGCGGATCTTGTTCGAGGACCTTCAACAGCACGTCGACTGGGGTTCGTCCCTGGAACGGCGGCTGCCCTGTGATCATCGCGAAAAGTATCGTCCCGAGCCCGTAAACATCGCTTGCAACCCCCACCGCGCCGCGATCCCCGCTGGCTTGCTCAGGGGCCATGAACGCCGGCGTTCCGATGATTGCGCCGCTTCGGGTGATGCTGTCGACATCACTGGTAACTTGTTTGGCGAGACCGAAGTCGGTAACGACGGGGCAATCGTTTCGATCGATCAGAATGTTGGAAGGTTTCAAATCGCGATGCAGAATGCCATGCTGATGCGCCTCATGCACGGCACTCGAAATAATCCGCATCATCCGAGCCGCTTCTTTCGACGGCAGCGGACCCCGAGCGAGTCGCTGTGAAAGCGTTTCCCCTTCGATGTACTTCATACTGAAGTAGTAACGGCCATCACGCTGCCCCACTTCGTACACGGGGACAATCCCAGGATGACTTAGCCGCGCGGCCGATTCCGCTTCTGAGAGAAACCGTGTCAGTTCATCCTCGGAAGCAAGTTGCGCTTTGAGGATCATCTTCACCGCGACGGTTCGGTTAAGACTCACCTGACGAGCTTTGTAGACAACGCCCATGCCGCCGCGACCGATCTCTTCCAGCAGTTCGTAGTCGCCAAAGCGAATTGGCAGTTTCAGCTGCGAGAGCTTTTCCGGAATCGGTTCTTCGGCCACGTCTGGCTGTGATATCGACACATTCAACGCCACTGCGTCGGCCAACATCACGGCGCCCCAGACTTCCTTCAAGTCGTCAGCCAAATGGGGATGCTGCGACGCAACGGTATCGAGATCGACCGCTTCCCCCTTCTGCACACGCTCGGTCAGTTCGTCCAGCAGCAGGGCCAGTTGTTCGTCGATCTGATCTCGGTCGGAGGCCATGCGGAAGCTTGCTATGCGAGAGAGATTATTCGTCGACCGCCGTGGGCCCTAACAATGCACGAAGACGACGGATCGCGCGAAGGTAACGCATGCTGGCCGCCGCCGGAGTGAGATCAAGCGCCGCCGCAACGTCTTGATTCGAGAGCTGCTCGAAGTGTCGCATGATAACGACTTCGCGGTCTTGATCGTCCAGTTCTTCAATGGCAGCTTGGAAGCGAACATGCAGCTCTTGCATGGTCGCCGCAGCCCCTGGCGTCGTGTTTTGATCGCACAGTTGGGCAGCCAAGTCGACCGACGACTGATCCATATTGAATCCGACGTTCATATTTTGTTCGCGGTCGACACTTCGTTTTCCACTCACTCGATGACGACGGTGAGCGTCGATAATCCGGTCTTTGGCCATGTGCCGCAGCCACAAGTGGAACGGCATTTTTGGATTCTGCAGATAATCGACCAACCGGCGATTGGCATCGACCAAGACCTCTTGGACAATGTCACTAGCATCGACACGCTGCTGAATCCGTCGATCCAACCGCATTTCGATCATTCGACGCAATGAATCGCGGTGCCGCTGCAAGAGGGCATCGCGAGCCGCAGTGTCGCCGTCGCGAGCACTTTGGAGAAGTTCTTGTGTTTTGTCGGTTTCAGGCCACATATGTTTATTATTTTGAGCAAAGGGGGTGCTCAGCAAGCCACTAGGTTAGAATTCCGGGGGAACTAGACCGGCGTTAACCCATAAAACCGGCCAATCTGGTGTTAAATCGCATCCATTCTGTTAAAAAATCGGTGCCGAAGCGGAATCGTTTTGGCCGTTTGTCTCGTCTACCTAGCGTAAGGGCCCATTGTGGAGCATCCGCGTCGCGCAAGCTGTCCCCCCCCTTCGGAAAACCGAGGGGAGACCTTGGAGACCCATTTTTCGGGTCTTCACGGGGAACTTTTGGGCACGCTGTACCACCTTTTGGGCAATATGGAGGACGCCAACGACGCCCTCCAAGAGACCTTCATCAAGTGTTGGCGAAACCGAGAACAATTACCCGAAATAGAGAATGTCCGGGCATGGATCTTCCGCATTGCCGTGAATACGGGTCGCGACATGCGGATGACGGCTTGGCGACGAAAACGTCAGGCCCTGGGGGACGAACAAGCCGCGGTCCCCAGCAAAGAGGCTTCCCCAGCCCAACATGCCCATAGGTCCGAAGAGATGGAACGTTTACGGATTGCCGTATCAGAGCTCCGTGACGAAGAACGGGAAGTGTTCCTGCTTCGTCAGAATGGAGACCTTACGTACGAAGCAATCGCAGAAACGCTTTCAATACCTCTCGGCACCGTCAAGACTCGTATGCGAATGGCCCTGTCGCACTTGCGTGAACACCTGGCCCCCAAGACATCCCCACGAAAGAATCCTTTGTAAGTTTTCCTTCACGCGTCGAATGATGCTGAATTCCGAACCGAACCCACGTTAGCCTATCCAATGGACGACCGCGAACTAATCCAGCAGCAGATGCTGGAACTGATTTACGGCTTACTCTCGGACGAAGAGTCCGCAGAGCTGGTCGATCGTATCAGTTCCGATGGGCAGCTGGCGCGGGAATACGCGGAACTGAAAGAACGAACCGAACTGCTCGCCGAAGTTGCCAGAGCGGAAAGTCAGCCTCCTAACTTCGACCAGTGGAAAGGAGAAGCAGGCGAAGACGATCGCCCGACACCAAACGGCGGTTCGGCCATCACGTGGACATCTCGCACGCTTCAAGTGGTCGCGGCGTTAGCTGCCTGTTTACTGATTGGTGCGATCGGCTATCCGATGTTCAGCATCGACGAGCAACAGCAAACGATCGCACTGGCCGAGAAGCAAAAAGACCTCGCGAGTGACTTCCTGTCCGTATCGGTCAGCGGGCCTTCGTTGATGGCGGCTGAAGTTCGCAACGACTTCTTCGTCTCCGTTGAAAATGCCGCCGCGGAACCTGTCGACGCGGAAGTGGAGTACACGTTCAAAAACCCGGAAGGCGCCACCGTTTACTATGGGCTCACGAAGGCAACCAACGGACAAGTCGTTTGTCAGATTCCTGCCGACGAAGTTTCTTATGCCTCGAAGCTGGAAGTGATTGCCAAGCATGGCAAAGCTAAGAGCGAATTCGGCATCGACGTCCAATCCGCTCCGCCGAAGCCAATTGCCGTTCTTCAAACCGACCGCGAAATCGCGGAGCCTGGTAAAACGATCAATTTCCGCGCGGTGGTGCTCGATCCACAAACCAATCGCGACCAGTCCGCCAATGTCGACTTTGCTTACAGCTTGCCAAATCAGCCAGGTCTCAACCAAATCGCCAGCGCCGAACGTTCCACCCTCAAAGGCGTCGCTCAAGGACAGATGCAGATTCCAGCGGACGAAGCAGTTCGCAATGTCGAACTCGCAGTCCAAAGTCCCCAGCTACAGAATCAAATTCAACAGCGTGCGTTGCCGGTAGTCGATTCCCGCAAAGCGGATGCTCAGCAACTAGCTCAACAAAACTCGACCTATGGCCGTGCTTACGGTGGAGCATTTGTTCCGCCAGGCATTGCCGAGCCTGCCGCATCGCAACTAGCGGCCAAGCCGGAAGGAGGCAAACTGGTCGCCGGGGTTCAAAACCGCCTGCGTTACTTGGCAACGCGTGACAAGG
This sequence comes from Bremerella sp. TYQ1, assembly GCF_020150455.1. Lineage (NCBI taxonomy): Bacteria > Pseudomonadati > Planctomycetota > Planctomycetia > Pirellulales > Pirellulaceae > Bremerella > Bremerella sp. TYQ1. Next base: position 3,991,565 of record NZ_CP083740.1, read on the forward strand.
ACAACTTAAAAGCAGCTCGTACGCAAGTTCGTGGGGCTGCAGCCAAGCAAGTCGCCGGCAACGATAAGCCTGATCAAGACTACGGTTACTTCGAGTTCGTTCCGGAAGCGATGCAAGATTACACCGTGGAAGTGGTGGACGACCAAGAGACTCCGCTCGAAGAACAGATCGCCCAGGCCCAGCCACTGCCGGCTGCTCTACAGGTCAACAACGGCGTCGCGTTTTCTAATCAGCCGCTGGAAGTCGACGTGAAAGTCGCTCAGCCGAATACAACCCTCGCGCTGGTGGCCAGCGACGGCTACAACACCATCGGACACAACTTGTGGGACGTCGGTGTCAATGCACCGATTACGCAGCCGGTTCAGCTGAACCTCCCTCAAGAGGCAACGGGGGCACAGCGTGTGCGATTGTACAGTGTTCCTAAACTGGATGACGAGTCGACCGACGATACCGCGAAGCCACAGTTGTTGGCAGAACGGATCATCTACCGTATTCCCGTGCAGCGATACGACATCGCCGTGGAAGGCCTTCCCGACACCGCCATGCCCGGCCAACAGCTGGACGTTCAAGTCAACGTTAAGGACGAATACGATACGCCAGCTCAAGCAACGCTGGGTGTTCAAATGGAACGTCTCTCGGAAGTCCTTCCAACCACGCAGCAGCCCCTTGGCTTGGAAGGAGAATGGTTCTTTAATCGCCGCGTCCAAGTTCCTCTCACAGCCACTTCGCTGCCAGAAAGTATCCGCGAGCTGGAACAAGACACCGCCTGGTTCGATCAGGTCCTTGCCCTTTCTACCTGGAAAGAAGAACCAAGTATCCCCACGGCTGATGCCAACGGCATGATGGCCTACGTCGCGGAAGAACAAGCAGAAACACTTGGCGATGCGTCCGCTGAAATAGGGTCAGGTGAGGCACTGCCTGTCATGCGCCGTAGCAATAAGAAGATTGTCCAATCGGAATACCAACAAGCCATCGCAGCGCTTCATGCCGACTGGGAAACTCGCCTGGAAGATGTTCGCCAAATGTCCAGTTGGATGCTGTCGGTTGCCGGTGGGGTTATCGTCGTCTGCCTCATTGGATTGGCCGTCGTGCAAGGAATGCCCAAGATCGGCGTCTGGGGTCCAGGCCTGCTGATTGGTGTTGGAGCACTGCTTTGGGGAATGGTGTCCTTGAACGTTAATCTGACACTTACCGACGCAATGCTAAGCAAGCCTGAAATGGTGGCGATGAACGACGGGGCGGACGCGGTCCCCAATGTCGTCGAAGAGAAAACCATAGAATTCGCTGACCGCAAAAATGCGGCGGCAAGTCAGATGGCGGCGGACGAAAACGCTCAAGCCAATGTCGTACGGCCTGCCATGGAACGACAACGAAGTGCGGCCCCGTCGCCACGCTCACAGATCGAACTGAGAAGTGGACCTGCCCGATTCTCGCAAGGGGAAGCGGAAGTTGCTCCGATGAATGGACCACCTGGCGGGATGTCATCCGGCATCGGTGGTTTCGGTGCGAACCCAATGCAGGAAGCTCCTCGTATCATGCGAAGCGAAGCCGTTCCCGCGGAACCGATGTCTTCCGCCGGTGGCGATTTCGCGCCTGCCGCCCCCATGGCGACACCTTTCGCCGCTGCGGATATCAACGAACAAACACTGCTTCCAGAGCCAGTGTTATGGCAGCCGCGTCTTTCGACCGACTCACAAGGGCAAGTCACCATTCCCGTTCAATTGCCCAACGAGCCTGGCCGCTATCGCTTGCTGATCGACGCCCATGGTTCTGGCCGCCTGGGAACAGTGGTGAAGTATGTCGATGTCGCCCCAAGCACGCCTGTGCCAGCCAACGTACCGATGAAGAAGGCCGCCAACTAAGCGAGCCTGGAGGTTATACCGATTCTGCCGAAGATATCAGCTGAAGTGGTTTCTCGTCTTACCATTTCTCCTTCCCCGCTACCCCGCAACGCTGTCGACATCTGAGAATAGAACAACCATTAAGCGTCGCAGCGGGAACAATCATCGGTGGATCTTCCAGTCTGGCAAATCATTCTTCTGGCAATCGTACAGGGCATCGCCGAATTCCTGCCGATCAGTTCGTCCGGTCACCTGGTGGTACTCGCGTCGCTGATGGGTGCCGATGCCGAAGAGTTTGACCTGGTCGAACTCAATATCGTCCTGCATGCCGGCACATTGGGATCGATCCTGGTCGTTTATCGCAAACAGCTTTTCGAAGCACTCACCAAGGATTGGCGAATTTTGTTTCTGCTGGCTGTCGCCACACTTCCGGCCGTTATCGCGGCCGTTCTGCTGAAAGCTACCGACGCGGACGATTTACTGGAGTCCCCATTCGTCGCCGGTATTTGCTTACTGTTAACAGGAGCGATCTTGTTACTTTCGCAGCGTCTAAGTCAGAAAGAGCAGCCATACGAAGCGACTTCCTGGTGGCAAGCCTGGTGGATCGGCTGTGCCCAAGCTTTGGCCATTCTGCCGGGTATTTCCCGCAGCGGCTCGACCATTTGCAGCGGTCAGGCCCTGGGACTTTCCCGCGAAGGCGCTGCAACGTTTTCGTTCCTGATGGCGGTGCCCGCGATCTTAGGTGCGATTACATTGGAAGCAGCCAAGACGCTTGCGGAAACGTCCGAGTCAGAATCAGGCTTACCCTTGTGGTTGCTCGGATTGGGGGCGTTGGTATCGTTCATCGTAGGCTGGGCGTCATTGGTATTGCTACTTTCCATGGTTCAGCGAGGCCGCCTTCACTGGTTTGCCTGGTGGTGCTTTGCGGTCGGGTTGTTTGTCATCCTCTGGCAGACGACGATAGATTAAAGCGATCCATTCACGCAGCAACGAACCGATGCAACTGACCGAACTTCACGAAAACCTGCTAAGCCATTCCCCCAAAAGTGACGCGTACGCCGAGAATGTCGTGGCGTCTCTTTTGGAAGGGGCGATCGCACTGCATGCCAGCGACGTGCATCTGCAGCCAACCGCCAGCGGTACCCATGTGCAAGTTCGCATCGACGGTGTGCTTCAATCGGTCGGTGAAATCCCTCGCGGCGATAAAACAGACGCCGCCGCGCGTCTGAAGATCTTGGCAGGCCTGCTCACCTATCGAACTGACATCCCGCAAGAAGGACGCGTGAGCGATCTGCCGCTCGGTCAGGAAGTTCGGGTAAGCACGTTTCCAGCTCTGCATGGCGAACGCGTGGTCATTCGCATACTTTGGCAACAACAGACGCTCCATCAGCTCAGCGATTTAGGACTACCACCAGCCATCTCGAACGACTTGGCCGCGCTGCTGCAGGAATCGTCCGGGATGATCCTCATCGCAGGTCCCGCCGGAAGCGGCAAGTCGACGACTGCCTATGCTTGCTTGCGTCACATCCTTCATCACGAGCAAAGTGGCCGCAGTATTGTTACGTTGGAAGACCCGATCGAGAACGAAATCCCCGGTATCTCGCAAAGCCACATTCGCCCGAACGCTGGCTTCGATTTCGCGACGGGGCTACGGAGTCTCATGCGGCAAGATCCCGAAGTGATCTTCGTGGGTGAAATCCGCGATCCCGTCACCGTCGAAACCGCCATGCAGGCCAGCCTCACCGGACAACTGGTCCTCAGCACATTCCACAGCGGCAGTGCTTCCGAAGCAATCCGGCGGCTGATCGACATGGATATTCCGCCCTACATGATTCAGAGTGGCCTTCTCGGCATACTGCATCAACGACTTGTTCGTACCCTCTGCGATTGCTCAAGCAAATGCGAAGACGAGCATCGTCTCGGCTTTTCCTTCGACAACATGCGACAAGCGAAGGGCTGCGAGAAATGTCGTGGCACCGGATACCTCGGCCGAACCCTGTTGGCGGAATGGCTCGTGCCGCACAAACATCACATCTCGCAGCTTGAACTCGATACGGCGACGACCGCCCATGTGGAAGCGACGGCGGCCGCGGCCGGGATGATCACGCGGTGGCAGCAAGCCGAAACGCTTCTCACGTCCGGGCAGACAAGCCCCGCCGAAATCCGCCGGGTGCTGGGCTTTCGCGACGAACCTTCCCGAGGCTAAGAAGGCGCCGGAACTGGTTCGGCCGGCGGCGTTTGTTTCTGAATGACCATCGCGTCGATAATCCCTGCCCCGCACGAGTCGCCGTAAACGTTGACCGTCGTGCGAAGTCGATCGAGGAACCAGTCGATGGCGAGAATCGTTCCGATCCCCGTCATCGGTAAGCCGACCGCCTGCAGCACAATGACCATCGTTACCAGGCCGGCTTCCGGAATGCCGGCGGCCCCCACGGCAGCCAACGAGGCAGTCAGAAACACGATCACCAAGTCGGCCATGTCGAGTTCAATTCCCAGCGTCTGGGCAATAAAGATCACCGCGACCGCTTCATACAAAGCGGTGCCATCCATGTTGATCGTCGCCCCGAGCGGCAATGCGAAGGACGCCGCTCGATTCGACACACCGTTCTTCTCTTCCACACATTCCATCGTGACAGGAAGTGTCGCCGCACTGCTTGCCGTGCTGACTGCGGTGAGCAAAGCCCGGAGCATGTTGAACGTGTAAGTGATGGGATTCCGCTTGGCGAGCAGACCGAGCGATCCCCCCAAGACCAGCGAATGAAGCAGCAGCCCAATGACCACCGTTGCTACGTACCAGCCGATCGCTTGCAACTGCTCCAGGAACCCGGCCGCACCACCGTTCTTGGCAATGTTCGATGCGACCAACCCAAAGATACCTATCGGCGCAAACAGCATGACTAAATGCACCATCTTCATCACTGCTTCGTTGCAGACGTTGAAGAAGCGGATCACCAATGTTCCTTCTTCTCCGAGCGTGGTGAGCGCCCCCCCGAAGACGATCGCGAACACAATCAGGGCCAACACGTTGGTGTTCGTCGCTGCGAGAAACAAGTTGGAAGGAAACATGCCGCTGCCGGGGTCATCTTTGCGGCCGCGGAACACGTCGAGGAAGACCTCCATCGTCGTCTGGCCTTCTTTCGCTTCGACCGTTTCCGTGCGGTACGCGAACGTATCGTCCGCCGAGTTGCCTGGCTGGATGATCACCACTAAGACAATCCCGATGAACACGGCAATCGCCCCAGTCGTGAAGTAGTACAAAATGGTCGCGAATCCAACGCGGCCCATCTTGCGGATGTCGCCCAGTGAGGTGATCCCGCTGATCATGCTGGTCACCACCAACGGAATGACCAACAGCTTGAGTACCTGAAGGAAGATGTCACCGCAGAACTCGCAAAAGATCCAAACCGTTTGGGCCAATCCATATTTGCCGGCCTCTTTATCGGCTTCGACCGCTGCGACGGTTTTCTCGGTCTCGTCAATTCGATTCTGGATTGTTGGCAATTGCCCTTCGAGACGCTCGGCTTCTTTTTCAAGCCGCTGCGCGTCTTGGGGGTCGTCCGCCTCTTCGGCCTGCTGTCGATACCTGTCGGCGTCCTTCTTCTTTTGCTCGATCGTTTTCTCGAGCCGCGACAATTGCGTTTCCGGGCCTTCCGATGCCAGCCACATCGTCTTTCCATAGAACAGCCCCAGCAGAACGCCCAACACGATCCCCACAAGGATCAAGATCAGGCCTCGCATACTGTTATCTTTTGGGGGCGCAGCGGCAGTATCGGTCATCGGGTTCCTCCCTCTTGGTGCTAAGTGTCCGCCTAGGATAACCGACCTCAGATAGGAAAACCCAGCCATTCTGGCAACAAAATTGCCTCCCCCCTTGGATTAGAGTGGCCGATGGCAGAGTTGGACCCCGATTTGCAGTAGAAGTTTATCTAGTCCTGATTCACATTTTGCGAGTATACTTACCATAGAAAGCGAATAACGCAGGCCTATCTCACGCTAGCAGCGTGAGCAACATTCCGAGGAGTGGAATGGTCACAAATTGACCAAGGAGCTGAATCGCCATGAAATTGGTATCTCTTTTAGCAACGATCGGTGCCGTGTGGTGCGTGCTGGGGGCGATTGTCCTTGGACCGGGCGTGCTGATTTATCCGCTGGCCTGGGCAGCCGTGTTTGCCGTGCTGTTTGGCGTTCATAAGGTTGTCCAAAACCGGGAAAACCAGGGGCAAAAGCGTTCCGGAGCAACGACTAAATCTGCCAACTCCGTCTCGTCTGGCGGAATCTCTGGCGATCAGCGAACCGCCATGGTTCGATAGTTTTTTGCTCTCTCGAAGATCTCGCCACAGGGGCGAGATCATGCGGCCATCGCGATTTTCTGAAGATGAATTTTTCGCGTGTATCGCCATTCTGCCTACTTCTGAGGCATCTTCATGCACACTAACGCCGCCTTACCGGGCATTTGCAGCCCTTAGGGATTTACCGACTCCTGCGTGGCCGGTAACCCCTTATGCCGCTTGTGCATCAAATTAAGGGGCCGTATAATCGCCTTCTCTGGCAACGAGCCCGGCTTATTGGTGAATTTCACTTGGCGCTTCGCTAGAAAACTCTGGGCACGGATGTCTTGCCCGCTTGGGCACGCACAGGATGCGTGCTATAACGCCGAGAACGCACCCCGCTCGGCATAGTCCCTTGGGACAACTGACGATTGGCTCGGTGCCGTCGATAAAACAGACACTGGGCCATCGACAAAAGACACAGTAACAGAAAAGACAGTGGCGAATCGCTCGCCGCTCAACGATTTACCCCCTCAGGAGATTACGTACCGTGGCAGTAAAGGTTGCAATTAACGGTTTTGGACGTATCGGTCGACTCACCTTCCGCAACATGATCGCTCGTCCTGAGGAATTCGAGGTTGTTGCCATCAACGACCTGACCGACAACGAAATGCTCGCGACGCTGCTGAAGTACGACAGCACGCACCGTCGCTTCCCAGGCACCGTCGAATTCGACAGCGAAGGCCTGACCGTCAACGGCAAGAAGATCAAAGTTCTCGAAGAACGCAATCCAGCGAACCTCCCTTGGGGCGACCTGGGCGTTGACGTTGTCATCGAATCGACCGGCGTTTTCACCGGTAAGAAGAATGGCGAAAAGCCTGGCTACGATTCGCACCTCGACGCTGGTGCTCGTAAAGTCGTTCTGTCGGCCCCTGCTAAGGACGAGCCAGATCTGACTTGCGTTCTCGGCGTGAACGACGACAAGCTGACCGCCGACATGACCACCGTGTCCAACGCCAGCTGCACGACCAACTGCCTGGCTCCTGTCGCTAAGGTCCTGAACGATTCGTTCGGTATCGAAAGCGGTTTGATGACCACCATCCACGCGTACACCAACGATCAAAACGTGCTGGACCTGCCGCACAAAGATCCTTACCGTGCTCGTGCTGCCGCTCAGAACATCATCCCAACTTCGACGGGTGCCGCTAAAGCTGTCGCTCTGGCCATTCCAGAATTGAAGGGCAAGCTGACCGGTATCGCCATGCGAGTTCCTGTCCCAACTGGTAGCGTTGTCGACCTGACGGCGAACCTGAGCAAGTCGGCTTCGGTGGAAGAAATCAACGCCGCCGTCAAAGCTGCCGCTGAAGGCCCAATGAAGGGCATCCTGGCCTACACCGAAGATCCAATCGTTTCGTCCGACATCATCGGCGATCCACACAGCTCGATCTTCGCCGCTCCGTTCACCGCGGTTATCAGCGACAAGCTCGTCAAAGTTGTTTCGTGGTACGACAACGAAGCTGGTTACTCGGCTCGTGCTGCTGACTTGGTCAAGAAGCTCGGCACGATGTAGTCAAAAACCGGGCGATCTCGGCCAAAACTTGGCCATCGCCACGGAAACAAAACGAATCAAAACCCTCGGATGCTTTTGTGTCCGAGGGTTTTTTCGTGCGCCCAATTTGTATCGTAGACTTCATTAGAGCACCTATAAGTGGATTACCGCGGCGGCAAATGACAATTTGCCGTGCCGATTCGCTTTGACACAGATGGCCGAATGTCGGAACATTGGGAACAGCATCTTTGGATGCCCTCCCCTACCCCCATTCGCTGACCGAGCCTCCCAGCTCACGACGACTGCATAGCGCTGCCATGAAATCGATCACCTCCATGGTCGGATTGTTTAGCCTGTTGGTCGGACTTCTCGCATGTCCTGCCTTCGGCCAAGCTGCCGACACACAATCTGCCAAACTTCCCAAAGTGGCCGGGCAAGAGACGCCTGCGTTTGTCACCTCGGAATTTATCTTCCCACTGGAAAACCGCCCGACCAAAAACAGCCATGCTTCGACCATTGTCGAAACTCCGGAAGGTCTTGTCGCGGCGTGGTTTGGTGGCACACACGAAAAGCACCCTGACGTAGGCATCTGGATCTCGCGCAACACCGGCAACGGCTGGACCACACCAATCGAAGTTGCCAATGGGTACGAATCGGAAGAAGTTCGGCATCCAACTTGGAACCCTGTTTTGTTCCAAGTTGCCGAAGGCCCGCTGATGCTGTTTTACAAAGTTGGCCCAAGCCCAAGCCGCTGGTGGGGCATGTTGACCACCTCGACCGACAACGGCATTACATGGAGCGAACCGAAACGTCTCGGTGAAAATGAAGCAATCGGCAACTTGCTCGGTCCGGTGAAGAACAAGCCGGTTCAGCTGGCTGACGGCTCGATCGTCTGCCCTTCCAGCACCGAGCACAAAGGATGGCGCGTTCACTTCGAGGTGACCAAAGACTTGGGCGAAACGTGGGAAGTAATCGGTCCGATCAACGATGCCAAGCTGTTTAACGCCATTCAGCCAAGCATTCTCACTTATGGCGAAGGGAAACTTCAGATCCTGTGCCGCACGCGAGAAAACGTCGTGGCCTCAGCCTGGTCGGAAGACAACGGCCAGACGTGGAGCGCCCTCAGCGCAACCGATCTGCCGAACCCGAATTCCGGAACCGATGCGGTCTCGCTCGCCGACGGCATGCAGCTTCTGGTTTATAACCACACCATTCGCGAGTCGGACTTCCCGGCCGGGCGGAACATGCTGAACGTGGCGATCTCCGACGACGGCCACACCTGGCATCCCGTCTTAACACTAGAGCGTCAGCCAGGGGAATACTCCTATCCGGCGGTCGTCCAATCCTCCGACGGAAAGGTACACGTCGTCTACACTTACCGCCGCGAGGGGATCAAGCATGTGGTGCTGGATCCCGCAAAATTGAAGATTCCGGCCCCGAAAGCGGCAAAATAGTGGCAACCGAACTACGTAACAGACGTTAATCGGAATTGCCACAAAGTTTCGCTCGGACTATCATTCCAACGTATGTTCGCACTTCGATCAATTCGATCCCGCGCTTGGACGGTTGCTTTGGCAATCCTCAGCTTGGTTTATTCCTACGGCGTTTGCCCGGGGGGATGCCTGGAGGAAAACCAATGGTATGCGGCCGTTCACGACTTGGTAGAGCACTGCCAAGCGTTGCCTGAGTGCGCGCACGAACATGCTCCTGACGAACATTGCGATTGCGACCAAAAAGCCGACACGCCGCTGCTCGTTTCGGCTCGCACGGTGGATAATGACGCACCTCAGGCGATCGCCTGGGTTCCGAATATCGACGTGCAAGAGCTTCTCACTGCTTCGACATTCTCGACCGAAGCAATTCACATGATTCAACGCGCCGGGCCTCCTTCAAGGACGCTGCGCGCTCAGTCACAACTCTTTCGCTGCTAGTTAAGCAGACGTAACGCCGTGTGTGCCCAGTCGTCGCCGCTCGATGCCTGGCTTACTTGTTACCTCTGAAATGCATTGCCCCAATGCGCTAGTACGAAAGTTCTCTCATGCCTCGCACGATACTGCTGCGAATCGCGATATTCTTGAGTATCGCGGTCGCGATCGGTTTCACCGGATACTACTTCGGCAATCAGTCCGCGCCCCCTTCCCCGGCCGCCAATACGAATGAGGAAGAAGATGCCCACGAAGACGATCATGGTCACGACCATGGCGGCGAAGTGGTCGAGCTGACCGATACGGCGTTCAACAACTTGAAGATCGCCACGAAGATCATGCGTCCTGAAACGTACGTTTCGCCGCTGACTATTCCAGGCGAAGTCGTCGAGATCCCTGGCCGCAGCAGCTTTGCGGTGGCGGCCCCTGTCGGTGGAAATGTTCGCAAAGTGCATGTCGATGTCGGTCAGCTAGTGAAGTTGAACGACACGCTATTCACGCTCGACATCGTGGACGAACCGGTCCTTTCCGCCCAAGTCGACTTGCTTGACGTGATGGGACAGCTGGACGTCACCGACGCCGAAATCCAACGTCTCGCTCCGCTGGCTGAAACCGGAGCCATCGCTCGCAAGTCGGCCCTCGAGTACCAATACCAGAAAGAGAAATTGCAAAATCGCAAAGATGCTCGCGTGCAGGAACTGATGGCGCGCGGACTCACCGCCAAGCAAGTCTCTTCCATCGTCGAGCAGCGAACGTTAGTAAAGACGATCGAAGTTGCCGTGAGCGATGTCCCCCGCGACGTAAAATCTGCCGAGCAAGACCCGGCCGCGTTCGTGGTCGAATCGCTCGACATCCATCCTGGCATGACCGTGTCGCGCGGTACGTCTCTGGCTCGCCTGGCCGACCACCGCTATTTGTACATCCGCGGCGAAGCGTTCGAGCAGGACGTGCCAAACCTATACCGACTCGAGGCGAACAACATTCCGATTGAAGTCCAGTTTGGGCACTCGCATGAAGATGAAGAAGAACGGGACCATGCGACTCGCACAGCTGAAATCGCCTACATCGACAACCATGCGGACGAATCGGCAGGCACGTTTTACTTCTACCTTCGCTTTCAAAACGAAGTCGCCGCCGACTCGCTGCTGCTCGATCAATCGATCACGCGGCAATGGCGATTCAAGCCTGGCCAACGTGTCCACCTGCGTCTGCCGATGGAGGAATATAAAGACCAGTTCGTCCTGCCACGCGAGGCACTCGTCGAAGAAGGCGTCGAGACGTTTGTCTTCCAACAACAGTTTGGCCATGTCGAGCCTGGCATGCTGGAATTCCAAAAGGTTCCCGTCGACGTCGTGCATCGCGATACCAACACGGCCGTCATCAGCCGCGACGGCGACATCCGTCTCGGCGACACGATCGTTGTTTCGCACGCTTACCAGCTGTACTTGGAGATGCTTTCCAAGGCCGGCTCGGATAGCGGCGGCGGACACCATGGACACTCCCACTAAATACGAAGGCGCGACATCATGTTGAACAACATTATTCTGTTCGCCCTTCGCAATCGCCTCGTCATCGTCATGGCGGCGTTGGCAGTGATGGTGGTGGGCAGTGTTATTACCGTACAGCTTCCGATCGATGTGCTACCGAATCTTACTCGGCCGCGCGTGGTCGTGATCGCCGAATCGCACGGGCTTTCTCCAGAAGAAGTCGAGCAGCGAATCACCTACGTGCTTGAGCGAAGCCTTATCGGGGCTTCCGGCGTGCAGGCCGTTCGTAGCTCGTCCGACATTGGATTCTCGGTCATCTATGTCGAGTTCGACTGGGGAACCGATATCTACACGGCTCGGCAAATCGTGCAGGAGCGTTTGGCGCTGGAGCAAGAGAATCTTCCGCCGGAGACCGATGTGCAGATGGCACCGATGTCTTCGCTGCTGGGACAAATCATGATCGTCGGCATGTGGAGCGACGACGGCACCACCTCGCCGATCGAGATCCGCACAATGGCCGACTGGACGGTGCGGCAACGGCTGCTCACCATTCCCGGAGTGGCTCAGGTCATTCCCATGGGTGGCGGTCGCAAGCAGTACCAGGTCCTCGTCGATCTGCACAAGATGCATCAGTACGACTTGCAACTGAAAGACATCGAAGACGCCCTCCGCGACAGCAACTTGAATGTGACCGGCGGCTATGTCGATCGCAGCTCGCAAGAGTTCCTCGTCCGCGGTCTTGGACTGCTGAAAACGATCGATGACATTCGCGACGTGCCGTTGACATCGGACCGAACACGTCCGGTGCTGATGCGACACGTGGCCGAAATCGTCGAAGGAGCCCAAATCAAACGAGGCGACTCCAGTGTCAATGGACGCGACGCCGTCGTGCTGACCATCCAGAAGCAACCAGAGGTCGATACCCGCGAGATCACCGAACAAATCAACGCGGCGATTGCCGACTTGAAGCTTTCGATGCCGCAAGACGTGCAAATCGAAACGACCTACGAGCAGCGCGAGTTCATCGACCACAGTGTCGAGAACGTGATCGAAGCGTTACGGGACGGGGCCATCCTAGTGGTGATCATACTGTTCCTGTTCCTCTTCAACTTCCGCACCACGTTCATCACCGTGACGGCGATTCCACTTTCGATTCTCGTCACGTCGCTGATCTTCTATTTTCTCGGCATGTCGATCAACGTGATGACACTCGGCGGCATTGCGGTGGCGATGGGAGAACTGGTCGACGACGCGATCGTCGACGTCGAGAACATCTTCCGGCGTCTAAAAGCGAACGCAAAACTGGATGATCCGCGGCCGGTATTGAAAGTGATCTTCGATGCAAGTGTCGAAGTCCGAAACGCGATTATCATCAGCACCGTGCTGGTCATTGTCGTCTTCGCTCCTTTGTTCGCATTAAGCGGAATGGAAGGCCGACTCTTCACGCCGCTGGGGGTCGCTTACATTATTTCGATTCTTGCTTCGACGCTGGTTTCACTGACCGTGACGCCGGTTCTGTCGTACTATCTGTTGCCCAACGCCAAGGCAACGCAAAGTGGCGACGGAGCATTCCTTCGCTTCCTGAAGTGGATGGTTCAACCGATCATTCGGAGCGGCCTGACGCAAAATGGGATCGCCATTATCCTCTCTGGGGTGTTAATCGCTGTTGTGGCCAGCGGCTTTCTGGTCACGCGACTGGGAACCGACTTCCTGCCCCCGTTTGACGAAGGAGCGGTTCAAGTCAATTTGTTCGCGCCGCCGGGGACTTCGCTCGAAACGAGCCGCGAGATTGCCAAGCTGGTCGACGACGAACTGGGCAAGCTGACCAAGTCGGACGAGAACCCTGACGGTCCGCTGCTTTGGTTCACCACCAAAACGGGACGAGCGGAGCAGGACGAGCATGCCATGGGTGTGAACGTGACCGAATTGGTGGTCTCGCTAAATCCTGAGGTCGACTATGGCCGCGAAGAGATGATCGAAATCTTGCACGATGCCACCAAGGATGTTCCTGGCGTCGAGATTGAAATCGAGCAGCCAATCGCTCACTTGATCAGCCATATGCTTTCTGGCGTCACCGCTCAGATTGCGATCAAGATCTACGGAGACGATCTGACCGAGCTTCGTCGCACAGCGAACAACGTCAAAAACGCGATCTCCGATATCGAAGGAATTGCTCCGCCGGTCGTCGAACAACAAGCGATCATTCCACAGTTTCGAGTTGAACTGAAGCGGGACTCGCTCGCCTATTACGGCGTACCAGCTTCGTACGTCAACGAAACGATCGAGACGGCACTCAACGGCCGTGTCGTGACGCAGATGTACCAAGGGCAACGGACGTTCGATGTGCTTGTGCGTTTGGACGAACGTTACCGGACCGACCTGGAAAACCTCAATCGCTTTCCATTGGAACTCGAAAACGGACAGCATGTGCCTCTTTCGGTGCTTGCCAACGTCTACGAGGCAGGCGGCCCTAACACGATCAAGCGAGAAGATGGCCGACGCCGAATCGTTGTCCGCGTTAATACGCTGGGAAAAGATCTTGGAACGGCCGTTGCCGAAATCGAAGATCGTATCCGTAGCGATGTCGAATTTCCCGAGGGTTACTTCTTCACCATGGGGGGGCAGTTCGAGGCTCAGCAAAGCGCGAGCACGCGAATCTTTGGCCTATCGATCGTGGCGCTGGTGGTAACGTTTGTGGTGCTCTACTCCGCCTATCCGTCGACCAGTGTAGTCCTGCAAATTTTGTTCAGCCTTCCCGCCGCGTTCGTCGGCGGGGTGCTGGCACTAATGCTCACCGGGCAAACGCTTTCGATCGCCGCGTTGGTTGGGTTCATTTCGCTCGGCGGGATCGCTGCGCGAAACGGGCTACTGCTCATTTCGACCTATTTAGAGCAGTACCGCGAAGAAGGCTTCACCCAGCAGATGATCATCAATGGCAGTCTCGAGCGGCTCGCTCCGGTGCTGATGACGGCCCTGACGACAGGGATTGGTCTCGTTCCGCTGGTCATCGGCGGGAGTCAGCCAGGGAAAGAGATGCTGTTCCCTGTCGCGACTGTCATCCTTGGTGGTTTAGTCACGTCGACTTTCTGCGAATTCCTGGTCCGGCCCGGTATGTTCTGGTTCTTCGGAAAAGGAGCAGCCGAGCGGTTGGCCATTGCCGAGGACTCGCCGGAATAAATGCCAAATTGTTGATCCCTTTGGACTTTCCGGCCACAATCGGGGGTGAGTACTCATCCATCCCTCTATTCCGGAAAGTTCTCGCCATGTCTGAATCATCCGACGCGGCGGCGCGCAATTCCTGGCAAGACACTGCCTGGGTGGTCGCGCTGATCGTCACGCTGTTGGTGTTGTTTGCCATCTTCCGCACCGAAGTCGTTCTCGCATCGCTACCGTACCTCGAGTACATTCCTGGTTCGCTCGCAGCAATTGTCGCCATTGGCATCTTGAAGCCGCGGCAGTCGGTGCTGCTCTCGATTGGGCTCGCCTACTTCGCCGGACTGTTGGTTACGCCGGTGATCTATGCAAACCCTCCGTTGCAATGGTATTTGCACATGGAGACGTTCACGGCCGTTAAAGTGAGCAACAGCTTGCCCCTGCTCGGCTGCGTCATGGTGGGGATAGGAATCGCCGCGACATGGCTGGCGTTTCAAGCGCAGGCGAAACGCCGGGTTACTTCCCGAGACCCGGCAAACTGAGTTGGCCGCAGTCGGCATCGGCCAGGCGGGCTTGCGCCATCTCGACATACTTGGCCGATTGATCGACACCGACGTAGCTACGGCCTAAACGTTTGGCGACAAGCGCCGTTGTGCCGCTGCCCAAAAACGGATCGAGCACAACGCCGTCGTCCGGGCAGGTTGCGTTGATGCACGTTTCGACCAACGTCTCGGGGAAGACGGCGAAGTGAGCGTCGCGAAACTTGGAAAGCGGAATCGACCAGACGGTACGCTTGTTGCGTCCCTTCGGATGAAAGGCCTGATCCCAGCGGGCATCGTGAAGATTGCTGCTGCCACCATTCTTGCCCGCCTCAGGCGTGCTGCCTCGGCGGTGAAAATGATTGCGGCCCCCCTTCATCTTGCTCTTCTCGCTGAACGTCACGTGCGGCTCGCGAATGGCGTCGGCGTCGTAGAAGTACTGGTTGTTCTTCACCAGCAGAAAGATGTACTCGTGATCGGTCGTCGGCCGCGTCTTCACGCTGCTGGGCATCGCGTTCGGCTTGTGCCAGATGACATCGCTACGAAGCTTCCAGCCATCGGCTCGCAGTGCTAAGGCGACCTGCCATGGCAGTCCCAGCAGTTCGCCGTCCAGGTACTTGTCGCCCAGGACCAGCCACAATGCCCCAGTTTCTTTGAGCGTGCGGCGGACTTCACGAAAGACGGCTACCAGGCTTTCGACGTACTCTTCCGGTGAAGTCTCTTGCCCGATCTGATCGTCGCCGTCGTAGTTGCGCTGCTGGAAATAGGGAGGGCTGCTCACCACGCAGTCGATCACTTCGTCCGGAAAGGCTGCCAGAACATCGCGGGCATGCCCATGATGAACGCTATTCGGCTCAAACGCCGGCGAAGCCGCTTTAGAACCCTTCCGTGGCATGATGATCTCCGGCGACTACATCTTTTCGACGGTTTGAATACCCAACAAATCCAAGCCTTGTTGTATCACCCGAGCCGTCAAATCGCAAAGCAAGAGCCGGCTATTCTTTTGCTCTTCCGAGCCTGCTTCCAATACTTTGCACTGATCATAGAAGCTGCTGTACGACTTCGCCAACTGATCGAACAAATAGCTCGTCAGGTAATTCGGCCGATAATCGATCAACACGTCGTCCAATGCTTCTGAGAACCGCAGTACGGCGACCGCCAACTGACGTTCGGCAGGATGCTCGAGCACGATCGGAGCGCCGCTGGTTCGCAGGGCATCGATGTTCACGCCCCCTTTGCGGAAGATACTTTGCACGCGAGCGTAAGCGTACTGCATGTACGTCGAGGTATTCCCGTTAAGGGCCAGCATTTTGTCGTAGCTGAACTTGTAGTCCGACTCGCGGTTCTGCGACAGATCGCCATACTTCAGCGAGGCAATCCCGACGATCTCGGAGATCTCCTTCTGATCGTCGGCACTCAACGACTCCCCTTCCGGCGACTTGGCCGCTTGCTCGGCAACAATCTTATTGGCCCGCGAAACGGCTTCGTCCAGCAAACCTTCCAGCCCAACGGTATCACCACTGCGAGTCTTGAACGGCTTGCCATCGTCCCCCATTACCGTGCCGAAGCTGACATGCTTCAGCTCGATATCGGTATAACCCCACAGCCGCGTAGCAGCGAACAACTTGTCGAAGTGGTCCCCTTGGCGGAAGTCGACCACGTAGAGAATCGCATCGGGTTTCCACGTTTCCATGCGATACGCGATCGTCGCCAGGTCGGTCGTTGAGTAAAGGAACGCCCCGTCCCGCTTGCGAATGATCATCGGAGCTTTGAAGCCGTCCAGGAATACACACGTTGCTCCTTCCGACTCTTTGGCCAGGCCTCGTTTCTCGAAGTCTTCCACCACCGCTGCCAGGCGATCGTGATAAAAGCTTTCGCCCAGTTGATGATCGAAGGTCACATTCAGCCGCTCGTAGACCCGCTTGATCTCGTCTTCGCAGAACGGCAGAAACTCTTTCCACAGCGCGATGTTCTCGGCGTCTCCCTCATGCAGCTTGGCCGTTTCCTGCAGGACGGCCGTGCTGATGTTGGCATGTTCGTCCGCCATCTTTTTCAGCTGAGGGTCTTCTTCCGTTTTAGCGATCTTCGCTTGGGTCGACTCGATCTCTTCGTTCAAGTCTTTGATCTGCGACTGGAATCGGCCGACTTCCTTCTTTTGCTTTTTCGCTTCCGCTTTGTCGGTTGGCTCTGGGGCTTTCTTGGCCGTTTCGTATTCGGTGGTCCGCTCGGCCAGTTTATCGATCAACTGCGGCAGCGCTTTCTTGGCGTCGAAGTAATCCATCAACCCCCGCACGACGCGATAGATCCGCGACAGCTCCGGAACCGGCGCCTTCTGGTAAGCATCCTTTTCGGCGAAGTGCTTATAGCCGTAGATGATCATCCCGAACTGCGTGCCCCAGTCTCCCAGGTGATTGTCGCTAATCGCGTTGTGACCCAGGAATTTGAGCGTGCGGCAGAGCGAGTCGCCGATCACCGTGCTACGGATGTGCCCGACATGCATCGGCTTGGCGACGTTCGGGGAAGAATAGTCGACGATGTACGTCTTTGGCTCGGCGACTTTTTCAATGCCGATCCGCGGATCGGTCTTCGCGGCGGCTAACTGCTGCTGGATCCACTCGTCACGCAGCTTCAAGTTGATGAAGCCTGGTCCCGCGACTTCCGGCGTCTCGCAGATATCCTCGACGTTTACCGCTTCCACCACTTCCGCGGCCAAATCGCGCGGGTTCTTGCCGACCTTCTTCGCCAAGCCCATCGCGAAGTTGGCCTGATAGTCGCCGAACTTCGGATCGCCGGCCGGACGAATCATATCCAGCAGCGGACCGACATCATCGGTCATCGGCTGTAACACAGGCTTAAACCGGGCACGCAGCAGAGCAAGGATGTTCATGGATTATCTTCAGGAGGAAGCAATAACAAAAACATGCCCACGAAGACGTGAGCATGGCACCCGATCGATGATTAGATTATCGCGAAAATACATGCGACGTGTACCGTAGGGTCCGCTGTGCGGACGCGACAATACGCCTGGCAGATCTCATTGCTTGGGTGACTGGGGTCAGATTACCCAGAACGATCGCTCTGAATCCTGGTGTTATTCACCCGGTTCGCGCAGGATGTCGGACATGTCCAGCTTTTTGGCGTCGGCCCACAGTTGTTCCAGCTGGAAATATTCGCGGGTCTCTTCGTCGAACAGATGGCACACGACGGTACCGTAGTCCAATAAGATCCAACGGCTTTCGTCGTAGCCTTCGCGACCCATACGGCGATCGCCCAGCTCTTTTTCAAGCTTGTCGTCGATCTCTTCGCTCATCGCGTGCAACTGACGACGGCTACCGCCGGTGCCGATGACGAAGTAATCGAAGATTGGCGTTAGATGCCGCATGTCGAGGATGCAGATATCTTTGCCCTTGTTGTCTTCGATGACCTGAGCCGCGGCGATGGCCAGTTTCAGGCTGCGTTCTTGGCTTTCACTCGAAGCTTCGGATTTGTCAGAATCAGTCACGCGAATACTTGGGGACTAGAGTCGATGTTGATGAATTATTCGTCAGATGGCGACCAACGCTGCGGCGGACAACCGTCTGAATAACGCAAGCGATGGCTATCGGCTCAAGAGCCGTAGCCATCCTACGCTGGAATCTCGAATGGAATAACGTTTATCTAAGCGGAAGTATTGGCGTGGGCTTGTTTGCCGCCCGGTCCGCTGCCTTCGCTTCCTTCGTAGCGACCGAAAATCATGCGGCCGGCACTGGTTTGCAGCACGCTGGTCACCAGGATGCGAACTTGCGTATTGATATGATCGCGGCCCCCTTCGACGACAATCATCGTGCCGTCGTCCAGGTAACCGACGCCTTGGCTTTCTTCCTCACCCTTTTTGACAATCCGGACCGAAAGATGTTCGCCCGGCAGGAATACAGGCTTCAATGCGTTGGCGATCTCGTTGAGGTTGATCACCTCGACGTTATGCAGCTTGGCCACTTTGTTCAAGTTGTAATCGCCGGTAACGATCTTTCCTTCCAGAAGCTTCGCCAGCAGGACCAGCTTCATATCGACCGGTTGGCCTTCCATGTCAGGCGTTTCGCGGTCGTGGATCTTCAGATCAACTTTCTCGTTGTTACGCAGGCGATTGAGGATATCGAGCCCGCGGCGACCGCGACTTCGTTTCAGCTTATCGCTGCTGTCGGCGATGCCTTGCAGTTCGGCAAGCACAAACCGCGGCATAATCAGCACGTTGTCGAAGAACCCTGTCTCGACGACGTCAGCGATGCGGCCGTCAATCACGATACTGGTATCCAGCACGTACGGCTTGGGGCCCTTCACTTCCTTGGCGAATTCGACGTAAGGAATGATGAACCGGAAGTCGTCCTTCGTCTGCAGAACGAGACTGATACAGCTGTAACACAGTACCATCCCGATCACCAGCTGCAATGCACGGTGCGCTGTGACGGCCCCTGGGTTATCGGCGGGGAACCAAACCTGGGTAATGAGCCCCAAGATATACGTCAGCGATAACCCCACCAGCAGCCCGAAATAGACGCCGGAAATGGTGTCGTACCGCTTATTCTTGACGAAGATATCGATCCCGATCACGGCCAACGCCAAGATCAGGACACCGACGAACGCCCAGAATGGCTGATCTTGCAGCGCACTACGGAACGCATCGACTTGAATCACGGTGATGCCGACGCCGGCGGCCACCAAGATAAACACAATTCTGAGAACTATCAGCGCCACGAGAGACCCTGCAGGACTGGACCCAATTCAAATAAGAGAGCGTTCACCACCCCCTCAGGCTGGTCCCATCCCCTTTAAAGTAAACCTGTTCACTATTCCAAGTGAGGTATTTTACCTTGCAACTCGGTTGAAAGCATCCCCATAGACTAGCGAAAATGGGCCTCAAACTCCCGTTGGCAATACGAGTCGGTCATGGTGGCTATATAATAGCCAACGGTCCTCGGCAGCCCCCAAACCTCGAACCAATCGGCACATTTCCCACGTACGAGCTCAGGACGACGAATATAGCCATCGTACATCTGCCTCAATTGGTCCTGTCCCCGTTTGCGGAACTCCACAATGTCAGGGTGGCGGTAAACGCGGTGGAAGAGGAACTGCTCGAGCTGCGTTTTCCGTGCTCGCAGATCGTCGCTAACGGTCACAATTGGCTCACACATCTCCGCTTCTTCGGGGGTCGTCGGCTTCCATTTGCCGATCCGCTCCATGGCGGTTTCCATGACATCGGTCACCTGAACATCGATCAGCTGCCGAATGACCATCTTCCGGAGCCGTCGCCCAGTTAACTCGCCGTAGCGTTGATAGGCCCGTTCGGCACTTTGGGCAAATAACGGAACCTGCATAAGCTCTTCAAACTTCACGAGCCCCAACTTCAATGCGTCGTCGGCATCGTGGGCGTCGTAGGTAATGCTGTCGCACGTCTCGACCGTCTGGGCTTCCAACAACGGCCGCAGGAAGGTCATTTGCCGCTTATCGACCCGCGTAATCTGTCCCTCCAGCACCTCGTGCGTCAGGTTCAATCCATCGTAGTACGGACTACGAATTTCGAGGTTCTTCACCAACACCAAGCCAAACGCGTTGTGCGAGAACCCACCGCAGTCGACCATGCATTCCTTCAGAACGTCTTCCCCGGTGTGGCCGAACGGTGGATGTCCTAGATCGTGCAGATATCCCAAAGCCTCGATCAGCTCTTCATTCAGTCCCAAGCTGCGCCCGATCGTGCGGGCAATGGTAACCACTTCGATGGTGTGCGTCAGCCGCGTGCGGTGATAGTCGCTGATGTTCATGAACACCTGCGTTTTGTCGGCTAGTCGGCGAAACGCACTGCTATGGATAATCCGATCTCGATCGCGCTGAAACGGCGACCGATACGGGTGGTCCGCCTCGTCATGCTCGCGCCCCCGCGACTGCTTACTCCGGAGGGCATAAGGTGCGAGAAGCCGCTCTTCTCGTTCGCTGTAACTCAAGAAACTATGCATTGCGCTTCGCTTTGGTTTTCAGTTTTCAGTGTTCGGTTTTCAGTCAGAGAGAATCGATGACCGCCACAGCAGGTATGCCCTAAGTCCTGTCCCCTCGCCCCTTTGGGAAGAGGGTTAGGGTGACGGGCGCACCCGGCAAATCGCTCTTTTGAGCGATAAAGTTCACTCTCTTGCTGAAAACGGAACGCCGAAAACTGAAAACGATCCTCTAGTTGCCACCTCTAGCAGGCCCTGTTAGCCTGAACTGAATTGTCGCTCATCATTTATACCTTTAAGGTCGGGTTTGCCCCATGGCAGGGGCGAGGCGCGAAGTCCCGGTCTTATCAGTCCAGCGTGATTGTCTGCTACCGTGGATTTTCATCGAGATAAGCTGTCTGACATCGACCCGACGCAGGATTCTTCTTCCATTAGCGTTCGCGGGGCCCGCGTTCATAATCTGAAGAATGTCGATATCGATCTTCCGCGCGATCAATTGATCGTCATCACCGGTCCTAGCGGCAGCGGCAAAAGTTCGCTCGCCCTCGACACGCTTTACGCCGAAGGGCAACGGCAATATGTCGAAAGCCTTTCGGTGTACGCGCGGCAGTTTCTCGATCAGATGGAACGTCCCGACGTCGACTTGATCGTCGGTTTGCAGCCCACCATCTGTATCGACCAGCGCACCGGCAGTCAAAACCCACGCAGCACCGTCGCCACGATCACCGAGATCTACGACTACCTCCGTCTGCTGATGGCTCGCCTGGGGCAACCGCATTGCTGGAAGTGCGATCGTCCGATCACGCAGCAAACGGCCGAACAAATCCAAGATCGCCTGCTCGCGCTGCCGGAAGAAACCAAGCTGATGATCATGGCCCCGATGGTTCAGGGACGCAAAGGGGCCCACAAGGAAGTCCTCGATAAGATCCGCCGCGAAGGCCTGCTCCGCGTTCGCGTTGACGACGAGGTCTATCAGATCGATGAAGTCCCCGAACTGAACCCCAAGAAGAATCACACCATCGAAGCGATCGTCGACCGCATCATCATTCGCGAAGGGCTTCGTGCTCGCATGAGCGATTCGGTCGGCATGGCCCTGAAGCTTGGCGATGGGCGGCTTCTTTCGTGCCACTTGGACACCGAAAAAGTCGACGACAAGCATCCCAAGGGAACGTGGATCGACCAGATCTTCAACACCGAGCTGGCGTGCACCGAGTGCAATCTCAGCTTCATCGATATCGAGCCCCGCACGTTCAGCTTCAACAGCCCTTACGGCACTTGTCCGAAGTGCGAAGGGCTTGGCATCTGCGAAGAGTTCGACCCCGACTTGGTGCTCCCTGATCGCGAACAGTCGCTCGACGACGGCGCGATCGCTCCTTGGCGCGGTCTCACTGCCGCGGCACTTACCAAAGTCAGCAAAGGCCTCGACACGTGGCTCGAAAAGCATAAGCTCGACCGCACGACGAAGCTCAGCGATTGGTCCGAAGACCTCCGCACGAAACTCCTTTCCGGCGAAGGCAAAGCGTGGCAAGGGATTCTGATCGCGCTAGAAAAAGAATTCGTCACCACCACGCGGAAGAAGCGGCTCGAACAACTCGGCAAGTTCCGCGGCAAGCTCCCCTGCCCTGCGTGCCATGGGGCTCGTCTGCGACCTGAGGCGCTCGCCGTGCGTGTGGCCGATCACAACATTCATCAGATCGTCCGGCTCAGCATCAACGACGCGCGGACCTTCTTCGATCAGCTCGAGTTCGACGAACATGAAAGCCTGATCGCAACGCCCATCGTCCGCGAGATTTCCAAACGGCTAGAGTTCCTCGAGAAAGTTGGGGCTGATTACCTCACCCTCGATCGCGCCGCCGATACGCTCAGCGGTGGCGAACTGCAGCGCGTTCGCCTGGCCACTGGTATCGGCAGCGGCTTAGTCGGCATCTGCTATATCCTCGACGAACCTTCGATCGGGCTACATTCGCGCGACAACCATCGCTTGATCGAAGCTCTCGTCGAATTGCGTGACCATGGCAACACGGTCATCGTCGTGGAACATGACGAAGCGATCATGCGTGTCGCCGATCGCCTGGTCGACGTCGGCCCCGGCGCAGGGCACCGTGGAGGGCAGATCATTGCCGAAGGAACTCCCGCGGTCGTCTCCGACGTCGAAGCTTCGATCACTGGGCAATACCTTTCCGGCCGCACGAAGATCGACGTTCCGACGTCACGGCGTAAAGTTGCCAAAACACGCATGATCTCCATCGAAGGCGCGACGACCAACAACTTGAAAGATGTCGCCGTGCAAGTTCCGCTCGGGGCATTCGTCTGCGTGACCGGCGTTAGCGGCAGTGGCAAAAGTTCGCTCGTTAACGAGACGATTACCCCCGCACTGCTGCGTCGCTTGGGGCAACCATCGCAGCGACCTGGCGCGTTTACCAGTCTTCGCGGAACAAGCCAGATCGACAAAGTCATTCCGATCGATCAGTCTCCGATCGGCCGCACGCCGCGCAGTAATCCGGCCACCTACACCGGCGTCTTCGACGAAATCCGCAAAGTGTTCGCCGACACCCGGCAAGCGAAGCAATATGGCTACAAGGCGTCGCGGTTCAGCTTCAATGTGAAGGGTGGTCGCTGTGAAGAATGCCAAGGGCAAGGACTGCGGAAGATCGAAATGAACTTCCTGCCAGACCTGTTCGTCGAGTGCCCTCAGTGCCACGGCAAGCGGTTCAATCGGCAAACGCTGCGAGTCAAATACAAAGACCTGTCGATTGCCGACGTGTTGAACTTGCCGATCGAAGAAGCGGCCGAATTCTTTGAAGCGGTTCCAACGATTCATCGCGTCTTGGCGAGCCTGTGCGATGTCGGTCTTGGCTATCTCTCCCTCGGCCAACCGAGCACGACCCTATCTGGCGGCGAAGCACAGCGAATCAAGCTGGCCACCGAATTAGCTCGCACCGAAACCGGCAGCACGCTGTACGTCCTTGATGAACCGACGACAGGGCTTCACTTCGAGGACATCCGTCGCTTGCTCTCGGTCCTCAGTCGACTGGTCGACAAGGGGAACACGGTTCTCGTCATCGAGCACAATTTGGACGTGATCAAAAGCGCCGACTGGCTCATCGACCTCGGTCCCGAAGGGGGCTCCGGCGGCGGGCACATCATCGCCACCGGTACCCCGGAACAAGTCGCCGAAGTGGAAGCAAGCTACACCGGCCAATACCTGAAACCCCTGCTCAACGGCCACCCTGACTAAAGCCAAGTAGGGCCCGCGTGTCGCGGGTCCGATACCAGATTCCGGCTGCCATGCTCATGCGGACGTGAGCAGGGTACCCGAGCTTGTTAGTTGTCAAAAAGACCATGACCTTTTATATCATCTTGTTCGGATGGGCAGTCTGCTTTCTAACAGCCATAGTCGCAGGCATTTTTCAAGTTGTTCACTCTGTTTTCTCTGGCTGGTATTTGTTCGTTTCCTTTCTGGCCCTCGTGGTGATTTTATATCAGGCCTACTACGCCAGACGAACTAATTGCCCGAGCGAATTCACTCGCTCTCTCGACTGGTCATGGCTTTTGGTCATCTTCTTTTTTTATTTCCAAATGTGTTTCATGTATTGGACCGAATTCGAATCGCCGATGGAACTTTTTACTCGACTAGCTCCACGCGATAGCTGGCCAGATCTTTTAACACGTGTCACTCTCTGCGTTACTACGATGACACTAATACTGCTCACTCGAAAAGCCGCAAAGCCATAATGTCGCCTGAACCCTTGACGACTTGATAAAATTAAGGACCGGAGTGCCATGCTTACTTCCAAGTAAGCATGCAATGCGGCATTCACTTCCAAGACATGCCCACGCGGACGTGAGCATGGCACCCGAGACTGGGCTGACTTTGTGATAACAAGGACTAAAAACCTCATGGCAGATCTTCAAACGGCAACTTTCGGCGGTGGGTGTTTCTGGTGTACCGAGGCGGTCTTCCTGGAACTGCGCGGGGTGAACCATGTCGAGTCAGGCTACGCCGGCGGGCACGTCGCCAATCCGACCTACGAACAAGTTTGCACCAAGACGACGGGGCATGCCGAGGTGATTCAAATTTCGTTCGACCCTGCTCAAATCAGCTACGAAGACCTGCTGGAGATCTTCTTTCAGACGCACGATCCGACCACAAAGGACCAGCAAGGCAACGATGTCGGTCCGCAGTATCGCAGCGCCGTTTTCTACCACGACGACCAACAGAAAGCGGCCGCCGAAAGCTTCATCGCCAAGCTGAACGAAAGTGGCGCGTTCCCTGCCCCGATCGTTACCGAAGTGACCGAGATCAATAACTATTACCCGGCCGAAAACTACCATCAGGATTACCTGGCCAATAACCCCGGCAACCCATACTGCGCGATGGTCGTCCGCCCGAAAGTCGACAAGTTCCGCAAGCAGTTCGGCGACAAACTGAAGTAAGCCGCGCGTGACCCGCTAGCGTCTTCTTCGGCTGATCTCCAAGGAATTTCGCGAAATACTCTCTCGCTCGACGGTCTCGAAACCGAACCAACGATTAAGACGATCCCACTTGTTGGGTGGGATTCGTTGCTAGCGGTTCTTTCCTCGCCTGCTTGGTGCGGCTGGGCTATTCCTTACTTCGAGATCGCCACATGTTGGAACGCATTCTGATTGCCGTTCTTGCGATGCATGTCCTGACGGGACATCTGCTGGCGAACGACGACGTGAACCATCCGCCTGCGTCGGCGGGAATCGCAAGCGATAGCACTTGGCTGGTCAGTACCCAAGATCCGGACATGGGGTACTCGCTGTATGCCGAAGAGGAAGCGACGTTCTATCGCACCAATCAACAGGACGAAGAGTGCCCTTTCTGCTTGTTCGGTCGAATGCAGGAAGCGATTGGAAACGCCATCGACTATACGCTGCCCGAAGCGCCTGGCCCCTTTCCATTGATGGCCAGCCTGGCGGAAGATCGCGACATTGAACTGCTTCCGCCGATCGGCACCGGCGTTGTCTTCACGGAGTTAAACCGCACAGTCGCTGTGTCGGACGTCCGCCTGGCGTTCGGATCGAACACACCGATGTCGGTCGATCGTGTGGAAGTACCGACTTCCAAGTTTCATGCTTCGACGCAAATTGCCCGAATCGACTTGTGGATGTTTCCGTTCCTGAATGTCTACGGCATCGTGGGGCATACCCGCAGCACCGGCAGCGTGAACGTGACCGTCGATCGATTTCCGTTCAGCTTTTCTCCGCCGATCACCATCGACGTTCCTGTCGACTTGAAGGGAACGACCTACGGCTGGGGCTTCACGACTGGTTTCGGTGGCAAGCGATGGTTTGCAATGCTGGACTACAACAAAACGTGGACCGACTTTTCTAACTTGAATTCCGAGCTGACCGCCGTAGTCATCACACCCCGCGTTGGCGTACCGATTGTTTCCCCTTGCTTCAATGGCGAAGTGCATATCGGTGCGATGTGGCAAGACACCGATCAAACGGTTGATCTGACCATTCACCATCCGGTGCTTGGGCCAGGACTACACGTGCAAGTCGATCAATTCGAGCCGCGTCCGTGGAACTTTTTGATCGGCGGCATGTGGGCCATCGACGAGCGTCTGCAAGTTCTACTTGAAGTCGGATCTGGCGGGCG
This sequence comes from Bremerella sp. TYQ1, assembly GCF_020150455.1. Taxonomy (NCBI): domain Bacteria; kingdom Pseudomonadati; phylum Planctomycetota; class Planctomycetia; order Pirellulales; family Pirellulaceae; genus Bremerella; species Bremerella sp. TYQ1. Next base: position 4,017,919 of record NZ_CP083740.1, read on the forward strand.
GAACTATGTCGTCACCGGAATGACGCTCCGCTTCTAATGCCCGGCGGCCAATTAAGAAAGAATGCACGCCGCTATTTTCGTCGCGATCCCAATTATAAACTTTTCTGCGCACACTCTACAACATTTTTGCGCGACTTTATCGACAACAATGCATCATATCTGCTTCTAAAGATGCCCTTTTCTCACGCTAAAAAGGGCCGAAAATAAGGGCACACCGGTCATAAGGGAACGATTCGTGGCCCCCTGAACAACTTTGTGGGATACTAACTTTAGAACTATTTGCCTTGAAAAACCCGCCCGGTCTATCCGCTATGGATCAAACTACTTTAGACACTCATAAATACCCAAAGCAGTGCGAGTGTGGTTAGCAAGGCTACATTGGAAAACAAGGCCAAGCCGAACGTCCACAAGTTCGCTGTCGTGATAGAATTCCCAGTTACTAGGCGATGAAAAATCCACCCTGGAAGAAAGAGCAACAACCCTGTAACCACCGTTCCTCCAACAGCAATCATTTGATCCGCGGTCATTACCCATGGCAGTACGAAGCATGCCAGCATGATTACGAGATTGGTCACTAGAAATAATCTAGGCGCTGTCTCTTCAGAACGAAAGGCAACGAACAGCAAAAACACTGTCGATGTCAGGCTGAACCAATAGCCCCAAAAACCGACCGCAACGAAAACAGTAGAAGTTCGGGCAATTAGTTCAACAAAATTCGTACCGTAATCGGTAGTCCGTCCTAACGTTATTAAGCCGCAAACATACGCGACCGAGAGAATCTGTAACATCAAGTCCAGCACACCGAATTGTGTTTTTGAACTCGGAGTGCTGGAGGCTATTTCCTTTTTTTCAGGCAATCATTACTTCCGTTCAAACTTGAACTTGAAACGATCGTTTTCGGTGTGGGCTTCGTTGAAGATCTCCTTCACTTTGGCAATCACCAGCGGATGCTGCTCCGAAACGTCGACGTTTTCCGCGACATCTTTTTCGATGTTGTACAGCTCGATATGGGCGTCGGGGTCGGCAGACATTTGGTTTTGCACGGCCTTCCACTGTCCCATACGAACGGCCCGTTTGCCGCCTCGTTCGAGGAACTCCCAGTAAAGGTAATCGTGCTGCGGCTGGGCATCTTCGCCGGACAGTGTCGGCACCATGCTGATCCCGTCGAGGTTGGCTGGAATCTCGGCGTCCGCAAGCTGACAAAGGGTCGGCAGTACGTCCCAGTGGGCGCTGATTAAATCGCTTTCGCTGCCAGCTTCCACATGGCCAGGCCAGCGAACGAGAAACGGAGCGCGGATCCCGCCATCGGTCAAGTCACGCTTGTGACCGCGGTAAGGTCCGTTGCTGTTGAAAAAGACCGGATCGTGGCCCCCTTCCTGATGGGCGCCGTTGTCGCTGGTGAACATGATGATCGTGTTGTCGTCCAAGCCAAGTTCATTGACCAGGTGCATCACGCGGCCGACATCTTCGTCCATCTTGGTGCACATTCCGGCAAACGCAGCGATCGGATTTTTGACCGCCGGTCCCGCGTACTTGCCAACTTTGTTTTCATACTCGGAGAACTTTTCACGGAAAGGAGCGACGTACTCTTCCGGCACATGCATCGCGGCATGCGGAATGGTGATCGGCAGGTAACAGAAGAACGGTTTGTCCTTGTTGTCGCGGATGAACTTCAACGCTTCGTCCATGATCAAATCGTGCGAGTAGGTCTTGCCGTCCAGCTCGACCTTCTTTTCGTTGTCGAACAACCAGGTCGGATAATAGGTGTGGGCGTTTCGCTGGCAGTTATAGCCGTAGAAAACGTCGAAGCCCTGTTTCATCGGATCCCCTTCCGATCCAGGATATCCGAGGCCCCACTTGCCGAATGCTCCCGTCGTGTAGCCTGCTTCCTTCAGCAGTTCCGGCAGCGTCACCGTGTCGGCCGGCATTGGCTCTTGCCCGATCGGTCGCACTTCGGCATTGCCACGAACTGGCGTGTGTCCGGTGTGCAGTCCCGTCATCAGCACGCTTCGCGTCGGAGCACAAACGGTGCTGCCGCTATAGTGCTGAGTGAACTTCATCCCCTCGGCCGCCATGCGATCGATGTTGGGTGTCTCGAATTTGACTTGGCCGTAACAGCCAAGATCGCCGATACCGAGGTCGTCGGCGAGGATGTAGATGATGTTGGGCTTCTTGGTTTCCGCTTGCGTGGTGCCGCACAATGCGAAACCGATTACAGCGAAGAACAAAGTGGCGAGGGTTCTGATCATGATGAGCGATTCGTACTAAAGGATTCGTTTCCGGGGGATGCGATTTAGATACCAAGCGATCGGCGGACTGCTTCCATGGTCTCTTGCTGTCGTTTTTCGACAACGGCTTGGGCCTGGGCCACCATCTGCTGGGCATGCTCTGGCCGCTTGACCAAGTTTACCACAGTCTCGGGATAATTGGCGACCTGATCCGGCTCGTCGACGTCGAACAGCCACTCGCCTAAACCGATGTCCTGCCACATGAATCCCTTGGACGTTTGTTCCTCGAAGCGACCGACGATCGCCGGAATGCCGTTGCCGATGCACATGATCGGCGAATGCATTTCCAATCCGAAGAAACCTGCCGAACGGACATACGTGCTGAGGGCCTGGTCGGTGAGCCAGAACTTGTCGCGCCAAACAACGCGATGCTTCACGTCGTCCGAAAGCTGATCGTAAATATTGAGCTTGGTGACTTTCATCTGCGTCATGTCTTCGGGACACAGCAGAACTTTTTTATCGGTCTCGGTCACCAGACGAGCAATCGCTTCGCGAATCGGTTGATGATCGTGATCGCGCATCGCTTCGTTTCGAGTGTTCCGTTTTTCGTCGAACTTGCGTCCTTTTTTCACTTCCCAATACGGCGTGTATCGCAGCCGGGTAATGCAGCAAAGGAACTCGCCATGTTTCAGTCCGACTTCCTTCAAATAGGCTTCCGCTTTTTCGTCGTCACGAAGATCACACGCAAATGCTCCATCAGGACCGAACTCCATGATCGGGCTTTGCACGCCATCCTGTTTCGCTTTGCCAAGCGAGATGGAATCGCGGAAGAAGACAAAATCGGCCGAACTCATCAAGTCGATCGTATCTTGGTCGGAACCTCCGTAGGTGATGCCATAGATGCCGAACGGCTTCTTGTAGTGTTCAACGAACTGACCGACATCCTTCCGCGCCACAAACGAAGGTCCAGATCCATGCAAAAGGAAATCGCACGATTCGACCGCCTCTTGCAAATCTGCGTTAGACGCCTTCCCAGAACGAGAGATGGAACCTTTCACGACTTTCATATCGGGAAAGCGTTTCTTTTCCATTGCGTGGACTGCTTCAGAGAAGTCGCCCGACGCCCACAGCGTGACATCCGCTTCGGGAACATATTTCTCCAACAGCGCCATCACTCCTGGCGTGTGGGCGATGTCGCCGATGTTGACGACTTGCCAGGAAGATCGAAGGATAAGCTTCGGTCGCTTGGCAGGTGCCGCGTAAGCACGAGAGGCCAACGCAGCCGCGACCGAAGCTTGTAGGAAAGTACGTCGTTTCATGGGAAGTGCCTGGAACAGAAGATCGATGGAAGCGTTAACGAGGGCTGTTATTTTTTCGCCGCGCCGTTGAGCTTTTCGATATTGGCCGACTTGTGCAAAGCCAAGACTTCATCATCGGTCAGTGCCCGATCGAAGACCGCAAGACCGCCGAACTTGCCGATGGTTGCTTCCCGCAAAAACGACCCGACTGCGTAGCGTGCTCCGACAGTGAAGTCAGCACCCCCATCCGGCTTCGACTCGGCATGCTTTTCGGGATCGTAGGTGAAGATACCGCGGCCGTGATAATAAGGGTTCATGCCGCGGTCTTTGCCGTCGGGGCCTTCCTGGGTGAAGTAACGATCGTCGCGGCGATCTTTCTTCGGGTCGAGCTCCCGCTTTTCGTACGTACCGTTGATATACGCGGTGATGTATTTGCCATCGTAAGTGAACGCCAGCGTGCACCATTGTTCTTCCGGCACTTTGCGCTTCGTTGCAGCATAGTCGGCACACCATGGGAAGGCCGAACCATCGGCGCGACGCGTGACGCCTCCTTCGCTGCTGATGTGAGGGACCAACTGGTTCGGCCCGCCGTAGGTTGGCATGTTCATCAGCATGGCATACTGCCGGGTACCGCTGTCGTCGTTGCGGCCTTTTCCTTCGCTCCACATTCCAGCGATGGTACGGCTTTGACGCAGATCCACAATTCGGACCACGGCAAACATGCTGACTTGAGCTTCCGGGCCACTGATGTTCAGCTTACCGGTTTTTTCGTAGGGCAACTCCAGATACTGCTTGCCGTTAAGATTCATGCTGAAGCCAGAGTATGGTCCTTCGTCGGCTCGGGGGATCGGACCGTTGACTTCGGCCAGAGGGTAGTCCCCTTCCTGAGTGATCGACGTACGAGGCTGACCTGCTTCTTCCGAGAATGTCCAAAACGCGACCAGCCCTGGAGTTTCCAAAACGGCATCAGCATTCCCGGTAGGTTTACCGGCCGATGCGATCGAAACAGCAACAAGGCAAAACGGAGCCAGCAGAGCAGCTGACAGAAGATTCAAGCGAGACATGGGGCAGGTTCTCAATGGTGGATGGCATGGAAGGGGTATCGGTGTGCCGGACTCTATTAATTGGGTTCGTCCGACACACTCGATATTAATCCATCTCAATCCAACATGAAACCTTTTCGGGCCTGGGACTACTCGGCCAGGTTCACGCCCTGCAGCATGTCGTCCAGCGATAGCACGGGCAAGTTGGCCACCAGCATGTCGTCCATTTCTTCAGGACTGCCTGCCGGAGCACCACACGAAGAGCCAGCCCCACAGCTACCTCCCTGGGATGGACAGCAGCCACCAAAGCTTGCCACAGGGGTTCCTGCCGAACAAGTCTTGGGATTCGCACCCATCGCGGCAAAAAGCGTTTCCTGGTATTGCTGCGGCAAGTATTCCGAAACTGCCACCGCCGCATCCGGCGAAACAACCGTAATGACGAGCGCCAACATGACGAGACCAGCGAATCCATAGACCGTGTTCATCGCCCAGCGTCCGGATGGATTTCGCGGGGAAGCCGCTGGTGAATTCCCATTGCCGGCATCGGTTACATCACCAGGAGTTACTGGGTTATTTGCGTTTTCCATTTTTCATGTCCTGACAAAACTGGATTAGGTGGTCACAAAACGTACGGGTAACCGACATTCTGGCGGGAACGTTCACTCGATTTCCGTAAGAACTCGTACGCTGGAGCAATCTTCGCAGACATTTCATAAGGTGTCTGTTTTTTGATCACCTTGCAACACTGAAAGAGCATTTCCGATCCGCTTCAGTTTTGTTAGCTTCATAAGCTGCATGTCCCTGCTTTCCGGGACCGCCCAACCCCACTGCCCAAAAGATACCCATGATTGTCATGCCACCCGAGGCGCAAGAGCGTCTTGACCGAATTGAAGAGGTCTTAAAGCCGCAGCGGCAGGAACTGCTCGATCATCCTGTTTACGGACGTATCGGCAATGCGGCCGCGCTGAAGGTTTTCATGCAGTACCATGTCTTTGCGGTGTGGGACTTTATGTCGCTGCTCAAAGCACTGCAGCTGAAACTGACCTGCACGACAGTTCCCTGGGTGCCGACAGAAAACAATCTCGGCCGGCGTTTGGTCAACGAAATCGTTCTGGGCGAAGAGAGCGATGAAGATGGCGAAGGGGGATTCTTAAGTCACTTCGAGCTATACCAAGCCTCGATGCAGCAAATGGGAGCCGATGGCTACCTGATCGACCGCTTCCTGCAAAAGATCGAGCAAGGCCGCGACGTTACTGCCGCATTGCACGAAGCCCAACTGCCCCGTTCCATCGTGCAATTCGTGACTAACACGTTCGACCTGATCGCCAGCGACAATTTGTGCGCGATCGCCTCAGGCTTTACTTACGGCCGCGAAGACTTGCTGCCAGGCGTGTTCCAGAAAATCGTCGACCAAGTGAATCAAGAACTTTCTGGCTCGGCGTCGAAGTTTGTCTTCTACTTAGATCGCCACATCGAGCTCGATGGCGATACGCACGGACCGATGGCCCACAGACTGCTTTCTCACTTGTGCGGCGACGACGACGAAAAGTGGCAAGCCGCCGAAGATGCTGCCGTGCGAAGCTTGGAAGCCCGGCAACTGCTGTGGAACGGCATGCTTGATGCGCTCGCGTAACTACGCCGCGAACAAGAAATAAAAAAACCCGGCGTACGTCTGTTAAGCGTCAACGTACGTCGGGCTCACACCGCGGAAAGTTGCTTAACGCTCCGTGCGGTGTCCTCGTCCTGCCGCAGATGGTTGGAGCAACCATCCAAAGGGCCCATTCGGCTGGACAATTGAAACCTAGCATGGTTTCCCAGGCGAGGCAAGAAACTTTTTACCGACTTATGCGTCCTGCTCGATTCTTATCGTAACGCTGGCCGCCGCCAGGGCATCTCAAACAGTGCCATCGGTTACCCTTACGCCTCGAAAAGGATCCTCATCATGAGTTCGCCCACGATCGCCATTAACGGAGCCAGCGGCGGAATGGGAGGCCGAATTGCTCAGCGCCTCGCCCAGCAAAACATCCCTCTGCGTTTGATCGTCCGAGATGCCAGTCGTGCGCCTGATTTACCCCACACCGAAGTCGCTGTTGCTTCGTACGAAGACCGTGCCGCAATGCTGGAAGCGCTGCGTGGAATCGATACCGTTTTCATGGTTTCTGGTTTTGAAAGTGCCGAGCGCATGCAGATGCATCGCGCGGCGGTCGATGCTTTCGATGAAGCTGGTATCGGTCGCGTGGTCTACACGTCGTTCCTCAATACGTCGCCAAATGCCACGTTTTCGTTGGCGTGGGATCACTACGAAACGGAACAATACCTAGCCGCAAAAGGGCTGCCGTTCGTCGCCCTTCGCAACAGCTTTTATCTCGATCTGCTTCCCCACTTCGTCACCGACGGAGTCATTCGTGGTCCAGGCGGAGAGGGCCGTTTTGCCCCAGTGGCTCGAGACGACATCGCCGACGTGGCCGCTGCCGTGTTGGTAGATGCCAACCTGGCATCCGGTCCGATCGACGTAACCGGTCCGGAACTTCTTACTCTGCACGACGTCGCGAAAATCTTGAGCGATGCAACGCAGCAGCCAATTTCCTATCAGCCGGAAACGATCGAGGAGGCCTACGCGAGTCGAGCCGATCTTGAAGGAAGCGACTTCGAAAAACGTGGCTGGGTGACCAGCTATCAAGCGATCGCGGAAGGCGAACTGGAAGTCGTTTCCGATACGGTCGAACGCCTGACAGGCCATCCCCCAATGAGCTTGCGTGAGTTCCTGGCCGGTTCTCGGTAAAATGGATCGGTCGTCCCCGTCCAAGCCTGCTTGCGTTAGACTGAAGGGAAAGACCATCTTCTGAAACTTTTTTCCGTCGTGAACGATGTCCCTGTTTGAACAAGCGGAAGCCAAAAATTTCGATCGAGCCAAGCCGCTGGCTGCGCGGATGCGACCTCGCAACTTGGACGAGTTCGTCGGGCAGAAACACTTTCTTGCCGAAGGCAAACTGCTTTGGCGATTGATCAAGTCGAACCGGCTGACATCGGTGCTGTTTTACGGTCCGCCTGGCTGTGGCAAAACGACCCTCGCGCAACTGCTGGCATCCGAAACGAAATGCCGCTTCCGTCAACTCAACGCCGTAACCTCTGGAGTAAAGGAACTTCGCGAAGTCCTTACCGAAGCACAAAGCGAAGTCGCGACCGGCGGACGCAAGACGCTTTTGTTCGTGGACGAAATCCATCGCTTCAACAAGTCGCAGCAAGATGCGCTTTTGCCTGATGTCGAAAACGGGATCGTCATTCTTGTCGGAGCAACGACCAGCAATCCATTCTTTGCGGTCAACAGTGCTCTGGTCAGTCGTAGCCAGATCTTTCAGTTTGAACCCCTTAGCGTGGAAGAAATCCACGAGGTGCTCACCACTGCGCTGAACGATCCGCATCGGGGCCTCGGTAAATTCGAGGTGAAACTGGACGACGACGCTGCGCACTTTCTGGGGGAAGTTTGCGACGGGGACGCCCGCCGGGCATTGAACGCTTTGGAAATCGGCGTCCTTTCTACCGATCAAAAGCCAATCCACTTCACCAAACAGTTGGCCGAAGAATCGATTCAAAAAAAGGCCGTTCAGTACGATCGCGATGGCGACACCCACTACGACACGGCCAGTGCGTTGATCAAAAGTATTCGTGGCAGCGATGTCGACGCGGCCATCTATTGGCTCGCGAAAATGCTCGAAGGGGGCGAAGACATCCGCTTTATCACGCGGCGGCTGATCATCTCGGCCAGCGAAGACATCGGCAACGCCGACCCTCACGCATTGTCACTGGCCGTTTCCTGTATGCAGGCCTGTGAAATGATCGGCCTGCCGGAATGCCAACTCACACTTTCGCAAACAGTCGCTTACCTGGCTTGTGCTCCGAAGAGCAACGCGGCGACTGTCGCGATCGGTGAAGCCAGGGCCGACATCCGCGAAGGGCGCGTCGAACCGGTTCCGACCCACCTTCGCGATTCCCACTACGGCGGGGCGAAGGACCTCGGTCACGGCGAAGGCTATCAATATGCCCACAACGCGCCTGATGGCATCGCCGCTCAAAGCTATTTAGCCATCGACCGCGAATACTACCGTCCGGTACCACGAGGCTTCGAGGCAACGCTGCAGAAACGGGTCGAAGTCTATCGCAAACGGCTTCGCGGTGAAGAGGAGTAAGCCCCCCTCTGCATCTGCATGGCGTAACCTGCCCAGCTAGCAGCCAGGGAAAACCGGCCTTTGTCCGTTTTGGCCGTTTCGTTACTATCTGGGAACGCTTGCTGGAATTGGCAAGCTATGGAAACAGCATGATCAGTGCGACGATTGTCGCGATGATGCCCAGAAAGCCGAAAAACACCCACGCATACGACTTCCCTGCCCACGGACTGGTGTCGGGAATGATCGCGTGAAGGCAAACCGGGCAAACATCCACATCGTCGAAGATTTCCGCACCACACTCGGGGCATAGCATCGTGTCGTCCTGATCTTCTTCAGGCTCGTCGTCGATCCAATCTTCGTCGTAATATTCGTCGCTGTCGTGCATGACCTTAGGATGGGTTAAGAAACGTCAGAGCACACCTCGGCATCATCATTCTTCGGCAGAAGGACTCGCCGCGGATGAGCCGAATTCGTCAAGGAGGACGAAGGTGGAAACCATTAAAACCGCTTGCATGGTCATTGTACTCATGGCCATCGGCTACGGCGTCTACACCGTCTTGAATCAGCCGGAAGAAGTTCCGCCTGAAGTGGCCGGCGCCTCGGACAACATGGAACTGACGCTGCCAGACTTCTCCGACATGGCCATGCCTGGCGGTTCCCCTGCGACATCTCCTTCGCAAACATTAGGAACGCCAGCTTCGTCAAGCGATACCGAAGCCCCTGGCTTTGCGAGCGGCCGTTTGACCGCCCCGCAGCTAGGCGAATCTGGCGACTCGGCCCCTTCGTTCAATCCCCAACCGACCGATCTCGCGGACGAATCGGACGAACCCAGCAACGTTCCTCAGTTCGATGGTGGCGGCAGCCTCCCACCGTTGGCTAGTTCTATGCCGTCGAATCCAGCCGAGCAGCAACCGACCGCCGAAGCAGCCATTCCGACTTCGGCAGACGCTTCAAGGAATCAACTTGCGTCGGTCTATAGCGGCGGCAACATGGGCGGCATGACCAATCCCATGTCCTCCGGCACCCCGCAGTCGACCGCTCAATTCGATGCCGATTGGGACGAAGCCCAAGTTTACCTTCGCCAGAACGATCTCGTCGAAGCGACGCGTCGCCTCAGCCCTTGGCGAAATCGTCCTGAACTGAATCCTTCCCAGAAAGAAAAGCTGAACCTGCTGCTCAGCCAACTCGCTGGCACCGTTGTTTATTCCACCCAACATTCGCTGGAAGAACCGTACACCGTCGGCAGCGGCGAAACACTTGCCAGCATCGCCCAGCAGTTTCAAGTCCCATCCATTTTGCTGCAGCGGATCAATGGCATCGAAGACCCTAGCAGCCTCACGCCTGGCCAGAAGCTGAAAGTCTTGCGAGGTCCATTCACCGCCAAAGTCGATCTGACGCATAACGAACTGACGCTCGAAATCGACGGCTGCTACGCCGGACGGTTCCCGATCACCATCGAAAACGGTGCCATCATTCCTGCCGGCGAACATGAAGTCTTGCGGAAGGAAGCCAGCCCGCAGTTCTACGACGACGCGACGCAGAAGATCCTCACCGCTGACGATCCCGCCAACCCCTACGGCGGCCACGCGGTCCACTTGGATGGCGGCATCGTCCTGCATGGCAGTGGCGGCCCTGGCGGTTCGATCAGCATGAGTGCTCGCGACTCGGAAGACATCTACGGCATCTTATCGATCGGCTCGAAGGTAACGGTCCGCCGATAATTTGACGCCGGACTCCATCGCGGATAGCCTACCGCTTAAGAGGTGCCGCCGCGGCATCGATTCAGGGGATGGAGGCTATCATGACCGACTCGACGGCTAAGGAAAGCAACACAACCGCCAGGCGTCCCTCGGGGGCGCTACGCTGGTCTCTCCGGGCCTTCTTCCTTCTGATCGCCATCGCCGCCGTCGGCTTCGGCTGGATCAGCTATCAGATGCGCGTCGGCCAGATGCACGAAGACGCATCGCAGCGAATCGCTCAACTCGGCGGCCATGTCAGCTGGCAGTTGGAACAGAAGGCGCCCCTCCAACCTGCTTCGCCACAAATGGCAATTGGCTCCTATAGCATGCGAAAAGGGGGCCCAGACTGGATGAAAGCACTTGGGGCGGAACCAGTCTTTCAGCGAATCAAGTTCGTTCACTTGAACTATCGCATATCGCCAGAACAGTTCGAGCAATTTCTGCAGGAAGTGAAGCAGCTCGTTGAAGTCGAAGGGGTATACATCGGTGGAAACCCAATCACCGCAGCTCAGCTGGAAGATCTGCTGACGACCGTCGAAATCGAAAAACTGGGCATCCGTGAAACGACGATCGGACGCAAGCCGCTACCGTTTCTGCGCGATACCAAGTTGACCGATCTGATCCTCGTTCGGACGCACGCATCGGACGTGCTGCTCGACGATCTCCCCGAAACGCTGAAGTACCTCAACCTGACTCGCACGCGAATTACCGACGAAGGATTGCCCAAACTGGCTCGCCTGAAGAACCTAAATACCCTGCAACTCAAGCGTACGCCGACATCCAAAGAAGCGATGGACGCTCTGGAAAAACAATTGCCGCGGTGCTTTACCAGTTGGTCGCCACTGGAAAAGAAATAGCTACAAACAGAGTTGTCAAAGAGCCGAGATCTCGGACCGCAGGGCAGCGACTTTTCGTGACTTTGCCGCTTCGTGAGAAGAGCCCTACGGGACTCGTTGCCTATTAGATGGGAAATGTGTACTCGTTACCAAAACTATTTTTCACCGTGCAAAACCCTCGGGAAAAATGGCCTGTTTACTTGCTGACAATGCGCAAGAATGTCTCACCAACCAATCACCATGGCGATTTGGGATAGCACATGTCGGGCATATCTCGCGATGTTTTCGTAGACACTTGAACAATACTTTCCTAATATTAGGCGCAAACTTGTCGCATACTTTTGAAATGCTATCTTGCTCCCCAATCCGCCTTGGCCATTCCGGCCATTTCCCCTCTCTGAAGGTGGGTAACCATGCAAGCTGAACAGACTGGCGAGTCTGGCAAACCGAAACGGACGTGGCGAGTCCGCTGGTCGTTGCGGGTCCTGATTGGAATGGTCACACTGGCCTGCGTCCTGCTGGGCTGGGGGGCGTATCGCATTCGCGTGGGGCAGCTGCATGAAGAGGTCGGGCGCGAACTCGTTATGTTAGGGCGTTCCTCCCCGGTACTTTATTCTAAGCATCACCCAAGCCTTTTTATCGTATGGCAATACGAAGTCACCGAACCGCAGAAGTTACCGATCTCCTTTAGGAACGGACTCACCTATGCCACTCCCAGCATCATTTACGTCAAGGTGAAGGGAACGCCATCGTGGATGGAGTGGACTGGCACTAGCTTGATGTTTCAGCGGATCAAAAGTATTAGCCATCGCGATGCGTTACCCGGTGATGAGTTCCAAGAAATCATCGATCAAATCACGCGGCTTGATCAGGTCGAATCGATCGAATTCGGCAGTAGCATCAACTTACAGCAGTTGACCCAAGACGATCTAGCAGCGATCCTTTCCCACGTTCGCGTTCAACAACTTTGGGCACCGCGCTGCAAGCTGAAACCAGGGCCGATTCCGCAGCTGCGAGGTTCTGGCTTACGTTCGCTCGATCTTTCGCACACTTGGTTCTCGGACGAAGCAGCCGCCGATTTACCAACAACACTCACCGATTTAAATTTGACGCGAACGGCGATCACCGACGACGGACTGACAGAGCTACGCCGTCTGAAGAATCTGAAATTCCTCCGACTCGATCGCACACCCACCAGCGAAAGAGCGATCGACCAGCTACGGCAAGATCTGCCAAACTGCGAAGTCGCCTGGGAGCCACTCGTGCAAAGTGACAAGGACAATCACTGATGCTACGATGGCGTTGCTGACGGCGATCTATATCTTTTCCACTTAGAGCGTAACATTGAAGCCTCGATTTTCCTTGCGGACGTTGAGCATTGGACTTGCGATGTTATGCGCCGCCATATTGGGCCCGCTGGCGTTGGAGGCTCGGACGGGTCGACTTCACCAATCGATCGTCGATCGCCTGAACACGGCGGAACTATCTGGCGAGATTCACGTCGAGATCAACCAGCACAATTCATGGTTGGCATTCGCAGGCCTGAAATCCGTGTTCACAAGGATCGAATGCGTAACCATTCGGAAGGCGAACCAGGAAGATATCGATCTCGTCCTCGATGAGATCACGCAATTGGGTCAGCTAGACCAAGTAACTTTCGAGCGCTGTATCGTTTCGACCGAACAACTGGAACGGCTTCTTAAGAACACTTCGATTTCCTATCTGTATGTTGGTGGTCTAGACATGCAAACCGATCGAATGCCGTTCCTTCGCGATACCAACTTGCTATTCTTGACGATACAAGACTCTCAGTTTGGCAATGCGGCCATTGATGACCTGCCGGACTCGCTTCTGCACTTCTCCGTTTCGCGTTGCCAGATCAACGATCGTGGCCTGCCAAAGCTGACACGTTTGAAGCAATTGCGAAGGTTTCATATCTGGATCGCCCCAGCCACACCGGACGGGTGTCGCAAACTTGCCGAAGAAATGCCGAACACCTTCATCGAGTTCTGCCTTGCCGAAGACTGCGCGTCGCCCAGAATTCTTCCCGCTGCGGATAGCCTCAAACCTTGGGAATAGACGGAACGATGTCCTTGCACCAGACCGAAGCGGACCAGCCTGACACCTCGAAGCGACACTCGTGGCGACTGCGTTGGTCGTTGCGGGTATTGATTGGGATAGTGACACTGACTTGCGTACTGCTGGGCTGGGGCGCGTATTACTTTCATCAGGGACAAGTTCACGAGGATGCCGCGAAGCAGTTGCAGCAGCTTGGGGCGGACATTCAGTGGAAGCTGGTCCAGATTCGCCGAACCACTTATGCTCCCTTTCCATTCCTTACTCATAAGGTGAAAGGAGGTCCGGCTTGGATGCAGGCATTGGGAGTCGAGCCGGCGTTTCAGCGAATCGACCGCGTCATCCTCAAGTCTTCCATGTCGCCGCACGATGTCGATGCGGCACTGCAGCAGATCCATCGCCTAGGTGCGGTGAAGACCGTCAGCTGCTTTCAAGTCGAGATCGATGAGTCGCAGTTCATCACGCTGCTGGAGAACGTCGAGATCGAAACGCTTTACATGGATGCCGCCCAGCTCGGCCCAGGCAATCTTCCCTATTTGCGAACGACCAACTTACGAGAACTAACCGTCGCCGGTAGTGCATTTTCAGACGCGGCGATCGACGATCTACCGCAGACGTTGGAATACTTTGATGCCACGCGGACGCGCATCACGGATCAACACCTGGCCAAGTTCGCCGAACGAAAAAATCTGCAAACACTGAAGCTGGGACAGACACGCACCAGCAAAACGGCCGTCGATAAGCTCCGCTCCCAGATGCCATGGTGTGCGATTCATTGGGAGCCGTTAGAGCAAGACGAGTCGTAGCGCCGTCGAAAATGGAACGACATCTTAGCCCTGAAAGGGCGGCATCGCCGGATATCAAGATCGTGACCCGCGACACGCGGGCCCTACAGTTGGCGGGCGTTAAACGGTTTCGACGCAGCCTTCGGCGAGGCGGACGATAGCGTCGGCTTCGTCGGCGATGCTTTGGTCGTGGGTGACCATCACGATGGTGAGGCCTTGTTCTTCGTTCAGCTTGCGGAGGATGCCGAGCACCTCTTGGCCTGTTTGACGGTCGAGGTTCCCTGTCGGTTCGTCGGCCAGCAAGACTTTAGGATCGCTAATCAGTGCGCGAGCGATGGCGGTACGCTGCATCTCGCCGCCGGAAAGTTCACGCGGTTTGTGATTCAAACGGTGTCCCAGACCGACGAGATCGAGCACATGCTTGGCCCGTTCTTTCAGTTGCTTCCGAACGGCCCAGTACTTGAAGAAACCGTGCGAGATCATCGCCGGCGTCAACACGTTTTCCAGTGTCGTCAGTTCCGGCAGCAAGTGATAGAACTGAAAGATCAGCCCAAACTGGCCGTTGCGAATGCGGTCGCGTTGCCGCGTGGAAAGGTTATCGGTGCGTTGATCCTGGAAGTAGATCTCGCCTTCGTCCGGCACATCGAGCGTACCCATCAAGTGCAGCAGCGTGCTTTTGCCGGATCCGCTTTGCCCGATGATCGACGTGATGCGGCCTTCGTTGGCGACGAAGTCGACGCCGCGGAGCACGGGAATGACGTGCTGCCCTTTGCGGTAGCTTTTGTGCAAACCGGTCGTTCGCAAGATCGGCTTGTCGACTTCGATCGGCGTATCGAACCGATCGGTGTGGACGTGCGGGCCTGGCTTTTTGGTGGCCGGGGTGACAGCCGGAGCCGTGGCAGTGGTCGTGTAGCTATCGCTCATCGTGTTACTCATAACGGAGGGCCTCTACCGGGTGCAGTCGTGCGGCGCGAATGGCCGGCAGCACGCTCGCCATCACGGCAATCAGCATTGCCCCAGTCACGACCATGACAATCGCCAGCGGTTCGATGATGGTGGGGATTTCCTGGAAGTAGTAGATCGTTGGGTCAAACACTTCGCGGCCGGTGATCATCTCGATCAGCTTGGCGATGTGGTTGATGTTCCAAACGAATAGCAGTCCGAGAATACAGCCGACGCCGGAACCGACGATGCCCAGCGACAAACCATAGCCGACAAAGATACTCATGATCCCGCCGCCGCTCGCTCCGAGCGATTTGAGGATGCCGATGTCTTTCGTCTTTTCGACGACGATCATGTAGAACGTCGCCAAGATACCGAAGCCTGCGACGCCGATGATCAGGAACAGCAGGATGTTGAGGATCGTTTTTTCCATCTGCACGGCAGCCAACAGCGGCCCTTGCATGTCTTTCCACGACTGAATGCGGAACGGATGGGTTTCGGCCGGGAACGCGGCTCGCAGATTGTTGGTAAACTGATTGAGATCCGCCCCTGGTTTCAGGCGAATTTGAATCGTCGAGATCGCACTGCCCAGTTCTGGATGGGTCATGTAGCGCAGCGACTGTAGCTTGCTGAGCGGCACGAACGCAAAGCCGGCGTCATACTCGTTCATCTTGCTTTCGTAGAAGTCGACGACGGTGAACGTTTCGCTGATTGCCTTGGGAGGGCTTTCGGCGGAAGGGAACGTCAGGCGAACGTCATCGCCTGGCACGGCGAGAAAGAAGTCTTTCACTTGCCCTTCGGCATCACGTTGACGGATGCTGGCCACGGCCATACCCAGGATGATGCCGGGGGCCTGATGCTTCATGGGATCGAAGGTGGTGCTTTCTGGCTGCTCGTAACGCTCGGCAAACGGATCGCCGTTCGCGGCCAGCGGTGCACCTTTCGCTTCGGACTGCTTGGCCATCCGCTGGGCGAGATCGGCTGGCGGCGGACCAGGCAGCGGCGGTGCGTCGGGGTCGTCCGAAAACTTCGGTGTGGCGAGATCAACAGCGTCCGCATTGAGTGGACTGTCGATTGCCGAGATGTCGTTGGGGTTGGCTCGTTCCGGCATGTGCCCGCGCTGATGCAGGATCTCGAAACGCCGCATCTCTTCTTCGATCGCTTTTTGATGAGCGATCTTTTCGCGGCGATATTCCCAGCCGGAATCGACCAAGATGGAATCTTCCGGACCTTCGTACCCATTTTCCTTCAGGTTGAAGTCGACTTGCTGCCGATTGGAAGGATGCTTGAGGTACTTCGAGAAGTCGCTGACGTTGTTGTACGTTTCGTCGTCGATACCGATGACGGTGACCTGACGCGGAAGCCACTGATCGCGGACACGCAGGTTCAGCATAGCAGGAACATGCACGGTGACCGTCATGTCCTCGATGTCGTCGCCGGCCACTTCACGGACGGCGGCCATGTGCTTCTCCCATTGGTAGAAGCCATCCAGGCTGTGACTTTCCATGACGACGTCGGAAAGAATGCCATGCAGGCGAATGTGCATCTCGTGCGAGAAACCTGACATCACGGCATTCACAACCACCATGGTGGCGACGCCCAGGGTCACACTAATGATGGACGCCAAGGCGATATAACGCGTCTTCAGGTAACGCAGACAGAGCATCAACTTGTACATTGCCAATCCTTCGGCAAACGCGGCATTTTCTTGGCAATGGGCACCAAGAGAAGCATTGGCAAGCCTTGTTCTGGGTGCCATGTCCACGTCTTCGTGGACATGTCTTTCAAGTCGCATGCTTACGCGGACGTAAGCATGGCACCCTTAGACCGGAATCTGATTCCGATCAGGTCGCTTCATGCCGCAACAGCGGGAACAAAATGATTTCGCGAATCGTCGCGCTGTTAGTTAGTAACATGACTAGGCGGTCGATGCCAATACCAAGTCCGCCAGCTGGCGGCATTCCGTTGCGCAGGGCACGCACGAAATCGGTGTCCATTTTGGCCATCGAGTCTTCCTCGTCCATCCCTTCCAGCTGCGTGCGGAACAGCTTTTCCTGCAGGTCCGGATCGTTCAACTCGGTGTAGGCGTTGGCCAGTTCCATACCTTGGATGAAGAGCTCGAAACGCTCGGCGACCGCAGGATTATCGGTCTTTCGCTTCGTTAGCGGGCAGATGCTAGCAGGATAGTCGATCACAAAAACCGGGCCGACCAGCTTGTCTTCGACCGTCTCTTCGAAGATCTCGTTGCGAAGCACGTCGGGGTGCTTGCCTTCGGTTTCCAGGCCCAGCTTCTTGGCACAAGCAATCACTTCCGATTCGTTGGTCGGATCGATGCCAGCATGTTCTGCTAGCAGATCGCTGTAGCACTTCCGCTCGAACGGTGGCGTGAAATCGATCTCGTTTTCGCCGAAGGGAACTTTGTAGCCAGAGCCAATCGCATCTAAAGCCCCGGTGATGATGTTCTCGGTCAGCTGCATCATCGTTTCGTAGTTACCGAAGGCCTGGTAGACCTCCAGCATGGTGAACTCAGGGTTGTGTCGCGGGCTGATCCCTTCATTGCGGTAAACGCGTCCCAGCTCGAAGACACGTTCCATGCCGCCGACCAACAGCCGCTTGAGATGCAGCTCGAGCGCGATACGCATGACCAGTGGCATGCCCAGCGCGTTGTGGAAGGTTTCAAAGGGACGTGCGGCGGCACCCCCGGCGATGGTGTGCAGCGTCGGGCCTTCGATTTCGTAATAGCCTTCGCCGACCAGCGTATCGCGCACCGAACGCACGATCTGCGTTCGCTGGACAAAGCGGTCGAGCACCCCTTCTCCGTAGGCGAGATCCAAATACCGCATACGTTGACGCAGTTCCGGATCGGTCAGGCCTTTGTGTTTTTCGGGCGGAGCTTCCAGCGTTTTGGTCAGGAAGTGGAGCTCTTCGACGAAGATGGTCAGTTCGCCGGTTTTGGTCTTCTTCAGTTCACCATCGACACCGATGATGTCGCCGAGATCCAAACATTGGGCGATCTCCCAGTTGCGCTCGCCGACTTGGGCCTGGCCGAGGAACAACTGGATGGTACCGCTACGGTCGGTCAAGTTGATGAAGATCAGCTTGCCGGTTGGCCGCATCAGGACGATACGTCCAGCAACGCGAACTTTCGGACCGCTGTAGATGGTTTGCTCGCGGCCCCCTTCGGTGGTCGTCTTCTCTTCGGTGATCTCCGACTCGAGTGCGCGGACGTCCGCGATGGCCTGCTTGTTGTCGAAACGCTGGCCCCAAGGATCGATGCCAAGGCTGACCAGCTTGTCCATCTTTTGACGACGTGCCGCTTCAATGGCATGGACGGCCGCGTTCTGATCTTCAATCCACGGACGGTTATCATCCGAAAGCAGCTTCGTCAGGTTCTCGGCAAACACGTCGGCGAACTTGTCGTGTTCGTCGAACAGGCAAACGCTGTTTGGTTTCAAACCTTCCGGCAGACGCAGCAAGTCGTGAATCTCGCCGGAGACTTCCTCGCGCTGCTCGCCACCGTTGTCGCGGTGTGTGCGGACGAACCATACCGACTGGTGGAACTTGTTTTGCTTCGCACTTTCCAGCACCAAATCCAACTGCTGCTGGGCTTTCTCTTCGGTGTACGGATTGAGCGACGTCTCGTCGTCGGTGCAGAGCCCGATCGTAATCGCGAGCGTGTCTTTGGCTTTCACCAACAGCTCTTCGGCAGGAACCGCGCCGGGATGCCCTTTGTCGTCGGTATCGAAGCAGTGGTCGATGATCTCGAAGGTGACGCCGAACTCAGGCTTGGCGGTCTTCTTGTTGAACTCTTTGAAGAACTTGCGGACATCGCGACACTCTTTGACGGTGTCGTTCGACCAAAGCAGAAAGACTTGATACTTGGACGGTCGATTGGTTGGCTTGGCGGACATGGCCCCTTCCGAAGTTCTGGTCGCATACACGAGCGGGAAGATCGGGGCCAGCACGCGTCTACCCACTGCGAGTAGAGGCTGTTGTTGCCGTAAAAACGGTGTAACCCCAGTTACCGCAAGATTTTACTGGGGTTACCTAAAGGGTCAATCGGTAGTCGCTTTCGCAAGTCGACTACTGGGTGATTGGACCGTTGCGTTTTGGCTTGTACTCGTAAGCTTGCAGCACGCCCATGTGCAGGCAGAGATGCTCGCAGATCAGCGAGCTTTTCGTCGCATCGTGACGCACGATTTCGAGAACCGGCGGCGAAGTGTGCTCCATGAAACCGACGTTGAGCAGCTTCTCGTTGCGATCGGCGTTCCACGACGAAGTGACGTGGTAGTTTTCGTCGGTGACAACCACGCGACAGGTCGTCTTCTTTTCAGTACTGTCGGCCGACTCGAAGACGAACAAGCGGTGCATATAGCCCCCTTCGTCCTCAAACGAGTTTTCCGAGATCAACTTGTCCCGATGCAACAAGTTCATCGTCGGGTACGACTCGGTTGCCATGAAAGTGACGTAGTTGGCCTTCTTTGCGAGCGACTCGCCAAAAGCGACGCCCAAGATGCCAGCCATGATGGCGACAGTTAAAGCCGACTTAGCAAATTGTGCTGCGGTCATCTTGCCCATCTGAGTTTCTCCTCAGTCTCTGTTCCGGTAGGTGGGTATTTAGGTGGGTAGGTTTGCTTTGAGCCGCGGTTGTTCAGGCCGCCTGCTCCGCCTCTTGCTCGATGGAAATCAAAGCTTCTCTAAACATGACTTCGTATCGATCTGTGAATGATATTCCCCCATTATCGATTTTCTTGCAATGGTTTTTCGAAGGTCTATTTTTGGCCATCTTGCTTAGGCAAGAAAGGACTCCAATAGCTGATTTCGCGGGGCAGTCTTTCGCCGTATCTGTTTAGATATGGTGAAAACTTTATTGGCAGGATTTTTCCCTTGAGGTCGTCGGGGGGTTACGGCCTTCCGCAGCGTGCCAGGTGGGATAAGCACGCAACAAGAGAGAAAAAAAGGCGACTCGGGCCGGCAGGGGCAAACGTCGGGGGAAACGGGCCAACCAGAGTCGCCAATATGGTGACTGTCGTGGGACGAAACGTGCGTCCGACGTCAGTTGCTTAGCTGACTACATTCTCGCTACAACGCCGTTGAAAGCGATGTGGCAAACCGAGAATGAAGGCAATGTTAAGGCCAGTCTAATCACAAGCGGCCTAATTACTACTCTACCAGCCAGGGGATTGAGTGCCCAATATCCCGCGTATTTTGCCGTTTATACGCACTTATGGGCGGTTCATTCTGCCTAACCCGTTGATCGACGCTCCCTGATGCGCCTTGCCGAAGGGCAATTCGTGGGGAAACGATTTCTGTTGAGACACTTATTTCAAAAACGGAATCGCCAGAGGAATGACATACTCTTCCCCTTCGTAGGCCTTGATGGCTGGCAAGATCGTGAAGATGACCTGAATAGCGAAGGTTGCCAAAGCCGTTAAAAGCCCGACATAGATGCACATTAAGATGCCGGAACCGAAGTACAGGATGATCAGGGTGATCTGAAAGTTGATGGCCTGCTTGCCGTGGAAATCGACGAAGCGCGACTTCTCTTTCATGAGCAACCATAAGATCAGCGGTCCGAGCAAACTGGTCAGGAACCCGAGAATATGGCAAAGCAGCGCCATGTTGCGGTCATCCTGCGAGACTTCGTTCGGGGGAGGATCACCGAATGTATTGGAAAAGTCGTTCGACATGAAGAAATCCTTCGTGGTTTGAATCGTGTCTTGGTGCTCAGCCTAACATGGATTGGGGGTGACTTCATCCTTCTCGCGATGTGTGCGGCGATACCGATCGACGATGACCCAAACCATGAGGATGGCCCCGCCCAGGAAACCTCCGACGTAACTTGCCGTGTGAATCCAAAGATCGATCAAAAACGCATCCTGCTTCTCGGCAGGAATGGCCGATTGAAAACCGCTGGCCAGATGAATCACGTTGTTCGCCGTGAGGAAATAGCAAGTCACGCCCGACGCCGCGGCGAGAATTCCGGTGCCGGCCATCAGCCAAAGCATTGGCTTGATCAAGTCGCGGGCCGACTTCTTCACCAGCGAGCCTGTCTGGCTGATGAATGCGAGCGGAACGCCCAGCATCGCCCCGACCCACCATGTCGCGAGAAAGCCCCACGCGAACCCAAGCAGCGTCGGGTCGTCGGTGCCGCCAAGGATCGGCTTGTGACCGATGGTGAAGTACTCGACGCAGATCCGCGCGGTGATCTGATCGTGGATCACGCCGTAGATCACGCACATCAATATCGACAGCCCGACGATCAACGGCGACTGCGTCATGCATTGCCCCTTTGCGTGCAAAAGCGAACAAGAAATGAAAACGGCCGATCGGGACGTTCCCCAAAAAAGTGGTTCGTCAGCCGTCGGCCATTCTTGGAAGTTTTTTTGTCGGGGTCACACGTTTGGTGAGCCCCCTCGCCCTAGCCCTCTCATTACAAGGGAGAGAGGACCAAAGTTCGATCGTGTAATTGGTCAGGCGAATACCGTTTACTCGGCGGGAGCGAACTCGTAGATCGAGCCGTAATCGCCGAAGATCGCACACATCAGCACTTCGCCATCTTCCGTTTCGCCAAAGCAAACGACCGGTGGATTCGAAGGTTCTTCGATGCGGTAGTTCTTACCGACCTTCTTCGTTTCGTAATCGTACTCGAGGGCCCAGACTTTTCCGGTCACGTAGTCGGCGTACAGGAACTTACCTTCCAGCTGCGGAACCTTCTTACCGCGGTAGACATAACCGCTGGTGATCGACTTACCGACATTGTGATGGTACTCGAAGATGGGGTCGATGTACTTGTCGCCAGACTTGGCGAATTCCTTCGAGAACGGATGCAGGCCTTCACGAACGTTCCAGCCGTAGTTGCCACCGTTTTCGATGATGTCGATTTCTTCCCACAAGTTTTGACCGACGTCACCGGCCCAGCATGCGCCCGTCTCGCGATCGAACGTCAAACGCCAGACGTTACGCAAGCCATAAGCGTAGATCTCAGGCTTAGCACCTTCTTTGCCAACGAAAGGGTTGTCGGCCGGGATACCGTAGTTCTTGCCGTTCTCTTTCTTATCGACGTCGATACGCAAGATCGAACCCAACCAGGTGCCGAGGTTCTGACCATTGCCAAACGGATCGTTGGCTTTCCCACCGTCGCCCAGGGCAACGTATAAGTAACCATCAGGACCGAATTCGATGCTACCGCCGTTGTGGTTCCAGAATGGCTGTTCGATCGTCAGCAACACTTCTTCGGAATCAGGATCGCCTTTGCCATCCTTGGTCTTGAAGCGCGAGACGTGCGAGACGAGTCCCTTCTTGATGGTGTAATAAACGAAGAATTCGCCGTTCTCTTTGAAGTTCGGGTGGAACGCCACACCGAGCAGGCCTTCTTCGTTTTGCTTTGGGTTGAAGCGAACTGAATCTTCGATGTCGAGGAAGACTTCGGTCTCTTCCACTTCCGGATCGTTCGGCACGACAAGGATGACGCCTTGCTGTTCGGCGAAGAACAAGCGGTTCGTTCCGTCGCCGGCGTGGGTGATTGTCACGGGACGGCGAATTCGCAAGTTGGTGAACGTCTTCTTAGGCACGACGTTCAGCACAGGATCGTTCGGAATCGGCGGGCCCTCTTCCTTCTGCTGAGCCAACACAGGAACCGCCAACAACGCCATCAGCGGAAGAACAAAAAACAAACGAAGCAAACGATTCATGGTCGAGATGCTCTCTCTCAGAAGGAAACCGGGTAGGACCAGCGGCAGGTACGTCGCCACTATTCTAGCTCGCCCTATGGCCCGATTCTACGCACCAATCTATTCTCGGTGCCCATCTCCCCCAATTTGATGTGGAAGATATTCTCGGAAAAGAAACCGGAAGATCATCAACGCACACGAAGCAGGTTACCCCTTATCGCTCGATGCGAGTTGCTTGGCCTGACGAGCGATGGCTCCCTTTTGGGCAAAGTAATTCCCCACGGCTAAGATAGGGATAAATACGACCGCATTGGTTCGCATTCCCCACGTCAGGTTGTATCGCAACAGCCGCTTGAGAAGTGTCTTGGCAGTCTCGGGATCCGCAAACACATGATGCTCTTCCTGAATCGTGCAGAAGAGAAGCCCACGATAGGTGTGGTAGACGAACGAAACATCCCCCGACTGCTGCGTCTCGTGAAGTTCCAGCCCTTCGAAACAGCGTTTCAATGGCTCGACACCGATTTGATCGATTCCCTTGGTGAAGTAGAGGTAGACACTCCATAGAAAATAAATCACGAACAACGGACCGAGCACGGTCATTACGGTCTCGAAAATGTTCATAGTCGCCTAGTGAATGCGAGAGTGGAACACTGAAATGAAATTGCCAGTACGTGAGTATAGAAGATGGCGAGAAGCCATCCTATGTCACAGTTGCCCAACTCAATGCGAAGAAAGATCGCGTGCCAAGCGGACGGCGTGGATCATGCTCGACACTTTTGCTTTGCCTTGCCAGGCGATATCGAATGCTGTTCCATGATCGACTGAGGTGCGGACGATTGAGAGGCCGAGCGTCGTGTTGACGGCGACATCGAACGCGAGGGCTTTTAGCGGGATGTGCCCTTGGTCGTGATACATGCAGATCACGCAATCGTACAGCGGACGACGTTCCGCCAGAAAAGCCGTGTCAGGCGGAACAGGGCCGTCGATTTTAATGCCTCTCGCTTTCGCTCCTTCGACGGCAGGAACGATGATTCGCTCCTCTTCACGATCGCCGAACAAGCCATGCTCGCCGGCATGCGGATTGAGCCCGCACACCAGCAGTCGTGGGTCTCGCTTGCGAATCTTCCGCATCGCTTCGACCGTCAGATCGATCACTTCATCAATTCGCTCGATCGTCAACAGCTCTGGCACATCGCGGTACCCGACGTGCGTCGTGACGAAGCTGCACGTCAGTTCTTCGCTGGTCAGCATCATGCAGCCCGACTCGCTGCCGCAGCGTTCAATAAGTATTTCGGTATGCCCAGGGTAGAAATGCTGAGCCGCGTGGAGGGCTTCTTTGTTGATTGGCCCTGTCGTGATGCCATCTGCTTTGCCAGCGAGCGCGAAGTCGATCGCTTTGGTGAAGTATTGATAGGAAGCTTCACCCCCCTCGGCGGTCACTTTGCCGTGGACGAACTGGTCGGCATCGATCGTGCCGAAGTCGACGACGGTCGCTTCCTTGAGCGCGTGCAGATCCATGCCTTCATGAAACGGCACAACGTTCTTCGGTTCAGGATAACCGCACGCATGGGCCACTTTTCGCAAGATGGCCGCGTCGCCGAAGACAATCGGTACGGTTCCCGCGTACTGATTGGGATCGACCAGCAATTGCAGACAGACCTCGGGACCGACGCCGCCGGGGTCGCCCATGGTCACAATAATTCGCGGATGCAACACGCCTTCAACTTTCTTTCTAGTGGCAAGTGAGGTGCACCTATTCTATTGTACCTTCTGATGCCATTTCGCCGAGGGAGGCGAACCTGTTTGGTACCGCGATGTGTCAGAAAGCTGCCCGGCCGAGAAATCATTGCCGTAGCCCTTTTGTCGTCGCCCTTCCCCAATGCCCTTTCGTTTTCGAGGCGAAAGAGGCCCCAAGAGCAAGCATATGCCGCGTACGCTATATCAAGTCGATGCGTTCACATCCAAACCCTTTGCTGGGAACCCGGCCGCTGTTTGCTGGCTGGACGAAGCAGCCGATGCGCATTGGATGCAAAATGTAGCGGCAGAAATGAATCTGGCGGAAACGGCATTCGTCTACCCTGAAGGTGACACGCTCCGATTGCGGTGGTTCACCCCGACCGTGGAAGTCGACTTGTGCGGTCACGCTACGCTGGCAACCGCCCACACGTTGTGGCAGCAAAAAGGTTTTCCGGAGGACCAGACACTTCGTTTCGAAACCCGCAGCGGAACGCTCACCGCCGCACCGCGTGGCGATACGATCGAGCTCGACTTTCCGATCGCCCCGGCCGTGTCAACCGATCCGGTCGACGGCTTGCTGGAAAGTCTCGGCATCGAAGCGATTACCTTTAGTGGAAAGAATGCGTGGGATTGGCTGATCGAAGTTCCTTCGGCCGACATCGTACGAGGGCTCAATCCGAATCACGCGCTGCTTGCCCCGGTGACATCGCGCGGCGTGATGGTGACCGCGGAAAGCAACTTGCCGGAATACGATTTCATCTCGCGATTCTTCGCCCCTGCGGCCGGTGTTGCGGAAGATCCCGTGACAGGTTCAGCCCACTGTGTACTGGGCGAGTATTGGAATCGGAAGCTCGGGAAGTCGACTCTCAAAGCGTTTCAAGCATCGCCCAGAGGGGGCGAACTAGAAGTCGAGATTCGAAACGAACGTGCCCTCTTACGAGGGCACGCCGTGGTTGTTGCTAAGATTGAACTGTTCGTTTAAAGAATCGGTTGCTGGCAATAACTCCTCAAAGGTTCAGTTGCGGGGTGCCGTCTTGTGTGGCGGCGGCACCCAAGTTGGATTTGGGGTTAGTCCGGTTCGTTTACCAAACCGACTTTGGCCAACAGCACGTGCAGGCCCTGATCGATAGCGGAAGGTTCGCAGTCCTGACAGGAAACTCGCCACTGGGTTTGCGTCAGAATCGGATAACCGATTGCCGCGGCCAGAAGCAGGATGCCCATCCCTTCCAGGACAATCGCCCGAAGCAGGTGCGTGCCTGCGGCGAGCGAGTTGCGTTTGCCACTGCGGTGGGCGTTTCGTTTTCTTGTCACTCTCGTTCCTCCGTGTGCTATCGCGACTTAGTCGCCAGGGCCGAAGTTGCTCTCCGTCTTGAACCTCGCCTGGGGACGGTTTCTGATACGCGAGCCGCAGGAAGGCTGTTCGCGAAATCTTTCGAATCGGTTTGTCACCACTGATAGCACAGCGATTGTCGATGTCGCCGTTGGCACATGGGGGTCGGTTGATGTTATCCTGAAGGCTTGCTGGCACACTCCTCTTAGCGAACCGCTTTCATGCCGAAGCCTGACAACAACCTACCGACGCGTCCCCAGCGCGAAAGCTTTGGCATGGAAATCGGCATCGCGCTGATGTCGATCGTCGTCGCGGTTTTGCTGCTGCTGATCGGCGCGATCATCTTCATCTGGTTTGCGAAACCGAGCCCACCGTCGGTAGTTGGCGGCGACCAAGACCCGATGGTCAGCAAGTTTCGCCGTGTCGGATTTGAAATCGGACGCGACAGCGAAAACCGCATTCAAGTCATCACTACCCCGCAGACTTTGCAACCGTTGCTGGTGACCAACAAAGACCTGGCCATGATCACCGGCCTGGCAGACTTAGAGGTCCTCGATCTTCGCGGAACGCAAATCAGCGACGAAGCGGTCACCCATTTGAAAGACCTGCCCAAGCTCGAGCAGTTGTACCTCGGCGGATCGGTCGTCACCGACACGGAACCAACGCTTTTCTATGCCCGCTTCACCGATGCGGCGATCGATCCGGTGGTGGAGCTGACGACACTCAAGACGCTCAGCCTGGCCAGGACCGATATCGGCGACAAAGCCATCAGCAAGCTTCCGGCACTGACCAACTTGGAGGTGCTGTTTTTGCTGGGCACGAACGTCACCGATCAAAGCGTCGAGCCGCTCTCGAAGATGAAGTCGCTAAAAGAGCTTTATCTGCAGGAAACGGCCGTTACACCGGAAGGCCTACAACGGCTCCGCGAGGCCCTGCCCGATGCCAAGATCATGCCGCTGTATGAAGAGGAATCCGCCGCAGAGTCGTAAGGCAGCCTGTTCGGCAAGTTCGCCGTCGTCGCTCGCGTGAACTCCCCCCTGACCCTTGGTCTCGGGATGGGGTACCATGGTTTCGATTGATACCGTTCACCGCGATCGAGGAAAAACCGATGCAATACAGCAAAGAGAAGCTGATTGAAATTGTTCGTGAGAAAGGGCTGAAGTTTGGCGACTTCACGCTCGCTTCTGGCAAAAAGGCTTCCTATTACCTCGACTGCCGCAAGGTAACGCTTTCCAGCGAAGGGGCTCTGCAAGTTGGGCTTGGTATTCTGGAAATGCTCGGCGACGACCTTCCGGATGCCGTCGGCGGAATGGCGATCGGGGCGGATCCGATCTCGGCGTCGGTCATCACCATGGCGGCGGTTCAGGGCAAATCACTGGCCGGCTTTATCGTTCGCAAGGAAGCCAAAGCACACGGCACTGGGCAAGATGTCGAAGGCCCTGTCGTCTCCGGCAACGAGTGCGTCATCGTGGAAGATGTCGTTACCACCGGTGGCAGCTCGCTGAAAGCGATCGAGAAAGTCGAAGCGGCCGGACTGAAAGTGCTCGGTGTCATCGCGATTGTCGACCGCATGGAAGGTGGCAAGCAAGCGTTTGCCGATGCCGGCTACGAGCTTCGTACGTTGCTGACGATCGAAGACTTCGGAATCACTCCACCGCAATAAAAATGTCGACTCGGTTCGGGCTGGCTTCGTCGTAAACCTCGAAGTCAGCCTCGAACGTTCGCGTGTGGGTCGTGCTCTCTTCGAAGTGATGCCAGATCTCTTTCCAGGTGTCTAAAACGACCTGCGGCATCTCCCCTTCTCCGACAAAGTGCAAATACTTGCCTTTGTGAATGCGGACTTTGTCTAGTTGATCCGGAACTTCCGCTTCCGGCGAAACCTGCCGGCCGAGTAGCATCGTGAATTCGCCAGATTGATCCGATTCGTAATCGGCGTACACGGCAATCCGTTTCTTCGGAGCGACAGGATCGCTGATCAACGAATCGATGCTTTCCGTTTCGTACTTTTCGTACAGCTTCGGAATCTGTCCCGTTTCCGGATTCATTTCCTTGCGGTTGGTCGTACGAACGGAAATGCCGGCGACATGCATTGCCTGTTCGAGTGGCTCGAGCTGAGGTGCCACGGTTACCTCCTGGGGATTTTGCTGAAGCACGGTGTTCTCTAGACCGAGCCATGCAATGCCGGTCGAGATCCATATGGGGATTGTAACAAATCCGACCACGGTCGACGCCATCACGACACGCAAAGCGGTGCGGGGATCGCCTCCGTAATGCTTCGTCAGCACAATCGGAAAGACGGCTGCTGGCATGGCAGCTTGGATTGCGGCGACTTGTTTCAATTCAATCGAAATCGGTAGCCACAACGCGGCCAGCAGAAACAAGATCGGTAATATGAGCAGTCGCAACAAGACCGCGGAAACATACGTCGGCCAAGGGCTGCTGTTGTCTCCCTTGACGTCGGCATGAAAGATTTGATCGTAAAACGTTGCTCCGATCAGCAGCATCATCATCGGAATTGCCGCACTCGCCAAGATACCGGTCACTTGGGTGACGAACTCGGGAACTTGCTCGGCGAGTCCCATCTCGTTGATGAACAACGAAAGGATGATCGTCAAACTGGGTGGGTTCAAGACGTTTTTCCACCACCCTTTGGTCAAGCCACCACTGGCCAGGCTCACGCCGATGGTCCAAATGCCCAGCTCGACTCCGACGTTATGCAGAAACAAAACGCCCAACGCCCTTTCGCCGAAGATTTCCTGCACCAGCGGAATCGGAATGAAGCCGTAGTTGAAAATCCCAATACAAACGGCGAACGTGTGGACTTTGTCTTGATGATCGAAGCCAAGCGTTGTCCCGCTTCCACGAGCCCACCAATAAGCCATGAAGCAGCCCAGCGCGACCGACAGAAAACCCCACACCGGCGGCAAATAGACGTTGGCAGCTTCCTCGAAGGCCGGATTGCCGACCACTTTCACGAAAATGAAGCATGGCATCAGCACGCGAATACCGAGCTTCAGCAGTCCCGCATCGACTGCCCGAGAAATCCAATTCAGATAACGAGCCGTCCCGCCAATCCCCATCACGGTGAAAACGGCGGCCGTTATGCTTAGAATCGTAATGACTTGCGTAAGATTCATCGTCCTAACTTAATCGTTAGCCCTCGAAGCAACAATTAGGCCCCGCGAAACTTCACTCCTAAGCAGCGACCCTATGCGGCAGTCCACATCCGACCAGGAAAATCTGGCCATTATCATCGTCGACCATGGATCACGTCGGGCCGAAAGCAACGACTTGTTGCTGGAAGTAGCTCAGCTGTTCCGCGAATCGACCGGATACAAGATCGTCGAACCGGCCCACATGGAGCTTGCCGAGCCGAGCATTGCCGACGCGTATGCCAAGTGTGTCGAGCAAGGGGCAACGCGCATTGTCGTGCACCCCTACTTCCTTTCCCCCGGTCGACATTGGCATGAAGACATCCCCCGCCTAGCCCAGGAAGCGGCCACGCAGCACCCCGGAACCACCCACCTGGTCACGGCCCCGCTAGGGCTTCACCCGCTGATGGCCAAAGTCATGCAAGAACGCGTCGAAACCTGCCTGGCCCACTGCGAAGAAAACGGCCCCATCTGCGACGTCTGCACCGAGGAAAGCTCTTGCCGGTTGCATAAGAGTTAGAGCAGAAAGAAGAGCGAGCAACTCTATGGCAGAAGCAACGTCGGTCCCGAAAAGTTAACTCGCGGAATTATATGTTCGCCGGTCTCATATACGCGTTGAAAAACGTAGACCGGAGTCTTGCCTCTTGCGCTATGAGACATCTTAGCTTCCGTGGGCTTCCAATCGAAGTTCCTCAAAAAAGCAGCCACGCGTTGGGGGTGCTCGTTGTTCAAAGCGATATAGACAATCCCAGGAGACTTTACCTGGATCACTATTGGATCTTGCCCTTCACCTCGAATGGGAGCAAACTGGCGACATGGAAAATCTTTAGGAATATCACCCCATGTATACGTTCGATCCAGGAAAGCCTTCGCACCATTCTTCAACTCTTGCGGTTTCGATGCACCAGAAACGACGCTAAAAACAGCATTCGCGTATTCTGGATGATTTACAGACGAAGCCTTAAAAGCCGCGAACTCCTCTTTCAAAAAGCGAGCATCATCGAGAAGACCTTCGCGCACATAACTACGAATCACTTGATCGTAGGCAACTTCCAGTTGTCCAAGTGCTCGCTGCAATGTAGTTACATAACCATCTGCGGGCACTGTTGTCGGAAGAATGCCTTTGGTCTTAAACGCTTCTAACTCCTTAGAAACTGTTTCGGTTAGCTCTAACTCACCACGCCGTTGAGCAAATGCCAGCTTTGCGTCGAGCCGTTCTTGCAATTGTTTTTTTGCCGAGTCAACACTGCCTCTAAAGGCTTCTTTCGCTTCGGCAATTTCTCGTTCCTGCGATTTTCCATTATCTGCTTTTGCGATTCCCACAATGGCCGTCGTTAAGAGAATTGTGAGATATAAAGCGCTGCGAAAACTTCTGGATAACATCGCTGCCCCTTTTTCAATCTTAAATATTTGGCGGTTAGGCGCGCTGAACATTTTAATAAAGCCGATTCCAACTTTCCAATTCGTAGAATCTAATCGCCATTACCTATCATGCCGTCGTTAGCGTGCTTTGCATAAGACTAAACCGTCACGTCCTCAAACTCATCGTACGACGTCACCGAAACACGTTCGCCGAGTTCGCGCATACGTAGCATTTGCGGGGGATTTTCGGCTTCGAAGAATGCTTGCCAATCTTCCCGCGAATCCCATCGTGCGATCGTAAGAATTTTGCCAGGGTTGGCATGGTCTTGCAGCAGGAAACTCCCCCGAGCACCGGGGACCGTTTCATGAATTGATGTCGTCGTCTGCTTCCAGGCCTGCTGAAACGCCGAGAGGTTCTCCGGCGGAACCTGCCACTGGTAAATAACTCGGATCATCTTCTTTCCTTTCCGTGGATGTGAGCACAGTCGCGAAGCAGAACGTATCGCACCGATTTGGCGCCCATGGCATGGACTGGTGCGATACGCTTCGTTGCTCACTCCCTAAGGAAGCGTTCTACTGATTCTCCGCGATATACGAGCATCAAGCCTTCATATATTTATCAATGAACGGCAAGATCTTTTGTGGAAAGCGACCGAAATAATTGTAGCCATCCTTGAAGCGTTTCTTGGTGTCTTCAATCCACAACAGCTCTTTCTCCTTGCTGCCAAGCAGATCGAACGTTTTCTGGGCATCTTCGGGATTACGCGTCCATTCGTCTTCCAGCACTTGAACCATCAACACCGGCATTTTCACACTAGCAGCCCAGTGATGTGGCGTCATATCGGCTGCGACGAAGGCGCCCATCTTGAGTAGCTCGAGATCGATCAATTCCTGATACTGTTGGATTCCCTGCAACTCGGAGAAAGCGTCGTAAATGGCAGCCATAGAGACGACCATCGGGCTGACCATGCACTTCACGTTTTCGAAGAGTTCAGGATGCCGATGAATTGCGTGATACTGTGAGTTGCCGCCCATACATTGGCTGTAAAGCCCGACATCCATCTTGGATAGTTCGGGATGGGCATCGACATACCGCTTTACACCAACGCAGTCCCGCCATTCCCAGCATCCGATGCCGCTCAGTCCACCATTGGCCGCGCTGCTGTTACCATGGTTGCGGATGTCGTACGTCAGCACGTTGTAGCCCGCGTCGGTCAAATGCTTGTACTGAACCACAAAGTCGATTTCGACGGCATCGAAGTTACTCCATGGCTCGCCAAAATGTCCAGGATAGCCAGACCGGCACATCGGTAACGCGTGATTGAAGATAATGAGCTTATCGCTTTGGCCTCCTTTGGCGGGAATGTACCAGCCTTCCAAAGGTGTGCCATCTTCCGACGAGATAATCACTTCGGACCAATTCGTCATACCATAGTCGTCGGGCGTTTTATGCAGAAAGCTTCGAAGAGGCTTTACGATGGCGGCCAAGGCTTGAACCTTAGCATGATCCTCTGCGGAAATGGTTGCTAACTGCTCAAGCGCTGTCTTCAATCGTTCTTCGGGCATGCGTCCCATTGGGATTGCTCCTTTTCAAAGGTTGAGAAACGCCCCGCTACCAACCGTTGGTATCCCATGCATAAACGAGAAGCCCCGTTCATGCGAAGTCCATTCTACTCTTCGACCAGTACGGTGTCCTCATGCTCGTAGCCTGGGGCGCAGCAGCATAGCAGTCGTAGCGGTTCTTCGCCGGTGTTAGTGATTTGGTGTACTTCGCCGGGCGGGATGGCGATGGCGTCGCCGACGGTCACATCGCGCAGCTCTTCGCCAATTTGCATGCGACCGCGGCCATGGGTGATGTAGTAAATCTCTTCCGTTTTCGGATGGTAATGGGGCGTAGTCGCGGCGCCAGGAGGCAAGCGGGCCTCGGCCAGGGTCTGATTCTTGATGCACGAGTTGCGATGGGCGAGCAGCTCGCGAATTTCCGAGCCATCTTTGGTGGTGAACGGCTCGGCTTCGGTCAGATTGACGATATCCATGGCGGTGGCCTTATCCGGGGGTGTTCTGGCACAGCAGCGGAGGCTATGCGAGAATCTTATTGACACAATTGGGCGTTTCTTGATACTTGGGCGCAAAATCTGCCCAAGCTTCGCGCTTTCACGGACACCACGAAGGAAAACCAATCATGCCCCGTACCAAGACGTTTAACGACGCGTGCCACGCAATCGGCGATACCCCGATGATACAGATCAATCGGTTGATCCCCCAGGGTGGGGCCGAGGTTTTCGGCAAGTGCGAGTGGTTCAACCCGCTTAACAGCGTGAAAGACCGCATTGGTTATGCCATGATCGCCGACGGTGAAAAGCGTGGCGTGGTGACCAAAGATACCCACATTATCGAGCCGACTTCCGGCAACACCGGCATTGCGTTGGCGTTTGTTTGTGCCGCCAAAGGTTACAAGCTGACACTGACGATGCCAGAATCGATGTCGCTCGAACGTCGCGCTTTGCTGCGTGCGATGGGTGCGAACCTGGTTCTGACGCCAGCGGCCGACGGTATGAAGGGCGCCATCAACACAGCCACCGAAATGGCCGAGAAGGAACCCAACGGCTGGATGCCTGGCCAGTTCGATAACCCCGCCAACCCAGCGATTCACGAAGCAACGACGGGGCCTGAAATCTGGGAAGACATGGGCGGCAAAGTCGATGCGATCATCTCCGGCGTCGGCACCGGCGGAACGATCACGGGCGCATCCCGTTTCCTCAAGTCGAAGAACCCGGACTTCAAAGCAATCGCTGTCGAACCGAAGAACAGCCCAGTGATCAGCGGCGGTCAGCCTGGCAAGCACCGCATTCAAGGGATCGGTGCTGGCTTCATTCCGAAGAACCTCGACACGTCGATCGTCGACGAAGTGATTCAAGTCGATGACGAAGACGCCTTCGAATATGGTCGTCTGTTGGCGAAGGAAGAAGGTCTCGTCGCGGGGATCAGCAGTGGCGCTGCCATCTGGGCCGCCAAGCAAGTGGCCGCTCGCCCTGAGATGAAAGGCAAGCGAATCGCCGTCATCTTGTGCAGCCTTGGCGAACGTTACCTCTCGACGCCGCTGTTCGGTGGCCTGGAAGGCTAACGGCTTAACGAAGCCAACATCATTTGATCAGACCAAAAAAGAAGGCGAGCCGACTATTCGGCTCGCCTTTTTAGTTGCGCGATTCAACGCGATGCGTTTTACCGCTCGCATCATACGACGTTACTGGTAAACGTTCTGCAGCAGTTCGGACTGACGTTTCAGTTCTTCCAGCTTGGCTTGAACGGTGGCCATTTCGTCGGTGCCGGTTTCGACTTTTTGCTTGTGCTCGCGAAGCTGAGCATAGACGGCCGACTTCTCTTCCATGACTTTATCAAGCTGAGCTTGAAGCTTGGCGATTTCGGCGAGCTTCGCTTCCATCTGCTTTTCCATCTCAGCTTGTTTCGCGGCCGCTTCGGCGACTTGCTGTTCCTTCGTCTTGATGCCCGTCAGCATCGCTTGCTGTTCTACTTGCAACTTAGCTGGCAGTGCGACGAATTCCGCTTTTTCTTTCTTCAGCGATTCGAGCTCTGCTTTGGCAGCAGCCGCTTTTTCGGCGGCCGCTTTGGCGGCGACCGCTTTCTCGTTCATGTCCTTCTCGACATTCGGCTTGCCTTCTTCCAGCTTCTTGAGCTGATCGGCCTGCTTCTTGATGTCGGCATCGTACTTCTTAGCAAGGTTTTGCTGGTTGCCCATTTCTTTGTTGGCATCGGCTTGGGCCTTCTTTGCCGCTTCGATGGCGGACTTGGCCGAAGCCAACTCGGTATCGGCAGTCTGCTTGTTTTGCTTCGCGGCGGCGAGAGCTTTTTCAGCGTTGGCTTTCTCGCCATTCGCTTTGGCTGACTCATCCTGCAGCTTCTTCACTTCCGCTTCGGCGGCGGCAATCTGTTCGACGTCTTTCTTCAGTTCGCCTTCTTTACCGGCGACAGCATCGGTCGACTTTTTCACCTCGCCGGCAAGCTTGTCGACTTCGGCCTGAGCCGCTTTCTTTTCACCGTTGAGCGAATCGATTTCCTTTTGCTTCGATTCCTTTTGTTCCTCGGCAGCCTCTTCCTTCTGCTTGGTCGCTTCCGCGATCTTGGCATCTAGATCGGCGACTTTCTTCTGGGCCGCTTCCATCGCTTGTTGCTGGGAAGCAAGCTGCTTCTTCAGATCGTCGAGCTGCTTTTGGTGCTCTGCCTGGGCCTTTTTCGTTGCGTTGACGACCGAGCTTTTCTCTTCGATCTTCTTGCCATAGTCTGCCAGCTTGGCGTTTGCCTGCGTCAGCGACTGTTCCGCTTTGGCAATCTCACCAGCCCACTTCTTCGCGTCGGCGTCTTTGGTTCCGGCAAGCTGCTCTTGCTCTTTCTGCTTCGCCTGGGAAGCAACGATTGCTTTTTTCAACTCTTCGGTTTTCGCGTTGGCGGCGTCCATCGCGGCTTTGGCGTCGGCACTGGCCTTCTTGGCGTTTTCGATCGCGGCAAGGTGATTATCCCAGGCCTGCTTGGCAGCCGCAGCAGCTCCCCCCGCGTCGGCTGCCGCTTTATCGAACGTGCCGATGTCGGTGGTCAGCGTGGCGATCATCTCGTCGTACGTTGGGGTAACGGCTTTCAGCTTGCCGAGCTCTTTCATGCCGTCGACTTGGTAGACGCGGATTTCTCCGGTCCAGTCCCCGACGACAATCTTGCTGCTGTCGTGATTGAAGCAGGCTCGCAGCGTTAGCTCGGGGAAGCCGCCGGTCTTGGCGAGTTCCTTGCCATCGCCAGCGAACACCTTGGCGACTTTGTCACGACCGGCAGTCACCATGCGGCCGTCGTGGGTGTAGCTGACCCATTCCGCACCGTTGCCATGGGCGTTGACCGACTTGACGTTCTTGCCATCGACCATGCCCCACAGCTTGACGGTACTGTCGGTGCTGGCCGAAGCCAAAACGTTCGAGTCTGGCTGCCAGCTGACGGCAGTGATGCCTTCTTTGTGTCCTTGCAGGTTCAAGTATTCACGAGCGGTGTCTGCTTCCCAGACAAACAATCCGTTGGAGCGATCGCCGGAAGCCAGCAGCACGCCATCAGGACTGTAAGCAAGCGAAGTAACCCAGTCGGTGTGCTTCTTGATTTCGTACAACAGCGAACCATCGGCCGTCGAATAAATACGAATCAAACGCTGCGGACCACCCAGGGCAACTCGGGAAAGATCGGGGGTAACATCGGCTGCGAGGACTGCGTCGTACTCGTCCCCCACGGTCACCATCGGTTTCCCGGTGCGAACGTTGAACAGCGTCACACTACCGGCATAGCCACCACGGCCGCCACCGGCGAGCAGCACTTCGCCGTTGCGGCTGAAGCGAAGAATGTAAGGAATGCCTTGCGGGTAAGGAATCACGCCGAGCAGCTTAAGCGTGTCGGTGTTGTACAACGCAATTTGTTTTTGACCGGCGATGGCAACCAGCGGTGCCCAAGGGCTGTGTGCCATAGCGGTGATCGCGCCACTGTGATCGATATCAAGCACAGGCGCCTTCCACAAACCTTCCGGCATGGCGGCTGGACCTTCGGGCTTGCCGGTGGTGACGGGGCCATCCATCGCCAGGCCACTTTTCTTTTTGGCTTTGACTTTCGAGCCGCTGTTTTCCAGGGCACCCAGTTCAATCCACTTCTTAATGATGTCTCGCTTCTCTTGAGCGATCGGGTCCTGGCCCGGCGGCATCTCGGGTGCTTCGTCGCCGTTGATCAGCGCGAACAGACGCGAGCTTTCGACATCTTGCGCGATGACCACTTCACCACTGGCTCCCCCCTCCATCGTCGCGCCGAAGCTTTCCAGGTTCAAACCACCTTTGGCGTCCCCTTGGTTATGGCACGTGAAGCAGTGCTGCCGAAGGATCGGCTTGACGTGATCTTCGTACGTGATCTTTTCGACGGCGTCCCCGGCCGGCTTGGCGTCTTCGGCGGCAGCCAGAGTTGTCAAACCGAACAGAACGAGAAGTGGAAGGGTATAACGCATCGCTCAGTCTCTGTGCGAAAAAAGGCAGGCAAACGAAGGCGGGGTTTCGTGTGCCGTCCGAAATGGGACGGCACACTTCAATCTAGCTTACGCTTAGTGGTTGAACATGAACTCGCGGGAGTTGAGGACTGCCCAGAAGACATCTTCGAGCCCCCGTTGGCGGTTCTCTTCTTCCTTCAAGACCGCTGTCAGCTTCTCTTTTTCAGCCGCCGTAGGCTTTCGGCTAACGCAGCGGATGAAGATTTTGTCGATGATCTGATCGTTGGTCAGTTCTTCCTTAATCCACGTTTCGACCAGCTTGCCACGAGCGATTTTGTCTTGCGTTGCCGAGCCATTGAGCATGTGCAGGGCCTGAGACAAAGTCGGCGACGTGGTCGCTTCGCAGCTACAAACGGTTTCACGCTGGCTGCGTCCGAAGGTGGTCAGGAAGTAGTTCGACGTTTGACCGTCAGCAATCTGAACGGCTCGCGAACCGAGCGGCAGACCGCGGAACTTCTCATCATGATTCGTTGCCAGGCTAATGCAATCGAGCAGCTGCTCGGCCGAAATGCGGCGAACCTGAGCGTAGGCGAAGTTCTTGGTATCGGTCTTGTTGCTTTCGTTTGGAACGGTCGTTCGCTGGTAAGCCTTCGAGGCACAAATGTCACGAACCAACTTCTTGAAGTCGTAGTTGTATTCGATCAGCTTGTTACCGAGCGTTTCGTACAGTTCTGGGTTCGAGGCTGGATTGCTCACGCGAACGTCGTCGACAGGATCGACAATCCCCACGCCGAAGAAGCTGGCCCAAATACGGTTGGCAACGCTCGTTGCGAAGTAAGGATTTTCCGGAGCGGTGAGCCACTCGGCCAAGAC
The DNA here is from genome assembly GCF_020150455.1 of Bremerella sp. TYQ1. NCBI lineage: Bacteria > Pseudomonadati > Planctomycetota > Planctomycetia > Pirellulales > Pirellulaceae > Bremerella > Bremerella sp. TYQ1. The sequence goes on from NZ_CP083740.1 coordinate 4,055,172, forward strand.
TTCACGGCGATCGCGATTCTTCATTTCGGGCTCGACACCACCGAGGAACTTCGGCTGCATCACGCGGTTATCTACCAGGTGACGGACATCGCCGCCGTTTCGATTGTAGATAATTCGCTCGCGGTAATCTTCGGTGTTCTTACGACCGATCTGCGAGAAGAATGCCGCGAAGCCGTAGTAATCGTCCATCGTCCAACGATCGAACGGATGGTTATGGCACTGGGCACATTGGGTTCGCAGACCCATGAAGACTTGCGCGACGTTTTCGGCGGTCTTCAATGTATCGGTTTCGATCTCGTAGTAGTTCGTCGCCGGGTTACTGAACGTTCCCCCGGAAGCGGACAACAAGTCGCGTACCATTTGATCGAGCGGCACGTCGTTGGAAATCTGTTCGGTCAGCCAGCTGTAATACAGAAAGGCAGACTTGTTGCTCACACGGTTGGTGCTCTTGATCATCAACAGCTCGGCCCAACGCATGGCCCAGATTTCAGAGAACTCTTTCCGCTCCAACAAGCGATCGACCAGTTTGGCTCGCTTGTCGGCCGAGTTGTCGGCCATGAACTCGTTGTATTCGTCTTCCGTTGGCAACAGCCCGGTGATGTCGACGGTTGCCCGACGCAGGAATTCTTCGTCACTGCAAAGACCACTAGGGACGATTCGCAGCTTGTGCAGCTTGGCACCGACTAGCTCGTCGATGTAGTTACCGGCGATCTCTGGCTTTTCGTACTTCAGTTCTTTCGGCAGAACGATGACCTGACTGCCGACGGTGTGGGTGTCGAAGCGAGCCATGACGAATGCTTCGCCACGCTTTGAAGCGGTGCAGTGACCGTTCGCATCGACAGGAGCGGAGTTGTCGTTGTTGGACATGAAGACAGCCAAGTCGGTCACGTCACGCGTGGTGCCGTCGGCGTAGAACGCTTTGACGATGAACGACTGCTGAGCCCCTTCCCCTTCGAGCACAGCCTTGGGTGGATAGATCTCGATCTTATCGCATCGGGGCACTTCCCCTTCATCTTGCTTGGCACCGGTTTCCAGCCAACGCAGCAGCGTGGCGTAGTAATCGGAATCTTTCTCGAACAGCTTACCGCCGGTGTGCGGCACGCTGCCAATCGCTTTTTCCAACAGCAAGCTGGAAGCAGGATCGGCCAGGTTCACACGACGCGTCGCTTGCTCGCGGGTGACTCGGAAGTAGTCGCCGGCCGGGTCGAAACCAAACAGCGACAAGCGGAAGCCGTCTTTCCCACGAGCCGCCCCATGGCAGCTACCCGTGTTACAGCCGGCACGCATGAAGACCGACATGACGTCTAAGTGAAAGCTGACAGGGCGTTCTTCGGTTGCCTTTTCAACTTTCACAGGAATGTCGACTTTGTGGCCGGCGTATTCGATTTTGAGTGTCGTTTCCCCATCGGCAACTGGGACGATCAAGTTGCCGTCTCGCTTGACGTTGCCTTCCGAAGCAAGCGTTGCGGTCGCTTGAGCGGTGACGTCCAGGGTGACGTCATCGTCTCGGGTTGCCACCACGACATAACGCTGCGAATCGCGGCTGGTCAGCAGCTCGATCGATTCGGGATAGACGTTGATTTCACGAATGGCGGACTCGGCCTGAGCGGTGGTTGCCGCCAGGCAGACGAGCAGCCCACTGACCATCCAATGAGCGGCAGTGAAATGAGCGCCTGAGTAATGAGCGTCAGTGTTACGGGACACGGTTGGCTCTCCTTCGGCTCGCGCCGGTAATCCTGGGGAAGGAATCTTTGAAATCTTAGGGGGATCGAGGGAAACGAAAATGGCGAACGTTATTCGCCCATTTCCTTGGCGAGTCGCAGTTGTTCCAAGCGGCTCAGCGGTCGTTCCGGTTTAGGCTTAGGAGCCTCTTCCTTCTTCGCTTCTGGTTTCGGCTTGGCAGTGGCCACTTTCGGTGGCAGCGGCTTGTCGACACGCAGTTCAATGTTGCCGTTGGTTTGAATGATCGGCTCTTCGTTTTCAGTCACGGTAATCCGAGCGACGATCGACTTGTGCATGCCGTCCTTCGCGTCCTTGGAAACTTTGACGTCGAAGACAGCCTCGGTGGCATCGTTCTTCACTTTAATTGGCTCGGCGGTCACACCAGCCGGAAGACCTAGCAACTGCACGGTTGCTTCGCCGGGGTATTCTCGCTTCGGTTCCATGCCAACGATGATCTTGGTTTCCTGCCCTTGTTCGCAGGCCGCTTTGTTGAATGCAAAGCCCACCACGCGGTCAGCCACTTCCAAGTCGGCAAATGGCGAAGCGACTTCCAGCACGCCGGAAGTTCCCAGGACGCAAATCTTGTGAGTTCCGATCGCGGCACCAC